>NZ_SOEB01000020.1 GCF_004365965.1 Rhodovulum visakhapatnamense
GACCGGGTCGCCGGGGTCGTCGGGCACGAAGACGATCGCGGTCTGGTCGCCCCGGGTCTTCAGGTGCCGGTCGATGCAGTTCGCCGCCACGTTCAACGTGCCGTCCCGGAACCAGTGGATCTCGACCTCGCCCATCCTGAAGCTGGTGTTCTTGACCTCGGTATAGGGCTTGATCCAGTCGAGCCGCTTGCCGTGCTCGCCCCAGAACCCTTCCGGGTCCTCGACCGACTGACGGTACATCGCCTCATACGCCGCAGCATCGATATGCGCCCCGGACACAAAATCCGGTTGCGGCGGATGGGTCGCCGCAGCGGCCTCGCCGGGTTTCATCATATCGGTCATGCTGTATCCTCCTCTCGGTCAAGCCCCTGGCGGGGATGGCCGCCCGCCTCCTCATCCTCGCCTGTTTACCAAATCCTGTAAAAAATGAACGGGAGATCGCCGGAGCGCGGAAAGAATTGTGAAACGCGTGACGCGACCGCACGGAGTTTTGTCAATTTGTTGACACCCCACTGCCTCGACAGTGCCCGGCCTGCCGCTTGCGGCGCACCCGGCCATGCCTATATCGCGGACAGGTTTTCCCGAAGCATGGCGTGACGATGATGGGATACTTCCGGACAGCACTTCTGATGGCCGCCCTCACGGCGGTCTTCATGGGCGTGGGGGCGATGATCGCGGGCAGTTCGGGGGCGGTGATCGCCCTCGTGGTGGCGGCCGCGATGAACCTCATGACCTGGTGGAACTCGGATTCCATGGTGTTGAGGATGAACAACGCCCGGCCCGCGACCGGCCCGGACGGCGCCGAATTGCAGCGGATCGTGACCGGGCTCGCACGCGACGCCGGGATGCCGGTGCCGCGCGTCTACCTGATCGACAGCGACCAGCCCAATGCCTTCGCGACAGGGCGCAGCCCCGACAACGCGGCCGTGGCGGCGACCACCGGGCTGCTGGCCCGGCTTTCGCCCGAGGAAATCGCGGGCGTGATGGCGCATGAGCTGGCGCATATCCAGAACCGCGACACGCTGATCATGACGGTGACCGCCACCTTCGCGGGCGCGATCTCGATGCTGGCGAATTTCGCCTTCTTCTTCGGCGGGCGGCGCGAGGGCGGCGGCGGCATCGTCGCGACGATTGCCATGGCGCTGCTGGCGCCGATGGCTGCGGGTCTGATCCAGATGGCGATCAGCCGCAGCCGGGAATACGAGGCCGACCGGATCGGCGCCGAGATCTGCGGTCAGCCGCTGTGGCTGGCCTCGGCCCTGACCAGGATCGAGGCGCTGGCCCAGCGCATCGACAATGTCGCGGCCGAGCGCAACCCGGCCACCGCGCATATGTTCATCATCAACCCGTTGCATGGCGAAGGCCGCGACAAGCTGTTCTCGACCCATCCCAGCACCGCGAACCGGGTCGCGGCGCTGCGGCAGATGGCGGGCTCGGCCATGCCTGCGCCCGCGCCCCGTCCCCGCCCGACGATCCGCCGCGCCCCGCGCGGCCCCTGGGGCTGAGCCCCGGCCCGCGTCAGCGCGAGCGGACCTCGAGGCTGAAGCTGCGCGCCCCGGGGCCCAGCTCCGCGGGCGCGGCCGGAAAGCGGCCCGCCTGGCGCACCGCGGCCAGCGCCAGCCCGTCGAGCCGTGCGTCGCCCGACGAGCGGACCACCCGCACCGCGACCAGCGTGCCCTGGGCCGACACCGTCAGTTCGACCAGGGCCGCGCCTCGGCCCGCGCCTTCGGGCACCCGGCGCTGGATGCGCGCCCGGATCGAGGCGCCCCATTGGGCCATCATCGAGGCGATCCGGCCCGGATCGCGGGTCGCGGCACTGGCCTGACCGGCCTGCCCGCGCGCCGTGCCCCCTGCCCCGACCGCGCGCTGGGCCTGCTGCGCCACCGAGCTTTGCGAGGCCTCGGTGCGCGCCGTCTGCTGCGGCGCGGGTGTCGGGGCGGGCTTGCGATCCGGCCGCTCGACCGGGCGCGGCGTGTCGGCTTCGGCCTGCCGGACCTCGGGGACCTCGGGCGCGGGGTCTGGCTTGACCTCTGGCTTGGGAGGGCGCGGCGGCGGCTCGGGCGCGGCAAGCTCGACATCGGGCGGCGTCGGAGCGGCAAGGCGGGGCAAGGCGGGACTGTCGGGCACGGGGATTGGGGCCTCGGGGATTGGGGCCTCGGGGGCGGCCAGTTCGGGCAAGGCCTCGGGCGGCGGCTCGACGACCGGCGGGGGGGCGATCTCGGCGGGCGCGACCGGCTCGGGCGGGCGCTCCCACTCGGCCACCTGTCGGGCGATAGCGGCCGAGGAGGCGGCGACCGTCGCCAGATCGGCGCCGCCGCCGCCCGAGGACTCGACGCCCGCGGTTTCGTCTTGCGGCCAGAGCGCTAGGTGCAAGACCAGCGCCGTGCCGCCGAAGGCCAGAAGTTCGAGAAGGCCCCGCATGATCAGCGCGCGGCCGCCACCAGTTCGACCGGGGTCACGCCCTCGGCCGCAAGCCGCGCCAGCACCCGCGCGACCGCCACGCCGTCAACGGCGCGGTCCGCGCGCACCGTCAGCGGCCCCTCGCGCGGGGCATCGGCCAACGCCGGATAAACGTCTTCGTCCCGCGCGTCGCGATAGGCCAGCGTGCCATCGGCGGCGATCAGCAAGGCCTCGATCCCCCCGGGCGGACGGTCCGATGCGGCCTCGGGCGGATGCACCTCGATCGGGTCGGGCGGCGCCAGCCGCGCGCCGATCAGGAAGAAGATCAGCAGCAGAAACACCACGTTGATCATCGGAACCACGCTTTCCCGCGCCGGGCGCGGGGCGGCCAGGGTCAGGCGCATGGGGCTACTCCACCAGGATCGGTTGTGTATAGCCCGCCGCCGACAGCGTCTCGATCACCTCGATCACGCGCTGCAGATCGGCACCATCGCGCGGGCGCAGCACGACCGGGTCGGCCGCCGGGTCCTCGACCAGTGGCATCAGCGCCTCGGCCAGACCCTCAAGCGGGGTATCGACCCCATTGAGCGTCAGCGCCTCGGGGCGGATATCGACCAGCCGGGGCGGACCGGACCACTCGGCGGTGCCGCCCGCGCCCCCCGCGACCGGAAGCGCCACCTCGGCCCCCATCCGGGCGGCCAGCATGAAGAAGACCAGCAACAGGAACACCACGTCGATCATCGGCGTGAGGCTCGGCCGTCGCCGGGCCGCCGGAGGGGCCAGACCGAGGCTCATTCCGCCGCCGCCCGAAGCGCCGCCCGGCCCGGCCCACCCCGGGTCAGCACCCGGGTCGCCGCATCCTCGATATCGACCCGCGCGGCTTCGGTGACGCTTTCGAACCAGGACAGGGCAACCGAGGCCGGGATCGCCACGGCCATGCCCGCCGCGGTGGTCAGAAGCGCCTCCCAGATGCCGCCCGCCAGCGCCGAGGGATCGGCGCGCGCGCCGGTTTCCTGCAGGGTCTTGAAGGCCGCGATCATGCCCAGAACCGTGCCCAGCAGACCGATCAGCGGCGCGATGGTGGCGATCAGGTCAAGCGCGCGCAGCCCGGACCGCGCGCGGGTCAGCTCGCGCGTGGCGACGCGGGCGACTTCTTCGCGGGCGGTGGCGGCGTCAAGCTCGGGGTCGAGCCGCGCCTCGATCGCCGCCCGGACCGCGACCGCGCGCAGCCCCCGCCGCCCCTCAAGCGCGCTGCGGGCGCGCCAGACATCGCCCTCGAGCCAGCTTGCGACCGCGCCATTCGCCGCCGCCCGCGACCAGGCCCCGGCCAGCGCGAGGCGCCAGAGCTTCCACAGGATCAGCGCCACCGTCATGACCGACAGTGCGGCGATGGCCCAGATCGCCGGGCCGCCCTTGTCGAGAAACTCCGCGATGGCGGCGGTCTTTTCGGTCAGGTCCATGGACGTGTCTCCGTGATTGGGCGTCATTCGGCGGCGATCGGGCCGCTGGCCTGGGGCAGAAGATAGGGGCCGTTGACGGGCAGCGCGTTCACGCGCAGCGGGCACAGATAGGCGCGGCTGAGCAGGTCGTCGCGCAGCACCGTGGCGGGCGGCCCCTGCTCCATCAGCCGCCCGCCCGCCATCAAGGCCACACTGTCGGCAAACATCGCGGTGAGGTTCAGGTCGTGCATGACGGCGACGATGCCGCCGCCCGCATCGGCGAAATCGCGCACGATCCGCATCACCTGCAACTGGTGGCCGATATCGAGCGCCGAGACCGGTTCGTCGAGAAACAGCCAGCGCGGCTGGCCATGGGCGGTCGGATGCCAGACCTGGGCCAGAACCCGGGCCAGTTGCACCCGCTGCTGTTCTCCGCCCGAAAGCTCCTGATAGGGGCGCGGCTCGAAGCCCGCCAGTCCGACCCGCGCCAGCGCCTTCGGCACCAGATCGGGCTCGGCCGCCTCGATGCCGCCCATCAGGCCCAGCCGGACCACCTCGGCGGCGGTGAAGGGAAAGGCCATGGGCGTGGCCTGCGGCAACACCCCCCGAAGGCCTGCGAGCACCCAGGGTCGAAGGGAGGCGGGATCGTGGTGGTTCAGCCGGATCCGCCCGTCATGGGAGAGTTCACCGGTGAGTGCTCGCAGGAGGGTCGTCTTGCCCGAACCGTTCGGGCCGACAATGGCGGTGATCTGTCCGGGCTGCGCGCGGAAATCGACCCCTGTCAGGATCTCGCGGCGGCCCAGACGGACGGTGATGTCGGTGGCCTCCAGCATTGTCTAGAACCCCAGCAGGCCGCGGCGGCGCAGCAGGATCCAGAGGAAGACCGGCCCGCCGAGAATGGCGGTGACGATGCCGATGGGCAGCTCGGCCGGCGCGATCAGGCTGCGCGCGATCATGTCCGCGCCGATCAGCAGCGCCGCGCCCAGAAGGGCGGCATTGACCAGCAGTGGCCGGTGATCGGGTCCGGTCGCGAGGCGCAGAAGATGCGGCACGACGATGCCGACGAAGCCGATGCCGCCGCTGACCGCGACCGCGGCGCCGGTCGCGCCCGCCACGGTCAGGATCGCCACGGTCTTGAGCCGCTGCACCGGGATGCCGACATGGGCGGCGGCCGCCTCGCCCAGCGACAGCCCGTTCAGCCCCCGCCCCAGCATCGGCGCGGCCACCAGCGCCAGGATCATCAGCGGCGCGGCGGCGGCAAGCTTGGTCCAGGTGGCGCCCGCCAGCGAGCCGAGCCCCCAGAAGGTCAGATCGCGCAGCTGCGCATCGTCGGCCATGTAGACGAGAATGCCGGACAGCGCCCCCGCCAGCGCGCCCAGCGCGATGCCGCCCAGAAGCATGGTCGCAACCGAGGTCTGCCCGCGCCGCGTGGCGATGCCGTACAGCACCAGCGTCGTGGCCCAGCCGCCCGCGAAAGCCGCCACCGGCACCAGGTGATAGCCCAGCGCGCCCGCGATCCCGGCGGGCAACAGGCCGCCCAGAACGATGGCCGAAATGGCGCCGAGGCCCGCCCCCGCGCTGACGCCGACCAGCCCCGGATCGGCCAGCGGGTTGCGAAAGAGCCCCTGCATCACCGCACCCGACACGGCCAGCGCCGCGCCGACCAGCGCGCCCATGGCCAGCCGGGGCAGGCGGATCTCGAACAGCACGACCCGGTCGGCCAGCGCGACCTCGCGCCCCGCCATGATGTCGGCCAGCACCGCCCAGGGCGAGGTGCCCGCGGCACCCACGGCCAGGCTTGCCGCCGACATGACCGCCAGCGCCAGCACCAGCAGCACCGTCAGCCGCCAGGCACGCGGCGTGCGGTCCCAGTGCGGGGCGGGGCCGGAGACCTCGTGCAGAAGCGCGACCATCGGCTCAGCTCCCGGCGCGGTCGAGCGCGTCGGAAAGATCGCGCACCGCCTGGGCCGTGCGCGGCCCGAAGCCCAGCAAATAAAGCCCGTCCATCGAGACCAGCGCACCGCTGGCGGCGGCGGGCGTCGTCCGGACGGCGGGCAGCGCCAGCACCTCGGCGGCCAGATCCTCGGCGCCCTCGCGCGCCATCATCAGGATCACCTCGGGGGCGGCCTGGGCGACGGCCTCGTCGGTCAACGGCTTGTAGCCTTCGAACGCGTCGACCGCGTTCACCCCGCCCGCGAGCCGGATGATCCCATCGGCGGCGGTGCCGCGCCCGCTGGCCAGAAGCCGCCCGCCCTGCACCGACAGCACGAACAGCACGCGCCGGGCGGGCCCCTCGGCTGCCTCGGCCGCCGCCGCGTCGAGCGCCCGGCCAACTTCGGCGGCAAGCGCCGCGCCCTTCTCGGGCACGTCCAGAGCCCCGGCCACGGCCTCGATCTTGGCGGCCACCGCGTCGCGGTCATAGCCGTCGGGCACGACGACGAAGGGGATCGCGGCGGATTTCAGCAGATCGACCGCCTCGGGCGGCCCGGCGCCCTCTTCGGCGAGGATCAGGTCGGGCGCGACCGACAAAACGCCCTCGGCCGACAGACGCCGGACATAGCCCACATCGGGCAGCGCCGTCACGGCCTCGGGCCAGCTCGAGGTCGTGTCGCGCGCGACCAGCCGGTCGGCCTCGCCCAGCGCCGCGACGATCTCGGTGACCGCGCCGCCCAGCGACACCACCCGGTCGGCCGCCTGCGCGGGCAGCGCGGCCAGCGCCGCAAGGGTCAGTGCGACAAGCGGGCGGATCATGCCGCCACCTCGAGCCCCGGCAGGGCCGCGACGATCTCGCCCCAGGGGCCGGTGTGATCGACCTCGCCCACGCGCATGCCGAAGGCCTGCAGGATCAGCATGCCCTGGGCATCGAACGCCTCGACGGACAGGGCCGGACCGCGCCGGGTCGGCTTCGTCACCGCCCAGACCTCGGCCACATGATCGGCGCGCAGATGCAGGTTGAAGCCGGGATCGAGAATGTTCAGCCAGGGGCCGGTCGGCTTGACGGTCTCGATGGGTCCGGAATGGATCTCGATGCAGCCGCGATTGCCGACGAACATCATGAAGGGCAGCGCCTCGTCGGCCACCGCGTTCAGAAGCCCGTGCAGGCAATCGGGCGCCAGCGGCCGGACATAGGGCGCGCCCGCGATCCGGTAGGCCCCAAGCCGGTTCATCTTGAGCTTGCGCACCATCTGCAGGAACTGGTGGGTGTCGGTCAGCCGGTCCCACTGTCCGCGCAGGGTCTCGACCGCGCCACGATCCACCTTGGCGGGCTCGGAGGGCGCGCGCGGGTCAAGCGTCAGCCGGTCGGACTGATCGTCCAGCCGGACGGTATCGACAAGCGACTGCCAGGCCTCGGCCGACGAGCCGTCGCGCAGATGGATCTTGTGGACCGCGTCCCCGGCCCCGTCGAAGATCTGGATCGAGCGGCGCACCTTGCCGCCCCGGGTTTCCTCGACCGCGAAGCCATGGACCCAGTGCCGGGGGAAGATCCTGAGGTCGATCGCGGGGCTCAGCACCATCGCGGCATGATCGCCGGGCGTGTAGGGGCCATAGGTCCCGACCTTCTCGATCACTGCACTTTCGTTGCGGGTCAGGGCCATCACCTCGCCAAGCCCCGGCATCGCCGGCATCAGCGCGTCGGGATGGGCCGCGATCCGGGTCACGCCCCGCCCGGTTTCGGCTGCCAGCAGCTCGGCCTCGGCCACGCCCAGACTGTCGGCCAGATCGCGGGCACGGGCGGTGGATTTCTCTTGCCGGATCGACCTTATCCGGTCCGGCGACACGGCCTTGCCGTCTCCCATGGGAGGCTCCCTTCGAAGTTCCTGATGGATGCGGCTGGCCTGACGGCGCCGCCCCGGGGCGCGCGCGCAGCTTGCTGGATATCATGGGCCATTCCCGTGACCCTCATTGTTGACAGAAACTATCAGATTTCATACCCGATGCAAGACCGTCGTGCGGGACCCCGCCGGCGGATGTCCAAGCGACATGCGCCAGCCGCTTTGCCAGCCATGAAATCTTTCGTGACCTGACAAGGGGATGGAACATGACGGCACGACATATGACGGCAGGCTTTCTGGCCTGCGGTACAGCGATGGCCCTGGCCTGGCCTGCCGCGGCCCAGGACAGCTTCAGCCTGGACCCGGTGACGCTGGGCCAGAGCAAGCGCGAGGTGCGCACCGATACCGCGATCTCGGAAACGGTGGTCGACGAGGAGGAAATCGAGGACCGGCAGGCCACGACCATCGCCGAACTGGTCGATTCGGTGCCGGGCGTGTCGCTGATCAACGGCACCACGCCGCAAGGCTCGGGCATCAACATCCGCGGCTTCGGCGCCAACTCCACCAACGGCTCGGACCAGAAGGTCGCCATTCAGGTCGACGGGGCCAGCGTGGGGTCGGAAGAGCTGTACCGGATCGGCACCCAGCTTTTCACCGACCCCGCGCTCTACAAGCAGGTGACGGTGATCCGCGGCACGGCGGGCACCTTCGAATACGGGTCGGGCATCATCGGCGGGCTGATCCGGCTGGACACCAAGGACGCCTCGGATTTCACCGGCGGCGAGCCCGGCTTCAAGCTGCGTCAGACCCTGCAATACGGCACCAATGGCGATGCCTGGGCGTCGTCGACGATCCTGGCCTGGCAGCCCGACGAGAACCTCGAATTCCTCGGCAACTACACCTATCGCAGCCAGGGCGTACAGACGGACGGCGACGGAAACGGCATCGGCGATGAAGGGTTCGACCTGCCCTCATGGATGCTGAAGGGCAAGTACACCTTCGGCGAGGCGCGCGAGCATTCCGTCAAGCTCAGCTATTCCGACACCAGTTCGGACGAGAAGGACGTGCCCTACGACACCTTCGGAACGACCACCGACATGTTCGGCAATGTCGACCGCAAGACCCGGTCGAAGACCGCCATTCTGGAATACGCCTTCAATCCGGCGGGCAACGATCTGATCAACCTGACCGCCACCCTCAGCTATGCCGAGCAGAAGATCGATCAGGACTACGTGCCGGGCAGTTCGAGCTGCGAAGGTGGCGCTTGCGGCTTCCCCTTCCCGCCTGGCGGTTTCCCCACCACCAATGCCGATCACCGCTACGAGACGACCAAACTGACGGTCAAGAACCAGGCGCTGTTTGCGACTGGCCAGCTCGGCCATGACCTGCGTACGGGCGTCGAATATGTCCGCAAGGAACGGCTCGATGCCAATTCCGCCCCGGGCGGCACCGACAAGCGCTGGGCGCTGTTCGCGGTCGACGACATGTCCTTCGGCGGGCTGACGCTGACCCCGGCGCTGCGCTACGAGACCCAGGATATCGGCGGCGACAGCTATGCCGATTACGACAATGACGCGCTGATGGGGGGCCTCTCCGCACGCTATGCCTTCGGCAACGGATGGGCGGTCTTCGGCAGCGCCGCCTATACCGAGAACCTGCCCATCATCGACGATCTGGGCACGCCCGCCTACATGACCCGCAGCGAAAAGGCCCGGACCTACGAACTGGGCGTGTCCTTCGACCGCGGCACGGTCTTTGCCGAGGGCGACGATCTGGCGCTGAAGGCGACCGCCTATCACACCACGGTCTGGGACATCACGTCCTATACCACCGACGCCATGGTGCCGATCACCGATGCGCGGATGAAGGGGCTGGAACTCGAGGCCGCCTACAGCCTGCCCTCGGGCCATTATGTCGATTTCAACGCGAATATCGCGCGGGGCGAAAACACCACGCCCGGGATCAGGGATGACTGGGAAGGCACCCCGGCCGACGATCTGCGCGTGACGCTGGGCAAAAGATGGGGCGAGACGCTGGACCTGAGCTGGGAGGTGGCGCATGCCGCCGAAATGAACCGGTCGGACAAGCCGTCCGATTCCAGCACCGTCCACAACCTGCGCGCCACCTGGCGGCCGCAGGAGGGCCTGTTCAAGGGAACGGAAATCCGCGCCGGGATCGAGAACGCCTTCGATCTCGACTACACTCCGCATCTGGCGACCCGGCCCGCGCCGGGGCGGACCTTCAAGCTGACCCTGGCCAGAACCTTCTGATCCGGTCTCCGGCCCCGGGGCCGGGACGGGTCCGCGGCAGGCGGCGTTCGACCGGAGCCCCGGACACGCCTCCGCGACAGCCGGGACGCGGCCGAAGACGCCCTGACGTCTTCGCGCCGCGGACCGGTCAGCCGCAGCTCTGCCAGCAGAGCTGCGGCGCGAACCGGGGCGGCGTCGCCATCAGCGTCTCGAAGGTCATCGACGGCAGCCCGTAATCGGCAATCGGGGTGTAATCGAACTCGGTCTCGACAAGGATCATCCGGTCGCCCAGCTCCATCGCCGGGATCCGCGCCCGATAGGCGTCGCTCGCCAGCTCGGCCGCGGTCATCGCCTGCATTCCCGCGGTGGCGCCCGGCCAGTCGATGGCAAGCCTGCGGGTGGCATCATCGGCGCAATCGGCGGTGCAGCGGACCACCGTCACCCTGAGCCGCGCCGAAGGCCCGGCCAGGAATTGCAGAACGCTGTCGGCCCCGTCCAGAAACGCCTGATCGACAGGCTGGGTCTGGCGCGACAGCATGTCGGCCAGCGTATAGGTCGCCTTGGTCGCCGTGTTGCGCAACTGGAACGCGCCCACGAAGACATGCAGCGCGACCAGCGCCCATAAAAGCAGCGGCAAGATCAGCACGAACTCGACGGTCATGCTGCCCGCCTCGGCGCGCGCGAAGCGGCCCGCGCGCCGGGCGGCCCGCCCGGTCATATCGAGGGCTCGTTGACAAAGGCGCTGGTGACGATCAGCGCATATTCGCCTTCGGCATTCTTCGGCAGCTTTCGCCCCAGCCCGGTGCCGGGAAAGATCGGCTCGAACAGCGCACAGACCCGGATGAACATCAGCTCGTTCTCGACCCCGTGGTTAAAGTCGAGCGAGGCGTCGATGGTCTCGGCATGGTCGATGCATTTGGGCGGCGCGGTCATCGTCGCCCAGCGCTCTGGCGGCAGCGACTGCATCTCGATCCGTATCACGTTCTCGCAATCGCGGATGATGGTCGCCACCTCGCAGATCCGGCTGCGGAAGGCCGCGAAATCGGGCGTGCCTTCGGTGCCGAGGCGCACATCGCGCACCACGATATCGGTAGCCCGCGCCAGCGCCATCTGCCGGACGTTCAGGATGCCCAGCTCGAAAGCCATCAGGAACACCATGAACAGGATCGGAAACAGGATCACCATCTCGACGGTGACGCTTCCCGTCCGTTGGCGGGCGAAACGGCCGAGCGCGCGGATGATCGCCCCCTTCCTCACTGGATCAGCCGCAGCTTGTTGATCTTGCCCGCAATGGCCGAGAACGCCTCGCCGATATTGTCGGGGGTGGTGTCGAAGAAATACAGCGGCGTCGAGGCGCAGGTCTGCATCTGCTGCTTGGCGGCGCTGGAGGCCATGTAGGCGATGGTGAAGATCACGACGCCGTTTTTCTTGGCCAGAGTGCAGGTCTCGTAGAAGCTTGCCACGTTCTGGACGTCGGTCGTGGTCTTGCGCCGCTTGGAACCGGACTGTTTTTCAAGCTCGACCGTGGCATTGACCGCCGCGTCGGGGTTCGTCGGGCGATACTGCTCGGTGATCGCCCCATCGGTCATCAGCACGATGTATTTCGCGGTCTCGGCATCGTCCCAGGCGGCCGGCCGGTCGGCAAAGTCGGCGGGCACCAGACCCTCGGCCTGCAGATGCCGGAAGGCCGCGTTCGCGCTGGGGTCGAGCAGCCCCAGGGCATATTTCATGGCATAATGGGTCCCGGTGCCGTCATGCATCCGGATCGCGTCGACAAAAGCGTCAAGCACGGCCTCGTCGTTCTGGGCATACTGGATCGCGGTATCGTCCTCGGGGCACCAGCCCCAGTCCATCACCGACCGGTCGATGGTCCAGTACATGAACAGGGGCGTCTGTTCGTAAGGGCCGTTCGAGGGCAGCCCGCTCTGGGTGAACTCGCCGCTGCCGAGTTCAAGGCAACTGGCGGGACGCAGGATCGCCTCATGGTCGAAATCGTTCCACATCAGCGTGTAGTCGGCCTTGGGCTCGGAATTCTTCTTGCCGCCGCCCGACGCGGCCAGCGGGTCTGTGTCGGGCGCCTCGCCATTCGCGTTGCCCTCGACAGCGTAATACTGCGTCGTCTGGATGCCGCCCTTGACCCGCGCCCCGATCACCGTCGCCGACGCCACCGCCGGGACCGAGCTGCGGATGAACTTCACCATCTCGGGGAAGAAATCGTCGGGATCGTTGCTGACATGATTGGGCTGGCCGGAATCGGGAAACTCGTCGACCTTGACCACCGTGTCGGGCACCCCGTCGCCGTCGGTGTCGAAATCGGTGGTCATGTGCGAGATGTCCTGGGGCCATTCCTCGAAAAAGTTGCCCACCCCGTTGCGCCACTGCCCGCCCAGATACTCGAACAGCACCGGACCCGGATTGGTCTGCCCGGCATAGGGAATGAGATTGATCGAAACCCGGGTCGGGTCCTCGGGGTTCAGCACCGAATGGATGAAGTCCTTGGCCGCCGGGCGCATCATCGCCATGCGCGAATCCCAGCGCATCGACCCCGAAATATCGAGAACCAGCGAGATCTCGCTGTTGGGGATGTGTTCCCGCGCGACGCCCGAGGCGCCGCTGCTGAGCGTGTCGATCCCGGTGAACTGCAGGAAAAGGGTGTGAATGTCGAAGCTCGCCGTGGCGCCGACGACCCGGCCGTTCAGATCCGAATGCACCTGGACGTCGCGGATATGATCCTCGAGCCCCTCGCGGCGGAAGTAGTCGTGCACCAGCGCCTCGGGGTCCTGACGGCTGTCGAGATTGGCCGCAGCCAGTACCGCGCGGTCCAGCGTGGCCTGAAGCCGGGTGCGTTCCTCGTCGGCGCGCAGGAAATCGACCGCCATGCCCCCGGCGATCAGCATGCCCACGAAGACGAACAGGAAGAAGACGACCAGCGCCCCGCGCTCGTCGCCGCCGAACCCGCACAGCCGGGTCCCGGCGGATCTGAGGATCCCCCTGCAGCGATCTTGCATTCGTCCTGATCCCCTAATCCATGGACAAGGTCCTGAAAGTCCCGCGTCCGACAGGATTTCGCCAGAATGCGGCAGCAGTGGGGCCAAACCGGGGAGAGCTTTTCGGCATTCGGGGGCAGTTTTAGCCAAGGACCGCGGCGGTCGGATCGGCCGGGGCACCGTTCCGGCCCCCGCCCCGCCGATGCGCGGAAATCCGACCGTCCGCGGCCCGCCCCTGTCCGCGCCGGGAACCCGGCCGCCCCCTGGCACGTTCTCTCGACAATGGAAACGGACGCCGCCCCCCGGCGCCGTTCCACCCTGACGAACGGAGAAGAGACATGATTCGCACTTCGATTATGGCCGCGCTTCTGGGCGCCACCGTCGCCGCCCCCGCCCTGGCCGACGACGTCGAGACCATCAAGTCGATCGACGTCGAGACCTCGCTGACCGACCTGAACAACCCGCAGGCCGCGGCCTACTGGAAGTCGCTCGACCAAGACCTCGAGGCGGCCATCGCCGCCCAGCTTGTCGGACGGCTCGGCGAGACCGGCATGGACATCAAGATCGACATGAACGAGGTCGAACTGGCCAACTTCTTCCAGGAACAGATCGGGGCCGCCGACAACCAGATGTCGGGCACGGTGAACGTCATCGACATGGAAGACAATTCCAACTTCCAGACCTTCGACCTGACCGTGAAGCTGAACCAGGTCATGCCGCTCTTGCCCGAAGGCTCGGACGTGACGGTTATCACGCCGACCAGCCATGAGGTCTACACGGCGCTGGTGGCGACCTTCGCCCGCGCGGTGGTCGACAATATCGAAGCCTGATCGTCAGGCTGCCATACCGCCCCTTTCGCGGCCGGCCTTCGGGTCGGCCGTTTGCGTGCCTGCGGGCAGGCCGGGCCCGGCCGAGCTCAGCGCCGCGCCCCGGGGACACCCGGCGCGGGCTCGCCTTCGCCCAGCGCGGCGGCTGACAGGAAGGCCGCGATCTCGACGACCCGGCGGCGGTCGCGGCGCAGCATGATATGTTCGGAAAACCCGATCTGGCGCTGCGGCGGCGCCAGCCGCAGATAGACGACCCTCGGATCGGGCAGGCAGTCGGATTCGGCGAAGAACGTCATCCCCAGGCCGCAGGCCACGGCTTCGCGCACGACGTCCGAGCCCTCGATCTCCAGCACCGAGGCCGGCGTCTTTCCGGCAATGGCAATGGTCCGTTCGACCAGCGCCCGGGTCCGCGACCCCGACTCGCGCTGGATCAGGGTCTGGCCCGAAATGGCATCGAGCGCGAAATCGCGGCGCTGTGCCAGCGGGCTGGTCGCGGGCAGGCAGACCCGCAATTCCTCATAGCGATAGGGCAGGATCAAGAGCGCCGGATCGACCATCGGCTCGACCGCGATGCCGACATCGGCCCGCATTTCCAGCAGGGCCGCCGCGATGGCCTCGGTGCTGCGGCGCTGGATCGTGACCTCGATCCGCGGATGGCTGGCCCTCAGCCGCGAGACCAGCCGCACCGCGATACCGGGCGAATCCGCATGGACCCGCAGCCGTCCGGTCGCCGCCCGCGGCCGTTGCTCCAGCAGATCGTCGATCTCGTTGACAAGTTCCGTTAACCTCAGTGTCACGGAAAAGAGACGCTCGCCCGCCTCGGTCGGCACCAGCCCGCGGCCGCGCTTTTCGAACAGCCGGACCCCGTGCCGGGTTTCAAGCCCCTTGAGATGCTGGGAAATCGTCGGCTGAGACACGCCCAGAAGCTCGGCCGCGCGCCGTACGCTGCCTTCCTTGGCGACAAGATGGAAGGCACGGATCTGCGGATAATTCATTGAAAAAACCTAACCGTCCGGAAGATACAATCAATTTGATCTATATGTAAGCCTGCCGCAAGGCTTCCCCGACCGCGCCGCCGTTCCGGCGCGCGATGACATGGTCTGGGGGAACAGCATGGCACTCGATCTCGCGCATCACGCGCTTGGCAGCACGACCGATTTCGGCCTTCCGGCGATCGGCGGAACGGAGGCGGACGTTCTGGCCTTCGACGCGCTGACCGATGCGCAATCCGTGACGCTCCGGCCCAAGGCCGACGCACAGGTCGCCGAATGGGCGCTGGCGATGGATCTCTACATCCCGTCGACCGCCGGGTCCTATACCGGGCTGGTGCAGACCGGCGACGGCGATGCCGAGCTGTTCCTGAAACGCGGGGCGGATGGCGCCGCGCTGGGCATTTCCGGCGTCTACGAGGGTCAGGTGCCGTTCGATACCTGGGTCCGCGTCGCGATGACCGTCACGCTGGAAGACGGCGACACGGTGCTGCGCAAATTCGTCGACGGCGCGCTGGTCGGCACCCAGACCCTGGGTGTCACCGACCGCTGGACCATCGACCCCGAAATCGGGCTCCGGCTTTTCACCGACAATGACGGCGAGACCTCGGCGGGCTTCGTCTCGTCGATCTTCTTCATGGCGAACCCGCCGGATGCGGAAACCGTGGCAGCGGCGCTGGCCGCGGCCCCCGCCCCCGCTGCGGGCGGCTTCTTCCCGGTCGCGCCCGGCGCCGACGCGGTCGAGGTCACCTTTGCGGGCGGCACCGTCGCCACCCGCTATGGCGAGGCCGAGGTGATCCTAGAAGGCTCGGACTATCGCACGCCGGTCGCCCTCGGCGACAGCCGGATCGGCCATGCCGCGCAATTCGGCATCGAGGCCCCCGGCGGCGACAGTCCGGTTCTGAACTATTCGGCCTTCGAGGCTGGCGAGGGACTGCATATCGCGCCGCCCGCGGGCACCCCGGACCTGACCGATTTCACCATGGTCTGGGATATCCGCACTGACGCCACCGGCGGCTTCCAGTCGCTTTTGCAGCTGGACGCGGGCAACACCTCCGACGGCGATTTCTTCATCAACGGCAGCGGCGGCATCGGGATTTCCGGCGTCTATTCCGGCGCGGTCCCGGCCGAAAGCTGGACCCGGATCGCGCTGAGCGTGAAGGACAACGGCGACGGCAGCTCGACCCTGTCGAAATTCATCGACGGCACCCTGGTCGGCACCCAGACGGTCGATACCGCGCGGTTCACCGTCGATGCCTCGACCGGCTTCCTGATCCTGACCGACGAGGACGGCGAGACCGCCGCAGGCTATCTGGCCCATTTCGCGCTGTCGGGCGCGGCACTCAGCCCCGCCGAGATCGCCGCGCTGGGCAGCGTCGATGCCGACGGTCCCTTCGCCGAGGGCCAGGCGCTGGTGCAAATCGGCTTCGACGGGCACGAGCCCACCGCCGAATTCGGCCGGGGTGGCGTCACGCTGAACGACGTCTCGGACGACACGCCGGTCGAGCCAGAGGTTTCGGGCGGCATCCGCGACATGCTGGTCAGCCTCAGCGACGAGGCCCGGCACTACGATCTGACCGAGGTCTTCGGCGAGGGCGCCCATGACTTCGCGGTCACCAACAGCAACGGCGACGCGGTCGGGGCCAGCATCGAGAACGGCATCCTCACGCTCGACTTCGACGCCTATGGCCTGTCGGACCTGGTGATCACCGCGCATGGCGCCAATGGCGAAAGCCTCGAGGACCATGTGCGGGTCCGCGTCGCGGGCGAGAACGCCTATACCATCGCGGTCTTCCCCGACACCCAGGACTACACCTCGAACCCCTATATCGAGCATGTCTTCAGCGAGATGACCCAATGGGTCGCCGACAATGCCGAAGGCAAGAACATCAACTTCCTGACCAATGTGGGCGATGTCAGCCAGTGGTCGGCCACCAACCAGTTCGACATCGCGTTGTCGGCCTATGACATCCTGCGCGAGGCCGGGGTGAACTTCTCGATCGTTCAGGGCAACCACGACATCGTCAACAGCGCCGGCAACCTGCGCGACACCTCGAACTTCAACGACGCCTTCTCGGTCGGCTACATGTCCGAGGACCCGACCTTCGGCGGCGTCTACGATGCCGAGCCCGAGCGCTATGACAACAACTACCACCTCTGGACCGCGACCGACGGCACCGGCTGGGTCACCATCAACCTGGAATTCGGCCCCCGCGACGACGTTCTGGCCTGGGCCGACCGGGTTCTGACCGACTACGGCGACCGCAAGGCGATCATCGTCACCCACAGCTACAACAACTTCAACGGCCGCCACGACCCGCTGGGCTCGGACCTCGAGGGCGAGGGCGCGGGCTATGACTACTGGCTTGGCGCCGATCCCGAAGGGGCGTGGGATGGCGAAGAGATCTGGCGCGACGTGGTGTCCTCGCACGCGAATGTCGTCTTCGCCTTCGGCGGGCACATCTTCGGCGACGGCGCCGAAACCGTGGTGTCCTACAACGACTACGGCAACAAGGTGTACCAGTTCCTGATGAACTATCAGAACGGGGTCGCGCTGGAGGCCACCGAGGGCGGCAATGGCGGCAACGGCGCGATCCGCCTGATCACCGTCGACCCCGACAACGACGCGATCTATACCGAAACCTACTTCACCGATCTCGACGAGTATTTCACCGGCCACCGCGAAACCGAAGAGGCCAGCCGCGACGGGCTGACCGGGTCCTATGTCGGCCACCAGGAAGAGTTCCACGACGCGGATATCGGCGAACGGGCGGCGCAGGCCGAGGCCGATGCGGGCGCCGACCTGCACATCACCGCCGATGCGGGCGCCAGCACCGCGACCGTCGCCCTGTCGGCCGCGGCCTCGGCCGACCCGGACGGCGACATCCTGTCCTGGACCTGGACCGACGAGGACGGAAAGGTCGTGGCCACCGGCAAGGAGACCTCGGCCGAGCTGGGCGCGGGCATCCACGATCTGACCCTGACCGTCGAGACCGCCTCGGGCGTCGTCAGCCGCGACGACCTGCGGGTCATCGTCGAGACCGACGATGTCTGGCTGGTCGAGACCTTCGACGACGGCATCGCCCAGGGCTGGGTCAACCCCGCCGTCGCCCAGCCCGATCTGGCCAAAGTCGGCACCGATCTGGGCTTTGGCATCGGGTCGATCAACGGCGTCGGGCAGAAGCCCCTGACGCTGTCCTTCGACAGCCACTGGCGGCCCGAGGACTCGCAGACCGCCGAGGTGCTGGTATCGGTCGATGGCGGCACCCCGACCGCGATCCTGCATTTCGACAGCGCCAATACCACCGATGACGGGTCGAACCAGAACGAACGGATCTCGCTCGACTTCAAGGTGCCCGACACCGCGGCCTCGGTCGAATTCTTCTGGAAGATGAGCGAGGCCGGCAACGACTGGTTCTGGGCGGTCGACAACATCGTCCTGACCGATGCCGAGGGCACGGTGCTGATGGCGCAGGATTTCGACAGCCTCGCAGACGACCTGCAACCGGCGGTCGACGAAAACATCCCTTCGGACGTGCTGGGCTGGACCCATGACGCGCCCGAGGGCTGGTCGGTCGACACCCCCGACAGCGTGCCCCGCGGCACCGACGAATGGCGCGGCTGGAGCTTCACCACCTCGAAGTTCTGGACCTCGGCCGACGGTCAGGACCGGGCCGACTTCACCAAGGGCTCGGGCGTGATCGCGGTGGCCGATCCCGACGAATGGGACGATTTCAACGGCGGCTCGGACACCGGCACCGACTTTGAAACCACGCTGGCCTCGCCCAAGGTCTGGCTCGGCGGTGCGGGCGCCACGGCCGAGGCGGTGGGCGTGCTGAAACTGCCCGCGCTCGGCCAGACCGAGGCGCTTCATGTCACGACCGGCGCGACCGGCCAGATCGCCGAATACACGCTGATCTTCGATCTCTATGTCGGCAGCGGCCAGGGCGCCTGGACCGCGCTGTTCCAGACCGACCTCACCAACGCGACCGATGGTGAGCTTTTCATCGCCAATGGCGGCATCGGGATTTCGGGGCAATATGACGGCAGCCTTGCCTATGACGCCTGGAACCGCGTCGCCTTCAGCGTCAAGGTCGAGGACGGCGCGCAGGTTCTCAGCAAGTACATCAACGGCGCCCTGGTCGGCACCCAGGTGGTCGATGCGAATGTCGCGGACGGGTCGCGCTGGACCATCGACGGCGAAAAGGGCTTCCTGCTCTTTTCGGACGAGAACGGCGAAACCAGCGATCTTTATGCCGCCTCCGTCGCCTTCACGCCCGAGGCCCTGGACGCAGAGGCCATCGCCGCGCTGGGCGGCGTCGATGCCGATGGCCCGCTCTCGGGCGACCAGCCCGAAGGCGCCGTGCAGCTGTCCTTCGACGGCGCGCTCGATGCCACCGATTTCGGCACCGCGACGGTCGAGATGCTGGACCTGTCCGACGCCCGCCAGCTTGGCAACTTCGCCGTGATCGGCAGCGCCATGGCCGATGGCGACACGGTGGGCGCGCCCGAGGCCGCGCTTTACGACCGGTCGAACGGTACCGACAACCTCGTCGTCTGGGAGGGCGGCGCCTGGACCGACCTGACCTTCGAGACCACGATCCGCTCGATGGACGACGACACCATGGGCGTGGTCTTCAGCTTCGACGGGGACGGCAGCTATTACCTGCTGAGCCTCGACAACCAGACCAATGCCCGCCAGCTGATCCGGGTCGAGGCCGGAACGGCCACGGTGCTGGCCTCCGAGGCGGGCGGCTACACCTTCAACGACGAACAGGATCTCGCGGTGACGCGGGTCGGCGGCCGGATCGTGGTCACGCTGGACGGGGTGGCGCTGTTTGGCGGCGCGGTCACCGACAGTGCGCCGCTGGGCGCCGGGACGGTCGGGCTTTACAGCTCGAGCCAGCAGGGCGCGATCTTCGACGATGTCGTGGTCCGCGCCCCGCAACTGAGTGCCGATGCCGGCCCCGACCGGATCGTCATCGACTGGGACGGCGACGGGCGGGAAACGGTCGCCCTGAACGGCGCCGCCTCGATCCTGCCCGCGGGCGCGGCCGAGGCGCTCTGGACCGGGCGCGACCTTGACGCTGCGGGTCTGACCGTCGAGGCCACCGCCACGGCCGGGCGCAACAGCTTCGCCCTGACGCTCGACGGCACCGCCTCGGACGCGGTGACGGTCGATCTGGCCAGCGGCGACCGGCTGATCGCGGCCGACCGGTTCGAGGATGGCGACGCCACCGGCTGGACCATCGTCGATGCGACCGAGATCGCGGGCGACGGCACCGCCGCCACCGGCACGGCCGACTGGCAGGTGATCGACGGCGCGCTGGTCGAGACATCGGGCGCCTACAGCCGCGAGCTGACCTGGAACGGCGCCAGCCATCCCGATGTCTGGCAGCGCGGCTGGTCGCCTCTGGGCGACGGCACCTTCGCGCTGCACAAGGGCAGCTACGCGCTCTGGGACGGCGACGACGCCCTCACCGACTACGCGATCCGGGCCGAGGTGACGGCGCCCGAAGGCGCGGTCGGCTTCATGCTGAACTATGTCGACGAGAACAACTACTACAAGATCGAACTCGACGCCCGGGTGAACCTCTTCACCCTGGTCAAGGTGGTCGACAACTACGAGTCGATGATCGCCCGGGGCGCCACCAGCTACACGCCGGGCGACAGCTTCACCTTCGAGGCCCGGATCGTCGACGGCAAGATCTCGGCCACCATCGACGGCACCGACCTCTTCGCCTATCCGGTCGAGGATCACGACATCGGCGCGGGCCGCGCCGGGGTCTGGTCCTGGGGCGCGGCCGGGGCCAGCTTCGACGACATCGCCATCGTCGATCTGTCGTCCGACTTCGCGGTCGAGCTGCACGGCACGGCCGGCAATGACCGCTTGGTCGGAACCGATGCCGACGAGACGCTGTTCGCGGGCGCGGGCCGTCTGGACCAGATCTGGGGCGGCGCGGGCGCCGATACCTTCGTCTTCGGCGACGAAACCGCCAACGGCCAGCGCGAAACCGACCGGATCGCCGACTACCAGACCGGGATCGACCGGATCGACCTCGGCGGCGCCGAGATCCACCAGATCCGCGAAACCGCCGCGGGCGTCACGCTCTGGATCGGCGCCGATCTCGACCAGCTGGTGATCGCCGGGGTCGAGAGCTTCGACGATCTCAGCTTCGCCTGACCCTTTGCACCGGCCGCCCGGACGCCGGGCGGCCGCTTTCCCACAGATCTTTCAAGGAGACCTAAAGGTCATGTCCCTGTCCCTGCCGATGCCCGTCCTCGCCGCCGCCACCGCCCTTGCGCTGGCCACCCCCGGCTTCAGCGCCACGCTGACCGACACCGCCGCCGACGTCCTGTTCATGGGCGGCGACATCACCGCCGAGGCCACCGCCCCGGTCTTCGACGGCAGTTCGTTCAGCCCGCTCTATGCCGGGATCTTCGGCGGCGTCTCGGGCATCTGGGATCCGGCCTTCGTCCTGACCGTGCTGACCGAGGACGGCGCCGAGGCGCTTTATGGCGAGGCCGACAGCTACAGCTTCGATGGCGTCGACGATCTGAGCTTCGTCTTTACCGCAACCGGCAGCGCCGCCGATCTGTTCGGCGGCACCGTGCTGGCTGAGCTGCATTTCGATGCGCCGATCCCGGACCCGTTCGGCGCCACGGCCGACATCTATGCGACCGCGCGGCTGACCCTGTCGGCCCAGACCGCGCCCGCCCCGGTGCCGCTGCCCGCGACCCTGCCGATGCTGCTGGCCGCGCTGGCGCTGCCGGGTGTCGCCCTGCGCCGCCGCGCCGCCTGATCGCAGACCTGTGCCACGGCCCCCGCGGGGGCCGCGTCAGAACAGGAACCCGTCGATGTCGTCCGCGTCGCCCCCGTCGGCCGCGGGCGGCTCGTCCTCGCCCCCGGGCGTGGGCAAGCCCAGAACGGCATCGTGAATCCGGCGTTCCTGCTGCATCGTATAGACCCGCCGGATCCCCGCCAGCAGATCCCCGAAAGCCGCGACCTCGTCCGGGTCGGGCGTCCCGCCAAGGGTTTCCAGCCGCGCCACCAGCGCAGGCCAGCCATCGCCGCTGGCGCTGACCCGGTGGGCGCGCTCGGCGGTCTCGTCGAGGATCGCGATGGTCCGGGGGCAGGCCTCGGCCAGGGTCACGCCATGCGCCCGCAGCCGGTCGAGCACGGTTTCGAGATCGCTCGCCGCGGCCGCCGGATCGCCCTCGACCCCGCCACCCTCGGCGGTCCGCCGCCGGGTGTCGGCCACGGTCTTCTGCGCCCCGTCGAGGATGTCGCGGATCTGGGCGGCGGCGGCACTGGTGTCGGCCGCGACGCCGCTCAGTTCCTTGGCGATGACCCGCAGCCCGCTGGCCCGGTCGCCCAGCCCGCTGCAGCGGATCGCCATGTTCAGCCCCAGCAGCCGCACGTCGTGTTCGGTGCGTTCCAGGACGTCGATCCGCGACATCATCAGATGCATCGCATCGGCCGCGCCCTCGCCCAGCTGGCGGGCGGTCTCGCGGTTGCGGGCCTCGTCGTCCAGCAGCGGGCGGATCGAGCGCAGGTCCCGGACCAGCGCCGCCAGCGCTTCGCCGCTGGCCGCGAGCGTCCGCCCGGCGCGTTCGGTCCCGGCGCGCAGCACCGCGTCGGCATCGACCCGCATCGCTTCGAGAGCATTGACGAAATGCCCGACCTCGGCCACGAAATCCGCATGGGTCGCGCCCAGTTCGGCCGCCGCCAGCGGCCCCAGAAGCCCCGCCAGCCGCTCGGCATCGGCGGCATCGGCGGCATCGGCCAGCCGGTCGAGGATGGTCTCGACATGTTCCAGACGCTGGCGCGTCATGTCGCCCGCCTGCACCGCCGCGACCGCCTCGCCGACCTGGGCGCCGATGCCCGCCGCCAGCGTCGCCGACCTGTCGGCATGTTCCGCCGCCTGGGCGCGCTGGGCCTCGATGCTGCGCAGGTCCTCGTCCAGGCGGTCGCGGATCGCGGCCATGGTGCGAAAATGGCCGCGGCTGAATTCGGTCTGGGTGCGCCGGGTCTCGGCCACGGTGCGGCAGACCCGCTCATGCACCTCCGAAATCGAGCGCACGGCGGCCTTGGCCTCGGCCGCGATCCCGGCCATCTCGCTGGTGAAGGCGGTCAGATCGTTCTGGTCGGACTCGATGCCCGCCGCCACGATCCGGGCGTTGACCGCGACAAGCCCCAGAAGCCGGATCGCCGAATCCATCTGTTCCAGCGGCGTGCGCACCCGCTTGGTGGTCTCGGCCAGCCGGGCGATTTCGGCGTCGCCGGTGGTGATGCCCTCCAGCACCCGGCCGACCTCGTCGCGCAGGCGGCTGATCTGCTCGACCCCCTGCAGGAACGCGGGACCCTCGAATTCCAGCGCCATGTCGCGATGCGCGGCCGAGATGTCGGTCAGCAGATGCGCCCCGGCCATCAGACCGCTGCCCATCGCCAGAAAGGCCTGCTCGATGGCCTGGCGCGGCCCGGCGATATGGGCCGCGAACCGGCCCGAGACGATCTCGTCGAGCACCGCGGACCCGGGCGGGTCGGCGGGAACCACCCGGAGCCAGGCGGCCGCCGCGCTCATCGCGCACCCCCCGACCCGGCCCAGAATTGCAGGATCGCGGGCGCGATGCGCGGCAGCGGCAGGACCCGGGCGGCGGCACCCCGTTCGATGGCCTCTTTCGGCATGCCGAAGACCACAGAGCTTTCCTCGTCCTGGGCGACCGTCGCGGCGCCTGTCTCGCGCATTTCCAGCAGGCCCTGCGCGCCGTCATCGCCCATGCCGGTCAGCAGGATACCCGCCGCGCCGCTGCCCAGCTGCTGCGCGGCAGACCGGAACATCACGTCGACCGAGGGCCGGTGCCGGCAAACCGGCGGGCCGTCCGCGATGACGATGCGGGCATGGGCGCCCGCCCGCGCGATCATCATGTGGCGGTTGCCCGGCGCGATCAGCACCTGTCCGGGCAGGATCGGGTCGCCGTCGCGGGCCTCGCGCACGGTCATTGCGCACAGCCCGTCAAGCCGCCGGGCGAAGGCCGCGGTAAATCCTTCGGGCATGTGCTGGACGATGACGATGGGCGGACAGTCGGCGGGCAGCGCCTCCAGCACCTCGCGGATCGCCTCGGTGCCGCCGGTCGAGGCGCCGATGCAGACGATCCGTTCGGCCGCGACCACCGAGGGGCCGCGCCCGGGCCGGGCCGGCAGCATGGCATCGGCGCTGAGCTTCTTCTCGACCTGCATGCGCCGCGCGCGTCCCGGCCGGACCCGGGCCTGGGCGGCGGCCCGCGCGGTGTCGCAGATCATCATCCGCGAATGCTGCAGGAACTCGACCGAGCCCATGCGCGGCTTGGTCACCACATCGACCGCGCCCGCCTCCATCGCCTCCATCAGCGCGACCGAGCCCTCTTCGGTCAGGCTGGAACAGATCACCACCGGCAGCGGACGCTGGGCCATGATCTTGCGCAGGAAGGTCAGCCCGTCCATGCGCGGCATCTCGATGTCCAGAAAGATCACGTCGGGCAGTTCGCGGCCGATCCGTTCGGCCGCGGCATAGGGGTCGGCGGCGGTCCCCATCACCTCGAGGCAGGGATCGCTGGAAATGATGTCGCTGAGCACGCGCCGCACCGAGGCGGAATCGTCGACGATCAGGACGCGCCATTTCTTGCCGGAAAAGCTGGGTTGGAAAGTCATGGCATCCTCATTCGACCTGGAAGGTGGCGGGCGCGAGCTGGCGCAGCGGAAGTTCGGCCGCGATCCCGCTTTCGGAATGACCGAGAAACAGGAACCCGCCCGGCCGGATATGCCGGATCAGCCGCCCGACCACGGCGATCTGAACGTCGCGTTCGAAATAGATCAGGACATTGCGCAGGAAGATCGCGTCGAAATCGCTGTCGACGGCATAGCGCGTGTCCATCAGGTTGAGCCGCGCAAAGGACACCCGCGCGCGCAGTTCGGGCACGACCCGCACCTCCTGACGCACGGGGTCGCGCGCCTCCATGAAATAGCGATGACGCAGCCCCTCGGGCACCGGGGCCGCGAAGGCGGTGGGATAGATCGCCATCTTGGCATGGGCCAGAACGGCGGTCGAAATGTCGGTGCCCAGCACCGTGAAGTCGAAGCCCGGACCCCGCGCCGCCGCCTCGGCCAGCACCATCGCGATGGTGTAGGCCTCGGCCCCGATCGAACTGGCCGCGCTCCAGAGTTTGAGCCGGGTCCGGCGCCCGCCCCCGGCCCGCCCCAGCATCGCGTCAAGCCCGGGTCCCGCCAGAAACCGGAAATGATCGGACTCGCGGAAGAAGTCGGTCTTGTTGGTGGTCACCACGTCGATCAGGTGCAGCGCCTCGCGGTCAAGCCCGCCCTCCTGGAACAGGAACCGGCAATAGGCGGCAAGGTTGGGCTGACCGCAGGCCCGGACCCGCCGCCGAAGCCGCGCCTCGACCATGAGGCGCTTGGACGGCGGCAGCCGGATCCCGGTCTGGCGGTTCACCAGCGTGGCAATGCGCGAAAAGCTGCTATCGTCGATCCGGTCGCCGTCATCGGCACCGCCGGTCGGTCTCAGGGCTAGCGAAGAGGCCGTCATGGCGGGCTCCGTGAAAGATGGGTTGCAGGGCCGGGGCGTCCGCGACGCGGTCGAAAACCCGGGAGGGAGGCTCAGGCGGCGGCGCCGGAGGCCGCGGGCAGATCGGCCGCGGCGAACAGCCGGTCAAGATCGAGCACGGTCACGAAGGCCCCGTTGCGGCGGCCGACGCCCGCCACGAATTCGGTGCGCCAGGACGCGCCCAGATCGGGCGGCGCCTCCATCGTGTCGGCATCGAGCGCGGTCACTTCGAACACCCGGTCGGTCTTGAGCCCGATCCGGCGCGGCGCCTCGCCCACGCGGGCGTCCAGCACCATGATCCGGGTGCTGTGGCTGTCCTCGGCGGCGGGCAGCGCCAGGCGCTTGCGCAGGTCCATCACCGGCACGCTTTGCCCGCGCACGTCGATCATGCCCAGGAAATCGGCCGGGGCATGGGGCATCGCCGCGATCGACTGGGTTTCAAGGATTTGCTGCACCCGCTCGACGGGCACGGCGAAAAGACTGTCGGCGGCGCCGAGCGTCACATATTGGGTCTGGTCGGCCATTCTGATCTCCCGGGATCGGTCGGAGACCGGCCGCCTCGGCGAGGCGGCCGGAACTGTGGGATAGGGCGGCTCAGGCGGCGCCAGAGCGCATGAACTGCTGGTCGATGTCGTCATCGCCGCCCATGTCGAGCATGAAGCCCCCCGAGGCCTGGGACGGGCGCCGCCGGGCGGGCGCGGCGGTCTTGCGGATCGCGTCCTCGACCGGCGAACTGTCCGACCGGCGGCCGCGCTGCGCCACGTGATGGCTGCCCGCACGCCCGGCCATTTCATCGAGCGCGACACGGAAGTAGCCGATCACCTGCTGCAACTGGCTCGATTGGCTTTCCAGCTCTTCGGCGGTGGCCGCCATCTGCTCGGAGGCCGAAGTGTTCTGCTGGGTCACCTTGTCGAGTTGCTGGATCGCGACGTTGATCTGCGCGGCCCCGGCATTCTGTTCCTGGCTGGCATTCGAGATCTCGGCCACCAGTTCGGCGGTGCGCTGGATGTCGGGCACCAGCCGGGTCAGCATCTCGCCTGCCTGCTGCGCGGCCTTGACCGTATCGCCGGAGAGGCCCGAGATTTCCTGCGCCGCCGCCTGGCTGCGTTCGGCCAGCTTGCGCACTTCCGAGGCCACCACCGCAAAGCCGCGGCCATGTTCCCCGGCCCGGGCCGCCTCGACCGCCGCGTTCAGCGCCAGCAGGTCGGTCTGACGGGCAATTTCCTGCACGATCAGGATCTTCTCGGCGATGGTCTCCATCGCCTTGACCGCCTTGCCCACGGCATCGCCGCTGCTTTTGGCGTCGCCGGCCGACTGGCGGGCGATCTTCTCGGTCTGCGAGGCGTTGTCGGCGTTCTGCTTGATGTTGGCCGCCATCTCTTCCATCGAGGACGACACTTCCTCGGTCGACGAGGCCTGCTCGGTCGCGCCCTGACCCAGCTGCTCGGCCGCGGCCGACATCTCCTGGCTGCCGGAGCCCACGTTGCGGGACGAGACCGCAACCTCGGTGATCACCTCCTTCAGCTTGGCCACCATGTCGCGCGCGGCCGCCAGCAGGCTGTCGCTGTCACCTTCGCGGGTCGCCACCTTGACCTCGAGATTGCCGCTGGCGATCTCGCGGATCACGTCGCGGGCATAGTCGGGCTCGCCGCCCAGGGCGCGGGTGATGTTGCGGATCAGGAAGATCGCGGTACCGATGCCGACCAGCAGCGCCAGCCCGATCACCCCGAAGACCACCTTCTGCGAGGTTGCATAGGCTTCGTCGCCTTCCGCGCTGGCCGCACGCGCTCCGTTCGAGTTGAAGGCCACCAGTTCCGTCAGATCGGCCGTGACCGTATCGAACAGTTCCAGAGAGTCGCTCATATCGCGGCCGGCCAGGTCCTTCTGGTTGTTGCGCGAATAGCGCAGGATCCGCTTGGAGTTCTCGAGATAGTTCGTCAGCCTTTCGTTGAACTGGGCGTAAAGCTGCCGTTCCTCGGGCGCGATGATCAGCGCCTCATAGGCGGCGCGGCTGGCGTCAAGCTTGGCCCGGACGCCGTCGATATAGGTTTCGATCCGTTCGAATTCGGACTCGGTGGTGGCCAGAACATGGGCATACTCGCCGATGCGATACTTGGCCATGATCGTGTCGAGCTGGCGCACCTCGTCCACGCTGGGCAGCCAGTTGTCGGCGATGATCGTCGACTGCGCGTTGATCCGGTTCATCTGCAGGATCGCGACGCCCCCCAACAGGCTGATCAACAGCAGCAGGGCGCCAAAGGCGAGGGCGAGCTTGGCCCTGAGAGAGAGTGTCATTTCGCTTTCCTTTCGTCCGTGGCGAAGGACGGATCGCGATCCCCCTTCGATCCGAAGATCCGGCCCATGTCCGGGATGATGATGAAGTCGTCGCCATGCTTGCCGATGCCGCGCACGAATTCGGCGGGCCAGCGCATGCCGACCTTCGGCGCCTCCTCGACGGAGGCGTCCGAGATTTCGGTGACGTCGTGCACCTTGTCGGCGATGATCCCGACCAGCGCCGGTTCCCCGTCGAGGTCGATCTCGGTCACGACGATCCGGGTATCGGCATCGGGCGGGGTGCGCTCCATGCCGAACATGACCCGAAGATCCGCAAGCGGCACCACCTTGCCGCGCACGTTGATGACACCGTTCACGAAGGCCCGCGCATTGGGCACCTCGGTCACGGGAACCATGTCGAGGATTTCGCTGACGGTTTCGGCCGGCAGCGCGAAGACCTCGCCCTGAAGCCCGACGGTCAGGGCGCGCATCGCGGCGGGCCCGGTGGGCTTGTCGACGGCGCTCATGCCACCCTCCCCAGCTGCTCGCCGCGCAGGCGGCTTTCATAGGCCTGGCCGAAGCCGACCAGCGCGCTCACATCGAGGATCATCGCCACCGTGCCGTCGCCGAGGATGGTCGCGCCCGAGAAGGTCTCGACATCGGCATGCAGCTTGGACAGCGACTTGATGACGGTCTGGCTGTTGCCGATGATCTGGTCGACCACCAGCCCGACCCGCGCCTCGCCCGCCGAGACGATCACCACCTTCTGGTGCTCGGCCCGCTCGGCCTGGGTCCTGAACAGCTCGCGCAGCCGCAGGAACGGCACCAGCCGCCCGCGGATGTTCAGAAAGTTGCGCCCGGCGGCCTTGCCGTCCTGCGCGGCGGGCAGCTCGACGCATTCCTCGACCGCCGACAGCGGGATCGCGTAGCGCCCGGCCCCGACCTGCACCAGCATGCTTTCGATGATCGCCAGCGTCAGCGGCAGGCGCAGCGTCGCGACCGTGCCCTGACCGGGCGTGCTGGTCAGGTCGATGGTCCCGCGCAAGCCCTCGATGGTGCGCTTGACCACGTCCATGCCGACCCCGCGCCCCGAGATCGAGGTGACCTGGCTTGCGGTCGAAAACCCGGGATGGAACACGAACTGGTAAAGCTCCTGATCGGTCACCTTCTGGTCGGGCGCCAGAAGCCCGTTCTGCTCGGCCTTGGCGCGGATTCGCGCCGGGTCGAGCCCCGCCCCGTCATCGGCGATCGAGATCGCGACCTCGGCCCCGGTATGGGCGGCCGACAGCCGGACCCGGCCGCGGGCGGGCTTGCCCGCATGTCCGCGCGCCTCGGGCCCCTCGACGCCATGGTCGATGGCATTGCGGATCAGGTGGACCAGCGGATCGGCCAACCGCTCGATCATGGTCTTGTCCAGCTCGGTCTCTTCGCCGCTGGTGACGAAGTCGATCTCCTTGCCCAGCTCGCCCGAGAGGTCGTGCACCAGCCGACGGAAGCGCGAAAACAGCGTGCCGATCGGCACCATCCGAATGCCCATCGTGGTGTCGCGCAGCCCCGAGGACAGCCGTTCAAGTTCCTCGACCACGGCCTTGAGGTTCAGATCGTCCCCGGCCGAGGCGATCTGCGCCAGCCGCGACTGGGCGATCACCAACTCGCCGACCCGGTCCATCAGCTCGTCGAGCCGCTCGGCCGGCACCCTGAGCGACGAGGCGGCGCGGCCCTCGGCCTCGCGGCCACGCCGCGCCATGTCGGCGGGGGCCGCCGCCTCGGACGCGTCCTTCGGCGCCTGCGGCGGCTGCAGCAGTTCCAGCGTCAGCTCCATGCCGTCGCGCACGAAGAGGAAGACATCGTCGATCTGTTCGGCGGAGATCCCGGCCTCGAAGGTGACTTCCCAGCCCAGATAGGTGCCGCTCGGGTCCATCTCGTCAAGCGGCGGCAGCCGGTCGGTCAGCCCGACCACGCGGTCGGCCCCCAGCTCGCGCATCTCGTCCAGCAGCAAGACCGGATCGGTCCCGAAGGCGATGGCGTCGGGCGGCAGCCGGAACCGCACCCGCACCCCCCCTGCAGGCGCCGCGGCGGCCGGACCCTTTGCGGCGGGCGCGGCGCCCGTCTCCGGGCCGGTATCGACCGTCTGGCGCAGCGCCTCGAGGATCGGTGCGCCCTTCGCGGCGTGCTGACCGGGCTCGCCGACCAGATCGGCGATATGGTCCTTGGCCGCCAGCGCGATCACCACGAGGCCCGGGCTGATCGCCGCCTTGCCCTTGCGGACGCGGTCGAAGGCGGTCTCGAATTCATGCACGAAATCGGCCACTTCGTCATAGCCGAACATGGCGCCCGACCCTTTGAGGGTGTGCATGGCGCGGAAGCTGGCATCGACCAGCGCGCTGTCGCCCGGGTCGTGTTCGAGATCCAGAAGGGTCTGTTCCAGCGTGTCCAGAAGGTCGCGCGCCTCCTGGCGGAAGGTTTCGGCGGGATCGGCGGACAGGGTCATGCTCCGGCGACCTTCTTCACGACGGCCAGCAGCTGATCCTGCTTGAAGGGCTTGGCGATCCAGCCGGTGGCACCCGCCTCCTTGGCCTCGCGCTTCAGCCCGTCATCGGTCTCGGTGGTCAGGAACACGATGGGCACGCCCGCGCTCGAGGCATGGGTGCGGTACTTGCGGATGAAGTCGAGCCCGCTCAGCCGGGGCATGTTCAGGTCGGTGATGACCGCGTCGATCCGGTTGGCGACGGCCTTGTCATAGCCGTCCGCCCCGTCGACCGCCTCGATCACCTGATAACCTGCGGTTGTGAGGGTGTGCGCCACCATCTGAAGGATCGACGGCGAGTCGTCGATGGCGAGGATCGTCTTTGACATTGCAATTCTCCAAGATCTGGGGGGCTCGGATCAGGCGGCGCGCGCCTGACCCGGCAGGTCGAGACCAGCCCGTTCGAAGGCGGTCGCGCAGGCGCCGCCGGGCGGGGCGATCAGCGTGAACGGCCGGCCGGCCAGGGCCGCGTCCCGGGCCAGAGCCAGCAATATCTGTAGGATCGCCACATGCATGCCAGTCGCTTCGGTCGTGTCGACAACGATGGCGCCGCCCCCGCGCAGGGCCGCCAGGACCCGGTCGCGGATGCCGGCCGCGTCGCGCGGTCCAAGCTCATGCGCCAGGCAAATCTCTCCCGTTCCGATCATGTCGGGTGTTTCCGGGTCCATGTCTGCATCTCCGTCCAGGTTCGGGAAAAGACGAGGCTTTAGGCCTGTTCTGTTTCCGGACATTCGCGTTCTGGATGAGAAGCCGCCGGGCGACAAACGGACAGTCCGCTAAATTTTTCCGGTTCTCCTAGGAAATGCCCCAATTGGGATCTTGGCCGAAACGCCCCAAAGGTGACGCAAGGGAAACAAAACCACGGCGAGAACCGCCCTTCGCCAGGATTAAAATCAAAAGCCTCGTTCTTTCTTGCTTGCCGGACGCTGTGACGTTGCGCCCGATCCCGCTGCGGTAACGAAGCGCGATCGGCACGTCCGATTCCCCGACTCGCGCCCGGACGGCCGCCAAACGGTATTTCTTCCCGCCGATCTCTGACGTTGCGTTGCAGATGCGCCGGACTCCGCTCCGTCGGCAGCGTAACCCTTCGTTTCGACCTGTGGCGAAGTCGGGGCACCGGGCCTGCGCTCGCCACATTTCTGAACGCATAGCTATCATGCATTTTGCGAATACCGGCCGATCGGAGGATTCCCACCCGGCCGCAGGCGGCATCGACCCCGGTTTCGAGAGGATATTCCGAATCGCGCCGGGAAAATCCGGGGCCAGACACAGCATGTCGCGCCGAGCGGCCCGGCCGGCCGGGGCAGGATGTCAGGAGATCGCGAGACTCAGGGTCGCGGGGTGCAGTCTGCCGTGACGCTGTAAAGCGTGACGCGGTGACGACCCTGCGCCACGGCCGACCGGTAAAGCGGGTCGAGGACGACCGCAGCGCCGGGGTCGACCCGGCGCAGAAGCAGGGCGCGGTTCAGGTCCCAATCGGCGAAATGGGTGATCCCGGCGGCTTTCAGATAGGTGCAGACCCGCCCCTCGCGCAGCGCCGCGGCCGCCGGACCGTTCACCACCCCGTCGAGATTGACCACCCGCAGACCCGGCGGCGCGAAATATCCAAGCGCCCCGCTTTGCAGCGCCCCAAGGGTCGCGCCCGGCGGCAGCTCGGGCAGCAGATCGCGGGCCATCTCGCCATAGCCGCTGGGGGGCGCGAAGGCATGCAGCCGCTCGGTCCCCGGATCGCTCAGCACCGGTGCGAGGCGCCAGAGCCCAAAGCCGCAAAGCGCGAGGACGGCCAGCCCCCAAAGCACACGCACCGCCAAGGGCGGGGACCGCCCGAACACCAGAGCCGCGGCCAGCACCGGCACCAGGCAATGGATCGGCGAAAAGTAGCGCTCGAAGAACCAGACCGCGCCAAGCCCCAACGTGTAGGCCAGAAAGAGCGCAAGGCAGCCCAGGGCCAGCGCCGCCGCCAGCGGCGCACAATGCCCCCGCCGAACCGCCAGCAAAGGCAGCAGGATTGCGGCCGCGACCGCGATCCCGGCCATGGGCGCCCAGCCGAAAACCGCGTCGGGCCAGACCCCGCCCAAGGCCAGCACGCCCATCGTGAAGGTCATCCATCCGTCGAACCCGTCGGCCGCCGCAAGCGTGGCCACCGCCACCCCGCTTTCGGGCAGCGGATTTCCGGTCAGCCAAAGGCAGACCCCGACCCAGGGCGCGATCACGGCAAACGCCGTCAGCGCCGCGCGCCCCGCGCCGCGCCAGCCCAGCGCGCGAACCGCCCAGATCCCCGCCGGTGCCAGCAGCACCGCCGCATCGACCCGCGCCAGCACCGCGAGCCCGGCCAGCCCCCCGATCCCGAAGAAGCGACGCATCGGTGCACCCGGCCGGGTTTCGGCCAGCACAACGGCTGTGGCCAGCAACGCCGCCGCCGCCAGCGCGGTTTCAAGCCCGTTCGGATGGGTCAGTGCAAAGACCGGACCGGTGGCCAGCACCAGCCCGACCCCGGCCGCCGCCAGACATGACCCGGTCAGCGCCAGCGCCAGCCGTGCCGCCAGCCCCGCCGCCAGTGCGGGCAGGACCGGGTCGGCGGTCAGCCGGAAGATCGGCACCAGAAGCGCCACTATCAGCGGCTGAAACCCCGTGGTCGGCACCGTCCCATCGGCCGTGGGGCCGAGACCGGCCGCGATGTTGCGCGCGATGGACAGAACATAATAGGTGTCGTCGGGAAAGACCTGCCGGTCGAGCGCGTCGGCCCCCCACAACAGCAGCGGCAGACGCAGGATCAGCGCCGCCAGGGTCACGGCCGCCAGCACCGCCCCGGCCGGGACGGCACGCGCCCCGACCCTCGGCTGCGGCATCGGCGGTGAAAGATCGGGCATCGATTGGCAGGCCACGGCAGAATTGTTCTGAGATCCGGGATAATGCCACCCCGGGGCAGCAGTCTGTCGCGATCAAGGCGAAATCCGGGCACTCCCCCCCGGCAAATCATCCTGTCCCCCCGCGCGCGTCTGCCGCAATTATCGGCATGTTCGGTTGACGCCCTGCGTAACATCGCCCAAGGTCCCGCCGCTGATCCTGAAGGAGACTCCCCGATGCAGAGACGTTCGTTCCTGTCCGCCGCAGCCGCCGCGCTGGCGCTTGGCGCCACCCCCGCTCTGGCCGCCGATCTCGACGGCATGAAGCCCGTCACCCTGCGGCTGGCCCATGTGGTGAACGAGAAGGACGCCTATCAGGTGGCCGCCGTCGCCTTCCGCGATCTGGTGGCCGAACGCAGCGGCGGCAAGATCTCGGTCGAGATCGTGCCCAATGCCACGCTCGGCGACGAACGCACCCTGCTGGAAGGCATGCAGATCGGCAGCATCGACATGGGACTGATCACCAACGGGCCGGTCGCGAACTTCGTCGAGGAAATGGCGGTGTTCGAGCTGCCCTTCCTCTTTCCCTCGCGCGAGGCCGCCTATGGGGTGCTCGACGGCGAGATCGGCCAGGAGCTGCTGGACAAGCTGGCCGATGTCAATCTCAAGGGCCTTGCCTATGCCGAGCGCGGCTTCCGCAACCTGACCAACTCCAGGCGTCCGGTGGCGACGCCCGCCGATCTCGACGGGCTGCGCATCCGCGTGATGGAGAACCCGGTCTATACCGACAGCTTCCGGGCGCTGGGCGCCAATGCCATTCCGATGGCCTGGACAGAGGCGCTGACGGCGATGCAGCAGGGCACCATCGACGGGCAGGAAAACCCGGTCGGGGTGGTCTATTCCTTCAAGCTGAACGAGACCCAGAAATACATGACCATGACCCGGCATACCTATGCGCCCGCGGTCTTCGTGATGGGCATGCCCACCTGGTCGAAACTGCCCGAGGCGGCGCAGCAGATCGTGGTCGAGGCCGCGCATGACGCGGCGGCCACCGAACGCGCCTTCAACGCCGATATGGAGGCCCAGCAGCTTGACGAACTGAAAGCCGCCGGGATGGAGGTGAACGAGACCCCCGACCTGACCGCCTTCCAGGAGGCCGTGGCGCCGGTCTACGAGAAATACGGCGAGAGGTTCGGCGACACCCTGACCCGGATCCGGGCGGAGCTGAACTGACGTGCTGAGCCTCCTCGGCCGGATCGAACGCGCGATCGGCGCCGTGCTTGCCCCCGTGATCGCGGCGGGCATGGCGGCGCTGATCGCGGTCATCACGCTGCAGATCGTGTCGCGGGTGGCCTTCACCGCGGTCGGCTGGACCGAGGAGGTCGCGCGGTTCCTTCTGATCGGGCTGACCTTTCTGGGCGCGGCGCTGGCCTGGCAGCGGCACCGCCATATCGCGGTCGGCGTGCTGGTCGAGCGGCTGCCCGACCCGGCCCGGCGCGCCGCGACCGCGCTGGCCCTGGTCATCGCCGTGGCCTTCCTGATCAGCCTGGCCTGGATCGGCCAGACCTACATGACGATGCAGAGCTTCCAGAAATCGGCCGCGCTGCGGCTGCCCATGAGCTATGTCTACGCGATCATCCCCGTCAGCGCGGGTCTGATGGCCTGGCTGGCCGCGACCGATCTGATGCGGCTTGTGCTGACCGGCGCCCTTCCCGACGCCGGGGAGCCGGTGGAATGAGCCTGCTTCTCTTCGGCCTGTTCTTTCTGTTCATGATCCTCGGCCTGCCGGTCGCGCTGGCCATCGGCGGCGCGACCATGGTCGCGATGCAGGCCGGCGGCGTGCCGCTTCTGGTGCTGCCGCAACAGATGTTTTCCGGCATCAACTCCTTCGCGCTGGTCGCGGTGCCGATGTTCATCCTCGCAGGCGACATCATGGCCGAGGGCAAGGTCAGCGCCCGGCTGGTGGCGCTGGCCGATGCGATGATCGGCTTTCTCAAAGGCGGCCTGTCCATCGTCTCGGTGCTGGCGGCGATGTTCTTCGCCGCGATCTCGGGCTCGGGCGCGGCGACGACGGCGGCGGTCAGCTCGACGCTGGTGCCCGAGCTTACCCGCAAGGGCTATGACCCGGCCTCGGCCGCCAGCCTGATCGCGGCGGGCGGCACCATCGGCGTGGTGATCCCGCCCTCGGTGCCGATGATCATCTATGCGGTGATCGCGCAGGAATCCGTGTCGGCGTTGTTTCTGAGCGGCTTTCTGCCCGGCATCGCCATGGGCACGGGGCTGATGGTCGTGGCCCTGGTGCAGGGCCACCGGCGGGCCTATCCCAAGGGCGCCCCCTTCTCGCTGAGAACCATCGCGCGCAGCTTCGTCTCGGCCTTCTGGGGGCTTATGACCCCGGTCATCATCCTGGGCGGCATCTTTTCGGGCCTCTTCACGCCCTCCGAGGCGGCGGTGATCGCGGTCAATTACGCGATCTTCGTCTCGCTCTTCGTCTATCGCGACATGGGGCTGAAGGACATCTACCGGCTGCTGATCCGCTCGGGCGTGACCACGGCCGTCATCATGTTCGTGATCTCGGCCTCGGCCGCGCTCAGCTGGGCCTTGTCGAACTGGCAGGTGCCCGCGCAGATCGGGGCGCTGGTGCTGTCGGTCTCGGACAATCCGACGATCGTGCTGGCAATGATGCTGGTCCTAATCCTCGTCACCGGCATCTTCGTCGAGACCGCCTCGGCGTTGATCATCCTGACGCCGCTGCTGTTGCCGCTGGCGCTGCAACTCGGGGTGGATCCGGTGCATTTCGGGGTGATCCTGGTCGTCGGTCTGGCCATCGGCATGATCACGCCCCCGGTCGCGATCAATCTTTATGTCGCCTCCTCGGTCACCGGGCTGGGGCTCGAGCGCATCGCCAAGGCGGTGCTGCCCTATCTGGCGGTGCTGGTCGCGGTCCTGATCCTCGTGACCTATCTGCCGCTGCTTCCGGGCTGACGGCCTCGCGCGGCGGGCGGTCAGGCCCGCCGCCGCAGCTTTTCCGTCGCATAGGCCAGGAACCCGGCCTCGTCGACAGGCCGGGAAAACAGGTAGCCCTGCAGCACCTGACAGCCCAGCCCCCGCAGGATCCGCACCTGATCGGGCGTCTCGACCCCCTCGGCCACGGTGCCGATCCCCAGCGCCTCGGCGATCTCGACGATGGCGCGCACCAGATTGCGCGAGCGCAGGTCGCTTGCCACCGGCGCCACGATGCGGCGGTCGATCTTCAGCGAGGAGGGCGCGATCTCGAGCAGCCCGATGATCGAGGCATGGCCCGACCCGAAATCGTCGATCTCGATGTCGATCCCGGCCTCGCGCACGGCGGCCAGATGGGTGCGGAAGGCATCGCTTTCCTCTTCGACCAGGATCGATTCCAGCAACTCGAAGGTCACCTTGGTGTCCTCGCTGCGCATCGCCCGCGCGGCCGAGACCACGTCGGGGTCGTGCATCCGGCCAGAACTGACATTGAAGCTGATCTTGGGCAGATGCAGCCCCGCCGCGCGCCAGCGGTCCAGCGCCTGACGGGATTTCTCCATCATCAGGCGGTCGATCTCGGGCACCAGCCGCAGCTGCTGGGCCACATGCATGAAAGCCGAGGGCGCCAGCACGCCCTTCGTCGGATGGCGCCAGCGCAGAAGCGTCTCGGCCCCGACCAGACGGTTCTCCATCGCGCAGACCTGGGGCTGGAAGAACGGCACGAATTCGTCGCGCTCCAGCGCCTCGTGGATCTCGGCCGCCAGCCGCCGGTCGCGCAGGATCGTGTCGTGCAGCGCCCGGGTGAAGAACTGCATCCGGCTGCGGCCGCTGGCCTTGGCGCGATAAAGCGCGGCATCGGCGAAAAGCTGGATGTCGCTGTCGGGGCCGCAGATGTCGTCGCACTGGGCGATCCCGAAGCTGGCGCCGAACCGGCAGGGGCGCCCGCGATACAGCATCGGTTCGGCCAGCCGGGCCTGCACCCGTTCGACCACATCCTGCGCATGGCGCCGCGTCACGCCCGGCGCCAGCAGGATGGCGAATTCGTCGCCCCCGATCCGCGCGGCGAAATCGGCCCCCCGGATCGCACCGCGCAACACCTCGGCCACCCGGATCAGCACCTGGTCCCCGGCCTCATGGCCCAGGGTGTCGTTGACATATTTGAAATGGTCGAGGTCGATGCGGATCAACACGCAATCGCGCGGCCCGCCCGCACCCGCCTCGGCCAGACGCTCGGCCAGAACCCGGTCGTAGAACCGCCGGTTCGGCAGGGCAGTCAACCCGTCATGCAGCGCCTGCCGCTCGTTCTCGATCCGCATCTTCTCGGCCAAGCCGTGGGCGCGGCGCAGGTCGGCTTCGCGTTCGACATCGGCGGTCACGTCGTAAAGCGCGCCGCGCCAGGTCACGACCCCGTCCGGCCCCTTGCGCGGGGTCGCCGAGGCATCGAGCCAGCGCATGCCCCGGATCGGATGGAAGATCCGGAACCGCTGGCGCCGAAGCGCGAGGGTCTGCGAGGTGGTTTCGATATTGGCCAGGAACTGGGGCAGGTCGTCGGGATGGATGCGCTCCAGGATATGCGTCTGCAGCCGCTGATCGTCGCCGCCGGAAAACCCCATCAGGTCGTTGAAATGCGCGCGGGTATAAGTGAAGTTCAACCCGCCCATGGGCGCGCGCTGCGCCTCGTAAAGCCCGACCGGCGCAATCTCGGCGATCGAGGCCAGACGGTCCATCGCATCATGCGCCTCGGCCGTGGCCCGCGCCGCCCGGCGTTCCATCTCGAGCCGCTCGGTGATGTCGATCATGTAGCCGTACCACATCGCCCCGTCGGCCGAGCGGAGCGGACTGGCCGAACACAGAAGCCAGATCGTCCCCTTCTGCGGATGCTCGACGCGGAACTTGACCTCGGCCCGGGCGCCCGTCTCCAGCGACTGGGCGAAGGCGTCCCCGACCACGGCCTCGTCCTCGGGCGCGACATGGCGGAACGCCTTGCCGACACTCTTGCGCAGATCGGCTCCGGTGACCCCCATGAGGTCGGGCAATCGCGAGGTGAAATAGGGAAAGCGCATCTTGCCATCGAACGTCTGCCGCAGCGAGAACAACGCCCCGGGAGAGTTCTCGGCCAGCGTCGTCAGCCCCTCATGCGCGAAGCGTTGGGCCTCTGACGCCTTGGCCGCCCGCCGCTCTGCCGCGATTTCGTCGGTGATATCCAGCACGCTGCAGCGCCACAGCACCGAACCGTCGGGCAGCGCCGTCGGCAGGGACGATCCCCGATACCAGCGCAGTCCCCGCTCGGGGTGCCGCAGCCGGAAGCGCACCGACGCCGGGCACAGATCCTCGGCCGACCGCCGGGCCTGTTCGCGCAGCGCGGCCATGTCGTCGCGATGGATCCAGCGGAACCCGGCGCGCACGTCCCGCGCAAGATCTTCGGCCGGGACGCCGGACAGATCGGCCAGCCTGGCGCTGAAATAGGGGGCGCTCAGCCTGCCCCCCGGATCGCGCCGAAGCTCGAAAAGCGCGACCGGCGCATTGTCGGCCAGCGCGTTCAGCCGTTCGCTGGCATCGCGCGCGGCCTCCGCCAGCCCGGCGGCACGGATCTCGTCCTGCTTGCGGTCGGTGACGTCGACGAGGCTGCCGCAGAGGATCGCCGGACGGTCCCCGGTCGCCGCCGCGAAAAGTTGCCCGGTGGCCGCGAACCAGCGATAGCCGCCTCCCTTGCAGCGGAGCCGGTGATCGAAACCGAACCGGTCGATCTCGCCCCGGACCGCTGCCTCGAGCTGGCCGAGGATGCTCGCGCGGTCCTCGGGATGGATGCGCTCGACGCAGCTTTGCACATCCAGAGGAATTTCGCCGGGTTCATAGCCCAGGACCCGGGAATACTCGGCCGTGGCCCGGATCTCGGTCGCGGGCAGTTCCGCATACCATTGCCCGATTCCCGCCGAGGCGGCCGCCACCTGAAGGATATCGGCCTGCTCCGGAACGCAGGCGCCGGACCGGACGGGCGCCACCGGTCCGGTGTCGCGGTCCGGGCGCCCCTCGCCTTTGGCCGCGGGCCTTTGGCTGGCAGGCCCGTCGGATGGAATGGCCCGGTTGCGAAAGCGGCCGATCAGGGTCTCGAACTGGGTGGACGAGGATGCCGGTTCGGGCTGAGGTTTCCCGCGCGGCCCGATACCGAGGCCGTTCACTTGTTCCTTTGGCACGACACTGGTCCTCGCACTGTCGGTGGGCCCAAGGCGCGGAAAAGCCGCTCCGAGCGATCGGCACACGGTAGGGTTGCAAACGTGCTGCGGAATTACGGCATTTGCGAGGCCGTCGCCTGTGCGCTGCAAGGCTCTTCCGGGCCGAAAAGCCGTTCCGCCGGACCGGCGGGCGACAACCCTGCACAAATCGCTTAAATACCAAGTGCTTGATTGCCCACGCTCTGCCCGGAAAGGGCCGCGCGCCCCGGTCCGGCAAATGTGATTGCGGGCACGGACGTTGCGGCACTTCGGCGGCGGCCATGGACCGCAAGAACGCCGGGGGTCGAAACGGCAAAACGGGGCGGCCTTGTGCCGCCCCGTCCCGGTCCCGCACCCTTTCGGCGGATCAGATCAGGAAGTCGCTGTCGCTGAGCACGCCGATATCGACTCGCGCCAGCTGGATGTCGACCGTTGCGAAGTCGAACAGCACATCGCGGCCGCTCTGGGTCATGTGGGCGGCCACGTCGGCCCAGCCCGACAGCCCCGAGACAGCCGTCAGGTCGAGCCGGTCGATCCCGGCCCGGAAGTCCATCACCAGATCGACGCCGTCGCCATCCGCGAAGACGAAAAGATCGGCATCGGCGCCGCCGGTCAGCCGGTCGTTGCCCGCCCCGCCCAGAAGCGTGTCCGCCCCGGCGCCGCCGGCCAGAAGGTCGTCCCCCGCATCGCCCGACAGGCTGTCGGCGCCGCGCCCGCCATAGATCCGGTCGTTGCCGCCCCCGCCATGGACGGTGTCGCCGTCGCCGGCCAGATCCCGGCTGCCGTTGAAGCTGTCATCGCCGTCGCCAAGGCGCACGAGGTCGCGGCCGCCCGTGTCGCCCACCCGGTCGTTGCCCGCGCCGCCATCGACGCTGTCGTTGCCCGCCCCGAGCTGGATCGAATCGTTCCCGTCTCCGCCCGAGACGGTATCGCCCTGGCTGCGGCTGTCGCCGGTCGCGGTATAACGGTCATTGCCCGCGCCCAGATCGACCAGATCGTTGCCGCCGCTGTCGGTGACGCTGTCATTGCCCGCACCGCCCGTCAGCGTGTCATTGCCGAGGCCACCCGACAAAAGACCACCCGCATCGCTGGCCTGAAGCAGATCATCGCCCGCCTCGCCGTAAAGCGCGTCGCGGCCGCCAAGGCTGATCAACCGGTCGTCGCCCGCCCCGCCATAGACCCGGTCCATCCCGGCATCGGCGCTGTCGGTGAAGGTGTCGTCGCCTCCGTCCAGCCGGATCTGGTCGTTGCCCGCCCCGCCCAGCACGGTATCGTCGCCCGCGCCGCCGGTGATCGTGTCATTGTCGGCGCCGCCGTCGATCAGATCGGCCCCGGCCCCGCCCAGGATCACATCGCGCCCGGCCTCACCGTAAAAGCTGTTCAACCCGGCCGTGCCGAAGATCCGGTCGTCGCCGGTGCCGCCGCGCACCGTGTCGCCGCCCGCGGCGCCGGTCTCGGCGGTGTCGACGAAAATATCGGCGCCCTCGCCAAGATCGACGCTGTCCCGCCCGGCCCCGGCATCGACCCGGTCGTTGCCCGCGCCCGCCGCGATGGTATCGGCCATGGCGCTGCCATTCAGCACATCGGCGCCAGCGGTGCCCGTGATCGTTCCCGACACGGCAAGGCCGTCATTGCCCGAGCCCGCAAAGCGGAAGGACGACGCCCCGAGCGTCGCCAGAGCGGTCCCGCGCAGCAGGAGCGTCCCGTCCGAGGTGGTCAGCAGCGTACCGGTCCGCAATTGCGTGGCACCGGTCATCAGCGTGCTCCAGTCCGCGACCGCACCGACCGCGGACAGGTCGATCACATCCCCCGCGCGCAGGTCCATGATCGTGTCGGTGCCGAAGCCCGCGCCCAGCACGAAGACGTCGTTGCCGCCGCCACCGGTCATCGTGTCGTTGCCCGCACCGCCCGCCAGCGTATCGGCACCGCCACCGCCGGACAGCACGTCATTGCCCGCATCGCCCGACAGGCTGTCATTGCCGGTGCTGCCGATGATCCGGTCGTGGCCCTCGCCTCCGCTGACCGTGTCGCCCATCGCCGCGGTGTCGCCGGTGGCCGAATAGCGGTCGTTGCCCGCGCCCAGATCGACGCTGTCATTGCCGCCGGTATCGGAGATGCTGTCATCGCCCGCGCCGCCCGACAGGCTGTCATCGCCCTTGCCCCCCTGCAGCGCGTCATTGCCGCCGCCGCCCGTGACGGTGTCGTTGCCGGCGCCTGCGCTCACCCGGTCGTTCCCGGCGCCGCCGTCGATCAGGTCGTTGCCATTGCTGGTGGTGATGGTGTCGTTGCCGTCGCCGCCGCTGACGGTATCGGCCATGCCGGGGCTGTCGCCGCGGCCCAGATAGCGGTCATTGCCCGCGCCCAGATCGACCAGATCTGCGCCGCCATCATCGGTCACGTTGTCCATCCCGGCGCCGCCGGTGATGGTATCGTTGCCGGTTCCGCCGGACAGCACGCTGCCCGCATTGCCGGCGGTCAGCACGTCGTCGCCAGCCTCGCCATAGAACAGGTCGCGCCCGCCCTGCGACACCAGCCGGTCGTTGCCCGCCCCGCCATAGACACGGTCGGCGCCGATATCGGTGCCATCGACGAAAACGTCGTCGCCAGACTCGAGATAGACGATGTCGTTGCCGAGCCCGCCGGTCACCGTGTCATTGCCCGAATTCGCACGGATGGTATCCGCCCCGGCAAGCCCGTCGATCAGGTCGTCGCCGGTCGTTCCCTGGAGGACGTCCCTCGCCTCGGTGCCAGAGATCTGGGTCGCCGAACTGCCGCCCGCCCCACCGCTGCCCGACCCGCTACCGCCCGACCCGCTACCGCCCGATCCGCTACCCGATCCACCGCCCGATCCGCCGCCCGATCCGTCCGACAGCAGGAAGTTGGCGACGGTCAGGGCGCCAAGTGTGACCCCCTGCAACAGCACGCTGCCTTCGGTCGTGGCGATGGTGACGCCCGAAGCCGACTGCGCCATCAGCGCGACCAGATCCGTCCAGCTGGCCGCCCCCGGGATCGTGGTAAAGTCGATCCGGTCGACCGAAGCGAAATCGGTGATCCGGTCATCGCCGAACCCGGCGAAGAAGCGGAAAAGATCCGCCCCGGCCCCGCCGGTCATGCTGTCGTTTCCGGCACCTCCGATCAAAACGTCGTCGCCCGCCCCGCCGTCAAGCGTGTCGTTGCCCGACCCGGTCGAGATCGTGTTGGCGGCCGTATTGCCGGTCACCCGGTCGGCCCCGGCGCCAGTCGTGACGTTTTCGATCACCGTGCCCGCGGCGATCATCATGTTGCCGGTCCAGCCCAGCGCGTCCGAGGTCCTGCCTGCGGTCAGGTCGATCCGGTTGCTTGCCGCCCAATGCGAGAAATCGACCAGATCGGTGCCGCCGCTGTCGGACAGCACGAAGGTAACCGGCTGGATCCCGGTCCGTCCGAGCGTGTCGAGCGCCCCGCCCGCGGTCGAGTTGCGCCCGTAGACGGTGTCGCCCGCATGCACCGCGGCCGGGGCGCCATAAAGCGTCTGCACCGCGTGGGCATCGGCAATCATCGGGGTCAGGGTGAAGGCGGTCGTGGCGGCCACATATGTATTCTCGCCCTGCGAGAAATAGGACATGACGCTGGTCTGCCAGCTGTCATTGGCATAAAGCGCGTCGCGGGAATAGCTGGCCGAGCCGTTGTAATTGCCGGTATGGCCCAGCCCCAGCGCGTGCCCGATCTCGTGCAGATAGGTCTGATAGCTGTAGCTGTCGAAGCCGGTCCCGTAGGTGCTGACCCAGCTGCGGGCCACGTTCACGGTGGTGCTGCTGATCGCGTTGCCCGAGACATAGGTCTGGGAATAGGCGCCCGAGCTGTTGTTGACGAAGGACATCCGCGCGCCCGAAGACACCTCGGTGAAGCCGATGTTTGCCGCCTCGCTCCAGGCGTCCAGCGCGGTGCGGGCCAGCGCCCGCTCGGACGCGTTCATGCTCGACCCGAAAGAATAGGTGACGGTGTGATCGGACCCCGAGAACTGCCAGGACCGCGCGGGCTGGCCGGCCGCGGACCAGTAGCCGGTCAGAAGCTGGTTGGCGATCTGCTGGGTGGAATAGATCGGACGCGCCATGGCCTGTCTCCTCGTTCTGGTCCGGGGCGCAGCCCGTCGGGTGGCGCCGCTCCGAAATTGCCGGGGTGGGGCGACCCGTGCGGCTGCGCCCCCAGGGCTGCGGCATGCAACGCAAAAACGGACGAAATAAGGTCCCCTAAAGGAAAGGACCGCCGAAGCGGGGCAAATCCGCGGCAAACGCGCACAGGCCGCGCGGACCGGAACCGGCAGGCGGATGCGGCGCCGCCCCGGCGGAACCGGCGGAAATCCCGCAGGATTTGCTGAAGGGTCGCGCCCGCAGCCCGCCGCCGGATGCGCCTGAAAACGACCCACCATGTCGCAAATTGGCATTCTTCGGTTGGCAGAGAAGGCGATTTCCCCTAAACCCGGCCCCGGTTGCGATGCTTGGTTTTCGAATACATGCCGACAAGGCGGGGGTCCGCGTCCCGCCGTCCGGCCGTCGCCTCGCAGCGCGCGGGGCCGTCTGTCGGCGGCCCGACCCCCATCGCAGCCCTGCCGCCGCGGCCTCCGACCCGTCCTTCCCGGCGACAGACAAAGTCCTTTCACCTTTCAAGACGGAGCATCCGATGAAACGAGCAACAGCCCTTGGCGCCCTTCTGGCCGGACTGGCCCTGCCCGCAATGGCGCAGGCCGAGTGCGGCGAGGTGTCGATCGCCGAGATGAACTGGGCCTCGGCCTCGGTCGTGACCAATGTCGAGAAATTCCTGATGGAGCAGGGCTATGGCTGCACGGTCAAGGTCGTGCCCTCTGACACCGTGCCTGCGGTGACCTCGATCGCCGAGAACGGCGAGCCCGACACCGTGTCGGAGATGTGGGTCAACTCGACCGGCGAGGTCTATTCCAAGCTCAAGGACCAGGGCAAGATCGAGGAACTGGGCAAGGTGCTCGATCCCGGCGGGGTCGAGGGCTGGTGGATCCCCGACTATCTGGCCGAGGAACATCCCGAACTGACCACCATCGAGGGCGTCCTGGCCCATCCCGACTGGGTCGGCGGCACCTTCAACAACTGCCCCGACGGCTGGGGCTGCCGGGTCGTGAACGACAACCTGATCCCGGCCTTCGACCTTGAAGGCCATGGCATCGAGGTCTTCAACCACGGCTCGGGCGAGACGCTGGCCACCTCGATGGCGTCGGCCTACGAGAAGAAGGAACCCTGGTTCGGCTATTACTGGGCGCCGACCGCGGTGCTGGGCAAGTACAACATGGTGTCGGTCGATCTCGGCCCCTATGACGAGGCCGCCCACGAGGCCAACCAGACCCCCGACACTCCCGACCCGAAACCCTCGGCCTTCCCGGCCGCACCGGTGCTGACCGTCGTCACCGCCGATTTCGCCGACCGCGAACCCGAGGTCGCCGAGATGCTGCGCAAGGTCAGCTTCGACGTCGACGACATGAGCGCGGTCATCGCCTGGATGGACGAGAACAACGCCTCGCCCGAGGAAGGCGCGGTCTACTTCCTGACCCAGCACAAGGATGTCTGGTCGGCCTGGCTCGACGATGCGGCACGCGAAAAACTGGCGGCCCTGCTGGACCAGTAAAGACAACAGGCGGAATTCGGGCGGGCCTGTCCCCGGCGGGCCCGTCCTTTCTGTTCCCGACGGGCCGGACCGGCCCGTCTCAAGGAGACCCGAACGGATGGCAAGCTACGATTTTCTCTTCGACGGGCTGGGCCTGCGCGCCTGGTGCGACGGTGGCGCCTCGGCGGCCCCGATGTCGATGGCCGACCTCCTGGGCCAGGCCCGCGGGGCGGCGGCGCCAGCCCCCTCGCTCTGGGACTTTCCCTTTCCCTCGATGAACGCGCTCAACCGCGCCTGCCCGGCCTTTCCGCAGGCGCGCGAACTGACCAAGGGGCTGGAAGACGGCTTCCTGTCGATCAAGGACGGGCTCAGCATCGTGCTCGACCCGCTGACCCAGCCGCTCAGCTGGGCGCTGGAAGGCGCGCTGTGGCTGTTCCAGACCTCGCCCTGGTGGATCATGATCCCGCTGATCCTCTTGGTCGTGCGCCTGGTCACCCGGTCCTGGGGGCTGGTGGCCTTCGTCGCCGCCTGCATCGGCTTTCTGGCCTTCATCAACCATTACGACTACGCGATGCAGACGCTGGCGATCATCTTCGTCTGCGCCTTCATCTGCGTGCTGCTGGGGGTGCCCATCGGCATCGCCATGTCGCGCAGCGACACGTTCCAGCGGATCGCGATCCCGATCCTCGACATGCTGCAGACCCTGCCACCCTTCGTCTACCTGATCCCGCTGATCTTCCTGTTCTCGGTGACCGAGCCCAAGCTTTACGGCATCGCGGTGATCGTCTACGCCATCGTGCCGGTGGTCCGGCTGACCAATCTGGGCATCCGGCTGGTCGACAAGGAGGTGATCGAGGCCGCCGACGCCTTCGGCATGACCCGCCGCCAGAAGCTTTGGGGGGTGCAGATCCCGCTGGCACTGCCCAACATCATGGCGGGCGTCAACCAGACCATCATGATGAGCCTCGCGATGGTCGTGATCGCCTCGATGGTCTCGGCCCCGGGTCTGGGCGTGCTGGTGCTGCGCGGCATCCGCAATCTCGAACTGGGCGTCGGCCTCGTCTCGGGGCTGGGGATCGTGCTCTTGGCGGTGATCCTCGACCGGGTCACCAAGGCGGCACTGGCCCGCGTGAACACGGCGCAGAAACAGTGAGGACCCCCAGATGAGCGACGATGTGAAAATCTCGATCCGGAACCTCTACAAGATCTTCGGCGCCGACCCGCAATCGGTCCTGCCGCTGGCGCGGTCGGGGATGGACAAGGCCGAGCTGCTGGAAGCCCACCGCCATGTGCTGGGGCTGAGGGACATCAATGTCGACATGAAGGCCGGGCAGATGACGGTCATCATGGGTCTGTCGGGATCGGGCAAATCGACCCTGATCCGGCATATCAACCGGCTGATCGAGCCCACCTCGGGCGAGGTCGTTGTCAATGGCGAGGACGTGCTGGCCTATAACGACGCCCGGCTGCGCGAGCTGCGCCGGGTGAACATGTCGATGGTGTTCCAGAAATTCGCCCTGCTGCCGCACCGGACCGTGCTGGAGAACGCGGGCACACCGCTCGAGGTCCGGGGCGTGCCGCGCGAGCAATGGGAGGACGAGGCGCGCAAGTGGCTCGACCGCGTGGGTCTGGAAGGTCAGGGCAACCAGTTCCCGCATCAGCTGTCGGGCGGCATGCAGCAGCGGGTCGGCATCGCGCGCGCCCTGACCTCGAATGCCGACATCATGCTGATGGACGAGGCGTTTTCGGCGCTCGACCCGCTGATCCGCACCGATATGCAGGATCTGCTGCTGGAGCTGCAGGCCGAGTTGCACAAGACCGTGGTCTTCATCACCCACGATCTGGACGAGGCGCTGAAGCTGGCCGATCACCTGGTGATCCTGAAGGATGGCGAGATCGTGCAGCAGGGCGAGCCGCAGCATATCCTGATGCATCCGAACGATCCCTACATCGTCGACTTCATCTCGGACATCAATCGCGCCCGGGTGCTGCGGGTGCGGTCGGTGATGACCCGGACCGAGGCGGCGCCCGAAGGCGTCGCGGGCGATGTCGAGGCCGATGCCAATCTGGAATCGGTCATCGCGCTGTCGGGTGGCGACACGTCGCTGCGCTATCGCGTGGTGCGGGACGGCCGGCAGGTCGGGCTTCTGTCGGTCAAGGATCTGGTGCGCGCGCTGGTGCCGACGGCTGCCTCGGGCGAGGGCATCCGCGCCCGGGCGGGCTGAACCCGCCCCGCGACGCCCTGCCAGCGGTTGGCCTGGCGGGGCGGAGCGCCAGCTAGTCCAGAACCTTGCCCTCGGGCCAGGTCAGGCGATGGCTGAGCGCCACCTCGCGCGTGGCGCCCGGCGCAAGGTCGAAGCGCCACTCCAGCAGCCCGCGCCGACCCTCGACATCGGTCCCGGTCGGGGCGGGATCGGCCTGCCAGACGATTTTCAGATCTTCCTGTTCCGAATAGGGCACCCGGTCCAGAAGCCGCACCGGCCAGCTTTCGCCCGTGAGGTTCTCGACCTCGATCCTGACCGCCTCGGACTGTTCGTTGCTCCGCTTCAGGACCCCCCGGTCGCCCTCGTTCCGATCCAGCACGGTGCGGGTCAGCCGCAGCCCGTCGATGGGACCGAAAGGCAGGTCGGCCTCGGCCCCCGCCGGGATCAGCCCGATCGCCTGCTGACCGACGAAGCGGCCGTCGAGATAGGCCATCGCCTCGGAACTCGGCAGCAGGATCTCACCCGTCTCGTTGACGAGCGAGGCCACCAGATAGGCGCTGTCGTCGAATTCGGGAACCGCCTCGGCCACAAGCTCGACCGGCATCGCCAGATCGCCCAACGACAGGCGCAGGTTGTCGGCGCCGGTCGCAATGTCGACGGCAGCCGGGTAGTCATAGCTGACCGCAAGCCCGTCGAACTCGGCAACCGCGATCACCGGCGCGGCCCCGGCGGGGGCTGCGTCCATTTCGGCCATCTGCGGCGCGGCGAGGACCGCGCGCGACCGGACCGCCAGATCCGAGGGCTCGAAAGCCGCCACCGGGTCCGAGATCCGGCGCAAGAGCGGCCAGAGATCGCTCGGGGCCGTCTGGCCGCCGGGCCGCGCCGTCGACAGGCTCAGCGCGACCTGCGACCAGGTCTCGCCCGTTTCCTGCGCCACCAGCGCGCCGCGCTCGACGGTCAGCACGCGGGCCGCGCGGTCCAGCCGAAGATCGTAGACCGGCCTCCAGCGGGCGGCCTCGACGGTATAGCTGACCGTGACCTCGCCCTGGACCGGCGCGCCCTCGGGGCCGGTGACGGTGATCGCCAGCATCGCGCGCGCGGCATCCTCGGGCACCAGCGCCGCCAGCGCCTGTTCGGCCTCGGCCAGCGCCGCGCGCAGCGGCGTCAGCCCGCGTTCGGCGGCGTCGGCGCGGCCCCGGGCGGCGATGGCATCCGCCAGCGCCCCTTCGGTCTCGGTCCCGATCATCCGGGCGAGCGCGCGCAGATCCTCGACGGTCATCGCCGCCTCGCCCTGACCGAGCCGCCCGAGAAAGGCCGCGCGCGCCTCGGCCCCCTGTGCCTCGGCGCGGGTGCGGGAAATGTCGGCCTCGGCGGCCTCAAGCGCCTGGCGGCGGCGTTCGACCTCGGCCTCGGCGGCCTCGATCTCGGGCGACTTGCCCGCGCCGCGCGGCAGGACGAAATCGCGCCGCGCCGAAACACTGCCAAGGCTCGCGCCCTCGACCGCGACCCGGACCGACCCCAGCGGCGTGGTCGCGGGCAAATCGGCCAGAATCAGGCGATGGGCTCCGGCCGGAAGATCGAACGCGGCACTCCGCGTCACCGCCGCGCCATCGGGAAACAGGGTCACCGCGCTGACCCGGCTGGGGATCAGCAGATCGTCGGCCCAGACCGGAAGGGGGGTCAGGATCAGGCAAAGGGCAAAGGCTCGCATCGTATCGCTCCGAAGACTGCGGGTCTGGCGCGAGACTGCGGCAAGGGCCGGTGGGCTGCAAGCGGAACGCGAGAAACCGCATGGCGTCGCGCGCAGCGAGAGACATGGGGACGGAGAATGGCAAGGGCCGACGCGGCGCCCGCGGCCCCCTGATGACGCATGACCGGGACCGCAGGATGGTTGGGGATCGCGATATGCCCGAGGGCTGGCGCCCCGGATCACCGCCTGGCCGGGGCTCCGCCCGTTCGCGGTTCAAACGCTCCACCGGAGCGTCTGCCGGGGCGGACGCCCCGGATCGCCGCCTTGCCGGGGCTCCGCCCGTTCGCGGCTCAAACGCTCCACCGGAGCGTTTGCCGGGGCGGACGCCCCGGATCGCCGCCTTGCCGGGGCTCCGCCCGTTCGCGGCTCAAACGCTCCACTGGAGCGTTTGCCGGGGCGGACGCCCCGGATCGCCGCTCACCCCTTCTTCAGCACGCGTTGGCCGAGCAGTTCGGCGATCTGTACCGCGTTCAGCGCGGCGCCCTTGCGCAGGTTGTCCGAAACGCACCAGAGGTTCAGCCCGTTCTCGATGGTCGAGTCCTGCCGGATCCGGCTGATATAGGTCGCGAATTCGCCCACGCATTCGACCGGGGTCACGTAGCCGCCGGCCTCGCGCTTGTCGACGACCATGATCCCCGGCGCCTCGCGCAGGATGTCGCGCGCCTCGTCCTCGTCGAGGAAATCCTCGAACTCGATGTTGATCGATTCCGAATGGCCGACGAAGACCGGCACCCGGACGCAGGTCGCGGTGACCTTGATCGACGTGTCGACGATCTTCTTGGTTTCGGCGACCATCTTCCACTCTTCCTTGGTGGACCCGTCATCGAGGAAGACGTCGATATGCGGGATCACGTTGAAGGCGATCTGCTTGGGGTAGACCGACGGCGCCACTTCCTGACCCGGCACATACATGCCCTTGGTCTGGTTCCAAAGCTCGTCCATCGCCTCCTTGCCCGAACCCGACACCGACTGGTAGGTCGAGACGACGACGCGCTTGATCTTCGCGCGGTCGTGCAGGGGCTTGAGCGCCACCACCATCTGCGCGGTCGAGCAGTTGGGGTTGGCGATGATGTTCCGCTTGGCATAGCCCATGATCGCATCGGCATTCACCTCGGGCACGATCAGCGGGATGTCCGGGTCGTAGCGGTAGAGCGAGCTGTTGTCGATCACCACGCAGCCGGCCTTGGCGGCCTTGGGGGCATATTCCTTGGTCGCCTCCGAGCCGATGGCGAACAGCGCCATGTCCCAGCCCGCGAAGTCGAAATGTTCCAGATCCTGGGTCTTGACGGTCTTGTCGCCAAAGCTGCATTCGGTGCCGAGCGAGCGGCGCGAGGCAAGCGCCGCGATCTCGTCCACCGGAAACTCGCGCTCGGCGAGGATGTTCAGCATTTCGCGGCCCACGTTCCCCGTGGCGCCGACGACGGCGACCTTGTAGCCCATATCTGGCTCCCTTAAGGCAAGTCGGATTTCAGTCCGGGGAGCCATACAGGAAAGCCCGCGCGGGTGAAAGGCCCGTTCAGGGACGCGCCGCCGCCAGCACCCGCGCCAGCGCCCCGGGATCGATCCGGACGCCGTCGGGGCCCTCTTCGATCTTCGGATAATAGACCCGGTCGAGATAGGTCATGAAGGCCGCCCTGAGCGCCGGGTCGAAGCCCAGATCCGCGGGCGCGCGCAGCACCGCGGCCAGCGCGGCCTCGTCGCGGGCGGGGACGGTCAGCCCGGGGATGGCGAAGAAAGCCTCGCCCAGCACGATCACCGGCTTGTCGTGAAAGAAGGCCTGCAGCCCCATCGACGAGTTGATGGTGATGACCCCTCGCGAGGCCGCAAGCTGGGCAAAGCTGTCGGTCGCGTTGTCGATCATCAGCCGCCCGCCCGCCTTTGCCGTCGCCTCGGCCAGCGGCGCGGCCAGCGAGGTCCGGGCCGAGGGATGCTCCTTGATCCGGATATGCCAGCCCTCGGGCAGCGCGGCCGAGGCCCGGGCCAGCGCCGCGATCATGCCCTCGACCGACCGCACCCAGCCCGCGAACAGCGTGATCTGGCTGTCATTGGGCACTTGCAGCGGGCAGAACAGGAACGGCCCGGCGCCGTCCAGCGCCCCGGCGCCGCCCTGCCCGACATCGGCCCGGCGCGAGGCGCGCGCCACCAGCCCCTGCCCCAGCGCGCGCCAGTCCTCGCCCTGCCGCGACGGGTCCTCGGCCGCCCAGTCGAGATAGAAGCGCGGCTCGCGCGGCAGCCCGTTCCGGGCGTTCACCCCCACGGGGTCAAGCGTCACCCGGCCGGGAAACGGCGCCAGTTCGGCAAAGATCCGACCCGCCCCCGCGTCGCGGGCACCCTCCATGAAGGCGCGGCGCGACCCGGTCAACCCGTTCCAGCAGACCGCGATCCGGTCTGGATGGCGGGCGAAATAGCGCCGCGACCAGTTGTATTGCGTGGCGATCAGCGCCCGTTTCAGCACCCGGCCAAGGCGGCCCTTCGGCTGGCGCTTGGCCACGGCCAGCGCCTCGGCGGTGCGGGCGCGGGTTTCGGGAAAGCCCCGAAACGACAGCCCGATCAGCGCCAGCCGATGGCCGCCCCCGGCCGCGGCGCCGATGGCGCGAAAGATCGCGTCCTTGCGTCGGGTCCAGCCGGCCAGATAGGCGATCATCTGCCGCGTCCCGGCCCGGCGCATCTGTCGGCTGTCATCGGATGTCCCCTTTGCGGTTCTCGCCCCGGGCATAGCCCAGCTCTGACGCGACCGCAAAGAGGCTGCGGGGCACGCCCTGCTCCGGTGCGGGTCAGCGGGCGAAACAGCGGGGGCGCTGGCCGAAGCCCGAGGCCGAGCAGATATGCGAGCCCTGACCCTGGCGCCGGTCCAGCGCGAGCGCGGTGGCCTTGCGTTCGGACTTGCTGGCCTGCGACGGCTTCGGCGCCGGGTCGAGCCAGCGCATGACCGAGGCGCCGACGACGGCCTTGTTCTGCGCGAAACCTTCGGCCGCGGCAGGCCCGGACAGGCCCGCAAGCGCGACCCCGAGCGCGACGATCGGCCCGGCCGATATGCGGCCCGCCAAAGGCAGGCAAACTGTTTTCTTGCGATCCGGCATGACTCGTTCCCCTCGCCGTCCTGCACCCACACGTCCCTTGCCGGCCAAACCGTCCCGGACAGAGACGCGTGCGCTCCGGACGGACGGCCCCATGGCAATGACGGTCCCACGGATGCCAACGAGGCTATCCGGTAAACGGTTCCTTTCTGTGGCCATCGGGAGGCAAAGGGGAGACCCAAACGGCGCCACCGCCGCCCCGGGGCGCGCGCGGCGCGCCGGGGCCGGGCCGGATGCGCAGGATTCCGCCGAAAACGATTCCGGAACAGGCAGTTGGAGGTCGGCCTCAGGGGGCGAGGATGCGTTCGCCGACCTTCCAGTCAGGCAGACCGAAATCGTCGGGCCAGGGATAGACCTCGACCTGGTTGAAATAGACCACGGCCACCAGGTTGGGGAATTCGGGATAGATCTGGCGGACCTCCGAGGTCCATTTGGCGACATATGCCTCGCGGCCCGAAAAGCCCAGCTCGGCCACGACGACCGGCTTGTTGAACCGCTCGACCCGGGCATAGCGCGGCGCCAGGATCGACTGGAAGGACTGTTCCTCGCCGAGAATGGCGGTTTCCCAGGGCTGCAGCCCGAAGACCGACAGGCCGACGATGTCGACATAGTCGTCGCCCGGATAATAGGCATCGAGCGCCTCGTAGCCCAGCGGCGACCACATATAGGCCACTTTCGGGGCGTTCTCGCGGCAGACATCGACCATCCGGCGATAGGCGGCCTTGTAGGTCTCGGGGTCCCAGTTCGACCAGATGAACTGGCCGCTGTCGTCTTCCATCTCCTGCGCCCAGCGCACGGTGACCGGGCTTTCGAAGAGGTTCAGCACCGCGCAGATCGAGGCCATGTAGCGGTCGTAGTCGCCCGAGGCGATGCCCTCCTGCAGGGCTTCGGGGGTGTTGCGTTCGGACCGGTTCCAGGTCCAGGGCTCGATCGTGGCCAGGACCGACCGGTTCCGCGCCCGGGCATAGGCGTCGGCCTCGATCAGGCTGGGCAGGAACACGTCTTCCCAGGGAAGGAAGAGATGCTCGATCGACACTTCGGGATCGTCGGCGAATGCGCCGTCGGGGTCGTAGACGCCGAAGGGCATTTCGCCCGGAGGGGCCTCGATCGGTTCGGCCGGTGCGGCGGCCGCCAGGCCGAGCGCGGCGACCAGACCGAGGGCGAAGGCGGTGTCACATCTCATTTGCGAAGGTCCTCATGGGCGCCAGAGATCCGGGTCGCGCCCGAAATCCAGCACATAGTGCAGCTTCTTGCGGCCCCCCTGCCCCGCCCCGGACACGACATACTGTGCCGAGGTGACATGAAACGGGCCAAGACCGACAGTCAGGAAATGCAGACTCTGCACTCCCCGGACCCAGACCGCCCCGGCGCTCATCCCGACCAGAAGCGACAGCATCGCGACATGGAGCCCGAAATCCCGCCACCGCGTCCTCAGCCGAAGCCCGTTCTCGGTCAGGTGATGCACCATGACGGCCGCAACGAGCCCGGTATAGATCGCCCCGTTGAAAAGCGACAGAAGGTAAAAGCCCGCAGCCTCCTCGACATGGGGCAACAGCAGGACCGGCCCCAGCCCCAGCGCCGCGATGCCCAGATAGGGCGCCAGCAGCCGGACCGGCAGCCGCGCCTCGGCCGCAGCCCCCTTCGGCGTGATCCGGTAATCGACGAAGCCGCCGAAGATCCGGTCGCGCAGCGCCATCAGCGTGCCCCAGGCGGCCCAGGGCCATTGCGCACAGGGAAAGAGCATGCGTTCCCAGCTGAACACGGGCGTCCCGGCCGGGCGGTACAGCCCGTCGCGGCGCAGCATCGTCCCGATCGCCAGAAACACCGCCAGCGTCGGCAGGGCATGACCCAGGAAGGCCGGATAGGTGACCCCGGCAAAGCGCATGTCGAAGATCAGCGCCGCCGCCAGGATCAGCGTCCCGGTCGCCATGAAGGCCACCTGCGCGGGATAGATGCTTTGGGTGAAGAGAAACAGCAGCCTCAGCCGGGGCGGCAGGTCCTTCAGATAGCGCGGCGTATAGCGCAGCAGGATCGTCACGAGGCTGCGCGACCACTGGAATTCCTGGGTCAGCATGTCGGCGAAACTGGCCGGCCCCGCGCCGATCGCGATGGCGTCGATGGCATGGACCCCGCGCCAGCCCCCGGCATTCATCAGCATCGAGGTGGAATGGTCCTCGGCCAGTTCGGGGCCAAGCCCGCCGATCTGCCTCAACGCCCGGGTCCGGACCGCATAATGCGAGCCGATGCACAACGGCGCCCAGCCGTTCGAATATCCCGCCTGCAACACGCCGTGAAACGCCGCCTCGGCATGAAGCCGGGCCCGCGCCGACCAGCTGTCGGCGGCGTTCGAGGAACAGATCGAGGGCGCGCTGACATAGCCCACGCGCGGGTCGAGGAAGGGGCGCAGCATCTCGCGCAGATAGCCCGGCTGCGGCACGTGATCGGCGTCAAGCTGGGCCACGAAATCGTAGCGGTCATAGCCGTGGCTGTCGTAGAAGAAGGCAAGGTTGCCCTCCTTGCAGCGGGTGCGGCGCGGCCAGTCGGGGCGGTGATAGTCGGCCCGGCCCTTTCGGGTCGAGACCTGCACGCCATGCGCCGCGCACCAGGCCAGCGTCTCGGGGGCGGGGTCCTCGTCGGCCAGCCAGGTATCGTGCGGCCAGTCCTGGGCCAGCATCGCGCTCAGCGTCTCGCGCAGGATCTCGAAGGGTTCCGAGGGGCTTTTCGTCACCACCATGGCGACGCGGGCGCCCGCCAGCCCGGCCAGATCGCCCACAGGCCGCCGGGCCTGCAGCAGGAAGGCCAGGAAATAGGCCTGGAGGAAGGTCAGCCAGCCCAGCAGCCCCGAGCAGATCGCAAAGCGGAGGCCGCCGATATCATGCGCGGGCTGCAGCCACCAGGACCAGAAGAAGACGGCAGCGCCCAGCCAGGCCAGCGCCGCCAGCCGGTAGCGCCAGCGTTGGCCGCGGGAGAACAGCGACACCAGAAACGGCCCGCCCGGATCGGCCCCGGGCGGCAGCCCCGCCAGTCCCGCGTCAGGCCATCCCGGCATCGGTCACGTCCAGTCCCAAGGCCAGCGCCGCATCGCGCAGGATGCCGTCGAGATCGCGGTGCCGGGCCTCGAAGCCCAGCGCTGCGCGCGCCCGCGACGGATCGGCCACCAGCGCGGGCGGATCGCCCGGTCGGCGTGGCCGTTCCGCGACCGGCACCGGGCGGCCGATGACCCGCTCGACCGCCGCCAGCACCTCGCGGATCGAGTGCCCGCGCCCGGTGCCCAGATTGACCTGCAGATCGCCGCCGCCGCCTTCCAGGTGCCGCAGCGCCAGCAGATGACCCTCGGCCAGATCGCAGACATGGATGTAGTCGCGGATGCAGGTGCCGTCGGGCGTCGGATAATCGGTGCCGAAAAGATCAAGCGCGGGACCGCGCCCGGCCGCCGCGACCAGCGCCAGCGGCAGCAGATGGGTTTCGGGGTCGTGACGTTCTGACAGCCCGGCCGCCGGGTCGGCGCCGCAGGCGTTGAAATAGCGCAGCGCGACATGGCGCAGCCCGTGGGCGCGGCCGAAATCGGCCAGCATCTGCTCGCCGATCAGCTTGGTCCGGCCATAGGGGTTGATCGGGGCCTGCGGCGTCGCCTCGGTGATCGGCAGCGCCTCGGGCAAACCGTAGCTCGCGCAGCTCGAACTGAAGATCACGCGGTCGAGCCCGGTTTCGCGACACGCGCACAGCAGCCCGGTCATGCCGCCGACATTGTTGTCGTAGTAGAAACCCGGATCGCGCATCGACTGGCCGACATAGGCGGCGGCCGCGAAATGGATGACCGCGACCGGCGCATGGGCGCGGATCGCGCGGATCAGCGCCGCGCGGTCGCGGGTATCGCCCTCGACCAGCGGTCCCCAGCGCACCGCGTCGGCATGGCCGGTGCTGAGATTGTCGAAGGCTACGGGAAGGTATCCGGCGTCGGACAGGCGCCGGCATGTATGGCTTCCGATATAGCCCGCCCCGCCGGTGACGAGAACGGGACCTGGCGTTGACACTCTGGGTCAGACTCCGGCCACGTTTTGATGCATCACCTCTGCAAAATAGGGGATGGTCCGGTCAAGCCCTTCCTCAAGAGGAATCGTCGGCCCCCAGCCCAGAACCCGCTCGGCCAGCGCGATATCGGGCCGCCTGCGGCGCGGATCGTCGCCCGGCAGCGTCCGGAACGCCACTTTCGACCGCGAGCCGGTCTTGGCCAGCACCAGCTCGGCCAGCGCCAGCACCGTGAACTCGCCGGGATTGCCCAGATTGACCGGCCCCTTCACCGTCGCGGGCGAGGCCATCAGCCGGACCAGCCCGCCGACCAGATCGTCGACATAGCAAAACGACCGGGTCTGACGGCCCGAGCCATAGACGGTCAGCGGCGTTCCGGCCAGCGCCTGCACGATGAAGTTCGACACCACACGCCCGTCATCGGGGCGCATCCGCGGACCATAGGTGTTGAAGATCCGCGCCACCCGGATATCGACGCCGCGATCCTCGCGATAGAGATGAAACAGCGTCTCGGCGCCGCGCTTGCCCTCGTCATAGCAGGCGCGCGGGCCGATCATGTTGACATTGCCCCAATAGGTTTCCGACTGCGGGCTGAGCATGGGATCGCCATAGACCTCGGAGGTCGAGGCCTGCAGGATGCGCGCGCCCTTGGCCTCGGCCAGATCCAGAAGGTTCATCGCGCCCAGCACGCTGGTGCGGAAGGTATGGATCGGATCGCGTTCGTATTGCGGCGGCGAGGCCGGGCAGGCAAGGTTGTAGATCTCGTCGATCGGCCCGTCGATGCAGAGCCGGTCGGTCACGTCATGCCGGATGAACCGGAATCCGCGCCGCTGCATCAGATGCGAGATATTGTCGAGCCGACCGGTCTGAAGGTTGTCCACGCAGATCACCTGCGCCTCGCCCTCGACCAGCCTGTCGCAGAGATGCGAGCCAAGGAACCCTGCGCCTCCGGTCACCAGAACCGTCTTGCCACTCATGACCACGCTCCACTCAAACCGGAGAGACTTTCTTTACCATCGCGTTCTACGCGCCCACGATGGTGGCAATAAAGAAAGTTTTCGCCTTTTCTTTGACGTCTGTTTTACCTGCCGTTTATTCGGCGTTCCGGGCCCGCAAGCAAGTCTGGATAACCGGGTATCGGGTCGGCCGACATGGCTTTCCAAGCACGCCCTTCAGGGCCACGGACCACACATCGCGCGGCCCCTCGTAACGGACCCGTCAAAAGAAGCCCGTCAAAAGAAGCCCGTCGAAAGAAGCCCGTCGAAAGACACAAGAATAAAGCCGCCCGTATGTCTCGCCGAAGCGAGAGGCCGGACGGCTTTTGGAAGGTGCCCACAACGCCTTGGGTGAAACTCGTGTGACGAGACGCGATTGCCCCGCCACGTGATCAACCTGAAGGCCGGACCGCCCTGCGTCAATCTGTTCCAGTTCCAGAACGTCCGATGCCGGACCTAATCCGGCCGCCCGCCACGCATTGCCCAAAATAGGGTCACAATGCGGGCGCCGGGGCGAAAAGGACGCCGCCCCAAGCTTGGCGCGCGCCGAGACTCGGCCGCCGCGCCGATCAGACCAGCGCGAAAGCCAGAACCGCCGCACCGATGGCCGCAAAGAGCGCGGCAAATCCCGACAGCATCCGCCGGTCGCGGGCCGAGCTTTCGGCAACGGCATAGCTGAACCGCTCGTAGCCGATCCTTTCGGGGCGCAGGCCCAGCCGGGCAAGCGTATCGGCCGCCATGGTCATCATCGGTCCCGGCCCGCAGATCAGCGCCCGGGTCGCCCCCGGATCGAGCCCGTTCAGCAGCGCCCGCAGATGCGCCTCGGTCAGCGGCCCGGGTGCAAGCCCCGGCCCCGCCCCGCGATCGACGAGCGTCAGCGGCACCACCCCCAGCCGGTCGCAGGCCGGGCGCAGCAGATCGTCGGGAACCATCGCCTCGGGGCTGCGGCAGGCATAGACCAGCCGCACCGGCCGTCCGTCGCCGCGCGCCGCCAGATCGTCGAGCACCGACAGGATCGGCGCGATCCCGACGCCACCCGCGATCAGCAGCACCGGTCCCGTCCCCTCCGCCAGCCCGAAACTGCCATGCGGCGCATCGAGTCCGACCGGCGTGCCGGACGCAAGCTGGCCCAGATGGCCGGTGAAATCGCCCGCCTCCTGAATAAGGAAGCGCAGGCCCGGCGTCCCCGGCGCAGAGGCAATCGAGAAGGGATGATCGAAAAGCGGCAGCCGCCGCCCGCCGAAGGATAGCCAGGCGAACTGCCCGGCCCGGAACTTGAGCCCACCGCCCGCGGGCGGATCGAGCCGCAATTCCCAAAGCCGCTCGGCCACCGGGCGCAGCCCGGCGATGCGCCAGTCGGCGGCGGCGGGCCGGGTCAGGCGGCGCAGATAGACGCCCGCAGCCGGGACCAGCGCGGCCAGTGCGAAGAGCCCCCACCAGGGCAGGGTCAGGCCCGCCGGGCGCGCGTCGCTCGCGATATGCCAGAGCAGCGTTCCGACCAGCGCGACCGCACCCAGCGCATGGCTTGCCCGCCAGATTTCATAGCGCAGCGGCAGCCGCTCGCGCAGCAGAGCCATCCCCACGATCAGCGCCAGCAGGCCGAGCGCCAGCCGCCCGTCGACCAGCCCGTCCTCGGTCGCCATCCGAAAGAACCGCCGCGCCAGCCGGTGCGGATGGTCGGCATCGGGCGGCCCGACCAGAAGCAGCGCATGGCCCAGCGCCAGCACAAGCGCGGTGGGCGCCGCCCATTTGTGAAACGCCATCGTCACGTCGATGCCGATCCGACCCGAGACAGCCTCGAACCGTCCGCTGGTGACCATCTGCATCAGGATCATCGCCGCCGAGGCGATCCCGGCCCCTGCGGCCAGCGTCATCGAAAGCCGCCGATGCTCGAGCCCGCCGGTCCAGGCCAGGGCCAGCGGCAGCAGGATCGCCGCAAGATAAAGCACCGCAAGGGCGCGCGGCGGCAGCCCCCGGCGAGGCGAAGACGGGGTTGGACTGCGATCTGGCATGGCTCTGGCTCCGGTGCCGCGCGCCCACGGATGTCCGAAGTGAATCAGCCCGGCCGCGGCCACGCCTTGCGCCGGATCATTGTGGCGGGCCGAAGCGGGCGCGACAGATCGTCGTCAGAGGTCGGGCGGCGCGGGCTCGTCGGCAAACCAGGCCAGGTTGTCGGCGCGGATGCGTTCGATCTGGCCGAGGATCCGGCTCAGATGCGCGCGCAGCGCGGCGCAGGCGGCCTCGGGGTCGCGCGCCTTCAGCGCCGCAACGATGCGCACATGATCATCCCAGGCATGGCGCGAGGCGAAGGCCAGCGACAGCATCCGCACCCGGTCCATATGACCCTTGTTCTCGGCAATCAGGTCCCAGAAATGGCCCAGCCCCGCGCGCTCGCAGATCTCGCGGTGAAAGAGATCGTCCAGCCGGTGAAAGCGCGGCCGGTCGGCGGCGGCGATGGCCGCGTCCTGTTCGGCCAGCAGCGTTTCGAGCACGTCGAAATCGGCAGGCGTCAGCACGCTGGCCGCGACCCGCACCGTTTCGGCCTCGAGCGCGGTGCGGATCGCCCGCGCCCGCATCACCGCGCCGGTCGAGATCAGCGTCACCGTGGTCGCGCGCTGCGGCAGGATCTGCAGGAAGCCCAGCTTGGCCAGCCGGTAGAAGGCGTCGCGCACCGGCTGGCGGCTGACCCCCATCGCCCGGGCGATCTCGGCCTCGGACAGTTTCGAGCCGGGTTCGAGGTCCAGCGACAAAAGCTGGCGCTGCAATTCTGCGAAAACGCCATCGGCGATCGAGGCCCGCAGGGGCGGCTCGAAACGTGGCGCGAGGGTCGGGTTGGTCATCGGGATTGAGCGGCGGCCAAAAGTGATATACTAGAATATTAGTCACAGCAAAGGCCCAAGTCCACCGCGGACGCAGCGACGGGGCGGACAGCGCAAAGAAGGCCCGGACGGTTTCAGGGGGGTGTTCCATGGCGCTGCTCGACGCAGACCGGCTGTTTCCGCTCGACCCCGGCGCCCGGGCGCTGGCCCGAGAGCTTCACGCCGCGGTGGCGACCGCGCCCATCGTCTCGCCGCATGGCCATACCGACCCGCGCTGGTTTGCCGAGAACGCCCCCTTCCCCGACCCGGCCCGGCTGTTCGTCACCCCAGACCATTACCTTTACCGGATGCTGCACAGCCAGGGCGTGCCGCTCGACCGGCTGGGCGTGCCGCGCGCCGATGGCGGCCCGACCGAAACCGACGGCCGCGCGATCTGGCGGCTCTTTGCCGAGCATTACCACCTGTTCCGGGGCACGCCCTCGCGGCTTTGGCTGGACCATGCCTTCCAGGAGGTCTTCGGCGTCGATCAGCCGCTTGGCCCCGCCACCGCCGACGCGATTTACGACCGGATCGCCGATTGCCTCGCCCGGCCGGACTACCGGCCCCGCGCCCTGTTCGAGCGGTTCGGGATCGAGGTGCTGGCCACCACAGAAGGCGCGCTCGACGATCTGCGCTGGCATGCCGAGATCCGCGCCAGCGGCTGGTCCGGCCGGGTCATCACCACCTACCGTCCCGATGCCGTGACCGACCCAGATTTCGAGGGTTTCGCCCGGAATATCGAGGCTTTCTGCGCCCTCGCGGGTGAAGACCCCGCCCGCTATGACGGCTATCTCGACGCCCACCGCGCCCGGCGCGCCTTTTTCCGGGGCTTCGGCGCGACGGCCACCGATCACGGCCATCCAAGTGCCGCCACCGCGAACCTGCCCCGCGCCGAGGCCGAGGCGCTTTACGGGAAGGTCCGGTCCGGCCGGGCCGATGCCGCCGAGCGCGAAGCCTTCCGCGCCCAGATGCTGACCGAAATGGCGCGGCTGTCGCTGGAGGACGGGCTGGTGATGCAGATCCATCCGGGCGCGTTCAGAAACCATTCGGCCCCGGTTCTCGCCCGCTACGGGCGCGACAAGGGCTATGACATCCCGACGCGCACCGATTACGTCCGGGCGCTGAAGCCGCTGCTCGACGCGGTCGGCGAGGAACCGGGGCTGACGGTGATCCTCTTCACCCTCGACGAGACCGCCTATGCGCGCGAGCTGGCGCCGCTGGCGGGGGTCTATCCCTGCCTCCGGCTCGGCCCGCCCTGGTGGTTCCATGACAGTTTCGAAGGCATGACCCGGTTTCGCCAGAGCGCGACGGAAACCGCGGGCTTTTACAATACCGTCGGCTTCAACGACGACACCCGCGCCTTCTGTTCGATCCCGGCCCGCCATGACGTGGCGCGCCGGGTCGATGCCGCGTTCCTCGCGACGCTCGTCCGCAGCGGACGGCTGACCGGGGACGAGGCCCATGAGGTCATCCACGACCTCGCCTGCCGGCTTGCCCGGAAGGCCTACCGGCTGTGACAGCCATCAAAGGGAGGAGACCATGACCCATCTGAAAAGCCTCGCGGCGCTGCTGGCCTCGGCGGCGTTCGCGACCGTGGCCCTGGCCCCGGCGGCTCTGGCCTGCGAGCGGACCTTGCGGTCTTCGGACACCCATCCGGAGGGCTATCCGACGGTCGAGGCGGTGCAATACATGGGCAAGCTGCTGGAGGAGAGGACCGGCGGCGCGCTGTGCATCGAGGTGTTCCACTCGGCCCAGCTGGGCGAAGAGAAGGACACGATCGAGCAGACCCAGTTCGGCGTCATCGACATGAACCGGGTCAGCCTCGGCCCGTTCAACAACATGATCCCGGAAACCCAGGTGCCGTCGCTGCCTTATATCTTCCGCTCGGTCGAGCACATGCATCATGTGATGGACGGCCCCATCGGCGACGAGATCCTCGCGGCCTTTGCCGATCACGACCTGATCGGCCTGGCCTTCTACGATGCCGGGGCGCGCAGCTTCTACAACAGCCAGCACCCGATCCAGGCAATGTCCGATCTGAAGGGCATGAAGTTCCGGGTGATGCAGTCGGATCTTTTCGTCGACATGGTCGATGCGCTCGGCGCCAATGCGACGCCGATGCCCTATGGCGAGGTCTATTCCTCGATCCAGACCGGGGTGATCGACGGCGCCGAGAACAACTGGCCGTCCTATGACAGCTCGGGCCATTTCGAGGTCGCCCGGCATTACACGCTCGACCAGCACCTGATCGTGCCCGAGGTTCTGGTGATCTCGAAAAAGACCTGGGACGGGCTCTCGGACGAAGACCGGCAGGCGGTGCGCGCGGCCGCGAAGGACTCGGTGCCGCATATGCGCGAGCTCTGGGCGGCGCGCGAGGCGGAGTCGGAGGCGAAGATGCGCGAGGCGGGCGTCGAGATCGTGACCGGGATCGACAAGACCCCGTTCATCGAGGCGATGGTGCCGGTCTACGAGAAATACGTCACCTCGGACAAGCTGAAGGACATGGTGACCCGGATCCAGGCCACCGAATGAGCGATGCAGACGGCGCGCGGCCCGGGTCGTGCGCCGTTCCGCGCCTGCAACCGGGGAGGAAAGAGTGCAGCATACGATGCTATGGGTCGCGCGGGTCACCGGCGCGCTTGCCACGGCCGGGCTCTGGACGGCAGGGGCGGGGCTTGTGCTGATGACCGTCTTCATCGCCGCCCAGGTGTTCTGGCGTTACGTGCTGAACGACTCGCTGCAATGGACCGAGCCCGCGGCGGTGATGATCATGGGCTGGTTCATCTTCCTCGGCGCGGCGGTGGGCCTGCGCGAGGGCTATCACCTGTCGTTCGACGTGGTGCTGTACGTGCTGCCGGACAGGGTCCGGCCCTGGCTCCATTCGGTATCGGACCTCGTGGTCGCAGGGTTCGGCGCGGGCATGGTGATCTTTGGCGCCGAACTGGCCGACCGGACGGCGGGCAACAAGCTGCCTGCGCTGGGCATCTCGGGCGCCTTCGACTTCCTGCCGCTGGTCGGTGGCGGCGCGCTGCTGGTACTGTTCGCACTGGAACGGCTGGCGCGCCGCGCGGCCGGGCTGCCGACGCCGCGCTTCGGCGACGATCACGAGATCGAACCCGCGTCGGATGCCGGGCTGTCGGCCGCACCCGGGCCGGAGGCGCGCTGAGGGATGGAGCTCTGGGTTCTTTTCGGCACCTTCGTCATGCTTCTGCTGATCGGTACGCCGGTCGCCTTCTGCCTGGGCGCGGCCTCCTTCGCGACGGTGCTGTATCTCGGCCTGCCGCCCGTCGTGGTGTTCCAGCGGCTCAATTCGGGCGTCTCGGTCTATGCGCTGATGGCGATCCCGTTCTTCATCTATGCGGGCGATCTGATGGTGCGGGGCGACATCGCCCGGCGGCTGGTGGCGCTGGCAGGCGCGCTGGTCGGCCATTTCAAGGGCGGGCTCGGGCAGGTCAACATCGCGGCCTCGGTGCTGTTCGGCGGGGTCTCGGGCTCGGCCGCGGCCGACGCCTCGGCGGTGGGCGGATTGATGGTGCCGCAGATGAAGGCGCGCGGCTATGGCACCGATTACGCCGTCAACATCACCGTGGTCTCGTCGATCATCGCGCTGATGATCCCGCCCTCGCACAACATGATCATCTATTCGATCTCGGCGGGCGGAAAGATCTCGATCGCCGATCTTTTCACCGCGGGCATCGTGCCGGGCCTCTTGCTGGCGCTGTCGCTGATGGTGGCGGCGCGCCTCGTCGCGATCCGCCGCGGCTATCCGACCGAGCCCTTCCCGGGCCTCGCCGCGCTGGGCGGGCTTCTGCTGAACGCCATTCCGGGGCTGATCCTGATCGCGATCATCTTCGGCGGCGTGCGCTCGGGCGTCTTCACCGCCTCGGAAAGCTCGAACATCGCCGTGGTCTACGCGCTGGGGGTGACGCTTCTGGTCTACCGCTCGCTCAGCTTCGCCGATTTCGTCGAGGCGACCAAGGCGGCGGTGCGCACGACCGCGATGGTGCTGATGGTGATCGGCTGCGCCGCCGCCTTCGGCTGGCTTCTGGCCTTCCTGCGGGTGCCCGCGCAGCTGGTCGCGGTGCTGGCGGACCTGTCCGACAACCCGCTGGTGATCCTGCTTCTGATCAACGTCGTGCTGCTGATCCTCGGCACCTTCATGGACATGTCGCCGCTGATCGTCATCACCACGCCGATCTTCCTGCCGGTGGCGCAGGCCTTCGGGGTCGATCCGGTGCATTTCGGGGTGATCCTGATCCTCAATCTCGGGATCGGGCTTTGCACGCCGCCCGTCGGCGCCGTGCTGTTCGTCGGCTGCGCCGTCGGGCGGGTGCCGATCTGGCAGGTGATGCGCACGATCTGGCCCTTCTATCTGGCCGCGCTCGCCACGCTGATTGCCGTCACCTACATCCCCGCGCTGTCGCTCTGGCTGCCCGGGCTCTTCCACTGAGGACCGACCGATGCCCTATCCCGAGACCGAACCCGACCCCGGCATCCGCCGCCGCGTGCTGGCCGAGACCCCCGAGCTGATGCTGGTCTCGTTCCGCTTTGCCCAAGGGGCCGAGGGCCCTCTGCACAGCCACCCGCATGTGCAGGCAAGCCATGTGCGGTCGGGCCGGTTCCGCTTTGCCGTCGCGGGCGAAAGCTTCGAGGTGGGGCCCGGCGACAGCTTCGTCATCCCCTCGGGGGCCGAACATGGCTGTCTCTGCCTCGAGGCGGGCGAGCTGATCGACAGCTTCGCCCCCCGCCGCGACGATTTTCTGTGAAAGGGGACAGCATGCTTCAGGTCGAGACCCGCCATGCGGTGCATCCCGATCAGGCCCGGACCATGGACACCGCCGCGCTGCGCCGCCATTTCCTGGCAGAGGGCCTGTTTCAGGACGGTCGGCTGCGGCTGGTCTATACCCATTACGATCGCTTCGTTCTGGGCGGCGCGGTGCCAGCGGGCGGACGGCTGACGCTCGATCACGTGCCCGAGACCGGCACGCCGGGCTTTCTCGACCGGCGCGAGCTTGGGATCGTCAATCTCGGCGGGCCGGGGACCGTCACCGCGATGGGCGACAGCTGGGCGATGGCGCGGGGCGATGTGCTTTATCTGGGGAGGGGCGCGGGGCCGGTCGTCCTTGCGGGCGAGGGGCGGTTCTACCTTGCCTCGGCACCCGCGCACCGGACCTGCCCGAACCGGCTGATCCGCCCGACCGAGGCCAACCGGGTCGAACTGGGCAGCGCCGAAGGCGCCAACCGGCGGGCGATCATGCAGTTCATCCACCCGCTGGTGATGGAAAGCTGCCAGCTGGTGCTGGGCTATTCCGTGCTCGAGCCGGGCTCGGTCTGGAACACCATGCCGCCCCATACCCATGACCGGCGGATGGAGGCCTATCTGTACTGGGACATGGCGCCCGAAGACCGGGTGCTGCACCTGATGGGTCCGCCCGACGAGACCCGGCATCTCTTCGTCGCCAATGAAGAGGCCGCGCTCTCGCCGCCCTGGTCGATCCATGCCGGGGCCGGAACCGGGCGCCATGGCTTCGTCTGGGCGATGGCGGGCGACAATACCGACTTCACCGACATGGACATGGTCGCGCCCGGAGACCTGCGATGAGCCCGTTCTCGCTGGCGGGCCGCCGCGCCTTCGTGACCGGCGCCAATACCGGGATCGGGCAGGCCATCGCCCTGGCGCTGGCAGCGCAGGGCGCGGCCGTCACCTGCGCCGGGCGCCGTCCCTCGGACGAGACCGTGGCCCGGATCGAGGCCGCGGGCGGCACGGCCCAAAGCCTGATCCTCGACCTGGCCGCCCCGATGGCCGGGCGCGATCTCTTTGCCGGGGAAGGCTACAGCATCCTCGTCAACAATGCGGGCATCATCCGCCGCGCCGACAGTCTCGATTTTTCCGAGGCCGACTGGGACGCGGTGATGGATGTCGATCTGAAGGCGCTTTTCTTCACGTCCCAGGGCTTTGCCCGGGCCTCTTTGGACACAGGCACCCTGCCCGCGGCCATCGTCAACATCGCCTCGCTTCTCAGCTTTCAGGGCGGTATACGCGTTCCCGCCTATACGGCGGCGAAACACGGGGTGGCGGGGCTGACGAAAATCCTCGCCAACGAATGGGCGGGGCGGGGCATCAATGTCAATGCCATCGCCCCGGGCTATATCGCCACGAACAACACCGCGGCGCTGCGCGACGACCCCGTGCGCAGCCAGGCGATCCTCGACCGGATTCCGGCCGGGCGCTGGGGCGCCCCCGAGGACATCGCCGGAACCGCCGCGTTTCTTTGCTCCCCGGCCGCGCGCTACATTCACGGCGCGGTCCTGAACGTAGATGGAGGCTGGCTTGCCCGCTGACCGAATGACCCGCACCGCCAAGGCCCCCGAGGCCGGCATCGTCCACCTTGGCCTCGGCGCCTTCTTCCGCGCCCATGGCGCGATCTATACCGAAGAGGCCGTGGCCCGCTCGGGCGGCGCCTGGGGCATCATTGGCGTCTCGCTGAAATCGCCCGGCACCCGCGACGCGCTGGCGCCGCAGGGCTGCGCCTATACCGCGCTCGAGCTCGGCCCCGAGGGCGCCGTCGCGCATCCGGTCGAGATCCTCCGCGACGTGCTGGTCGCCCCCGAGGACCCGCAGGCGGTACTCGAGGCGATGGCAGATCCGGCGATCCGCATCGTCACGCTGACCGTCACCGAAAAGGGCTATTGCCACGATCCCGCGACCGGCGCGCTCAATCTCGATCACCCCGACATCCTGCACGATCTGGGCTCGGCCCATCCGGTCTCGGCGCCGGGCTATCTGGTGCGCGCGCTGCAGCTGCGCCACGACCGGGGGCTGCGCCCCTTCACCGTGCTGACCTGCGACAACCTTCCCGATAACGGCCGCGTCGTGCGCGGCGTGGTGCTGGCGCTGGCCAGCCGGATCGACCCGGGCCTCGCCGACTGGATCGGGACCGAGGGCCGCTTTCCGTCAACCATGGTCGACCGGATCGTGCCCGCCACCAGCCCCGAGGACATCGCCCGCGTCGAGGTGCTGACCGGATACCACGACGCTGCCCCGGTGATGCACGAGCCGTTCCGGCAATGGGCGATCGAGGACGATTTCGTCGATGGCGCGCGGCCCGACTGGGGCGCCGTCGGGGCCGAGCTGGTGGCCGAGGTCACGCCCTACGAGCACATGAAGCTCAGGATGCTGAACGGCGCCCATTCGGCGCTGGCCTATCTGGGCTATCTGGCCGGGCACGAGACCATTTCCGAAACCGTGGCCGACCCGGCGCTGGGCGGCTTCGTGCGCCATCTCTGGGCCGACGAGATCGCCCCGGCGCTGACACCGCCTCCCGGCGTGTCGCTGGTCGCCTATGCCGAGGCGCTGGGAACGCGCTTTGCCAATCCCGCGATCCGGCACCGCACCTGGCAGATCGCCATGGACGGCAGCCAGAAACTGCCCCAGCGCATCCTTGCCACCCTGTCGGACAACCTTGTCGAGGGCCGCGCCAGCCCCGGGCTGGTCCTCACCGTCGCGGCCTGGACGCGCTATGTCGGCGGCATCGACGAGGCGGGTCGGCCCATCGACGTGCGCGACCCGCTGGCCGGGCGGCTGCGCGCGCTGAGCGACGGCGCCGAGACGCCCGAGGGCAAGGTCGCGGCGCTGCTCTCGGTCCGCGAGATCTTCCCCGAGGCGCTGGCGCGCACCCTGAAGAGCCATCTGGCCGAGGCCTATGCGCGGCTTCAGCGCGACGGCGCGCGGGCTGCGGCCGGGGCCGTCTGGGCCGAGACCGCCGGGGCGGACTGACCCGCCCCCCGATCCCGGCATCGCGATTGTTCCATGCCCGGATCGGGGCTACCAAACAGGCGGGGGGCGCATGCGGACGCGGCGCCGCCCCGGACAGGAGGACCGCACATGACCGACTTCTTCCACGGCATCGACAAGATCGCCTATGAAGGCCCCGACAGCCCCAACCCGCTGGCCTTCCGCCATTACGACCCGGACGCGCTGGTGCTGGGCAAGCGGATGGAGGATCATCTGCGCTTTGCCGGCGCCTACTGGCACAGCCTCGCCTATGAGGGGCTCGACCCGTTCGGCGGCCGCACCTTCGAGCGGCCCTGGTATGGCGACGGGATGGACCGGGCCTTCGTGAAGGCCGATGTCGCCTTCGAGCTGTTTTCCAAGCTGGGCCTGCCCTTTTTCTGTTTTCACGACGCCGATGTGCGCCCCGAAGGCAAGACGCTGGTCGACACGGTCACCAACCTGAACCGCATCGCCGAGGTCTTCGGCCAGAAGATGGAAAAGACCGGCATCCGCCTGCTCTGGGGTACCGCGAACCTCTTTTCCCACCGCCGTTACATGGCGGGCGCGGCCACCAACCCGGACCCCGAGGTCTTTGCCTATGCCGCCGCCTCGATCAAGGCGATGATGGACGTGACCCACCGGCTGGGCGGCGAGAATTACGTGCTCTGGGGCGGGCGCGAGGGCTACGAGACGCTGCTGAACACCGATCTCGGGCAGGAGATGGACCAGATGGGCCGGATGCTGTCGATGGTGGTCGAGTACAAGCACAAGATCGGCTTCAAGGGCACGATCCTGGTCGAGCCGAAGCCGCAGGAACCGACCAAGCATCAATACGACTACGACGTCGCCACCTGCTACGGCTTCCTCAAGCGCTACGGGCTGGAAAACGAGGTCAAGCTGAACATCGAGGTCGGCCATGCCTTCCTCGCGGGCCACAGCTTCGAACATGAACTGGCCCTGGCCGCGGCGCTGGGGGTGCTGGGCTCGATCGACATGAACCGGAACGATCCGCAATGCGGCTGGGATACCGACCATTTCCCGAACGATCCGCAGTCGGTGGCGCTGGCTTATCGCGAGATCCTGAAGGCGGGCGGCTTCACCACCGGCGGCACCAATTTCGACGCCAAGATCCGGCGCCAGTCGATCGACCCGGCCGATCTGTTCCATGGCCACATCCTCGGCATGGACACCTGCGCGCGGGGCCTGAAGGCCGCCGCCGCGATGATCGAGGAGGGCAGCCTCGATGCCGCGCTGAAGGACCGCTATGCAGGCTGGCAGGCACCCGAGGCGCAGGCGATGCTGAATGGCGAACGCAGCCTCGATCAGATCGCCGAACGGGTCCTGGCCGGGGAACGCGAGCCCGAGCCGCGCTCGGGCCGGCAGGAATATCTGGAAGGGCTGGTGAACCGCTTCGTCTGAGAGGCTTGACGTGCCTCCCCCGCCCGCGCTTTGCTGGCGGCGGGAGGAGACCATGACACGCCTTGCCACGGCCCTCATGGCGGCGCTGGCGGCCCCGCAGGGTCTCGCGGGCAGCCTTCCGGTGCCGCTGTCCGATGCCGATTTCGCGACCGCGCCCGAGGCCGAGACCCGTCTTGGGCAGCTCTTGTTCTTCGACCCGATCCTGTCGGGTAACCGCAGCATCTCTTGCGCGACCTGCCACCATCCGCGGTTCGCGACCGGCGACGGGCTGTCGCTGGGGCTTGGCGAGGGCGGCATCGGGCTTGGGCCCGCGCGCCGCGCCGATCCGGCGAACCCGCCCGAGCGGCTCATCCCGCGCAACGCGCCACCGCTGTTCAACATGGGTGCGGCCGGGGTGACGGTGCTGTTCGCCGATGGCCGGATCGAGACCGATGCCAGCCGCCCCACCGGGTTTCGCACCCCGATGGAGGACGAGATGGTGGCGGGGTTTGCGAACCTGCTGTCGGCGCAGACCATGTTCCCGGTGCTCTCGCCCGACGAGATGGCCGGGCATTATCAGGAAAACGACGTGGCCCGTGCCGTCCGGCAGGGTTTCATCACCGGACCGGGCGGCGCCTGGGACCGGATCGCGGGCCGGGTTGCGGCACTTCCGGCCTACCGGACCCGGTTCGAGGCGGTCTATCCCGAGATCGCCGCCGGGCGCCCCGTGGCCTTCACCGACATCTCGAATGCCATCGCCGCCTTCGTCGCAGCCGAGTGGCGCGCCGATGACAGCGCCTTCGACCGGGCGCTCCGGGGCGGACCGCCGCTGACCGGACCGGCAGCCGAAGGCCAGGCGCTGTTCTACGGGCGCGCGGGCTGCGACGCCTGCCATTCCGGGCCGCTTCTCTCCGACATGGGCTTTCACGCGATGGGCGCGCCGCAGCTCGGCCCCGGCAAGGTCGAGCGGTTCGAGACGGGCCAGGCCGATCCGGGCCGGTTCCGCGTCACCGGCCATGCCGCCGACGCCTTCGCCTTCCGCACGTCGATGCTCAGAAACGTGACCCGCACCGGTCCCTGGGGCCATGCCGGGGGCGATACCGACCTGCGCGCCTTCCTCGCCCGGCACGCCGCCCCACAAACGGGCCTTGCCCGCCACCCGCGCGAGGCCGTGCTGCCGCATTTCGACAACCCCCAGCCGGTCTGGGCCGTGCTCGACGACCCCGAGGCCCGCGCCGCCATCGAGGCTGCGGCCTTGCCCGGCCCCGGTCTTGCCGCGGACGAGATCGAGGCATTGATGGCCTTTCTCGAGGCGCTGACCGACGAAACCGCGCTGGCCGGGCGGCTGGGCATCCCCGACGCCGTGCCCAGCGGCCTGCCGGTCGACCGCTAGGGGCGCAGCGTCACCACGCCATCGGCCGCGACCTCCTGCCAGTCGCTCCAGCCCGCGCCGGGCCAGAGCACGCGCAGCAGGGCCGTCTCGGCCGCGCCCAGCCCGAAATGCACAGGCCCCGCCTGCCCGCCGCCATGGCCGCCGCCGACCGTGACCTCGCGGGTCTGCGACAGGCCGCCCGCGCGCAGCTCGATCCAGGCCCCTACCGCATGCGTATTGGGCGGGGGCTGGCGCAGCTCGACCCCAAGCCAGTGGCCGGTGCCGGGCGTCGCGTTCTGCCACAGCTCCAGGGCCGCGCGGCGGTTCACGACCACCAGATCGAGCCGCCCGTCGCCGTCGAAATCGGCCAGCCCCGCCCCCCTCGACCGCGCGCCCGAGGCGATCCCGGCCGCATCCCCCGCCTCATGAAACCTACCGTCCGGCTGCTGCATCAGCAGGTTGTTGGGGTCCTTCATCGCGTTCGAGGGCATCTGGTCGACATTGCCCTTGGCAATGAAGAGATCGAGCCGCCCGTCATTGTCGATGTCGCCGAATTCGGCATGCCAGCCGGTCGAGGGCCGCCCGTCATCGCCCAGATAGGACCGCTGGGCATAGCTGCCCTGCGCATAGGGCGCGTCGCGCAGCACCCCCGCCTCGTTGAACTGCAAAAGCTGGTCGCCCATCGAGGTCAGCATCACCTCGGGAAAGCCGTTGCCGTCGAGATCGGCGCTGGCGATCCCCATTCCCCACAGCGACACCCGCCGCCAGCCCTCGTCCGGCCCGCGCTCGGCCAGCGGGTCCAGCCGCCACATCTGCTCGTAGCCGCCGCTGACATAGTAATGCCGGTCGTTCGAGATCCGAAGCTCGGGCCGCCCGCTGCGCTGCCAGTCCGAAAAAAGCATCGACAGCGCACAGAAGCCGGGGGCCAGCGGCAGCGGCGCGCCGTACCGTCCGGCCTCGGCCCGGTGCAGTTCGTTGCCGTCGCAGGTGCCGAAGGGGCCGTTCGGATCGGCGCGGTCGACATAGTTGCCGATGGCCAGCGTCGGCAGGCTGCGACCGGGCTCCCATGTCGCGGAAAAGGCCGTGCTCCAGCCGTCGCCGCCCGCAAAGCCCCAATCGGCCTTGGCAAAACCGCACCGCCCGTCGCCGCGCAACAGCAGGTTCGGCCCGGCCCGCAGCACCGCCAGATCGAGGGTCCCGTCGCCGTCGATATCGAGCGGCCAGAGCCCGGTCACGCCCGTCGGCACCGGCAGCCCGGCCGCCTCGAAGGCCAGCGCAGCACCCGGCCCGGGGGTGCGGTTGACGAAAAGATGCGTGGGCCCCGCCCCTCCGGCGGCGGCGAAATCGGGCCGCCCGTCGCCGTTGCAATCGAGGATCGCGACGCCGCCGCCCACGAAATGCTCCCACCCGCCGGAATAGACATGGGCCACCGGCAGCGCGGCGCTTCGGTCAAGAAAGACCGGACCGGCCGAGGCGGGTACGGCCAGGACAAGCAGCGCGAGCGTCAGCCCCTTCATGCCGCCGCCCCCTCGAACGGGCCGCCGATCCGGCGGTCGGTCACAGCGCCCAGCGCCAGCGCGCCCGCGCCATGCGCCCCCAGCAGATCGCCCCAGGCATGGACCTCGATCCTGGGCGGGGTCGCGCGGGCGGGCAGCACCGAGCCGCCGACCTCGGCGATGGTTTCCTGCGCATGAAGATAGTCATAGCGCATCCGCTCGCCGCTGAGGATCAGCAGTTCGGGGTCGAAGACGTTGATGACATTGGCCAGCCCCAGCGCCAGATAGCGCCCGGCGCGGCGAAAGATCGACTGCGCCGCCGCATTGCCCGCCTTGGCCTCGGCATAGAGCCTCTCGACCAGATCGGCGCCGCCTTGGGCCCCGCCGCCCACACTGCCGCCCGCCAGGTCGAGCGCAACATGGGCTTCGCGCGCCAATGCGTAATCGGCGACATAGGCCTCGAGACAGCCGCGCTGGCCGCAGCGGCAGAGCGCGCCGTCGAGTTCCACCTTGGTATGGCCAAGCTCGACCCCGAGCCCCAGCGCCCCGCGAAACACCCGGTGGTTCAGCACCAGCCCCATGCCAAGTCCGTGTTCAAGCGTGACGACGGCGAAATCCGACAGGGTCCGCCCGCTGCCGAACCAGAGTTCGGCCAGCGCCGCGAGATTGGCGTCGTTGTCGACGATCACCGGCAGGCCGAGCCGGGCCGAGGCGGCCTGCGCCAGATCGACATCGCGCGCGCCGAAGACCGGCGACCAGTGCACCCGGCCCGAGGCATGATCGACGAAGCCCGGCACGCCGATGCCGACCTGCGCCAGATCGCCCGCCCCGATCCCGGCCTCGGCGCAGACCGACCCGATCAGCCGCGCCAGCACCTCGATCTGGTCGTCGAGGGGCGCGCGGTCGCGGGCGGGTTCGCTGGCCTCGGCGATCTGGTTGCCCGCGAAATCGAGCGCCACCGCCACATGCTTGCGCATCGAGAACTTGACCCCCGCCACCGCATGTGCCCCGGCCGCGACCCTCAGCGCGACCGGCGGGCGGCCCCTCAGCGGTTCGGCCCCGGGCACCAGGGGCACCTCGGTCAGATAGCCCTGCTCGATCAGTTCGGAGGTCTGGGTCGTCACCGAGGCCGGGCTGACCCCCAATTCGCGCGCAAGCTGGCCCCGCGAGACCTCGCCCATCGCCCGGACCTGCTCGAAGATCTGCTGGCGCAGCGGGCGCGGCGCCGGGCTGCGCGGCGGCGCCAGCGGGCCGCAGCCGCGCGGCTGATCGGGGTTCCCGGGTCCCAGATGCGGCGTCGAGACCGGCGGCGTCATCATTTTTCATTCACCGAACTAAATCCGCGCGAAGAATAGGGAAATCACGCCTCGCAGCGCTCGGTTCCGCACGCCGCGACAGCTGAACCCCGGCATTTCCTCCCCATATCCGGGCAGATCAAGTATCGCAGAACAATTTTATTTTGACAGGTGAAAAATCGGTGTCATGCTGCTGTCAAGGCGCGGCGGCGTCCGCCAGGCGACGGCCGCGGCCCGGTGATGCTTGGGAGGTATCAGATGCAAGGAAGAACGCTGATCGCGGGCCTTCTGGCCGCGGCCTGTCTTGGCGGGCCGCTGCTCGCGCAGGATCTGACGGTCGGGGTAAGCTGGTCGAACTTTCAGGAAGAACGCTGGAAGACCGACGAGGCCGCGATCAAGTCCGCGCTGGACGCGGCGGGGGCGAAATACGTCTCGACCGACGCGCAGTCCTCTTCGGCCAAGCAGTTGTCGGATGTGGAAAGCCTGATCGCGCAGGGCGTCGATGCGCTGCTGATCCTGGCGCAGGACACCTCGGCGATCATTCCGGCGGTGCAGTCGGCCGCGGACGAGGGCATTCCGGTGATCGCCTATGACCGGCTGATCGAGGACGGCCGCGCCTTTTACCTGACCTTCGACAATGTCGAGGTCGGCCGGATGCAGGCCCGCGCCGTGCTGGATAAGGCGCCCGAGGGCAATTACGTGATGATCAAGGGCTCGCCCACCGACCCGAACGCCGATTTCCTGCGGGGCGGCCAGCAGCAGGTGCTGCAACCCGCGATCGACGCGGGCAAGATCAAGATCGTGGGCGAGGCCTATACCGACGGCTGGCTGCCCGCCAATGCCCAGCGCAACATGGAACAGATCCTGACCGCCAATGACAACGAGGTCGACGCGGTCGTGGCCTCGAATGACGGCACGGCGGGCGGCGCGGTGGCGGCGCTGATGGCGCAAGGCATGGGCGGCATTCCCGTCTCGGGGCAGGACGGCGACCATGCCGCGCTGAACCGGGTCGCCAAGGGCACCCAGACGGTGTCGGTCTGGAAGGATGCGCGCGAGCTTGGCAAGGCCGCGGGCCAGATCGCCATCGAACTGGCGGGCGGCACCAAGATGAACGACATCGACGGCGCCCAGCAATGGACCTCGCCCAGCGGCACCACGCTCTGGGCCAAGTTCCTCGAACCGATCCCGGTCACGCGCGACAACCTGACCGCGGTCACCGATGCCGGCTGGATCGACGTGGACGCGCTGTGTCAGGGCGTCGAGAACGGCCCCGCCCCCTGCAACTGAGCCCCGAACGGCCCGGCGGGCGACACCTGCCGCCCCCGGCGCCGCAGCGCGGCCCCAAGGTCTTCGGAGAGGCAGGGAATGCAACACGCCCGGACCCGCAGCGATGCGCCCGCCCGCAAGTCGATCTTCGACTCGCTGGAGCTTGACACGCGTCTGCTTGGCATGATCGGCGCCTTCGTGGTGCTGTGCCTGGTGTTCAATCTCGTGACCGACGGGCGGTTCCTGACGCCCCGGAACATCTTCAACCTGACGATCCAGACCGTCAGCGTGGCGATCATGGCCACCGGCATGGTCTTCGTGATCGTCACCCGCAATATCGACCTGTCGGTCGGCGCGTTGCTGGCCACCTGCTCGGCGGTGATGGCGATGGTGCAGACCGTCGTGCTGCCGGGCTGGCTGGGGCTTGGGCTGGGCCATTGGGCGATCGCGCCGCTGGCCATCGCCGCAGGGCTGGCGACCGGCGCGGTGATCGGCGGGTTTCAGGGCTGGCTGGTGGGGTTTCTGGGCATTCCTGCCTTCATCGTCACGCTGGGCGGGCTTCTGGTCTGGCGCAACGTCGCCTGGTACCTGACCAACGGGCAGACCATCGGCCCGCTCGACCCTACCTACCAGCTTCTGGGCGGCATCAACGGCACGCTCGGCGAAAGCCTCTCCTGGGGCTTCGGGCTGGCGGCGACGGTCTTCGCGCTGGTCTACATGGCGACCAGCCGCCGCAACCGCCGGGCGCATGATTTCCCGGTCAAGCCGCGCTGGGCCGAGGCGGTGCTGGGCCTCGTGGTCGCGGGCGCGATCCTCGGCTTCGTCGCGGTCCTGAACGCCTATGAGGTGCCCGCGCGAAAACTCGCCCGGATCTTCGAGGCGCGTGGCGCGGTCCTGCCCGAGGGCTTTACCGCGGGCTACGGGCTTCCGTTCTCGGTGATCCTTCTGATCCTGATCGCGGCCGGGATGACGGTGATCGCCCGGCGCACCCGCTTCGGGCGCTATGTCTTCGCGACCGGCGGCAACCCGGACGCGGCGGCACTGTCGGGGATCAACACGCGCTGGCTGACGGTCAAGGTCTTCGCGCTGATGGGCGTGCTGTGTGCGCTGTCGGCGGTGGTGGCCTCGGCCCGGCTGACCTTCCATTCGAACGATATCGGCACGCTGGACGAGCTGCGCGTGATCGCGGCCGCGGTGATCGGCGGCACGGCGCTCGCGGGCGGCTCGGGCACGATCTACGGCGCCATCCTCGGCGCACTGATCATGCAGTCGCTGCAATCTGGCATGGCCATGGTCGGGGTCGACGCGCCCTTCCAGAACATCGTGGTGGGCGCAGTGCTGGTGCTGGCGGTGCTGGTCGACATCCTCTACCGCAAACGGACGGGAGAACGGTGATGGCAGGCGGACGCGGCACGCCCCTGGTCGAGATGAAGGACATCTCGATCTCTTTCGGCGGCATCAAGGCGGTCGATCATGTCTCGGTCGATCTCTATCCGGGCGAGGTCGTGGGGCTTCTGGGCCATAACGGAGCGGGCAAGTCGACCCTGATCAAATGCCTTTCGGGCGCCTATCAACGCGATGCGGGCGAGATCCTGATCGACGGCCGCCCCGCCGCCATCTCGAACCCGCGCGATGCCCGGCGCTACAACATCGAGACAATCTACCAGACGCTGGCCCTGGCCGACAATCTCGACGCCGCCTCGAACCTCTTTCTCGGCCGCGAGCTGACGACGCCCCTGGGGCTGATGGACGAAGCCGCGATGGAGGCCGAGACCCGCCGGATCATGGCCCGCCTCAACCCCAATTTCCGCAAGTTCGCGGCCCCGGTGTCGGCGCTGTCTGGCGGGCAGCGGCAGTCAGTCGCCATCGCCCGGGCGGTCTATTTCAACGCCCGCATCCTGATCATGGACGAACCCACCGCCGCGCTCGGCCCGCAAGAGACGCAGATGGTGGCCGAGCTGATCGGCGAGCTGAAACGGCAGGGGCTCGGGATCTTCCTGATCGACCATGACGTCCATCAGGTGAAGGCGCTGTGCGACCGGGCGGCGGTGATGAAGAACGGCCGGCTTGTGGGCATCGTCCGGGTCGAGGAGGTCACGACCGACGACATCCTCGCGATGATCATCGCCGGCAAGAAGCCCGCCCATCTGGCGGCCTGAAGGCCGCCTGCCGAAGGCTCAAGCGCAAGCCGGCATCGGGCTCGGCCAAGGAAAGCGCGGCCGCCTCTCCGCGCCCTGGAGGAACTCCACCAAGGCCGCGATGTTGAGGCTTGTGCTGCGGGATTTCGGATGCTAGAGGGCTAAGCGCTTGACGTGGCGAGTTGGCGGAGTGGTTACGCAGCGGATTGCAAATCCGTGTACAGGAGTTCGATTCTCCTACTCGCCTCCACTACTTAGCGGTTCCGCCCCGCGATCTCTCAACATCGCTCTCAACATTCACGTTCTGGTCCCGTTCCGTTCTAGAGCCTGCGTTCTTGCGCCTTGAGAGCCCGGACCTTCTGCCTCACATGGGCGGTGTAGTGCGCAACCATCGCCATGGACTGGCCGGTGACAGATGCGATTTCCTCATCTGTCAGCCCCAAGGAGCAGAGTTCCGAGGCCGCAGTGTAGCGCAGGGCATGAATGTCGTAGGCTTCCGCGCCGATCATCTCCCTGATCTTCCTGACCGCCTGTGCGGCACCTCTGTACGACCACGGGCCGGTTGCCCGCTCGTTGGTCAGAATGAAGACGCTGCGGCGGTCGGCCGCTTCGAGAGTGGCCCGCAGCGTCTTTGTAAGCGGCACCCACAGGGTTTTGCCGGTCTTGTTCTGCCGGACGTTTATCCCGCCGTTCTCAAGGTCGCCCCAGCGCATTTTCAGGACATCTCCGATCCGCTGCCCGGTTCCGAGGCAGAGCTCGAAGACAAGTAGCGCGCGCCCTTCCGCAGCGTCTCGATACGCCTTGACCAGATCGGCGGGCCACGGTCGACGATCTATCGTCTCGCCTTTCACCTGCTTGATGCCCTTGGCCGGGTTCTCGGACACCATGCCAATGTCGATGGCATGCTCCATCAGGACACGGGACACCTGAACCACGTAGTTTGCGAATCGGGCCGCGTCAGCGTTGGCATCGCGCAAAGCAATGAAGTGCTTGCGCTGCGCCTTGACCGGATCGAGAGCGCCCCATTTCGCCTCGATCACGGAGAGCACGCGCTCGTAATCCTTGCGGGTTCGGGGCGCCAGAGAGGTGTAGCGCTCGGATCGGCGGTAGCTGTCGATCAGCCCGTTGAAGGTACGCTTGGACGGTGCGCGGACAGGCCCCTTGAGCCGAAGCGCATATTCCGCCCAGAACGCCGGGGTCAGTTCCTGGTTCTCCATCCGGACGGTCGGCTCGCCCCGACGCTGCCAGTAGATCGCAGTTCCCTTGCGATAGACATGCTTCGGCAGGTCGCGCTTCATCGCCTCAGATCCATTGCTTCGAATTCGTCGATCTCATCCTGGTCTCGAAAAAGGATCAGTTCGACCTCCCGGCCTCTGACAATGACACGCTGCACCGTTTTTCCGCACGCCTCAACGGCGGAGATGAGACGCCGCACGCGATCATCGGTACGGAGTTGCTTGCTCATGGCGCGTCCCTGCCCTCCTCCATCCAGTCTTTCTCCGGCGCCATGCCCATGGCCACCGCCATCCCATCCCATGTCCTGCCGTCGATCAGGCGACCAGCGGCACGCTTGCCGACGCGGCGAACGCCGACAGCGGGGAGTTTCTGCACGTGAGGCCAGAAGACCCATTCGCCGTCCTGCCAGAAGCGCGCCTCCTGATCGCCACGATGCGAGCCGCCGTCGAAGCACCCGTCCATAGGGTAAGCTGCCAACGGCTCGCCATCATCGTCGCCCAAAAGAACGCAGGGCGACCATTCCCCCCACTGCTTGAAGAAGAAGGCCACGCCCGCCGCCTGGCACTGGTCGCGCAGCCCGCGCACCCAATCCGGGTGCATCGGCCGGGCGCGCGGGCCGCTCTCGCCGCCGACGATCACCCAATCGAGCGCGGGAATTGTGCCGCTGGCAGATCCGCCGCCGCGCGCTGCGCCGAAATCGCAACCCCACCGCTTCTGGTGGAGGTGAGGCGTCAGATCCACCGGCCCTAACAGCGGCTCGGCCGAGACGAACCGGACGGCGGTCGGTGTCGCCAGGAGGCGCGGGATTCGCGCGTCGGCGGTGGCCTGGTCCTCGATGCTGGTGCCGAGCCAGACGTTGGGCCAGCCATCGCCCCATTCGGGAAGGTCACCGTATTCCTCGGGGTGCAGATACCGCGCAATGTTCTGCGGGCGCTTGGTCAACAGAAGCCAGTCCAAGTTCGGCGTGCGGTGGATCAGGTGCCATAGATCACCGCGCCACCCGCTGGTGATGGAGCGATCATTGTCGAACACATCGGCCAGAGAGGCGCAGAACACCTGATGCCGAACGCCCGACTTGGCTGCGGCCTTGTCCCATGCCAGCGGCTTCCGCCAGTTCGCAGAGCTGGTGCGGCGCCGCACATGCGGTCCCCACGAATTGCCCCAGCGTGCATCCCATGCGGCGGCATAGCAATTGTCGCAAGCCGGGCTGATCTTGGTGCAGCCGATCCACGGATTGAACGTGTGCTTGCACCACTCGATCTTGCTGTTCTCCACCATCAATCCTCTCCCCAATAGTCCATGTCGCTCTCGGCGCATGCTTCCGGCCCATCGGCGCGGTAATGAGCGTCGGCCCAGTAGGACGGCGCGACCATCCGGGCGTAGGCTTCGACTGGCTCGCCGTCATCGAAGTGGGTGAAACCGCACTGCGACAAACAATGGCTGACGAAGCGTTCGACGAATGCCTCTTCGGCAATCTCAGCCGTCTTCCCGCCTTCCAGCTTATCGACGCGGGTCTGCAGCTCGGCGAGCTCGGCGGTCAGGCCCGCCAGCTCGTCGCAATTGTGCCGGGCGAGGCTCTCGATCTCCTCGATCCGGTCGGGCGTGGTCTCTTCCATCAGGCGGCCTCCTGTCTTGCGTCGCCGCCCCATTGGCTGGCCGCAGCGGCGGCGAGGCCCTCGAAGGTGCGGGATCTGATCTTCCAGCGGTCGGGGCCGGGCGGGGCCCGGTGGACCGCGCTCCAGCGCTTGTGCGCCTCGGTGCCTGGCGCGGGCGGGGTCAGGCGGTCGGTGGCGCTCAGCGGCGCGAGGCCGCGCAGGTAAAGCCCCGTGGCCTTGAAGAAGGGCTCGCCGAACCACCAGGGCTGGACGATCTGCGGTTTCGGCAGGTCCGCGGGCAGGCGGGCGCGCCCGTGCCGGTGCATCACCGGGTTCTCGACCGCGACACGCGGGATCGGCGCCCGCCAGCAGGC
>NZ_SOEB01000021.1 GCF_004365965.1 Rhodovulum visakhapatnamense
CGGGGCGCGGACGGCGAGTATGAAACCCTCGAAGAACGCCCATTCCTCGTCCGACATAAGATCTCGTGCCAAGCTGGTCTCCATCGCAGATGCCACCTTGAATCATGCCCTACGCACGAGCGGAATCCCTTTTGTCAACACGACCTAGGCCCGCGCGCCAGGCGCTATTCCCGTGCCCGCAGCACCCGGGCCGGGCGCGCGGCCAGCGGGCGCCAGGCGAAGACGAGCCCCGCGATCAGCGTGGCGAGCGCTCCGCCGAGGACGATGGCCAGAGCCGAGACCGGCTCGAACCGGTAGCTGCCCTCCATCACGAAGCGCATCACCGCCCAGCCGGCGATGCCGCCCGCGAGGATCGCGACCGCTCCCGCTGCCGCGCCCAGCATGGCAGAGCGAAGTGCGAAATAGGCCAGGATCTGGCCCCGGACCGCGCCCACCGTCTTCAGCACCGCGGCCTCGAAGATCCGCGTCCGCTGGCCCGCCGCGGCAGCGCCGATCAGCACGATCACCCCGGTCACCAGCGTGGCCGAGGCGCCATAGGCGATGGCCGCGGCAAGGCCCGCCAGCACCTCGGCCACCCGGTCGATCGCGTCCTTGACCCGGATCGCGGTGATGTTGGGATAGGCCGAGGCCAGATCGCGCAGGATCGCCGCCTCGGCCGAGGGATCGGCATAGATCGTGGCGATATGGGTATGCGGCGCGCCCTGCACGGCGGCCGGGTCCATCGTCATCACGAAGCCGATGCCGGCAGTCGAGAAATCGACCTCGCGAAAGCTTGTGACCGTCGCGGTGATGTCGCGGCCCAGGATGTTCACGGTGATCTCGTCGCCGAGCTTCAGACCGATCTCCTCGGCTTCCTCGCGGGCAAAGCTGATCTGCGGCGGCCCGTCATAATCGGAGGGCCACCAGAGCCCGTCGGTGACCACGGTGTTCTCTGGCGGCTCGGCGGCATAGGTCACGCCCCGGTCGCCCGTGACCACCCAGTGATCGCCCGCGACCTCGCGCGCGGGGCGGCCGTTGATGCGGGTGATGACGCCGCGCATCATCGGCGCGGTCTCGACCCGGCTGACGCCCGGGTCCCGGTTCAGCCGTTGCAGGAAGCCGTCAAGCTGGCCCGGCTGGATGTCGACGACGAAATAGGACGGCGCGCGGTCGGGCAGGTCCTGCTGGATCGCGCTGCGCAGGTTCCAGTCGATCTGCCCGATTGCCGCGAGGATCGAAAGGCCGAGTCCCAGCGACAGCACCACCGATTGGGTCTCGCCCCCCGGGCCGCCGACCGCGCCCATCGCCAGCCGAAGCGCGGTGCGCCCGCGCAAAGCCCGCGCCCGGGCCGCGCGCCGCGCGATCAGGCGCAGCGCCGCCGCCGCCAGCACCAGAAGGCCCAGCGCGCCCAGAATGCCCGCCGCCGCCCAGAGCGCCAGCTTCGGCACCCCCGAGAAGGCGGCCGCCACCCCGATCAGCAAAAGCGCCAGCCCCGTCGTTGCCGCCACATAGCGCGGCCGGGGCCAGGCCCGGACCCGGCCCGAGGCGTCGCGGAACAGCGCCGCCGCCCGCACCTCTTCGGTGCGCGCCAGCGGCCAGAGCGTGAAGAGAAGCGCCGTCAGCACGCCATAGACGGCGGCCTCGGCCAGCGGGCGGGCATGGACGGTGAAATCGGCCGGGACCGGCAGCCGAGGCTCGATCAGCGGCCCCGCCGCCAGCGGCAGCACAGCGCCCAGCACAAGCCCCAGCCCGATGCCCAGCCCGGCCAGCACCCCGATCTGCATCAGATAGGCGGCAAGGATCGTGCAGCCCTCGGCGCCCAGCGTCTTCAGCGTGGCGATGACCTCGGTCTTGCCGTCGATATAGGACCGCACCGCCGCCGAGACGCCGACGCCGCCGACCGCGAGTCCGGCAAGCCCGACAAGCACCAGGAAGGACGCCATGCGGTCGACGAAGCGGGTCATGCCGGGCGCGCCGTTCCGGGCGTCGCGCCAGCGCATGCCCCGGTCGGCAAAGCGCGTCCCGGCCTCGCGCTCCAGCGCCGCGATGTCATGGCCGGGCGGCAGTTTCAGCCGGTACTTGACCTCGTACAGCGTGCCCGGCGCCAGGAGGCCCGAGGGCTCCAGAGCCGCTGTGCGCAGGATCAGCCGCGGCCCCAGCCCGAAGCCGTCGCCCGCCCCGTCGGGTTCGCGCGCCAGCACCGCCGACAGCGTGTAATCGGCGGTTCCCAGCCGGAAGCTGTCGCCCGGCTTCAGCCCCAGCCGGTCGGCCAGCACCCGCTCCATCACCGCGCCATTCCCGGCGATGGCCTGATCCAGCGGCAGCGGCGGGTCGAGCGCGACCGCGCCGTAAAGCGGATAGGCGTCGTCCACCGCCTTGACCTGGGTCAGGCCGCGCTCGGTCTCGCCGTCGCGCACGACCGCCACCATCGAGCGGAAATCGACCACTTCCGACAGCGCGTCCGACACGCCCTCCATCCAGGCGCGTTCCTCGTCCGAGGCAAAGCGGTAGGTCAGCGTCATCTCGGCATCGCCGCCCAGAAGCACCGCGCCCTCGCGCGTCAGCCCGCTCTCGATGCTTTCGCGGACGGACCCGACCGCGGCGATGGCGGCGACCCCCAGCGCAAGACAGGCGAGAAAGACGTAAAACCCGCGCAGCCCGCCCCGCAGCTCGCGACGGGCGATCCGCGCCGCGACCGGCAGGCTCATTCCGCGGCCCTCCGCGCGGTCTGGCCCGCGATCCGTCCGTCGGCCAGCTCGATTACCCGGTCGCAGCGTGCGGCCAGATCGGGGGCATGGGTCACCAGCACCAGCGTCGCGCCATGGCGGTCGCGCAGCCCGAACAGCAGGTCCATGATCGCCGCCCCGTTGGCGCCGTCGAGATTGCCGGTGGGCTCGTCGGCCAGCAGCAGATGCGGGCGCGGCGCGGCGGCGCGGGCCAGCGCCACGCGCTGCTGCTCGCCGCCCGACATCTGGCTGGGGTAATGGTCCATCCTCGCGCCAAGCCCGACCGTGCGCAATTCGTCGGCGGCGCGCTCGAAGGCGTCGCGATGACCGGCCAGTTCCAGCGGCGTCGCCACGTTTTCCAACGCGGTCATGGTCGGGATCAGGTGGAAAGACTGGAAGACCACGCCCATATGTTCCCTGCGGAACCGGGCAAGCTGGTCCTCGTTCATGGCCGTCAGGTCGCGGTCCAGCGCCAGCACGCGGCCCGAGGTCGCCCGTTCGAGCCCGCCCATCAGCATGAGGAGAGACGACTTGCCCGACCCAGACGGACCGACCAGCCCCAGCGTCTCGCCCGGCGTCACGTCGAGCGAGATGCCATGCAGGATCTCGACCGGCCCGGCATTGCCGTCGAGCGTCAAGGTGACGTCGCTGAGCGAAAGAATCGGGTCTGCCATCGAGCGCTGCCTCCGTTGCCTGCCTCTCCTTCGATATGGGGCCGCGCGCCGCACGCTCAAGCTCGCCGCGGCCCTGGTGCTGGCTGGTACAGCCGCCACGGCCCAACCGGTCACCATCGCCGCCTTGGGCGACAGCCTGACCCAGGGCTACGGGTTGCCGCAGGAGGAGGGCTTCGTGCCCCAGCTTGAAGCCTGGCTGAACGCGCAGGGGGCCGAGGTTACGGTGCTGAATGCCGGGGTCTCGGGCGATACCACGGCGGGCGGGCTGTCGCGGATCGGCTGGACGCTGACGCCCGAGGTCGGCGGGCTGATCGTGGCGCTGGGCGGAAACGATCTCTTGCGCGGCATCGACCCGGCCGCCTCGCGCGCCAATCTGGACGCGATCCTGACCCGGGCGGATGCGGCTCACGTGCCGGTCCTGCTGGTCGGGCTCGATGCGCCGGGCAATTACGGCCCCGAGTTCAAGGCGGCTTTCGACGCGATGTATCCCGAACTCGCCAAGGCCCATGACGCGCTTTATTTCCCGAACTTCCTCAAGGGCCTGACCGACCTGCCGGATCGCGGCGCGGCGATGGCGCGCTACATGCAGGCCGATGGCATCCACCCCTCGGCCGAGGGCGTCGCGCGGGTCGTCGAGGCAATGGGGCCAAGCGTTCTGGAACTGGTCGCGCGCGCCAAGGTCGCGGCGGGAGGCTGACCCTGCGACGCCCTCCCGAGGGACCGGCCCGAAGGCCGGGCCCGAGACAGGGATCTTGCGCCGCAAGGCGCGCCTTTGGAACAGGAATGGTGTCCCCATAGTCCGGCGCCAAGGCCCCAAGCCTCTGGTCAAGCCTGCCCGCATGGCGTTAGGTGCTTTCCGACTTACGGAGGCACCCTTGGACCCGATCCCCCACCTTACCGAGCTTCTCGGCCCCGCCCATGTGCTGACCGGCGACGACACCCGGCGCTATGCCCATGACTGGACCGGCAAATACGACAGCGCGCCCCGCGCCGTGCTGCGCCCGGCCGACCGCGACCAGCTGGCCGCCATCGTGACCTTCGCCTCGCAGCACCGGATTCCGGTCGTGCCGGTCGCGGGCAATACCGGGCTTTCGGGTGGCGCCTATGCCGAGGGCGCTCTGATGGTCTCGGTCGAGCGGCTGAACCGGATCCGCGAGATCAATCCGCGCGCCCGGACCGCGACGGTCGAGGCGGGGGTGATCCTGTCGCAGTTGCACGACGCGGCCGCCGCCCAGGACATGGTCTTTCCGCTGACCTTCGGCGCGCGCGGCTCGGCGCGGATCGGCGGGGTGCTGTCGACCAATGCGGGCGGTTCCAACGTGCTGCGTTACGGCACCACCCGGGCGCTTTGCCTCGGGCTCGAGGCGGTGCTGCCCGACGGCCGGGTGATGGATGTGATGAGCCCGCTTTACAAGGACAATACCGGGCTCGACCTCAAGGATCTGATGATCGGGGCCGAGGGCACGCTGGGGATCATCACCGCCGCGGTGGTGCGGCTTTTTCCCAGGCCGCGCGCCTATGCCACGGCGATGGCCGCGGTCGAAAGCCTGCCCGCCGCGCTCGATCTGCTGAACCGGCTGCAGGAGACCACCGGCGGCGCCGTCGAGGCCTTCGAATACATGCCCGGCAACTTCATGCGCCACCTCTTCCGCTGCCGCCCCGAGCTGCGCCCGCCCTTCGCCGAGCCGCACGAGATCAACATCATGGTCGAGATCGGCGCCACCGCGCCCCGCGACGCGACCCCCGGCCCCGATGGCCGCCTGCCGGTCGTGGCGATCCTCGAAGAGGCGCTGGCCGAGGCGATGGAGCGGGGCGAGGTCCTGGACGCGGTCGTCGCCCAGAACGAGGCCCAGCGGGCCGAGATCTGGCAGCGGCGCGAATTGTCGGCCGAAATCTGCTTTTCGCGCCAGCCGGTCATCGACAATGACGTGGCGCTGCCGCTCGATCTGGTGGGGACCTTCCTCGACCGGATGGAGGCGCGGCTGCAGGAGATCGATCCCGGCGCCGAAACGGTCAATGTCGGCCATCTGGGGGACGGCAACCTGCATTACACCGTCTGGCCCGCGACCGACCGCCCCGAGATGAAAGAGATCATCCGCGAGGCCGTCGAGGACGAGGTCGCGGCGCTCAGGGGCAGTTTCTCGGCCGAACACGGGATCGGGCTATCGAAGCTTTCGACCATGACCCGCCGCAAGGATCCGGTCGCGCTGGACGTGATGCGCCGGATCAAGGCCGCGATCGACCCCCAGAACATCATGAACCCCGGCAAGCTGATCCCGCCGGGGCAGGACTGACCGTCCAAGGGACGACCGGCCGGTCCCGGACCGGACGCGCACTCTTGAAAACGGAAACGCCCGGCCGAAAGGCCGGGCGTCTGACGATTGGTCCCTATGGCTGCGGGTCCGATGAGGGGGATCGTCCCGGACGGGATCACTCCCAGTCGAAGAAGCCTTCGCCCGCCTGCTCGCGCAGCTTCTTGCCCAGCGCAAAGCCCATCTCGGCCGCGTCCTCGATGGTCGCGCGATCCTCGCCCGCGATCCGTTCGGACCCGTCGGGGCGCAGGATCTCGCCGCGCAGCCACAGATTGCCGCCTTCGTGCAGCGCAAGCCCGCCAATGGGGGTTTCGCAAGACCCATCGAGGGCGTCGAGGAAGGCGCGTTCGCAAGCCATCATCTCGCCCGTGGCCTTGTCATGCAGCGCCTCGAGCAGATGCGCGGCCTGCGCATCGTCGACGCGCCGCTCGATCCCGATGGCGCCCTGCGCCACGGCCGGCAGCATCTCTTCGGGCTCGATGGTCGATTGCGCGACCTCTTCCAGCCCCAGACGGTTCAGCCCGGCCATGGCCAGGAAGGTTGCCTCGGCCACGCCGTCTTCCAGCTTTTTCAGCCGGGTCTGCACGTTGCCGCGAAATTCGACCACCTTCAGGTCGGGGCGGTAGTTCAGCAGCTGGGCCCGGCGGCGCAGCGACGAGGTGCCGACCACAGCGCCCTCGGCCAGATCCTTCAGCCCCTTGACGCTTTTCGAGATGAAGGCGTCACGGTAATTCTCGCGCGGCAGGAAGGTGTCCAGCACCAGCCCCTCGGGCTGCGCGACCGCCATGTCCTTGGTCGAATGGACCGCGATGTCGATCTGGCCGCCCAGCATGGCGTCCTCGATCTCCTTGGTGAAGAGACCCTTGCCGCCGATCTCCTTCAGCGCCCGGTCCAGCACCCGGTCGGCGATCGTGTTGATGACCACGATCTCGAAGGCATCCTCTGGCAGATCGAACGCTTTCATCAGCCGTTCGCGGGTTTCATGGGCCTGAGCCAGCGCGAGCGGCGAGCCGCGCGTGCCGATCTTGAGGGGTGAAGCGGGGGAAGGAAGTGTGATAGCCATGCGCCAAACCTCTAATCGCGTCACGTCGTCCTGACAACTCGGCCTGTCTTGACATGCTGACGCAAGCAGGGGACGACAGGCCGCACACATAAACGGGGACGACGATGGCGGAAACTAAAAAACTGCTGCGGGCACTTTCCGGAGAGACGATGGACGTGCCCCCGGTCTGGCTGATGCGGCAAGCGGGGCGATATCTGCCCGAATACAGGGCCACCCGGGCCGAAGCGGGCGACTTTCTGTCGCTCTGCTACAACTCGGAACTTGCGGCCGAGGTGACGCTGCAGCCGATCCGCCGCTACGGGTTCGACGCCGCCATCCTGTTCGCCGACATCCTGTTGCTGCCCCAGGCGCTGGGCGCCGAGCTGTGGTTCGAAACGGGCGAAGGCCCGCGCATGTCGACGATCACCGACGCGCAAGGGCTGAAGGCGCTGAAGGGCAAGGACGACATCCACGACCACATGGCGCCGGTCTACGAGACCTGCCGGATCCTGTCGCGCGAGCTGCCGAAGGAAACCACTCTGATCGGCTTCGCGGGCGCCCCCTGGACGGTCGCGACCTACATGATCGCCGGTCGCGGCACCAAGGATCAGGCTCCGGCCCATGCGCTGCGCACGGAGGACGAGGCGACCTTTGCCGCGCTGATCGACCTCTTGACCGACGCCACCATCGAATACCTGTCGAAACAGGTCGAGGCGGGCTGCGAAGTGGTCAAGATCTTCGACAGCTGGGCCGGGTCGCTGAAGGGCGAGGCCTTCGACAAATACGCGATGGAACCCGCGAAACGGATCATCGCCGAGATGAAGGCGCGCCATCCGGGCCTGCCCTGCATCGCCTTCCCGCGCGAGGCGGGCGACAAGTATGTCGGTTTCGCCAAGGCGACCGGCGCCGATTGCGTCGCGCTCGACAATTCGGTCTCGGCCGAATGGGCGGTCGAGAACGTGCAGAAGGACGGCTGCGTCCAGGGCAACATGGACCCGAAACTGATGGTCACCGGCGGTCAGGCGCTGATCGACGAGACCAGGCGCATCAAGGAGGCCTTCTCGAAAGGGCCGCATATCTTCAATCTCGGCCATGGCATCACCCCCGATGCCGATCCCGAGAACGTGACGGTGATGCTCGAGGCCCTGCGCGCCTAAGGCGCACCCTTCGGGACGGAACCCGGCAAACGCCCGCGCGGATCGCTTCGCGCGGGCGTTTTCCCGCCGAGGCCCGCCTTTTGGTCAGGTTGAAGGTGTCCGTTGTGGTCGCTAGCTATAGTTGAATTTGCCCCATGCCTTGACCGGGACCCCATGGCCCAACCGTCCGAACTCTTTGCTGCGTCCGGCTTTCGCGTCAGGGTCGTGGATGCCCTGATCGTGCTGCTGCGCGAGCGCGGAACCGCGCGGTTCACGCTGGGCGAGGTGGCCGAGGCCGCGGGCGTCCCCGAAAGCCGGGTGCGGGCCGCCTTTCCCGACCGGGATGCGCTGGTCTCGGAATTGCGGCGGGTCTGCTACGACCGGCTCGCGGCCCGGCTGACCGCCCGCTATTTCGACCCGGACGGGCACCCGCCCACTCGCCTGCGCGAGGGCGGCCGCGCCCATCTTGAGTTCGCCCGGACGAACCCTGCGCTCTATCGCCTTCTTTATTGCGATCCGGGCGATGGCGGGATCGCCCATATCATCGACGTCATCGTTCCGCCCGACTCGCTCGAGGCGCTGACCGAGGGCGTTCGGCGCTGTCGTGCGTATCGGGGACGGAGCACCGGCAAGGCGCGCGAGCTTGCCTTTCTGCTCTGGACCACGATCCATGGCGTCGCGGTTCTGGCGCTGGATGCCGATGGCCCGAACCGGTCGGGCGGCAAATGGGACCAGGCCGCGCAGACCCTCGACCTACTGATCGACCTGATCTGCGCGTCCGGCGACGACTGAAACCCGGCCATTCTCGCGGGCTCAGGGCCAGCTGGCCAGCGGCGGCATGCTCATCAGCACGGCTTCCGGGTCATGCCCGGTCTCAAGCCCGAAGCGCGTGCCGCGGTCGTAAAGGAGGTTGTATTCGGCATAAAGACCGCGATGCGCCAGCTGTGCTTCGCGGTCGCGCTCGGTCCAGGGGGTGCCTGCGCGCCGTTCGACCAGCGGCAGGAAGGCCGGCAGGAAGGCGCGGCCGACATCCTGGGTGAAGGCGAAATCCGCCGGCCAGTCGCCCGAATTCAGATCGTCGAAGAAGATGCCGCCGACGCCCCGGACCCGGCCGCGATGCGGCACATAGAAATACTCGTCGGCCCAGGCCTTGAAGCGCGGGTAATGGCTGAGGTCGTGGCGGTCGCAATGGGCCTTCAGCACCGCGTGGAAATCCGCCGTATCTTCGTCATGGGGCAGGCAGGGGTTCAGATCGGTGCCGCCGCCGAACCACCAGTCCTGCGGGGTCCAGAACATCCGGGTGTTGAGATGGACGGCGGGCGTGTGCGGATTGCGCATGTGGGCGACGAGGCTCAGCCCCGAGGCCCAGAACCGGGGGTCGTCCTTCATCCCCTCCAGCCCCTTGCGCGCGGCCATCGCCGCCTGTGCCCGCGGGTTCAGCGTACCATAGACGGTCGAGACATTGACGCCCACCTTCTCGAAGATCCGGCCGCCGCGCATCACGCTCATCAGGCCGCCGCCCGCATCCGATCCGTCCTCGGACTGGCGACGGGTCTCGGTCACGTTGAACCGCCCGGGCGGCAGCTCGGCCACCGGGGCCGGGGGCGGGGCCTCTTCCAGCGCCTCGAAGGCGGCCACGATCTCGTCGCGGAGGCGGCGGAACCAGGCCGAAGCCTGCGCCTTTCGGTCGTCGAACATTTCGGTCATCGCGCGGGTCTCCCTGTTTTGTTAACCGGTTATCAGCTTATCTCCGCCCGCGCCACCATGCCGCACGGTTCCGTTGCCGCGCGCCGCGGCGTAGGATGCGCCATCCGACCGGGAGTCCTTCGATGCGTAAGCTTGCCCTCTTGATGCTTCTGCCGCTTGCCGCCTGTGCCACCCCGCGCCAGTCCTGCGAACGGGCGGCGCTTTACGACCTGCGCGTGCTCGACACTCTGATCCGCGAGTCCGAACAGACGATCGCGCGCGGCTATGGCTATCGCCGCGAACCGTATGAACGCACCCGGTTCGATTTCTGCTACGGGTCACGTTTCGGGCGCAGCCCGGCGATGGGGTTCACCTTCTGCGACTATCCCGATGTGGGGATCCGCGAGGTGCCGGTGACGGTCGATCTGGCCGCCGAACGGCGCAACCTCGCCGAGCTGAAGGCCAAGCGGACCGAGGCCGCGCGGCGCGCCGCGCGCGCGCTGTCCGCCTGCGAGGCACGGTATCCGGGCGACGAAAAGGGATAGAGCCGGCGGGCGCGTCAGTGCGCGGGCGCGGCCACCGGGTCGATCAGGGTACGCCCGCCATCGACAGCCAGGATCTGGCCGGTCATGAACTGCGCCGCGTCCGACGACAGGAACTGCACCGTCTCGCTGAGTTCCGAGGCCTTGGCGATGCGCCCCAGAGGCGTGTGGGCGCGGATCTCGTTGCGGTAGTCGGGCTGATCCTTGAGGATGTTCTGCAGGCTCGCCGACATCACCGAGCCGAAGGCCACGCCATTGACCCGGATCCGGTGCGGCGCCAGCGCCACCGCCATAGAGCGGGTCAGCTGTTCCAGCGCCGCGCAGCTGACCGAATAGGCCAGAAGCTCGCCATGGGTACGGGTCGCGGCGATCGACGAGATGTTGACGATGGCACCCGCCTGTCCCTCGGTCTGGCCCGCCTCCTCGGCCTGACGGATCATCCGCCGCGACACGATCTGGCTGAGCCGGAGCGAGGTCATCACGTTCTGTTCCATCATCACGTCGAACCCGTCATTGTCGGGGTCCAGCGGATCGGACAGCACCATCTGGCGGCTGGCATTGACCAGGATGTCGATCCGGTCGAAGGCGTCGATGGTGGCCGACAGCAGGTTGGCGATGGTCAGCCGCTCGCGCAAATCGCCCGCGAAGTAGCGCACCGTGCTTTCGGTTTCGGGATTCTTGCCGCATTCGTCGACCAGCCGGGGCTCGTCCCGGTCGGCGAACATCACATTCGCGCCGCGGTCGCTGAAATGCCGGGCGATGGCCAGTCCCAGCCCGTTGGCCGCGCCGGTGACGATGGCTGTCTTGCCCTGGATGGAGAAGGACATCGAGAAGCCTCCTGATTCGGTTGGTCAGACTATGCGATTTCACCGGGGGCGGCGAGACGGCCGCCGCGCCAGCAAAATCTTGAACCCCGCATCGCCGCCGATTTCATGGGTTTCCGCGAACAGCGCGGTCAGATCCCGTTCATAGGGCAGGTGCCGGTTGGCAACGATCAGCGCCTGTCCATGCGGCGCCAGCAGCCGCGCCGCCGCCGCCAGAAAGGCCCGCCCGAGCCCCGGATCGGCGGCGCGCGAGACATGGAAGGGCGGGTTGGTCAGCACCGTGTCGAAGCCCCTCTCGGCGGTGAAGGCAATGGCGTCGGCCCAGTGGAACCGGGCGCGCGGGTCGGGGACATTCTCGCGCGCGCAGCTCAGCGCCGCGTGGTCGGCTTCGATCAGATGCATCTCGGCGATACCGGGATGCGCGGCCAGCGCCTCGGCGGCGACATAGCCCCAACCCGCGCCCAGATCGGCAACCCGGCCCTTCAGCGGCGTCTGCAGCGCGCCCACCAGAAGCGCCGAGCCGCGATCCACGCCATCGGCCGAGAAGACGCCGGGCAGGGTGCGGTAACGTCCCGCCACCATCTCGCCCGCGCCGGGGCGCCAGGCCTCGAAGTCCGCAGGATCGGCCCGGACCGAGAAGGTCTTGCCATGGGCCTTGGCGAACGGGGCCGAGACCTCGGCGCCGCCCTGGCGCAGCGCCTTCAGCAGGCTGTCGACCCCGTCGGTCTTGGCGCCGTCGACCAGCACCGGCCCGCCGCCGGTCAGCCCCAGCGCCTCGGCCAGCCGGGCCTGGGCCGCGGCCTTGGCGCGCGGCAGCAGGACAAGTGCGGCCGAGAACGCGCCCGAGGGCGCGACCGCGACGTCCCAGCCGCGCGTGGCCCAGGCGGCATGATCGGGGGCGAAGCCCTGCACGATCTGCACCCGCTCCTTGGGCAGGGCCGACAGGTCGGCCGCGGCCGGGGCGTCGAAAACGGCGATCCGCCCCTCGGGCGGCAACGAAACGGCACCGCCTTGCAGCGCCAGGGTCAGTCTGGAAACGGTCATGGACGGGCGGGCCTCGGGCCCTACTCCTTTTCCATCGTGCATTGCAGGGGGTGCTGGTGGCGGCGGGCGAAATCCATCACCTGGGCGACCTTGGTCTCGGCCACCTCGAAGCTGAACACGCCGACCACGGCGACGCCCTTCTTGTGCACGACCAGCATGATCTCGAAGGCATGGGCGTGGCTCATGCCGAAGAAACGCTCCAGCACATGCACGACGAATTCCATCGGCGTGTAGTCGTCGTTCAGCAACAGCACCTTGTAAAGCGGCGGCCGCTGGGTCTTTGGCTTGGTCTTGGTGATGACCCCGGTTTCGCCTTCGGGGTCGCCACTCTTGTCGGCCATCATGCGAAGGTCGTTCGTCACGGGGTCCGGGCTCCGGCGAAGGTGGTGGTGTTCGGTTCAAGTGATCTTATATATGCGAGCGCGCCGGTCTGAAAAGGGCCGGTCTGAAAAGGGCGCAGTGCCGCACGAGGGAACGCGATTGGCCGGACAGCTGACAACCATCGGTTTCGATGCCGACGATACGCTCTGGCAGAACGAACGGTTCTTCCGACTGACCCAGGCGCGATTCGCCGAGTTGCTGGCAGATTTCGCTCCGCCCGAGGCGCTGATGGACCGGCTGCTGGAGGCCGAGCGCCGCAACGTCGGGCATTACGGGTTCGGCATCAAGGGCTTCGTTCTGTCGATGATCGAGACCGCCATCGAGGTCACCGACGAGCGGGTTCCCGCCGCCGTCATCCGCGATCTGCTGGCGGCCGGGCAGGAGATGCTGCGTCACCCGATCGAGCTGATGCCCGAGGCCCGGGAGGCCATTCTGGCACTTGCAGGAACGTATCGCATCCTTCTGATAACAAAGGGAGATCTTCTCGATCAGGAACGCAAGCTGGCGCAGTCGGGGCTGGGCGAGCTGTTCGACGGCGTCGAGATCGTCAGCGACAAGACGGCGCCGCGCTACGGCGCCATCTTCGCCCGCCACGGCGACGGTGCCGAGCGCGCGATGATGGTGGGCAACTCTCTGAAATCGGACGTGATTCCCGCCATCGAGGCGGGCGCCTGGGGGGTCTTCGTGCCGCATGACCTGACCTGGGAACTGGAACATGCCGACCCGCCCCGCGCCCATGCCCGCTTTGCCGAACTGCAACACCTTGGCGAATTGCCGGACCTGATCGCGCGGCTGGGCTGACATGTTGTAGATGTCGCAGGCGTGACCGCGACATGTTGCAATGTCCCAGGATCGGCCCCAATCCCATTGAAACAGAGCTGTTTTCCCTCATTCCGCAACGTGGTAGGGTGCCGCTGAAACAGACCGCCCGGCACGACAATCGGGTGGCGAGAGGCAGTGAAAAGGCAGGTCCCGGTGAGACGAGCGAGTCTGTGCGTTCGGCACGCGCTTCTATTCGCAATCCTTGCATTTGGCATTTCGATCGCCGCGACCGGCCTTCGGGCCGCGCCCTCGGCCTCGTTCGTGGTCGATGCCCGGACCGGCGAGGTGCTGCATGCCGAGAACGCCGATACGAGGCTGCACCCGGCCTCCTTGACCAAGATGATGACGCTGTATCTTGCCTTCGAGGCGATCGAGCATGGCGAGATTTCCCCTGAAACCGTGGTGACCATCTCGGCGCATGCGGCTTCCGAGCCGCCCTCCAAGCTGGGCCTGCGCGCCGGTCAGAAGATCCGCTTCAAGTATCTGATCCGCGCCGCCGCCATCAAATCGGCCAATGACGCGGCCACCGCCATCGGCGAAGCGCTGGAGGGGTCCGAGGCCGCCTTTGCCCGGCGGATGAACCGCACCGCCCGGGCAATGGGCATGAACCGCACCACCTTCCGCAATGCCAACGGGCTGACCGAGGAGGGCCATCTGTCGACCGCGCGCGACCTGACCATTCTCGCGCGGCATGTCGTCTACGACTATCCGGGCTATTACAACATTTTCTCGCGGGTCACCGACGATGCCGGCGGGCGTCAGGTCTACAGCACCAACCGCCGGTTTCTTGGCAGCTATTCCGGCGCCGACGGGATCAAGACCGGCTATACCAATGCGGCGGGCTACAACCTCGTGGGCTCTGCCATCCGTGGTCAGGAACGCATCATCGCCACGGTTCTGGGCGGGCGCAGCACGGCCGCGCGCAATGCCGAGGTCGCCAAGCTCCTGGATCTGGGTTTCCGCAAGGCGCCCAGCCGCGTCGCCCTGCGCAGCCCGCAAAAGCCGCCCTATCTGACCGGAGCCGCCCGCCTTGCGGCCGTGCCGCCGGTCGAGGCCGCGCCATCCGCGTCTGCGCCTGCGGTGATGGCGCGCTCGATGCGGCCTCGGGCCCGGCCCGGCGCCGCTGCCCCGACCGAGGCGCTGATCGCGGCCCTTGCCGCCGATGTCAGCACGTCGGTCAGCGCGGCCAAGGCCGAACTGACCGTTCCCGCGCCCGCCGCGGCGTCCGCGCCAGAGGCGGAGGTCGCGTCAGCATCGGGTGCGGCGGTCCTCGCGGTCTCGATACCGCCCCGGGCCCGGCCGGCCGGTCTGGCCCCCGAAGCCGTGGCGCCGGTGACGCCGGCCCCTGTCGCGGACCCTGTGGCGGTCGCCGCAGCGGTCCCGGCAGCCTCCGAACCCGCGGCCACCGATCTTGCCGCCGTTGCGGCCGCGGCCGCCGCAGCGGCCTCCGCCCCGCCCGCCGCGCCTGATGCGGTCGAACTGGCCCTGGCCGAGGACGAACCCCAGATCGTGTCGCGGATGTCGTCTTCGGGCGGGCGCTACTGGGGGATCAATGTCGGCAACTACAATTCGCGCTATCAGGCCGAGCGCGTGCTGCTGCGCACCGCCCTGCAGGAAATGGGCATTCTCGACAACGCCCTGCGCAAGGTGGTGCAGGGCCGCCGCGGGTTCGAGGCCAATTTCGTCGGCATGACCGAGCTTGAGGCCGACCAGGCCTGTCGCCGCCTGCAATCGCACGGCTCGACCTGCAGCACCTTCGGCCAGCCCCCGTCGTGATCCGCCGATGACCGCCTACGCCCTGCCGCTTCCGCCTGTCCCCGCGCTGCCCATCGCCGCAGACACGGCGCGGTTCCCGGTGCGGCGGATCTTCTGCGTCGGCCGGAACTATGCCGAGCATGCCCGCGAGATGGGCGCGGACGACCGCGAGCCGCCCTTCTTCTTCACCAAGCCCGGCGATGCGCTGGTGACGGACGATGCCGATATCGCCTATCCGCCCGCCACGGCCGATCTGCATCACGAAGCCGAACTGGTGGTCGCCCTGGGCCGGGGCGGCGCCGACATCGCGGCGGCGGCCGCGCTTGACCATGTCTGGGGCTATGCGGCGGGCAACGATCTGACCCGGCGCGACCTGCAGGCCGAGGCCAAGGCCGCGCGCCGTCCCTGGGACATGGCCAAGGGCTTCGACGCCTCGGCGATCTGCGGCGCGCTGCGGCCCGCCGCCCGGATCGGCCATCCCACCCGGGGCCGGATCGCCTGCCATGTCGACGGCGTGCTGCGGCAGGAGGGCGATCTTGGCGACATGATCTGGTCCGTGCCCGAGATCGTCTCGCATCTGTCGCGGCTGGTCGCGCTGGCCCCGGGCGACCTGATCTATACCGGCACCCCGGCGGGCGTGGGCGCGATCGCTTGCGGACAGACCTGTACCGTCGAAATCGAGGGCGTCGGCCGGGTCTCGACCCGCGTCCTCTAGGCCCAACGGGGGGCTCGCGTGCCGCGCGCCGCGCGCGGGCGGCTGCCCCCGGGCGGCAAAAGGGATGGCTCCGACAGGTCCACGCCGCCTTGCGGCATGGCGTCCGCAGGGGTATCGGTCTGACCGAACGCCACGCCGGAGCCGCCGATGACCGATCCCGTCGCCCTCACCGCCGAGCTGATCCGCTGCCGCTCGGTCACGCCCACCGAGGGCGGTGCCCTTGTGCTGCTGGCCGCGCGGCTGTCGGCGGCCGGGTTCGACTGCCGCCGGGTCGACCGGAACGGCACGTCGAACCTCTTCGCCCGCTGGGGCGGGCGGGGGCATGAGAGGACCTTCGGCTTCAACGGCCATACCGATGTGGTGCCCGCGGGCGACACCGCCGCCTGGACCGCCGACCCGTTCGGCGCCGAGATTCGCGAGGGCCAGCTGTGGGGCCGGGGCGCCACCGACATGAAATCGGGCGTCGCGGCCTTCGTGGCTGCCGCCATCGACTTCGTGACCGAGACCCCGCCCGATGGCGCCATCGTGCTGACCCTGACCGGGGACGAGGAGGGCGACGCGACCGATGGCACCATCGCACTGCTGGACTGGATGCAGACCGAGGGCGAGCATATGGCGGTCTGTCTGGTCGGCGAGCCCACCTGCCGCGAGGCCATGGGCGACATGATGAAGATCGGGCGGCGCGGGTCGATGACGGCCTATTTCACCGCGCGGGGTGTGCAGGGGCATTCGGCCTATCCGCAGCGCGCCCGCAACCCGATCCCGGCGCTGGCGCGGCTGGTGCAGCGGCTCGATGCCTACAGCCTCGATCAGGGCACCCGGCATTTCGACCCCTCGACGCTGGCCGTGACCACCTTCGATACCGGCAATCCGGCAACCAATGTCATCCCGGGCCAGTGCCGCGCCACCGTCAACATCCGCTTCAACGAGGCGCACAGCTCGGAGAGCCTCGCCGACTGGATGGCCGCCGAGGCCGCCCGCGTCACCGAAGAGACCGGCATCGAGATCGCGATGGAAATCAAGGTCTCGGGCGAGAGCTTCGTCACGCCCCCTGGCCCGCTTTCGGCGCTGGTGGCCGATGCGGTCGAGGCCGAGACCGGGCGGCGGCCCGAGTTGTCGACCTCGGGCGGCACGTCGGATGCGCGCTTCGTCAAGGACCTGTGCCCGGTGGTCGAATTCGGGCTGGTCGGCAAGACCATGCATCAGGTCGACGAACGGGTCGAGACCGCCCAGATCGACGAGCTGAAGCGGATCTACACGCGCATCCTGAGCGGCTATTTCGGCTGATCTGCCTGGCCCCGGCGCCCGCGCTTTCCGGCTGACGGCGAAAGGGCCGCGTGCTAGGTCTCGGCCATGACCCGCATTCCTTCCAAGACCGAGATCCTCGACTGGATCGCCGCCCATCCCGGCCAGACCAACAAGCGCGACATCGCCAAGGCGTTCGGGCTGAAGGGGGCCGACCGGATCGACCTCAAGCGCCTGCTGAAGGAACTTGAGGACGAGGGTCATCTGGAAAAGCGCAAGCGCACCTACCGCGACCCCGAAAAGCTGCCGCCGGTGACCGTTCTCTCGATCCTCGCGCCCAATGCCGATGGCGATCTTTTTGCCCGGCCGCTGGAATGGCATGGCGAGGGCGCGGCGCCGAAGGTGCTGTTCCTGCCCCGGCAAAGCGACGCCGCGCTTGGCGAGGGGGACCGGATCCTGGCCAAGCTGCAGGAGGTCCGCGCCGAGGATCACCAATACGAGGCGCGGCTGATCCGCAAGATCGGCTCGAACCCGAAACGCATTCTGGGGATCTTCCGCAAGGCCACCGAGGGCGGGCGGATCGTGCCCATCGACAAGGGCGCCGACAAGGAATGGACGGTCGCCGCCAGCCTGACCCATGGCGCGAAGGATGGCGAACTGGTCGAGGCCGAACTGGCGGGGCCGCGCGGCCGGATGGGGCTGCCGAAGGCCCGCATTGTCGAGCGGCTGGGCGATCCGACCGCGCCGAGGGCGGTCAGCCTGATCGCCATCCACCAGCATGGCATTCCCGACGACTTCCCCGACGAGGTGATCGCCGAGGCCGACCGCGCCAAGCCCGCGGGGCTGGGCAACCGCGAGGATCTGCGGGCGCTGCCGCTGGTCACCATCGACCCCGCGGACGCGCGCGACCGCGACGACGCGGTGCTGGCAATACCCGATGACGATCCCGCGAATCCGGGCGGGCATGTCCTTTGGGTCGCCATCGCCGATGTCGCCCATTACGTGACCCCGGGCTCGCGGCTCGACCGCGAGGCGCGGCGGCGGGGCAATTCCACCTATTTCCCCGACCGGGTGGTGCCGATGTTGCCCGACCGGCTGTCGGGCGATCTGTGCTCGCTGCACGAAGGCGTCCCGCGGGCCTGCATCGCGGTCCGGATGACCATCGACGCCGAGGGCCGCAAGATCGCGCACCGCTTCACCCGCGGGCTGATGCAATCGGCCGGGGCCTTCGCCTATGAAGAGGTGCAGTCGGCCGAGGAGGGCAAGCCCTCGGACCGCATCGCGCCGCTGCTCGACGAGGTGATCCACCCGCTTTACGCCGCCTATCGCGCTCTGATCCGGGCGCGCGAGGCGCGCCAGCCGCTCGATCTCGATCTGCCCGAGCGGCGGATCGAGCTGTCCGACGAGGGCAAGGTGGCCTCGGTCAGGTTCCGCGACCGGCTGGACGCGCACCGGCTGATCGAGGAGTTCATGGTGCTGGCTAATGTCGCCGCCGCCGAGGAGCTGACCCGGCTGCAACGCCCGCTGCTGTTCCGCGTCCATGAAGAGCCGAGCCCCGAAAAGCTTGACGCGCTGCGCGAGGTGGCTGGCGCCTCGGGGTTCACACTGGCCAAGGGCCAGGTGCTGCATACGCGCCAGCTGAACGACCTGCTCGATCAGGCGATGGGGACCGAGTTTTCAGAACTCATCAATCTTTCCACCCTGCGCTCGATGACCCAGGCCTATTACTTCCCCGAGAATTTCGGCCATTTCGGTCTGGCACTGAAATCCTATGCGCATTTCACCTCGCCGATCCGGCGCTATGCCGACCTGATCGTGCACCGGGCGCTGATCTCGGCCCATGGCTGGGGCAAGGACGGGCTCGGCCCCGAGGATGTCGACGAACTGGAAGCCACCGCCAAGCATATCAGCGAGACCGAGCGCCGCTCGATGGCGGCCGAGCGCGACACCACCGACCGCTACCTTGCCGCCTATCTGTCGGAACGGGTCGGCAACGAATTCGGCGGCCGGATCTCGGGGATCGCGCGGTTCGGCGTCTTCGTCTCGCTCGACGAGACCGGGGCCGACGGGCTCATTCCGATCCGCGAGCTCGGGAACGAGTATTTCCACCACGACCGCGATGCCCAGACCCTGATGGGGTCCAATAGCGGGCTGGTGATCGGCATCGGCCAGCGGGTGACGGTACGGCTTGCCGAGGCGGTGCCGGTGACCGGCGGGCTGACCTTCGAGCTTCTGTCGATCGAGGACCGGGCGGTGCCGCGCGGGGCCGTGCGCGGGCGGGGCAAGCCGGTGCGGCGCAAGGTGGTCCGCGCCAAGGCAAAATCGGACAAGGTCAAGGGCAAGGTCAAGCGGACCCGGCGCTAGGCGATGCGCGGTCCGGCGCCTGCGGGCGGCCGGGCGAAAGCCGCCCCCGAAACCCCGCTTTGCGGTTGAACGGACCTGCGCTACACTGGCTCAAAGCCTGATAAAAGGTGCGAGCAGATGACCCGACACAGATCCTTGGCCCCCGGCCTCGGGGTTGCCCTTGGGGTTGCCCTTGGCCTGGGCAGTCCCGCCGATGCGGTTCTCGACCGCGCGCCCCGTCCCTTGCCCCGTCCGGAGACGCCGGAAATGAGCCGGAGCCTGCGCCCCGAAACCCGCCCGGACCTGCGGCCCGCCGTCGCCGCCGCCCTGGCCGAGGCGGTCGCGGCCGATACCATCGCCGACGAGGCGCGGGGCTTTCCGGGCTGGATCGCGGGCTTTCGCGGGCGGGCGCTGGCGCAGGGCATTGCGCCGGGCGTCTTCGACCTTGCCTTCGAGGGCGTGACCTTCCAGGCCGACGTGATCCGGCGCGACCGCAACCAGTCGGAATTCGTCAAGCCGATCTGGGACTATCTCGACAGCGCAGTGTCCGAGACCCGGGTGCAGAACGGCCGTGCGGCGCTGGCGCAATACGGCGCGGTGCTGACCCGGATCGAGGCGCGCTATGGCGTCGACAAGGAAATTGTCGCCGCGATCTGGGGCATGGAGACCTCTTACGGCAGCTATCGCGGTTCGGCCCCGATCGTCGATTCGCTGGCGACCTTGGCCTATGACGGCCGCCGCGCCGCGTTCTTCGAGACCCAGCTGGTCGATGCGCTGAAGATCATTCAGGCGGGCGATACCGATGCCCGGCACATGACCGGAAGCTGGGCCGGGGCGATGGGCCATACTCAGTTCATGCCAAGCTCTTACCTCGCGCATGCGGTCGATTTCACCGGCGACGGGCGGCGCGACATCTGGTCGGACGATCCGACCGACGCGCTGGCCTCGACCGCGGCCTATCTGGCGCATTTCGGCTGGACCAGGGGGCAGCCCTGGGGCGTCGAGGTGCAGCTGCCGCGGGGCTTCGATCACCGGCTGGCCGACCGGTCGGTCACGCATCTTCCCTCGGACTGGGCCCGGATGGGGGTACGCGACATGAACGGCCGGGCGGTGCGCGACTATGGCCGCGCGGCGATCCTGCTGCCCGCGGGCGCGCGGGGCACGGCCTTCATGATCTTCGACAATTTCCGGGTGATCGAACGCTACAACCCCGCCGATGCCTATGTGATCGGGGTCGGGCATCTGGCCGACCGGCTGAAGGGCGGCGGGCCGATCCTCGGGGGCTGGCCGCGCGACGATCAGGTGCTGGCCTCGGCCGAACGCAAGGAGTTGCAGGAACGCCTGACCCGCGCCGGATACGACACCAAGGGCGTCGACGGACGGATCGGACCCGACACGGTCTCGGCACTTCGGGCCTATCAAAGCGCGGTCGGGCTGGTCCCCGACGGCTATGCCAGCATGGCGGTGCTGCGGCGGCTGAGATAAGGCCGCCGGGTCCGTTCAGGCGCCGTAGTGGAAGATGTTGCCGCTGTCCTTGTCGACGCGAACGCTTACCTGCGCCTGACGTTTGGCGATCGCGTTGATCTGGGCCAGCGTGGTCACCGCCGGGTTGTTGGCGACCGGGGTTGCGCCGATCTGACTGAAATTTCCCGTGACCCAGGCGGCCTGCCCGGCCTCGGCCGCGGCGGTTCGCGCCGCGTTGATCGCCTCGACGAGCCGTTTGCGATAGTCCCGGCGCCGGTCTTTCTTGGTGCCGGGAGGATAGGCGCCGATCTGCGCGACGGCATTGGCCACTTCCTGCTGGGTCGCGTCGGTCACCGCCGTCACGACGCCGTTTGCCACCGTGAAGCGATCGGCATCGGCACCGGTGGTCGCGGGCGGCAGCAGAGCGGCATTTCCGGGAAAGCTGCCATTGAACGGGCCCGGGGCCTTGGTCGTGTCCTGCAGGGTCACGTTTCCGGCCGTCGTGACACGCCAGGCATTGCCCAGGTCGGCCCAGGCACCAGCCGCAAGGCCGGTCTTGAGGGCGTGCGCATCCATGATGACCGTGTTGGTCTGCGGCGGCGGATTGCGCGCGGCATGGGTGCGGACGGCGGCGAGATTGTCGTGCCCGTTCAGCGCGATGTGATGGCCGAAGAAGCCTATGGTCATATTGGCGGCGTAGCCGCCATTCAGGAATTCGCCGCTGACCGTCTGCCGGCTTTTCAGTTGAAGCGGGGCGGTTGTGCCGCTTTGGGCGGCGCCTTGAGCCTTGGTCTGCAGCGTCCGGAGCGCCCGTGTGGCCGGACTGGCATCGGCGGCGTCCTGCAGGGCCGAGACGGGGCGTGTCGCGGCGGGCGAGGGCGTTTGCCTGACGGCGCGGGAAGGTGCCTTGCGGATCATGGCCAGTCTCCCTCGACGACCGTTAAGCACGAAACGGCGAAACCGTTTCAATCTGGGGGTATTCTAGCAACCGGAAAGTCGGGTGTCAGTCGCTTTCTGAGGAAGGCCACCGGATGGGCGCGAAGCGTCAGGTGCAGGGCCAGATAGTCTTCGACGACCTCTTCGCCCTCGGTCATGGCGGGCAGGGCGACGGTCGGTTCGGCGCGGCCCTCGCCGTCGAGGTCGCGGGCGAAAAGCGGCAAGGGGGAGGCGATGCGTTCGGGGCCGCCCAGCGCCCGGGCCGCCCACAGCGCCTCGCGCCGGGACAGCCCCAGCGCGGCGAAGGCGTCGGCCTCGGCCAGCACCGTCAGCAGCCCGGGGCCAAGCCCGGCCCGGCGCCAGAGATCCTCGACCGAGGCATAGCCGTTGCCGCGCGCGGCCGCGATCCAGGCGGCGTCGTCCTCGGGCAGGCCGCGCACCTGGCGAAAGCCCAGCCGCAGCGCCAGCCCGCCGCGGCCGTCGGGTTCCAGCGCGTTGTCCCAGCGGCTGGCATTGACGCAGACCGGGCGCAGCTCGACCCCATGCGCGCGGGCGTCGCGCACGATCTGGGCGGGGGCGTAGAACCCCATCGGCTGGGAATTCAGCAGCGCGCAGGCAAAGACCGCCGGGTGGTGGCGCTTGATCCAGGCCGAGGCATAGACCAGAAGCGCGAAGCTGGCGGCATGGCTTTCGGGAAAGCCGTAGCTGCCGAAGCCCTCGATCTGGGAAAAGCAGCGTTCGGCGAACTCGGCCTCATAGCCGTTCGCCGCCATTCCGGCGAGAAACCGGTCGCGGAATTCGCTGACACTGCCGTGTTTCTTGAAGGTGGCAAGCGAGCGGCGCAGCCGGTCGGCCTCTTCGGGCGAGAAGTTCGCGCCGATGATGGCGATCTGCATCGCCTGTTCCTGGAACAGCGGCACGCCCAGGGTCTTGCCCAGCACCTGGCCCAGCGCGTCCGAGGGAAAGCGCACCTCTTCCTCGCGGTTGCGTCGGCGCAGATAGGGGTGGACCATGTCGCCCTGGATCGGCCCGGGCCGGATGATCGCGACCTGGATCACCAGATCGTAGAAGCTGCGCGGCCGCATCCGGGGCAGAAAGTTCATCTGCGCCCGGCTTTCGACCTGAAACACGCCAAGGCTGTCTGCCTTGCAGAGCATGTCATAGGTGGCCGGGTCCTCGGCGGGCAGGGTGGCGAGGTCGAAGCGCCTGCCATGGTGGCCGTCGATCAGATCGAAGGCCTTGCGCAGGCAGGTCAGCATCCCCAGCGCCAGCACGTCGACCTTGAGAATGCCCAGCGCGTCGATGTCGTCCTTGTCCCAGCAGATGACGGTGCGGCCTTCCATGGTGGCGTTCTCGAGCGGCACCAGCTCGTCAAGCCGGCCTTCGGTGATGACGAAGCCGCCCACATGCTGCGAGAGGTGGCGCGGAAAGCCCTGGATTTCCTCGATCAGCTCGAGGGTGCGGCGGAGCCGCGGGTCGGCGGGGTCGAGCCCGATCTCGGCCAGCCGCTCGGGCGCGATCCGGCCCGAGCCCCAGCCCCAGACCTGGCTGGACAGGGCGGCCAGCGTGTCCTCGCTGAGCCCCATGGCGCGGCCGACCTCGCGGATCGCGCGCTTGCCGCGGTAATGGATGACGGTGGCGCAAAGCCCGGCGCGGTGGCGGCCGTAGCGGTCGTAGATGTGCTGGATCACCTCTTCGCGGCGCTCGTGTTCGAAATCGACGTCGATGTCGGGGGGCTCGTCCCGGGCCTCGGAGACGAAGCGTTCGAAGACCATGGTGCCGATCTCGGGCGAGACCGAGGTGATGCCGAGCGCATAGCAGGTGACCGAATTGGCGGCCGAGCCGCGGCCCTGGCAGAGAATGCCGCGGGCGCGGGCGAAGGCCACGATGTCGTTGACGGTCAGGAAATAGGGCTCATAGCCGAGCTTGCCGATCAGCGCGAGTTCGTGATCCATCATCGCCCGGACCTTGGCGGGGGCGCCCTGCGGATAGCGCCAGGCCAGCCCGGCCTCGGCCAGCCGAGCGAGGCGCCGCGCGGCGGTTTCGCCATCGCCGCATTCCGAGGGATACTCGTAGCGCAACTCGTCGAGCGAGAAGCCGCAGCGCCGGGCGATTTCGCCTGCGCGGTGGACGGCGGCCTCGTGGCCGCGGAACAGCCGCAGCATCTCTGGCTCGCTGCGCAGGCGGCATTCGGCATTGGCCAGCGCCGCCCGGCCCAGCGCGTCGACCCGGGTGCCGGTTCGGATCGCGGTCAGCACATCGGCCAGCCTGCGGCGGCGGCCGTGATGCAGGATCGGGCTGGCGGTGGCGACGGGGTCGAGCCCCAGATCGGCGGCGAGCGCGGCCAGGCGGTCGAAGCGGGCGGCGTCGTCGCCGTCATAGGCCGGGGCCATCGCAAGCGCGACGGCGCCGGGGAAGCGGCGCGTCAGCCGGTCCGCCTGTGGCCGCCATGCGCCCGCGCCGCCCTGCAGGCGTTGCGCCTGTGGCGGGTGGAGCAGGATTTCGGCGCCGTCGCCCCAGTCCATGAGGTCGTCGAGGCCGAGCTGGCAGGCGCCCTTGGCGGCCCGGAGCCGCCCGGTCGAGAGCATCCGGCAAAGCCGCCCCCAGGCGGCGCGGTCGCGCGGCAGCAGGGTGAGGTCGAGCCCGTCGGTCAGCACCAGCCGCGTGGCCGGAATCAGCCGGGGCAGGGCTGTGGGCGCGGCCTCGCCCCGGTCCGCGGCCCGGGCGATCTCGCGCGCGGCGACATGGGCGCGGACGATGCCCGCCACCGTGTTCTCGTCGGCGATGGCCAGGGCCGCAAGCCCCAGCTCGGCGGCGCGCGCCATGTATTCCTCGGGATGGGAGGCCCCGGTGAGGAAGGTGAAATTCGAGGTGGCGTCGAGTTCGGCGAACATGGCGAGTCGGGAGTATATTCCCGTTTTGTTCCATCCGGGAGTCCGCTTCGGCCCCGGCTAGTCGGGGCGGCTGGCCGCGATCTCCAGCCAGGCGCGGGCGGCCTGGGGCAGATAGGCGCCGCGCCGCCAGAGCGTGGCCATCACCCAGTCGGTCGAGGGTTCGTCCAGCGGCACCTGCGCCACCGGCACATGCACCCGCGCCCGGGCGATCAGCCGGGGCAGGAAGGCCACGCCCAGCCCGGCGGCCGCGAGCCGGATGATGAAGTCGATCTGGCTCGACCGCGCCGTCACCTCGGGCTCGAAGCCGTGCCGGGCGCAGGCCGCGCGGATGATCCGGTTCAGCGCAAAGCCGCTGTCGAAGAGGATGAAGGGCATGGCGCGCAGATCGGCCAGGGTGACCGGCCCCGCGCTTTGCGCCAGCGGCGCGTCGGGGGCCATCAGCGCGACCAGCGGGTCGCGATGCACCGGCCGCCAGTCGAATTCGTCCGACACCGGCAGCAGGGACGCGGCCAGGTCGATCTCGCTGGCCCGCAGCAGTTCTTCGAGCCGGTCGCTGCCATGTTCGACCAGCGTGATGTCGACCCCGGGATAGCGCTGGCGGTAAAGCGTGAAGACCGGCGCGAAAAGCTCGCTTGACCCGATCGGCGGCAGGCCGATCCGCAGGAGCCCGCGCTTGAGACCGGCCAGTTCCTGCAACTCGGTCATCAGCGTCTCGCGGTCGGCCAGCAGGGCCTGGCCGCGCTGGAACACGATCCGGCCCGCGGCGGTGAGGGTGACGCCCGCCGGGCCGCGATTGAGCAGCGGCACCCCGATCTCGTCCTCGAGCTGGCGCACCGCCTTGCTGATGGTCGACTGGGTCGCATGCACACGCCCGGAGGCGGCCGAAAACCCGCCCGCGCGCACGACCTCGACAAAGACCCGGAGCGTCCTGAATTCCATCTCCATTCCAATAGTGACTTGAGGCCAGTCAAACAAGTCATTTGAAGAATGCGGCATCTTGCCCACATCAAGCCCTTGCGGGGCGTCCTCCCCCCCCGCGGACCTTCAGGAGCCCGACCGTGACCGCGCATACCCTTTTCCGACGGCTTCGCATCGCCCTGCGCCGGAGCCGTCTGGTGCAGGTCGGCCTTCTGGTCGGGTTCTGGCTGGCGGGCGAGGGGGCGGTCCGTCTGACCGGGCTGCCGCTTCCTGGCGGGCTGGTCGGGATGGCGGCGGCGCTGGGGCTGTTGGGATCGGGGCTGATCCGCGCGGGCACGCTGCGGCGGGGCGCGAACTGGTTTCTGGCCGAGATGCTGCTGTTTTTCGTGCCGGCCGTTCTGGCGGTGCTGAACCACCGCGAGTTTCTGGGGCTGCTGGGGCTTCAGATCCTGCTGATCATCGTTCTGGGCACGCTCGCGGTGATGGCGGTGACCGCGCTGACGGTCGAGCTGTGCTGCCGCTGGGGGATCGGGGCCGATGGACAGCCTTCTGCACTGGATTGACCAGCTTGCGCCGGTTGCCGGATGGACGGCGCTGACGGTCGGGTTCTACCTGCTGGCCAAGCGGGTCTACCGGCGCTGGCCGCGCTGGTGGCTGATGCCGCTGGCGGTGGCCCCCGCTCTGTTGATGATCGCGGTGCTGGCGCTGCATGAAAGCTATCGCGACTATATCCGGGGTGCGGGCTGGCTGATGCTGATGCTGGGCCCCGCGACCGTGGCCTTCGCGGTGCCGATCTACGAACAGCGCGCCCTGATCCGGCGCACCTGGCCGGTGCTGCTGGTCGGAATGGTGGCGGGCAGCGCGACGGCGGTGGCGGTCAGCTGGGGGCTGGCGAGCCTTTTCGGGCTGGACCAAAGCCTGAGGCTGAGCCTGCTGCCCCGGTCGATCAGCACGCCCTTCGCGATGGAGGTCTCGGCCGATATCGGCGGATTGCCCGACCTGACGGCTGTCTTCGTGGTGGTGACCGGCGTTCTGGGCGCGGCGCTGGGCGACGTGGTGCTGGCCTGGCTACCGGTACGCTCGGCACTGGCGCGGGGCGCGTTTCTGGGGGTCGCCGCCCATGGCGCGGGCACTGCCCGGGCGCATCGGATCGGCCGGGTCGAGGGGGCGGTCGCGGGGCTTGTCATGGTGCTGGTCGGTCTGCTGAATGTCTGCCTCGCGCCGCTGCTGGTCTCGGCCGCCCGTCTTGCCGCCGGATAAGCGGGACGCACCGAACCGATAGATGCTTAGTGTCGGGTATGGTTTGTAGGGCGAATGAAAAACCGGAGATGCAGGCCCTTGGCGGGCGCGCGACGGGGGCGGGGGACGGGGGTAAGGGGGGGCGAAATCGTGGATCGAGCAGCCCGACGCCAGCCGGAATGGCCTTTTTTTCCGTTAAAGAAAGGCAGGGGTGGCTCGATTGGCCAAATGGCGCAAAAATCGGTCGCGGCGCATATTTCCTGTGCGAAGCGAATGAAATCGCCTTCGATCTCGGCCCGCGCTGATGCTGCGATGCGGCGTATACTTGATTTGGCGAAGTAATGGCATAGCTTTGGCTTGCGCGTATCGCAACGCTTGCGCCCCGTATCCTTCCCGTATCGCAACGGCATCGATAGGGCGGCCGCGCGATGGCGGACCGCGGGCCGGCCCGGATGCGCCTCTGCGTCACTTTCCCGGGCCCGTCCTTCCGACAGGTGGCAGGGAGCCCGACTCGAGATGAAAGATATCGCAGCCGCAGACCGGCAATCCTCTCCGTTCGGGACGGTCGCCGTGCTGGGCGCCGGGTCCTGGGGCACGGCGCTGGCGCGTGTGCTGTCCCGGAACGGCCGGGCGGTGCGGCTTTGGGCGCGGCGGCAGGCGCTGGCGCAGGAGATCGCCGCCACCGGGCAGAATTCGCAATACCTGCCGGGTATCGAGCTTGGCGAGACGCTGCGCGCGACCGCGTCGCTGGCCGAGGCTCTGGAGGGGGCCGAGGCGGTGCTGATGGTCACGCCGTCGGCGACCCTGCGCGAGATGTGCCGGGCCGCGGCGCCGCATATGCCGCCGGGCATCCCGATCGCGCTTTGCGCCAAGGGCATCGAGCTTGGCTCGGGGCTTCTGCTGTCCGAGGTCGCGGCCGAGGAATTGCCGGGCCACCCGATCGGCGCGATTTCGGGGCCGACCTTTGCGCGCGAGACCGCGCTGGGTCACCCGACCGCGGCGACCGTGGCCTTTCCCTTCACCTATGCCGACCGGCTGGCGCCCCACGCGAGCGCGGCCGCCCGGATGGCGATGTCGGTGGGCGGCCACGGCTTCCGGCCCTATGTCTCGGACGATCTGGTCGGCGTCGAGGTCGGCGGCGCGGTCAAGAACGTGATCGCCATTGCCTGCGGGATGATGTCAGGCGCTGGTTTCGCCGAAAATACCCGCGCGGCCCTGATCGCCCGCGGCGTCGACGAGATGAAGGTGCTGGCCGAGTCGCTGGGCGGGCAGCGCGAGACCGTGACCGGGCTTTCGGGCGCGGGCGACCTGACGCTGACCTGTTCCTCGACCACCTCGCGCAACATGGCGCTCGGCACCCAGCTGGGTCAGGGCATCGCGCGTACCGACTGTTTCGGCGGCCGCCCGGTCGTCGTCGAGGGCGAGGTCAATGCCCGCTCGGTCGTCGATCTGGCCCGCCGGATCGGGGTGCCGATGCCGATCTGCGAGACCGTCAATGCCGTGCTGCACGAGGGCGCCGATCTCGAAAGCAGCTTCTCGGCGCTCTGGACCCGGCCGATCGAGGCCGAGCCGCGCGCGCTGATGCTGTCGCTCGACCATCCCGCCCCGACCGTTCCCCTGCCTTTCGGAGTGTCCTCATGAACCTTGCCACCGCCCCCCACCCGCCGCTGTCGGACCGCCGCTTCGTGCTGGCAACCGATCTGGACGGCACCTTCCTTGGCGGGACCGAGGCCGAGCGGCAGCGCCTTTACGACTGGATCGAGGCCAACCGCGCCAGCGTGGGGCTGATCTTCGTCACCGGGCGCGACCCGGAATTCATCATGGAGATGTGCGCCGAGAACGGCCTGCCCTGGCCCGAATACGTGGTCGGCGATGTCGGCACCTCGATTGCCGAGGTCCATCCCGGCGAGGCGATCCGGCCGATCCCGGGGCTGGAAGAGGATATCTCGCGGCGCTGGGGCGACAGCGGCGCGCGGGTGCGGGCGGCGCTTGACGGCCATCCGGGGCTGACGCTGCAACCCACCGAGTTCCGCTACCGCGTCAGCTTCGACATGGACCCCGAGACCTACGATCCCTCGGCCGAGGCGAAGGTCGAGGCGATGGGGCTCGACTGGCTGATCTCGGCCGACTGCTATTTCGACGTGCTGCCCAAGGGCGTGTCCAAGGGGCCGTCCCTGCGCCGGCTGGTCGCGCATCTGGCCATCCCCGAGGGCCGGGTGCTGGCCGCGGGCGATACGCTGAACGACCTGTCGATGCTGGAATGCGGTCTCAACGCCGTTGCCGTCGGCAATTCCGAACCCGCCCTGGTCGAGCGGGTCCGCGATCTCGACCATCTGCACATCGCCCGGGCGCATGGCGCCGCGGGCATCATGGAGGCCATCGCCGCTTTCGATCTTCACACTTTGCCCAAAGGAGCCTGACACATGCCTTCGGATCTGGTCATCGTCTATCACCGCCAGCCCTACGAGGAGGTGGAGGAAGACGGAAAGATCGTCCTGCGAGAAAACAAGAGCCCGAATGGCATCGTGCCGACCCTGAAGAGCTTCTTCGGCAGGTTCGAGAAAGGCGCCTGGATCGCCTGGAAACAGGCCGAGGACCCGGCCAGTCCCGATTTCGAGCGGGTGATCGAGGTCGACGACGCTTTCGGCAAGTACACGGTCTCGCGGCTGCCGCTGACCGCCGACCAGGTCAAGAGCTTCTACCACGTCACCTCGAAAGAGGCGTTCTGGCCGATCCTGCATTCCTTCAAGGAACGCTACAATTACGACCCCGTCGACTGGCCGACCTTTCGCGAGGTGAACTGGGCCTTTGCCGAGGCCGCCGCCGCCGAGGCCGCCGAAGGGGCCGTCGTCTGGGTGCATGACTACAATCTCTGGCTGGTGCCGGGCTACCTGCGGACCCTGCGCCCCGATGTGAAGATCAGCTTCTTCCACCACACGCCCTTCCCGGCGGCCGACATGTTCAACGTGCTGCCCTGGCGCAAGGAGATCCTGCAAAGCCTTCTGGCCTGCGACGTGGTGGGCTTTCACATCCCGCGCTATGTGTCGAATTTCGTCTCGGCCGCGCGCAGCCTTCTCGATGTCGAGGTGACGGCGCGCCAGAAGGTCGAGCCGGAATTCGCCGCCGAGGTGACCGCGCTTTCCGAACGCAGCGTGCCGACCGAACTGGTCTATGAAGACCGGCGGGTTGCGGTGCAGGCCTCGCCGGTGGGGGTGGATGCCGATTATATCGACGCGGTCGCGCGGCGCGAGGAAACCGCCCGCCGCGCCGAAGAGATCCGCACGGAAATGGGCGGCGCCAAGTTGCTGCTGTCGGTCGGGCGTACCGATTACACCAAGGGCGGGATCGACCAGTTGCTGAGCTACGAGCGGCTGCTGGAGGCACAGCCCGATTTGCGCGGCCAGGTCCGGCTGATGCATGTCTCGGTGCCCGCGAACCGCAACATGACGGTTTACGAGAACATCCAGAACGAGCTGGAACAGATGGCGGGGCGGATCAACGGCCGTTTCGGCAGCCTCGACTGGCAGCCCATCGTGCTGATTTCGCGCGCGATCCCGTTCGAGGATCTGGTCGCCTATTACCGCGCCGCCGATGTCGCCTGGATCACGCCGCTGGCAGACGGGATGAACCTGGTCTGCAAGGAGTTTTGCGCCGCACGGGTGGATGGAGACGGGGTGCTGGTCTTGTCGGAATTCGCGGGCGCCGCGGTCGAGATGGGGGCGGCGCTGCTGACCAACCCGTTCTCGCACCGCTCGATGGACAGCGCCATCGCCCAGGCGCTGGACATGCCGGCGGCCGAACGCCGCGACCGCATGGCGGCGCTTCGCGATGTGGTGCATCGCCACGACGTCCGGTTCTGGGCCAACCATCAGATGGAGGCGCTGTCCGGTCCGACGCTGGGCGCGGCCGCCTTGCCCGCCGCGTAGTCTTTTCCTGACGCAGCGGAACCTTGCGGGGCGACAGGGCGCCCCGCCTCTGCTAGCATGAGCCTGCGGAAGACGGGCTTTCGGTGGGGAGGGTACGGTGCGCGTCGCTTTGTTCGGCGGAAGCTTCGATCCGGTTCACGACGGGCATCTGGCGGCGGCGGTGCTGGCGCGGCAGGCCCTTGACCTAGACCGTGTCATCCTGATCCCGGCAAACTCGACCGCCGCGCGGCCCGGTCCCAAGGCGCAGGCCGTCGCCTCGGCGGCGCATCGGCTTGCGATGCTGCGGTGCCTTTGCGAAGGCCGCCCCTGGCTTGAGGTCAGCAATGTCGAATGCCGTCCCGGCGCGTCGCCCTTCGCCGTCGACACGCTGGCCGTATTTCGCGAAACGCTGCCGCCCGGCACCGAGATCGTTCTGCTGATCGGCAGCGACAAGCTGGCGCTGTTGCCACGTTGGCGCGGCATCGACGAGATCCGTGCCGGTGCGCGTATCGTTGCGCTGGCCCGGCCCGGTCATCCGCTCGACGCGGCGCCGCCCTGGGTCGGGCGGCTTAATGGACCCTTGCCTGACCTCTCCTCGACCCAGATCCGCGCGCGTCTGGCGGCAGGCGCGCCGCTCGACGGACTCTGCCCTCCGGCGGTGATCTCCTATCTGATGACAGAGCAGCCCTATGCCCGGCCCGGCCCCGCAGCCCGCTTTGCCTGAGCGGCTTGGCGCCGTGCTGGCAGGACTGCCCTTGCGGGCGGTGGCCTGCAGCGGCGGGATCGACAGCCTGCTTCTGGCGACACTCGCTCATCGGCAGGCGCCGGACGCCACGCGCGTCGTTCATGCCGTCAGCCCCGCCGTCCCGGCCGCCGCCACAGCACGGGTTCGTGCGCAGGCCAGCGCCGAGGGCTGGGCGCTCGATCTGGTCGATGCGGGCGAGTTTTCCGACCCCGACTATCTGGCCAACCCGGTCGACCGCTGTTTCTTCTGCAAGCAGCGGCTTTATTCCACCCTTCGGCAGGTGACGGCCGCGCTCGACGGGCCGGTCGCGATCCTTTCGGGCACCAATGCCGACGATCTGGGCGAGTATCGCCCGGGCCTTCGCGCCGCCGAGGCGCTGGGCGTGCGGCATCCCTATGTCGAGGCGGGGATCGGCAAGGCCGATATCCGGGCGCTGGCCCGGGTGCTGGGCCTCGCTTTCGCCGATCTGCCCGCCTCGCCCTGCCTGGCAAGCCGCCTTTACACCGGGCTTGCCGTCACGCCCGAACGGCTGCGCGCGGTCGAGCGGGCCGAGGACCGGCTGCGGGCCGAGACCGGGCTTTCGGTGCTGCGTTGCCGCCGCCGGGGCGATCTGATGCTGATCGAGGTCGAGGCGGGCGAGGGCGCGCGGATCGGACCCGGGCTGATCGCCCGCGTCGCCGCCGAGGCCCGCGCCATCGATCCGGGCATCCGTGACCTCAGGCTCGACCCGCGCCCCTATGCGCCGGGCCGGGCGTTTCGCGGGGCGCGATGAGGGTGCGGCTCGATCACGACCGGCCGCGCCGGATCGGCCAGCCCGAGGCGATCCTTTGCGAGGGCAAGGCGCTGGCCGATCTCGACGCGATCCTCGAGGCGCTGCAGGGTCGGCCCGCACTGCTGACGCGTCTGGCGCCCGAGCGCCATGCCGCGCTGGCCGCCCCGCCCGAGGATTACGACCCCGCCTCGCGCACTGCCATCGTCAATGGCTGTCTGCCCGCGCGGACGGGCATTGTGCGGGTGGTGACGGCGGGCACCGCCGATCTGCCGGTGGCGATCGAGGCGCTGCGCACGCTTCGTTTTGGCGGACTCTCGCCGGACCTGATCGCCGATATCGGCGTGGCCGGGCTCTGGCGGCTGGAAGAGCAGATCGAGACGATCCGGGACAGCGATGCGGTGATCGCGGTGGCGGGCATGGACGGGGCACTGGTGTCGGTGATCGGCGGGCTGGTGGGCGTGCCGGTGATCGGGGTGCCCACGTCGGTCGGGTATGGCGCGGCCGAGGGCGGGCGCACGGCGCTGAACGCGATGCTGGCCAGCTGTGCCCAAGGGGTCCTGGTCTGCAATATCGACAACGGCTTCGGCGCGGCCTCGGCGGCGCTGCGGATCCTTGCGGGGCGGGCGCGGTGAGCGGCGTTCTGGTGATCCGGACGCCGTCGGGGCTCAGCGGCGACATGCTGCTGGCGGGGCTTGCGGTGATGGCGGGTGAGGCGGCCGATATCGGCTCGGTTCTGGCCGCGACCGGTCTGCCCTTGCCCCCCGATGCGGTCGAGATCCGGCCGCATGCCTTGCAGGGCATCTCGGGCTGGCAGGCGCGGGTCCGGCTGCCGCATGAACATGCCCACCGCCGCCTCGGCGATATTCTGGCGCTGATCGAGGCCAGCCACCTGTCCGCCCCGGCGAAGACGGTCGCGGCGCGGGCCTTCACCCTGCTGGCCGAGGCCGAGGGCGCGGTTCATGGCCGCCCGCCCGGGGAAATCGCCTTTCACGAGGTCGGCGCGCTTGACTCGATCCTCGACACCTGTGTCGCGGCCGAGCTGCTGGCCCGGATTGCGCCCGACCGGCTGGTCTGCAGCCCGCTGCCGCTATGCGACGGGACGGTCCGCTGTGCCCATGGCCCGCTGCCGACGCCCGCGCCTGCGGTGCAGGAGCTTCTGCGCGGGGTGCCGGTCCGCGGTCTTGCCTCGACCGGCGAAACCGTGACCCCGACCGCCATCGCCTTCCTGCGCGCAGCCGGGTTCGCCTTCGGATACTGGCCCGAAATGGTGATTCGACAGACCGCCCGGATCTATGGCGGGCGGGTGCTGCCGGAGGTGCCGAACGGGGCGCTTTTCGCGCTGGGCGATGCGGGGTTGGCCCCAGTGGAACAGCGGCCCAAGGGCTTGACAGAGCCAGGCAGTGAGTCCACTTGACTTAACGTTAACTTGCGCAGATAATAATGAAATTAAAGGCAATTTGTTTCCGTTCTCTGCGTTTGCCGAGCCTGGCGGCGCGTGCCGAGTGGCGTTTGTTCCCGAAAGTCATTGACCGCGAGGTGTGCGATGCCCGTGACCGCCACGACTGTGCCCGCGTCCGCGGGCGAAAGCCGCAAGACCCCCTCTGCAGCGCCGGTTTACCAGACAGACTACCTTATGCCGGTCGAGGTGCATGTCTTTGCCCGCGACGGCCAGCACTACGCCTTCGACTGCCGGTCATACGCGATCTTCAAGCTTGACCGAGGGGCGGCTCTGGTTCTGGACCGTGCCGCGCGCATGAGCCTGCCCGAAATCGTCGAGGATCTGGCGGGCGAGTTGTCCGAGGCCGAGATCCGCGCCCACTACCTGCGCTTTCTCGAAATGCTGGTGGCGGGCGAGCTGTCCTGCGAACCGGTACCGCGGCCCGGCCGACCGCCCTTCAAGAACCTCGTCCTGATGCTGGCGGGCGGCTGCAACATGGGCTGCAGTTACTGTTTCGAGAAGGACGTGCCGATCTATCAGAAGCCCAATGTCATGACCCGCGAGCGGGCCGACGAGGTGCTCGAGTGGTTCTTCCGCCATCAGGAAGGGCCGAAGGCGCATGTGCAGCTTTACGGCGGCGAGCCGCTGCTGAACTGGGAGGTGCTGACCCATGTCGTCGAGCGGATCGACGCCTGGGCCGCGCGCGAGGGCAAGGACCTGAGCAAGTACCTGATCACCAACGGCACGCTGCTGAACGAAGAGAGGGTGGGCTTTCTGGTCGATCACGGGGTGACGGTGCAGGTCAGCGTCGATGGCGACCGCCGGACCCATGACCGCTTTCGCACCTTCAAGAACGGCCGTCCGACCATGCCCGCGATCCTGCCCAATATCAAAAGGCTGGCCGAGAAGGGCGCCGATTTCAACCTGCGCGCGGTGCTGACCCGTGCCAACAAGGACCCCGATGCCGTGACCCGCGGGCTGAGCGCGCTGGGCGGCGAGAGGGTCTCGTTCGAGGTGGTGGCGACCGACGCCCGCGAGGCGCAGTTCGACGAGGCCGACTGGGAAGAATTTCTGGCCCATTACGACCGCTATCTGGGCCGCGCCTTCGAGACCTGGACCGGCCTGCCCGACGAAATGAAGGGCACGATCCTCAAGATCCTGCGCCAGCAGCGCGTGGTCTATGGCTGCGGCGCGGGCGTGTCCGAGGTGACGGTGGCGCCCGATGGCAACATCTATGAATGCCAGCGGATCTATCGCGATCCCTATTCCAGCATCGCCGAGGACAAGGGGCCGACCGAGCTTGACAGCCGCTTCCTGACCATGGTCGACGACCGTCCGGTCTGCCAAGACTGCTGGGCGCGGTATCTCTGCGGCGGCGGCTGCTTGCATCAGTCGCAGACCGGGCACGGCTCGGACGACCCGCTGCCGCAATATTGCCGGATGAAACATGCGCTGGTCGAGGCGGCCATCGTGCGGATCGACGAGATCCGCAGCGTCGCGGCCCGGGCCGTCGAGGCCTGAGGCCATGGCGCTGGCTCTCGACAGACGCCCGCTGGGCAAGACCGGGATCGAGGTCTCGGCGATGGGGATCGGGTCGAGCCCGTTCCGCCACGGGGCCGCGGCCGACTGGGCCGGGCTGCTGGCAGAGGCCTATGACTGCGGCATCACCTATTACGACACCGCGCGCAGCTATGTGAACGGCGAGGCGGTGATCGCCCATCTGCCGCCCCGCGTGCGCGACGGGCTGACCATCGCCACCAAGACCGGCGCGCGGGGCGGGCCGCATTGCCTGCGCGATCTGCAGACCTCGCTTCGGGCCATGGGCCGGGACCATATCGATCTGTGGATGACGCACATGGTCGAGACGATGCGCGAGTATGAGCTTTGCACCGAACTGGGCGGGTTCTGCGATGTCGCGGTCGCGGCCCGGACGGCGGGGTTGGTGCGTGCGACCGGCGCCTCGTTCCATGCCCCGACCGAGGTCATCCTGCGCGCCATCGAGGAGCGCGCCTTCGATGTGGTGATGTTTCCTTTCAACGTGCTTGGCCGCGAGACGGTGTTCGGCGCGCCCATTTCCGACTATCGCGACCGGCTGTTGCCCGCGGCGCGCGCAAACGGTGTCGGCGTCGTGGTGATGAAGGTGCTGGCGGGCGGCGAGATGAAACATGGCGCGCCGCGGCTTGGGTTTCTGGCCGATCCCGCCACCGGTCAGGACACGCTGTCGGGGGCGATCCGCTATGCGCTGATGCAGCCCGGTATCGCGACCGCCGTGCTTGGCATGGCCAGCCGGACCGAGCTGCGCCGGAACCTGGCCGCAGGGATCGGCGTCGGGCCGGACCCCGGGGCCTGCCAGAGGCTTGAGGCCCGGGTGGCGGCGGCCTCTCCCGGCGAATGCACCCGTTGCGCCGCCTGTCTGGGCGTCTGCCCCGAGGGGATCGAAATTCCCAAGGTGTTTCGCCTGCTCGATCAGGACCGCTTTTTCGGCATGACCGGGATCGCTCGGTTCAAATATGCCCGGATGCAGCCCGATGCCTCGGCCTGCGCGCGCTGCGGAAAATGCGCCGAGGTCTGCCCCGAGGATTTCGATATCGCCCGCCTGCTGCATCGTGCGCATGCGCGGTTGACCCAAGCCACCCGTCCAGCCGGTTCCAGACAGACAGAGGAGGAAAATACGCATGGCTGACGAAGTCCAGGGCTTCAAGAAGGTGACTGCCGAGCAGTTGCCCGAGGAGCAGAAGAAGAAGCTCCGCAACGCGCTCCAGCAGGAGCTGGCGGAGGCGATGATCAAGGTCATCCGCGCCGAGCCGCCGCAGGTGGATCTGAGCGAGATCGAAGTGATCCTCAAACCCGGGCAACGGATCGAGGAATGGGATGTGCTCGCCAGTTGCGGAACCTGTGGCACCTGCGGCACTTGCGGGACCTGCGGCACGTGCGGGACGGCGGCGCTGACCGATGACATCCCGATCAACATCGCCCGCGAGCTTGGGGTGCTGCTGCCCAAGCCGCAGGTCGATCTGCTGCGGCTCCATTCCGACATGGAAAAGATGAACTCGATGATCCTGACGCTGGCCAATCGTCGGCAGAAATAGCGGCGCGGATCAGTCGAACGAGGCGAGCGCCGCGTCCAGAACCGGATCGCGGCCCTCGCGCAGATCGACGGCCCCGGGCGCGGCCTCGATGTCGGGGACGAGCCCCGCGCCCTCGATCGGTGTATCGGTGCCGGGCCGCGCATAGCGGGCAACCGGCACGAAAACCCCCAGAAGCGACCGCGGCAGGCGGAACTCGACCGGATCGCCCACGGCGCCGCCGCTTGGGCTGCCGACCAGGGCCGCGCCGGGCAGGGCGGCAAGGGCCGCGGCACAGATCTCGGCGGTCGAGGCGGTGCCCGCGTCGATCAGCAGCCGCAGCCCGGAGGGCTGGGGCGTGGCTTTGGGCGTAAGGATCAGATCCTCGAACCGCCCGAGCTCTCCGCCATAGGGGGCGGGATGGGCATGGCGCATCCAGACCAGCGGCGCACCGGTCAGCCTTGTTGCCAGCATGCGGGCCTGTTCGTCGCGCCCGCCCCCATTGCCGCGCAGGTCGATTGCCAGCCGGTCGCACCCCTCAAGCCCGGCAAGGGCGGCGTCAAGCTGGCGCGCCATCTCGGCATCGCTGATCTGACCCGTCCGGTCGCGACAGGCAAAGCTGCGCACCGTGATCAGCCCGGTCCGGTCGCCAATCCGCCGGGCGCGCACCGCAGGCGGCGGCGGGGCGGCGGGGTCCTGCGTGCGCCACTCGGGCGCAAGCGTCAGATCGTGCCCCCGCGCATCGGTCAGGGTCAGGCATCGGGGCAGGGGGGGCTCGCCCGGCAGGCAGTCGCGGTGCGAGAGGCTTTGCAGGGCAAAGAGGTGCCTCTGCCGGGGCGTCGAGCCGGGGCGCAGCCGGAGGGATGCCAGGACCTTTTCGGCCGGAACGCCGTCGATGGCGGTCAGGAGATCGCCGACCGAGGCCGCCCGATAGGCCGAAATCGCAGGATCGGCCCAGAGAAGCGCCGGGCCTTCGGGCGTGGGCGCGAAGGCCAGCCCCGACTGCCAGCCGGTCTCTGCCCCCATCACGCTGGGTGCCAGTCTCAGGTGACAATCGCCCAGCGCCCAAAGCCCGCCGCGAAGCGCCCGTGCCCCGGCCCAGAGATCGCCCGCAGGCTCGACCGCGCGCAACGCCGAAAACACGGCTCCCGGATCGGTGCCGTCAAGTTCGGCATGACGCGCCCGACCGGCCCACCAGAGCGCGACCGCCCCTTCGAGAAAGTCCAGATCGGCCAGCCAGTCGGATCGCTGATAGGACACGTTCGGCCCCTCCTGCCCGAACGGCGTTTGCTTGATGATGCGGCGCCCGGCCGATCCGGTCCAGCCGAAATGCTGTAACCCTCCTTTCGGTGCCGCCGGGGGGCGGCGAGTGCGAAAGGGGGCCCGCGGTTGACAGGGCGGGATCGGGGCGCGCCACTTGATCCGACTGGCCGGCGGTATCGAGGCGGACAGACCGCGCGCCCCGACCCTGCGAGCAGAGGACCGACGATGCTGCCCCGTGCCTCTTCCTTGCCGCTGCCCTTGCGCCCCTCACGCCACCTGCTGCCGCGCTTGACACTTGCGAGGCGCCGGACCGAGGCCTTCCGGTCCCTGGCGGCGCGCACGATTTTCGAGGCGATGGCCTACCGGGGCAGAGACGCTGCCCGCGCTGAACTGACCCGGATCGCGCTGATCTTCGAGCCCGAAGACGATGCCGACGCCCTGGCCGAAGCCCGAAACCGCGCATGTCACCGAGACCGGGGCCTCTTCTGCGTCGGGCCGTACGGGAGGATGCGGCTGATGGTTCCCGACGAGGGGCCCGCTGCCTGCACTCTGCCGGGCGGGCGGACGCTGACCTGTCAGGGCGTGGTGGCGACCGTCGCCAATCCCGATGCCTTCACCTGCTCGCCTGGCTAGGGCCCCGGGTCCGACGCAACGGCCTCAGAAATCGAGATTGGCGACGCTCAGCGCGTTCTGCTGGATGAAGTCGCGGCGCGGCTCGACCACGTCGCCCATCAGCTTGGTGAAGATGTCGTCGGCCTCGGCCACATCCTCGACCCGCACCTGCAGAAGCGTCCGCGCCTCGGGGTCGAGCGTGGTTTCCCAAAGCTGTTCGGGGTTCATCTCGCCCAGACCCTTGTAGCGTTGCAGCGAGAGGCCCTTTTCACCCTCGCTGAGGATCGCCTGCAACAGTTCGGAAGGCGCATGGATCGGCTGGTCGCGGTCCTTGCGCACGAGCTTGGCGGGACGTTCGTAGACCTCCTGCAGCTTGGCGGTGAAGGTCCCGAGCCGCGCGGCTTCGGCCGAGCGCAGCACCGCACCGTCCAGCACCCGCACCTCTTCGACGCCGCGGACGACGCGCGAGAAGCGCATGCCCTTGTCCTGGGTCGGGCGCCCCTGCCAGCCGCGCTCGTATTCCAGCGCGATCAGGTCGAGCCGCCGGGCGACCGCCTCGGCCGTGCCCTGCAGGTCGGCGTCGATCTGGCCGGGCCGGAAGGCCCCGGCGATGGCGGCCTGTTCGAGGATATGCGCGGGGTAATGGGTCGGGAAGGCCTGCAGGATGCGGCGGACCTGGCGGGCCTCTTCGATGACCCGGGCCAGATCGTTGCCGATCAGGTGCTGGCCGTCGCCCAGCTGCAGCACCGCGCCGTCGATGCCCATCTCGACCAGATAATCCTCAAGCGCGGCCTGATCCTTCAGATAGACCTCGGACTTGCCGCGGGCGACCTTGTAAAGCGGCGGCTGTGCGATGTAGAGGAAGCCCCCCTCGATCACCTTCGGCATCTGCCGGAAGAAGAAGGTGAGCAAGAGCGTCCGGATATGCGCGCCGTCGACATCGGCATCGGTCATGATGACGATCTTGTGGTAGCGCAGCTTCGAGATGTCGAACTCGTCCCGCCCGATGCCGGTGCCGAGCGCGGTGATCAGCGTACCGATCTCCTGGCTGGACAGCATCCGGTCGAAACGGGCGCGTTCGACGTTCAGGATCTTGCCCCGAAGCGGCAGCACCGCCTGATTGGCCCGGGCCCGGCCCTGCTTGGCCGAGCCGCCGGCGCTGTCGCCCTCGACGAGGAAGATTTCGGATTTGGACGGATCGCGTTCCTGGCAATCGGCCAGCTTGCCCGGAAGCGAGGCCACGTCCATCGCCGTCTTGCGCCGGGTCAGTTCGCGCGCCTTGCGTGCCGCCTCGCGGGCCAGCGCCGCCTCGACGATCTTGCCGACGATGTTGCGAGCCTCTTGCGGGTGTTCCTCGAACCATTCGGCGAGCTTTTCGTTCACCAGGCTCTCAACCGCGGGGCGGACCTCGGAACTGACCAGCTTGTCCTTGGTCTGGCTGGAAAATTTCGGATCTGGCACCTTGACCGACAAGACGCAGGTCAGTCCCTCGCGGGCATCGTCGCCGGTAAAGTTGACCTTCTCGCGCTTGGCGATGCCGCTCGACATGGCGTAGTTGTTGATGCTGCGGGTCAGCGCCCCGCGGAAGCCCGCCATATGGGTGCCGCCGTCGCGCTGCGGGATGTTGTTGGTGAAGGGCAGGACGGTCTCGTGATAACTGTCGTTCCACCACATCGCGACCTCGACCGCGATCCCGTCGCGTTCGCCGGTCATGAAGATCGGATCGGGCACCAGCGCGGTCTTGTGGCGGTCGAGATAGCGGACGAATTCGCGCACGCCGCCTTCGTAGAACAGCTCGGACCGCAGCGGCTCGGCGCCGCGTTCGTCTTCCAGCACGATGCGGACGCCGGAATTGAGGAAGGCCAGTTCGCGCAGCCGGTTTTCCAGCGTCTTGAACGAATAGTCGAGATTCGAGAAGGTCGAGGTCGAGGCCAGAAACCGGACCTCGGTGCCGGTGCGCCCGTCCGAGGGACCGACGACGCGCAGATGCTCGGCGGTATCGCCATGCTCGAACCGCGCGTAATGTTCGTGGCCTTCGCGCCAGATCCGCAGTTCCAGCCAGTCCGAAAGCGCGTTCACGACCGACACGCCGACGCCATGCAGCCCGCCCGAGACCTTGTAGGAGTTCTGGTCGAATTTGCCCCCGGCATGCAGCTGGGTCATGATGACCTCGGCCGCCGAGACGCCCTCTTCCTCGTGGATGCCGACCGGAATGCCCCGGCCGTTATCGCTGACCGAGACGCTGGAATCGGCGTGAATCTTCACGGTCACCGCGTCGGCATGGCCGGCCAGAGCCTCGTCGATGCCGTTGTCGACGACCTCATAGACCATGTGGTGCAGACCCGAGCCGTCGTCGGTGTCGCCGATATACATCCCGGGCCGTTTGCGTACCGCCTCCAGGCCCTTGAGAACCTTGATGGAATCGGCGCCATATTCTTCGGCAACCCGTGCGTTTTCGGCCATGTGCTGGATCCTCTGTTCGTCGCCGATCTTATACGGGGTCGTGGTGGGATTGTCACGCAAGAGCCACAATATTTGGTATCAGGCGAAAGGAATGACCAGCCCCACCGCAATCAGCATGCCGCCCGCGATCCGGTTGACCCGCCGCAGCGTCCGGGGCTCGTCCAGTAGCCGCCGCGCGCGGTCGATGAACAGCGCAAGCGTCAGGTTGCCCAGAAACGGCACCAGCACCGAGATCGCCACGATGGCGGCAATGTCGGGACCCTGCAGGCGGTCGATATCGAAGAAGCCCGGCAGGACGCCCATGTAGAACAGGATCGCCTTTGGGTTGCCGAGGATCGCGGCCATCCCCGCCAGGAATCCTGCGATCCGGCCTGGCCGGGTCAGGCGGCTGTCAGCAACGATTCCGCGCCCGGCCTGCAGGATCAGCATGAGCCCCATGGTCAGGAACAGCGCCGAGGCCAGAAGCCGCAGGATCGCCAGCAGTCCTCCGAAGGCCGACACCGCCCAGCCCAGCCCGAAGATGGCAAGCGGCGGCCAGAGTGCGTCGCCCACCATCACGCCTGCCGCCAGTGGCCAGGCGGCGGCGAACCCGCCCGACAGCGCCCGCGCGGTCAGCGCCAGCCAGACCGGCCCCGGCGTCAGAAAGAGGATCAGCACCGCGCCCGCGTATAGCGTCAGGTCGGCGGCGCTGGCTGTCATGATGCGGGCGGGGAGGGGGGCACGGTCAGCCGTCCCTCGGCGTCGAGCGGCCAGAACGGGTTATGCGCCAGCTCCCAGACATGCCCGTCGGGGTCGGCGAAATAGCCCGAATAGCCGCCCCAGAACACCTCTCGGGGCGACTTCAGCGGCTGGGCCCCGGCCGACAGCGCGGCCTCCCAGGCCAAGTCGACCCCGGCGCGGTCGGGAAAGTTCTGCGCCAGCGTCATCGCCCCGGTGCCCAGCTCCGCCTCGGGGCGCCCCTGATCGGCAGCCAGCGCCGCCCGTCCGAAAAGCCCCAGCGCCATTCCATGGAGCTGAAAGACCACGATCCCCGCTTCGGCCTCGGCGGGCCGCCACCCGAGCGCCTCGTAGAACGCGCGGGCGCGGTCAAGATCGTCCACGCCCAGCGTGATCAGGGTGACGCGCTGCGGGGTCACGGGCTGTCCCTCCTCTCGATCCGGCTGGTGCCGCCGGTTTCGGCCACCTCAAGATACTGCGCCCGGCCCCCCAGGTCGGAAAAAAGCTCCGCCCCGGTGCCGGTCATCCAGGCCTGAGCCCCCAGGGCGCAGATTTCGTCGAACAGCGCGGCCCGCCGTCCGGCATCCAGATGCGCCGCCACCTCGTCCAGCAGCAAAAGCGGCGGTGCGCCGAAATCCTGCGCCAGCGCCCGCGCATTGGCAAGGATCAGCGCGATCAGCAACGCCTTCTGTTCGCCCGTCGAACAGTGCCGCGCCGCGACCCCCTTGGTGGTGAAGACCGCCTCGAGATCGGCGCGGTGCGGCCCGGCCAGCGTCCGCCCCGCCGCCATGTCGCGGCCCCGACCCGCGGCCAGCGCCCCGGCCAGGGATTCGGGGTCTTCGGGGTCGGCGCCCTCGGGACCCGCCAGTGCCAGCGCCGCGGCGGGAAAGGCGGTTTCGGCCTCGGCCTGCGCGGCGTCGAGCCGGGCCAGCGCCGCCCGCCGGTTGGCGCCCAGCACCGCCCCGGCCTCGGCCATCTGCGCCTCGAGCGCGCCGAACCAGTGGGGGTCGCGCACCTCGTCCTTCAGCAGGCGGTTGCGCTCGCGCATCGCCTTTTCATAAGCCAGCGCCGCCTCGGCATGGCCGGGTTCGAAGCTTAGCGCGATCCGGTCCAGAAACCGCCGCCGCCCCTCGGCCCCCTCGATCCAGAGCCGGTCCATCGACGGCACCAGCCACAGGATTCGCGCGATCCGCGCCAGGGCCACCTGCGCGGCCGCCTTGCCGTCAAGCCGTACCTGCCGCGTGCCGCCCGGCTCGGCCCAGGTCTCGATCTCGTGAACCGCCACCGGTCCGGCCAGCACCGCCCCGACCTTCCAGCCAAGCTGCCCCGGTGCCCGTGCCAGATCTTCGGCCCCGGCCCGGCGCAGGCCCCGGCCGGGCGACATCAGCGATACTGCTTCCAGAAGATTGGTCTTGCCCGCCCCGTTCGCGCCAAAGACGGCGATCGGCCGCCCGTCAAGCGCCAGACGCGTCCGCTCATGCGAGCGGAACTGCGAAAGGGTCAGCTCTGTCAGCGAGAGCCCGGGCACGGCTTGCCCTTCTTGTTGGCGAAAATACCCGCGCCGCAGGCCGCCCGGCATCTGCCGGGCTCCGCTTCGCTCACCGGGTCTCAGACCCGCATCGGCATAACGACATAGACCGCCGAGGCATCGTCGCCCTCGCGCATCAGGGTCGGATCGCCGGACGAGTTGAACAGGAAGACCGCATTCTCGCGATCGACCTGACCGGCAATTTCCAGCAGGTATTTCGCGTTGAACCCGATCTCGAGCCGCTCGTCGCCATAGGCCACGGCCAGCTCTTCCTCGGCGGCGCCGCTGTCGGGCGAGGTGACCGACAGCGTCAGCCGGTCTTCTTCCAGCGCCAGCTTGACCGCGCGCGAGCGTTCGGAACTGACCGTCGCCACCCGGTCGACCGCCTGGGCGAATTCGGCCGCGTCGACCTCGAGCCGCCGGGCATTGTTCATCGGGATCACCCGCGAGTAATCCGGGAAGGTGCCGTCGATGACCTTCGAGGTCAGGGTAATTTCGGGCGTGGCAAAGCGCACCTTGGTTTCGCTGACCGAGACCGCGATGTCGATGTCGTCATCGTCCAGAAGCTTGCGCAACTCGCCCACGGTCTTGCGCGGGACGATCACGCCGGGCATGGTTTCGGCGCCCGCGGGCAGGGCAGCGTCGATCCGCGCGAGCCTGTGGCCGTCGGTTGCGACGCAGCGCAGCACCTGCCCGTCCTCGCCGGTCGCCACATGCATGTAGATGCCGTTCAGGTAATAGCGGGTCTCTTCGGTCGAGATCGCGAATTTCGACTTGTCGAACAGCCGGCGCAGCACCGGCGCCTTGGCGGTGAAGTTCGAGCTGTATTCCGACGAGGCCATCACCGGGAAATCCTCGCGCGGCAGCGTCGCCAGATTGAAATGGGACTTGCCGGCATTGACCGTCAGCCGCCCCGAGGCGCCGTCATCCGACAGCTCGACCAGCGCGCCATCGGGCAACTTGCGGACGATTTCGTGCAGCGTGACCGCAGGCACGGTGGTCGCGCCCGCGCGTTCGACCGTCGCCGGGGCCTTGTCCACGACCTCGATATCGAGATCGGTGGCGCGGAAGCTGACGCTTGCCCCCTCGGCTTCGATCAGGACGTTGGCGAGGATCGGAATGGTGTTGCGCCGCTCGACCACCGACTGCGCCTGGCCCACCGCCTTGAGAAGTGTGCCGCGTTCGATGCTGAATTTCATGCCCCTCGCTCCTCTTGCGCCCGGGAGGCGAACCCTAACGGTTTCGCCCCCCCGCTCAAGCGTTTTGTTGGACTGTCCGAGACTTTCACAAGGGCGTCAAGGGGCGCCCTGGGCCGGGGCCGATCAGGCCTCCAGCATGCGGCGCAAAAGCTCCAGATCCTCTTCGATCTGGCTGTCCTTTCCGCGCAGCTCCTCGATGCGCTTGACCGCATGCATGACCGTGGTGTGGTCGCGCCCGCCAAAGCGGCGCCCGATTTCAGGCAGGCTGCGCTGGGTCAGCTGCTTGGAGAGATACATCGCGATCTGGCGCGGACGGGCGATGGTGCGGTGCCGCTTGGGGCCGACCATGTCGCTGAGCCGCATGTTGTAATGCTCGCTGACCTTGCGCTGGATCTCCTCGATGGTGACCTTGCGGTCCGAGGCGCGCAGGATGTCGGCCAGGCAATCCTGGGCCAGATCCAGCGTGATCTCCTTGCCGACCAGCGAGGCAAAGGCGAAAAGCCGGGTCAGCGCGCCTTCCAGCACACGGACATTGGTGGTGATCCGGTGGGCGAGAAATTCCAGCACGCCGCCCGCGATCACCAGACCCGGATATTGCATCCGGTACAGCTCGACCTTCTGCTGCAGGATGCCGAGGCGCAATTCGTAGTCGGTCGGGTGCAGGTCGACCACCAGCCCGCATTGCAGGCGGCTGCGGATCCGGTCTTCCAGATCCTTGATCTCGCCCGGCGCACGGTCGGCCGAAATCACGATCTGCTTGTTCTGGTCCACGAGCGCGTTGAAGGTGTGGAAGAACTCTTCCTGGGTGCTGTCCTTGCCGGCGATGAACTGGACGTCATCGACCATCAGCACGTCGACCGAGCGGAACAGCGACTTGAAGCCCATCATGTCGCGTTCGCGCAGCGCCTGCACGAAGCGGTACATGAACTGTTCGGCCGACAGATAGACCACCTTCTTTTCCGGCGCCCGGTGCAGCAGATCCCAGGCGATGGCATGCATCAGGTGGGTCTTGCCCAGACCCACGCCGCCGTAAAGGAACAGCGGGTTGAACGCGACCGGACCGCCCTCGGCCACGCGGCGCGCGGCGGCATGGGCCAACTCGTTCGGCTTGCCGGTGACGAAGCTGTCGAAGGTGAAGCGCGCGTCCAGCGGCGCGCCCGGCATGTCGTCCTCGTCGCGCCGCTCGGCCGCGGCGGCGCGGCGCGGTTGCGCCGCTGGGGCGGGCTCTGCCGGTTTCTGGGCCGCGACCGCGAATTCCAGCCGGTCCACATCGACACCGCTGCGGGTCAGATGTTCGAGGATCTTGTCGCCGAAGTTACGGTTGACCCAGTCGCCGACAAAGCTGGTGGGGACACCGAACCGCGCCACCCCGTCTTCGAGGGCGCGGAATTCCAAGGGAGCGATCCAGGTTACGAAGTTGTTCTTGCCGATCGATTTCTCCAGATCATCTCGAATGCGTCCCCAGGTGTCGTCTGTCATCTTCTCTTGCCCGCTCTTAGCCGATCCCGCAAAACCGGACAGCCCGAGAGACGCTCCGTCATGGAGCGGCCGTCGGAACCCCGGTGCGCATCGAAACGGGAGAAGACCCTTTCGGCAAAAGCGACACTTCCATTGCCGGGCTCCGCCATCGCGGCACCCGGGTGTCCCCAAGTCGCTTTGCCTCTCACGGTCCTTTGGACATGACACAAAACCCTACGGACAGAGCCAGGCTCCGTCAGGCTCGCAGCAGCGTTCGGTCAGAGCGCATCCCCTGAATATACGCCCTGTCCGGCAAGCCCCCCCTCGATCGTCTCTCATGCCGGCTCTGGCCGGATAAAAAGCAGATCGTGGCGCGGGTCTTTCCGCGTCATGCCCCCCCAAGTCGATGTGAATCGCCTAGAGACGGTAGACCGGGGGTCGTGAGGGGTGCAACAGAACTTCGGCCTTGACGGCGAGCATGCGCGGAACGAATCCAGAGCGTGTTGCCGCAGGCCCATAGAGGCCGGGGAGGGAGCCCAAATAGCGAAGGGCGCAGCCTTGCGACCGCGCCCTTCGGAGCCCTTGTTTTTATGGCGGAATCAGCCCCGGATCAGGCGTTCAGCGCCTTCACCCGCGAGGCCAGTCGCGACATTTTCCGGGCCGCCGTGTTCTTGTGAACGACGCCCTTCGTGACGCCGCGCATCAGCTCGGGTTGGGCCTGACGAAGGGCGGCCGCAGCGGCATCCTGATCGCCCGAGGCGATGGCCTCTTCGACCTTCCGCAGGAAAGTGCGGATGCGCGAGCGACGCGCCTTGTTCACGGCATAGCGGCGCTCGTTCTGGCGGGCGCGCTTCTTGGCTTGGGGCGAATTGGCCATGTGGTCCTTTTCCCTTTTCCGGGTCTCGTGGTCAAAATCTCTCGCGCAACGAGTCCCCGGCCGGGTTTCGATGCCACCGGCTGATTCCGGCCAAAGCGGGCCTCACACGCATGTAAGGCGCGGCTTATAGTCGGGCTTGCCGGAAAAGGAAACCGGAAAATGCGCAGGCCCGGCGCCGCGCGTCACTTGTCGCGGAACTGGGGCTCGCGCTTCTCGACGAAGGCCTGCATGCCCTCGGCCCGGTCCTCGGTCGCGAACATCATGTGGAACATCCGCCGCTCGAACAGCAGCCCCTCGCGGAGCGTCGTCTCGAAGCTGCGGTTGACGCATTCCTTGACCGCCATCGTGGTCAGCGCCGATTTCTCGGCGATCTTCTGCGCCGCGGCCATCGCCTCTTCGATCAGCTTCTTGGCAGGGACGACGCGGCTGACGAGCCCCGCGCGCTCGGCCTCTTCGGCATCCATGAAGCGGCCCGTGAGGTGCATGTCCATCGCCTTAGACTTGCCGACGGCGCGGGTCAGGCGCTGGGTGCCGCCGATCCCGGCAACAACGCCGAGGTTAATCTCTGGCTGTCCGAATTTAGCGGTGTCGGCGGCAATGATGAAGTCGCACAGCATCGCCAGTTCGCAGCCGCCGCCCAGAGCATAGCCCGCCACGGCCGCGATGATCGGCTTGCGGCAGGCCAGCAGGCGTTCCGTCTCGGGGGTGAAGAGGTCGCCCGCGAAGACGTCGACGAAGCTCTTCTCGCTCATCTCCCGGACGTCGGCACCGGCGGCGAAGGCCTTTTCGGACCCCGTCAGAACGATGCAGCGGACCTTTTCATTGGCATTGGCCTCGCTTACCGCGTCGGCCAGCTCGCCCATCAGCTCGCCGTTCAGCGCGTTCAGCGCCTCGGGCCGGTTCAGGCGGACCAGTGCTACGTGGTCCTCGATCTCGACGATCAGCGTCTTGTAAGCCATGGACTGTCGGCCTCCGTTCGGTTCGAGCCCGAGTCCTTAACAGTCTCGGGCCTGCGATCAAGCTATCTTTGGCATTGCGGACAGTAGAATGTCGACCGCCCCGACTGGACGACTCGGCGAATGGTGCCGGGGCATCCGGGGGTGGGGCAGGGCTTGCCCTCGCGTCCATAGACGCGGAAATTGTGCTGGAAGTAGCCCAGTTCGCCATCGGCCTGGCGATAGTCCCGAAGGCTCGAGCCACCCGCCTCGATGGCTTCGGCCAGAACCGTCCGGGTCGCCGGAACAAGGATCGCCAGCCGGGCTGCGGCAATTCGGCCCGCCTGACGCAAGGGCAAAATCCCGGCCCGGTGCAGCGCCTCGCAGACATAGATATTGCCAAGCCCCGCGACCACACGCTGATCGAGCAGCGCAGCCTTGATCGGCGTTTGCCGCCCGCCGAGCCGCCCGATCAGGTAAAGCTCATGAAAGCCGTTGCCCAGCGGTTCGGGGCCAAGTCCGGCCAGCAGCCGGTGACAATCCAGCGCGGTGGTGGCGGTCAAATCCATGGCGCCGAAGCGGCGGGGGTCGTTGAAGGTGATCCGTGCGCCGCCCTCGATCTCGAACACGACATGATCGTGCTTCTGCGGCGCCGGATGGTCATGGACAAAGTGGCCCAGCGTGACCCCCGAGACCAGGATCCGGCCCGACATGCCCAGATGCACGATCAGCGTCTCGCCGGTCGAAAGCTCGGCAAGCAGGTATTTCGAGCGCCGCCCGAGCCGCAGCACCCGTGCCCCGGTCAGCCGCTCGGCCATGCGCTCGGGCAGGGGCCAGCGCAGGTCGGGGCGGTTGAGATGCGTCGCGAGGATGGTGCGACCTTCCAGCACGGGGACCAGGCCGCGACGCACTGTCTCTACCTCTGGCAATTCCGGCATCGGACCTTCACTTCATGGCAGAACGGATTGTAGTCCCCGCAGAGCGCCCTATAAGAAGGGCCGGACAAATGAACGGCAAGGCCCCATGACCGAGAGTGCCCAGAAAACCACCCATTTCGGGTTCCAGACCGTCGCCGAAGAAGAAAAGGCGGGGCTCGTGCACGGGGTCTTCACCCGCGTCGCCTCGCGTTACGACCTGATGAACGACCTGATGTCGGGCGGCATCCACCGGGTCTGGAAGGACGCGATGATGGACTGGCTCGCGCCGCAGCCGCATCAGCGGCTTCTGGACGTGGCGGGCGGCACCGGCGACATCGCCTTCCGGTTCCTCGGCCGCGCGCCCGGCGCGACGGCGGTAGTCTGCGACATGACGGAATCGATGCTGGTCGAGGGCCGCAAGCGGGCCGAGGCCGACAACCTCGCCGCCAGTCTCGACTGGGTGGTGGGCGACGGCATGGCGCTGCCCTTCGCCGATAACAGCTTCGATGTCTTCACCAATTCCTTCGGCACGCGGAACATCACCCGCATTCAGGATGCGCTGAACGAGGCCTACCGGGTGCTGAAACCCGGCGGGCGGATGATGATCCTCGAGTTCAGCCAGATGCCGAACCCGCTGCTGCAATGGGCCTATGACCGGTATTCGTTCAACGTGATCCCGCCGCTGGGCCAGTTCGTGGTCAATGACCGCGACAGCTATCAGTACCTGGTGGAATCGATCCGCAAGTTCCCCGATCAGGAAACCTTCGCCGGGATGATCCGGACCGCCGGGTTCGAGCAGGTAAGCTACCGCAACCTGTCGATGGGCATCGCGGCGCTGCATTCGGGCTGGAAGATCTAGGTGCGCGGGCCTCACAACATCTGGCGGCTGGTGCAGACACTGGCCACCATGGAGCGCACCGGTGCGAACCGCTTTGTGCTGGAGCAACTTGGGGCGCCCGCCAGTGTCCGCGCCGCGGCGCGGGTCATGGGCTGGCCGTTCAAGGTGCTGGGCGAGAAGGGCGATCCGGCGCTGCCGCCCGCGACCCGGGCGATCACCGCGCTGGGCCCGGCCTATATCAAGTTCGGCCAGATCCTCTCGACCCGGCCGGATGTGGTGGGCGACGAACTGGCGGTGCAGCTTCGGGTCCTGCAGGACAAGCTGCCGCCCTTCCCGACAGAGATCGCCAAGGAAACCATCGCCCAAGAGTTGGGCCAGCCTGCCGACGAGCTGTTCTCGGAATTCTCCGAGCCGATCGCTGCCGCGTCTATCGCCCAGGTGCACCGGGCGCGGATCGCCCGGACCGGCGAGCTGGTGGCGGTCAAGGTGCTGCGGCCCGGGGTCGAGCGTAACTTCCGCAAGGATATCGACGCCTTCTATTTCGCCGCCTCGACCATCGAACTGTTGGCGCCGTTCTCGCGTCGGCTGCGCCCGACCGATGTGATCGCCCATTTCGACGGGGTGGTGACGGGCGAGCTGGACCTGCGGATCGAGACTGCCCAGGCGGCCGAATTCGCCGCCAATACCGAGAACGACAAGGGCTTTACCGTGCCCCGGGTGATCTGGCCGCTGTCCTCGAAGCGGGTCATGACCATGTCCTGGTGCGAGGGCGTGCCGATCGGCGACAACGCCGCTCTGGACGCTGCGGGTCATGACCGCCGAGTGATTGGGGAGCGCGTGCTGTCGATGTTCCTGCGCCATGCGCTGCGCGACGGCTATTTCCATGCCGACATGCACCAGGGCAACATGAAGGTCGGTGCGAACGGCGACATCCAGTGCTTCGATTTCGGCATCATGGGCCGGATCGACGAATATACCCGCCGGGTCTATGCCGAGATCCTGTACGGGTTCATCCGCCGCGATTACCGCCGGGTGGCCGAGGTGCATTTCGAGGCGGGCTACGTGCCCGCCGACCGCGAGATCGACGAATTCGCCCAAGCCCTGCGGTCGGTCGGCGAGCCGATCTTCGGCATGGACGCGACCCATATCTCGATGGCGAAGCTCCTGGCCTATCTGTTCGAGGTGACCGAGCGGTTCGGCATGGCGACCCGGACCGAGCTGATCCTGTTGCAGCGGACCATGGTCGTGGTCGAGGGCGTGGCGCGCTCGCTCAACCCGTCGATCAACATCTGGGAAGTCGCCCGGCCGATCGTCGAGGAATACATCAAGGAGAACATCGGGCCAAAGGCGGTGGTCCGCGATCTCAGCCGCACCGTGCGGGTGTTGTCGCGCTTCGGGCCTCGGCTGCCGGAACTGGCCGAAGCCGCGCTGATCCGCCAGTCGCAGTCCGAGGCTGCGCGACCGCCGCGTCCCTGGCTGCAGCCACTGCTATGGATGGGCGCCGGCGCCGCGCTGACCTGGATCGGCGCCGGATTGGCCCTGCTGCTGCTGTCCTGAAACCCGTCAGGCGGCCCGTGAGGGCCGCCTTCGCGGCGATCAGACCGGATCGCGCAGTGCCGAAACCTCCGACGCCTTGACGATGGTGCCGCTGTCGAAGACGATGCTGATCTCACCCTCGTTGGTGCGGACTTCCGCGATCTGGGCATAGATCCGGGCCTGGGCCTCTGACAGTTTGCTGCCATCCTCGGCATAGCTTTCCACGATGAAATCGTAGAGCCCTGCCTCGTGGTCCTCGCCGCCGGACCAGAGTATGGTCTTGGTGTCGGGGGGGATGGGCTCGGACTGCACGATGGCGCCGGTGTCATCGCGCACCACAAGCTTGGCAGTCGAAGCGTCCTTGTCGATCTCCGGGAAAACCGTGACGGGCGTCACTCCGTCATAGTTCGCGGGAACAGCGGCCTGGCCTTCCATTCCGACCCAGGATCCGTATTGGGACAGGCCACCGCCGCCCAGATTGGCCGAGAGGGCCTTGAGCAATTCGTTGGTCTGCACCTGCTGTTCGACCCCCGAGAAGGTCGCGATCTGCAGCGCATAATCCGACGATTCCATCGGGTTCAGAGGGTCCTGATTCTCGAGTTGCGTGGTCAGCATGCGCAGGAAGGTTTCGAAGTCGCTGCTGATCATCGTCTTCGAGTTGCCGCTGGTCGAAGCGGAGGACGAGTTCGTGGCGGCGCTGGCGGCGGAGGAGACGCTGTCAACCATGGTAAATTCCCTTCAAAGACGAAGATCGAGGCCACCGCCCGACGTGCGGGCAGAGGTACTGTTCGTGGCAAGCGGGCCCGTGTCGGCCCCGTCTTCACCCGGCGTGAGCCCGGCGGCGGCAAAACCGCGCGCCTGGCCCTGATTGCTGCGCTGCTGCCCGGCGAAATCGAGGACGACCTCGCCATAGCCCAGATCCCGCATCGCGCTGGCCAGCATGTCGCCATGGCGCCGCATCAGGTCGAGCGTATCGCCGCGATCGGCCAGAATGCTGACCGTGATGCCGTGATCGCTTGGGGTCAGGGTCAACCGCACGCGGCCAAGCTCTTCCGGGCTGAGCGTCAGATGGACCGACCCGTCCGCGGCGCGGTGAAGCGATTCGGCCATCTGGCGCATCGCCGTGCGCGGCGCATCGGCCAGTTGGGGAGAAGCCGACGCAGAGCGTGCGGCCTCGGAAGACCGCGCCTGGTCGGATCCGGCGCGATCTGACAGGCCGCCTTCGGTCGCCGCAGCCGGATCGGCGCGGCCACCGTCGGCGACCGCCGACCCATCGGACCCGGCGCCCGCCAATTGGGGGGCGGCCGCGCCATCCGCCTGCGCCAGCGCCGCCGGAGCGGAGGCCGTCTGCGGTCCCGTGGCAGGGGCCGCGGCCTCCTGCCGGAGCGAGTCGCGGCCCCGATGCTCGCCGCGCCCCTCCGACCTGCCGCCAGAGGCCGATGCCGCACTGGCCTGAGCCGCAGCGGCCTGCAGGGTGTCGCGGGGCGTCTGGGCGGCGGGATCGACGGTCGCCTGGGTCTGTTGCTGCGTTGCCGAAGCTTTCGCCTGTGAGGGCTCGGGCGACGGGGCCGATGCGGTTTCGGTTCCCTTGCCGGTTCGGAGTTCGGTCTTCTGGCTTTCTACGTGCAAATCGGCCGCCGAGGCCGATTGCGCCTGGACACCTTCCGCCGGGGATTGCGGTGCGCCTTGATCGGTCGCCGTTGGCTGCGGTTTGGTGGTCGCCCTGATCGCAGCCTGTGCGGCGGTGTCGACGGAAGCGGCGTCGCCAGCCTGCGGGTCTTTGGCATCAGGGACGATGGTCCCAGGCACGGCGGGCGCCGTTGCGGTCTCTGCTGCGGTTTTGGGGAGGGTCGTCGCCGACGGGAGCGTCGCATTTTCCGTGAGCGTGCCTCCCGGGGCGGGGGCCGTCGTAGGCGTTCGTCCCGCAGGGTCGGAGGGGAGGACGGTTTCGGCCGTGGCCGCGCGCGCCGTTTCGACGGCTCCCACCGGAGTCGGCCGGGCTGCGGGTTCGGCCGCCGCGACATCCGGTGTGGCGGCAGCCGACGACGGCACGGCCAAGGAGGGCGGAACCGAGGGCGCAAGGTCCAGGGATGCAAGCTGCGCCGCGCCCTCGGACGCCGCCGGGCCGTCGCTGGCGGTGCCCGCCTCAGCTTCGGATCCGGGCGCTTCTTTGCCTTCGGCCTCGGTCACCGGCGCTTTGGCGGTCTCTGCCGGGCCGGTCTTGGCCGACGCGGCATCTTCGGGGGCCGGGGGGGGGGCGTCGCGTCGCGGCGGGGCCTCGGACGCCTTGTCCCTGGCCTTGGCGCGAGCGGGCGGCTCGGTCCGGTCCGGGGGCGTCGACTCGTCGAAGACCGAGCGGAAATCCGACCCCTCCGTGTTGGAAGGCCGGGAACTGCCCGGTGCGTCGAATCGGGAAGGCCCGGAGGGGCCGAGCGTATCGAAGGGGAAAGGAACCTGCATGCGTATCGCCAGACTTCTGTCGGAGTTGGCCGCAGATTGGACCGGGATCGGTTACCGGTCCTTTACCGGATTCCCCCAATAACGGAAAAAACGACTCGCAGTTTAGGAGTTCCGCCATGCTGCCTCCCACCCTGCCTCCGACCGGCGCGACCGGCGCCACCGATCGCGAGGCCCGTCTGGCCCAACTCCGTGCCGCCGCCGAGAAGCTCGAGGCCCAGTTCCTGTCCGAGATGCTCGAATCGGCCGGTCTGGGCGACCTGTCCGGCGAATTGTCCAGCGGTGCGTTCAGTGGCGGCATCGGGGAATCCCAGTTCAACTCTTTCCTCCGCGACGCCCAGGCCACGGAAATGGCGCGCGCGGGGGGTATCGGCCTTGCCGAAAGCATCTTCGAATCACTCAAGGAGCGGATGGATGACCTCGATTGACACGATCGCCGACCTTCTCGAGCGCGAGTATCAGGCGCTCCGGGACAGCGACTTCACGGCGCTGCGCGCATTGACCGACGAGAAGGAACAACTGGTCGCCCGGTTACAGATGCCTTCCGAGGCCGACCGAGACGCGCTGGACCGGCTGCGCAGCAAGGCGCGGCGAAACGATCGCCTGCTGGCGGCGGTCGAGAAAGGGCTCGACTCCGCCCGCGCCTCGCTGAAGCGGCTGCGCGAACCGGCGGCGGCGCTGGACACCTACACGCAGCGCGGCGAGCGCACCCGTATCGGTGCCACCCCTTCGGCGCTCACGCGCCGCGCCTGAGCCCTATTTTAGCCAAATCCGACGATTACAACCTTCCCCAGTTAGTCGTCCCTTAACCCCGGACTGAAAGGTTCGGGGCGCACCCTGAGACGGGTGGCACGGCACGGGGAAACTCCGCAGCCGTATGGGTCAGAACGCCTTCAATTGCCGCTTATACGCGGCTTAACCCCTTGGGCGCAAAGCGCCTTGTACTTGGAAGGACCATACCCATGACCAGCATTCTGACGAACGCCAGCTCGATGGTTGCGCTGCAGACCCTTCGCAGCATCAACTCGAACCTCAATCAAACCCAGGCTCAGATCTCCACCGGCAAGGCGGTCGCGAGCGCCAAGGACAACTCGGCCGTCTGGGCCATCTCGAAAGTGATGGAATCGGACGTGTCGGGCTTCAGCGGCATCGCTGACAGCCTTGCCACCGGTCAGGCGATGGTCGGCGTGGCCCGGACCGCGACCGAATCGATCACCGATCTGCTGAGACAGGTCAAGGACAAGGTCGTGGCGGCTCAGGACCCCTCTGCCGATACCGCCAAGCTGCAGAACGAGGCTGACCAGCTGATCGGCCAGGTCGAATCGATCATCGGGGCTGCCCAGTTCAACGGGGTGAACCTGATCAAGAGCGGCGCTGCGAACGAGACTGTCCTGTCGTCTCTTGACCGTTCCGGAAACCGCGTGTCGGCCTCGACCATTGCCGTTGACGCCATCGACCTGTCGACCACGGCCGCCGCCGCGACCGGTGCGGTCGCCGCGGGCTCGACCAATGGGACTTCCTTTGTCGCCGGTGGCGCCAACGTGATCAGCGGCACAATTACGGATAGCAGCACTGCAAGCGTGGCCTTGTCTGGCCTTGACGTTGGCGATACCGTCACCGTCACGATCGACAACAAGAACTACAGCTATTCCGTGACCGCCGACGACGTGAATGGTTCCAACACGGCCTCGGATCTTGTGGCGGTCAAACTGGCCGACATGATCAACGCTGCTGGCGTTGGCAAGACTTTCGATGCGGCCGGAAACGTCACGAACTACGGGATCACGGGCGAGTACGACTCGGGCACCCCTGGCGACCTGGTCTTCAGCAACGGCAAGGGCGACGGCAGTGACATGGCCGTGACGGTTCGTGTCGAAGGTGCGGGCACCGGCGGTCTTGGGGCGCTGAACGGGTTCAGCATCACCGGCGCCACGGCCATTGCGGACGTCGAAACCATGATCAACGCTTCGATCGATGCTGCGGCGCAATTCGGTGCGATCGAGTCGCGTCTCGAAATCCAGTCGGAATTCGTCAAGAACCTGACCGACTCGCTGAAAACCGGTATCGGCGCTCTCGTCGACGCCGACATGGAGGAAGCTTCGGCCCGCCTCCAGGCGCTGCAGGTGCAGCAGCAGCTGGGCACCCAGGCGCTGTCGATTGCCAACCAGGGGCCGCAGAACCTTCTGTCGCTCTTCCGTTAAGGAGGGCTGGCCGGGGCCGAAGCGCCCCGGCCTTCTCCGCCTGAGAGCTGAAAGCTACGATAGGAATGGAAGGACAGAACGTGAATGCACTTCAGATGGCCCGAACGGCCTATTCTGCGCCGAACCAGAACAAGACCCGCAGCCCCCGCGCCACCGAGTACGCCGCCTTCGGCAGGGTCACAAGTCTGATCAAGCAAGCCCACGATTCGGGCAAACTCGCCTTTCCCGCGTTGGCTGCCGCGCTGCACCAAAACCGCAAGCTGTGGCGAATTCTCGCGGCAGACGTCGCAGACAAGGACAATGGACTTCCCACGGACCTGCGCGCCCGGATCTTCTATCTCTACGAATTCACTGATCACCATACCGGTGAGGTCTTGGCCGGTCGTGCAACGGCATTGCCTCTGATCGAGATCAATACGGCAATCATGCGCGGTCTCGCCGTCCGGGTGGAGGCCTCATCATGAGTGGCGGCCTCGTTCTTAAACTCGGTCCGAAAGAACGTGTTCTGGTGAATGGCGCGGTGATCGAAAATGGCGACCGGCGCACCCGGCTTTCGATCAAGACCCCGAATGCCAACATCTTGCGTCTGCGCGATGCGATCCACCCCGAAGAGGTCAACACTCCGGTCCGCCGCGTCTGCTATTTGGCCCAGCTGGTGCTCTCCGGCGACTCGACGCCGACCGAGGCGCGTCCGCAACTTCTGCGCGGGATCGAGCAACTGAGCCAGGCGTTGACCGATCCGGACAGCCGCGCGCAGCTTGCCGCGGCCACCGATGCAGTCCTGCAGGACCAGTACTACCAGGCGCTCAAGGCATTGCGCGGCCTTCTTCCGCGCGAAGAGCGTCTTCTTGCGGGGCTTCGGGACCAATGAGTTTCCAGCCGGTTCTCCCTCTGACGGGTTATGCCGGCTGGCGCTTCCTCGAACGCTCGATGGAGCGCCAGCAGGATGCTTTCAACAAGAGCCCGACGACACAGAAGGAACTCGACTACTTTGCCAAGAACATCGGCAAGGTGACGTCGGCGGACGATCTGGTATCAGACTATCGTCTGCTGAAGGTCGCGTTGGGGGCCTTTGGTCTGCAGGATGAAATCGGCAACAAGTTTTTCATCAAGAAGGTCCTGACCGAGGGGGTCGACGCTGAGGGCGCTCTGGCCAACAAGCTGGCCGACAAGAGCTACTACAAGCTTGCCGAGGCCTTCAGGTTCGTTTCCTCGGGCGCAGCCGCCGCGGCGGCCAAAGACGATTTCGCCAACGATTTGAGCCTCAAGATCGAGGGCGCGGGATATCTCGCGGTTACGACTCCTTCTGGCGAAGTCGCCTATACCCGAAATGCCAGCCTGAAGCGCAACGCAGACGGTCAGATCGTTACCGCCGAGGGCTACACCGTCGCCTCCTCCCGCGATGCGAAACTGTTGCCGGGCGCAGGCAATGGGACCGATACGGGCGGTAAGGAAACGGCCTTCTCTGGTATCACTATTCCTGACTTCGTCGAGACTTTAACTGTCAATGACAAGGGGGAGGTCTACGGTCACTTCGAAGGGGGCAGGCAAGGCCTTCTGCTAGGTCGACTTATCCTGACCAGTTTCTCCGACGAAGACGCCCTTGCCGTGCTTGGAGCCGACACGACAGAGGAAATCAAGGACCAGAACGCCACGCCCGCCGATCATGAGACGGCCTACTTCGTTGTAACCCAAGAGTCGGGCGATCCGATCTCGGGGCGTGCGCTTGAGGACGGGTTCGGCAGTTTCAAGCGGGGTGAGGCAGTCGAGGCGCAGGAGACCTTCGATGCCGCGTCGATCACTGCAGCCTTCCTGACCCGCAGCTTCGAAGTTGCTGTCGGTGAACAGAACGAGGACATGCGTCTGGCGCTCAATATCGACCGGGAGCTCGTCACGCTTGCCGCCGACGACATGTCGGAGGACGCCAAGTGGTTCTCGATCATGGGGTCGGGGCCGATGCGGTCGGTCTTCGATATGGCTTTCGGCCTGCCTGACTCCTTCGCGGCGCTCGATCTCGACCGGCAGCTCGATGTCTACAAGGCTAAGGCCAAGGCGATGTTCGGCGATGCCAGCGTCTCGCAATTCTCGGGCGACGAGATGCGCGACAAGCTCATCAAGATGTACATGATCCGGTCCGAAGCCAGTACCGGTGCCGGGTTCAGTTCAGGGCAGATCGCGCTGAGGCTTCTGGGCGGCTGATTGCGCACTCCAATTTCCGGGGCGGGACCGGTCCCGCTCCGGCTCGGTGGGCGCGCTTAGCCCCGGATCGTGCGAAGCCCCGGTTTGACCGGCGCGGGCTTTGCGGTTTCGAGAATTCCGGCAAGGCGCGCAAAGCTCTCGGCGACGCCGCCAGGAGCGTCTTCGGACAGGAACGCATCAAGCGCGGGCCAGACCGCGATGGCTGCGTCGATTTCCGGGTCGGATCCGGCGGCATAAAGCCCGGCCTGGATCATCATCTCGGCCCGGTCATAGGCGCCGAGCATCCGGCGTGCCCTTGCAATAAGCGCGTTCTCATCGCCGGTCGCCGCTCGCGGCAAACTGCGCGATACTGATCGAAGGAGGTCGATCGCCGGGAACCTCCCGCGCTCGGCGATGCGGCGGTCGAGGACGATGTGCCCGTCCAGAACCCCGCGCAGGATGTCCGCCACGGGTTCTTCCATATCCGACCCCGCGACCAGGACCGAGAACACCGCGGTGATGTCGCCGCTGCCCGCGACCCCGGGACCGGCGCGTTCGGCAAGGGCCATGATCGCCTGGGCGGTGGAGGGCGGATAGCCGCGCAGCGCAGCCGGTTCGTGGGCGGCCAGCGCCAGCTCGCGATGTGCTTCGGCGAAGCGGGTCACCGAGTCGGCCAGAAAGAGAACGTGGTTGCCCTGGTCACGGAAATGCTCGGCGACGGCCATCGCCGCCCAGGCCGCGCGGCGGCGCACCATCGGAGACTGGTCCGAGGTCGCGGCCACGACCACCGCGCGCGCCATGCCGTCCGGCCCCAGGATCTGGCTGACGAATTCGCCGACCTCGCGACCGCGTTCACCCACCAGCGCGATGACGGCCATGTCGGCTTCGACCCCGCGCGCGAATTTGGACAAGAGCGATGACTTGCCCACGCCCGATCCGGCAAAAAGCCCGATCCGCTGCCCGCGCACGATCGGCAGCAGGGTGTCGAATGCGGCAAGCCCCGTGCCGAGGCGCCCGCCAAGCGGACGGCGTTCGGTCGCGGGCGGCGGTGCGGCGCGCAGCGGGCGCGGCGCGGGACCGGGCATCAGCGGCCGACCGTCAAGCGGCTGGCCGAAGGGATCGACGACCCGGCCCAGCCAGGAACTGTGCGGCGCGATTTCGCCCGGTCCCAGCAGGATCGCCCGGTCACCGACCGACAGGCCCTCGGGCGTGCCATCGGGCAACACCGTGACGGTGCCTTCGGCCAGCGCCAGAACCTCGCCGCGCCGCCTGGGGCCGCGGCCATGCCGGATCTCGACCAGATCGCCAAGCCCGGCACTGTCGGAGAGGCCCGCCACCGTGACAGTCCCGCTGCCTGCGGCCACGACTCGCCCGACCGTCCGGACCGGAGTCAGGGCGGAAATGCGGGCGATCAGGGATGAGAACGGGTTCTGTGGCATGAAGATTCTCCCGAGGCGATCATGACTTACGGTTTCTAAAGGAATCAAGCTTAAGCATCGTTTGAGACCGAGGGAGAAACCCCGATGTTCGAGAAGCTTGAAATCTTCCGGATGGCGTCCGGGCTGGCTGAACATGCCGGAACGCGCCAGACCGTCATAGCGCGAAATATCGCGAACTCCGACACGCCCGGCTATCGGGCGCAGGATGTCGCGGATTTTGCCAAGACCTATCGCAGGTCCGACACGGGCGCGCTCATGCGCGCCACGCGCCCCGGCCATCTGGCCGGGAGCGAGACCGCCTATGCCACCCAGCGCGCCGATGCCTCCGATCCGGAAGAGCCGAACGGCAACTCCGTCTCGGTCGAGGATCAGATGCTGAAGGCGGTCGAGACAAAGCGTCAGCACGATCTCGCGCTGGCCGTGTACCGAAGCTCGCTCGGGATCCTGAGAACCAGTCTCGGGCGGCAACGATGACCAGAATGGTAGGAGCCTGAGATGAATGATCTTAGCCAGAGTTTCGGCCTTTCGGCCAGCGGGCTGAAAGCCCAGGCGACGCGGCTTCGGCTGGTGTCCGAGAACATCGCCAACGCCGACACGCCCGGCTATCGCCGCAAATTGACAACCTTCGAAACCCAGCTGACCTCGGACGGTCCGACCGGCGAGGTGCAGACCGGCCGGGTGAAGCTCGATCAGTCGGATCTGAGCATGATCCATGACCCGTCGCATCCTTTGGCCGATGCCGAGGGCAACTATAGCGGGTCCAACGTGGATCTGGTTGTCGAGATCGCCGACGCGCGCGAGGCGCAGCGCAGTTACGAGGCGAACCTGAAAATGTTCGACCAGGCGCGGCAGATGTCCCGCGGTCTGCTCGACCTGCTGCGCCGATAGGAGAGACGGAGATGGACATGAAATCCAGCGCCGCTGCCCTTGGTTACGCCACGGCGCGCCCGGCCACCCAACCCCAGCATGGCGAAGACAGCGCCGAGAACACCTTCGCATCGGCGGCCCAGGGACTTTCGGACACGATCCGGAACGCCGAACAGACCGCGATGTCGTCGATGACCGGCGGCGCCGATCCGCACGCTCTCGTGCAGGCGCTGGCGCAGACCGAACTGGCGGTCGAGACCGCGGTGACGATCCGCGACAAGGTCGTCGAGGCCTATCAGGAAATCCTGAGGATGCCGGTCTAGTGCCATGAATGAGCTCATCTTCTACGACACCCTGCGTCAGGGCCTCTGGATCTCTGTCGTGATCTCGATGCCGATTCTGACGGCCGCGCTGGTGACCGGCGTGGCGATCGGCCTGTTTCAGGCCCTGACTTCGGTACAGGAGATGACGCTCACCTTCGTACCCAAACTTGCGGCGATCCTGATCGTGTTCTGGGTCTCGATGGCGTTCATGACCGAAACGCTGATCGGGTTCTTCACCGACCGGATCGTCCCCATGATCGCGGGGATCTGACCGATGGACAGCACCGGCTACACCACACTCACCCGGCAATCGGGCCTGATGCGCGAGATGCAGAGCATCGCCAACAACATCGCCAACAGTTCCACGATCGGCTATCGCCGCGAGGGGCTGATCTTCTCGGAATACATCGCCGATGTCGACGGGCCGGGCGGGTCCCTGTCGATGGCCGAGGCCAATGTGCGCGTCACCGATCTGGGACAGGCGCCGCTGACGCAGACCGGAGGCACTTTCGATTTCGCCATCGAGGGCGAAGGGTTCTTCCTGCTCAATACGCCTCAGGGGCAGCGCTTGACGCGCGCCGGAAGTTTCACGCCCGATGCGGCCGGCAACCTGGTGTCGCCCGACGGGTACCAGCTGCTCGATGCCGGCGGCACCCCGGTCTTCGCGCCGCCGGATGCGACCTCGTTCGCGGTTGCTGCCGATGGAACGGTCAGTGCAGACGGCACCCCCCTGACCCAGATCGGCATCTATCTTCCCGCCGATCCGAACGCGATGACCCATGTCGCCGGGACGCTTTTCGATCCGGGCGGGGCGCCCCAGCCGGTGGAAGATACCAGCATTCTGCAGGGCTATGTCGAACAATCGAACGTTCAGCCGGTGACCGAGATTACCCGGATGATCGAGGTCCAGCACGCCTATGAGCTTGGCCAGAAATTCCTTGACCGCGAGGATGAGCGCGTCCGCGACATCATCCGGACCCTCGGGTCCAGCAGCTGATTCAGAAAGGACGAATCCCATGCGCGCCCTCCAGATCGCCGCCACCGGCATGTCGGCCCAGCAGATGCGGGTCGAGGTCATCTCGAACAACCTCGCGAACATGAGCACGACGGGGTACAACGCCCGCCGCGCCGATTTCGCCGATCTTCACTACCAGCAGGCCACCCGTCCCGGGACCATCAATGCCAACGACGGTACGGTCTTGCCGACCGGCGTGCAGCTGGGTCTGGGCGTGCGTCCGGCGTCGGTGTCGGTGGTTCTGTCGCAGGGGTCGCTGTCGCAGACCAATGGCGATCTCGATCTGGCTGTCGACGGCCGCGGCTATCTTGAGGTGACGCTGCCATCCGGCCAGTCCGCCTATACCCGGGACGGTGCGCTCAAGCGCACCGGCGATGGGCTGATCGTCACCTCGGACGGCTACACGGTGGTTCCGGGCATCACCATTCCTGACGATGCCCGCAGTCTCTCGATCAACTCCGAGGGCGAGGTCTACGCCTATTTCGACGGCGAGGTTGCGGCGCAGCTTCTGGGCCAGTTCAACCTGAGCATGTTCTCCAACGACAAAGGACTCGAGGCCATCGGGTCGAACCTTTTCGTTGAGACCGAGGCCTCGGGCGCGCCCATCGCGGGTACTCCCGGCGTCGACGGCTTCGGCACCCTGCGTCAGGGCTATCTCGAGGACAGCTCGGTCGATGCGGTGCGCGAGATCACCGAACTGATCGAGGCGCAGCGCGGCTACGAACTGAACGCCAAGGTCATCACTGCCGCCGACCAGATGATGAGCGCAACGACACAGGTGCGCTGATGCGAACGCTTGCCCTCCTTGCTGCCCTGGCCGCCGGGTTACCGGTGCCCGCAGGTGCCGACATCCTGGTTGCGACCCGGTCGGTGCGGGGGCAGACGATCCTCGGTCCGGGCGATGTCGCCGTCATCGAAGGCGATGTCGCGGGGACGCTGATCGCACCCGAAGAGGCCATCGGTCAGGAAGCGCGCGTCAATCTTTATGCGGGACGCCCGATCCGCGTCACCGATGTCGGTCCGCCGGCGATCATCGAGCGCAACCAGATCGTGACCCTGCGCTTCCGAAGCGGGGGACTTGTCATCGCCGCCGACGCCCGGGCGCTCGACCGCGCCGGGGTGGGCGATGCGCTGCGGGTGATGAACCTCGCCTCGCGCAATACCGTCACCGGATTTGTCGCGCCCGACGGCAGTGTGGTCGTCGGCGCCAGCATGAAACCCTGAGGAGCCTTTCCGTCCATGAGACCCCTTGTCATTGCCTTTTGCGCTACGGCGCTGCTTGTTCCGGCCGCGTGCGACCGGCTGAAGGAGGTGGGGCGTCCCCCGTCCTTCAAGCCGGTCGAGGGCTCCAACGCCTATTATGCGATGACCGATGGCGAGACGCTGCCGATGCAGGTCGAGCGGCGCAGCCCGCTGGAGAGCTCGTCGCTCTGGTCCCATGGCCGTCAGTCGCTTTTGGGCGATCACCGGGCCGGGCGGCGCGGCGACATCCTGACCGTGGTGATCGAGATCGACGAAAAGGCCGAAATCTCGAACAGCACCTCGCGCAGCCGCAGCGGTGCAACCTCGATGGGCATCCCGCAGATGCTGGGCATTCCGCAGCGGATCAACAAGGCGCTGCCTGATGGGGTGACCATGGACAACGCCGTCGAGGCGGATTCCAGTTCAAGCCACAGCGGGGACGGGTCGGTCAAGCGCAAGGAAAAGCTGACGCTCAGGATCGCGGCCACCGTCACCGACGTACTGAACAACGGCGTCATGAAGATCGAGGGCTCGCAGGAGGTCCGCGTCAACTACGAGATGCGCGAGCTTCTGGTCAGCGGCTATGTCCGCCCAGAGGACATCTCGCGCCAGAACGAGATCACCTATGACAAGATTGCGGCGGCCCGGATCTCTTATGGTGGCCGTGGTCAGATCATGGACGTGCAACAGCCCCGTATCGGCCATCAGATTGCCGATATTGTGCTGCCATTCTGAGACCTGAAATGGGCAAGCTTTTACCAGTCATCATCGCGGTCGTCGGTCTCGCAGTCGGAGGCGGGGCAGGATTCCTGTTGAAACCTGCGCCCCCCCCTCCGGCTGAAACCGATCACGCTGCGGCCGAGGGGGCTTCGGAGGACGGCGCGCATGCGTCGGCCGCCGAAGCTCATGGCGACGCCGCATCCTCGACCGCCGGACATGGCGCGTCGGGCGGCGGCCAGGGCGACGACGGGGCGGCAGGACCCGAATATGCCAAGCTGAACAACCAGTTCGTCGTTCCGGTCATCCGGTCGGGTAAGGTGGCGGCTCTGGTCGTGATGTCGATCAGCCTCGAAGTTCCTTCGGGAAGCAGCGAATTCGTCTTCGAGCGAGAGCCCCGGCTGCGCGATGCCTTTCTTCAGGTTCTGTTCGATCACGCCAATGCCGGTGGTTTCGACGGCGCCTTTACTGAAAGCGGCAACCTGACACTGCTGCGCCGGGCGCTTCTGGAATCGTCGCAAAGCGTGCTTGGCCGCATCGTCTCCGATATCCTGATTACTGATCTGGTTCGCCAGGACGCCTGATCCCGCAGGACGGACGCGCCTCAGCGGCGGCGCGTCCGGTCGAACAGACCGCGCAGCGCCTCGTCGCGCCCGAAGGTCCGCGCCGCCTCTTTCATCAACACCGCTTCCTGCGCCCGCGCCCGGGCCAGCTGGGCGTTCAGTGCGGTCCGGCGTTGCTGATGGCGCAGCATCCGGCTGCCATCCATCACGGCCCGCACGGCGATGTCGTCATCGGCGGCCGCGCGTCGCGCCTCGTCGTCCAGCGTCTCGATGGCAGCCTCGATCCGGCGGCGGTCCTGGGCTGCCACCCGCAGCCGGCCCAGCGCCGCATCCTTCAGGATCGAGCCGATCTGCATCAGGCGTCCGGGCCGGTCGTCGCGCTCTGCCATCACAGCCCCTTCGCCCTGGTCCGCATCTCTTCCGCAAAGCGGATTGCCGCGGCCACGGCCTTGTAATGTTCAGGTTTGATCTCGTCACCTATCTCGACGCTGCCGTAAAGCGCGCGCGCCGTCGGCGGATCGCGCCGCATCGGAACCCCGGCCTCCGCCGCGACCTCGCGAATTCTCGCGGCGATTTCGTCGACGCCTTTGGCGACGCAGACCGGGGCCCCGCGGCTCTTGCGGTCCCATTTCAGCGCGACCGCATAATGGGTCGGGTTGACGATGACGACATCGGCATCGGGCACATCACGCAGCATGCGGTTGGTTGCGATGTCGACCGCACGCTGGCGCCGTTGCTGTTTGATATGGGGGTCGCCTTCGGACTGCTTGAGCTCTTCCTTCAATTCCTCAAGCGACATGCGGTGGCGCCGACGATGCTCGGCGACCTGCCAAAGATAATCGATGGCACCAATTGCGGCGGCGATGGCGACCACCACGGTCAGGAACTCGACCGACATCCGCACGAGTTTGGCCGCGGCCATCGCCGGTGACAGGTACATCGTTCCCAGCATCTCTTCGAGATGCTTGCCGAGATAAAGCGCCAGAAGCACGGTATAAAGCGCCAGCTTGACCGCGCTCTTGGTAAATTCGAAAAGCCCGGATCTGCCAAACTTGTTTTTGGCGGTCTCGATCGGATTGATCCGGGAAAGCTTGGGCATCAGCTTGTCCGGCGCGACGACGAAGCTGCGTTGGGCAAGGATGGCCGCGAGCGCCGCGATGGCCGGGATCCCGAGCCAGGGCAAGGCTGCCAGACCGAATCCGGCCATCAGGCCTCCCGTGGGAGCGGTGCCATGCCCCCCAAGCAGCATGGGGGCCAGACGGTCGGCCTGGCCGATCATGCCCGCGCCAAGTTCGCCCATACGGATCAGGCTGGCGCCGCCCAGCGCAAAGGCTGTGATGGCAAAACCGGCATAGACTGCGGCGGTATTGATATCGACCGACCGCGCGATCTCGCCCTTGCGGCGTGCGTCGTCGAGCTTTTTCTGTGTCGGCTCGAACTGCTTGTCGCCGGGATCTTCGTCGCTCATCCACCCGCTCCGAATGGGGCGGCGAAGACCGTCAGCAACCGGTCCTGCCAGAATGTCAGCATCGGCGGCAGGGCCAGCAAAAGAATGATAAGCCCACCAGCCGTGATGGCCGGGGCACCGACGAAGGCGACCATCAGCTGCGGCATGGCCTTGTTGATGACACCCAGCGCCAGGTTATAGATCAGAGAGGCAATGACGAAGGGCATGGCCAGCGTCGCGGCCAGGGCGAACCCCTTGGCGACGCTGCCGGTGCCCCAATCCGCCAGCGTGGCTGCGTCCGGAAACCGGCCCGCGGGCAGCAGGTCGTAGGACAGGATCATCGCCTCGGCCGCGCGGACGTGAAGCCCCGACATCACCGCAAGGGTCAGCCCTGCCATCAGCATCAGCCGACCCATGGCCGGTTGCGGGTCCATCGACGCGGCGCCTAGGATCTGGGACAGCGAGGTGGCCTGCGCGGCGATTTCGCCCGCCATCTGCAGCGCGAGGATCATCATCCTCAGCACAAGCCCAAGCGCCAGTCCGATCACGGTTTCGGTGGCGAAGGATACCGCCAGCGAGGGCGGCGCCTCGATGAGCCGGGGCGCGACCGCCGGGGCCACCACCGCCGTGAAGGCGAGCGCAAGACCAAGCCGTACCCGGGTGGGAACGGCGCGCTCACCGAAGGCGGGTAGCATGGCCATGATCGCGCCGACCCTTAGGAAAACGAGAAAGGCAGCAATCGCCAGAGGCCGCCAGATCTCAAGCGCCGGGGCCAGTTCCAGGGTCATGCCGCGACCATGCCGACCAGCGCCGGGCGCGAATTGGTGCCGATTTCCTCGAAGGACAGCACCGGTGCCGCGATGCCCTTGGCGGACAGGGCCATCTGCAGAAACCGGCGGCGGCGGCCCGAAGTGGCGATCACCGGGAAGATGCCGTTCTCGCCTGCCTTGGCCAGTTTCTCCGAAACCGCGCTGGCCAGGCGGTTGAAGTCTTCGGGGGGCAGGGCGACGTCGGGCACCCCGGTCTCGCCACCCACCTGATAGGTCGAGAAGCGCGACTCCCATTCCGGCGAAAGCTGCAGAAGCGGCAGGGTTCCATCCTCGCGGCGGTGTTCGGCCACCAGCTGGAAGCCGAGGCGGCGGCGAACATGTTCGCAGATCGATTCGGCGCCGACATGGCTCGGACGGGCTTCGGCGATGGCCTCGAGGATCAGGGGCATGTTGCGGATCGAGACCCGCTCGTCCAGCAGCAGCCTGAGGACCGCCAGCAGCAGGTCCGGCGGAACCTTGTCGGGCACCAGATCGTCGATCATTCTCCGGTTGGCCTGTGCCCGGGTCTGATCGGACAGGTTCTTCAATTCGTCGAAGATCTGGCGAAGGGCCTTGTTGGTCAGGAGCCGCGCGAAGTTGTTCTTGATGACTTCCAGCAGATGGGTGGCCAGAACTTCGGAAGCGTTGACGACGGTCACGCCCTGCAGAGCCAGTTCTTCGCGCCGATCCGCGGACACCCAGCGCGCCGGAGCGCCGTAGACCGGCTCCCTCACGTCTTCGCCCCGCGGCAGAAGCGCGACATCGCCCGCCTGCAACGCCAGCACCTGGTCGGGCCGCAGTCGATCCCGGGCCTGCTCAACCCCTTGAATACGCACGACATAAGTGCCCGGCGGCAAGGCCCCGTTGTCGGTCAGGCGCATCTCGGGCAAGATCAACCCGTAGCTCTCGGCCACATGCCGCCGCATTGAAACGATCCGCGCCTCAATTCCGGTCGACGGATCGAGCACCATGCCGACCAGATCGGGGGCGAATTCCAGGTGAATATCGTCAAGGTCGAGCAAGTCGCCCATGCGGCTTGCGGGTTCGATCTTTTCGGTGACCTCGGGTTTGGCGGCTTTCGCCGCCTCGCGCTGGATCGCGCGCCAGCGGGTGAAGGACGCGACGCCCAGCACGAGGCTGCCGACGATGAAGGGCACGAAGGGCAGCCCGGGGACCAGCGCGAAAAGGCCCAGCAGCACCGAGACCGTGCCGAGCGCGGCCGGATGCTTGCCGAGCTGGTTGAAGACCGCGAAATCGGCCGTGCCGGTGGTCCCCCCTCGCGACAGGAGAAGGGCCGCCGCGATCGAGATAATCACCGCCGGGATCTGGCTGACGAGGCCGTCGCCGACGGTGAGGATGGCATAGGTCTCGAAAGCGCGACCAATCGGCATGCCGTGCATGATCACGCCGATCGCAAGCCCCATCAACATGTTGAGGAGGGTAATCAGGAGGCCGGCCACCGCATCGCCCTTGACGAATTTCGAGGCCCCGTCGAGCGAACCGAAGAAGGTGGTCTCGGCCTGTTCACGTTCGCGCCGCGCCTTCGCTTCGGCATGGTCGATGGCGCCTGCAGCCATGTCGCTGTCGATGGCAAGCTGTTTGCCAGGCATTCCGTCAAGCGCGAAGCGGGCGCCGACCTCGGCCATCCGACCCGCGCCCTTGGTGATGACGATGAAGTTCACGATCATCAGCACCCCGAACACCACGAGCCCGAGGAATACGTTGCCGCCCATGACGAACATCGCGAACCCCTCGATCACGTCGCCCGCCGCGCCGGTGCCGGTGTGGCCCTGGCCGATGATGAGCTTGGTCGAGGACACGTTCAGCGACAGACGCAGCATCAGCGATGCCAGCAGGATGGTGGGGAAGGACGAGAAATCGAGCGGGCGCTCGATGAAAAGCGTGACCGTGAAAATCAGGATCGCGATCGAGAACGAGGCGGCAAGGCCTATGTCGAGCACCCAGGCAGGCATCGGAAGGACCATCATGACAATGATCGCCATGAGGGCGAGGGCCATCAGAATGGTCGGGCGGAAGATCTCGGAGATCGAAAAACCGGGCATGCGTCAGATCCTTTTCGACCGGAGGTGCGGCAGGCTGCCGGGTCTATGCGTCATGGCCACGGAGCGATACCGATCTGCTTGCGGCAAGACGACGGGCCGTGAGTTTCCAAAACGCGAGACGGCTCGGCGCGGTCTTGCGCCGATGCCCGGCCCGTTGGCGGGGGGCTCCGTCATGGGGGGGCGGAAAGACATCTGCCAAGTTGCTCTGGCGCCGGGCCCGAGTGTCGATCCGGGGTTAGGTCGGACCGGTCGGACAACACAGGCCGACCGGTGCAGATGGCGTGCCCGCAGCGGTCGGGGGGCGGTCAGTGTTTCACGGCCATCCGGCGCGTGCAGGGAGGGAACATGTGCCATTCTGGCCAACTCAATTCGTTCTAACTTTTAGTCAGCCTATGGGGTAGGAATTGACAAAGGCTGAATGGCGGCGGAACGGATCCGGTCAGTTCTGAGTGGCCGGGCGGTTCAGAATAGCCTGCAGCCGGTCGCGCATCGTCTCGCTTGCGCCAAGTGCGTCTCGGGCGACCGCGAGGCTCGGTTCGTCCGAGATCGGCGCAGGTTCCTGTTCACGCCGGGTCTGGACGAAGGCTCGCTCTTCCGGTGCCCCCAGGGTTTCGACGCCGTTCCAGTCGCGCGCGCGCCAGGCCATTGCCGATTGCGCCTCGGAATCGCCTGCGGCGCCAAGATAGTCGGCTGCAGACTGAAGATTGCCCTGCTGCTTGGCGATCTGGGCTCGCAGTTCGTCGGCTTCCGCCGTTTCGATGCCCGCAAGGTACTGTTGGGCTTCTCCTGCGCGTGCCTGCGCGAGGGCAAGGCGAGCGCGGACCAGGCGTTCGGGCGTGGTTCCTCTGGGTTTCACGGGCTGAAGAACCGCAGACGCGCGATCCGGGAAACCCATTTTTGTCAGCCGGTCCGCGACGGCCAGACGGGCCTCGGAATCGGCGGAGAGCTTGGGAAGCGTCATCGCGCCGGCATAGACCTCACGCATGAACGCTTCGTCCGAACCTCGTTGGGCCAGTTCTTCGAGCAGTTCGGAAGACAGTTCGGTTTGAGCTTCGAGACCGTGATGGGCCAACATGGCGAAAGCGGTTTCAAAATCCCCCCGCGCACCATGTCCGCGGATCGCGAGCGTCAACAGTCGGGTGCCGCTTGCTGTGCCGCGGCGCTCGAAGGCAAGCGATTCGGCGAGGTTCAACGAGTCGACCGACGGAACCCGGCCCCGGCCAAGTCCGGTTTCGATCTGGAGCGCGAGAGCGTCCGCCGTGCCCTGTCCGCCCGAGGAAACCACTTCCTCGATCTTCCGGTCGGCCTTGTCATCGGCGCCTCGGGCAAGTTCGATCTGTGCCTCGACGATGGTAAGATCTTCTGTGCGCCCCCTTTCACCGGTCCGGGCAACGGCGTTCCGGATTTGCAGGGCGGTCGCCTGATCGCCTGCAGCCAGAAACCGTTCGGCCAGCGTCGGACCGAGATGGCGACGAATATGGATCGGAAGCTCGGAGAAGCTTTCCAGCAAGGCGGTGCGATCAAGATCCGACAGATCGCCCAGTACGGGCCTTGCCAGCGCCGCCCAGAGCGCTGCACGAGTTGGGCAGGACATCTGCCCGTCGAACAATTCGGGGTTATCCGCCTGGCCGTTATCTACAATTGCAGCCAGTTCGCGCAGCAAGGGGACGTCGGGCGTGTCGGTCCCGGCCACGTTCAGAACCGCGCGGGCTTCTGCTCCGAACCCGAAGGCGATATAGGCTTGGGCAAGGCCAACGGCACCCGCCGGATCTGTTGCATCCCGCATGTCAAGAAGCGCCGCGCGCTTTTCGGCGAAGACCTCGCCCGGCGTACGATCCCCGCCCCATCCATTCAGATCGAACTTGCTGTCGGACAGACACCGCGTGCCGTCGGCTGCGATAGGGTCATCGCCCGAGGGAAAGTCCAACCCGAGATCCATGCTGGTTTCGACCCGCATGTTGCGCCAATCGGAGGGCGTATGATGCTCGGTCTCGGGCGTTTCCGCCTGTCCATGCTCGGCGGTGCCGTGATCGGGGGTGGTCGTATCGCCATGGGGCTCATTGGACGCGGGCGACGCCTCCACCGAGGGGATGTCGACCGCGGGTTCAAGAAGCCCCTGTGCCGTGGCCCGCCCGATCTGTTTCATCAGTTCCGACTGCATCATCGCGACGCGTGGATCTGTTTCGGCGGGGGGGATTTCCGGCTCGAGCATCTGCTCGACCATCGCCGCCGGAGGCTTCATGCCGGTTGCGGACGCAAGCGGCGACCTGAGATCCAGATCGATCGGCAGGCGTATTGCGGCACTTTCGGTGCGTTGGACCGGTGGCGGCGCGGGCTCGGCGATTGTCGCCGGGTCGCCTTGAGGCGCGGTGAGGGAGGGCGCCGGGGGGGCCGGGAGGACGGTCGGCTGGGGTGGCTCGGGCGCTTGGGGCGGCGGAGAGGTCGGCTCGGAGACGGGAGGCAGAAGTGCTGCCTCGAACGGAGAGCCGTTCGGAGCGGGGCCGGACCGAAAATCGAGCACGAGGACGCCTGGGCGCAGTTCGAAGGCCTCGACATGGGCATCGGTGCCCACGCGGAGTGAGACGAGGCCGGGCGCGACCAGTGCGGCGTCGGCCAGACGGCGGCGCGGCATCCGGTCGAAGACGCCCCCAAGATCGAAGCGCAGATCAGGGTTATCGAATTTCAGCAGATAGCCGTCCGGCCCGCGTCCAAGCGCCCAAGCCTGGGCCGCATCGGTTTCGAACACGAGACGCGAATAGTCGGGATGCTCGCCGGACCGGATCTCGACCTCTTGGGCAAAGGCCTTCGACCCTGCAAGCAGGGCCAGGGCCAGGGCCAGAACGACGTGCCGGGCCTTCATGCCGCCTCCTGTTTCGAGGCTTTGAGGGCCTCTTCCAGTTCCGAGAAGCTGGGACGGCTGCCGCCGGGGGTGTTCTGTCTGCCAACCTCGATGCAGATCGCCGGCGGGTGATTGTGCAGGTTGGCGACAAGAACCTCACGGATCAGCAGATAGAAATGCGCGTCTTCCTCGACCACAGCCTTCAGCTTGGACGCGAAGGGTCCCATGAAACCGTAGGCGAGGAACACACCCAGAAACGTTCCGACCAGTGCGCCGCCGATCATCTTGCCAAGCACTTCCGGCGGCTGGTCGATCGAGCCCATGGTCTTGATCACGCCCAGCACGGCGGCGACGATGCCGAGAGCGGGCAGGGCGTCGGCAACTGACTGCAGGGCATGGCTTGAGTGCATCGAGTGGTGCAGATGCGCCTCAAGGCGTTTTTCAAGGACTTCCTCCACCTGATGGGGATCGTCGTAGTTCATCCCCGCGGCACGGAGCGTATCGCAGATCAGATCGACGGCCTCGTGGTCGGCCACGATCTTGGGATAGCGCCCGAAGATCGCCGAGTCGGCAGGCGCCTCGATATGGGTTTCCAGTTCCAGCGGGTTCTGACGGGCGACGCGAATCAGCTCGAACAACAGGCACAGCAGATCGCGGTAGTCGTCGGGCTTCCAGTGGGGGCCCTTGAACACCTTGCCGATATCCTTGATCGTGTGCTTGATGGCGGCCATGTCGTTGCTGATCACGAAAGCACCTGCTGCGGCGCCGCCGATCATCGCGAATTCGAAGGGCAGCGAATGCAAGATGATACCCATCTTGCCGCCTGCCATTACGTAGCCGCCGAACACCATCACGAAGATGAGAATGATCCCGACGATACCAATCATGGATGGTGCTCCGCTACTCTGACCTTGTTGGGGACAGTCTCAGACCCGAGTTAACAAGGTGTGGTTACTCTTTGGGGGCGCGGGCATTCCGTCCCGCCAGGATCACACTGATCGAATAGGCGACGTTCGGATCGAGGCCGGACATCACCGCGGCAGCAAGATCGGGGCGCATGCGCCCGAGGAATCCTGCCGCGAATTCCGGGTCCATCTGCGCGAAAAGCGCCGATGCCTCCTCGGGCTTCATGCTTTCGTAGACGGCGGTCAGGCGCGCGACGTCGTTCTCGGCCGCCTGATCGGCCAGCGCGAGGGTCGATTTCAACGAGTCCTCGGCGGCCTGAAGCGATGCCATCTGCCTTGATATCTCTTCGCCTGCGATATCCAGCGTCGCGGCCCGGTCGTCGAGCTCGGCTTCGCGCGCGTCCAGTTCGGCCGCGCGGGTCTTAAGAGCGTTCAGCAGATCCGCAATGTCCGCGGGGGGTGGGCAAGGGTCGGCTGCGGACGCATGGTCTGCGGTCCCGCCCTGGCCGGAGGCAGCGGCATCTTCCGCCATGCCCCGCAATTCCTGCGCCAGGGCCTGCGCGGTGCCGTCGCCGAAGCGGATCAGACCGGAGGCCAGAAACAGTCCGGCGACAACCGGCAGAACGGCGCCACTGGCCCGTTTCGATCGCGAGGACTTCGTCATTCAGCGGCCTCCCGTACGTTGCGGCGGAACAGGACCGTGGGTTCGGTGTCGCCGGTCTCGGACGAAGCCGGTGCGGCGGGGGTCGGTGCGGCCGTCTGGGGAGCGGCCGGGCTCGGCGCTTCTGCGGCGGGCGCGGGCCGCGAGGCTTTTCGGGCGGTGTCGGGGACGGCGTCTTCGGGCAGGTCATGCATTGCCGCCACAAGAAGTTCGAGCCTTCGCGCGACATCTTCGGCACGGCCGGTCAGGCCTTCGAGACTGTCGGTCGAACTTTTCGCCGAGAACTGGGCACCCTTGAGCACCTTGGTCATGTCGTCGACCTGTGCCGACAGGACGGCAATCGCACCGCCCATGCCCTTTTCGAGGTCATTGAAACGCCGCAGTCGTCTCGCCAGGACATAGCAATAGAGTGTCGCTCCGAGTGCCCCGGCAATGAGCAGGATGTCCGAGATCAGCGCCATGGGATTCTCCTCAGTTCAGCACGAATTCGGTGATAAGCAGATCGCGCACCCGGTCGTCGCCGGTGACGAGCTGCACCCGCCGCAGCATTTGCGCGCGGAGGGTAATGAGCGTGGTCGGGTCTTCGAGCTCGGCCATGTCGACCGCCCGCAGGTAGCTGTTCAGCACGTCGAGGACGCGCGGCATCAGCAACGTCACTTCCTGCTGATAGGCGGGCCCGACTTCCAGCTGGGCTTCGAAGCGCAGGTGACGGCTCTGGGCGTCGGGCCCGAGCGAGATGATCATCTGTTCGATCGGAACGAACGCCACGTCGAGCGGTGCCGATTCGGCCCCATGGGCGCCCTCTTTTCCGCCACCGCCATGTCCCGCATCGGCCCCGGCATCGCCCCCGAGAATCATGCCCGAATACAACGCAAAGAAAGCCCCGCCCCCCAGGATGAGGGCAAGCGCGACCCCGATGATAAGGGGCTTCTTCGAAGATTTTGCGGGTTCTTCCGCTTCGGCCATATCGGTCGCAGCCATGTCCTGGGCTCCTTCTGTGTCCCGCCCTCTATAGCCGGATGAGGGCTAACCGATTGTTAAGCCGGGCCTGCGAAGGATGTGCGGCAGAAACGGGGCAGAAGCCCCCCCCGGAATGGGAGAACTCAGTTGCAGCAGCTGTTGTCCGTTTGGACCGGGCTGAGCCCACGCAGAAGGCTGGTCGTGGTCATCGCCACCGTCGCCATGTTCGCGGCCGTACTGGCGCTGTCGCGCGTCGCCACATCGCCGCGTATGGCCTTGCTTTATTCCGGGCTCGACACCTCGGCCGCAGGGGACGTGATCCGCGCGCTCGACCAGACGGGGGTCGCCTACGAGGTGCGGGGGCCGGCCATCTATGTGGACAGCAGCCAGCGCGACTCGCTGCGGATGACACTGGCCAGCGACGGGCTGCCGGCCAACGGATCGGCAGGCTATGAACTGCTTGACGGGCTGTCGGGCTTCGGCACGACCTCGCAGATGTTCGATGCCGCATACTGGCGCGCCAAGGAAGGCGAACTCGCGCGCACTATCGCCGGCAATTCCCAGTTCCGGACGGCGCGCGTGCATATCGCCACGCCCAGCGCGCGCCCCTTCGCCCGCGACGTGCGGCCCTCGGCGGCGATCACCGTGACCCCGGCCGGCGGGTCGATTTCCGCAGCCCAGGCGAAGGCGATCCGCTATCTCGTGGCCTCCAGCGTTTCGGGGATGAGGCCCGAGGATGTGTCGGTGATCGACGGGACTACCGGAACCGTTGTCGCCGACGAATCGAGTATCGCCGCTGCAGGCGACGACCGTGCCGAGATCCTCAAGGGGCGGCTCGAGCGTCTGCTTTCCGCGCGGCTCGGACCGGGGCGGTCCATCGTCGAGGTCAGTGTCGATACCGAAACCCAGCGCGAGTCGATCCGCGAACGGATCATCGATCCCGAGGGCCGTGTCGCGATCAGCCAGAACACCCAGGAGCGGCAATCCACCTCCAGCGACACCAATGGCGGCTCAGTCACCGTGGCCAGCAATCTGCCGAACGGGGACGGATCCACGGACCGGTCGTCTCAGCACAAGGAAACCGAGACCCAGGAGGTGGTCAATTACGAGGTCTCCGAAACCGAACGCGAGATCCTGCGTGCGCCGGGCGCGATCCGGCGCCTGAGCATCGCCGTTCTGGTCGAGGGCGTGACTTCGACCGCTGCGGACGGCACCGAGACCTGGCAGCCGCTGCCCGATGCCGATCTCGAGTCGCTGCGCGAACTAATCGCCTCGGCGGCCGGGTTCGACGAACAGCGCGGTGACGCGCTGACCATCAAGTCGATGCCCTTCCAGCCGCTCGCGGAAGACGGCACCGGCCCGCAAAGCAGCCTCTTTGGCGAGTTCACGCTCGATCCGCTGACGCTGATCCAGCTGGCCGTGCTGTCCGTGGTCGCGTTGATCCTTGGCCTCTTTGTCGTCCGTCCTATCCTGGCCAGCAATGGCAGGGCCGGGGTTGCCGGACTGCCCGCGCCGGTCGGTGGCGCCGACCAGACCTGGCTCAATGGCGAGATCGATCCGGCCGACGGTCCGCAGGACGATCTTGGCGGGCTGCCGGGAGATCTCGGGCTGCCTGCGATGACGATGGCCTCGATCGATCCGTCGGACTTCTCGGACGAGCCTCTGGGCATGGACGGCTTCGGTGGCGGGGGCGGCAGCCCCGTCGACCGTCTGCGCGATCTGATCGAAAGCCGCCGTGACGAGTCCATTGCGATCCTGCGCGGCTGGATGGAAGAGCGGCAGGAGAAAGCGTGATGTCCCGGTTGCTGCTGGAGGATTTCTCCAACCACGGCGCCAGGCCCCGGGCCGGGCGCGAGCCCGATCCGGCGCCGGTCGAGGACACCCAGCAGGTCCGGCTCGACGCCTACGAAGAGGGCTATCGGGCGGGCTGGGACGATGCCACCGCCGCCGAGGCCGAGTCGCGCGCACGGATCGGTGCCGATTTCGAGAAGACGCTGCAGGAGCTCTCCTTCAGCTATCACGAGGCGCGCACCCATGTGATGGAGGCGCTCGAGCCGCTTCTGTCCGCGATGGTCGACCGTGTCCTGCCCGATCTCGCGCGACAGGGATTTGCCCGCAAGGTCGTCGAGATTGCACTCGAACTGGCCGAGGCCGAGGCCAACACGCCGCTTCAACTTCGGGTCTGTCCGGAAAATCGCGACGCGCTCGAAGAGCTTGCGGGGGCCGATCCCGGCCTGCCGCTTCAGATCGTCGACGATGCGACCCTCGGGCCCGGACAGGCGCTGCTGCGCGGCGGGGCGGGCGAACGCGAAATCGACATTGACGGCATGCTGGCGGCGATCCGCAGCGCGCTGAACGACTTCATGACCACCGAAGAGGAGGCACGCCGCCATGGCTGACATATCTTCCGAAGCGCCGGGCGAAGGCCTCGGTGCCAAGTTTCTCGATCAGGTTCCGATCGAGATCACCGTCTCGGTCGGCAAGGCCCGTCCGCTGCTGCGCGATCTGTTGCAGATCGACCGTGGCGGAGTGCTGCCGCTCGACCGCCGGATTGACGATCCGGTCGAGCTTTATATCGGCGACCGGCTGATTGCCCGCGGAGAGTTGCAGGAAGTCGAAGGCGCCCAGGCGGGGCAGATCGCCGTGCGCCTGACGGAAATCATCGACACCGTCTCGGGGGCCTGACCGACATGCTCAAGCGCCTGCTGCCGGCCGCTCTTATCCTGCTTGCCCTGGCCGTGCCGGCCCAGGCGCAGGAAATCTCGATCTCGCTCGGCGAGGGCGGGTCGCTGGCCGGGCGCGGGGTCCAGATGATCCTGCTGGTGACCGTGCTCAGTCTGGCGCCCGGTCTGGCCATCATGCTCACCTGCTTTCCGTTCATAGTCACGGTCCTGTCGCTGTTGCGCCAGGCCATCGGATTGCAGCAATCGCCGCCCAACATGCTGATCGTCAGCCTGGCGATGTTCCTGACCTATTTCGTGATGGAGCCGACTTTCACCCAGGCCTGGCAGGCGGGTGTGGTGCCGATGATGAACGAGACCTTGCCAATTGACGATGCGATCCCGCGTATCCTCGATCCGTTCCGAACCTTCATGGCCGGCCGCGCCGATGTCGACACCTACGAGCGGCTTCTGTCGCTTCGGCCGCAGGCCGATCCCACTGCGGCGATCGCGGATGCGCCCCTGTCGCTTCTTGTGCCCTCCTTCATGCTCAGCGAGATCCAAAGGGCGTTCGAGATCGGGTTCCTGGTATTTCTTCCATTCCTGATCATCGACCTCGTGGTGGCCGCAATCCTGATGTCGATGGGGATGATGATGGTACCGCCTGCGGTTGTGGCAATGCCGTTCAAGCTGGCCTTCTTCGTTGTGGCCGATGGCTGGAGCCTGATTTCAGAGGCCCTGGTGCGCGGGTATTTCCCGGGCGGCTGAGCCGGGCGTCTTCCCTCCTCCAGACGTTTCATCTCTGCTTCGGCCCGCTTCCTCGCAAGCGGGCCGTTCGGCTTTGTCGCAACTCCAAGTTTGCCCGCCATCCCTTGACCCTACGTGAAAATGCCGACCCTTCGTGTCTGGCCGGGCTTCGAATCAGTCCCGAGCTCGTTCCCGTTGTGCCATCGGCTGGGCGATCAAATGAGACCCGACGTTCACCTGCGGCCCGGAGGCGTTCTCGGGCTTGGCCGCCGACTCCGCGACGTACCGGCCGGTTAGGCGCTCCATAACAATGACTTGAAGACGACCCGGGCGCTGCGGGGCCAGTCTGTCCGACCGATTTGAGAACGCCATAGCAAGATGTGTCGACATGTCGCGATTAAGCTGCCGTTGGGTCTTTTCGCGTATTTCTTAAGCGACCGGGACGGTCCCGGCCGCGTCCGAAGCGAAAGGAATACCATGATCCGCACAGCCTTCACTTTCCCGCTCCTTGCCGGCCTGCTGTTCGCGGCCCCCGCCCCTGCGTCCGATGGCGATGCCGCGATGGCGGCCTTTCTCGAAAGCGCGATCCGGCCCTGGGCCGCAGCGCCGATCGTGATTGAGGCGGTCGAGGCTCAGAATGCCATCACCGGCGGCTATTCGCAGGAAAAGATCGACGAACTCGACGCGGCCTGGCGGGCGCAACTCGACAGTGGCTCTTCGGACCTGATCTCGTCGGTTACCGGAAATGCAGCGGCCGAGTTCCTGCGCGGCCAGGTGGATGCCTCGAACGGCAAGGTGACGGAAGTGATCGTGATGGATGCGCGCGGACTCAACGTTGCGACATCGGGCGTGACCTCGGATTACTGGCAGGGTGACGAGGACAAGTATTCCATGACCTATTCGGTGGGGCCCGATGCCGTCCATTTCGGCGAGATCGAACTTGATGAGTCCACCCAGCGCTATCAGGCGCAGGTCTCCTTCACCCTTGTCGACCCGGACAGCGGGGCGCCGATCGGCGCGATGACCGTCGCCGTCGACGGCGCGGCTCTGTTCTGATCGAACCGGAAAAAGGAGTGGCGCCCATGCCGAACGGAGTTTCTGCCGCCCCGGCGTCCCTTCCAGGGCGCTCGATTCTGATCCGAATCTCCGGATTGATCGCGGCGACGACATGTGTCGTTGCGATCCTCCTGGCTACGTTCGCCACGCGAAGTGCGCTGGATATCGTAGGCGATGCGCTTGGCGAAGAGCTGCAATCGGTGCTTGTCGGCAGCGCAGCAAATCTTGGCCCGCATTTGCGTTTCAAGAACAGTGCAGCCATCGAAGAGGACCTGAACGGTCAGCTTCAGCGCGCTGGCGATAAAGCGGTGTCGGTCGCTGTCTGGAACGCCGACGCCGAAAGCATCGCCCGGGTCGGCACGGGGGATCCTGGAGCCGCTGCCGAGTTGCAGGAAATGGCTCTTCAGGCGATCTCCTCTGGGGAAACTGTCTTCCAAAGAGGAACGCTCGCCCAGGTCGTTCCGGTCAAGTTCGGGCCTAATCAGGCAATTGTCGGAGCGGTAGGAGCCGTCTGGACTGCGCAAGGTGCGGTGACGGCCGTTTTTCGGAATGCTGTGCCTGGCATGATCGTGACGATGGTGCTGTTTGTGGGGTTGCTTTTTGCGGCCGCAGTGTTGTTGCGCCGTATGCTGGGCCGTCCCCTAAGTGCACTCTGTGCGTCGATGGGGAGCTTGGCGCGCGGCGATTTCGACAATGCAATTCCCATGACGGACCGTGCTGACGAGCTTGGCGAACTTGCCCGCAGCCTCGAAAGCCTGCGTGGCGACCTCAGTCAGATGAGAGCCGCCGAGATGCGGCGCGAGGCGGCGCGGACGGACCAGGCGCAGGCAGTCGAAGGCCTTGCCAGCGCGCTTCAGGCGCTTTCTGGCGGCGATCTGACGAGTCGGATCGATGAACGGTTCGCGGAGGATTACGAGCGTTTGCGGAGCGATTT
>NZ_SOEB01000022.1 GCF_004365965.1 Rhodovulum visakhapatnamense
TGGGCCCACATCCTGCTCACTGGCGAATACAGATGGCCCAAAAGATGATCAAACCGCCTTAGCGTACTATTCTGCCCCCTCCGGCAACAGACCCCCATACAGGTTTTTACCCTGTCATCGAGCGTTGACAACAGGGGAGCGTAGGGCGAAAACCGCATCGGGACATGCGCGAAGCATCCATCAGCACAGCAATCAGAGGCAGATCGTGGCAAAGCCCGGCAGAAACACCATTATTCTGGGCGGCCTGGCCGTTGTCGCCGTGCTTGGCTGGCTGGCCTGGGACCGGCTGCAACCCGCCGGTCTGCCGGCGGGTTTTGCCAGCGCCAATGGCCGGATCGAGGCGACCGAGGTGGATATCGCGGCGCTCACCGGCGGCCGAATCGCCGAAATCACCGCTGCCGAAGGTGACATGGTCAGCGCAGGCGATGTGCTGGTGCAGATGGACGTGGTGCAGCTGAACGCACAAAAACGTCAGGCCGAAGCGCAGCTTGCCCGCGCCGAAATCGGCGTCGAGACAGCAAGGGCGCTGGTCGCTCAGGCCGAGGCACAAGAGCGCGCGGCCCGGGCCGCGGTTGATCAGGCAGGCTCGGTTGCCGATGCCGCGTCGCGCAGGCTTGAACGCTCTGAGCAGCTTGCAAAGACCAGTGCGATCTCGCAGCAGGTGCTGGATGATGACCGCGCCCGGGACGCCCAGGCCCGCGCCGGTGTGGCCTCGGCCGAAGCCAGCCATGCGGCAGCGCTGGCGGGGGTCAGCAGCGCGCAGGCGCAGGTGGTCGATGCAAGTGCGGCCGTCGAGGCGGCAAAGGCGTCGATTGATGCGATCCAGGCCTCTCTGGACGACGCCACGCTGAAAGCGCCGCGCACGGGCCGGATCCAGTATCGCATCGCACAAGAGGGCGAGATTGTCGGCTCTGGCGGGCGGATCCTCAGCCTTGTCGATCTGGGCGATGTCTATATGACGGTTTTTCTGCCGACATCGCAGGTCGGCCGGGTGCAGGTCGGATCAGAGGTGCGCCTTGTCATGGATGCGGCGCGGGAATTCGTGATCCCGGCCACGGTTTCCTATGTTGCCGATGTGGCGCAGTTCACGCCAAAGACGGTCGAGACCGCCGATGAGCGCGAAAAGCTGATGTTCCGCGTCCGTGCCCGCATCGACCCCGAGCTGCTGTCGCGGCATATCGAATATGTCAAAACCGGCCTGCCGGGCATGGCCTATCTGCGGCTTGATCCGGATGCCGCCTGGCCTGACTTTCTTTCCAATGTCGTGAAATGACCGGCTCAGTTGCCGGGGTCTCCGGCCTGACGCTGCGCTATGGCAAGGTCACGGCGCTTGACAATGTGACGCTGGAGATCCCTGAGGGGCGCATGGTCGGGCTGATCGGGCCAGACGGGGTCGGAAAGTCCAGCCTTCTGTCGCTGCTGGCCGGGGCACGTGTGATCCAGCAGGGCAAGGTCGAGGTTCTGGGCGGCGATATGCGCGATGTGGCGCATCGCAACCGCGTCTGCCCCCGCACCGCCTATATGCCGCAGGGTCTGGGCAAGAACCTCTACCCGACGCTTTCGGTCGAAGAGAACCTTGATTTCTTCGGCTCGCTTTTCGGTCATGACAAGGCCGAACGCGAGCGGCGGATCACCGATCTGCTGGCTGCGACCGGCATGACGCCGTTCCGGTCGCGCCCGGCGTCAAAGCTGTCGGGCGGCATGAAGCAAAAGCTGGGTCTGTGCTGCGCGCTGATCCATGATCCCGATTTCCTGATTCTTGACGAGCCGACCACCGGCGTCGATCCACTGTCGCGCCGCCAGTTCTGGGATCTGATCGACCGCATCCGCGCGACACGGCCGGGGATGAGCGTGATCACCGCCACCGCCTATATGGAAGAGGCCGCGCGCTTCGACTGGCTGGTTGCGATGAATGCGGGCCGGGTGCTGGCCACCGGCACCACCAGCGATCTGCTGTCGCGGACCGGGGCCGACACGCTTGATGCAGCCTTCATCGCGCTTTTGCCCGAAGAAGACCGGGGCGAAGACAGTGCCGTGGTGATCCCGCCGCGGACCACCGATGACAGCGATATCGCCATCGAGGCCGAGGGGCTGACGCAGCGCTTTGGCGATTTCGTGGCGGTCGACAATGTTTCCTTCCGCATCCCCAGGGGTGAGATTTTCGGCTTTCTGGGTTCGAACGGCTGCGGCAAGACGACGACGATGAAGATGCTCACCGGGCTTCTGGAGCCGAGTGAGGGCCGGGCAAAGCTTTTCGGCCATGAGGTCGATGCAAGCGATCTGTCGGTGCGCCGCCGGGTCGGGTTCATGTCGCAGGCCTTCTCGCTCTATTCCGAGCTGACGGTGCGTCAGAACCTTGATCTGCACGCGCGGCTTTTCGATATGGCGGCCGAGAAGATCCCCGCCAGGGTTGACGAGATGATCGCCCGGTTCGATCTGGGCGACGTGACCGACAGCCTGCCCGAGGCGTTGCCGCTGGGTATCCGCCAGCGGCTTTCGCTGGCGGTGGCGATGATCCATGCGCCCGAGATCCTGATCCTTGACGAGCCGACCTCGGGGGTGGACCCGGTGGCGCGCAACGGCTTCTGGCGCATTCTGGCGGAACTTTCGCGCAAGGATGGCGTGACGATCTTTGTCTCGACCCATTTCATGAACGAGGCGGAATGGTGCGACCGCATCAGCCTGATGCATGCGGGCAAGGTGCTGGTCTCGGACACCGCCGAGGGGATCACGAAAGCCAAAGGTTGCGCCACGCTGGAAGACGCGTTCATCGCCTATCTTGAAGAGGCGATTGGCGAGACGGCACCCGCCCCCGCCGCTGCGCCCGAGGCCGCGCCCGAGGCCCCCGCAGCCGGGGTGACCCATCACGCGCAGCAATCCGGCTTCAGCCTGCGGCGACTGCTTAGCTATTCGCAGCTGGAAAGCCTGCAATTGCAGCGCGATCCGATCCGGCTGACCATGGCGTTGGTCGGCAGCCTTCTTCTGATGATCGTGGTGGGGCTGGGCATCAACATGGATGTCGAGGATCTGACCTTCGCCGCCCTTGACCGCGACCAGACCACCACCAGCCGCAATTATATCGCCGATATTGCGGGATCGCGCTATTTCATCGAACAGCCGGCCCTGACAAGTTACGACGAGATCGACGCAAGAATGCGCTCGGGCGAGCTGGCGCTGGCGATCGAGATCCCGCCCGGCTTTGCCGCCGATATCGCGGCAGGCAGGGATGTGCAGGTCGGGGCCTGGTTCGACGGCGCCAACCCCAGCCGCGCCAATACGGTGCAGGGCTATGTGCAGGGCATGCATGCCGACTGGATCACACGTCAGGCGCGTCAGCTTTACGGTGACAAGGCGAGCGGCGGCAGTTTCGAACTGGTGACCCGATACCGCTACAACCCCGACGTGCGCAGCCTGAATGCGATGGTCCCGGCGATCATCCCGCTGCTTTTGCTAATGATCCCGGCGATCCTGACCACGCTTTCGGTCGCGCGTGAACGCGAACTGGGCTCGATCATCAATTTCTACGTCACGCCGGTGACGCGGCTGGAATTTCTGCTTGGCAAACAGCTGCCCTATATCGCGCTGGCCATGCTGAATTTCTTCCTGATGATGGCCATGGCGGTCACATTCTTCGCAGTGCCCTTCAACGGCAGTTTTCTGGGCTTTACCCTTTCGGCGCTGATCTATGTCACCGCGACCACGGCGCTTGGTTTTCTGGTGTCGGTCTTCATCGCAAGTCAGGTCGCGGCGCTGTTCGCGACCGCCATGCTGACGATGATCCCGGCGGTCAGCTATTCGGGTTTGATCGACCCGGTCTCTTCGCTGTCGGGTTTTGGCCGGGTTCTGGGCGAGATCTACCCCTCGACCTGGTTTATCACCGCCGCGCGGGGGGCTTTCTCCAAGGCCTTCGGAATGGCGGAACTGGCCGGGCCGATGCTGGCCATGGGCATCGCCATTCCGGTGATTATCGGGCTGGCGGCGGCCTTCCTGAAAAAACAGGCGAAGTGAGGGGCGGATGAACCTGCGCAACACCTTCAATCTGGGCGTCAAGGAATTGCGCGGGCTCTGGCGCGATCCGGTGATGCTGGTGCTGATCGTCTATTCCTTTTCGCTCTCGATCTGGACCTCTGCGAACGCCTCGCCCGAGGCGCTGACGAATGCCGCGATCTCGATCGTGGATGAGGATCAGTCGCATCTCTCCGCCCGCATCACCTCGGCCTTTTATCCGCCCTATTTTGTCGAGCCGCAGATGACCACGACGGCCGAGATGGATCGGCGGATGGATCAGGGGCTGGATACTTTTGCGCTGAACATCCCACCGGATTTCGCGCGCGATGTGCTGGCCGGAAAAAACCCGGCGATCCAGCTGAATATCGACGCGACAAGGATGAGCCAGGCCTTCACCGGCGGCGGCTATATCCAGCAAATCGTGTCCTCCGAGGTTTCGGAATATGTGGCGGGCTACCGGGCCGAGACCGCGCTGCCGGTCGATCTGGCGCTCCGCGCGCGGTATAATCCCTCGCTGGATCCGAAGTGGTTCGGGGCGATTTCCGCCGTGATTCAGTCGATCACCATGCTGTCGTTGGTGCTGACCGGCGCGGCGCTGATCCGCGAAAAGGAACATGGCACGGTCGAGCACCTGCTGGTCATGCCCGTCACCACGACCGAGATCATGTTTTCCAAGATCTGGTCGATGGGGCTGGTGGTGCTGCTGGGGTCGATCTTTTCGCTAAGTGTTGTGGTGCAGGCGCTGATGGCGGTTCCGGTGCAGGGCTCGGTCGTGCTGTTTCTTGCGGGCGCGGTGCTGATGGTTTTCGCCATGACGGGGCTTGGAATTTTCCTTGCCACCATCGCCGGGTCGATGCCGCAATTCGCGCTTTTGCTGATGATGGCGCTTTTGCCGCTGCAGGTGCTGTCAGGCGCGATGACGCCGCGGGAATCCATGCCAGAGATCATCCAGACCATCATGCTTGCAGCCCCCAACACGCATTTCATCATCCTCTCGCAGGGCATCTTGTTCCGAGGTGCGGGGCTTGACGTGGTCTGGCCCCAGTTCGCAGCGCTGGCGGCGATCGGGGTGGCGCTGTTCTGGCTGGCACTGATACGATTCAAGAAATTCCTGCGGTAAGGCATATGTTGGGCCGCCTGCTTCTGATCCTGACGCTTGCGCTTGCAGGCTGCGCTGCGCGTCCGGGGCCGGAAGTTCTGGCCCCCGATGCCGGTGCCCTGCCCGAGGGCGCCCGCCTTGTCCGGGTGCTGACCATGACCACCCGCGCGCCCGAGGCAAATCTGCCGGGGGCCTTTGGCGACTCTCGCTCCATCCGGCCAAGCTGGCTGGAATACGAGGTCTCGGTGCCGCCTGGCCATCGGCCGGGAAAGATTGAATGGCCGGATCGCAATGGCAGCAGCGCCGACCGGAATTTCGTGATGCGCAGCCGGCAGACGCTTAGCCGTGACGCCTTTGCAAAGCGTCTCTCGCGCGAGGGGGTCGGGCTGTATGTCCACGGCGTCAACACCCGCTTTCATGAGGCCTTGTTCCGCACCGCGCAGCTTTCGGTCGATGCGCATATCGAGGAAAAGCCCGTCCTTTTTACATGGCCCTCGGCAGGCTATCCGGGCGCCTATCTGGCTGATCGTGACGCGTCTGACTTTTCCCGCGCGGCGCTTGCCGATCTGCTGCGGCTTTTGACAAAGGGTCGGTCCGCTTCCGACGCGGTGCCGGTGCTGGCTCACAGCATGGGCGCGCGGCTGACGATGGAGACGCTGGTGCAACTGCGTCTTGCCGGGCGGGACGATGTGCTGGACCGGATCGAGGTCATCCTTGCCGCCCCGGATATTGATATCGATCTTTTCCGCGCCCAGATGGTCAGCCTTGGGCCGATGAAGCATCCCATCACGGTGCTCGTCTCCTCGGACGATCTGGCGCTGAAACTGTCGTCGCAGCTTTCGGCACGTCGGATACGGCTTGGGCTTGTCGATGTGCGTGATCCGGCGGTCCAGCGCCTGGCGGTCGCGACCGGAATACGGATCGTGGATATTACCGATATTCCGACCGATGATCCCGCCCACAGCCGCTATGTCGGCCTGCTTTCCGGCGAGGCCGGGGCTGTGGTTGAAAACACCCTTTTCGGTGAGGTACGCTTGGCGGGGGCCTTTGTCTTCAATCAGGTCGGTGGTGTCTTCACTGGCATCGGTGATGTGCTGGCGGATTGAGGCCGCGGCCTTGGCCCGGCGTTGGTGCCAGCGGCATTGGCCGGGTCATGGCCTCGACGTCGCGCCGTTTTGCCGGTAATCGTCCATGATGATCAGGGCAGGGACAGGGGATTCCGTGTCCGCCGCCGGACGCCGATGCTTTGCCTGTTCAGTCCGGGGGCGGCTGTTTCGGCGGTTTGACGGCGCTTTACGACATGTCGTCGGCATCGGGCCTTGGGCGCAATGCCTATGTTCAAGAAAAATCTTGAACTCTTTGATTTCGATCAACACTCGTTGATAGTTCTGTGCTAACTCCCGCCGGTAAATTGGAGACGCGACATGGCCCTTACTCCCAAATCAGATGGCTCGGGTGCAACCGGCGATGAAAGCCTTGGCATCGAGGCTTTTCAGGCCGTTGACCGCATACGAGAGGCGCTCTCGGGACAGCTCAGCGGCGGGGTCTCGCCCGGCTCGCTGATGATGGCCTATGTCGACTGGGCCTTTCATCTGGCGCAGGCACCGGGCAAGCAGATGGAACTGGGCGTCAAGGCGGGCCGCAAATGGCAGCGTCTCATGGCGCATCTGATGGCCTCGGCGATGGATCCGCAGGCCGCGCCGGTCATCACGCCCTTGCCGGGCGACCGCCGTTTCGCCGGTGAAGCCTGGGCGAAACCGCCCTTCAGCTGGATGTCGCAGGCTTTCCTGCTGCAGCAGCAATGGCTGCATAACGTCACCCATGAGGTTCCGGGCGTGACGAAGCACCACGAGGATGTGGTGTCTTTTGCCGCGAAACAGATCCTTGATGTCTGTGCGCCTTCGAACAACCCTTTTACCAATCCCGAGGTTGTGGCACGGACCTGGGCTACCGGAGGCATGAACCTTGTGAAGGGCTGGCAGAACTGGCTGCAGGACGTCGTCCGCCAGATCCGGCAGGAGCCGCCAGAGGGTGTCGAGGCCTTTACACCGGGTCGCGATGTGGCGGTGACGCCGGGCAAGGTAATCTTCCGCAACCACCTGATCGAACTGATCCAGTATACGCCCACGACAGAAACCGTGCACCCCGAGCCGGTGCTGATCGTTCCGGCCTGGATCATGAAATACTATATCCTCGACCTCAGCCCGGAGAATTCACTGATCCGCTGGCTGGTGGCGCAGGGCCACACGGTTTTCGCCATTTCCTGGCGCAATCCGGGTGCAGAGGATCGTGATCTGACGCTGGAGGATTATCGCCGGCTGGGCGTGATGGCCGCGTTGGATGAGATCACCCGTCTAATGCCCGATCAGAAAATCCACGCCACCGGCTATTGTCTGGGTGGCACTTTGCTGTCGATCGCGGCGGCTGCCATGGCGGGGAAGGGGGACGCGCGTCTCGCCTCGCTGACGCTGCTTGCCGCGCAGGTCGATTTCGCCGAACCGGGCGAGCTTGCGTTGTTCATCGACCCAAGCCAGCTGCATCTTCTTGAAAGCATGATGTGGAACCGCGGCTATCTCTCTGCCGATCAGATGGCGGGGGCGTTTCAGCTTTTGCGCTCGAATGACCTCATCTGGTCCCGGATGGTGCGCGATTACATGATGGGCGAGCGGACGGCGATGAATGATCTCATGGCCTGGAATGCCGACAGCACCCGGATGCCCTATCGGATGCATGCCGAATATCTGCGCAGGCTTTATCTGAATAATGAGCTTTCTTCGGGACGCTTCACCGCCGGGGGCAAGACAGTTCTGTTGCAGAACATCCGGGTGCCGATCTTTGCCGTCGGGACCGAGCGCGATCATGTCGCACCCTGGAAGTCGGTCTACAAAATCCACCAGTTCACCGATTGCGAGGTGACTTTCGCGCTGACGTCGGGCGGGCATAATGCGGGGATCGTCTCTCCTCCCGGTCACCCGCGCCGCCGCTACCGGCTGGCGACCCGCGCCCATGACGACGCGCTTTTGCCGCCCGAGACCTGGGTCGAGGCCAATCCTGCAACCGAGGGTTCGTGGTGGACGCCCTGGCAGGCCTGGCTTGCCGCGCGTTCGGGTGCCCCCGCCGCGCCGCCCGCAATGGGCAACGCGCTGGCAGATGCGCCCGGCACATATGTTTTCCAGAGGTGACAAGATGACCGGCACTCTGACCAACTATCTGTTTCACCAGATGAAAATCGGCGACCGCGCCAGTCTTGTCCGCCACGTCGGTCCCAAGGATATTGAATTGTTCGCCGCTGTTTCCGGCGACGCCAACCCCGCGCATCTGGATGCCGGTTTCGCCGCCCATGGGCCGTTTGGCCATGTCGTGGTGCACGGCATGTGGACTGCGGCGCTGATTTCGGCGGTGCTGGGCACCCGCCTGCCGGGGCCGGGGACGATCTATCTCGACCAGCAGATCCGCTTTAACAAGCCGGTTTCGCCAGGCGATACCATCACCGCCGAAGTTGAAGTGGCCGAGCTGATCGAGGGCAAGAACCGTGTCCGCCTGACGACCACCGCCCGCAATCAGCGGGGCGAGGTGGTGCTTTCGGGCGAGGCGCTGGTGCTGGCCCCGGTCGAGCAGGTGACCTGGGTGCCGGGTGACCTTCCCGAGGCGGTGGTCTTGCCGAAGGGGCGCTGGCAGGGCTTTGTCGAAGAGGCCCGCGCATTGCCCCCGGTGCGGGCGGCGGTGGTGCATCCCTGTTCGAAATCCGCGATCCTTGGCGCGATCGAGGTGCGCGACGAAGGCCTGCTTGACCCGATCCTGATCGGTCCCGGCGCAAAGATTCGCGCGGCGGCCGCCGAGGCCGGGGTCTCGCTTGACGGCTTCCGGATCGAGGAGACAGAGCACAGCCATGCAGCGGCGGCGCGGGCGGTGGAACTGGCGGCCTGTGGCAAGGTCCAGGTGCTGGTCAAGGGCAGCCTGCATTCCGATGAACTGCTTGCGGCGGTGGTTTCGAAAAGCGGCGGCCTGCGCACCGAACGCCGGATCAGCCATGTCTATGCGATGGATGTGCCCGCCTATCGCAAGCCGGTGATCGTCACCGATGCCGCGATCAATATCGCACCGACATTAGAGCATAAGCGCGACATCTGCCAGAATGCCGTCGATCTGATGCGGCTTCTGGGGCGCGATCAGCCGAAGGTCGCGGTGCTGGCGGCGGTCGAGACAGTGAACGCGACGATGCCCGCCACGCTGGATGCCGCCGCGCTGACGGTGATGGCGGCTCGAGGCCAGATCACGGGCGCGCTGGTTGACGGGCCGCTGGCCTTCGACAATGCGATCAGCCCCGAGGCGGTGGCGACGAAGGGCATCGTCTCGCAGGTGGCGGGCGAGGCCGATATTCTTCTGGTGCCGGATCTCGAGGCCGGGAACATGCTTGCCAAACAGCTGATCTATTTCGCGGGCGCCACGGCCGCGGGGCTGGTTCTGGGCGCACGGGTGCCAATCGTTCTGACAAGCCGGGCGGATCCTTTATCGGCCCGCATCGCCTCGGCGGCGCTGGCCAAGCTGGTCGCGGTCCGCAAAGCGGAGGGGAAGGCGTGACCCGCGATCTGATCCTGACATTCAACACCGGATCCTCGACTATCAAGCTGGGGTTTTACGCACTGGAGGCCGCCGCGCCGCGCCCGCTGGCCTCGGGCGTGATCGATTTCCGCGATGAGCCTTTCGAAGTGCGCCTGACGCGCGAGGGCAAGACCTTTTCAGGCCCGATCACAGCGGATCCCGGCGATCTGACAGCCGTGCTGAACCAGGCTTTTGCCTGGCTGGCCGGGCATTTCAATCTTTCGCGCCTTGCGGTGATCGGCCATCGGGTTGTGCATGGCGGCGATGTCTTCACAGGACCAGCCCGGATCACCGATCAGGTGATCGCGCAGATCGACGCGCTGGCGCGGCTTGCGCCGCTGCATCAGCCGCAAAGCCTTGCGCTGATCCGGGCGATGCGAGGGCTTTACCCCGATGTGCCACAGACAGCCTCTTTCGACACGGCGTTTCATGCCACCAACCCGCCCCTGATCCGCCGCTTTGCCCTGCCGCGCGCGCTTTATGATCAGGGGATCAAGCGCTATGGCTTTCATGGTCTCTCCTACCGCTATATCGCCGGGCAACTGGGCGATCTGGCCACCGATGCAAAGGTGGTCGCCGCACATCTGGGCAGCGGCGCAAGCCTTTGTGCGATCCGGGGCGGCAAGAGCATCGACAGCTCGATGGGGTTTTCGACGCTGGACGGCATCCCGATGGCGACGCGTTCGGGTGCGCTGGACCCCGGCGTGATCCTGCATCTGATGGGCGAAATGGGGCAAAGCCTGAAACAGGTCGAGACCATGCTCTATCGTGAAAGCGGCCTTCTGGGCGTGTCGGGTTTCGAGGCTGACAGCCGCGAGCTGATGGCCAGCACGCGCCCAGAGGCTGCCGAGGCGATCGACCTCTTTTGCCTGCGCATCGCGGGCGAGGTGGCACGGTTGGCGACCAGCATGGGCGGGATCGATGCGCTGGTCTTCACGGCAGGAATCGGCGAGCATCAGCCCGGTATCCGCGCCCGTGTCGCCGCGCGGCTGGCCTGGCTTGGGGCAGAGCTTGACCCCGATGCCAATGAAGCAGGGTCGCGCAGGATCAGCACCGCCGCCAGCCGGGTGCAGCTTCTTGTCATTCCGACCGATGAGGAAAGCATCATCGCCCAGGAGGCCGTCAGCGAAGAGGCAGCGACATGATTGATCTGAAAGGCAAACGCGGCCTCGTGGTTGGCGTGGCGAATGAGGCCAGCATCGCCGCCGGTTGCGCCAGGGCCTTTCGCGCGGCGGGGGCAGAGCTGGCGCTGACCTTTCTTAATGAAAAGGCCCGGCCATGGGTCGAACCCGTGGCGCAGGAAGTGGGTGCGCCGCTGTTCCTTCCTTGCGATGTGCGTGAACCCGGCCAGTTGGAAGGGCTCTGTTGCACAAATCCCTTTTGGGATTCATCTCATGAATCCAGCGTGGTAGCTGGAATCCATGAGCAGACCCACACCTCCAACCTACAAGACCAGGAACTGGCCATCCTACAATGAAGCGCTCAAGCGCCGCGGATCGCTGACGATCTGGTTCGATCCCGAGATGAGCTGGGAGGCCGCACCAACTGGCAGGCGTGGCCGCCAGCAGAGCTACAGCGACGCCGCCATACAGACGTGCCTCTCGATGAAGGTGCTGTTCGGCATGGCGCTCCGGCAGACGACCGGGTTCGTCGAGAGCTTGTTGCAGCTGGTTCGCGTAACAGGCCCGAGCGTGCATATTTGATCGTTTGATGGGACAAAAGGCGTACAAACTATGCGCCTGAACGCTGCAGGTACATGACGACGTTTTCGGCGGGGAACTTGAAGCCTCGGCCATCGGAGACGCGTTCTGCGCTGATCGGATATTTTGGCCTGTTTGGATTGATGGCGACGATGCGGAAGAGTTCATCCTTCGATCGGAAGGTTCGGCCATGATCCTCGGGCTCCAAGCCAAAATGAGGCGCGAGCACCTCGAACAGGGCCTTCTCTGGTGAGTAGATCTCGCCGCTCTCTTGCGGGATGCCGACGCGGAAGCTGATCTCGAAGCTATGGCGCAGATCGATATCCGAGAGATCCCCGCCTTCGACCGTCAGCCCGTGGGTTTCTGCCACGGCGAGGCAGGCCTTCATCATGTCCCGGCGCAGCCGGTCGCAAAGCTCTGGGGTCAGGTTGCGTGGTGGTGGGACCTTGGCCCCTGTTTGCACAGGCGCTTTGGGCGCGGAAGGCTGTCGCTTGCGTGGGGGCTTTTTCATGCAGTCCGCCCCTCAATGATATCATTGCCCGTCAGCATTTCAGCCTTTGCTTTATAGACAGTACCGCGCGAGATCCCCATTTCGCGGGCAATTTCCGTTGGAGAGAGGCCTGCACCAAGCTTGGCCTGAATGGTGGCCATGTCGATCGTGGGTGGGCGACCGCGATAGACCCCTTTGCGTTTCGCGGCCTTGATCCCTTCAGCCTGCCGCTCGCGGCGGAGATTGGTTTCAAATTCCGCAAAGACGCCAAGCATGTCAAAGAACGCTTTGCCCGTCGCCGTGGAGGTGTCCACGGGCTGCTCGGTGGCCGCCAGATGCGCGCCCTTTTCTTTCAGCCGCGCAACGATGGTCTGAAGATCCTGCATTGAGCGGGCAAGCCGGTCGATCCGCGTCACCACCAGGGTTTCGCCTGGGTGAATAAAGTCGAGGATGATTTTCAATTCAGGGCGGCCTTCAAGCGTCGCGCCACTGCGCTGTTCTTGGCGCACCATCCCACATCCTGCGGCTGTCAGCGCCTCAATTTGGGCATCGAGGTTCTGATCGACGGTCGATGTTCGGGCATAGCCGATTTTGGGGCTCGATCTGTTCATTTTGGGTGTGCCTCTGAGATGATGTGTTCATTATCTCGAAACGGACCCAAAGTGAACATAAAAATGAGTGCTTCCGCTGTTCATGCCTTGCGTTACTTTGGGTATACTCATAGTAACGCTCAAGCCGCGATACGCTCGTAATCGATCCGGGTCTCCAAATCGATATCGTAGCGGCCATAGGGTGTGATGTGCGCATAGATCAACGGCGTCAGGCCGCGATAATCCTCTGGAGTCAGTCGATCCTGCCAATTCGGGTCCGACAGGACCGATTGGACCATGCGCGTGTTCACATAAACCATCGATGCCTGGACCAGTTGCAGCGCCAGGGCGGAGATTTCTTGATCGGCGATCCGGTTCGAGGCAATCTCGCCGCCCTTGCCGAAGAAGACGAAGCCGTTCGCACTGTTCCAGTTCTCGACAACGTTCAGGCCTTCGTGGATTTCCCGGCGAAGGGCTTCTGATCGCAGATAGCGGCACAGGAAGATCGTCTTGATGGCACGACCCAGTTCAGCCAGCGCCTTGTAGGTCGGGTGCATCACGTCGGTCCGGGCAAACCGGCGCAGGATCGCTTCGGGGTCGGCGGTGCCGTGCTGCATGGCGGCGGCGTATTTGACCATCTCGTCGTATTGCCGCTCGATCTCGGCCCAATCGACTACGTTCGACAAGATCGGCGCCAGATGCGGCAAGTGCGTCCGCATGCCCGCGGCGGGAAGGACCAGCTTTTGGCGGGCAATCGCCTTCAGGCGTGGCGCCAATTCGAACCCGAGCAGATGGCAGAAGGCAAAACCGACAGCAGTCTGACCATGGCTATCGACGTACTGGCGCTGGATTTCCATGTCGGTGCAGTGCCGGAGCACCCCCTCGATCATCGCCGCCACCTCCGAGGACGAACACCTCTTGAGCTGCGAATAGATACAGGTCGCCTGACGCTCGACATGCCAGTAGATCATCACCCCGCGCCCACCGTAGCGCGCGTGCCATTCAGTCATCAGGTTACGGTCCCAGGCGCCGAACTTGGTGGAATCCGAACCGCAAGCCGTGCCCGCCGCGCCCCAGATCGCGGGATTGCGGACCCTCAGTGTCGCATCAGCCACGCGCGCCGCGGCGGCACGCAGCGCGTTTGGGTCGATATAGCGGCGGTGGATGTGGAGCAGTTCGTCATAACTAATGTCACCGACACCGGCGGCGACGCGTTTGATCCCGGCATTGGTCCCCGCAGCATAGAGCGCCAGCAGTAACCGCCGGTCCCGGTCTGCGTGGGCCAAGGCTTCGCGGCTGGCGGACGTCTCGAAGCAATCCAGAAACCCCGTGTCCAATGCCGTTTCCTTCAGGACATCGAGCAGGCCGGTCATCGGCCAGACGCGTTCGACCTCGCGCTTGAGAGCTCCCAGCCCCGGTGGTTCCGGCACCGGGGCAAAGGGCGTTACTCTGATCCGGTTTTCCCCGAATGTTCGCAACCGGACCTGTTCGTTTTCCGGCAGGGTTCGGTTCAGAAGGTGGAGTTCGCGCGTCAGCACATCGCGCACCTGCGAGACAAACGCTCCGGCATCCTGGGTGAGGCCAAGGCCCTGATAATAAATGTGTCTTTGCGCCTCGAAATCGGTCGGCAAGTCATTGTCCGGGTTGCGGTAGCGGTCAGCGCCATCGACCCAGATTTCCTTCGCGCGCACCCTCTCACGTAACTGTGCCAATACGCAGAGCTCGAAGGTAATCACGTTCAGACGGCCGGATGCATCGATGACGGCCTCGCGCCATTTGGCGGGAATGGAACCCTGAGGAGCCAGATCGACAGGCACGACCCGTCGTCCATCCTGTTGCCACCGCTCGATCAAATCGAGTGCATCCAGGATCGGGCGCCAGCTTGCGTTGTTCGATCGAAACTGCAGCGCGGCAAGAAGCGGCGGAACCATCCGACGGTAGTGGCTGGCGTAGGAGCCGCGCATCGCCGTTTGAATTCGCCGGTCCAGCGTGCCCTTGGCGCCGTCTTCTTCAATCACGGCCTTCAGCTTGGCCACGCTCGCGACAGGATAAATGACCTCAAGCACCCGGCCCTCGGGTTCATCCACCGCTGCAATAGCCATATCGACCAGCAGGCGCTCCTTGCCATGGACCCGCTCGATATCCCGCGCAATCGCCCCCACTACCCGGCGGCGCGACCGTGTCTGCATCCGGTGGATGATCTCAAGCAGCAGGTCGATCAGCGCGTCGATCATTTCGCCACGGCGATGCATGAGATTGAGCGCAAAGAGACCCAGCCGACGCGTGTCGCCATGGCGGCGCATCTCGGCCGCGGTCTCACCATCGACGCGGCGGGACAGTCTCTGGACCAGGGCGGGGTCGACATCTTCCATGATCTGGAATGGTAAATCGAGCGCATTCACGAATGCCAATCGCATTGTCGCCGCCAGGATGTTTTCCGAAGTGGCGGCACCCGCATCCGCTTTCAAACTCAGAAACCCCGTTGCGCATTTGGGGCCGGCCAGGCTGGCCTCCAGTTTCCGGCGGGCCTCACCGGACAAGCTGTCTGCAATCCTCTTGAGCAGGTGTTCAACGGCATCATGCCGAGCACCGCGGACAAGCCGCTCCATGATCTTGTCCGACGGAACGAAGAACCCCTGCGCGCGGCTTTTGCGATACCCAAGCTCGACCTGATCCTCAATCTTCCCGAAGGATCCCCGAAACACGAAAGCCAGTTCATTCCGCAACGCTTGCCGATCTCGATCAGCGGCACGTCGAATATCCAAATACCTCAAGATTGCTGCCCGGTGCCTGCGCGCCGTCACATGACCGCACTCGAAATCCCGCGCTTCCGGCGCGGCGATCCCCAGCTGCGCGGCAAGGTAACGCAAGACATCGGCCTGGACATCGCCCGACCGAGACGGAAATCGCGCCCGCGCTCGGAAGAAGCTCAGCTGAAACGCAAACCAGACCCGGCCGGAACGATTGATCCCCTCGATCAATCCGATGTCATCAAAGGATAGGCTCCAAACCTCGACAAAAGACCGTTCCAACCCGTCATCCCCCAAACAACGCCAGAAACAGCCTCCCGTCTTCAAGCTGTCCGGTCAACAGACAGTTCGTTCATGTTATATTCTCTAAAATGTCCATATATGCACGCTCGGGCCTGTTGGGCCAAGCTGGCCGCTGGTGTCGGTGCAGATGGCCGAAAAACTGACGGGCGCGCATCGCGCGACGGTTCAGCGCAACATCGACTTGATGGAGGAGCAGGGCCTCGTCCGGGAGGTCACGGGGCAGGGGCGCTATCGCATGTGGCGGATCGTGGAGACGCGCACGACAGAGGCCAGGTCGATCCCCGACAGGCATGAGTACCTGTTGGCTGAAGATCTCTACGATGTGCTGGCCGCGCGCCAGTGATACCCGAGTACAGCGCTGTCATGCGTCTGCATCCCGCAGCTCCCGTAGTGCAGCGAGGTAGCGGTTCATGCGGCGCATGTCCTTTTCGGTCAGCGCCGACAGTCGCGACGCGTTCAGGTTGTCGAGGATGTCGGCCGTCTTGACCCGACGTGCAATCTTGTTGCCCTTGGCGCGCCGAACGAAGGCCACGTAGACAGCCTCGCTGTCGCCTTCATCCTCGGGCCGCTTCGTGACAAGGCGCAAGGCGTCTAGCACAGGCGGCGAGAACCCTTCTTCCTCAAGGCGCTCGAATGTCCAGCCACGGCCGTCCTCGACCACGTCATGCAGGACGCCTACGATCCGTTCATCGTCGGTCTCGAGTGACATCATCACTCGGAGCGGATGGAGCAGATACGGCGCGCCGGCCTTGTCGGTTTGTTCCCGGTGAGCTTCCGCAGCGATTTCAATGGCGCGTTGAAGGTTCAATGGCTTCTCCTGGTTCATGAATGTGATCGTGACCTTGCGGTCGAAATTTAGCGTGATGGTATTCGCACGATGTCCATCTGCTCAACGCCAATGCGTTCGATGCCTGAAGGAAATCGTCTCTGGCCTATGACGTGAGCCCGCACAGGCGGTGTCGCAGGAGCACCGCAGAGTCATCGCGAAATCTCACCTGCCATCACAGCCCTCCCATGAACAGCAAGCGTCGCGGTGAATCTTGGACAGCCGAACTGCCGGATGACGTCGACGACCCGCGCGTCGTAGGCAGCCTGCCCGATGAGCCTACACAGCTCTGACGCGTGAAACTGCCGGTTGCCGCTGGGTGCAGCCTTGATCTGAGCGTGCAGTTCACGCTCCCGTGGGTCAGCCGCCTGCTGCGGAGTTGGCGCTTCCGCCGGTCGGCTCACCGAACCGGTTGAGGTTCGCCATCGGCGCATGAACCCGAGGAGGTAGCCGGCGGGAACCTTATCGTTCCCGCGCGCTTGGTTGAAAGCCAAGAAGCGGTCCCAGATCACCTGCGTGTCGACGTTCCAGCAGGGCAGGGCCCTCTTCGCAGCTTTGATCAGGTCCGCCCAACAAGTCTGAAAGACGTTCGATGTTTCAGAAATAGTGATCTGCCCCGAGAAAATAGTTTTGTTATTTCTTTCTCTAGATAGTGATGTGTCGCCTGTGCCTGACGCAACATCCTGATCGCCGTCCTCGGAATCGAAGGTCGTGAAGCGGAAGAGCCAGGGGGCGAACTTGCCGTTGGGCTTCTCTCGCTTCAGTTCCAGCTCGGACGCCTCGAGTTCAGCCAGCAGCTCGGTCAGGTACTGGCGCGAGATGCTCATCTTGGACGCCAGGTCGGCGAGGGTGAAGGCGGCCGTACCGCGCGGCAGCCCGTTGTAACCCTCCTTCCACGCGATGGCGTCAAGGATGACGGTCGCCAGCTTGTGGGCGGAAACGGACAGTTCTGTCTGGGTAATCCGTCTCAGGATCAGGCCGGTCGTGGGTTCCATGGTTGGTGTCTCCTGTGAGAGACGACCCCATGCCGAGAGCAAACAACATTCTTGTCAGCAAAACAACTTTGCTGGTTGCGGCGGTTCGGACAGTGCGCTAGAAGATCCTTGTTCACGGGTTCTTCTAGCGCGGCGTCAGGCTTTTCGGTCTGGCGTCGTTTCCCTTTCTGGGCTCAGTGCACCGTCACAGGTGCGAGATGATCGGGTGCGGACCTGCACCGGGCAGGCCCGAGCAAGTTCAGTAGCGGACCTCTTCGAAACCGTAGTTCCCCTCATGATCCCGCCAGTCCACGAAGACTGAGCGGTAGCTTACCCAGTTGCAGTGTCCGGTGTCGGGCAGCTGTGAGGCGGGCGGGACCTGTGCGACACTCGACCGTTTCCATCGATAGTCACCCTGTACACCGTAGGATCCGAGGCGCGTGGCGTCGTAGGTGTTGCAGTCGCCTTCACTGTTTTCGCGTTGGCTGAACTGGATATGAAAGACACGGATGCTGCGGACGAAGTCGAAGGCGTCGCCCGAAATGTCGATGTCGGCCTGCTCGTCTGACTGGACTTCGACCAGGGGCAGGGGAGCTTGCGGTACGCTGGCCTGAGGCGCCTCTTGGAAGGTGATGTCGTAGAGCCGTTCCATCGGCGAGAGGGGGGCAGGGGCGTTGAACGACGCCCCCATCGGGCAACGCCAGATCTGCAAGGGTGGCTCGATCGGCCAGGGTGTGATCCTGCGGATGAAGACCGCACGCGCATGGGCACAGGGTGCCGATGTCGGCCAGCCGCCTGCGAGACAGAGCAGAATGGCGCAGTCGACCTGGTAGGCTTGCGCCGGCTCGACCGAACCGACGAAGCTCGATACTGTGATGGCCGCAGCTGCTGCGGTCCGGACCTTGTGATTCATGACGCCGACTCCAGCTATAATGGTGCGGCGATACAAAACAACACTAACGATAGCAAGCGGATTTGATCGCTGGGTAACGGCGCTCCCTTCGGGTCTGCATAGGAGGAGAGCGACAAGGGATGGAATGAAGCCCAACATCCTTGGAGATGAGCCTCTGATGCCTCGCCATAGCCTTCGGTAGGCAGCCCCGCTCTTGATTTGGGCCGTGACGGGGTTCGCCGCCCTGAAGCTCGGTCCTCCAGCCGTTTCCCAGCGGTGCATGAAAGCCGTTGAAGGCCTTGCGGAGACGTCTACTGTCGCCGCCATGATGAACCGGGATCACATGCCCGCCTTCCTGCGGCGCGCCGTGGCGCTTGTCGCTTTTGTCGCAGTGCTCTGGGCGATCCAGCTCGTCAATTGGATCACCGGCTACGGCCTGAATCCGGAGTTTGGGCTCATCCCACGGTACCTTGGTGGGTTGGATGGTATCATCGCAATGCCCCTCCTGCACGGAAGCTTCGCGCACCTGATGGCCAATACGCCGCCGCTTCTGGTGATGGGTGGACTGCTGGTGGCAACAACCACGCGGGCCTTGCTGCCGGTGAACGCCCTGGTGATCGGCTTCGGGGGAGGCCTCGTCTGGGTGTTCGGCAGCTCCGCCACCCATATCGGCGCGTCGGGACTGGTCTTCGGCTGGTTCGGTTTCCTCGTCGTGCGCGGTCTCGTGGATCGCTCGCTGATCACGCTAGGCGCGGCATTAGTGGTCGGTGTCCTCTATGGCTCCATTCTCTGGGGCGCACTTCCGGGCCAACCCGGCGTGTCGTGGGAAGCGCATCTCTTCGGTGCCATCGCCGGCGCGGCCGCTGCGTTCCTGGTCCGAACGCATGTCCATGCCCCACGCTTGGGCGACGTCGATCTGGAGTGGAGCAGTACGCCCGACGTGGCCGGCCCATTCCCGCCATTGACCCATGCTTGGCTCCGCCGCGGTGCGGCCCGTTAAACCTGCCATTCGCTGCGCCTGCGAAATCACGCGGCCCGGCACACCGCACATCGCGGGTATTGCGAATACCTGACACAAACCATCAGATGTCGTTGGCCAGCCCTTATTCGCCGTTCGCCCTGGAGCAGCCAGCAGAGTCATCTTCGACCGGGAGGGCGGAAAGTATGATTTCGCTGCGATCGCGAGACGGACACACCGGCGATCTGGGAGCCGACATTCCGACTGTCTGGCAACCAGCTCATTTCTGCGCCGCCGCAAGTGGGCTTCCAAAGACCTTTTCTCGGCGAATAAGTTCGCGCTGGCCGGATAGCGAAAGCCTATCAGCCCCAGCCGAGATTGCGGATGTTGCTCTCTTATTTCGGGTTCTGTTCGGCCCCCACAAGGCCGCTCTCGTAGTGGCGGAAGATGGCGCGGAAATAGGGAGTTGTCGCCTCGCCATGTAAAGGCGGAAGGCAGGTCCCGCTGGCCAACGCCTTTCGACCTTCAACGATGCGCGATCACGACGGCATCAAAGCCCCGCATCGCTTCTGAAAGAACCGACAGACCGCCCCCATCGAACGCCACGGAAAAATCGTGATTGGCACGGTGGTCGACAGTTTCGTGAATATCGTTAAGCTTATGACGGTTATCTGCGGCTATTCCTAGAAGGGAATTTTGGCATGGCACGGTCCGAGGAACGCTCCAGAAGCCTGTTCTTGCGGCTCTTTCTCGGGGTGTGCATACTCGCCGTCCTGGGCTTCTTTGTCCTCACCTCGCCCTGGACTTGGTCCCTCGTGCATCCTTCACGCGAGGTCGCGTCTATCGAAGGGGCCGACCTGGAGAACGGCGAGTTCATCTTCCTCGCGGGCGACTGCGCGACCTGCCATGCAACGCCCGGCCAGGAGGACCCGCTGGTGCTCGGCGGCGGTCGCGAGCTCGACACCGAGTTCGGCCTGTTCCGGATGCCCAACATCTCTCCGCATGACGAGGACGGCATCGGAGACTGGACGCTGGCCGAGTTCGACCGTGCGGTGCGCGAGGGCGTCGGGCCCGGAGGACTCGACGGGGAGAATTTCTACCCGTCCTTTCCCTACACCTCCTATCAGAGGATGACCGCCGAGGACGTCCGCGACATGTATGCGTTCATCCAGTCGCTGGAGCCCGTCGCCGGCCGGATCGACGACCACGACCTGAAATTTCCCTACAACATTCGCAGGGGCGTCGGACTGTGGCGGCTGGTCTTTCTTGATGGCGAGCGCCTGCCCGAAGGCAATCCCGGGCCGCTTCCCGTGGCCGAGGACGCGAACGACCCGTTCGCGCCGGTGACCATCGACGCACCCGACGACGTGATCCTGGCGCGCGGCAAGTACCTGGTGGAAGGGCCGGGCCATTGCGCCGAATGCCACTCGCCCCGGACCATGCTGGGGACCATCCCCGCCGGGATGCGCCACGGCGGTGGGCCGACGCCCGAGGGACACGGCCATTTCCCCAATATCTCGCCGCATGAAACGGGCATCGGCTTCTGGTCTGCCAACGCCATCGCGAATTACCTCAAGACGGGGGTGAGCCCGATCGGAAAGCGGGCCGGCGGCGATATGGAAGAGGTCGTCGCCAACACTTCGCAGCTGAGCGATGCCGACCGTCTGGCCATGGCTCGTTATCTCAAGACGGTCGCGCCGGTCGACAATCCGGCGCCAGGCCTGCCGGAGCCGAACCGCAGTTCGCAGGTGGTCATGCTGGAGCAATCCGGCGAGAGCGCCCGCGAGTTGCCGACATCGCCGGCCGAAGAGGTGGGCGTGGCGAGCTCGGCCTTCGTCGTGCATACCAAGTCGTTCTTTCTGGACGCCGGTGGGGCCGAGGAGGATGGCAAGCTCCTGAGCGGGACCGAGGTCGCCGTGGTCGAGGAAGGCGGCGATCTGCTGCGCGTGCGGCTGGATGGCTGGCAGCTTGTCGGGGCCGAGGCGGTGCTTTACGCCAAGCAGGGCCAGCGCATCATGCAGGCCGTCCTCGGCGAGCCGGCGATCGCGGCGCTGGAGACGGGCGAGACCGTGACCGACCCCGATACCGGGCAGGACTGGGTATCGGTCAGCCTGGAGGGTTGGGTCGACAAGACCGGCATGCTGGTCGACGGCGACGCACTCTGGTCCTTCACCGCCCAGATGTTCAATTCGGCTTGCGCCGCCTGCCACAGTCCGCCGGAGGCGGACCATTTCCTGGCGAACCAGTGGATCGGCACGCTGGGCTCGATGAAACGTTTCACCTCCCTCGAACCGGACGCGTATCGCCTGCTGCTCGTCTATCTGCAGAACAATGCCAAGGATTCCGGCGCGAAGGAGCGCGCCGACCTATGAGCGCAAGCGCCGGCCTCTCCCGCGCCCCGGACCCGGCGGAGATCGAGGCCTTCGTCGCGGAGTTCCTGGGCCGCGCCTTCCTTGCGCCGCCGGATGACGCGGCGGTGGACAGCATGACCGCGCCCGAGGCGACGCGGCTGTTGCGCGAGATCGCGGCCAGCCTCTCGGAGCAGGACGCCGCCGAGACCATGTGCGCGGCGCTCACCCGGGGTCCGCCCGGGGCGGTCGCCGCGGACCTCGCGCGGCGGCATGTGGCGCTGTTCTCGGGCGTGAGCGGCCCGCGCACGATTCCGATCTATGAAAGCGCCTATACCGGCGGGGCCAGGCATGCGGCCGAGACCTTTGCCGACTTGCAGGCGATCCTCAGGCATCTCGACCTGCGCGTGGCCGACGACTGCGCCGAGCCGGTCGACCACCTGTCGCTGGAGCTTGCCCTCTACGCCACGGCCCTGCGCTGCGGCGATGGGGCGGCGACGGAGGCCATGCTGGACCGCCTTGCCGGCTGGGTGCCCGCGTTCTGCGCCAAGGTGGCCGCGGCCGATCCGGGCGGGGTCTACGGCGCGGCGGCGCGCCTGCTCGCCGCGCTGGTCCGGCACCGCATCCCCGCCCATTACTCCCCCCTCCAGGCAGAAGGAGCGCGCGCGACATGACGATATATCCAAAAGAGGCCTTTCCGGCCGTATCCCGCCGCAGCTTCCTTCAGGGCGCCGCGGCGCTGGGTGCGCTCGGCACCGGGGCCGGGCCGCTCTTGTCCCCGGGCGCCGCGGCCCAGACCGCCAGCGCAGATATCCTCTCGGCCTGCCATTGGGGCGTGTTCCGGGGCCGCGTCACCGACGGGCGCGTGACCGAAATGATCCCGTGGGAGGAGGATCCCGCGCCCTCGCCGCAGCTCGCCGGCGTGCTGGACTCGATCTATTCGCCCTCGCGGATCAAGTACCCGATGGTCCGCCGGGCCTGGCTGGAACAGGGCCCCGGCGCCGACCCCGACGGCCGCGGCACGGGCGATTTCGTCCGCGTAAGCTGGGACGAGGCGCTCGACCTCGTGGCCAAAGAGCTTGTCCGCGTGCGCGAGGAACACGGCTCCACCAGCATCTTCGGCGGCTCATACGGCTGGAAGAGCCCCGGCAAGATGCACAATTGCCAGACGCTGCTGCGCCGGCTGCTGAAGCTGGAGGGCGGCTTCACGAACTCGGCGGGCGATTATTCCACGGGCGCCGCGCAGGTCATCCTGACCCATGTCGTGGGCTCGATCGAGGTCTACGAACAGTGCACCACCTGGCCGGTCCTGGCCGAGCATTGCGAGTTGATGGTGTTCTGGGGCGCCAATCCGCTGCGCACTTCCGAGATCTGCTGGCAGGTTGCCGATCACGGCTCATTCGCCGGGGTCGACCTGATCCGCGACGCCGGAATCGAGACCATCTGCATCGACCCGATCCGCACCGAGACGGCCCAGCGCCTGGGCTCGGAATGGATCGCGCCGCGGCCGATGACGGATGTCCCGCTGATGCTGGGGATCGCGCATACGCTCTATACCGAGGACCTGCACGACCAGGAGTTCCTCGACCGCTACACCAGCGGCTTCGACCGGTTCCTGCCCTATCTTCTGGGCGAGAGCGACGGCCAGCCCAAGACGCCGGAATGGGCGGCGGAGATCTGCGAGGTTCCGGCCGAACAGATCCGCGACCTCGCCCGGCGCTTCGCCTCGGCGCGCACCATGCTGGCGCTCGGCTATTCCACCCAGCGCCAGCACCATGGCGAGCAGGTCCACTGGATGCTGGTCACCCTGGCCTCTATGCTGGGGCACATCGGGTTGCCCGGCGGCGGCTACGGGTTGAGCTATCACTACGCCTCGGGCGGGGCGCCCACACACAATTCGCCGATCCTGACGGCGGTGTCGGACACTCCGGGCGGCGTGGGCGGCGTGGGCGGGCCGGCCTGGCTTGCCGGGGGCGGCTCGCTGACGATCCCGGTCTCGCGCCTGGTCGAGACGCTGCTGAACCCCGGCGCGACGATGCAGTTCAACGGCCACGAGATCGAATTGCCCGAGATCAAGCTGGCCTACTGGGCCGGCGGCAACCCCTTCGCCCATCACCAGGACCGCAACGAGATGCTGCGCGCCTGGCGCAACCTGGAGACCTTCATCGTCAACGACTTTCAGTGGACGGCGACCGCGCGGCATGCCGACATCGTGCTGCCGGCCACCACGTCCTACGAGCGCAACGACATCTCGCAGGTGGGCGACTACGCGCTCAGCCACATCGTCCCGATGAAGAAGCTGATCGACCCGGTCTTCGAGGCGCGGTCGGACTACGAGATCTTCACCGGGATCGCGCAGAAGCTCGGCCACGGCTATGCCTATACAGAGGGCAAGACCGAGATGGACTGGATCCGCGGGTTCTACGAGACCGCACGGATCGAGGCCCGCGCGAAGGGCATGGAGATGCCGACCTTCGAGGCGTTCTGGGACAGCAACGAGCCGCTCGCCTTCCCACTGACCGAGGAGAGCCGCAACTTCGTCCGCTATGCCGATTTCCGCGCCGACCCGCTGTTGAACGCGCTCGGCACGCCGTCGGGGCGGATCGAGATCTTCTCGCGCAATATCGAGAAGATGAACTACGACGACTGTCCGCCGCACCCCACCTGGATGGAGCCGATAGAGCGGCTCGGGATGGAGGGACAGAAATACCCGCTTCACGTCGCGTCGAACCATCCCCGCATGCGGCTCCATTCGCAACTTTGCGGCACCTCGCTCCGCGAGGAATACGCGGTGCAGGATCGCGAGCCGTGCTGGATGAACCCGGCCGATGCCGAGGCGCGCGGGCTCGCGGATGGCGATGTGGTGCGAGTGTTCAACGACCGCGGCCAAATCCTTGCCGGCGTCGTCGTCACTGACGAGATCCGCCCCGGCGTGGTGCGCATCGACGAAGGCGGCTGGTTCGATCCGATGAACCCGCGCGAGATCGGCAGCCTGTGCCGCTATGGCGACGTCAACAACCTGACGACGGGCATCGCGACCTCCAAGCTCGCCCAGGCCAATTGCGGCCAGACCGCCCTCGTCGAAATCGAAAAATTCGAAGGAGAGCTTCCCGATGTTCTCGTCTTCTCCGACCCCGTGTCCTGAACGCCCGTCCCGGCAAAGGGGCTCTGCTCCCCGCGCTGTCTTGGCCCTGGCTGCGGGCTTCCTGGTGCTTCCGGGGCTCGGGACCGGGGCGCTCGGCTTCGAACAGAACGCGGCACCGGCGCCCCAGGAAGATTACCTGCCGATACAAAGCCTCGGCGAAGAGCCGCCCGGCCCCGCGGAAGAGCTTCCGCAGTCGCTTCATGCCGCGTGGTGCCTTGGTCGGTACGACACTTACGATGTCGGGACCAACACCTTCCTCACCGACAATCAGCTGCGCCGCGAATGTGTCTCGCCGTATGGCGCTGGAACAGACGGAGCGGACTGATCAGGCCAGTGCTGAGCGGACAACGGAGATGAAAGACTGCCCCCGTCTTGCAGTGCCTCTTGGAGTACGCCCCTGCGGGTGGACACGATCAGGCGGCGTTTTTGACCATGGCGCAGGCGTGGCGGTCTTCGAACTGGGCGGGGCTGAGATACCCCCGCCCAGAAACTGAGAATGGCCGCGTAAATTCTACGACCAAGTCCCCGCAAAAACGGGGGGATTACCCGATGAAACGGGGGCCGCCGACTGCGACTTCCTCATACGTTTCATACTCCATCAGGTATGCATCCTCCACCATCAGCGTCTTCATTGCGCAATCCGACGCATCCGGTCAGCGATTCAGACAACGTCCGGTCACGCGCTAAGGTTATCCGGTCACCGCGCGACGTTGCCGCTGAGCGTGTTTTGGTGATGTCGCCTTGAGCGGGCCTGGTCAAGCGTTTCGGCCCTGGCTGTTGATTTCCGCTGAGAACTGACCCGGTTTTTCATCGAGAAGTGACCCGTCAGACGGCCCCCGCCGGAGGGTTACCGAATATCCGTGCGACCTCCGTTTCATGATCGACGGGAAGCATGGCTTTCCCGCGGGGACGATTCATCTCGATCTGCATGCGTGGGGTCGGGACTTTCGCTTTCCGCATCGCGCGGTCGATCAGAGACAGTAGCTCGTCCCGGCAATCGACGTCCCGTTCGAAGCGCGACAGCCAGAACCGGACCGCATAGGAGTTGCCGTCGCTTCCCAGCTCCTGGACGCGGACATCCGGTGCCGGTTCGGTCTGGATCAGGCGCGCCTCGCCCACGGCCTTCAGGATCATTTCCTTGGCGGCGTCCACGGGAACCTCATGCGCAAGCTTCAGCGACAGCTGCGCGCGATACTGCGGTTTCGGGGCGGAGTAGTTGATGATGCGTCGGCGCGCGATCTGGCTGTTCGGCAGGATCATGTAGGTCGAGTCCAGCGTCAGCACCCGTGTCGTGCGCCAGCCGATCTCGATGACCTTGCCTCGTGCGACCTGCTCGATATCGACCCAGTCCCCGATCCGGTAGGGTGCCTCGACGCCCAGTGGGATGCCGGACAGCGTGTCGGCCACGACGTTCCGGATCGCGAAACCCAGCACCGCGAGTATCAAACTCGATCCCGCAAGCGCGCCAAGAAGACCTTGTTCCAGCAAGAGCGCGGCAGAGGCAACGATTGCGGCGAAGAACAGCAGAACCGCCACGAGATCCCGAAACAGGCGCGGGTACGGGCGCTTGTCGCGTCTCCGGCGATCTGCGAACAGGCCGAACAGCCGGCTACCGAGCCAGGCCGCAGCAAGGCAACCGACGACGCCGCCAGGCAGGCGGAGAGACAGTCCCACCCGCGGCTCGACATCCTGGTCGAAGATTACCAGGCCGGCTGAGACAAGAAGCAGAACCGAAGGCCAGATCAGCCGACGGAGATGAATGAGAAGTCTCATGTCAGCAGCCCTGTTCCTGATGCCGCGATGGTCGTCGAGACCGGCACTGGAGGCAGGTCACGGCGGCGCCGGCATGTCGCTCGACGGCGGAGCCACAACGACGACAGGAAATTCGGATAATGGGGGTAGCGCCCCCGATAATGTGCCGACAGCTGGGACAACGATGAGCGGCTGCGCGGGGAAGCGATGTCTTGCAGGACGGGCAGGCAAGCGGAAGGTGACGATTCATGAGACCCTCTTTCAACGGGAAGTAAAGACGCCGAAGCGGCGATTGCCGATATCCCGGAAGGAGCGTCGTGGCTTCGTCAGCGCATCGAGCGGCTCCTTCCGGGCAGAGCATGGGCTTCGGCAGGGCCCAGGGAATGTCTGTTCATTGTGCCTCCAGACCTTCGGGGGCATCCTGGGACGCGACGTGGAGCACGGTCAGAACCCGCCGCTTTCCATCCCTGGTATCCCAGTGGAGCGATGCGCCCTCTGCCAGTCCGATCAGGGCAACCCCGATCGGTGTCAGGATCGAGATCCGCCCGCGTGCGATGTCGGCGTCCTCTGGATAGACGGGCGTTACCGTCTTTTCCTGGCCGGTCGACTCATCCCGATAGGTGACCGCGCGACCGATGGCCACGACGTTCTGCGGGAGTTTCGCCGCCGGAACGATACGGGCCCGGCCGATTTCGCCGAGCAGCCGGTCGGCAAGGTCCGGGTTGCGCTGGATCGCGCCCTCCGCAAGTGCCTCGAGCCTTTCCAGGCAGTCCGCACCTATGACGATCCTGGGCCGCCGGCCGGTGTCGCGTGACGTAGAGAGTTGTTTGTTCATCGTAGTTTCCTTTCCACCAACTGGCGGTGTGAGTGAACTATAGGTGGCCATGGTCCCTGATCCGCCAGGGGTGGATCAGAGCATCAGGCCGCGGCTTGGTCCGGAGACGGATGCACATCCAACACCACGACGACTTCGATCTGACCGTCATCCCGCAGAAGCGGAACCTTCTGCAGTTTTCGCATCCCGATCAGGGTCGCCCCAAGCAATGAAGCAACGAGAATATGTCCCGGGACCGGCACGGGGTTCATGGAAAGCACGCCGCTGCGAGCGCCCTCACCGCTGATCATGTAGGTGACGTGGCATCCGGCCACGACAAGATCAGGCGAGGCCGGCTCGGGAGTTCCGCGCGAGATCCGCAGCTTGTGGCGCAGCAGCCCGTTTAGCAGAGCGGGATTGGGCGAATTCCTGGTTCCGCGATAGCGAAGCAGGTGCTCGATGCCGAGCCGGTCTTCGACAGTGAGAAGAAAGCCGCGCCCGACAGCGGAGCGTTCAAAGAGCGATCGAAAGTCACTGCCGGCAGGCTGGTGGGTGATCCTGGTAATGGTCATGATATGTCTCCCGGAGCGGTAAAGCCCGCGTTCTCAGATGCAAGGATGTGAGAAAGCCCCGGGTGGTCGAAGACGCGCTTATGCGCAGACCGCCCGGGGACTCGGGCGGTTCAGAAGCAGAAACCGAAAAAGGTTTTCGTGCGTGACCATGTGGAGACCTTAGTCTTTGGGCGCACCCTGTCAATCTTCGAGACCGGGCGGGTTTTGGAACGGACAAGGATGCACAGATCCCGCGAAGGTGAAGAAGGCGAATTGATGACGAGGTCCACGAGGCAGACTGTCGACGACAGGGGGTCACAGACGGCGCACCTCGAAGAATGAGCTACGTCGATCTTCCTGGATTGGCCAGCGGCGTGGCAGCGGGATGATGTTCGCCGATATCGTGCGACCACCATCGTCTTCCCAACGCGCCAGGCATCTGGCGCTCGGCGTCGCCGCCGAAGGTTCTATGTCCTTCGGCCCGAAAAGGTCCGGGAACAGCTCTTCGAAGTCCGCCTTGCAGATCATCATTTCGTCACTCCTTTCCATCATTTCATGGCGAGCCGCTACTCGGCCATTGCCGCGCACCACTGCCGTCCAGTGCTGTGTATTCTCGAGAATAGGACCGGCTATGCCGTTCGGCCGCCGCGCCACCCCGCATCGACATGCACATCCGATGAAACTGGACGCATGCTCAGTTCGCGATCCGTGAGACCATCGACGACGCGCGGGATATCACTGCGATCAATCCCGATGTCGCGCAGCAGGCGATCGTCCATGCCTCGAAGAGTTTCGATCATTTTCCGGCGTTGCCAGCGGCGGAAGGCGGTCCGGAGCCAACGTCGAAATGCTCCGGGCTTGCGGTTGAGCTGACTGGCCCTTCGAGGGGGTGGGAAGTGAGGGGTATTGGATTTGAAGACGTGGGGGTGCATGTCATGCTCCATGACGAAGAAACTGAACCGAGACGCACGCACCACGTCAGCTGGGTGACCCGCACAGGCGTGATCTTCCGGCCATATTGGCGCGTTTGCCACTTCGACTGATCTGTAAGAGATCGAGATGACCCCGAGGCGCGGACCGGCAAGCGGCCTGATCCCGCCCGGGGCTACCGGCGGTTCAGTGTGTTTCCTGCGTTGATCAGGAACCTCGTATGAAGACTGAACATGGTCATGACTGAGATATCGGCAATCCGCGTGTGTTTATCAAGAGCACGGCGTGGCCTGCGACCTTCTGGCGCCGAATGGACCTGCACCGGTTTCGTTCCGGTCTTTTGGAGCGATAGTCGCCATCAAGGAGATCGGATAGCGCCATTCTCTTTTCGGTCATCGTCATCTCCGTTCTCGGTCTCAGGTGTTGCAACCCGAACCTTCTCCGAAGATCGGCGGTGCGGTACCGACCGCGCACACCACTTCGATCCACCCTTCCCTGAACGCCAACATGTGTCTCCCGCGCGGTGACCACGGAGAGAACCTCAGAGGCCGGCACGCAGGATAAACGGCAGAGAGATCAGCGCTCGACCAAGGCGATTAGAGAACGCTCAGGGACAGCATCATAATGTCCCAGCCGCTTGTGTGAGGATCGCCGGCATTCGCGAGGTCTGACCGGGCCGTGTCAGAGAGGCGTTGAGTGTTCTTGGAAACCCTGATCGCGTGCGGATGCAAGTATATCGATCATGGCCTCTTGCGATGGGGCTGTCGCCACGCGTATTTTACGCCAGCCTTTCCGGTCGAGGCCGCTTGCAACCTTTTCCGAAAGGACCGCGGCGGTCATGGTCTGCAGGCAAGCAGATACCCTCGCCTCCTCGCAAAGCGCGGTGAAGAAATGCGCGGTGCGATAGGACATGAAGACAATGCAGTCGATATCGCCACGGCGGAGCAGTTCCCGTGTCGCATTCGAGAGAGATCTCGCCGGCGTGGCCCTATATGCAACGACGCGCCGCGCGTCATGGCCATGACGCTCAAGCGCCCGGGCCATGTCCTCGGTGATGTCCCACCCGCTCAGATAGGTGATCCGGCCCTCGGACGGGTTCCGTTTCTTCAGGATGAGGTCCAACAAGCTTGTCGCATCCCCGGCTGCTTCGTGAACACAGGTGAATCCCACCCGACGCAGAGGCGCAGCTGTTCCGGCACCGACAGCGTAAATCGGGACCGTCCTGCATACGGAAGGGTCATTCGCGATCCGCAGCGAGGCATAGACGGACGTGACCACGAATGCCTTGGAAGCTTCGAGGGTCTCAGGGCTGAAGTCGACATACGACACATCCAGGATCGGCGCAAGCGAGACCTGTAAACCCATGTTTTCAAGCGACAGCTTCATGGCCTCGGCTTGCAGGGCGGGACGCGTAAGGAGAATATGCATCGAGGCCGGGCCTTTCTGTTTTCTTCGCCGCTCACTTGGAGCCCGCCGGTTCAGGGGCCTCGGTTAGGTCTTCCAGATCATCCGGCCCGTGCGCCACTTTCGGATCGTTTTTCCCGTCGATTGTCAAGTTTGCAAACCAGGCCATTGTGTTTGCGCCAATGGGCCATAACGCTTCAGAAATCCGGCCTTGCCGGAAGGGCAATGTCGGCGAGCGTCGAGCGGTCGAGATCGGCGAGGAAGGCGGCCTCGGCCGAGCGCAGGCGCGCCTTGAGCCGGCAGCAGCGCTCTATCGTGCAATCGCCGCCATCGGGCGCGAAGCATTCCACCAGGGCCTGCCCCTCTTCCAGCGCGCGGACGATCCTGCCCAGAGTGATCCCATCGGCAGGATGCGCGAGGATGGCCCCTCCGCCCCCGCCGCGTCTTGTCTGCACAAGGTCCGCCTGCGCCAGCCGCTGCATGATCTTGGCCAGGTGATTGCGGGACAGACCGAATTCCTCGGCGAGTTCCGCGGTCGAGAAGGCACGGTCCGGCGCGCTTGCCATGCGCATCAGCATGCGCAGCCCGTAATCGGTGAAAGACGTGAGACGCATGTCGGCTGAACACCCCTCCTGAATAGGTATTTACAATACCTATTACTGTGGGTATGGCTAGAGGCAACAGACGGGAGCGCCCGATGGTCGCCAATGCCTCCACCACGGCAATCGCCAGCGCCCGGCCGGAGATGACCGCCGCGCTGATGGACGAGACCGGCCTCGATGACGATGTGCTGCGCGAGCTGGTGCACCGCTTCTACGACCGGGTGCGGGCTGATCCGGTACTGGCGCCCATCTTCGCGGCGCGGATTACCGACTGGGCGCCGCACCTGGATCGGATGGTGGCCTTCTTGTCCTCGGTCACGCTGATGACGGGTCGGTATCATGGGCGCCCGGTGCCGAAACACGCGCCACTGCGGCTCGGGTCGGCTCATTTCGACCGATGGCTTGCCCTGTTCCGGACAGCGGCGCGCTATGTCTGCACGCCCGCGGGCGCCGAACACGTGATCGCGCGCGCCGAGCGGATCGCCCGGTCGCTGCACATGGCCTGCACCGATGCCTGCATGGCCCCCGGGGACATCCCCGTGCTGCGGAGCGCCGCCGCCGAGTGATCCGATGCCCGCCGCACGGAGCGGCGAGGCCAAGGCCGAGCTTTCGGAAGCGAACGCCGGCACCAAACAAGACAAGGCAGCAAAGGAGACAGACATGACACGCCAGGTCCTCACCGCATTCGCCGTCTGCGCCCTCGTCTTCACAACGGTACCGGCCAAAGCCCAGGAGAACGAGTCGTCCTGGCTGCCCAGTCTGCTGACCGACACGCCCGAACAGGGCTTCGACCTTGCGGTGTTGATGGCGCGCCGCGCCGTCAAGACCACCCAGACGGACGTGGACACGTTGCACAAACTGCGCCCCGCCTATGCAAACGACCCCGACAGCCTGATCCACGTCTCGGGCGTGATCGCCGCCTATTTCGCGACCGTCGCCGAGGCCAACGGCTACTGGCGTGACTGATCCGGCGCGGCTGACGGAATGACTGCAATTCACGCCATCCGCATCGCACGGGTCTATGACGATCTCGAGGGCATCTCCGGTGCGCGTGTCCTGGTCGACGGGGTCTGGCCCCGCGGGGTAAGCCGCGAGGGCCTGCAACTCGACGACTTGATCCGCGAGGTCGCGCCATCGACCGCGCTGCGCAAGTGGTTCGGTCACGATCCCGCCCGCTGGACGGAATTCCGCGACCGATACCGCGCGGAGCTCGCGGACAATCCCGAAGCGGTCGCGCGGTGTCTGGACTGGTGCCGCGCGGGCCCGGTGGCTCTTCTCTTCGGGGCGAAGGATCGCGACCACAACCAGGCCGTGGTGTTGCGCGACCATCTGCGCGCGAGCCTGCATGGGGAGATGCCGTCGTGAGCCAAAGGATGACGCCAGGCCGCCGACCGGTCCGGGCGGTCGGGGACTCCCGCGCATCGGGCCAATCGGCGCAGTCCGCGACGGACCGCCGGCCATGAAGAGGATGAGATGAACGACCAGGACAAACCGGCAGCCCGCTTCGCCTCGCCTCCCTGCATGGCGGGCGAAATCGCACCCGATTATTTCAACCCGCTCGGCACGGACTCCACGCAGGCCAGGGATGTGGCCCGATGGCGCCGGGCGGAGCGCGCGCGGCTGCGCGTCGCGCGTGGGAAGATCCCGGTGGCGGAGCACCGCAGGACAAGCCAGGCGCTGGCCGGGCATTTGCTCGATCTTCTTTCGAACCGTTTCGGCGGCGCGCGGGGCCGTGTCCTGTCCGGCTATTGGCCGATCAAGGGCGAGCCCGACCTGCGCGCAGCCCTGGCCGACCTGCACGACGCGGGCGTCATGATCGCGCTGCCGATCGTGGAGGAAAAGGCGGCGCCCCTGGTGTTCCGCCGTTGGGCTCCGACCACCCGGATGGTGCTGGGCGACTGGAACATCCCCGTCCCGCCCGCCAAGGCGGCGCGCGTCACGCCCGCGATCATGCTCGCGCCGCTGATGGGCTGGGACGGCGCAGGCTATCGCCTTGGCTATGGCGGCGGCTATTTCGACCGCACGCTGGCGGCGCTGTCCCCGCGCCCCGCGACCATCGGGATCGGGTTCCAGTCCGCGCAGCTCGCCACGATCCACCCCAAACCGCACGACATCGCGCTCGACGTCATCCTGACCGAGGCGGGTGTCCAAGTCACGCGGGAGGCCCCATGAGCAGCACGGCCGAGAAGATGCGGGCATGGACCGGGCCGGCGATCCTGAGTTTCGGGTTCCGGCCGTTCTTCCTTGGGGGCGCGCTCTGGGCGGCGCTCGCCATGGCGCTCTGGATCGGCATGCTCAGCGGACGCCTCGCCTTGCCGACCGCGTTCGACCCGATCTCCTGGCATGCGCACGAGTTCCTGTTCGGCTATCTCGGCGCGGTCGCCGCGGGCTTTCTGCTGACGGCGGTACCCAACTGGACCGGGCGATTGCCCATCGTCGGCTGGCCACTCGGCGCGCTCTTCGCCACCTGGTGTCTCGGCCGGATCGCCGTCGCCCTGTCCGCGGAACTGCCGCCCATCTCAGTCGCTATGGCCGATCTGCTGTTCCCGGTCACACTGGCCTCGGTGCTCGGCCGCGAGATCGTCGCGGGACGCAACTGGCGCAACCTGATCGTGCTGGCCATGCTCTGCCTCTTCATCCTCGGCAACGCCCTGTTCCACTGGGAGGCTGCGCGGGGGTACCCCGGTGCACAGGGAGTGGGGCTGCGGCTGGGTCTTGGGACCGGGATCATGATGATCGGGGTGATCGGGGGGCGGATCGTGCCGTCCTTCACCCGCAACTGGCTGGTCCGGCAGAACAGCCCGGTCCTGCCCACCCCGCCGATGCAGCGCTTCGACAAGCTGGCGCTGTTGGCGCTCGGCCTCGCGCTGTTGCTCTGGGTCATCGCGCCCATGGCGATGGTGACCGGCACGGCCCTGCAGCTCGCGGGCGGCCTGCATCTGATCCGGCTGGCGCGGTGGGCGGGGCACCGCACCAGCGCCGAGCCGCTGGTGCTGGTCCTGCATGCGGGCTACCTCTTCGTGCCGCTCGGTGCGTTGGCCGTGGGGGCCACGGTGTTCTGGCCGGACGCGGTCGGCATGGGCTCTGCCCAGCATGTCTGGATGGCCGGTGGACTTGGTCTGATGACGCTGGCGGTGATGACGCGCGCGACGCTCGGCCATACAGGACAGACGCTGCGCGCCGATACCGGCACGATCGCGATCTACCTGTTGCTGCTGCTTGCGGTTCTGGCACGCCTGCTTGCAGGCGCATTTCCGGGCCTTGCATCGCTGTTCCATACCCTCTCCGGCCTGACCTGGATCGGCGCCTTCGGCGGCTTTGCCATGCTATATGGGCGATACGTCCTGAGACACCGTCCGGAGCACTGAGGGATGGGCTGAGGCGGATTCATCGCTGTCTTGTCAGGCTTCTTCATCCTGCATTCCATTCCGGTGCGCCCGCCCGTCCGGTCCTGGCTGGTCAGGCGGCTGGGGCGTGCGGGCTTCGGCATCGCCTATTCGTTCCAGTCGCTGGCGATGCTTGGCGTTCTCCTGGTGGCCGCCAACCGGGCGCCGTATCTGGCCCTGTGGCCCGAGCCGCCGGGTGCCCATTGGCTTGTTCTGGTGGCGACGACGGCGGCCATCCTGGTCCTGGTCTTCGGGTTGTTCCGCCCCAACCCCCTGTCCTTCGGCGGCCTTCGGAATACGGCGTTCGACCCGCGCGACCCGGGCATCCTGCGCTATTGCCGCCACCCGGTACTGCTGGCGCTGTTGCTGTGGTCGGGGGCGCATCTGATCGCGAACGGCGACCTGGCCCATGGCCTGATGTTCGGCAGTTTCGCCCTGTTTTCCCTGCTGGGCACGTGGGCCATCGACCGGCGGCGGCAGCGGGACATGGGGGACTAGGTCTGGCGGCGAGCCGTTGCGCAGATGCGGTCGGCGCCCATGCGTTTACCCCAAGGCGCGAGGGCCCGCTTTGCCGGTGGCCTTGTCGCCATGGCCCTGCTCATGGTGCAGCATCCGTGGCTGGCGGGGGGCGGCATACTGGAACAGTTCACCCCATAGGCTTATGACACGGCCCCGGTTCGTTCGGCGCACCGGAGAACATGGCCGCCGACAATGGATGCAGGTGCCGTCCCCTCCGCTGGCGGACCGCCGAGCGCGTCGCTTGCATCACCCACGCAACCCGCCACCGATGACATGCCACGGAGTCGAGCCATTTCTCCCAGTGTGCAACCCAGAGTGTTGACGGCGGGAGGATAAGGGTCTACCCGGCAGCCACGGGATGATGGCGTCATTCCGTTCCCCCAGTATCGTCCTGCACGCCCGGATCTGTTCCAGCACCGCCGCCGCGGTGTCAGAGGAGGTTTTTCATGGCACACCTGACCGTTGTCCCGTCCGATCTCGCCGGTTTCGAGAAGCGCGCCGGTATCGCCGCGATGTGCATGGCCATGGCGTTGCTGCCTATCGGGGACGCGATCTCGAAAACCCTGACCGGGTTTACCACACCATTCGAAGTGACCGTCTGGCGCACACTGGTGCAGGCGGCTTTCTTCGTCCCGGTCGCGGTGATCCTTCGGCACCATCTCAGCGGGTCACTTCTATCGGCTGCGTCGCTCGTCTCGGCCCTGCTCATTGTCACCGTGAGCCTGTCTCTGGTGACCGCCTTCGCATCGATGCCGATCGCCACCGCGATTGCGATCTTCTTCGTGGAGCCACTGCTCCTGACGCTGTTGGCCGGTCCGTTCCTCGGCGAAGTTCCGGGCCCGCGCAGGTATGCCGCGGTCGGTGTCGGTCTGATCGGCGCCTTGGTCGTGATCCGGCCGAACTTCGTCGAGTTCGGGCCGGTTGTCCTGTTGCCAGTGCTGGCCGCGTTGGCCTATGCGCTCAACATGATCGTCATGCGGAAAGCGACGCGCGACCGGTCCGCGCTGACCTTCCAGTTCGGCGCCTCTCTGTCGGCCGGAGCCATCGTTCTGGTGGCGCATCTCTTGGCAAGCGCACTCGGGTTCGAGCGGACCGCCGTCTCCGGATTGCCGGGCTGGGTTCTCTGGATCGTTCTCGCGGCTGGTGCCCTTGCGATGGTTGCATTTCTCGCGATCACCTTCGCATTCAGCAAGGCGGAGGCAAGCCTGCTTGCGCCGTTCCAGTATCTGGAGATCGTCGGCGCGACCCTTGTGGGGTACCTCGTCTTCTGCGAAATCCCGGATGGAATGACGCTGCTGGGCACGGCGATCATCCTGGGCTCCGGCGTCTATGTGTTTTATCGCGAGCGCCAGCGCGAAGTGGAGGCCGCCACATGCCAGCCGATTGAGCGATAGGGGGCGTCACCCCCTGTCGTCCGGCTGCTGCATCGCGCCCATGATGGTTCTCAGGTGGGCCCGCATTGCGGCTTCGGCGGCCTGCGGATCGCCCCGGCCAATTGCAGCGACGACATCGCCATGCTGATCGCTGTGCAGGCCGGCGAATTCCCTGACGCCGATCCGGCGGTAGGTCCGATCCCATTCCCTTTGCCAGGCGGCGCGACGCCGCGCGCTCGCAAGGTAGTCGAGAAACCCGCCGAGCAAGGGGTTTCCTGCGACTTCTGCCACGCCGCGATGGAACCCGGCATCGGCCGTCTCCGCCTCGGCCCGTCCAGAGGCGCCTCTTCCTTGCGCAACGAGGCCCTCGAGATAGGCCACGTCGGGCGCCGAGGCGCGTCTTGCGGCCTCTGCCGCGATTGGCGGTTCGATCATCAGCCGGGCCTGCATAAGCTGCTCAGGGGCGGTCGCACTCAGCAGGATTGTCTCCTTGACGGGGTGGCCAAGCGGCGCGGGTCCGCGGAACGTGCCCTTGCCGACCTTCCGCCAGATTTCGCCTTCCCGTTCCATCTCCAGCAATGCCGCGCGCACGGTCTGGCGACTGCACCCCAGAAGCCCCGCAAGAGCGCGTTCGGTCGGCAGGCGATCGCCGATGAGCGGCGCTTGCTCGTCTAGAAGCGCGCGCAATCGTTCCAATGCAATGGCTGGACTCGTTCTTGGCATTGGTCATGCGTCCAAGGTGATGCGTACCAATTTGCAGACCATTGCGGTTTCGCGCAAGAGCGGGTTGATGGTTCCCGGGCCGGAGGTTGCAATGACCGTATACCTTGTCCTGATCCTCACGGGCCTTGCCGCGGGCGCGCTGAACGCCGTGGCCGGAGGAGGGACCTTTCTGTCCTTTCCGGCCCTTGTCTGGACCGGCGTGCCGCCGATCATGGCCAATGCGACCGCTACCCTTGCGGCCTTGCCCGGCTATCTCTGCAGCGCCTGGGCGTTCCGTGCGGACGTCCGTCGGGCGCGCAGCCTGCCTGTGCGTCTGGTTCTGCTTGTATCCGCATTGGGCGGAATCCTGGGCGCGGTTCTGCTGCTGGTGACGCCGAGCGCCGTCTTTTCAGGTGTGGTTCCGTGGCTGCTGGCCTTTGCCACCGCGGCCTTTGCCTTCGGCCCTCCGATCACGCGGCGCATCGCCCGCATGGGAAAGGGCACGTTTGGACTGCCGCAGGCGGCTGCCGTGCTCTTGGCGGTCACGATCTATGGCGGCTATTTCAACGGCGGCGTCGGGATCCTGCTTCTCGCAGCCTTCGGCCTGATCGGCCTTACCGACCTGAGGGAGATGAACGGGCTGAAGAACCTTGTCTCGTCCGTCCTCTCTGCGGTCTCCGTTACGGTTTACATTGCTGCCGACCTGATCGCCTGGAAAGAAGCACTGGTTCTCGGCGCCGCATCGGCCATCGGTGGGTATATCGGCGCGGCGCTCTCGCGGCGCATCCACAATGTGAGGGCGCTCCGGGCCTTCATTGCACTGGTCGGCGCAAGCATGTCCCTCGTCTTTTTCCTGAGGTAAGTCCTTGTTGCCCAACGGAAGGCTCGAACACCCCGATGCCGTGCTACGCCGATCGGCAGAAATTGGCCGACTTCCTGCGGTTGCGATCCCGACCGGACGACCCGGATTGACCAATCGCAACCGAGCCACTAGCTTGCTGGGATGGTGGTCTGCAATGAGCATAATGTCTTTCGTCTGCTGAACCGCCGGTAACCCCGGGCGGTCAGGGTGCATTTTCGCCAGCGTACCCCCGGGGCTCCTCGACATCCTAATCCGGAACTGAACGAGTGACTCGTTCGAGGAGAAGCCATGGTCATCGGTCCATTCGAAACCACGCGCAGAATCTCACAGAGCCCCCGTTGCGGCATGGTTGTACGACCTGCCGTCACGCTGACGCAGGCCGACCGGCATGAGCTTTCCAAGCTTGTTCGGCTTTGCGACACGGACGGAGAGATGCGATCGCTCTTCCTGCAGCATGTTCTGCGTCATAAAATGCAAAGCGCCGCCATTGTCCCCGGTGATGTGCCGAATGATGTGGCCGCCGCCGGGTCGCATGTCGTCTATTCTCTCGGTGCCGGGGTTTCCAAAACCGGGTTGCTCAGCCATCGGGCACGCGCAGGCGGGAGGTACGGGATCATTCCGGTGTCCTCGCTTCTTGGCGCGACGCTCCTGGGAATGCGTGCCGGCACCAGTGCGCCCCTCCTTCGGGACGACGGCTCAATCGTCACGCTCTTGCTGCTTGACGTCCGACATCCGGACGATGCCGCTTCGCCTGACACGCGCAATTTACTCTTTCAAGCTTGAGGCAGGTAATCACCATGAATATCCAGACTAAATCGACGTCGCGCTCAAAGCTTCGCCCCAAAATCGTCATAAGTGAAAAAGACCTCGACCGGCTCGAAGCGTTGGCCGAGGGTGCGGCGAAGCGCAATCCGCAATTGTCCGACCGCCTTCTCGAGGAACTTGCGCGGGCGCGCATCATGCCTGCCGCCAAGTTTCCGGCGCATGTCGTGACGATCGGAAATCGCGTCACCTATCGCGACGAACTGACCCGAGAGGAGAAAACGATCAGCCTCTCCTTTCCCGAGGACGCGGATATCGGTGCGGGCCGGGTTTCGGTCATGACCCCGCTTGGCGTGGCCCTGATCGGCCTGTCCGAAGGCGCCGCCTTCCACTGGGAGACGCGGGACGGCCATCGACGGACCCTGACGGTCCTGAAGGTCACATCAAGCGAACCGGAAAAGGCGTGATGGACGCATATTGGAGCCCTTAACTCTCCCTGCCCATCCCTGTGAACGGAGTAAGCCACAGAATTAAGTGACGGCATGTCGTCTTCCTCGGCATCCGTCGCCGGAAAGCTACCCGTGGAAATCTACGCCAGAGCCAAAGCGAGCGTTGCGCTTGAGACAAATGCCTCCAAAATGCGGGTCTGCTGGCGATCAAGGTATGAGATCGAAAGGCGCGAAGATTCTGCTCAACCGGCCGCGACCAGGGAGTGGAACTTTCGCATGCGGCGAATGGCCGGTCTGGTGAATCGCGCCGTAGCGCTCGAGGATGTGGCGAGGCTCCGGACTGTGGGCCAACCGGCCTTATGGCTTACTCCGCAGCACCCATTCTGTGACGGTCGCTATCTGCGCATTGCGCCCGTTCGGGCGCGACGCAGCGTTGGTCGATTGGGGCCCCGCGGTTGGCCGTGCCGCTTCGCCGGCCCCCCGTGCTATCATGGGTCACCAACGTCGGGTTGGTGTCGTGGTGGGCGTGGCGGATGGGAGGAACTGCCATGCCCACTGCCAACCTGCCTGCCATTCGCGCTTGCCGCCCCGCCTGGAACAAGGGCCGCGTCGTCGGGCAGAAACGTCCGCTGATGCCGAAACACGTCTGGGCCATTCGCGTGCGGCTGGAAATCGCCGAGAACCACCGCGACCTCGCGCTCTTCAACCTCGCCATAGACAGCAAGCTACGCGGCTGCGACTTGGTGAAACTGAAGGTGGCCGATGTCTACGCAGCCGGCCAGGTCAAGGAGCGCGCCTCGATCATCCAGAGCAAGACCCAGCGGCCGGTCCGGTTCGAGATCACCGAGGGCACGCGCAGGTCGCTCGCGCGCTGGATGGAGGAGCCCCTGATGGTCGGCTCCGAATACCTTTGGCCGGGGCGGTTCCACGAACGCCTCCACATTTCGACCCGCCAGTACGCCCGCCTCGTCCGGGAATGGGTTCAATCCATCGGCCTGGACCCGACCTCCTACGGCACGCATTCGATGCGCCGCACCAAGGTCGCCCAGATCTACCGGAAGACGGGCAACCTGAGAGCCGTGCAGTTGTTGCTCGGGCACACCAAGATGGACAGTACTGTCCGCTACCTCGGGGTCGAGCTCGAGGACGCGCTCGCGATCTCGGAAAGCGTCGAAATCTGAAGGTGATGGGCCGCCTGCACAGCGGCCCAGCCCGGCCGATCATACACCGGCATCCCAAGGGCCGAAGCGCGACATTTCACTTGGTTTCTGATACGAGGTCCGGGGCCATCACTGAGATATCAATACTGGTCAGAAGCTCCCAATGCAGGTATCGTCAACCAAAACACGGGGCGAGCATGGCACGCGGTGAACTGGTCAAAAAATTGCTTGCGAGCTATGGCCATGAGGAGGAATTCCGCGCGGTTGTCGAGCAAATTATCTCCGAAGAGGAGAAGAAGAACAACCGCGTGTTGGCGCGCAGTCTTCGAAAAACGGTGGAAAATATCGGTGCGGCCGCGCGACATGCCGGCGAACTTTCGCGCCTGGTTCCATTTCCGGATGAGGCTAATGACTTCATCCAGCGGGTAGAGCCGGCGCACGGCTCCCAGGATATTCTGCTCTCTACGGAGAACACTGAGCTCTTTCTCGGGCTGATCCGGGAATTCCGGCAGGCAGACCGGATCAGGCGTCACGGACTTCCCGTACGATCCAAACTGCTGTTCTGCGGACCGCCGGGCACCGGTAAAACTCTGTGCGCCGAAGTCTTCGCCAATGAGCTCGGGCTTCCCTTCTTTCACGTCCGGCTCGACAGTCTGATTTCCTCCTATCTGGGCGAAACGGCGACCAATATTCGCAAGACATTTGAATTCGCCCGCCGTCAGCCTTGTGTGCTGTTCTTCGATGAGTTCGATGCCATTGCCCGCTCCCGCGAAGAGGCCGGTGAACACAGCGAGCTCCGCCGTGTGGTCAACAGCCTGCTGATCTTCATCGAACAGATTCAGCCGGGCGGATTTCTGATCGCGGCGACCAATCTAGACGGGCATCTCGATCCGGCAGTGTGGCGGCGGTTTGATGAAATCGTCTGGTTCGATGCGCCGGATGCGGCGATGGTACGCAAATACTTGATTCATGCTTTCCGCAATGTCCGGGCATCCTTCGATCCGGCCGGTTATGCGGATCAGCTTCTGGGGTATTCCTATGCGGACCTTGAACGGGTCTGCGTCCAGGCAATGAAGCTGTCGGTCCTCGGCGGCAGCAAGGCTGTTTCGGACAAGGATTTCCGTGAAGCGATGCGGGATGCGAGGCGACGGTTGACACGCAAACAGAAGCTGGAAGCGCAGGCCGGGGAGTAAGCCGTGCCGCGTCATCAGCATTTGCCGCTCCTGCGGCTGCCCGAGACGATGGAACGGCGGAAAACCGGCTTTCCCGGCCCTGCGCCAACGCGCGACGGCGGCTATCCGCAGCCCAGCTCGGCTATCTCCTGGAGGGGATCGACTGGCGCAATCCGCGCTGGACGCAACGCCCTGCAAAGGCAGGCTAAATTGGCTTCTCCGGCCTTATTTTTATGGGCTTTCCGATGCCTGCATGGTAGGTCTCGGCCATGCCAGATGCCGCTTCCGAGATCGCCAGATTGCGCGCCGCGCTTGCGGCCTCGGAGGCCCGTGCCGAGGCCGCAGAAAGCGAGCTGGCGCAGACCCGGGCGGTGGTCTCGACCTCGGAAGAGATGATCAAGCATCTCCGGCTCGAGATCGCCAAGCTCCGGCGCGAGCAATATGGCCACAGCTCCGAGCGCCGCGCCCGCCTGATCGACCAGATGGAATTGCAGCTTGAGGAACTCGAGGCCGCAGCCACTGAAGACGAGATCGCCGCCGAGAAGGTAGTGAAGACCACGTCCGTCGCGGGGTTCGAGCGTCGCCGCCCGGCCCGCAAACCCTTCCCGGAGCATCTGCCGCGCGAGCGCGTGGTGATTTCGGCGCCCACGCCCTGTTCCTGCTGTGGCTCGGATCGCATCGTGAAGATGGGCGAGGATATCACCGAGACGCTCGAGGTCATTCCCCGGCAGTGGAAGGTGATCCAGACGATCCGCGAGAAGTTCACCTGCCGGGCATGCGAGAAGATCAGCCAGCCGCCAGCGCCGTTCCATCCCACACCCCGTGGCTGGGCTGGGCCCAACCTGCTTGATCCTGTTCGAGAAGTTCGGCCAGCATCAGCCGCTGAATAGGCAAGTCGAGCGCTACGCCAAGGAAGGTGTCGAGGTCAGCCTGTCCACCCTGGCTGACCAGGTCGGCGCCTGCACCGTGGCGCTGGAGCCGATCCATGCGCTGATCAGGGCCCATGTCCTGGCCGTCGAGCGGCTGCATGGCGACGACACCACGGTGCCGCTCTTGGCCCGGGGCGGTACGAAGACCGCGCGGCTCTGGACCTATGTCCGCGACGACCGGCCTTTCGCGGGCGGTGCACCGCCGGCCGCGCTGTTCTACTTCTCGCGCGATCGGGAGATGGCTCACCCGAACCGACATCTCGCCGGGCAGCGGGGCATCCTTCAAGCCGATGCCTATGGCGGTTACAACGACCTCTATCGCGGCGACCGTGATCCCGGTCCGGCCGGAAGCGCGCTCTGCTGGAGCCATGCCCGGCGGAAGTTCTTCGAGCTTGCCGACATCAAGGGCAATGTCCGCAAGGGCAAGTCCGCCTACGATATATCTCCTGTCGCACTGGAGGCGGTGGCGAGGATCGACGCGATCTTCGACATCGAACGCCAGATCAACGGCCTTGATGCCACGTTCCGGCTCGAGGCCAGGCACCGGTTGTCCTGTCCCTTGGTTGAGGCATTGCACGCTTGGCTGTGCGCCGAGCAGGGCACGATGTCGAAGCACAATCCTGTCGCCAAGGCGATCAATTACATGTTCAAGAAAGACCGATGGGAGGCCTTCACGCGCTTCCTCGAGGATGGGCGGGTCTGCTTGACGAACAACGCGGCCGAGAGAGCACTCCGCGGTGTGGCCCTTGGCCGAAAGTCATGGCTCTTCGCCGGCTCCGAGCGCGGCGGTGACCGCGCCGCCTTCATGTATTCGCTGATCGTCACCGCGAAGATGAACGATGTCGATCCTCAGGCCTGGCTCGGTGACGTCCTCGCCCGGCTGCCTGGCACGACAGCCTCCCGGGTGCCGGATCTCCTGCCTTGGAATTGGTCCCCGACACGGCAAAGGATCGCCGCATGACCCTGATCGCCCGCCTCCGGGTCATCCTGAACGACGTCGAGCCAATGCCGATGCGCCACATCGAGGTGCCGCTGAAGATCAGGCTCGACCGGCTGCATGAGGTCATCCAAGCGGCCATGGGCTGGACCGACACCCATCTCTACGAGTTCCAGTTGGGGCATGCCCGACCCGGACGGGTTCTACGACAGCCCCATGGACGCGAAGAAAATGACCTTGGAAAAGCTGCTCGACCAGACCGCCACCAGGACGATCCAGTATGTCTACGACTTCGGTGATGACTGGGACCACAGCATCCGGATCGAGCGGGTGGGCGAGGCCACCCAGGGCGTGACCTATCCGCGGCTTCTGAAGGCCGCAGGGGCCTGTCCACCGGAGGGCGTCGGCGGCGCCTGGGGCTACGAAGAGTTCCTCGAAGCCCTCGCCGATCCCGATCATGAGCAGCACGAGGACATGGTCCACTGGTCGGGCGGAAACTTCGACGCTGAGGATACCGGGGCCGACACCATCATCGAACGCTTCGAGCGGCTTGCGAAAAAATGGGCCCCGCGGCGTCGCAAACCCAAGGCTACGATCTAAGAGACGCCAGCGACCGTGGCCTACGCCGGATGGTTACCCCTCATCGCGCTCGTCGTCTTGGTGTTTCTCGCCCAGACCGATGCCTCCGTCGGTACTGGCGGCATCGATACGGCGCGCGCTGCTCCGGGAACTGTTGTGGGCAAGCCCTCCGCACCTGGCACCGCATCGCGCATCGGTCTTGCCTCGCGCGACGTGCGGGTCGTCGACGGGGACACGATCCGGGTTCCGGGCGACAGCTGGCGGATTCGCCTCGTCGGCTTCAACACGCCAGAGGTGTTTTCGCCACGTTGCGAGCGCGAGCGGCAGCTCAGCACGCGTGCCACAGTGCGCCCGAAGGAGATGCTGAACCAAGCCCGAGCGTATTGAGTTCAAACATCACCTTGACACGTAACGATGCCGTCAGTAAAGGTAACCATCCCATCAACAGAGCCTGCACCACAGGTAAAAGCTGAACTCGGTGACGCCGATCAACCGCACGGCCTCGGCCACCGACCGCCCTTGCGGATTCAACACGGCCACCTGCCGGAGCTTCGCAACGATCTCCTCGGGATTGTGATTCTTCTGGGGCTTTCCCACGTCCTCCAACTGGCTCGAAAGCCTGTTTCAGGGAGGGCCACTTTTCAGGGGGCAGACCACGCGGGATCGCTGTGCCGATGCTCAAACTAAAGCGTCCGGCCAAAAACCTGAATCGCACGGGATTCCCATGACCGCTGATCTGTGATTCATCCTGTTTGGGAGGATGGATCATGTCAGCACCTTTGCCTGACGCGCTGCGTGCGCGGTTTCAGAAGTTGGTCGAGGAAGGTTTGAGTGGGCGCGCGGCGGCGTTGCGTCTGAAGCTTACCCTTGCCACCGGGGCGCGTTGGGGCCGTGCGATCCGGCGCACCGGACAGGCTAGAGCCGCGCCTCAGGGGCGCCCCGGTGGCAAGGGTAAGCTTGATCCGCACCGCACCTTTCTGATCGAACTGATTGACCAGGATGGGGACATGACCATGCCTGAATTGGCCGGTGCACTGGCGGATGCGACCGGTGTTCAGGCGCACCCGGACGCGATTGGTCGGTTCCTGCGCAAGCTTGGCTTCACGTAGACAAAAGACATTGGTCGCGACCGAGCGGCGTCGCGCCAAGGTAAGAAAGCAGCGCGACGATTGGTGCAAGCATCGCCTACCTGCCGTCGCAGCCCGGCCTGAACATGTTGTCTTCATTGACGAAACCTCCGTCGAAACCAACCTGACCCGCCAGCGTGGCTGGTCACAGCGGGGCGAGCGACTGGTGATGGATGCGCCCTTTGGGTCGTGGGGCACGCAGACCTTCATCGCAGCCCTCAGCGCCGACGCGCTGCTTGCACCTTGGGTCATCAAGGGGGCGATGGATGGTAAAGCCTTTGCGGCCTACATCGAACATGTGCTCATCCCGGAACTGGAACCCGGCACTGTCGTCATCCTCGACAGCCTGGCCACGCACAAGAATGCCGCCGCTGCCAAAGCCTTGCGCGCGGCCGGATGCTGGTTCTTGTTCCTGCCACCTTACAGTCCCGATCTGAACCCCTGTATGGATGGCTCCTGCATGGCAAGGGGATTGTGAGCTTCTGACGGCTGGTCGGCTGCGGCCATGTATTCGGCGTCTCGTTGCAGCGACTTTGCTGCGCGCCATGATGAATTTCCGCGTCGGCTGAAGGCTCCCACTCAATCGAACGCGCTCGGCGGCGCTTCGGATTCATCGGGGTGTTCCCGTTCGCCGTTTCCGTCAGTTCGCCATCACCTCACGTTGCGCCTTACCATTCCTTCGATCCGCTCTCAGCCGTGCATGACCTCGACTCGCGGCTTGTAACTCGTCCCGTCACGCAGAAGCGCGTAGATCGTCCGGGCCATGCGGTTCGCCAAGGCGATCGCGAAGACCCTTGTTTCCTTGGTCGCGAGCTTCCGCGACAGCCAGTCCGTTCCCGGGTGGCGGCTCCTGCGCCGGACCATGATCTGCGCCATGGCGCCAAGATACAGCAGGCGCCGGATGTATCGATTGCCCATCTTTGAGATCCCGCCGCTTCGTGGCTTCCCGCCGGTCGAGTGCTGCTTTGGCGTGAGGCCCAGCCAGGCGGCATAATCCCTCGCCGAGCCAAAGTTGCTGACATCCGGTGTCGTCGCTGCAATCGCGGTTGCGGTCAGCACGCCGACGCCGGGGATCGATACCAAACGCCGGCTCACCTCGTTCTTCCGGTGTACCTCCTCGATCTCGTCGGTCAGTTGGTCGATCCGTGCCTGCGTCTCCGCGAGTTGATCGAACAGCGCCTGAAGCGGAAGGCGAGCCGCCTCGGGCACGTTATGCAACTCCTCCGCCAGGCTCGCGACCCGCTTCGACCCCTTCGCCGTCACGATCCCGAACTCCGCCATGTGCGCGCGGATCGCGTTGCCGACCTGCGTGACCTGCCCGACGAGGACATCGTCCGTCTGATCCTCGACGGCACCGTGATCAAGACCCGGATCGATAAGAAGGCCACGAACATCTCGGTGCTGGCTGCCATCGGCGTACGCCGCGATGGCCAGAAGGTACTGCTTTCCATCAGAAATATGGGTGGCGAGAGCACGGCCGCCTGGCGCCAGTTCCTGGATGACCTCGATGCACGCGGCCTGAAGCGGCCCGACTTCGTGATCGTCGACGGCGCCCCGGGACTGGAGGCCGCGCTCGTGGGACTGTGGGGCGAGGACCTGCCGATCCAGCGCTGCACGGTTCACAAGCACCGCAACCTCCTGGCGCATGCCCCCAAGCACATGCACGACGAGCTGACCGAGGACTACCGCGACATGATCTACGCCGACACCGCCGCCGGGATCGAGACGCGCCGAAAGGCTTTCCTGCGCAAGTGGCGGCTCAAGTGTCGCGCGGTTGCTGACAGCCTCGAAGAAGCCCGCGACTGGCTCTTCACCTTCACTCGCCTCGATCCGTCGCAATGGAAATCAGCCCGGACCACCAACGCCATCGAGCGCCTGAACGGGGAATTCCGCCGCCGGATCAAGACCCAGACCGTGCTGCCCTGCGCCGAAACCGTGCCGATGCTGCTCTGGGCGCTGCTGGCCTCCGGCCAGATCCGGATGCGCAAGGTCGACGGCTGGGAGACCCTCTCTCAACCCCTCGAGCCGATGCCCCTTGACCTCGCCGCCTGAGAACACGAACCTTCACATGCCCGGAGCATGCCGCCAGGGAATTTCCACAGCATTCGCGACACGACCTTCAGGGCTGCCGGATATGTCTCAGGTTAAAGGTCGGACGCTTTAGCGGGTGTCTTTTTCCAAGACCTTCATCTCGAGTTTCCAAAGGCTGAGTGCCTTGAGCACGTTCTCTGCCTGCGTGGCAAACTCACCGGTCAAGAGCGCCTTGGCATCCTCGCTCTCTCCGGAAATGGCAAGCGAGAGCACCCTGGAGGCTGTCGCGTGAAACGAGGCATGTGCCTCGTCGAGAGCTTTCCACGCGGCTGAGCTCTTGTCATCCTCGCCGAAAGCCGGGCCGTGAAACCATTTTCCGAACTCGCAGCTCTTGTCGCAAGCGGCTTTCTCGGGTGTGATGTCCGATCGACCCTGCACGATCGCGGATGTCAGGTTCGCTTTCCACTTCAGATGCTTCATCTGCGCAGTGGCGATCTCGGAGATCCTGTCTGAGTTCTTGGACATGGGTGACCACTGGTGGTTACTGACCGTCCGGTCGGTACCTGATGGGCGTTAGGCTCAGGACCCATTAATTTTCTTGCGACCACCTTGCCGACGTGATTCACGCTCCCGAACTGATGGGGGCATGATGAGAAATCTTTTCTGGCTGACCGACGAGCAGATGGCGCGGCTACGGCCGTTCTTTCCAAAGAGCCATGGCAAGCCGAGGGTCGATGATCGACGGGTCTTGAGCGGGATAATTTTCATCAATCGCAATGGCTTGCGTTGGTCCGATGCGCCGCCGGAGTATGGCCCACCGAAGACCCTCTACAACCGATGGAAGCGCTGGAGCGACATGGGCGTTTTCGCCCGGATGATGGAGGGGCTTGCGTCCGAGGCCGCCGACCGGAAGACGGTGATGATCGACGCCACCTATCTCAAGGCACACCGCACCGCTTCGAGCCTGCGGTTGAAAAAGGGGGGCGTGGCAGGCTGATCGGGCGGACGAAGGGTGGCATGAACACAAAGTTGCATGCCGTCACGGACGCGAACGGCCGCCCGATCAAGCTCTTCATGACAGCCGGCCAGGTCAGCGACTACACAGGTGCGGCGGCCCTCCTGAGCAGCCTGCCCGAGGCCGAATGGCTGTTGGCCGATCGTGGCTATGACGCCGACTGGTATCGTGAAGCCTTGCAGGACAAGGGGATCAAGCCCTGCATCCCGGGCCGGAAGTCCCGAGGCAAGCCCGTCAAATACGACAAGCGCCGCTACAAGCGGCGCAACCGTATCGAGATCATGTTCGGCAAGCTCAAGGACTGGCGCCGTGTTGCAACCCGTTACGACAGGTGCCCGAAGGTCTTTCTGTCCGCCGTAGCCCTCGCCGCAACTGTCATCTTCTGGCTTTGAAAATTAACGAGTCTCGAGCCTAAGCGGCGCTTAACGGCGTCGGTTCGCCTGTGCGACCGCAACCCGCGCCCGCATAATACCCCGCATCCGTCACATTTCACACTGCCTGCGTGAATAGAATGGTAACTTCTCCACCTCAATGGTCGCACGTGCAGCCGTCACAACTCGCGCAACGGAAAGGATACCTATGCTCTCGGACAACAGGAATTTTTTTGCCGGGATGCGTCTGCCGCTTTCCGTTGTCATGGCGGGAACGGCCGTTCCTCTCATGCTTGGCATGCTGTTTTATGCCGACGGTGTCATGTCGGAGGCCGTAAGATACCAGACGGCGTCCCTTGACCCAAGCGTTGCCGCCGAACTGATCGCCCGCGACCGTGAGATGCTGACTCTGATCGCAGGCACCTTCCTGGCCATTCTGACCCTGATGCTCCTTATCGTTTTCCATCCACTTTCGCGCCTGGCGCGAAGCGCGGAAAACCTCGCGCGCGGCGTAAACGAACCAACCACGACGTTGAGGCTCGCCAGTGGTGAGATCGCGCGGATCAGGGATTCGCTCAGCATCCTGCGAACGACCTCCATCGAACGCGAGGAGATGGAAGAGAAGGAACGGCAGTCCGAAATCGACCGATATGACCGCTGGGCCGAACAGCATTTTGTCGTGAACAGCCTCGCGAGCGGACTCAGAGGCCTTGCCGAAGGCGACCTCAGCCGTACGCTCGATACCCGGTTTCCGGGCGAATTCGAAGACCTGCGCCAAGACTACAATGCGACCATCGACACGCTGAACGATTTGATCGGCTCGGTCGCGCGTAACGGTGTCGATATTCACAGCCGTGCTGACGAAATCAGCGCCTCGTCCGACGATCTATCCCGCCGGACGGAGAACCAGGCCGCAACGCTTGAGGAGACCGCCGCCGCGCTTGATGAAATGACGACAAGCGTGCGTTCGGCTGCCGAAAGCGCCGCACAGGTGGAAAGGGTCGTGAAAGAGGCCCGCACCGATGCCGAACACAGCGGTGCGGTGGTAAAGCAGGCCGTGAACGCCATGTCGGAAATCAAGCGGTCTTCGGGTGGGATCGTACAGATCATCGGTGTGATCGACGATATCGCGTTTCAGACAAACCTCTTGGCACTCAACGCAGGCGTTGAGGCTGCCCGTGCGGGCGAGGCAGGACGCGGATTCGCAGTTGTCGCGTCCGAGGTCCGCGCACTGGCCCAAAGGTCCGCGGAGGCGGCCAAGGAAATAAAGGATATAATCGACGCCAGCTCAGCACATGTAGACGGCGGCGTGGATCTCGTCCACCGGACAGGCGAAGCGTTGACCGGTATCGTGGACCGCGTGGGCCAGATCTCGAGCCTCGTAAGCGAAATCGCCCTCGGTTCGCAGGAGCAATCCATCGGCCTGAACGAAATCAATCTGGGCGTCACCCAGCTCGACCAGGTCACCCAGCAAAACGCTGCGATGGTCGAGGAGGCAACGGCGGCAGCCGCCACACTTCGTCAGCAAACCGAGCAACTGGAGCAAATGATTGCGCGCTTCACTTTGAGAAACGGGCTGGGCGACAGGGACAATGTCATCGCCTTCGGTGTCGGTCGCGCCTCCCACATCATCGACAAGATGTGGCGTGAATTTCAGGCCACCGGTTCATGAGCGACAAATGAAGGGCATTCGTGGAGTGACATCGATGGACAAGGAACGCGCGATGCTGTCCGAGATCTCGAACGCGCAGCACAAACATCTCAGTTGGAAAGGCCATCTTATGGGGGCGATTTCCAACGGACAGTCCGATATCACGCCGGAAAAGGCGGCATGCGACAAGAGCTGCGATTTCGGACGTTGGTTCAACGGGGATGCTGTCGGCCCGGAAGTCAGGGCAACGGAGGCATGGAAGACCATCGACGCGATTCACGCCTCGTTCCATGCGAACGCCGGTCGGGTCCTCACCCTCGCCACCACGGGCCGTTCGGAAGAGGCAAAGACCTTGCTGGCAGGCGAGTTCGGAGAAAGGGCCGATCACATGCTGAAGGCGCTTAGCTTGTGGAAACTGGAACTCAAGGCCAAATCCGGCGAATAGACCAATTGTGAGAGCTAAAGGGTCTTCTCTCAAGCGCCGGACTTCGCTTGAGGTATACATTCCGCCGTTCCCCGCAGAGTGTCTGCCCTTCGTGACGATCGGCAAGGTTCCAGGCTGACTCCTTTGCTGGATGTCAGCCTCCCTATTTGTCCGGAAGTGCTCTCGCGCCTTTGGCAAATGAGCGGAGTCCGCCTGTTCTTCCCGGTCCTCTTGCAACGTCAGCGCAAATCGAATGTGTGCGGCAAACTGCGGGGTCGACTTGCCGCGCCGGCCTTGGCCCGTGATCAGTTTCCGCAGGCGCAATAGGTGTCTCCTTCGACGGGCCTCGCAGGAGCACCAAAGCGAGAACCGCATGGCTTAGGTGTAGCGGACTGCAAGCATCCGTGGCCCGGACTGCAAACATCGGCCGTTTTCCGACCGAATTATTTGCGACTATCGGGGGGTGCTCAGATAGGCAGCCCGGCCTGACGCATGAGATCGCTGATTTCAGAGGTCCGGTCGGTATCGAGCTTGCCCTTGAGGAAGCGCCGGGTTTCGGCCTGGCTGAGGTCGAACTGCTCGGCCAGCGCTTTCGGAGAATAGCCGATCCGGGCGAGACGGGCGTCGAGATCGTCGAAGCCGGCCGAGATTGTGTCCCGCACGATTTCGGCGGTGACTTGGCCGGCGCCCATGCGGAAGGTGTCGGCAAAGGCGCGGTTCAGATGCTCGGCGATCTGCAGCGGCGTGTTCAGCTTCTCGGCCAGGAAGGCGCGGGCCTCGGGTGCAATCACGTCATCCACCTTTGTCCCGTCGGCCAGGCATTGCTTCAGCACCCAGTCGATGAAGGGCGCGGTATCCGTGCCGAGGCCTTCGGTCTCGATCCGGGTGGTGCGGTGGCCGATCTCCTCCATGGTGGCACGCTTCAGATCGTTCTGCAGACGCGGATGGCCGATCAGCACCACGGACAGGGTGCCGCCCCCGGCATCGGCGAGATCCATCAGCCGTTTCAGGCCATTCAGCGTGTTGCCGTGAAGATCGTGGGCTTCGTGCGCGTTCCGGGCTCATCCGGTCAGCGATTCCGATAACATCCGGTCAGTAATTCCGATCTGATCCGGTCACGGATTCCGGGGTATCCGGTCACCCCGGCATCCGGCCGAGAGATGCGCTGCTGGGCGATCGTGCAGCGGGGTAGCCTTGCCGTCTTCGAGGACGAGCAGGGAAGCCCTAGAATGAGACGATTGCCGATGCGCAAGATTGCAGAAGCCCTTCGCCTGAAGGCCGCCGGGCTGTCGACGCGGAAGATTGCCGTGAGCCTGAATGTGGGCCAGTCGACGGTCAGCGAGTATCTCAAACGTGCGCAGATGGCCGGGATGTCCTGGCCGCTGCCCGACGGGATCGACGAGGCCGCGCTCGAGCGCCGGCTGTTTCATCCGTTCGGGGAGGCGACGCGGCGCGGGCTGGCGCAACCGGACTGGCCGGCGGTGCATGTCCAGATGCGGCAGAGAGGGGTCACCCTGTCGTTGGTCTGGGAGGAATACCGCGCCGCCCATCCGGACGATGGCTACGGCTACAGCCGGTTTTGCGAGCTTTACCGCCGCTGGGAAGGTCGGCTGTCGCCCACCATGCGCCAGCACCACGTCGCGGGCGAGCGTGTCTTCGTCGATTATGCCGGTGACACCTTGGAGATTGTCGATGGCGAGACCGGCGAGGTGCGCGCGGCGCAGATTCTCGTCGGCGTGCTGGGGACGTCGAACTACACCTTTGTCGAGGCGAGCTGGACGCAGAGCCTGCCGGACTGGATCGGCGCCCATGTCCGGATGCTGGCCTTCTTCGGCGGCGTACCCGACCAGATCGCGTCGGACAATCTCAAGGCCGGCGTAACGAAGGCCTGCTTTCACGAGCCGCAGATCAATCGCACCTATGCCGAGATGGCGGCGCATTACGGCACGGCGATCCTGCCCGCGCGCCCGTACAAGCCGCGCGACAAGGCGAAGGTCGAGGTCGGCGTGCTGCTGGTCCAGCGCTGGATCATCGCGCGGCTGCGCAAGCGGCGGTTCTTCTCGCTATCCGAACTCAATGCCGCGATCCGCGATCTGCTGCCCGGCCTGAACGGCAAGGTAACCCGCCATCTCGGTGCCAGCCGCCAGGCCCTGTTCGACCAACTGGACAAGCCGGCGCTGAAACCGCTGCCCGACAGCCCCTACGACTATGCCGACTGGCTCGAACGGCGCGCCGGGCTCGATTACCATGTCGAGGTCGAGAAGCATTACTACTCGGTCCCGCATACGCTTCTGAAGAAGACCCTCTGGGTCCGGATTGCCGCCCGGACCGTCGAGATTTTTCATGAAGGCCAGCGGGTTGCCTCCCATGTCCGGACCTCGGGCAACCGCAAGCATACCACCGTGGCCGCGCATATGCCCGCGAGCCATCGCCGCTATGCCGGCATGACGCCCGCCGAGATCAGCCGCCGGGCCGAACAGATCGGCCCCAACACCGCTGCCCTGGTGGAGCTGATCCTGAGAACGAAACCGCATCCCGAACAGGGCTACCGGGCCTGCCTCGGGATCGTCAGCCTCGCCAAGCCCCATGGCCGCGATGCCCTCGAAGCCGCCTGCCTGCGCGCCCACGAGATCGGCGGGCAGAGCTACAGCTCGGTCAAATCGATCCTGCAGAACAACCTGCATCGCCAACGGCCCGAAACGCCCGCGGAGGGGCCGGTGATCACCCATCCCAACATCCGCGGCTCCGGATATTTCCAGTGAGAGGAGACATCATGCTTGACCATCCAACCCTCGACCGGCTGCGGGCGCTCAAGCTCGACGGCATGGCCGAGGCATTCATCGAACTGCAGAAGCAGGACGGCGCCGCCGATCTCAGCCATGCCGAATGGCTGGGCCTGCTGATCGACCGCGAGGCCGCCAATCGCGCCAACAAGCGCTACCAGAGCCGGATGCGCGCCGCGAAGCTGCGCCAGGCCGGGGCCGCCATCGAGGATGTCGACTTCCGCACCCCGCGCAAGCTCGACCGCGACCTCTTCCGCCAGCTGGCCGAGGGAGACTGGATCGCGCAGCGGCAGAATCTGATCGTCACGGGACCGTGCGGGGTCGGGAAAACCTGGCTTTCCTGCGCCCTCGGCCAGAAGGCCGCCCGCGACGGGCGCAGCGTCCTCTATCACCGCTTGCCGCGTCTCTTCGCCGATCTCGAGCTCGCCCATGGCGACGGCCGGTTTCCGCGCCTGTTCCGCCAACTCGTCCGCACCGACCTTCTGATCCTGGATGACTGGGGTCCCGACCGGCTGACGGCACAAAACCGGCGCGACCTGATGGAAATCGTCGAGGACCGCTACAAAAACGGCTCGATTGTCATCACCAGCCAGTTGCCCGTCGAAGCATGGGACGAGGGCGTCGGCGAGCCGACCTTTGCCGACGCCATCCTCGACCGGCTGGTTCACAACGCCCACCGGCTTCCCCTCGACGGGCCCTCGATGCGGAAGAACGAAACATGACGCAGGCCCCGATCACCGCCGCGCGCGCCGCCGCGCCAGCGTCATGGGGCGCGCACGGCGCCGCGCGCGGCTCCCGTATCGCCAGAACCGAAACCCTTGACCGGCCCGACCGGAAACGACATCAAAAACCCACGCCCAGCGGCGTCGTCTCGCGGTGACCGGATACCCCGGAACAGCTGACCGGATGTCGTCGGAATGACCGACCGGATGCTCCGGAATGCGCAACAGGTCATCGAGGGCGTCACATTCACCGACGGCGTCGCCGCGTTCACACCGAAACACGCGCCGCCTGATCAGGCCGCGTCACCCATAATCGGGCATAGCTCTGCCGTCAGAACGGAAAGACGACGGGTATGATGAAATACGCAATGGTCGCGATGCCGAGCGTCAGCGGCACGCCGACCTTCAGAAAGTCGGCAAACCTGTAACTGCCCGGACTGACCACCAGAGTCACCACCGGTGACGAGACAGGCGAGGCAAAGCCCGCCGATCCCGCGATCAGCACCGCGATGGCCATCGGCACCGGCGAGACCCCCATCGACAGCGCGGCGTTTACCGCAATCGGCCCCACCAGCACCAGCGTCGCGGTGTTCGAGAGGATCCAGCTCAGGGACATCGTCAGGAAGAACAGCGCCATCATGACCGCCCGCGGACTGTCGTCGCCCGCCATCTGCAACAGCGCGGTCACGATCATGTCGGCGCCGCCGGTCTTGTCCAGCGCCGTGGAAAGCGGCAGCATGCCCGCGATCACCACCAGCGTATCCAGACGGATCGATCGATAGGCTTGGCTGGTAGAGATGGTGCCGCTCATCACGGCCGCAATCGCCGCCAGGATCACCGCGATCGTGATCGAAAGCCCCCCGATCGAAACCGCGATCATGCCGAACAGGATGATGAGCGCGATCCACAGTTTGCTTGAATTCGGCACCGACCGCGCCCGCTCGGCCGGCTCTTCGAGAATGACGAAGTCGCGGGTGGCGGCATTGATCCCGTCCAGCTTTGACCACGGGCCGGCGACCAGCAGCCGGTCACTTCCGCGCAAGGGGGTCGTCTGGAGGTCGGACACCGGCCTGGCGTCGCGCAGGATATCCAGCACCTCGAGCCCGTAACTTTCGCGGAACGCCAGATCGGCCAGGGTTGAACCCCGGATACCGGCCTCGGGGTGGATCATCACCTCCATGACCCCGAGCGTGTCGATCCATCTGTTCATGTCGTCGTAGAACGAACCGGCCGGCGCGACACCGGGCGTCTGGGCAAACCGGGCAAGGTCGGCCTCGCTGCCAGTCACGACAACCAGGTCATCACGCTGCAACTCCATTCCGATCGAGAACAGCGTCACATGCGGGGTACCGCGCGGGCCGCGGCGCCAACGCGACAGGATCCGTGGCGCGGCGACGGTCAGGTCACGCGCGGCGCTGCCGGCAAAGCTTTTCTCGATCCGCATGACCTCGGCCCGGTCCAGGCCATGAATGCGGAACATTTCGGCAAGGGATCGGTCGCTGCGCCGTGGCTGGTCGGCACCGTTGGCCGTCAGCGGGCCAAGCATGTGACGGCCGACAAAGACAAAGAACAGCACCGTGAGGGCCAGAATGGTAACACCGATGATGCTGAAGCTGAAAAAGCCAAGCGGCTGGCCGGTGGCATCGCGCAGCGCGTCGGAAACCGCCAGGTTGCCGGGCGTGCCGATCAGCGTCAGCATGCCGGAAATGAGGGCGCCGAACGCCATCGGCAACAGCAGACGGGCGGCGTTGATGCCCGAGTCGCGGGCGATGCGCAGGACGATGGGGATAAAGATCGCCACCACCGCCGTCGAGGACATCACCGACCCCAACACCGCGGCGCCAACGCAAAGCGGCACCATCAGCCGCACTTCCCGGCCCCGGCCGTATCTCAGGATCTGGTCGCCTACCGTGCGGGCGACGCCGGTCCGCTCCAGCATCTCGCCGACGACGAACAATCCTGCAACCATGATGATGATGGTCGCCCCGAACCCCGCAACAGCCTCGGCCGGACTGAGAATTCCCGAAAGCGCTAGGGTCACAAGCACGAAGAGCGCGATCAGGTCATAGCGCACCCGGTTCGACGCCATCATGATTGCGGCCAGGCCCATCAGGTAGAAAACAAGTGTCGAGTCGCTTGGCACGGACGATCTCCGGGTTGTGAGGGTATCACAGCCCTAAATGATCAAAACAAAGGGTTCCATCGATCAGGTGACCGCGCATTGCGGCCGCTCGGGCATGGTGCAGGATTCGGTGTTCTCGGCCTTGCCGACGTCGGATGCCGCGCGGGATTGCCGCGCACCGTTCGCGGTCGAGCGGCACGGACGGACTCCCACCTGTTCGGGCCGTGTCCACCTTTGATCGGTCGCCATACCGCGCGGTTCTTCCGCGCCGTTCCGCCACGGGCTTGCCCGGCTCAACGGGTCGTCCTACGGATAGGGCAGCGGCTCCGAGGGGAGGACACCGGTGAAACAGGGGCATGACCTCGGCGGGATCATCGATTTCGCCCATCGCGACGAGGCCTGGGCCGAGCGGCTGGCCGGGGTCGTGGACGAGCATTTCCTGCCGGCGCTGGAGGAGTTCGACCTCGACTTCGAAGACCTGGCCGACATCCTCGGGGACCAGGCACCCTGGACCCTCTGGGGCTGCGCCTTCGAGGATTTCCTGTCCCGCCGCTGGCACCCCGACGGGCAGAACATCGCCGAAACCTACCTCAAGCGGCGGGGCTGGACGGAGAAGGTGCTGAACCGCGCCTATATCGAGGGCCTCCGCGACGCCCATGTCAGCCTGCACGAGGTGACCGAGGTGGTCCCCGGCACCAGCATGGTGCTGCGCGACCTGCTGACCGGGGCGGATCCCGTGACCGTGCGGGAAAAAAGCGCGACGCGGTCGCTGAAGCAATGGGACCGGGTCGCCGTCCGCGTGGTGCCGGTCCGCGATCACCACCTGGTCTCGGGCGGCCTGTTGCCCTTTTCGGCGGATGCGGTGGAGCTTCTGTTCGACGGGCTGCAGGATGCGCTGCGGCTGCGCAAGACCGAAACGCCGCGGCTGAGCGTTGAGCAGCTAAGGTCCGCGGCGCCGCTCTTCAGCAGCGCGTGGCTCTTCACCCATCTGCCCCGCTTGCTCGACCCGCAGATGCCGCACCTGACGAACACGGATGGCGAGGACCTGGAGTTCCACGAGCTTCGCTTTCCCTTCAAGGCGGGCGTGGTGCAGGCCCAGGTTGGCGCCGCGCTGGACGGGCTGGCCGACCTGTCGCCCGACGGCCCGAAAGCCTGGAACTGGCTCGCCCCGGCGAAGGGTGTTGCGAAGGGAAAGGGGCTGGCCCTCGGGACGTTCTCTGACGGCGGCAATGTACACGGTGCACTCCACCTGAAGGGCAAGGCTCTGATCCTGGAGGTGAATTCCGCGGAGCGCGAGCGCGGGGCGGCCCTGATCACGGCGGCTCTGGGCGATCTGCTGCGGCCTCCGCTGACCACGATCCAGACGGTGGACCAGGCCATGCGCGACCACGATGCCCGAGGCGGGCCGCTCGAGGAGCCGGACGAGATCCCGCCCAAGATCACCCGCCAGATCATGCAGGCGCATTTCGACCGGCACTACCGCGACACGCTCGACCAACCGATCCCCGCCCTCGGCGACAAGACCCCGCGCCAGGCTGTCCGAAGCACCGCGGGACGCAAGAAGGTCGTGGAGTGGCTGAAATACATCGAAAACCGCAGCGCGAAGGCCGAGGGCACGCCAATGGCCGGGTACGATTTCCGCTGGATGTGGGAGGAACTGGGGGTGCTTGACGAGAGGCGGTAAGGGCCGGGGGGGGGTAGGGGGGGAGATCGGCCCTCTCCGGACATTCGAGCTATGTGCAGCAAAGGTCCGGAGCCATCCCAAAGCGATTACAAGGCCATTTCCAAGCATGAGTCAGCTTCATGCCCCTATTCCGGACGTAGAACTAGCCGACAGGCAAACGCAGGTGGATGGGCGTGAAACCATGCAACCTAGCCAATGTAATTCGTGGCGGGAAAAAAGCGTGCCGAAATGAATATTGAAAGAATTTCTGCGCTCTCCCTCATTGAGAGCAGAAGATTGACACGCGGAGTGAAGGGTGCCCCTATCGCCGCATTTAGATCAGGCAGGTTGGGGCATGGTGTTCGGCATTTTCAGGAAGATGTTCGGGGGAGGAAAAGCCGCAGGGCGCGACAAGGATCTCCCCGCGGTCCGCGAGGCGGCCGGCTCAGGCGACGATGGCGCGGGTGGTGAGCGCCGCAGCCGCTTCGAGAATTTGGAACGGGAAACGAGGGGGCGCCTTGAGGCACAATCCCATGAGATGCCGGGGCAGGCTTACTTCAGCCAATTACAGGCCCTGCAGGAGGAGGGCGCGGCCTTTCTGCCCTACGCACGCGAGATCCTCGCGCAGTCAGAGGCCGCTCGCGCCGCGCTTGGCCTGAATGCGGAACGCCCCACGGGCACGCTGCGTTTCGCCGCGCCGAGTAGTTTTGCCCAACTGCACATCATGCGGCTTTTGCCCGCCTTTCATGCGGAATACCCCGACATCACGCTGGATCTGCGCCTGTCCGATACCCGGATGGACCTGATCGAAGGCAGCTTTGACCTCGCCCTGCGTAGCGCCCCCTTGCAGGACATTAGCCTGCGCGGCCGGAAGCTGGGGGATGACACACGTGTGCTTTGCGCCGCGCCCGAGTACCTCGCGCGGCGCGGCACGCCGAAAGAGCCGCAGGACCTGGATGGCCACGACCTGCTGTCGTGGCGCAGCGCCGCCCCTCGGGATCTGGTCGCGGGGAGCCGCCGCTTCACGCTCGACCCGGCGCGCATGACCTGCCGAACAATCCTCGACGACGGAACGGCACAACGCATCGCGACGCTTTCGGGCGGCGGGCTGTCGATCAACTCGCTATGGAGCATCGCGCATGAGATCCAAGCCGGGCGGCTGGTGCATGTATTGCAGGACTGGCGGCTCGACGATGCTTCGGTTCTGTGGCTGATCTATCCTCGATCCAACGTATTGACGCCCAAGGTACGGGTCTTCATGGATTTTCTGCTGGCGAGGCTGACACCAGCGCCTTGGCAACTTTGACAGGTGCCCGAAACAGGTAGCCAGTGACGGCACGGTCTGCATCCAGACCTGAATGCGAACCATCAGGATCTCTCATGTGGCCATCGCATGGAGGTAAGCTGTCGAGCACATGCAATGCGCAATCGGGCAACCAAACGCGGGATTTGACCTGACCTCATAGCGGGTTTTCATCGATGCAGCTTGGATATTTTGCGCAGTGAACTAAACGGTTTACATCGGGTTCGGTCCGATGCTGGAGCTATCGAAGGAATGTCACGATGCGTCTGCAAATCGGCCTCACCGCTGTTGCCATTTTTCTGGCCGCAGGCGGCTACATCCTCTGGACACAGTCGCAGGATGACGTGTTGCCGGTCGATATCGCCTACGGCAACGGCCAGATCGAGGCCGTGCAGGTCGATATCTCGTCCATGGTCGCCGGACGGATCGAGACGGTATCCGTGCGCGAGGGGGACATGGTCACGCCGGGTCAGGTCGTCTCGACGGTCGATGCCAAGATCATCGAGGCCCAACTGGCCCAGGCCAAGGCGCAGATCGCCGCCGCCGAGGCTGAGCGCGCCGCCGCCCAGGCGCAGATCGGCCAGATGGAGGCACTGCTGGCCCTCGCCCAGGAGGAGGAGGAGCGCAGCCGTGCCCTTGTCGCACGGGGCACCTCGCCGCAATCGAATCTCGACACGCTCAGCACCAATGTCGCCGTGGCCGAGGCCAATCTTGAGGCCGCGCGCGCCGCCCTTCTGGCCCATGAGCGCGCGGTTGACGCCGCGCGCGCTGCCGCAGATCAGATCGCGGCCAATCTCGAGGATACCGAGCTGACCGCCCCCACGGTCGGGCGCATCCTGTATCGTCTGGTCGAGCCGGGCGAGATCATCAGCGCGGGCGCGCGGGTGATGACCATGGTGGATCTGAGCGAAGTCTACCTTGAATTCTACCTGCCCGCGACGCAGGCGCACCGCCTTGCCATCGGGGATGAGGCGCGCATCAAGCTCGACGTCGTGGATGCCGTGGTGCCGGCCATCGTCACCTTTGTCTCGCCCGTATCGCAATTCACGCCGCGCACGGTCGAAACGGCGGACGAGCGTCAGAACCTCGTGTTCCGGGTCCGTGCCCGCGTGCCGCAGGAACTGGTCGAGGCCTATATCGACTACGTGCGCACCGGCATTCGCGGCGTGGCCTATGTGCGTCTTGCCCCCGAACCGGGGCAGGCCCCGTCCGACTGGCCCGCAGAGTTGCAGCTTGCCGATTTGTCCAATCTGCCCCTGCCACTGAACTGAGGGGCGTGCCATGTCGGGCCAACCCATCGTCATCGCGCAGGGGCTGACCCAAAGCTACGGCGAGACCTTAGCTTTGTCTGACGTGTCGTTGCAGGTTCCGACAGGCCGCATGGTCGGCCTGCTGGGGCCGGACGGGGTGGGGAAATCCACGCTGCTTGACCTGATCGCGGGCGCGCGGGTGATGCAGCAAGGGCAATTGCAGGTGCTGGGCGGCGACATGCGCGACGCGCGCCATCGCCGCCTTGCCGGGCCGCGCATCGCCTACATGCCGCAGGGGTTGGGGAAAAACCTCTATCACGCGCTGTCGGTGGCCGAGAATCTGGCCTTTTTCGGCACGCTGTTCGGGCTGGATCGCGCGGCGCGGCAGGCGCGCGCGGATCGGCTGACGCGGGCCACCGGGCTGCACCCGTTCATGGATCGCCCTGCCGGAAAACTTTCTGGCGGGATGAAGCAGAAGCTGGGCCTGTGCTGCTCGCTTCTGCATGATCCCGACCTGTTGATCCTGGACGAGCCGACAACCGGGGTCGATCCGCTGTCGCGGCGGCAGTTCTGGGATCTGATCGACACCATCCGCGCCGACCGGCCCGGCATGTCGGTGCTGGTCTCGACCGCCTATATGGACGAGGCCGAGCGCTTTGACTGGCTGGTGGCGATGGATGCCGGCCGCGTTCTGGCCACCGGCAGCCCGGGCGAGTTGAAGGCCAGCACCGGCGCGCCCGATATCGAACGCGCCTTCGTGCAACTGCTGCCCGAGGACAAGCGCGGCGACGGCACCACCTTGCAGATCCCGCCCCTACGCGATGACGGCGCAGCCCCGGCCATCGCGGCGCGCGGCCTCACCAAGCGGTTCGGCGATTTCACGGCCGTTTCGGATGTCAGTTTCGACATCCGCCCTGGCGAGATCTTCGGCTTTCTCGGCTCGAACGGCTGCGGCAAGACCACGACGATGAAGATGCTCACCGGCCTGTTGCCCATTACCGAGGGCGAGGCCGATCTGTTCGGCAAGCCGGTGGATGCCAGCGATCTGTCGGCGCGCAAGCGCGTCGGCTTCATGAGCCAGGCGTTTTCGCTGTATGGCGAATTGACCGTGCGCCAGAACCTCGACCTGCATGCGCGCCTGTTCGAATTGCCGTCCGATCATGCGGCGGCCCGCATCGACACGCTGTCGGCGCGGTTCGACCTTGGCCCCTACATGGCGGCGCGGGCGGGCACCTTGCCGCTTGGTCTGCGTCAGCGCTTGTCGCTGGCGGTCGCGGTGCTGCACGACCCCGAGGTTCTGATCCTCGACGAGCCGACCTCGGGCGTCGACCCGGTGGCGCGCGACGAATTCTGGGATCTGCTGGTCGAACTGTCGCGGGGGGACGGCGTGACGATCTTCATCTCGACTCATTTCATGAACGAGGCGATGCGCTGCGACCGCATCTCATTGATGCATGCGGGTCAGGTCATGGTCGTCGGAACCCCCGATGAAATCGCGGCCAACAGCCCCTCGGGCACGTTGGAAGAGGCGTTCGTGCAGCAGATCGAGGGCGCCATCGCCGCGGGCAACACCGGCACCGCGCCAGACCTTGCGCCGCCGCCGTCGCCCGCCGCGCCACACGCCGATGCGCCTGTACGCCCGGCGCGGTTCAGCATCACGCGCCTGTCGGCCATCGCCCTGCGCGAATGGCGCGAATTGATGCGCGACCCGATCCGGCTGGCCTTTGCGTTCTTCGGCTCGGTCTTTCTGACCATCGTCATCGCGCTGGGGATCTCGATGGATATCGAGGATATCACCATCGCCGCGCTGGATCAGGACCAGACCCCGGCCAGCCGCCAGTATCTACAGGCCTTCTACAGCTCGAACACCTTTCTCGAACAGCCCGAGATCCTGACCCGAGACGAGATGATCACCCGCATGAGCGCGGGCGATCTGACCGTCGCGATCGAGATCCCGCCGGGCTTTGGCCGCGACCTGCAACAGGACCACGAGGTCAGCGTCTCGACCTGGCTGGACGGGGCCAACACGACGCGCGCCGGCACGATCGAGGCCTATGTCGAGGCCGCCCACTACGCCGCCCTCGAAGATGCCTATCGCCGCGCAGGCTATGACCCCGACGAGCTGGCAACGTTCAACATCGAAAACCGCTATCGCTACAACCCCGCCTTTGAAAGCATCCGCGCCATCGGCCCGGCGGTGCCCGCGATCCTGCTGATGATGTTCCCCGCGATCCTGATGGCGCTGTCCGTAGCGCGCGAAAAGGAAATCGGGACCATCACCAATTTCTACGTCACCCCCACCAGCCGGGTCGAGTTTCTGGTGGGCAAGCAACTGCCCTATGTCGCGATCACTTTGGTGAACGGCGTCACCCTGCTGCTGGTCGTCAGCCTTGGGCTGGGGGTCGCCTTCGAGGGCAGCCTTGCGGCGCTGGTGGTCGGCTCGCTGCTGTATGGCGGGGCCGTCACGTCCTACGGGTTGCTGATCTCCAGCGCGACGCGCACGCAGGTCGCCGCTATTTTCGCCGCCGCCATCCTGTCGATGATGCCCACGGTGCAATTCTCGGGGATGATCCAGCCGATCTCGACCCTCGACGGGATCGGCCGCTTGATCGGCGAGGTCTGGCCCGCCAGCTATTTCATGCACCTGTCCGTGGGCGCCTACACCAAGGGGCTGAGCTTCGTGCAACTGCTGCCCGACATGCTGGCGCTGGCCGCGTTCATCCCGGTCTTCCTGATCCCCGCGCTGCTGTTGCTGCGCAAGCAGGAGCGTTAGGCCATGGGCGCGTTGAAACACATCTTCTGGCTGGGCACCAAGGAACTGCGCGCCGTGCTGAGCGATACGATGATGGTGGGGCTGATCCTGTTCACCTTTACAGGCATGGTCTACATGCAGGCCACCGCCCTGCCGGAAAACGTCAACCACGCCTCGATCGCCATCGTTGACGAAGACAACTCCAGCCTGTCGCGGCAGATCGCCAACGCCTTCTACCCGCCCTACTTCCAGCCGCCCGAGCAGATCGAGGCGGGCATGGTCGATGCCGCGCTGGATGCCGGTGCCTACCTGTTCGTCATCAGCATCCCCAATGGGTTCGAGGCCGATCTGCGCCGAGGTCATCAGCCCGAGATCCAGCTTGATATCGACGCCACGGCGGTGATGCAGGCCGGGCTGGGCGATGCCTATATCCAGAACATCGTGAATGACGAGGTCACGCGCTACCTGTCGCGCGCCGACGCCGAGACCGATCTGGCCATCGGCAACGAGATTCACCGCGCCTTCAACCCCAATGGCACGATGAGCTGGTTCAACGCGCTGACCGGCATCCTCGATTTCCTGAACATCATCATCATCATGCTGACCGGTGCGGCGCTGGTGCGCGAGCGCGAGCATGGCACGATCGAACACCTGATGGTCATGCCCCTGCACGCGGTCGAGATCGCGCTGGCCAAGATCTGGGCCAACGGGCTGATCGTGCTGGTGGCCTTTGGCCTTTCGATGAGCGTGGTGGTCGAGGGCTGGCTGAACGTGCCGGTGGCCGGGTCCCGCTGGGTGTTGATGCTGGGCGCGACGCTCTACCTGTTCGCGGCCAGTGCCATCGGCATCCTGCTGGGCACGGTGGCGCGCAGCATGGCGCAATTCGCGCTGCTGGTATTGCTGGTGGTGATCCCGATGATGCTGCTGTCCGGCGGCATCAGCCCGGTCGAAAGCCAGCCCGAGATATTGCAACCCTTCACCGCCCTACTGCCGTCGCGCCACTACATGTCCTTTTCGCAGGCCGTCGTTTTCCGTGGTGCCGGGTTGGACGTGGTCTGGCCCGACCTCTTGCGCATCGCCGGTATGGGCGTGGTGTTCCTGCTTTGCAGCTTGTTGGTCTTTCGCCGGTCATTGAGCGCCGCAAGCTAAGCGCCCGCGCCTCGGCAATTCGCTGGCTGGCGCATACGAGTATCTTCGCTCTGTGCTCCGTTCGCTCGCAACTATTCGGCCACATTGCCATGCCGCTTTCTTCGAACGACACAGCGGCTGCCAGCCAAGACAGCTGAAAGCTCAACCAAGCGTAAAAATGCCGCCCTGTTGCGCACCCCGTACGCTTGCGCCCGTCGTGGCGAAAGTCCGCTTCGGCTCTTTGTCGTGTCGTAGTTCGATGACGCAGCGAAAGTCCGCTCTCCGCCCATTGCGTCGAACGCTTCACCTCAATCCCAGTCTCTCAGCCAACCCATCGAACTCCGGTGCTTCCGCATAGAGCTTCTCGAACTCACGCCGTGCCTGGGCCTTGCGACCCACGCGTGCGTAAAGCTCGGCGCGGTCGTGACGGATCTGATGGAAGAGACGATCGGGGCGGTCCTTGCGACGTCGGCCAGCGCGGGTCAGCACATCGATGGCGGCGTCGGGCAGGCCGCGGGCGGCGAGCGCCCGAGCACGGTAGAGCAGAATGCCTGTGTCGATCGGCGTGTCGTTCTGGGTGGCGGCGGTCAGGGCGATCACCCGGTCCAGAAGGTCGTGATCGTGGGGGGTGTCGAGTGCGATCTGGACGAAGGACAAGAGTACGATGGGGTCCTCCGGCGCTATGACCATCAGCCGCTCGAGATGCTGCGCCGCGCCTTCGGCGTCTCCGCGCGCCTCGCACAGCTCCACCAACGCAAGCCGTGTGCCGCGCTCGGTGGGGGAGATATGAGCAAAGATGCCTTTGGCGATCGGCAGGGTACTTTGCGGCGAGAGGTCATATTTTGCGAACAGCGCGCCGAGCCTGTCGCCCGCCGCAAGCGCGCTTTGTAGATGCCCGCGCGCCTGCGCAAATGCCTCCTGCTTCAAACGCATCATGCCGGCCATCCAGGCCGCGTCGGGCAGATCGCTTGCGGCTTCCAGCTGGGACAATGCCGCATCCTCATCACCATCGTTGAGCGCACACAGCCCGTCTATGAAGGCCTTTTCCTCGGGTGGGGTCACGAGCCTTCGGAAAAACCCGAGGGACAGTTTGTCCCGCGTTGAGGTGGCTGCACGCGCGCCCTTGCGATCCTGGATGGTGTAGAAGAGGCCTGTGCCCGGAAGGCCGAGTGTGGTTCGGTTCCCCCGGGGGCTGACGGTGTATTTGGCACCGCGCGGTCCAAACGATAGAGATGCCGTCGATTTCGAGAGGTTCAGCGTCACCCCGGGCGCAAGACGGATACGTTGCCAGAAACGCAAAGACGCGGGGCGTAAATCCTTTCGGTAAATTGGCCGGAGACGAACCCTGATTGAACCGCATCGCTGCCGCACAGGCAACCGATGCGTGGAGGCCTTGGACGCGATCCAGGCCGAACATGCTCCAACAAAATCATCACTGTATCATCGGCACAGGATCAAGGGCGGCCCGTGCCAGCGGAACGGGGGCTACTCGACAGCCTCGATGAACCGCCCGTAGTCCTCGCTCACTTCCCTGGCCTCAACAAAGGCCCGCGCGCGTTCCTCGTCGATGCAACGGAAATACTCCTGCACATCGGCGATGTAGGCTTCGAAATCCCCCCGGATCAGGTCCGCATAGGTGCGCATGTCTTCTCGGGACGCGGGCAGGAACGGCCGTTCGGGCGGGATGCAGGCATAGGCCGGGCCACTCACCACAAGGACGGTGATCAGCAGCGCGAGGGGGATGTTGCACGCACAGGACATGTGCAGGGCAAAACTCCTTTTCCGCCTTTAAGATCACGATTTTGTCAGCTATCACCGTTATTGGAGCAAGGCAATCTGTGTCAAGTCGTTTTAATTGTCTTGCTATCGCTCATGTTGTCTTGTATCGCCCGCGGTGTTGCGACCCCGTGGGCCCGAGACTGCACCCAGGCAGAAGAAGGACCCAAGGGAAGGCCATGATAGAAGAAGCACCGAATGTGGTTACAGAAGACGGGCTGCGCGGCCTCTTGGCCCAAGGCTATCTCATCGAGGTGGTCTGCAAGGAAGGCGCCGAGAAGCGCCATAACAGCTGGTACGGCGCCTGGGTCATCCGGGCGGTTGCCCCGGATGGAGGGGACGACAAGATGCTCGTCACCAGCCGCAGCGTTCTCAAGCTGCGCGATTTCAAGACCATCGTCGGCCTTGTCAGCTTTCTTGCCGACATGGGCTGCACGACTGCCAGCATCCCGCTCGTCGAGGGTGCCCGCGAACGCCACGCAGCCCCCGGGCGCACGCCTGAGCCGCGGACTGGCCCGGTTCTGGTCAAGGACAACTGACCGCGCGTTTGCGCTCGTCGTTGCACTGGGTACAGGTGTTTGTTCCGCACCCTTGGCCCTTGCCGACGGTTTCATCTTCCAGGTCAGTCCCGATGGTCGACTGATCGACACGGCCGAGTCCACGAGCACTCTGCGTTCGTTCACCGGCGAAGACGATGCCCAGACTGGGCCCCTTCCAGATCGTCTCTTTCTCTTTGCCGCACCGCAGTCCCATGGGGATGATGATCCCCTGAGCGATGTAACGGCTGCCGCAGCGATTGCCCCGCGCGCCATCCGCGCCGCCCCCGAAATCCTCCACGCCATCGAGACCACGGCGCTGCGTTACGGCAGCCATGACGCTCTACGTCAGGCGGGCCTGTCGGTCACCGATTGGGCGCTTTTCTACCGCGCCAATATCGAGGTCGAGAGCGCCTACAATCCCGGTGCGCGCAGCCCGGTCGGGGCCATCGGACTCGGCCAGCTGATGCCCGATACCGCGCGCGATCTCGGCGTCGATCCCCATGACATCGCCCAGAACCTCGACGGCTCGGCGCGTTACCTTTTGATGATGCTCGAGCAGTTCGGCGATCCCGCGCTGGCGCTTGCGGCCTACAATGCCGGTCCCCATGCGGTCACCCGCCATGGCGGCATTCCCCCCTTTCGAGAAACCCAAGGCCATGTGGCCCGTGTGACAGCCGTGTTCCAGCGGCTGAGAGGAGACCTGTCGTGACGTCCAAATCTTCCCTTGTCGCGCTCGGCGCGATGGCCCTCATCGTGCTGGCAGGACCGGCGCTTGCGCAAAGCATCGACCTCTCGCCCGTGCAGACGCTGCTGCAGGGCATCGTCGATGCGATCACCGGTCCTTTGGGCATCGTGATCGGCACGCTCGCGCTGATCGGCGTGTTCCTCTCCTGGCTCTTCGGCATCCTCGATTTCCGTCAGGCACTTTGGGTCGTGGTCGCGATCGCGGGCATCGCCGCGGCACCCACCATCGTCGCCGCCATCTGGACCACCTGAGCTCCGTCCATGGCTGACCAGTCCCGTGTGTTCATCGGCCTTCTCAGGCCACCCAAGCTGATGGGCTTGCCGATCATGTACGCCATGGTCTGGCTCTTCGGCTCGACGCTTCTTTTCCTTTGGGTCCAGAGCTGGGTGGTGGCCGTCTTCGCGGGGCTGGCCTGGCCGGCGCTCTGGAAAGCCGCGGACTGGGATCCGAACTTCCTCGACGTCTTGGTGATCACCTTGCAGGAAACCCCGCCCACGGCGAACCGCAAGCTGCACGGGGGCGACAGCTATGCCCCGTGATGGAATTGCCGATGATGTGGCCGACGCCCTCGATCCGCTGACCGCGCTGCCTGCGTGGGTCAAGGGCGAGAAGCGGCTCTCGACGATGCTGCCCTATGTGAGCCTCGTGACCGACCGGACGATCCGAACGCGCGGCAACGAGCTGATGCAATGCATCCGGCTGGAAGGGGTGAACAGCACCACGAGCGAGGATGCGCATCTCGACCGGATCGGCGGGCTTCTCGCCGGCATCGTCGCGCAGGTCGGAACCGAGTTCTCCTTCTACCTGCACAAGGTCTCGAAAGCGGTCGACGTGACCCTGCCGCCCATCCCGGGCGAGGGCTTCGTGGCCGCCGTCGACCAGCGCTGGCGCACGCATCTGGGTCAATCTGGCCTTCGCGACAAGACGCTGACCCTGACCGTGCTGAAGCGCCCAGAAGCGGGCAGCCGCTTGCCGTTCGGTCTGGGGACATCCCGCGCGCGGCATTCGGCGGATACGACCCGGCGCTTGCGCAAGCTCGACGAAGTCGTGGGGTTTTTGCTGTCGTCCTTCGATGAGCTGAAGCCTCGCCTGCTTGCCGCCAGCAACGGGGAGCTTCTGGGCTTCCTCGGCTCCCTCAACACAGGCGAGGAGCACCCGCTCTTCCCGCGGTCGCGCCTCGGCGTGATCGCCGAGGATGTCGCCAACACCCGCGTCACCTTCCGCGGCACGACCATTGCCCTTTCCGACGGTGCCGTCGGCGACAAGTTGGGCGCGATCTTTGCGGTGAAGAACTACCCCGCCAAGACCGACAGCCTCATGCTCGACGAGCTGAACCTTCCCGTCGACATGGTGGTCACCCACTCTTTCGTGCCGATCAACGCCAACATCATGGCGGGCCGGATCAAGCGGCAGCTGCGGCTTATGCAGGCCGCCAATGACGGGGCTGTCAGCCTCGCGCAGGAGCTGGAACTCGCCCAGGACGATCTGGAATCGAAGCGTCTGATCTTCGGCGAGCACCACATGACGGTGGCCGTCTACGCGCGCAGCCAGGCCGCACTCGACGACATCGCAGCCGAAATCCGCAACATCTCCGCGACCTCCGGCATCAACCTGATCTCGGAGGCCTTCGGGGCGCGGGCGCATTTCATGGCGCAGCATCCCGGCAACACTGGGGCGCGTAGCCGCAAGGCTGCGATCACGAACCACAACTTCGCCGACCTCGCCACTTTCCACCGCACCCCACTCGGTAAGGCCGGGCATGAAGTGCCTTGGGGCGTGCCGATCACGCTTTTCCCGACGCCCGAGCGCAGTGGCTTTCGCTTCAACTTCCACGAACAGGGCGCACCGGATCGCGAACCCACGGGAGGCCACACGCTGATCCTTGGCCGCCCCGGCTCGGGCAAATCCGTGCTGGCGGCTTTCCTGATGACCATGGCCCGGCGCGCTGGTGCGCGGGTCTTCGTCTTCGACTATCGCGCGGGTATGGAAATGGCCGTCCGCGCGCTTGGCGGCAGTTATTCGACCGTGCGGGCAGGGCGACCCACGGGGCTCAATCCCCTGCAGACCGAGATAGATGCCCGCGGTCAGGCGTGGTTGGCCGATTGGCTGGCAAGCCTCCTCGAGCGCCGCGACCGGCCGCTGACCCCAGTGCAGACCAACCGCCTGCAAGAGGTCGTGCGCCAGAACGCGAGTGCCGGAAACGCAGGCCTGCGGAACTGGTCGGATTTCGCTTCGCTCCTCGTCTCCACCGATGACGAGGGCGATCTTTTCGAGCGAATGCAGGAATGGACGGCCGAGGGCCGCTACGGCTGGATCTTCGGGGCCAATGCCGAGGACAGCTTCAGCATCGACGGGGACGTCGCTGGCTTCGATCTGACCGGCATCCTCGATTCCGAGAGCGAGCGGGAACGCATGGCGGTCCTGTCGTACCTGTTCCGACGGGTCGAGCGCGTGATCGAGGATCGCAAGCCCACGATCATCGTCATCGACGAGGCCTGGAAGGCGCTCGACAACGCCTACTTCGCGGAGCGGCTCTCGAACTGGCTGGTGACCGCGCGCAAGCAGAACGCCGTCGTCGTGATGATGACCCAATATGCCAGCCAGCTCGAACGTACCCGGACCGGCAAGACCATCGTGGAAGCCGTGCCGACGCAGGTGCTCTTGCCCAACATCCGCGCCTCGGCTGCCGATTACGCGATGCTCGGCCTCAGCGAGAAAGAACTCGACGTTCTTCTGGGCGTCGGCTCCGCCTCGCGCCTGGCTCTCGTGCGCGATGACCGGGGTTCCGTCGTGATCGACGCTGATCTCAGCGCCCTCGGCCCGCTCGTGACCATCCTTGGCGGCATGGAGAAAGGCGAGGCCCTCGTTGGCTCCGACTACCGGGACCGCCCTGATTTCTGGAGAGTGACATGACCCGTACCATCATCCGCAGCGCCGTGCTGCTTGGCCTCGGCCTGACCCTGACAGCCTGCGCGCAACATAACCCTGCTCAGGCCAACTGCTTCAACTTCCGCGATACGCCCGCACGAGGTGCAACCGCCACGACGACGATCTCGACCATGGGGGCCGCCGTTACGCGCCGCGACACGGCCTGCGATTTCGTGATGCTGGGGGCTAGCGGCTAAGCCCATGCGGAACTGGCTTTCCCTCTCGATGGTCAGCCTTGCGCTGGCTGGTCCCACGGCGGGGCCAGCGGCCGCCCAAGGCGTGCCGACCTTCGATCTGCGCCTGTTTGCCGAACGACAGGCAATCCTCGAACAGACAGATCGCGACGTGGCACTTCAGCAGGACCGGCTAAGCCGGGAGGAGGAACTGGCCGAGATCGAGCGCCAGCAACTCGCCTCGCTCGAAGGGCTCATGGATGCCATGTCCCTCGGCTCGGGCGATGTCGCAGGCACCGTGGCCGGGCTCGAGGCGGGGCAGGGGGTGGTTGACGAGATCGAAAGCGCAGCCGCCAGCCTCTATGCGCCCGAGGACAACAACCCGGCCGCAGCCCGGATGTTCGGCGATGCCCGGGAAGGGGTGGAGGAGCTGATCATCCGAGCGGCGCGTCACACCCACAGCCTGCCCGGCGTAAGCCGCGCGGGGCTCTCACTCGTGCAATGGCGCTGCCTGCTGCAGGCGCTGATCTGGCAGGAAAGCCGCTTCCAGATCGGGGCGCGCTCCCCTGTGGGGGCGTTTGGCCTCACCCAGATCATGCCCGGCACGGCGGGCGATCTCGGGATCTACCCCGCCTATTACGACGACCCGTACCTGCAGGTCACCGGCGGCGCGCGCTACCTCGCGCAGATGCTGAACATGTTCGATGGCAACATCATCCACGCGCTTGCGGCCTACAACGCAGGCCCGGGCAACGTGCAAGACTACGGCGGTGTACCGCCCTTCGCGGAAACCCAGCATTACGTTGTGGTGATCCCGCAGCAGTACAACAGCTATCTCGCCGCCGTGGGTGGCATCGATGCGCTCGGCACCATCGACCCTGTCCTTTTGGCGAATGCGAGTTTCAGCCTCTCGGCCCATGGGGCGGGTGTCTACGGCGACTACTCGCTGGTCTCGGTCCGCGCGGCCGCCTTGCGGGTGCAGGACATCATCACCCGCATCGGTGAGACCGAAGACCTGCACGAGGCGATCGCGCTCAACACCTATGCGCGCGCCGAGCTTGCCCGGCTGGTCGCGATCCGCACCCGGATCAAGGCCGCCCATACCCAGCCGCTCAGCGAGGAACAACTCGCCATGGCCGCAGCCCAAGCCGCCGAGCGGCAGTTCATGGATTTCACCCAGGAGACATTGCGATGAGAAGGCCACTGCGCATTTCCCTTACCACTACCGCCGCGACCCTCGCGCTTGGCCTTGCCCTCGCGGGCCCCGTCGCCGCACAGGGCGTGCCCACGGTCGACACCCAGAACATCGCCCAGGAAATCCGCCAGCTTCAGCAGATGCTGCAGGATTTCGGGATCCAGACCGATCTTCTGGACAATGCGCTCGAACAACTGGAGACGCTGCAAGGCCAGCTCGATCAGCTGAACGAAATGTATGCCTCGCTCACCGGGCCGCGCAGTATCCTTGGGTTGGCCATGGGCGGCGATCTCGACAACCTGTTGCAAGCTAATTTCGAAGACATCCCAGGCCTGATCCGCGGCATCCAGGCGGGCGACTGGTCGAGCCTGATCGGCCCCAATGCAGGGCCCCTGCGCACGCAGATGGAACAGGCGCTGGCCAGTGCGGGCTTCGATGAGGATTCACTCCGCGAGATCGCCACCAGCGGCAATCCAGGCGCGGAAGGTGTTGCGACCCGCGCCACGACCGGCGCCGTGATGTCGGCCGCAGCCCAGAACAGCCACGCCGAGGCGGCCCAATCGCTGGAGCGCGTCGAGCAACTCGTCTCCCTGATCCCCGACATGCAGGACCTGAAGGCGTCGATGGACCACAATACCCGCGTCACGGCGGAACTCGCCATCGCCATGACGCGGATGTGGGAGCTTGAAGCGATCCAGACCCTCGGCGCGGGTAATGCGGGCGTCGTGGACGCGGCCACCGTCGCCGAAGAGCGCCGCTACATGGACTTCACCCTGCCGAGCCTCGCGCCATGAGCAAGGCACCAGATATGACGGCAGGCATGAGCACGCGCGAACTGGTCGAGGAGGAACTGATCCATGGCGCACTGCGCCGGGAGCAGCTCTGGCGGATGATCGGCCTTGGTGGGGCGGGCTTTGGCGTTTTCGGCTGCCTTGCGGCCGCTGCTGTCGCCCTGATGGTCGAGACGCCCCCACCGGTCGTCGTGCCCTATGATCCCGCCACGGGTCTGGCCCTGCCGAATGCAACGGTTGAGACGGTATCGCTTGCCGAGCGCCCGGCCATCATCGAGGCGCAGATCTATCGCTACATTCTGGATCGCGAGGCGTACAACCAGCTCGACAACGATCTACGCGTGCGCCGTGTGTTGGCGCAATCCAGCGGTGCTGCCGAGGCCAGCATGCGCGCCATGTGGACCTCGGGGCAGGAGAGCTACCCGCCGACCCGCTACGGCCCAGCCGCAGAGATGGCCGTCGAGATCGCCTCGATCACGCTCATCGGGGACAACCGCGCGCAGGTGCGTCTCAGAAAGCGCCTGACCAGCCCGCAAGGGGCGCAGGACGGATCCTTCACCGCAACATTGATGTTCGCTTTTCAGCCCGAACGGACCCGTTCGATCGACGATGTCTGGCAGAACCCCTTCGGCTTCACCGTCACCCAATATGCCATCCGATCGGACCGATCCGAATGACCTCTGTTCCAGTTCTCACATCCGTTCACGCCCTTCTCGTCGCTGGTGCCCTCGCGCTCTCCGCACCCGCAGCCTTTGCCGAGACCACGCCGCGCCCCGGTCCCCATGACAACCGCGTCCGGATCGCCACCTGGACCGAGGGGCAGGTCTACCGGATCGTCACCACCCTGACCCGGGTCACCACCGTCGAATTCGGCGAGGGGGAGACCATCCGCTCGATCATCGCGGGCGATACGGTGGGCTTCCAGTTCGACGGTGTGCCGGGCGGACGCGCCTTCGCGATCAAGCCTGCAGCCTCGGGTGTGGCCACCAACATCACGGTCTACACGAACCGCCGCTCCTACTATTTCCATGTGGTCGAGGCGCGCGAGACCCCGCATTACGTCGTGCAGTTCCGCTATCCCGAGAGCCGCGTTCAACCGGCCCGGGCGGTCGCGGCAGAGGCGCCGAACGCGAACTATGCCGTCAGCGCCCGGGAGGAGTTCACACCGACAGCCATCTGGGATGACGGCACCTTCACCTACTTCCGCTTCGCGCGGAACGCGCCGGTCCCGGCGATCTTCCGCTATGCCAATGGTGGCGAGCGGGCGGTGAACAGCACGGCACTCGAGGACGGTGTCATCCGTGTCTCGGGTGTGAACCGCCAATGGGTCCTGCGCCTCGGGGAAGACGAGGTCTGCGTTCAGGATATGGGTGGACCCACGTCATGAGCCAGGACACCGAAGACCTGTCCGCGCGCCTGGCGGCTCTTGAAGCAACGGGCGACAAGAAGCGTGGTGCCGCACGGCCTTCCCCGCTGGCCGCCATCCTCGGCGTGGCGGGGATCGTGGCCGTGGGCGGCCTGGCATGGGCCGCCCTGCAGCCATCGCCGGAAGCGCCTCTGCCGACTGCCGCCCCCGAAGAGTTCCAGACCGCGGGATCGGGCTTCGGCGACCTCTCCCCCATGCCCGTTGCAGAGCCTGCGCCGCCGCCGGCCGAGACCGGTCCCTCTGCCTCGGAACTGGCGCTGATGGAAAGCCTCGCGACGCTTCGGGCGGAACTCGAAGACCTGCGCGCGCGGCCTGTCGAGGCATCGGACAGCGGCGCGGAGCAGGCTATCGCCGATCTCACGGCGCAGATCGCGGCGCTGCAGGAGGCCTCGACCGAGGCGCAGCGCGCGCTCGAGCGGCAATTGACCGAACGCGACCGCGAGCTCGACCAGCTGCGCATGGACCTCGAAGTCGCGCGGCTGACCCCGCCTGCCCCCACCGACCTCGGGCCGAACGAGGAAGAGTTGCGGCTCGCCGAACTTGAGCGCCGCCGCATCGCGGAGGCCGAAGCCCGGGCCGAACGCATCGCCTCGCCCATGATCGCGTTTTCCGGGATGGGGGCAGGGACCGACCGAGAGAACAGCCTTGAAGCCGCGCGCCTGAATGAGGACGAAGCCTTCGTGCGCGCGGGCGCCAGACCTGCCGCAGTGACGCGGGCCGAAGTGATCGTGAACCCCGGCAACACCGTCGTGCAGGGCACGATGATCCAGGCCGTGACCGAGACGGCGCTCGACAGCACGCTGCCCGGTGCAATCCGGGCCATCGTCTCGGAAGATGTGCATTCCTTCGACGGCGCGCGGGTCCTGATCCCGCGCGGTGCACGTCTTGTGGGGCGCTATCGCTCCGATGTGGCGCTCGCGCAGTCGCGAGTCATGGTGGCTTGGGACCGCATCATCCTGCCCGACAACCAGACAGTCGAGATCAGCGCCTTTGGTGGCGACGAGCTCGGCCGCACCGGCACCACCGGCTTTGTCGACACCCGCTTTGCGCAGCGCTTCGGTTCGGCCGCACTGATCTCCCTGATCGGGGCCTTGCCCGCAGCCGCAGCCGGACAGATCGAGGATGAGGCTGCGGCCGACATCGCGAGCGACGTGGGCACCGACCTGCGCGACAGCACCCAAAGCGTCATGCAGGACTATCTGGCGATCCGCCCCGTGATCCATGTCGATCAGGGCACGCGGATCACGGTCATGGTCGACCGCGATCTGGAGATCTTGTTTTAGAATGACCCCAGCTCTCACACAGTTTGCGGGGGTTGCCGGCCGGGCAGATCAACCCGGTCGGCAGCGGGGGACGGATCGATCTGGA
>NZ_SOEB01000023.1 GCF_004365965.1 Rhodovulum visakhapatnamense
GACCCGCTACGACAAGACCGCTGAGAGCTTCCTCGGCTTCATTGACATCACGTCGATCCGTCTCTGGGTCCGCCATTTGTCAACATGACCTAGCACAGCCTCGGCCGCCCGCGCTGCGTTTTTCGCCCGGCGGCAGAAGGTCGACCCGGACCCGCTCAGCCGCCGGTTTCGGCCAGGCTCCGGCGCAGTTCGACCGCGTCGCGTCCGGGCGGCTCGCCGAAATGACGGCGGTATTCGCGGCTGAATTGCGACGGGCTGTCATAGCCGATGCGATAGCCGATGCCCGCGACATCGCCGGACCGGGTCAACAGAAGCCGCCGCGCCTCCTGCAACCGCAGGCTTTTCTGGAACTGCACCGGCGTCATCGCCGTCGCCTCCTTGAAGTGGCGATGGAAGGTGGCCGGGCTCATCCCGGCCAGCGCCGCCAGATGCCCGACCCGCAGCGTCTCGGCATAGTTCTCGCGGATCCAGCCGATGGCGCGGCCGATCCGGGCCAGACGGCTGTCGGCCATCCCGATCTGCCGCAGCCGCGCGCCCTGAGGCCCGTTCAGCAACTGCCAGACGATTTCGCGCCGGATCATCGGCGCAAGCACAGGGATGTCCTGCGGCCGGGCGGCGACCGATAGAAGCCGGTCGAGCGGGTCGATCAGCGCCTCGCCCAGATCATGCACCTCGATGGCAGCACCAATTGGCGGATCGCCCGTCGGGCGCTGGCCCAGCATCAGTTCGGCCACCACGGCCGGGTCGATCTCCAGCGCCAGCGCCAGATAGGGGGTCTCGGGCGCCGCGCCGACGATCTCGGCCCGGATCGGCACGTCGAGCGAGGCGATCAGGCATTTGCCCGCATCGTAGCGGAACACCCGGTCGCCCAGACGGCTGATCTTGGCGCCCTGCAACACCGCGCAAAGCGAGGGCCGGTACACCCCGTGAAAGAGGCCCGACGGTCTTTCGGCATAAGACAGCCTCAGCCCCGGAACCGGGGGCTCGCGCCCATGCGCCTCCCACAACGAAACGAGCTTGGCCCTGAGGCCGGAAAGTCGGTCGGTCATGCGCCCACTCTAGCCCGGTCGGCGGCGCTCTCCAAAGTCAATCGGCGGCGGGATGAGAGAATCGTGCAAGTTTGCGAGAGGATCGGCGTGGCGAGGGACCCGGCCCGGGCCCATTTCGGGACAGAGGCCGGAGCGGGCGCCCCTCGCCGCGCTCGGGCCCCCAGTCAGGAAAGGAAAGCAACATGCGCTATCGTCGTCTTGGCCCAAGCGGCCTTTTCGTGTCGGAGCTTTGCCTCGGCACCATGACCTTCGGCGGCTCCGAAGGCATGTGGGGCCAGATCGGCCAGCTGGGCCAGGCCGAGGTGGACGGCCTCGTGGGCAGCGCGCTCGAGGCCGGGATCAACTTCATCGACACCGCCAATGTCTATGCGGGCGGCGAAAGCGAGCGGCTTCTGGGCCAGTCGCTGAAGAACCTCGCCGTGCCGCGCGAAGATGTGGTGATCGCGACCAAGGTTCTGGGCCCGATGGGCGCGGGCGTGAACGCGCGCGGCGCCTCGCGCTATCACATCATGGACCAGTGCAAGGCCAGCCTCGCGCGGTTGCAGCTTGATCACATCGACCTTTACCAGATCCACGGCTTCGATCCGGCGACGCCCATCGTCGAGACGCTGGAGGCGCTCGATACGCTCGTGCGGCAGGGTCATGTGCGCTATCTGGGCCTGTCGAACTGGGCCGCCTGGCAGATCGTCCGCGCGGTCGGCATCGCCGAGGCGCGGCGGTTGGCCCCGATCCTGTCGCTTCAGGCCTATTACACCCTGGCCGGGCGCGATCTGGAACGCGAGATCGTGCCGATGCTGAAGGAAACCGGCATCGGGCTGATGGTCTGGAGCCCGCTGGCGGGCGGGTTCCTGTCGGGCAAGTACGACCGCGAGGGCAAGGCCGCGGACGGGCGGCGCGCCAGCTTCGACTTCCCGCCCATCGACAAGGACCGCGCCCATGACGCCATCGAGGCGATGCGCGGCATGGCCGAGGCGCGCGGGTGCAGCGTGGCGCAGATCGCGCTGGCCTGGCTTCTGCATCAGGAGGTGGTGACCTCGGTCATCATCGGCGCCAAGCGCGCGGACCAGCTGACCGACAATATCGGCGCGACCAAGGTCGAGCTGAGCGCCGACGAGCTGGCCCGCCTCGATGCGGTGACCCGCCTTCCGGCCGAATATCCCGGCTGGATGCTGGAACGGCAGGGCGAATACCGCAGCCAGAGCTAGGCCCCCAAGGGGCAGCAGGCGGGGGCCGGCATGGTCCGGCCCCCGTCTTCGATACGTCCGCCGGCGCTATTCGGCAGGGGTCAGCCCGTTGGGGCAGGTTCCGGCCTCGGCTTCGGCCGCGTCGCGGATGTCCTGGCTGATCTTCATCGAACAGAATTTCGGTCCGCACATCGAACAGAACTGCGCCTCCTTGTGGGCGGCCTTGGGCATGGTCTCGTCATGGAAGGCGCGCGCCGTGTCCGGGTCGAGCCCCAGATTGAACTGATCCTCCCAGCGGAAGGCAAAGCGCGCCCGGCTGAGCGCATCGTCCCGCGCCTGCGCGCCCGGATGCCCCTTGGCCAGATCGGCGGCATGGGCGGCCAGCTTGTAGGTCACGACCCCGGTCTTGACGTCGTCGCGGTCGGGCAGGCCCAGATGCTCCTTGGGCGTGACGTAGCACAGCATCGCGGTGCCGAACCAACCGATCATCGCGGCGCCGATGGCCGAGGTGATATGGTCATAGCCCGGCGCGATGTCGGTCGTGAGCGGCCCGAGCGTGTAGAAGGGCGCCTCGTGGCAATGCTTCAGCTGCTCGTCCATGTTGGCCTTGATCTTGTGCATCGGCACATGGCCCGGCCCCTCGATCATCACCTGGCAGTCCTTCGCCCAGGCGACCTGCGCCAGCTCGCCCAGGGTCCGCAGTTCGGCGAATTGCGCGGCGTCATTGGCATCGGCGATGGACCCCGGCCTGAGCCCGTCGCCCAGGCTGAACGAGACGTCATAGGCGCGGCAGATGTCGCAGATTTCCTCGAAGCGTTCGTAGAGGAACGACTCGCGGCCGTGATGCAGGCACCACTTGGCCATGATCGACCCGCCCCGGCTGACGATGCCGGTCACGCGTCGGGCGGTCAGCCCGATCATCTCGCGTCGAAGCCCCGCATGGATGGTGAAGTAATCGACCCCCTGTTCGGCCTGTTCGATCAGCGTGTCGCGGTAGATCTCCCAGGTCAGGTCCTCGGCCACGCCGCCGACCTTTTCCAGCGCCTGATACAGCGGCACGGTGCCGATGGGCACGGGCGCGTTCCGGAGGATCCAGTCGCGGATATTGTGGATGTTGCGCCCGGTCGAAAGGTCCATCACCGTATCGGCGCCCCAGCGGATCGCCCAGACCATCTTCTCGACCTCTTCCTCCATCGAGGAGGTGATGGCCGAATTGCCGATATTGGCATTGACCTTCACCTTGAAGGCGCGGCCTATCACCATGGGTTCCAGCTCGGGATGGTTGATATTGGCCGGGATGATGGCGCGGCCCGCCGCGATCTCGGCGCGGACGAAGTCGGGCGTCACCAGATCGGGGATCTCGGCGCCGAAGGGCTCGCCGTCGCGGGGCTGGGCCGCGCTGCGGCCCTCGTTCTCGCGGATCGCGGCGAATTCCATCTCCGGCGTGACGATCCCGGCCCTTGCATAGGCCAGCTGGGTAATCGCCCGCCCGGCCGTCGCCCGCAGCGGCGCGGGCCTGCGGGGAAAGGCCGGAACGAGCCGCGCGCCTTCGGCAAAGCCATTGTCGGCGGCGGTGACGTCGCGGGCCGGATAGGTCTCGGCCTCGCCGCGGGCGGCCGCGAAGGGGACCCGCACCGGCGCGAGCCCGGCAGCGATGTCGATCCGTGCCTTGGGGTCGGTATAGGGTCCCGAGCTGTCATAGACCGTCACCGCCCCCTCGGCGGTCGCGATCCGGCGCAGCGGCACCCGGATCGGGTGAAGCTCTCCGGACAGGTAGACCTTTTCCGAGGCGGGCAGCGGTCCCAGCGTGATCTGCGGAACGGTGTCGGGTTTGTTCATCTTCGTCTCCTCAGTTGACCTGACGAGACCCAGACGGATGATGAGGCAGAAAGCGGGGCCGTTGGCCCGAACGACCTTGACGGTCCGGGGGGCCTTGCGGCCCGGGGGGCGGGATCTTGCGGCATGCCCCTCGGTCTTCCTACGCCAGTCTCAACTGGGTCAGGTTCGAAGGGTCGCGTCACCGGGGTTTCCCCCTGTCAGCCTCTCAGTCCCCTTAGCGGGACTCCCCTGACGTGGGACGAGGTATCGCAAAGCCGGGCGAGTCTGTCAAACCCGGGCCGCCGAAGGGTCAGACCGCGTCGCCGGGCGGCGCCACGCGCGCGCCCGAGGCCGTCAGGATCATCTGCCCGTCCTCCTTGTAAAGCGGCCCGGGCGGCAACCGGTCGAGCAGATCGAGCACCGTCTCGGACGGACGGCAGAGCCGCACACCCTTCGGGCTTGCCACGATCGGCCGGTTGACCAGAACCGGATGCGCGATCATCGCGTCCAGCAAGGCGTCGTCCGGCACGTCCTCACCCAATAGCCCAAGCTCGGCCGCGGGCGATTTGGTCCGGCGCAGCGCCGCGCGCGGTGTCAGACCGGCGGCCGCGAACAGCGCCAGCAGCTGCGGCCGGGTCCAGCCCTCGGCCAGATAGTCGATGACAACGGGCTCGGTCCCCGACCGGCGGATGATCTCGAGCACATTGCGCGAGGTGCCGCAGTCGGGATTGTGGTGAATGACGATCATGCGAGGTCTCCGGCAAAGCGCGCCCGGGTCCGGTTCGCGAAGGCCACCAGCGACAGCATCACCGGCACCTCGACCAGCACGCCGACGACCGTCGCCATCGCCGCCCCGGAATTGAGCCCGAAGAGGCTGATCGCCACCGCGACCGCCAGTTCGAAGAAGTTCGAGGTGCCGATCATCGCGCAGGGCGCGGCGATCCGGTGCGGCACCTTCAGCGCCCAGGCCGCCCCGTAGGCCAGCGCGAAGATCCCGTAGCTCTGGATCAGGATCGGCACCGCGATCAGCGCGATGGCGCCGGGCTGGGTCAGGATGCGGTCGCTTTGCATCCCGAAGAGGATCGCCACGGTCGCGATCAGCCCGACCGTCGAGACCGGCTTGACGCGGGCGGAAAAGCCCGCGATGGCGGCCGGGCTGCCCAGCAGGCGCCGGGTCAGCAGCCCCGCGGCCAGCGGGATCACGACATAAAGCAGCGTGGCCAGCAGCAGCGTTTCCCAGGGCACGGCGATCTCGGACACGCCCATCAGGAAGGCCACGATGGGCGCGAAGGCCACCACCATGATCAGGTCGTTCACCGAGACCTGAACCAGCGTGTAGGTGGAATCGCCCCGGGTCAGCTGCGACCAGACGAAGACCATCGCCGTGCAGGGCGCGGCCCCCAGCAGGATCAGCCCGGCAGTGTACTGCGCCGCATCTGCGGGGGCGATCCAGGGGGCGAAGACATGCTCGAAGAACAGCACCGCCAGCGCCGCCATGGTGAAGGGCTTGACCAGCCAGTTGATCGTCAGCGTGATGAACAGCCCCCGGGGCGCCCGCGCCACGTCCCGCACCGCGCCCAGATCGACCCCAACCATCATCGGATAGACCATGGCCCAGATCAGCACCGCCACCACAAGGTTGATCGAGGCGACCTCGGCCGCAGCGATGCCCTGCACCAGCCCCGGCGCAACCAGGCCCAGCACCAGCCCGACACAGATGGCGGCAGCGACCCAAAGCGTCAGATAGCGTTCGAACCGGCCAAGGGGTCCGGGCTCGGCGGAGGAGGACGCGGCGGTCATGTCAGCCTCATTTCGTAGATTCTCGAATTATCGTTTCATAGCCGCGCGGCCGGGTCTGGTCAAGCATCGTCATTTCGAGTAGGACCGAAATATGGATCAGATAACCGCCAAGGACGCCTTCGCTGCCCTTGCCCATGAGACCCGCCTGTCGGTCTTTCGCCTGCTGGTCAGGCAGGGTCCCGGAGGCCTGCCCGCGCTGGAAATCGCCCGCCGCCTGGGCGCCCCGCCCTCGACCCTGTCGAGCCATCTGGCCAGCCTCAAGCGCGCCGGGCTGCTGAACGCCGAACGCCGCCACCGCCAGATCCTCTATGCCGCGAACCTCGCCGCAGTGAACGACATCGTGCGCTTTCTGCTGGAGGACTGCTGCGGCGGCGACCCGGCCGCCTGTGCCGGCATCGGCGGCGTGATCCTGCCCGCCCGGGCCACTCCCTCGGACGCGTGACGCGACCCCTGAACGGGGGCGCCCCAGCCGCCGGATTGGTCCCATCACAGCCGTGACAAGATCGGCCATTGGCCCGATCGCCGCCAGGTTGCGGCGGCGATTCGCTGGGAAAATCAGCGGCTTGCCTCTTCCTTTGTCATCGCCGCCCGGCGGCCGACAGGCTGCACCGGCTTTTCGAAACGTCTGGCGGGCTTTGCCACCGGCATTCACGCGCCTGTCGCGCAGACGTCATCGAACCGTCTCATGTCCTGCCTATCGACCGTCGCATGGCCTTTTTTTGGCCATACTTCCACCACGGGACTGACAGGATTTTTCTCATGAAACGCACTCTTGGGGCGATTGCCCTGGGCCTGATCTCGATGGCGCCCGCCCATGCCGCCACCCTTTACAACACGCTCAGCGGCGAAGCCCCGCTGATCATCGCCCACCGCGGCGCCAGCGGTTATCTGCCCGAGCACACGCTGGGCGGCTACGAACTGGCGTTGCAGATGGGCGCCGACGTGATCGAGCCCGATCTGCAGACGACCGCAGATGGCGAGCTGGTCGCGATGCACGATTCGACGCTGAACCGCACCACCAACATCGAGGCGCTGTTCGCGCCCCGCAACGGCGGTTACCGGGTGTCGGATTTCACGCTGGCCGAGATCAAGACCCTTACCGTCGAGCCCACTGGCGCCACCGCCTCGACCAGCTATGACGGCTTCACCCCCTCGATGGCCGCCCCCTACAAGGTGCCGACCTTCCAGGAAGTCATGGATCTGGTCAGCGCCTACAACGCCACGACCGGCAAGGAAATCGGGATCTATCCCGAGGCCAAGACCCCCAACAGCCTGGCGATGAACCAGCAGATCCTTCAGGAAATGAAGGCCAACGGCTTCGACGGGTCGGTGCAGAACACCTTCATCCAGACCTTCAGCCATGAGGGCGCGCGCCAGCTGGCCGATCTGCAGGTCGAGATGGGCATGGACAACGCCATCGCGGCCCTGGGCTATGCTCGGCAGCTGGGCGACGGCTTCGGTGTCTATGACGCGACCACCGGCACCACCACTTCGCTGGAAGACCTCGCGACCTTCGCCGACGGTCTGGGGCTGAGCCTCAGCGGCGCGCTCAGCGCCGACTTCATCGCCGCCGCCCATGCGCTGGGCCTGACCGTCCATGGCTGGACCTTCCGTCCGACCTCGGACGAGGTCGCCTGGGACATGTTCCTGCCCTGGATCGAAGCCGGGATGGACGGGTTCTTCACCGATTACAGCCTGCGCGGCGTCGAGGTGCTGGACCGCTACGAGGCCGCGGAAGTGCCGGTTCCGGCGACCCTGCCGCTCATGCTGGCGGGCCTGGGCGGGCTCGCGGTGCTGCGCCGCCGCCGCGCCGCGGCCTGAGCGACCCTTTGCGAACCGACGCGGGGCGCCTCTTGCGGGGCGCCCCGGCAGGCCCGGCCGGGCCCCCTCAGGCGGTTTCGGCCGGAGCGAGCGTGGGATAGTCGGTCAGGCCATGGGCCCCGCCGCCATACATCGTGTTCCGGTCGGGCTCTGCCAGAACGGCATCGCGCCGCAGACGCTCGACCAGATCGGGGTTCGAGATGAAGGGCCGCCCGAACGCCACCATGTCGGCCGCCCCGCTTTCGACCGCCGCCAGCGCCGAGGCCCGGTCATAGCCGTTATTGGCGATATAGGGGCCGTCGAACAGCGCCCGCAATTCCGGGATGCCGCGCCCCTCGGGCCAGTCGCGCGGGCCGCCGGTCTGGCCCTCGACCATGTGCAGGAAGGCCAGGCCAAAGCGGTTCAGGCCCGAAATCGCCTGCGAGAACAGCGCGAACGGGTCGCTGTCAGCGATGCCGTTGGCGTTCGAGAACGGGCTCAGCCGCAGCCCGGTCCGGCCCGCGCCGATCTCGTCCGCGACCGCCTCGACCACCTCGAACAGGAACCGGCAGCGGTTCTCGATCGAGCCGCCATAGGCATCGGTCCGATGATTGGTGCCGTCGCGCAGGAACTGGTCGATCAGATAGCCGTTGGCGCCGTGGATCTCGACCCCGTCAAACCCCGCCGCCATCGCATTCGCGGCGGCCTTGCGGTAGTCGCCAAGAACGCGGGCGATCTCGTCCGTCTCCAGCGCGCGCGGTGCCGAGACCGGAGCAAAGCCCTCGGCGGTAAAGGTCTTGACCTCCTCGGCCGGGATCGCCGAGGGCGCGACTGGCGCCTGACCGCCCGGCAGAAGCGAGACATGCGACACCCGCCCGACATGCCAGAGCTGGATCGCGATGCGCCCGCCCGCCGCATGCACGGCATCGGTCACCTTGCGCCAGCGTTCGACCTGCAGGTCCGAATAGATGCCGGGCGTGTCGAGATAGCCCTGCCCCTCGGGCGAGATCTGCGCGCCTTCGGTCACGATCAGCCCGGCGCCGGCGCGCTGGGTGTAATAGGTGACATGCAGGTCGGTTGGGGCCAGCGTGTCATGTTCGGCGCGGTTTCGGGTCAGCGGCGCCATCACGACGCGGTTCGCCAGCGCGATGTCGCCCGCGGCGAAGGGGGTGAAGAGCTTGGGCTCGGTCATGGAAAACGTCCTTTGGCATGCGAAAGCTGCAAGGCGCACCTAGGCATCCCCGGCCACCAGGCAAGAGGCTGCGGCGGGAACACCCCTCTGCGCGGTGACGCACAACCCGGGCCTCAGGCCAATGCCATGGCCTCGTCATTGCCCGGACGGTCGGCGACCCGCGCCGGTCGAGAAAGTTGACCGCGAACGCCTCGATCCCGGCCGCGCAATCGTTCCGCAGCACCGCCCGCACCGCGCCAATAGTCCTCGGCGCGTTCGCGCCGGCAACCGGGCTGCGGAAGGGAATCGTCCTGGACAACGGACGAGACGGCACCGGCAAAGCGATGCCCGACCGGTCTGAGCGCACCGGCAGCCGGTCTCCTGGACGGTATGGTTCTGCAGGACCACTATCGAGACCCGGTCATGGCCATTCGCTGCGCGATGTCGCAGCTTCGCGCCTGACCATGACCTGTCGGCGGCGCATCTTCCCGACGTGCTGCAGCCGCGCATTCGGCGGCATCAGAAAGGCTGACGAGATCGTCGAGGAAGTCGAAGAAACCCTCAAGGAGCATGAGGACGGCAAACCCGTCTATCCTTGAGGGAAAGACCGGAGAAAGGCAGTGTCAGCCCGAGGCGCTTCTTCTCGTTGATAGTGCGGACGATCCTGCAGAAGGCGCCGATGTCCTTGTTTGCGGCGTTCGTTGAATACTGCCCGGCCTCGACGCGCTCCCAGAGGGCCTGGCGCCAGTCGAGCCTGTCGTCCTGGGTGATCTGGGAGAGTGGGAGGTCGCCGATATGCTCGATAAAGCTGGCAACCGGTTTCTTTCTGCCGTTCCGCCAGATCCGCATCTGATTGGCGTTCTTTCCATGAGCCACGTCGGCCGCGAGCGTCCAGTAGAGTTCCAGAGCGCGGCTGACGGTGATGGAGGGACGCTCGACGGCGCCGAGCAAGGCGCGAGCCTCGATCATGTCCGGCTGACCGCGGCGATTGCTGATCGCATCGACTCGCTCCAGACGCTCTGTCAGCGGCAGGGAGGCGACGCGCTCGACCGGTATGTACCTGAAACCCTTCTGCTTTGCGAGGTTTCGTGCCGCATCGAACCGCGCTTCGGCGTCGGAGGTATCCCCGGCCAGCCTGGCTTCCCATGCACCAATCTGCATGTCCCAGATGCGGCTGGCCTATTGTTTCGCTTCGGCGAGGCTGTCCGTGCTGAGGGATATGTAGATTTCCCGGCGGCCCTCGACGTCGCCATCGCGGACCCTCTTGGGGACCTCCTTCCGAAGGTAGTAGGTCCCCTTCTTGCCGCGCTGGACGATTGCCATGCCGAGTATGCCTTGATCTGCGCCTGCAGGCATTGTCCTGCAGATCGGATCATGGTGGGCAAGCTCGAAACACGGGCAAAAACACCGGCAAAAACGTGGGCAGAAAATGCGAAAGTCTGCGCCGCCTCGCGCATGGCGTCCGTCCATCCCTTTAGTTTCAAGAGGTTGGGATTAACGTGGCAGCTTGATTTTCGGATTTAATGGAGCGGGTGAAGGGAATCGAACCCTCGTCACTTGCTTGGGAAGCAAATGCTCTACCATTGAGCTACACCCGCAGCGTCAACCTGACTACCGTTTCGGCGTCACGGCTTCAAGCCGAAAGTGGCCAGGTTACACTGTTTCGCGGCACTCAGCTGAGTGGCCCTTGCCTCGAAGGAGGCGTTCGATCCTCGCCTCTGCCAATTCGGCCAACTCGTTCTCAACCTCGTCCGCCTTTGCCCACAAAGGGACCGTCTGATCTGCGGGTTCGGCTGCGCCGAGATGGCGGCTTGATCGCTGCGGGGACCGTGGCTCGGGTCTTTCACGGACCATTTCGCGGTGTCTTGGCCCGCCGTGTTGGCGGTTTTGCAGATTTCGGGCGGACTCGTCCTCTCGCCATCAGCCGCCGTCGGACCAGGAACAGGTTGCCAATGTGTGCCTGATGCGCGCGCCAGAGGTGAAGCTGCCGGAAAAGAAGGCCCGGCATGCGCCTCCGCTTCATCGAGCCGGGCAAACCAGTCCAGAACGCCTTCGTCGGGTCGTTCAACGGCAAGCTGCGCGACGAATGCCTGAATCTGCACTGGTTCCGCTCGCGGCGCCATGCTCGCGACGAAATCGAACGCTGGCGCCAGCATTACAACACCGAGCGCCCTCATTCCGCGCTCGGCTAGCCGAGAACCCGCGCCATCCGCTTGTGCGCGGGCCTGATGTCTTTGGAGAGAATCCGGGATTTGCGACCGTCTTTGGTGCAAATCTGAGAGGCCTCACAGTTTCCACTTGTTTCCGTGGATCTGGAATTGGCTTTAGCCGATTGATCTAACTTGGTCGGAGTGAGAGGATTCGAACCTCCGGCCCCTGCCTCCCGAAGACAGTGCTCTACCAGGCTGAGCTACACTCCGACCGCGTGACGGGGGACTTAACGCGGTCCGCGGGCTTTGGCAAGAGGTCATTCCGGGGTCTCTTCGACACCCAGAAGCACCGGGTCCGGGGCGACCCCGGCGCGGTCGGTGGCATGGAGCGCGGGCTGGTTCTCGGAGACCTGCGCGCGGCCCTCGCGCAGGAACACGATCGAGCCGCTGGCCGCGATTACGGCCGCGCCGATCAGCGTGGCGGCATCCGGGATCTCGTCGAAGACCAGATAGCCGATCAACACCGCCCAGATCATCTGCGAGTATTGCATCGGCGCCACTGTCGCGGCCTCGGAGGCACGATAGGCGTTTATCATCAGCCACATGGCTGTCAGCGCCCCGATGGCGACCAGCGCCATGGCGCCCAGATGGGCGACCGGCATCGGCCGGTAGACGACCGGCAACAGGCACCCCATCAAGACCACATTGGCCAGGAGCGGATAGAGCAACAGCACCACGCTGCGCTCCTCGTTGCCGATTTTGCGCACGATCACCGAGACCAGCGCGCTGCTGCCCGCCGAGATGAGGGCTGCGAGATGACCGAAGCTCAGCTCGGACGCGCTCCAGGGGCGCAGCACGATCAGCACACCGATCAGCCCCAGCACCACCGCCGCCCAGCGCCTGGCGCCGACCCGTTCGCCGAGGATCGGCACCGAGAGCGCGGTGATGATCAGCGGTGTCGAGAAGATGATCGCGTAGGTTTCGGCCAAGGGAATCGCCGAGAAGGCATAAAACGCCATCAGGATGTTCAGCATCACCGCGACGGTGCGCAGCGCGGTCCAGCCCGGGCGGCGCGGCCAGAGGCTGCCGCCGTCGCCCTCGCGGATCAGGATCAGCGCGATCAGCGGAAAGCCCAGAAGCGCGCTGAAAAAGAGGATCTGGATCGCGTCGTAATGAGCGCCGAGCCCCTTCACCACGGCATCGTGGCAGGAATAGACTGCAAAACCTGCCAGCGCGAACCCCGCGCCCCGGGCGGTCGATGCGGCCATGGGACATGCTCGTGAGAGACTTGCCTTTCCACCCTTCGGTATTTGCCGTCAGGGTTCAAGCCCGGTCGCGCAAGGCTTCGCGCAGAGGCTGGAGGCGGGGGCTGGAGGCGGGGGGCTGACGCGGGCGCTGGAGGCAGGGCGCGCCCGGGACGCGCCCTGCCGTCGATCGGATCAGAGGCTCGCGTCGAGCGCGGCGAGGATCGCGTCGCCCATCTGCGCCGTCGAGACCGGAGTGCCGCCCTCGGCCCCCATCAGGTCGGCGGTGCGGACGCCGTCGCCCAGCACCTTCTCGACCGCCTTTTCCAGACGGGTCGCCTCGGCGCCTTCGTCGAAGGAATAGCGCAGCGCCATGGCAAAGCTCAGGATGCAGGCGATCGGGTTGGCCTTGCCCTGGCCCGCGATGTCCGGGGCCGAGCCGTGGACGGGCTCGTACATCGCCTTGGGTCGGCCGTTTTCCATCGGCGCGCCGAGGCTTGCCGAGGGCAGCATGCCGAGCGAGCCGGTCAGCATCGCCGCCACGTCCGACAGCAGGTCGCCGAACAGGTTGTCGGTCAGGATCACGTCGAACTGTTTCGGCCAGCGGCAAAGCTGCATGCCGCCCGCATCGGCGTACATGTGGCTCAGCTCGACATCCGGATAGCTTTCGTCATGGACCTTCTGCACCACCTCGCGCCAGAGGATGCCCGATTCCATCACATTGGCCTTCTCCATCGAGCAGACCTTGTTGCCGCGCTTGCGGGCCAGTTCGAAGGCCGAGCGCGCCACGCGGTCGATCTCGGCCTCGGTATAGCGCTGGGTGTTCAGGCCGACGCGCTGGCCGCCTTCCTCGATGATGCCGCGCGGCTCGCCGAAATAGATCCCCGAGGTCAGCTCGCGCACGATCATGATGTCGAGCCCCGAGACCACGTCGCGTTTCAGCGACGAGAAATCGGCGAGCGCGTCGAAGCATTGCGCCGGGCGCAGGTTGGCGAAAAGATCCATCTCCTTGCGCAGCCGCAGCAACCCGCGCTCGGGCTTCAGGCTGAAATCGAGAGTGTCGTATTTCGGCCCGCCAACGGCGCCCAGAAGCACCGCGTCGACCTCTTGCGCCTTGGCCATGGTGGCATCCGACAACGGCTTGCCATGGGCGTCATAGGCCGCGCCGCCGACCAGATCCTCGGTCACCTCGAACTTGAGGTCGCGTTTCGTGCCGTACCAGTCGATGATCCGGTGGACCTCGGCCATAACCTCGGGGCCGATGCCGTCGCCGGGCAGGATCAGAAGCGTATTCGTCATTTGCGGATGTCCTTGTCTTGAAGGGTTGAAATCGGGGTAGCGGGCCGGATTTGGTCCGTCAAGGCAGGGCGAGATCCACCCAGACGAGGCGGTGGCGCGAGGCGGTGCGCACCGTTTCGGCCAGCGGGCCGTCGGCCGGCCAGAAGACGCCGGCGCCGGTAATGTCGATCTTTGAGGAGGGCAAAACGTAGTCGACGCGAAGGTTTCCCGGCCCGTCCTCGGGCCAGTTGGCGGTATCGCGGGCAGGCGCGCCCCTTTGGGTGGCATTGGTGCCGGTTTGCGGGGCGGCGGCCCCGCCCGGGCTTTTGGGCAAGGGGTCGGTCAGGCGCGGATCGGCCAGGAAGGCGCGCATCGCGGCGCTGCGGCCGTCGCCATCCTCGGGGTCGAGATTGGCATCGCCCAGAACCACGAAGGTGCCCCGGGGCGGCGGCACATCCAGCGCGCCGTCGAGATAGAGCGTCCAGAGCCGAAGCTCGTCGCGGTTCCTCAGCCCGTTGCGGTCCTCGGGGCCGTCGAAGACGGGCGGCGTGGCATGGAAGGTCAGCAGGTGCAGGACGCTGCCGCCCAGATCGACCGGCACGTCCCAATGCCCGGTGGTCGAAAGCCGCTGCACCGCCTGTGCCTCGGCCGAGGGGAAGGGGGTGCCGTCGGTCTCGGGCAGGGTCGCGCCGGGCAGGTCGCGCCAGAGCATCGCCGAGAAATCGCGCACTTCGTCGGTCAGGATGGGAAAGCGCGACAGGATCGCCATGCCGTCCTGCCCGGCGAAATAGCCAAAGCCCTGGGCATCGCGCGGCCCGCCCAGACGGCCGTCGCCATCGAGATCGAGCCCGGTGCGCAGGCCGGTATTGGGGCTCAGTGCAAAGCGGTGGGGATAGTCCAGATCGCGGGCGCGCAGCAGATCCGCCAGCGCCGCCAGCGCCAGACCGTCCAGGTCGAAATCGATCCCCTGCAGCGCGAGGATGTCGGGCCGGGCGGCGGCGATCACCTCGACCACCGCCGCCACCTGGCCGTCCTTGCCCGACAGGATGTCGCGCAACAAAAGCCCCGGTCCCTTGCGGGAGAGCTCGGCGTTATAGCTGGCCACGCGCAGATCGGCTGCGGCGGGAAGGGCAAAAAAGACCGCAAGCAGGCCCGGCACGATTGCGGCGGGCCTGCGCATCCGGGTCAGACCCAGGGCCGGTCCTGGGCCATCCTCGACTCGAAGCCGTCGATGGCGGTCGCCTTGTTGAGCGTCAGGCCGATATCGTCGAGCCCTTCCAGCAGGCAATGCTTGCGGAACGGATCGACCTCGAAGGCGATCTCGACCCCGTCGGAGGTGGTGATCGTCTGGTTTTCCAGATCGACCGTCATGCGGGCATTGGCGCCCTTCTCGGCATCCTTCATCAGGATGTCGACCTGCTCTTGCGGCAGCGGGATCGGCAGGATGCCGTTCTTGAAGCAGTTGTTGAAGAAGATGTCGGCAAAGCTGGGTGCGATCACGCAGCGGATGCCGAAATCCTTGATCGCCCAGGGGGCGTGTTCGCGCGAGGACCCGCAGCCGAAATTGTCGCCCGCGACCAGGATCTGGGTCTCGCGATAGGCGGGCTTGTTCAGCACGAAATCGGGGTTCTCGTTGCCGTCCTGATCGTAGCGCATCTCGTCGAACAGGTTCACCCCCAGCCCCTCGCGCTTGATCGTCTTGAGGAACTGCTTGGGGATGATCATGTCAGTGTCGATATTGACCAGATCAAGCGGCGCGGCGATGCCGGTGAGTTTCTCGAACTTTTCCATTCGTCTCAGATCTCCTAGTGCCGTCCGCGCCGCCCCCGGGGTCCGGTCAGGCGGTCGCGTCAGGCAGGTGTTTCAACGTGGCGGGGCCGCCGCGCGGCGATCCCGAAGGCCATCAGCCCGATCCCGTCCAGAACCAGCTCGAGCCCCACCAGCAGCCCCAGAAGCGTGGTGGCCGCGGCGAAGAAGTTCGAGAAGATCAAGGCCCCGATCAGGATGGATGCCGCCCCGGTCAGAAGCAGCAGCCAGAACAGGTTGGTGTCGCGGAAGGTGAAGGACAGCAGCAGGCGCATGCCGCCCATCACGACGAAGAGAAGCCCCAGAAGCAGCGTCATCCATGCCGCGCCGACCAGCGGGTTGATCAGGATCGACAGACCCGCCAGCAGGAACAGAATGCCGACGAAGCCGTTGAGCCAGCGGTGACTGTCGGGTCCGCCCCGCATCACCGTGATCATCTGGATCAGACCGGCGAGCAGAAAGACGATGCCGACGATCTGGGTGGCCGCGATGGTGGCGGCGAAGGGGTTGGCCAGCGCCACGATGCCGCCGATCAGCAGCACAAAGCCGATCAGCGTGTAGATGAGCCAGTTTCTCATGGGAACCTCCTCGATGTGAGAGTTTGTCTCCACATCAACGGTCCGGGCGACCGATGGGTTCCCGCGCACGGACCCCGCCCGACGGCCGCAAGGGCCGCCTGTCGAAGGGGAGGGGTCCGGCCCGTCATTGTCTTCCGCGCCTCCGGCTCAGACCGCTTCGGCCAGCAGGTCGCGCACGTCGGTCAGGTGCCCCGTGACCGCCGCCGCTGCCGCCATGACCGGGCTCATCAGATGGGTACGCCCGCCCCGGCCCATGCGACCCTCGAAGTTGCGGTTCGAGGTGGCCGCACAGCGTTCGCCCGGCGCCAGCTGGTCGGGGTTCATGCCAAGGCACATGGAACAGCCCGCAAGCCGCCATTCGAAGCCCGCCTCGGTAAAGACCTTGTCGAGCCCCTCTTCCTCGGCCTGCGCCCGCACGAGGCCCGAACCCGGCACGACCATGCCGCGCACACCCGGCGCCAGTGTCTTGCCCTTCAGGATCTCGGCCGCGGCGCGCAGATCCTCGATCCGGCCGTTGGTGCAGGACCCGATGAAGACCGCATCGACCTTGATCTCGGTCAGGGCCGTGCCCGGCTTCAGCCCCATATAGTCGAGCGACCGGCGCGCGGCCTCGGCCTTGCCGCCCTGGAAGTCCTCGGGCGCGGGCACGGTGCCGGTGATCGGCAGTACGTCCTCGGGCGAGGTGCCCCAGGTCACCACGGGGGCGATATCCTCGGCGCGGATCGTCACGACCTTGTCCCAATGGGCGTCGTCGTCGGATTTGAGCGTCTTCCACCAGGTCAATGCGGCTTCCCATTGCGCGCCCTTCGGCGCATGGGGGCGGCCCTTCACATAGGCGAAGGTGGTCTCGTCGGGCGCGATCAGACCGGCGCGCGCGCCGCCCTCGATCGCCATGTTGCAGACCGTCATCCGGCCTTCCATCGACAGCGCGCGGATCGCCTCGCCGCAATATTCGATGACATAGCCGGTGCCGCCCGCGGTGCCGGTCTTGCCGATCACCGCAAGGGTGATGTCCTTGGCCGTGACGCCCGGCGGCAGGGTGCCGGTGATCTCGACCTTCATGTTCTTCGATTTCTTCTGGATCAGCGTCTGGGTCGCCAGAACGTGTTCGACCTCGGAAGTGCCGATGCCGTGCGCCAGCGCCCCGAAGGCGCCATGGGTCGCGGTGTGGCTGTCGCCGCAGACCACGGTCATGCCGGGCAGGGTCCATCCCTGTTCGGGGCCGACGATATGGACGATCCCCTGACGGACATCCGAGACCGGGTAGTAGACCACGCCGAAATCGCGCGCGTTCTTGTCGAGCGCCTCGACCTGGATGCGGCTTTCCTCGTTGTCGATCTTCGTCTCGCGCCCTTCGGTGGTGGGCACGTTGTGATCGGGCACGGCGATGGTCTTTTCGGGCGCGCGCACGGTGCGGCCCGTCATCCGCAGCCCTTCGAAGGCTTGCGGGCTCGTCACCTCGTGCACGAGATGGCGGTCGATATAGAGAAGGCAGGTGCCGTCCTCGGCCTGGTCGACCAGGTGGGCATCCCACAGCTTGTCATAGAGGGTCTTGCCGGTCATGGAATTCTCCGCGGCTATGTCACTTGGCAAATGGAGAAACGGGTGCTGACGCCGCCTCAAAGGCGGGCGAGCACCGATCGGGTCGCGCCGAAGAATCGCCAGGGCAGGCGCGCGCGGTCGTCCATGTCGAAGACACGTTTCATGCCGTTGGGATACTCCTTTGCCCCGCGTCGATCAAGGGCATGCGCTTGCCAAGGCGTCGCTTCGCGGTCTTCATCTCGGCGGACCTGGGGCATCATCGCCCATATATGGGGTAAGAACCCAAGAGCTATTGATTTACGTAAGGGAATCCATCATCGTTCTTCTGTCATCCAGAGAGGTGATCCGATGGCTCCGAAGACAGTGAACAAGAGCGCGAAGACCGGGCAGTTCGTCTCGAATGCCAAGGTCAAGTCCGCTCCCGCGACAACCTATAAGCAAACCGTGGCGCCGAAAGGCAAGAAGGGCAAAAACTAGTCCTGGATCAAACGGTTTCGCTCGGCGTTGGTGAGCAAATCTGGGATCGGGTGAAGGATCCCCTTTCCCGCCACGTTTCAGACGACGGCCTCGATCTCGGCCCTGCCGAGGGCCGGGGCGTGGTTCATGATGGCGATGCGGATGGGGATCTCGGGACATGATCCGTTCGCCAAGAGTGATCCGGTTCATCTGCGCCTCGACGCGACTTCGGATGTGGTCGCCCGACCATCGCTTCCAGAGTGCCTTGCCGGAGCGCTGCGTCGCTCGAAGGATCTCGTTGCAACTGATGGCGGCCGGGCAATCCGGTTTCCAGGCGCGCCCGTTCCGGCGGATCGGGACGATCAGAGCAGCGCCCCGTTCAAGGCCCGTTCAAGGATCGCGGCATGGCAGCGGCGCGTGTCATAGGCGCCATCTGCCGTGACTGTGGCGTCTCTTCGTCTGGCCAGAATGAAAGCCTCAGGAGTCCATCAGGGAATCCGCCTCACCGATATGTGCAACAACGCCGTTTCGCTCTCTTCGGGGTGAGGCATTCCACGGGCGACCCGACTGCATGAGGCGTTTGGTTTTCTGTCCTCCTGACCTAATCTTGGGAAAAGGAGGCCCGATGGAGAGCGATCCGACTCCGATCCTGCAGGAGCTGCAGGCCCTGGCCGAGCAGGGCAGGGGGTTCTTGCAAAGCCTCACCCGGCCGGGCTGGCGGCTTTACCAGATCGGCATCCTGCTGGCGCTGTTTGCGCTGGCGCAGCTGGGCGCCTGGGCGCTTTACGGGCGGCTTTACGGCTGGCTTCGAGAGCGCGAGGGCTGGCCGATGTGGCGGTTTCGCACCGCGCTGATCCTGCTGCGGCGGTTGCGGATCATCCTGCTGGTCGTGCTTGCCTGGGTCACGGTCTGGGCAATGCGCGAAGTGACCTGGCCCTCGCGCAGCTATCTGGTGGCCATCGGCGCGACTCTGGCCACGGCCTGGCTGTTCGTGGGCCTCGCCGCGCGGCTGGTGCGCAACCCGTTCCTGCGCCGGCTCGTGACCTGGGGGCTCTGGGTCTATGTCACGCTCTACATCGTCGATCTGACCGACGAGGCGGCCGCGTTGCTCGAGTCGGTCCGGCTTGGCATGGGCGATCTGCAGCTTTCGGCGCTGACCCTGCTGAAAGCCGCGGTGGTGACCGGTGTGCTTTTCACCGGCGCCCGGCTGATCGCCACCACCTCGGCGGCCCGCATCCGGCGCGACGACGACATCTCGCCCTCGATGCGGGTGCTGATCGTCAAGCTGCTGCAGCTGGGCCTTTACGGCGCGGCGGTGTTTCTTGGGCTGAAGCTGGCCGGGTTCGATCTGACCGGGCTGGCGGTGCTGTCGGGCGCCATCGGCGTGGGGCTGGGCTTCGGGTTGCAGAAGGTGGTCTCGAACCTCGTCTCGGGCGTCATCATCCTGCTCGACAAGTCGGTCAAGCCGGGCGACGTGATCTCGCTGGGCGACACGTTCGGCTGGATCAACGCGCTGGGCGCGCGCTATGTCTCGGTCGTCACCCGCGAGGGCAAGGAGTACCTCATCCCGAACGAGGACCTGATCACCAGCCAGGTGGTCAACTGGTCCCATTCGAACGAATTCGTCCGCCTCGACATCTTCTTTGGCACCGCCTATTCGGACGACCCGCACCGGGTGCGCCGGCTGGCGATCGAGGCGGCGGCCAGCGTACCCCGGGTGCTGGGCGACAAGCCGCCGGTCTGCCATATCGTGGGCTTCGGCGACAGTTCGGTCGACTACATCCTGCGGTTCTGGATCGTCGATCCCAGCGAAGGCCTGACCAATGTCCGGGGCGCGGTCTTCCTGGCGCTCTGGGATGCGTTCCGGGCCAATGACATCACCATTCCCTTCCCGCAGCGCGAGGTGAAGATCCTGCCCGGCAGCCGCCTCGCCGCCGCCCCGCCCGACTGACCGATCCCCGTCCGCCAAAGGAGCCCCGTCCGATGCCCCGCCACGTTCTCTTGTCCGGTCTTGTCCTTGCCGCGGCCCTGTCCGCACCCCTTGTCCGCGCCGACAGCTATCGCGGCTATCCCGAGGTGCCCTATCGGGTCGAGCGCCAGATGGGCGCCGTCGAACTGCGGCACTATCCGGCCCGCACCATCGCCGAGGTCATCGTCGACGGGTCGCGCTTTGCCGCCATCAATCGCGGCTTCAGCGAGCTGGCCCATTACATCTTCGGCGAGAATGCCGCAGGCAAGAAGATCGCGATGACCGTGCCGGTGGGGCAGACCCGGACCGATCTGGGCTGGGCGATCCGCTTCACCATGCCCGAGGGCACGGCGCCCGAGACCTTGCCCAAGCCCGAGGAATCCTGGGTCCGGCTGCGGCGGCTGCCGCCCGAAACCCTTCTGGTGCTGCGCTTTTCGGGCCGCGCCACGGCCGAGCGGCTGAACGCTGCCGGGCGCGATCTGGTGGCCGAGGGCAAGGCCCGGGGCCTGCGCCTGACCGGACCCGCCCGGCTGATGTTCTACGACGATCCGTTCACCATGCCCTGGAACCGGCGCAACGAGGTCGGCTACCGGGTGCTGCCGTGACGCCGCCCTGCCTGTACTCTGCATTGAGGTTTTAACCTCGCGATGCTAGATATGTCTCATGCCCAGCGCCGGGGTCCCGACGGCGCGCCGCGTAGGAGGACGATGTCCTGTCTCACAATCTTGAGGTGGCCTTTGACGGGGCCGCACCAATGGCAGCGATGACCGCGCCGCATCCGGATGTGTCGAGCGAAGAGCTCCTCGATAGCATCCTCACCTCCCTGGACGACGACAAGGCCGAAGACGTGGTCAGGATCGACCTGCGCGGCAAGTCCAGCGTGGCCGATTACATGGTCATCTGCTCGGGGCGCTCGACCCGGCAGGTTTCGGCCATCGCCGAAAAGCTCAAGGACCGCCTCAAGGAGGATCTGGGCCGAAGCTGCAAGATCGAGGGCAAGGACCAGGGCGACTGGGTGCTGATCGACGTGGGCGACATCATCGTGCATGTCTTCCGGCCCGAGGTGCGCGAGTTCTACCAGCTCGAGAAGATGTGGATGCCCGCTGGCGCGATGAGCACCGCCCGCGCCTGATGCGCGTCCATGTCTGCGCCGTGGGGCGCCTGCGCAAGGGCCCCGAGCGCGACCTGATCGAGGATTACACCGCCCGGTTCGACCGGACCGGCCGGGGTCTCGGGCTTGGCCCGCTGACCTTCGCCGAGGTCGAGGACCGCAAGGGCGGCGGCCCGGCCGCCGAGGCGGCGCTTCTGGACCGCGCTCTGCCGCAGGGCGCTGCGATCTGCGCCCTCGACGAACGTGGCCAGACCCTCGCCTCGCCCGATTTCGCCGCTCTTCTGGCGCGCTGGCGCGATGCCGGCCGGGGGGATGCGGCCTTCCTGATCGGCGGCGCCGACGGGCTCGATCCCGCGCTGGTCGCCCGGGCCGACGCGGTGCTGTCCTTCGGGCCGATGGTCTGGCCCCATATGCTGGCCCGTGCCATGCTCAGCGAACAACTCTATCGCGCCGCCAGCATCCTTGCCGGTCTGCCCTATCACCGCGTCTGATCTTCTTCTTGGCCCAAATACCCCCTTCCCGCGCCCGCAGGGCGCGGCCAGTGACCACCTGGCCCGCAGGGCCGCCATTCTGTCGCATTTGCATCTCTCCCCCGGTCCGTCCGTGTGACAGGGTGCCATCGACGGCCGCTGTTGTCCTCTCGCCCCGTGGCTTCTAGAAGGGGCGCAACTGCAGAAGGGTGCTTTTGCCATGACCACACCGAAACCCGTCGTTCTGTGCATTCTCGATGGCTGGGGCATCGGCCCCACCCATGACGACAATGCCCCGCTGCTCGCCGAGACGCCCAATTTCGACCGGCTGATGCAGACCTGCCCCAATGCGATCCTGACCACCTTCGGGCCCGATGTCGGCTTGCCGACCGGACAGATGGGCAATTCCGAGGTCGGCCATACCAATATCGGCGCAGGCCGGGTGGTGGCGATGGATCTGGGCCAGATCGACCTGTCGATCGAGGATGGCAGCTTCTTCCGGCAACCCGCCCTGACCGGCTTCATCGACAAGATGAAGGCCTCGGGCGGTACGGCGCATCTGCTGGGACTTGTGTCCGATGGCGGCGTCCATGGCCATATCGCCCATATCCTCGCCGCAGCCCGCTGCATCGCCGAGGCAGGCGTCCCGGTTGCCATCCATGCCCTCACCGACGGGCGTGACGTGCCGCCGCAATCGGCCGACCGCTTCATCCCCGAACTTGCAGAGGGCCTGCCCGAGGGCGCGCGCATCGCCACCGTGATCGGGCGCTATTATGCGATGGACCGCGACAATCGCTGGGAACGGGTCAAGCTCGCCTATCACGCCATGGCCAACGGGCTGGGCGAAGAGGTCGCCAGCGCCGAAGAGGCGGTGCAGAAGGCCTATGACCGGGGCGAGACCGACGAGTTCATCCACCCGTCGGTGGTCGCGGCCCATGACGGCATCAAGGACGGCGACGGGCTCTTCTGTCTCAATTTCCGGGCCGACCGCGCCCGCGAGATCCTGCGCGCCTTCGCCCAGCCCGATTTCGACAGTTTCGATACCGGGACCCGGCCGCAACTCGCAGCGTTGCTGGGGATGGTCGAGTATTCGGTCGAGCATAACGCCTGGATGGACACGGTCTTTCCCAAGCGCAAGCTCGTCAACACCCTGGGCGAATGGGTCGCCGGGCACGGGCTGACCCAGTTCCGGCTGGCCGAGACCGAGAAATATCCCCATGTCACCTTCTTCCTGAACGGCGGCAAGGAAGCGCCCGAAAAGGGCGAGGACCGCTTCATGCCCCCGAGCCCCAAGGTCGCGACCTATGACCTGGCGCCCGAGATGTCGGCCGAGGCGGTCGGCGACAAGCTGGTCGAGGCCATCGGCAAGGGCTATGACCTGATCGTCGTGAACTTCGCCAATCCCGACATGGTGGGCCATACCGGCATTCTTTCGGCGGCGATGAAGGCCTGCGAGGCGGTCGACCGCAATCTCGGCCGGGCGCTCGAGGCGCTGGCGGCGGCGGGCGGCGCGATGATCGTCACTGCCGATCACGGCAATTGCGAGACCCTGATCGACCCGGCGACCGGCGGCCCGCACACCGCGCATACCCTGAACCCGGTGCCGGTGATCCTGGTCGGCGGGCCCGAGGGCGCGCGGCTTCGCAACGGGCGGCTGGCCGATCTGGCGCCCACCCTGCTGGAGCTGATGAACCTGCCGAAACCGCCCGAGATGACGGGCGAAACCCTGATCGAAGCGTGAGACAGGCGGCGTGAGACAGGCAGGCGGCCCGTTTCTCGCCCTTCTGATCGCGGGGACCGCGCTGGCGGCCCTGTCAGTCCCGCTCTGGTCTGCCCCGGCCCTGGCCCAGACCGCCGATCCGGCCGACACCGCCGAGGCCGCGGCCGCCGCGCTGCGCGACGCCGCAAACCGGCTGCAGGCCGCGGGAGGTGCCCGCGACCGGGTCGCCGCGCTGACCGAAACCGTGCGCGCCTATGAACAGGGCCTTGCCGCCCTTCGCGAGGGGCTGCGGCGCGCGGCGGTCCGGGAACAGACCATCGCCGCAGTGCTCGATGCCCGGCGCGAGGAGATCGCCCAGCTTGTGGGCGTGCTCTCCAGCATCGAACGCAATCCCGAGGCGCTGGTTCTGCTGCACCCGACCGGGCCGCTCGGTGCCGCGCGGGCGGGCATGATGCTGGGCGAGGTGACCCCGGCGCTGCAGGCCGAGGCCGAGTCGCTGCGCGGCCAGCTGGACGAGATCGCGTTGATCCGGGCGTTGCAGGAAAGCGCGGCCGACGATCTGGCGGCGGGGCTTTCGGGCGTACAGACCGCGCGCACCGAACTGAGCCAGGCCATCGCCGGCCGCCGCGACCTGCCGCAGCGCTTTTCGGCCGACCCCGACCGTCTGGCCCATCTGGCCGACAGCAGCGAGACGCTCGACGGCTTTGCCGCGGGGCTGTCCCAGGTCGGCGGCACCGCCCCCGAAGACAGTGCCCCGCCCGCCTTCGAGGCGCTGGAAGGCCAGCTGCCGCTGCCGGTCGAGGGGACCCTGCTGCGAGGCTTCGACGAGCCCGACGCGGCCGGGATCGTCCGGCCGGGCCTGGTGCTGGCGACCCGGCCGCTGGCGCTGGTGACGACGCCCGTCGCGGCCACGATCCGCTATCGCGGGCCGCTGCTCGACTACGGAAATGTGATGGTGCTGGAACCGGCCGAAGGATATCTGCTGGTGCTTGCCGGGATGGCGCAGGTTTATGGTGCCGAGGGTCAGGTGCTTGCCGCCGGCGCACCGGTCGGTCTCATGGGCGGCGCCGATCCCAACACGGCCGCGTTTCTGGACGCGGCGGCAGAAGGCGGTGGCAATGACCTTCCGGAAACGCTTTATATGGAACTGAGACAGGGCGGCAGCCCCGTGGACCCTGCGCCGTGGTTCGCGCGACAGTAAGGATTGAGGACGCCGATGAAGAAATTCGTGGTTGCCGCATTGGGCGGTGTGGTTGCCGGAACGCTCGTGGCCACCCAGGTGGCCGGGCCGCTTCTGGCCGATGAGGCCAAGTCGAACAGCTCGGTCTACGAACAGCTCGATCTCTTCGGCGACGTGTTCGAGCGGATCCGGTCGCAATATGTCGAGGAGGTCGACTCGACCAAGCTGATCGAGGCCGCGATCAACGGCATGCTGACCTCGCTCGATCCGCATTCCAGCTATCTGCCGCCGAAGGATTTCGACGACATGCAGGTGCAGACCCGCGGCGAATTCGGCGGGCTCGGGATCGAGGTCACCCAGGAAGAGGGCTTCGTCAAGGTCGTCTCGCCGATCGACGGCACCCCGGCCGACGAGGCGGGCATCGAGTCGGGCGACTTCATCACCCATGTGAATGGCGAAAGCGTGCTGGGCCTGACGCTGGACGAGGCGGTCGAGATGATGCGCGGCCCGGTCGGCAGCGAGATCGTCATCACAGTCGTGCGCAAGGGCGTCGACGAGCCCTTCGACGTCACCATCACCCGCGACACGATCAAGCTGACGGCGGTGCGCTCGCGGATCGAGGGCAGCACGGTCGTGCTGCGCGTCACCACATTCAACGACCAGACCTATGCCAATCTCGAGGAAGAGTGGAACAAGTCGGTGGAGGAGCTTGGCGGGGTCGAGAACGTGACCGGCGTGGTGCTCGATCTGCGCAACAACCCGGGCGGGCTTCTGCCGCAGGCGATCAAGGTGTCGGACGCCTTCCTCGACGCGGGCGAGATCGTCTCGACCCGGGGCCGCAACCCGCAGGACAGCGACCGCTACAACGCGACCAAGGGCGATCTGACCGGCGGGCTGCCGATGGTGGTGCTGATCAATGGTGGCTCGGCCTCGGCCTCGGAAATCGTCGCGGGCGCGCTGAAGGACCATCGCCGCGCCATCGTGGTCGGCACCCGCAGCTTCGGCAAGGGGTCGGTCCAGACGGTGATGCCGCTGAAGGGCGAGGGCGCGATGCGGCTGACGACGGCGCGCTACTACACCCCCTCGGGCCGCTCGATCCAGGCGCTGGGCGTCGCGCCCGACATCGTGGTCGAACAGCCGCCGCGCAAGCCCGTCACCGAGGAAACCGAGGATCAGCCTGCCAGCGCCGCAGCGCGGACCCGGTCCGAGGCCGATCTGCGCGGGGCGCTCGACAATGACAGCATGACCGAGGACGAGCGCAAGCAGGCCGAGGAAGAACTGGCCAAGGCCGAGGCCGCCGCCAAGCTGCGCGAAGAGGATTACCAGCTGGCCTATGCGGTCGACATCCTCAAGGGCCTCTCGGCGCTCGACCCCGAGCACAAGTGACACGAAAGGAGGGGGCCGGGTCGCACCGGCCCCGAAGGCACGACATGAGTCCCGAAGAGATCGAGAAACTTCCCTATCGCCGCGGTGTCGGCGCGATGCTGGTCAATGGCGCGGGCAAGGTCTTTGTCGGCCAGCGCAAGGACTGGGCCGAACCCGCCTGGCAGATGCCGCAGGGCGGAATCGACAAGGGCGAAGACCCCGAAGAGGCGCTGCTGCGCGAGCTTTGGGAAGAGACCGGGGTAACCGCCGATCTGGTCGAGATCCTCGCCCGGACCGCCGACTGGGTCGATTACGACCTGCCGCCCGAATTGCTGGGCCGGGTCTGGAAGGGCAAGTATCGCGGGCAGAAACAGCTTTGGTATCTGCTGCGCTACAAGGGCCGCGACGATCAGGTGAACATCGAGACCGAGCATCCCGAGTTTTCGGCCTGGACCTGGCTCGACCCCGACGCGCTTGTCGATCACATCGTGCCGTTCAAGCGGACGCTGTACGAACGGGTGGTGGGCGAGCTTGTGCCGCGCATTCCGTCGCAGGCGGGGGCCGTCTGAGCCCTTTCGCTTGACCGGGGCGCGGCCCGCGCCCAGATTGGTGCCGACCGTCCGCGTTCCGCGGGCGAGCGGAGCCTTGATGCTGGAGCTTGTGTAAGGACGCCCTCTGATCGTCGGAGGGCCTGGGATCGACCCGGAGGGCCAAGAGCCCTCGCGGGCCTTTCGTTTGCCTTGCACAGGAACTTCCATGAACATCTCGAAACGCGAACAGCGCGTGCTGCACGTGCTGGCTCAGGGTGGGCGCATCGTGCATGACCGCCCCGCTGCGGGCGGCAAGATCGTGGCCATCACCTGCTTTACCCGCGACGGGCTGGTCCTGTCGGATTGCGACCTCGACGTTTTCGGCCGGCTGCGACGCCGCCGCCTGATCGAGTCGCGCAATGGCGGCCCCTATCGCATCTCGCATCGCGGGCGGCTGAGCGTCCGGGCCCAGCCCGACAACCGCTAGACCGGGTCCGGGCCGCCGGGGTCAGTGCCCCGCCGGCCCGGGCCGCACCAGGGTTTCAAGCGCCGCGCGCAAAGGCGCCGCCAGCGGGCTGGGGCGCCTCGTGGCGGCATCGACATAGACATGCACGAACACGCCCTCGGTCGCTGCGCTGTCCTCGTCGTTGCGGAACAGCCCGATCTCGTAGCGGACCGAGCTTCGGCCCAGATGCGCGACCCGTATCCCCGCCGTCACCCGGTCGGGAAAGGCCATCTCGGCGTGATAGCGGCAGCCGGTTTCGACCACGAGCCCGATCTGGGCGCCGCCCCGGATATCCAGCACCCCCGCCTCGATCAGCCAGCCGTTCACCGCCGTGTCGAACAGCGCGTAATGCACCACGTTGTTCATGTGGCCGTAGATGTCGTTGTCTTCCCAGCGCGTCGTCAGGCTGCGGAAGGCCGCGAAATCGGCGCGGCGGGCAGGGGCTGGTCGGTCGGCCATGGGGCGCGGTCCTCTCAGATCGTGCGGCCGCCATCGACCTCGAGGATCACCCCGGTGATGAAATCGGCCTCGTCCGATCCCAGATAAAGCGCTGCATTGGCCACGTCACGCGGTTCCGACAGCCGCCCCAGCGGGATCGTCGCGATGAAGCGTTCGCGGTTCTCGGGGGTGTCGGGCACGCCCATGAACTGTTCCAGAAGACCGGTTACGCCCATCACCGGGGCGATGCCGTTGACCCGGACGCGGTCGGGCGCCAGTTCGACCGCCAGCGAGCGGGTCATCAGGTTCACCGCCCCCTTCGAGGAATTGTACCAGGTCAGCCCGGGCCGGGGCCGGATGCCCGCGGTCGAGCCGACATTCAGCATCACCCCCCCGCCCTGCGTGCGCCAGAGCGGCACGCAGGCCTTGGTCATGTGAAAGATCGACAGCACGTTGATGTCGTAGATCTTGCGGAAGGTGGCCTCGTCGGTCTCCATCAGCGGCTGGTTGCGGTTGGTCCAGCCCGCGTTGTTGACGACGATGTCGAGCCTGCCGAAGGCCTCTTGCGTGGTGGCGACAGCGGCCGCGACCTCGTCGCCCTTCGAGACATCGCAGCCGATGGCCAGGGCGTTCTCGCCCAGCTCGCTGGCCACCGCCTTGGCGCGGTCGCGGTCGATGTCGACCACCGCCACCCGGGCGCCCTCGCGGATATAGGTCTCGGCGATGCCCCGCCCGAAGCCCGAGGCCGCCCCCGTCACCAGTGTCGCCTTGCCGTCCAGTCTCATTCAGATCTCTCCGTTCCTCGATTGGCCTCAGCCATGGTGCGTCACGATGGTCTTGAGGGTGGTGAAATCGTGCAGCGCGGCAAAGCCCTTCTCGCGGCCATGGCCGGATTTGCGCCGGCCGCCGAAAGGCAGCTCGACCCCGCCGCCCGCCCCATAGCCGTTGACGAAGACCTGGCCGCAGCGCATCGCCTTTGCCACCCGCTGCTGGCGCGCGCCGTCGCGGGTCCAGACCGAGGCGACAAGCCCGTACTCGGTGCCGTTCGCGATGGCGATGGCCTCGGCCTCGTCCTCGAAGGGAATGACGCACAGCACAGGGCCGAAGACCTCTTCCTGCGCGATCCGCGAGCCCGGGTCGCAGGGCCCGAAGACCGCGGGCGCGACATAGAACCCGCCGTCGGGGGTCCCGGCCCGGATGCCGCCCCGCGCGATCAAGGGCGCCCCGGCATTGGCGATATATCCCTCGACCCGGGCCTTCTGCCGGGCCGAGATCAGCGGGCCCAGCACCGAGTCCTCGCCCGAGTCGGACGCCTCGATGGCCTCGAAGCGCGCCTTGAGCCCGGCCATGACCGTGTCGAACACGCCCTGCTGCACCAGCACCCGGCTGCCGGCTGAACAGGTCTGGCCGCCATTCTGGATCACCGCATTGACGAGAACCGGCAGCGCGGCCTCTAGATCGGCATCGTCGAACACGATCTGCGGGGACTTGCCGCCCAGTTCCAGCGTGCAGCCGATGAAGTTGCGCGCGGCCTCGGTCTGGATCAGCACGCCCACCTCGGGCGAGCCGGTGAACGAGATGAAGTCGATGCCGGGGTGGCGCGACAACGCCGCCCCCGCGGTTTCGCCACGCCCCGTCACGATGTTCAGCGCGCCCGGCGGAAAGCCCGCCTCGACCGCCAGCGCCCCGATCCGGAGCGCGGTCAGGCAGGCCTCCTCGGCGGGTTTCAGGACCGCGGCATTGCCGGTCGCAAGCGCGGGCGCCACGGACCGGCCGAACATCTGCGCGGGATAGTTCCAGGGGATGATATGGCCGGTCACCCCATGCGGTTCGCGATGCAGCTCGACATTGCAGTCCTTGAGAAAGGGAATGATCTCGCCATGCAGCTTGTCGGCCGCACCGCCGTAATATTCGAAATAGCGCGCGGTCACGGCCATGTCGGCGCGGGCCTGGCGGATCGGCTTGCCGTTGTCGCGGCTTTCGAGCCGGGCCAGCGCCTCGGCCTCGTCCTCGATCCGGCGGGCGAGGCGCAGCAGAAGCCGCCCGCGCTCGGCCGCGGTCAGGCGGGACCAGTCGCCGCCTTCGAAGGCGGCGCGGGCGGCGGCGACCGCCGCGTCGACATCCTCGGGCCCGCTATCGGCGATCCGGGCAAAGGGCTGGCCGTCGATGGGCGAGATCACGTCCATCGAGGCGCCCGAGGCGGCGGGCTGCCAGACATTGCCGATCAGGTTGGCGGGTTCGGGCAGCGGCAGGTCGGTTCGGGTCATGGGGGCCTCTCGGTCAGGCGGGAATGGCATTGGGGTCCGGGGCGGCGACCTCGCCCCGTTCGATGACAAGCGTGCGGTCGGCGAAGCCGCGCAGCAGCGCGGGGTTCGATTCGGTGATCAGCAGAGTCACCGTCCGGTCGGCATCGCGCAGCGCGCGCAGCGCGTCGGCGTAGCGCAGCGCAAGCGCCGGGGCGAGGCCCTGGAAGGGTTCGTCCAGCATCACCAGCCGGGTGCCCAGCATCAGCGCCCGGCCCAGCGCCACCATCTTGCCCTGACCGCCCGAGACATTGCCCGCGGGCCGGTCGGCCATCTCTTTCAGCTCGGGCAGGATCGAATGGACCCGGTCGAGCCTGCGCTGCGTCTCGGCCCGGTCGAGCCGGGCGTTCTGCGCGGGCAGCAGCAGGTTTTCCTCGACCGTGAAGGCCGAGAACAGCCGCCGGTCCTCGGGCGCGTAGCCGATGCCAAGCCCCGGGCGGCGCGCGGGATGCATCGGCCCCAGCGGATGGCCATCAAGAAGGATCTTGCCGGTCACGTCGGTAAAGCCCATGACGGACCGCAGAAGCGTCGTCTTTCCCGCCCCGTTGCGCCCGATCAGCGCGACGGTCTCGGCCTCGCCGATCCGGAAATTCAGCCCGCGCAGGATCGGGATCTTGCCGATCGCGGCATCGACAGTGCGAAATTCCAGCATCAGACGGCCTCCCCGATGACATCGCGGATCACGTCGGGATGGTCCAGGATCTCGCGCGGGGTGCCGCGCAGCTGCACATTGCCCGCGTTCCAGACCGCGACCTCTTCGGCATGGCGCTCGACGATGCCCATGTCGTGTTCGACGAAGACCGAGGTCACTTTCCGTTCGGCCAGGGCCTCGACCAGGATCTCCATGATCCGGTGCTTTTCCGACGAGGCGACGCCCGAGGTCGGCTCGTCCATCAGCAGAAGCCGGGGCCGCAGTGCCAGCGCGACGGCGATGTCGACCAGCTTGCGCTGGCCCTCGGGCAGCTCGACCACCGGGCGATGCGCGGCATCGGCGCATTTCACCATTTCCAGCAGGTGCATCATCTCGTCCCTCTCGGGGATGCGGTGCAGGTCCATGAACGGGTTGCGCAGCCGGTCGCGGGCCGCGACCGCGATCAGCAGGTTTTCCAGCGCGGTATGTTCGGTGAACAGCTGCGGGATCTGGAAGGCGCGGGCCACGCCCTTCCGCACGATGGCACGCGGCGGCAAGGGGGTGACGTCCTCGCCCTCGAAGAGGACCTGGCCGGAACTTGGCTTGATCCAGCCGGTGCAGATGTTCAGGAAGGTGGTCTTGCCCGCGCCGTTCGGCCCGATGATGGCGAGGTTGCGCCCCGCCGTGATGGTCAGCGACACGTCATTGGCCGCGATCACGCCGCCGAAGCGGATCACGAGGTTGCGGGTTTCCAGCAGCGGCGCGGTCATTTGCGCGCCTCCCCGCGATGGGCAAGCGTCTCGATCATGCCGATCACGCCGCGCGGCGCGAAGAGGATGATGACCAGAAGGAAGCCGCCCAGCAGCATCTGCCAGACATCGCCCGCATAGGCCGAGGCATAGGTGCGGACCAGTTCGTAGATCAGCGCGCCGACAAAGGCGCCGCGCACCGACCCGGCGCCGCCCAGAACGGCGATGAAGACCATCTCGCCCGAGCGGATCCACCAGGCGTATTCGGGCGTGACGACGCCCTGCGTCACCCCCATCAACGCGCCGCCGATTCCGCAAAGCGCGGCCGACACGAGATACCCCCACAACAGCGCCCGGCGCGGCGAGACGCCCAGATATTCCAGCCGGGTCTCGTTGGTCTTGAGGGTCTGGAAGATCTGACCCGCGGGCGAGGCCAGCCAGCGGATCGTGGCCCAGCCCAGGCCCAGCACCAGTGTCAGCGTGAGGTAAAACAGCACCAGCTCGAAGCTGGCGCGGTCGAGGTCCATCCCCAGTACGGCCGGGCGCGGCAGGCGGATGCCGTCGGCGCCCCCGGTGATGTGGTAGAACTTCTCGAGGAAGGACCAGAAGATCATCGAGAAGGCGAGGTTCAGCATGCCGAAGAAGATACCGCGATAGCGCACCACGAAGAGCCCGACGCAAACCCCGGCCACGACCGCGCCCAGAAGACCCGCCAGCAGCACCAGGGCCAGGTCGGCGCCGGGCAGGGCGGTCATCAGGAAGGCTCCGGCATAGGCGGCGACGGCGAAGTACAGCGCATGACCGAAGGACACCTGGCCCGCGCGCAAGAGCACGCTGACCCCGGCGACGGCCAGCCCCTTGGCCAGCGCCAGATTGACCAGAAGCTGCATCCCCGGCGCGCCGAGCGGCACCAGCGCCAGCAGCGCGAGGCCCGCCAGCGGCAGGACGGTTCCGGCCATCGAAGGCCCGCCCGCGGGGCGGCCCTGGCGGGATTTGTCCGGTTCTGTCGCATGGGTCATTGCCGGGTCTCCTCAGATCTTGCGGGCGGACGAGCTGCCGAAGAGGCCCTGCGGCCGCACCGACAGCACCGCGACCATGATCGCATAGGGCACGAGCGTTGCCGCCTCGGGCCAGACATAGACGGCGAAGGACCGCCCCAGCCCGATCATCAGCGCGCAAAGCGCCGCGCCCTCGATCTGGCCGAGCCCGGCGGTCGCGACGACGGCGAAGGACAGCACGATCATGTCGGCGCCCATCCCCGGCAGGATCGAGGTGGTGGGCGAGGCCAGCGCGCCGCCCAGCCCGGCCAGCGCCGCGCCGACGATGAAGGTGAACAGGAAGACCTTGTCGGCGTCGATGCCGATCGACTGCGCCGCCTCGCGGTCTTCGGTGGTGGCGAGGATCAGCTTGCCGATGATGGTGTGGCGCAGGAAAAACCGCATTCCCAGCAGCAGCGCCGCCGCGACCGCGGGCAGCAGGATCAGCTGATAGACGGTATAGGTCACGCCCAGCACGGTGACGTTGCCCAAAGCCTGCAGCGCCGTCGCCTCGAAATAGGGCCGCGTGCCCCAGACCAGCCGCTGGACGTCCTCGAGGATCATGAAGACCGCGAAGGTGACCAGCAGTTGCAGCACCTCGGGCTTGTCGTAGATCCGGCGCAGCAGCAGCCATTCGATGGGCCCGCCCAGCAGCAGGCCGACCAGCACCGCCGAGACCAGCATCAGCGGAAAGGCGAGGATCGGCGCCAGCCCCATCGCCAGCGCCCAGCCCGACAGCGACACGGTGGCATAGGCGCCGATGGCGTAAAGCGAGCCATGGGCGATGTTCAGGATGCGCATCACCCCGAAGATCAGGGTCAGCCCCAGCGCCACGATGAAGACGAGCGCGGCATAGGCGATGCCGTCGAAGAGCGCGAGAAGGAAAAGCGTCGGCGTCATGTCGGGTTCCGGTTGGGCAAATGCCGGACGGGCGGGGGTGCCCGTCCGGCCGTCCGGGCTCAGTCGGCGTAGGTGGCGACGCCGACCTGATCGAGGAAGCTCGCATCGAGCCCGCCGATCCAGTCGACCGAGACCTCGCCCACCGGCGCGGTGATGTCGGCGCCGTCGAAGATCATGATGTTCTCCAGCGTCGCGAAGGGGTGGTCCCCGGTCTGCACGCTGGTCGCCATCAGCTGCGCCTCGATCCCCTGATGATCCTCGCGGATCGTCACCGGACGGCCGAGCCCCTGGAATTCGAGCCCGGCCATGGCGGCCAGCACCTGATCCTCGTCGGGCCAGTCGCCGCCATTGGCGGCGATCGCCTTTTCATAGACCGCCTGCAGCGCGGCGAAGGCCTGCGCGGTGTGGAACACCGGATAGACCGAAATCTCGCCGGTCTTTTCCTCGTAGCGCGCCATGAAATCCTTGAACGCGTCGTCGTCGCGGCGTTCGGGATGGCGGAAATAGTGATCGCCGCGCGCCCCCACGATATGGCCCGAGGGCAGGCTTGACCCCAGCCGTTCCAGCGAGGATTCGGCCAGCGGCAGCACGAAGGTCGAGCTGTTCATCAGACCGCGCTGGGCCGCCTGCTGCACGAAGGTGTCGAGATCGCCGCCCCAGTTGGTCGAGAGGATCACGTCGGGCCTCAGCGCCTGCAGCCGCGAAATCTCGGTCGAGAAGTCGGGCGAGCCGAATTTCGGGAAGAACTCGCCCACCACCTTGACGTCAGGCTTCATCGCCATCAGCGCGGTGCGGAAGATGTCCCAGCTGTCGCGGCCCCAGGCATAGTCCTGGTTGACGACGGCGATGGTCTTGAAATCGGGATGGGTCTTCAGCAGGTAGATCACCGCGGCCAGCATTTCCGGCGTGGCGTTGGCCTGGGTGCGGAAGACGTATTTGTAGCTGTGTTCCTCGAAGATCTTCTGGGTGCCGCAATCCCACATGAAGTTGATGACCTTCAGATCCTCGGCCAGCGGCGCCAGGGTCTGGCAGTTGCCCGAGGAAATCGCCGCGAACATCACGTCGGCGCCGCCCGATTCCGCGAGCCTGCGGTATTCCGAGGTCAGCGTCTCGGCGCCCGCGCCCTCGTCGATGAAGCTGACCTCGACCGGCACGCCGCCGATCCCGCCTTGGGCGTTGATCGTCTCGACGAGGATCTCGGCCGCGTTCTTCGCGGGGACGCCGAAGACCGAGGCGGGCCCGGTCAGGAATGTGGTCATGCCGACCTTCAGCGACGCCGGTTTGTCGGCGGCCGCGGCGGTCAGCGGCATCGCGGCGCAAAGCGCCGTCAGCAGCCAGGTCTTCATCCGGTTTTCCTCCCTGTTTTCCGGTTCTCTAGCGGATCGCGATGGGGTTGATGATCATCTGCACCGCCCCCTTGATCCGGGCCTGTCCCATCACGAACAGAAACTCGTGCACCCCGTCCCGGGCCAGCGCGCGGGTGTCCATGTTTTCAAGGATATAGATGCCGTGCCGGGGCTGAAGGATCTGATGGGCGCGAAACGCCATGCCCTCTTCCTCGGCGGGCACCACCTCCATGCCCCAGGTATCGGCGCCGACCGCCATCACCCCGAGCCCGGCCAGGTATTCGGCGCCGCTGACGCCAAGCCCCGGCTCGGCCGCGCCGAAGCGGTCCGGGTCGGGCGCCGCGCCGTCCAGCAGGTTCATCCAGTTCGAGTTGAAGAGCACGATATCGCCTTCGCGGATCTCGACGCCCTGCGCCTCGGCCGCCGCTTTCACGTCGTCTTCGGTATAGGCGGTGCCTTCCGCGACCATGTCGGTGCCGAAATGCGCGGCCATGTCCAGCATCACGCCGCGCCCGACCAGACCCGGCAGCTTTTCAAGCCCCAGTTCGGTCAGGCCCGAGGCGCTGGCGAAGTCGGGCAGGCTGCGGCCGCCGTAATAGGTGTGGTCGATCCCGGCATGGCCAAGCCCGTCGATCTGCGGACCGATCCCGAGCCAGCCCATGAAGATGTCGTCGTTATAGGTGAACCGGTTCTCACCCAGCCCATGGGTTTCCGTCTGGTTGGGCTGCAGCACCGTCACCGACAGGCTGCGCGGCGGAAAGGCGGGCGTGTCCGATCCGACGATCATCCCGAGGCTGTAGACCTTGCCCTCGGTCACCAGCCCGGCGGCGTCGCGTACCCGTTCGGGCGTCATCCGGTTGGCCGCGCCCAGTTCGTCCTCGGGGCCCCAGGGCGTCGCGGCCCAGTCGGGCGCCGTGTCGTCGGCAAGGGCCGCGCTTCCCGCCGCCAGCGCAGCGCAGAAGGACGCGGCACGAAGTGTCGCTTGGCAGTTCATCTCTTCCTCCCCAAGAGTGAAACTGCGCCGAGCCTAGGAGAGGGTCATCGCGCTGACCAATAGCTTGCCGCGCTTTCCGTTATAGCTTTTGCCTATGGCCCGGCTAATATCGCTTTGCGCGCCGGGCGGGGACGATAGGCTCGGCATGGGACAAGGCCGGATCAACCGGCGGACCTGGGAGGAGCTTTCCATGAAGATCGAGGCTGCCGTGCTGGAGCGCGGCGGGATAGAGAAGGATTTCGAGGCGGCAGAGGCGCTTGCGGTGCGCCAGCTCGATCTGGAGGCGCCCGGTCCGGGCGAGGTGCTGATCCGGCTCGCGGCGGCCGGGGTCTGCCATTCGGACCTGTCGGTGATCAACGGCACCCGGCCGCGCCCGGTGCCGATGGTGCTGGGCCACGAGGCGTCGGGCCATGTCGAGGCGGTGGGCGCGGGCGTCACCGATCTGGTGCCCGGCGATCACGTCGTCTGCATCTTTGCGCCCGGCTGCGGCAGCTGTACCCCCTGCGCCGAGGGGCGCCCGGCGCTGTGCACCCGCGCGGCCAAACATCACGGCGTGGGCGAGCTGATGACCGGGCATCGGCGGCTGTCGATGGACGGGCAACCGGTGCATCATCATGTGGGCGTCTCGGCCTTCGCCACACATGCGGTGCTGGCGCGGCCCTCGCTGGTCAAGGTCGAGGCCGACATCCCGCCGCATATCTCGGCGCTGTTCTCCTGCGCGATGCTGACCGGCGCGGGGGCGGTCTTCAACACCGCCCGCGTCATGCCCGGCAGCAAGGTCGCGGTGGTGGGCCTGGGCGGGGTCGGACTGTCGGCGATCCTTGGCGCGGCCGCGGCGGGCGCGGGCGAGATCGTGGCCATCGACCCCTTCCCCGCCAAGCGCGAGGCGGCGCTGGCGATGGGCGCGACCCATGCGGTGGCGGCCGATGACGATACCGTGGCGGCCGTGCGCGATCTGACGGGCGGCGGCGTCGACGTGGCGCTGGAGCTGGCCGGTTCGGTCCGGGCGCTCGAAACCGCCTATGACGTCACTTGCCGGGGCGGCACCACCGTCACCGCGGGCCTGCCCCATCCCGACGCGCGAATGCCGCTCAACGCCTTGAAACTGGTGGCGGAAGAGCGCTCGCTCAAGGGCAGCTACATCGGGTCCTGCGTGCCGCAGCGCGACCTGCCGCGGATGTTCGCGCTGCATGCGCTGGGGCGCCTGCCGGTCGAGAAGATGCTGACCCACCGGCTGAAGCTCGGGCAGATCAACCTGGCGATGGACCAGCTCGACCGGGGCACAGCGATCCGGCAGGTGATCGAGTTCGACTGACCGGGCGCTGTCGCGGCGCAACAGGGAGGACGAGGCTTGGACATCCGGCAGCTGCGCTATTTTCTGGCGATCTCCGAGGCGCGGTCGATTTCGGCGGCGTCCCAGGCCATTGGCGTGGCCCAGCCCTCGCTGTCGCAGCATGTCCGCCGGATGGAGGACGAGCTGGGCGTGCAGCTGGTCGAACGCTCGCCGCGCGGCACGATCCTGACCGAGGAAGGGCGGGTGCTGGCCGAACATGCGCGCCACATCTGCGCCAGCGTCGACCGCTGCGTCGCCGACATGCACGAGTTGACCGGCGTCCTGCGCGGCCGGGTCAGTTTCGGGATGCCGCCGTCGGTCTCGATGGTGATGTCGGTGCCGCTGGCCGAAACCGTGCGCCACGACATGCCCGAGGTGCGGCTGAGGACGGTCGAGGCGATGAGCGGCTATATCAAGACCTGGGTGCAGGACGGCACGGTGGATATCGGCTTTCTCTATGACCTCGAGGGGGTCGAGCATTTCCGCCACACCCATGTGCTGCAGGAGGATCTGTATTTCCACTCCTCGCCCGATGCCTGGCCGCTCGACACGCCCGCGGGCACGCCGGTGCCGCTGCGCGCGCTGGAAAGGCTTGACATGGTGCTGACCTCGAACGGGCTGCGCCATCTGATCGAGAAATACTGCGTGGCCAACCGGGTCACGCTGAATGTCGTGGTCGAGATGGATGCGATGACCCAGATCAAGGAGCTGGTGGCGCGCGGCTCTGGCTATACCATCCTCGCGCCCGCTGCGGCGCAGGATTTCGTGGCCCGGGGCGAATTGCTGCGCACGCCCATCGTCGAGCCGCGCATGACCCGGCCGGTCTATCTGGTGACCAACCCGGCCCGGGCGATGACCCGGGCCTGCCGCGCGGTGGGCCAGCTGACGCTGGATGTCTCGCGCGAACTGGTGCGGCGCGGCATCTGGGAAGGGCTGACGATCTGAGGTCCGGTCAGGCGTCGGGATCGGGGACCGCGCCCAGGTCGCGCGGTTCCAGAGCGGCGCGGAGCGCCTTGCGGCGGATCTTGCCGAAGCCGTCGCGGGGGAGGGTCAGGCGCAGCTCGAACCGCTTCGGCACCTCGGCGGGCGCCAGATGTGCGGCGCAGAAATCGTGCAGCTCGGCCGGATCTGGCGTCGTGCCCGGGGCGGGCACGATGCAGGCCACCACGCGCTGGCCCCAGTCGCGGTCAGAGACGCCCACCACCACCGCGTCGGCCACCTGCGGATGGCGCAGCAATTCGGCCTCGACCACCTCGGGATGGACCTTGATCCCGCCGGTATTGATGATGTCGTCCGACCGGCCCGCGAGATAAAGATAGCCCTCGTCGTCGAGCCAGCCCATGTCGCCGATGCTTTGAAACCCGTCCTCGTCGCGGCGGGGTTCGGGCGCGTCGGGGCCCAGATAGCGACTGCGGCCGGAAAGGTCCTCGGGCCGCATGAAGATCTCGCCGCGCTCGCGCGGACCCAGCCGCGCGCCGTCCAGCCCGTAGATCCGGATCTCTGTCTCGAAGCCGCGCCCGACCGACCCCTTGCGGTTCAGCCATTCGGCGCCGGTGATGACGGTCTGGCCGGTATTCTCGCCCGAGCCATACATCTCGAAGACGCGGTCAGGTCCCAGCCGGTCGATCCAGGCGGCCTTGAGCCAGGCCGGGCAGGGCGCGCCGGTGTGATAGAAGGCATGCAGGCTGTCGAGCGTCGCGCCGGTGGCGTCGAGCCGGTCCAGCATCCGCACCATCATCGTCGGCACCACCATGGCAAAGCCGACTTGAAAGCGGTCGATGGCAAGCAACGCCCGGTCGGCGTCGAACTTTTCCATCAGGACCAGGCGGTTGCCCTCGAAAAGCCCGTTCTGCGCCCAGGTCTGGGGCGCGTTATGGGCCAGTGCCCCCGCCACCAGCTGCACCTGATCGGCGCGGAACCCCAGCGCGGGCGCGACCCGGCCCCAGCTGGCGCCGGGACTGCGCGTGTAGGGCCGGTCGTCGGCCATCATCTTGGGCAGCCCGGTCGAACCGCCCGAGAGCACGATCTTGCCCGGGCAGGAGACCGCGTCCGCGACCGGGGTCGCGGGGGCGAAAGCCGCCTGGCGTTCCAGCCCGGCGCGGTGCAGATCGCCCGAGCCCGGGGTCTCGGCGATCCAGATCCGGGCGCCGATCCGGGCCTTCAGCGCGGCGGCAAGCTCGGGCGCCAGATGCGGGTCGGCGACCAGGGTCGTCGCCCCCAGCCGCCAGACCGCCAGCGATGTGGCCAGATGGGTGGGCGTATTGGCCAGCCCGATACCGACCACATCGCCTTGAACGACCCCGCGTGCCGCCAGCACATGGGCGATACGGTCGACGGCCACGTCAAGCCTGTCCCAGCCAATCGCCTCTTCCTGCCCGTCGGCGGCCAGAAACCGGACAGCCTCGGCTGCGCCGCGCAGGCGCGCGAGCTGGCGCAGGCGCGCGCCGAAGGTGATGGGCCGGGGGGGTGTCACGCGTCGATCTCTTCGAACAGGATGTCCTGGGCGCCCTCATACAGCACCTTGGGTCCGAGGTCCGCCAGTTTGTCGGTATTCGAGGTCAGGGTGATGAAATGGTTACCCGCAAGCTGGCCGAGCTTCGAGGCGAAATGGACGCCGCCATAGGCCAGCAGGATCTCGGTCTCGCTGATCCCGCCGGGATAGAGGATGATCTGGCCGGGGGCGGGATAGCTGGTGTGGTTCTCATAGCCGAGGCCGAAATCGGTCTCGCCCAGCGGAATCCAGACGCCCTCGCCCGACCAGCGGACATGCACGACCTGGCCCTTGAACGGCATCTTGGCGCGGAACGCGGCCACGGTTTGGGGGGCTGCGTCTTCGAAACGGGCGTCGAATTCGATCCCGGCGATGGTGACCTTGAGTTTCGTCATGGCAGTATCCTTCAGTCGATGAGGCCGGCAAGGCGCGGCAGGAAAAGCGGAAGATCTGGGATCAGCGTCACCGCGACCAGCACGGCGAAGAGCCCGGCCAGCGGCAGCGCGAGTTTGCGGGCAACCGACAGCACCGGCCGCCCGGCCACGCTGGAGGCCACGAACAGCGAGACGCCATAAGGCGGCGTCACCGTGCCGATGGCGCAGTTGAGGATGATCAGCAGCGAGAAGTGGATCGGGTCCACCCCCATCTGGGCGGCGATGGGCGACAGCACCGGCACGATGATCAGGATCGCGGCGATGGTCTCGAGGAACATGCCGACGAACAGGAACAGCAGGTTCGCGATCAAGAGGAACATCAGCGTCGAGGAGGACACGCTGGCGATCCAGTTGCCGAGAAGCTGGGGCACGTTCGCGTTGGCGATGAGCCAGGAAAAGACGCTGGCGGTGCCGATGATCAGCATCACGGCGGCCGACAGCGACACGGTCCTCAGGATCAGGTCGGGCAGGCGCTTGAGGTCGAGATCGCGGTAGAGGAAGGCGCCGACCAGCAGCCCGTAAAAGCCCGAGACGGCGGCGGCCTCGGTGGGCGTGAAGACGCCGCCCAGAATGCCGCCCAGGATCAGCACCGGCATCCCCGCCGCGGGCAGCGCGGCCCAGCCGGTGCGGATCAGCCGGGCGAAGGTGAAGGGCTCGGTCTCGCGATAGGCGGGGCCCCCCTTCCGGGCATGGAAATAGGCGATGACCATCAGGATCGCGATGCACATCAGCCCCGGCACCACGCCCGACAGGAACAGCGCCCCGATCGAGACATTCGACACGACGGCGAGGATCACCATGGTCAGGCTGGGCGGGATGACCTGGGCGATGGACCCGGCCGAGGCGATGATCGCGGCGCCGAAATCGACATCATAGCCCCGGCGGCGCAGCTGCGGCTGCATGATCGCCGAAATCGCCGCCGTGTCGGCCGAGCCCGAGCCCGAGATCGCCGCAAGCCCGGCGGCGGCCAGGCACGAGACCTGCAACAGGCTGCCGATAACCCAGCCGATGACGGCCGAGGCGAACTCGACGATCCGGCGCGAGATCCCGCCTGCATCCATGATCACGCCCGCGAAGACGAAGAACGGGATCGACATCAGCGTGAAGGTGTTCAGCCCGGCAAAGACCCGCTGGCTGACGATGGCGACCGGCACGTCGGTCGTGGTGACCAGCGCGATCACCGCCGAGGCGCCGAGCACGAAGACCACCGGCACCCCCGCCAGCAGCAACAGAACGAAGGCGGCGGCAATGACCAGCATCAGATCGCCTCCTCTTCCTGCCCGGCCGAGGGCGGCGGGAACGGGTCGTCCCAGCGCTGGATCACCGAAAGGAACAGCTCGAGCGCGATATAGGCCGCGCCGACCGGCAGGCAGAGATACATGTACATCATCGGCACCCGAAGCGAGGGCGAGGTCTGGAATTCGCCCATGCGGATCAGCGGCTGGCTGCCCCAGGCGAGAACCGCAAGGAAGGCGGCCGAGACCAGGGCGATGAAGACCAGAGCGGCCCGCGCCCAGGGCCGCGAGAACCGGGCCGGGATCATGTCGATGGCGACATGCTGGCCGCGCGCCATGGCGACGCCCGCTCCCAGCAGCACCAGCCAGATCTGGCAGAAGGTCGCGACCTCGGAGGCCTGCGCGATGGAATAGTTGAACACGTAGCGTCCGGCGACCTGCACCAGCACGGCGGCCATCATTACGGAAAACAGCAGGATCACCACGCCCGAAACCAGCCGGCGCAAGAGAAGCAGGACTTTTTCGATCAGCGTCAGCATGGCGAGCCCCCTTTGGCGGTTACAGATAGGAAAGCCCCGGCCGCGGAGTGTCCGCAGCCGGGATGTCAGGAAGGGGCGGGTTATTCGACCGCCTGCAGAAGCTCGAACAACTCTTTCTGCGCCGGCGTCGTGACATATTCGGCCTGGATCGGCGCGGCGGCGGCGCGGAAGGCGGCGGCGTCGGGATGGGTGATGGTCACGCCCGCCGCCTCGAGATCCTTGACGCGCGCGATATCGCTCTCGCGATAGGTCTGGCGCTGGAACTGGCCCGCGCCCTTGCCGGCCTCGTCCAGCGCGGTCTGCACGTCGGCGGGCAGCGCCTGATAGGCGGCCTCGCCCATGATCACCGGCGCCACCAGTTCGAGCCAGCCGATCATCGCCCAGTCCGGCGACACCTCGTAGAACTTCTTGGCAAAGTAGTTGGTGTTGGCGGCCTCGGCCCCGTCGACCACGCCGGTTTCCAGCGCGCCGTAAAGCTCGGTATAGGCCAGCGGCGTCGGGTTCGCTCCGAAGGCCTTGAAGGTGTCCACATGGGCCGGGTTCTGCATGGTGCGGATCTTCAGGCCCGCCAGGTCGTCCATGGTCTCGATCGGCGTCTTGGTCATGATGTGACGGGTGCCGGCCGAGAAGAAGGTGATCAGGTGGAACCCCTTCTCGCCGAGGATCTCCTGCGCCTTGGCGATCACCGCCGGGTCGCTCAGCGCGCGGTCCATCTGCTCGGCATCCTGGAACAGGAAGGGCAGGCTGAACACCGTCAGGTCGGGTACGAAATTCGCCAGCGTCTCGTTCGAGGTCACGGCGATGCCCACGGTGCCCATCTGGGTGCCCTGGATGCTTTCCATCTCGTCGCCGAGCTGGGCATTGTCGAAGACCTGGATGGTGGCCGTGCCGCCGGTTTTGTCTTCGAGGATCTCGGCCATCTTGCGCATGCCGACGCCATAGGGCTCTTCGGCATTGGCGTTGTGGCTGGCCTTCAGGGTGATGTCCTGCGCGAAGGCCGGCAGCGCGGCCGAGGCGCCGAGCGCGAGGCAAAGGGCAAGGTTCGTCAGTTTCATCAGGCGTTTCCTTTGGTTGTCTCTCTGTTGGGGCGAAGGTCCGCGACCGGACCGGGGGCGTTCAGGCTGTCGCCAGCAGCCCGAGATCGTCGAGAATGCGGCGCAACTCGTCCTGCCGCGCCTGCGGCAGCGGCAGCCGCGGTGGGCGCGGGTCGCCCATCGGCCGGCCGATCATCTTCATCGCCGCCTTGGTGGCCGAGACATAGAGATCGCCCGCCAGCGCGTTGATCAGCGGCAGGCATTTCACGTAGATCTCGCGGCCCTTGGCGGCATCGCCGTCGAGGGTTTCGGTGAACATCTGGGCCGAGAGGCGCGGCGAGATATTGGCCATGACCGAGCTGTAGCCCTCGGCCCCGCAGCGGTAGCTTTCCCAGGGGTAATAGCCCGCGAAGACGGTCAGCCGGTCGCCGCACAGCTCGGTCAGTTCGGTCACCCGATGAACGTTCTTCGAGGTGTCCTTGATGGCGACGATATTGTCGATCTCCGACAGCCGCGCGACCAGCGGCGCGGTCAGATCGACATTGGCGGTGAACGGGTTGTTGTACAGCATCACCGGAATCGAGAGCGCCTCGGCCACCCGGCGGAAATGAGTGAACAGCTCGTCCTCGGTCGGTGAGGAATAGTAGGGCGGGACCAGCATCACCCCGTCGGCGCCCAGGGCTTCGGCATCCCGCGACAGCGCGATTGCCTCGTCGGTCCATTCGGCGGCGGTGCCGATCAGCACCGGCACCCGGCCCGCGGCCTGGCCGATCACCGCCTCGGCGACCTGCCCGCGTTCCTCGCGGGTCAGCGACAGGAATTCGCCGGTCGAGCCCAGCGGCACCAGCCCGTGCGCGCCCTCGGCGATCTGCCAGTCGGTATAGCCGCGCATGGCGGGCAGGTTGATCCGGCCCTCGTCGTCAAAGGCCGTGACGCAGACCGTGTAGCTTCCCCTGAATCTCATCCCGAGTCCTATTTTAGATCGCAAACTGTTTCTTGCAGAATTGATCTGATCATGTATCCGGTCAACATCCGGCCCCGCTCCGGGCGCCGGCCGACCCCGTCCCGACAGGAGATCGCCCATGCCCTTCATCGAAGTCTTCGACCGCGAACCCGTGCAGGAAACACGGGCACTTGCCACCTCCCTGATGACCGATGGTCTCTGCGCAGCATTCGGAATCAAGCCGGAAATCGTCACTGTCTATTATTTTTCGACGCCCGAAAATTCCTACGGACATGCCGGAAAATATGGCAAAAGTGCTGAAGTCTTCCGCATTTTTGCAAAGGTGCATGCCTTCCCCAGGGCGGCCGAGGCCAAGGCCGAGGCGGCGCGCGCCCTGACCGGCGCGCTTTGCCGCGCCTATGGCGCGCAACCCAAGGACGTCATCGTCTACTTCTTCGACCGCGATCCGGGCGATGCCTTCCATGGCGGTGTCGCTTCGGCTTGACCCGGGCCTGTCGGCACGGAATGCTTGTGATCAGATTTATACGGATAGACTCCAAAGGAGATCGCTCTTGGATCAGTTCTTCACCGAAGAGCAGCGCATGGTGCGCGACACCGCGCGCAAGCTCAGCGATCAGGTGATCGCCCCCGCCGCCGCCGCCATCGACCGCGACGATGTCTTCCCCCGCGCCATCTACGAGACCCTTGCCGAGCAGGGGCTGTTCGGCGTCGCCCTGCCCGAAGAGGCGGGGGGTGTCGGGCTCGACGCCATGGCCGCCTGCATCGTGATGGAGGAAATCGCGCGCGGCTCGGGCGCGGTCGGCAATGCCTTCGCGATTCCGGTCGAGGCGGCGCTGTTCCTGAACCATCATGGCAGCGAAGAGACCCGCAAATGGATCCCCGGAATTGTCGAGGGCCGGGTCATTCCCGCCACCGCCGTCACCGAACCCGATTGCGGCTCGGACGTCGCCGCGATGAAGACCACGGCCCGGCGCGACGGCGACGACTATGTCATCAAGGGCACCAAGGCCTGGGTCACCTTCGGCGAGATCGCCGATGTCGTCATGGTCTTCGCCAAGACCGATCCCGAGGCCGGGCATCGCGGCATTTCCTGCATCCTGGTCGAGACCGACCGTCCCGGCGTGCATCGCGGCAAGTCCGAGGATTTGCTGGGGATGCATGGCCTTGCCGATTGCATGCTCAGCTTCGACGAGGTGCGGGTGCCGGTCGCGAACCGCATCGGGCCCGAGCATGGCGCCTTCAAGATGGCGATGGAGAATTTCAACTTCTCGCGGCTGATGATGTCCTCGATGGCGCTGGGCATGACCCAGACCGCGATGGAGGATGCCGTCGCCTATGCCAATGACCGGCGCCAGTTCGGCAAGCCGATCTTCGATTTCCAGGCGATCCAGTTCATGATCGCCGACATGTCAAAGGACATCGCCGCCGCCCGCCTGCTGATCCATCACGCGGCAAAGCTCTACGATGCGGGCCATCCGATCGCGCTGGAGGCCGCGCAGGCCAAGCTGTTCACCACCGACATGGCGCAGGTCCATATCTCGAACGCGCTGCAGATCCATGGCGGCAACGGCTATTCCCGCGAGTTCCGGATCGAGCGGCTGTTCCGCGACGTGCGGCTCAGCCAGATCTACGAGGGTACCAACCAGATCCAGCGCATGATCATCGCACGCCAGGTGCAGAAAGCCTACGCATGAGCCTTTATTTCGAAGACGTCGAGGTCGGGGCGCGGTTCACCACCGCGTCCCATGTGATCACCGAAGCCGACATCGCCGATTTCTGTCGGCTGACCCGCGACCGTCACCCGCTGCATACCGACGAGGCCTATGCCAGGAGGGCCGGGTTCGACGGCATCATCGCCCATGGGCTCTACGGGCTGGCGTTGATGGAGGGGCTGAAGACCGAGTTGCAGCTTTACGAGGACAGCTCCATCGCCTCGCTCGGCTGGAACCATGTCCGCTTCGTCCATCCGATGGTGGTGGGCGACGAGGTGCATGTGGAAATGGAGTTTACCGCCAAGCGCGAAAGCCGGACGCGGCCCGCCGGTGTGATCACCGAGACCGTGTGGCTGCTGTTTCCCGACCGTTCGCCCGGGATTTCCGCCGAGCATGTCTCGTTGATCCGCAAGCGAAACTGACTATGGTCGCGCCCAGCCCGGCCCCGCGCAAGGACAGCAAACTGGAACCCGCCGCCAATTCCGTTGACCAGGCCACCCGCCAGATCCGCGAGGCGATCCTCGCGGGCCGCTTCGCGCCGGGCGAACGGCTGAAGGTGGCCGAGCTGGCGGCCTCGCTGGGCTTCTCGACCATGCCGCTGCGCGAGGCGTTGCGAAAGCTTGAGGGCGAGGGGCTGGTCGAGATCGAGCCCAATCGCGGCGCCACGGTGCGCAGGCTCGACCGCGCCTATATCTCGGACCTGTTCGAGCTGAATACCGAGCTGCGGATCTTCGCGCTCAGGCGCGGGATGCGGAACCTGACGCTCGAGCGGCTGAAGGAACTCGAGGCCCTGGCCGAAACCTATGCCGCGCATCTGGCAGCGGGCGCCGAGGTCGAGGCGCTGGAGATCAACCGCCGCTTCAACGCCCGGCTGGTCGAGTTCGGCGGCAATCGCGAGGCGCTGCGGATGTTCCTGCGCGGCTGGGAGCTGATCTTCGCCTTCCGCCGCAGCTTCGGCTACGGGCCGGGGCGGCAGGCGGTGCTGGCCGAGGAAATGACGCTGATGGTCGAGGCGCTCAGGCGGCAGGATCTGCTGGCGGCCGAGGCGATCCTGCGGATGCAGAACGCGGCGATGATGGAAGACCTCGCCGCGCGGGTCGATCCGGATGGCAGCCGGGCCTGAGCCCCGCCGCCATCGGGCCCTTTCCTGTCCGGCTCAGCCGGGAAAGGCTTCGCCGCTGATCTTGCGGGGCAGGTATTGGCCATCTGCGGCGGTTCCGGTGACTTCGAAATCGGCGGCCACGGTCCTGCCGCGCAGGATCGTGCGGACCGGCCAGCCCTTCACCGCCATCCCCTCATAGGGGGTGTAGTCGCAGCCGTGATGCATCTTGGCCTGGGTGATGGTGGTCTCGATCTCGGGATCCCACAGCGCGATATCGGCATCCGAGCCGATCGCGATCGTGCCCTTCTTCGGATAAAGCCCGTAAAGCTTGGCCGGATTGCTCGCGGTCAGCGCCACGAAGCGTTCGGCCGAAATCCGGCCCTTCGACACGCCCTCGGAGAACAGCACCGGCAGCCGCGCGGCGACCCCCGGAATGCCGTTCGGCACCCATTTGAACGAGGTCCGCGCGCCCTTCACGTCCTTGCCCGCCGGGTCTTCATAGCGGAACGGGCAGTGATCGGACGAGAAGATGTCGAAGGTGCCGTCCCGCAGCCCTTCCCAGATCGCGGCCTGGCTGTCGGTGTCGCGCGGCGGCGGCGAGCAGACATATTTGGCGCCCGAGAAATCCATGTTCAGGCCCTTCAGGTCGTCCCGGGTCAGGGCGATGTATTGCGGGCAGGTCTCGGCAAAGATCTTGCGGCCGCGCCGCTTGGCCCACTGGATCTGTTCCATCGGCTCGCGGCCCGAGACATGGACGATCACGATCGGCACATCGGTCAGCTCGGCATGGCTGATGGCGCGGTGGGTGGCCTCGCGCTCGGCCACGGCGGAATGCGAGATCGCGTGGTAATAGGGCGCGGTCTTGCCGGCCTCTTCCAGCTTGCGGGTCATGAACTTGATGGCGTCATGGCCCTCGGCATGGACCATCACCAGGGCCTTCTCGCGCCGGGCGGTATCGAACACCTCCAGCAGCTCGGCATCGTTCAGGATCAGGTCGTCATAGGTCATGAAGACCTTGAACGAGGTGTAGCCGTCCTTGATCAGCGCGGGCAGCTCCTGGCCCAGCACCTGCGGCGTCGGGTCGGTGATGATCAGGTGGAAGGACACGTCGACATGGCACTTGCCCTCGGCCGACGCGTGATAGGCCTGCACCGCCTCGCGGAGCGTCTGGCCCTTCTGCTGCAGCGCGAAGGGCAGGACGGTGGTATTGCCGCCCGCCGCGGCCGACCGGGTGCCGGTCTCGAAATCGTCGGCCATGACCACGCCGCCGCCCTGGGGCTGGGCCAGATGGACATGGGCGTCGATGCCGCCGGGCATCGCCCAGAGACCGGTCGCGTCGATTTCCTCGGCGGCCGCGCCGACCTTTTCGGCGATCTCGACGATGCGGCCGTCGCGGATGCCGATATCGGCGACATAGCGGTCGGCGGCGGTGACGATCTGGGCGTTTCTGATGGCTAGATCAAGCATGATTGGGGTCGGCTTTCATCTCTGAACGGAAACCGCGGCCCTTGCTTGGGGCCGCGGCCTTGGACCTTGCGGGTCGGGTTTATTTGGCGGTCAGCGCCTCGAAAAGCTTCTTCTGGCCGGGGGTCGTCAGTTCGCTTTCGTAAAGCGGCAGCGACGCCTTGCGGAACGGTTCGACATCGGGCCGGGTGATGGTCACGCCCTCGGCCTTGAAGCCGTCGATCAGCGGCTGTTCCTGATCCTCGACATATTGCCGTTCCCACCGGGCGGCTTCCTGGCCCGCTTCCATCAGCGCGGTCTGGATGGTCTCGGGCAGCGCGTCATAGGCGGCCTTCTGCATCACCACCGGGGCGGTCATGTTCAGCCAGCCCACCAGCGCGAAATCGGGCGCGACTTCGTAGAACTTCATGCCGTCATATCCGGTCGAGGCGGCCTCGGCCCCGTCCACGACGCCCGATTGCAGCGCGCCGTACAGTTCCGAATAGGCCATCGGCGTCGGGTTGGCGCCATAGGCGCGCCAGGCCTCGACATGGACCGGGTTCTGCATGGTGCGGATCTTCAGCCCCTTGACGTCGTCGATGGTCTCGACCGGCTGCGAGGTCATCAGGTGGCGGATGCCCGACGAAAACACGCCCAGAAGCTGGAAGCCCGAGCCGTTCGCGCTGTCCTCCATCAGGTCCCAATTGGCATCGACCTTCTCGCCCAGCGCCGAGATCGACGGGAAGAGGAACGGCATGTCGAAGACGCGGAACTCCTCGATATAGTTCGACAGAAGCGAGTTCGAGGTCATCGACATGTCGAGCGAGCCCAGCATCACGCCCTCGATCAACTGCGCCTCGTCGCCGAGCTGGCCGCCCGGGTAGATTTCCAGCGTGGCGGCGCCGTCGGTCTTTTCTTCCAGCAGCTCGCGCATCTTCTGCAGGCCCTTGTCCTGCACCTCGTCGGCGGCGTTGGTATGGGCCACCTTGAAGGTGTAGTCGGCCGCCAGGGCGGGCGCGGCCGTCAATGCGGCAACGACCGCGAGGGAGGACAGGACTCTGTTGGACATCCGGAGGGTTCCTTTTCTTGGTTAAAGAGCGAACGGCCCGGTCATTTCATCATGACCGACGGCAGCCAGAGCGAGACGGCCGGAACGAAGGTGACCAGCACCAGCGCCACCAGCATGCACAGGAACGGCAGCCAGATCCGGCGCGAGACCTGCTCGATCCGTCGCCCGGCCACGGAGGAGGCGACGTAAAGGCAGATCCCGTAGGGTGGCGTGATCAGCCCGATCGAGAGATTAAGCGCGGTGATGATGCCGAACTGCACCGGGTCGATGCCATAGCTGCGGGCGATGGGCAGCAGCACCGGCAGCAGGATCAGCACCGCCGAGATGCTTTCCATGAACATGCCGACGACCAGCAGCAGCAGGTTGACGATCAGCAGGAAGGCGATCGGGTTCTCGGTGATCCCGGTCAGCCAGGCGCTCAGCATCGCCGGAAAGCCCTGGGTCGCGATGATCCAGGTGAAGACCGAAGCGGTCGAGATGATGATCAGGACCGTGGCCGACAGGCTGATCGCCTTCAGCAGGATCCGCGGCAGGTCGCGCGGTTTCAGTTCCCTGTAGATGAACATGGTCACGATCAGCGTGGAGAACAGCGCCACGCAGGCGGCCTCGGTCGCGGTGAAGACGCCGCCGACGATGCCGCCGATGATCACCACCGGCACCAGGAGGCCCGGCGCCGCGTCGAGGAAGGTGCGGCCGAGACGCTGAAACGTGAAGGCCTCGCCGTCGCGATAGGCCGGGCCGCCGCGGCGGGCGAACAGCCAGGCGCCCAGCATCAGCCCGGCCATGACGATCAGCCCCGGGACGATGCCGCCCAGGAACATCGCGCCGATCGACTGGTTGGCGGTGACCGCGATCACGATCATCACGATCGAGGGCGGGATGATGGAGGCCAGCGAGCCCGAGGCGGCGATGATCGCCGCCGCCAGGTCGATGTCGTAGCGGCGCTTCTTCATCTCGGGCACCATCACCGCGCTGATCGCGGCGGTATCGGCCGAGCCCGAGCCCGAAATTGCCGCCAGCCCGGTGCCGGTGACGACCGAGACCATGTAAAGACTGCCGGTGATCCAGCCGACCAGCGCGCCTGCCAGCGCGACGAAGCGCCGGGCGATGCCGCCGGCCTCCATCAGCAGCCCCGAGGCCACGAAGAACGGAATGGCCATCAGCGTGAACGAGCTGATACCGCCATAGACGCGCTGGGCGACGATCGAGATCGGGGCGGTCGTGGTCAGTTCGATCGCAACGAGCGCCGAGATGCCGAGCGCAAGCACGATCGGAATGCCCGAGATCAGCAGCAGCAGAAACCCTCCGACGGCCCAGATCATATGCCGTTCTCCTCTGGGCGCTCGGCGCCGGGGCGCAGGATGCGCGGAATGCTGGACAGGGCGAATTCGAGAAGGAAGTAGCCAAAGCCCACCGGCAGCGCCGAATAGGGAATGGCCAGCGGAATCCTCAGCGCCGGAGACTTGACCATCATCCCGATGGCGACCATCGACAGCGATCCGACCACCACGACGCCGAGAAACCACGCCCCAAGCGCGAAGGCCGCGATGTTGAAGACCCTTTGGACGGCCAGCGGCGCCTTCAGGATCAGGACATCGACGCCCACATGCTGGTTGTGGCGCATCGCGATGCCCGCCCCCAGCAGCGCCAGCCAGATCTGTGCGAACGTCGCGGTCTCTTCGCTCCAGGCAATGGAATAGTTGAAGACATAGCGTCCGACGATCTGGATCAGGACGGCCAGCGCCATATAGGCCAGAAGCAGAATTGCGGCGCCGTCCACCGCTCTGCGGAGCGTCCAGAGCATCAGAGACAGGCCCTTCCAGACCGTGCTCGAAGCCATTCTCGAAGCCACTGGCGACACGTCATGCTCGGCCGAGCGGTCTGGCACCGGCACACCTCCTGTCCATCAATCCGGGCGGAAAATCCCGCCGTGCGTTGTCCTGTTGCGTGAGGTTATCCGCAAAGACGGGGGGCGAAAGGAAGAGGGCTATTATGAAAGTGGAGGGAACTATTTAATCCGGTGTTTTCGCGAATACTCCGCTTGAAAACAGGGTAACCTGCCAGGAGGCAAAACAAAAGTCGAACAGGATGCAAGCAGCGTTGCCGCTGCGGAGGGTATTTTCTGTGCAAAGCGAAGGCGCCATCGGCCCGGAGATTGGGCTGGCTTTCTGCCTTTTGGGACGTGCCGAGGCGGTCTTGCTCGCCAAAGGTGCAGGATTCGATTTCGCGGTCATGGATATGGAGCATGGGCCCATCGGTCTGGCCGATCTGGGGCAGGCGACGGCGGCCGGGCTGGCGGCCGGGGTTCCGGTCTATGCGCGGGTCACCGGGCCCGGCTCGCCCGATCTTGCGCGGACGCTCGATTGCGGCGCGGCCGGGGTGATCGTGCCCCATGTCGACAGCGCCGATCAGGCCCGCGCGGTGGTCCGCGCCTGCCGCTTTGCGCCGGTCGGACGGCGGGCGCTGCCGGGTCCGTTGCCGGTCACCGGGTATCTGCCGCTGCCGGCTGCAGATCTGGTGGCGCGCGCGGACAACGGGCAGGTGATCGCGATGATCGAAAGCGCCGAGGCGCTGGCGGCGGTCGAGGAGATCGCGGCGGTGCCGGGGCTCGACGCGCTGATCATCGGCACCAACGATCTGGCCGACGGCATCGGGCTGCGCGGGCAGGTGGGCCATCCCGACCTTCTGGCCGCCTTCCGTCGCATCGCGGCGGCGGCACAGGCCCGCGGCCTGGGTTTCGGAGCCATGGGGCTGCCGCCCGCACTGGTGCAAAGCCACGCGGTTGCGCTGGGCGCGCGGCTGGTGGTCGCGACGAACGAAACCAATCTGATCGTCGAAGGCGGGGCGTCGGTTCTGGCCGGGTTGCGTCGTCGCGCGGCGTCATGAGGCGTCGCGTTCGGCCTCGGCCCGGACCTCGGCGATCTGGGCCTGAACCCGGTCGGCGAAAGCGGTGATCAGGCGCCGGGTCTGGCGCGAGGTGGTCTTGGTGCGCGAGGTTGCGGCCGACAGCTCGAAGCTGAGCGCGGGCGCGTAGGCGCGCACCACCAGCCCAGGCCGCAGCACGGTCTGGGCGGACAGCTCGTCGATCAGGGTCACGCCGCAGCCTTCGCGCACGATCCGCGCGGCTGCGTTCATGAACCGGGTCTCGACCGCGGGGCTGTAGACATGGCCACTGGCGCGGAAGCTGTCTGCGATCATCAGCCCGATCCGGTTCGACACCTGCGGGCCGACCATCTGCCGCCCGATCAGGTCGCGCGGCGTCACTGCCTCGAGCCGGGCCAGCGGGTCGTCGGCGGGGCACAGGCAGACCGCGCGCAACTCGGCCAGGGCTTCGTAATCGAGCGCCTGGCGTTCATAGGCCGCGATCACGAAGGCGACATCGGCCAGCCCGTTCTCGACCACCTGCAAGACGCTGTCGAGCGGCCGGGTTTCCAGCGAGATCTGCACCTTGGGGTACTGCCCGGCATAATCGGCGATGACCCGGGGCAGCACCGCCTCGGACAGCTCGGCGGTCGAGGCGATGCGGATCCGGCCGATCCGCCCGCGCCTGAGATCGGCGGCGCGCTGGTTGACCGCGTCGCGCAGCAGGAACAGGGGTTCGGCCTCTTCCAGCAGGATCAGCGCCTCTTCGGTCGGCACCAGCCGGTTCGAGACCCGCTCGAACAGCGGAAAGCCCAGCACCGTCTCGATATGGCGGATGGTGTTCGAGACCGAAGGCTGCGACATGCCCAGTCGTTCGGCGGCGCCGACGGTGGTGCGGTACTGCACCACCGCGCGCAGGATCTCGAGCTGTCGCAGGTTCAGCATGGGGCGAACGCTTCCTCTTGGGGACGCGCTCAGCTTTTCGTCAGGCGGACCCGCCGGAAATTGCGGATCTTGTCGGTGAACGGTCCGAAGCCCTTAAGCCGCGAATTCCGGCGTTTCATAGGCTTCCGGGCCGGTGATCGTGTAGATCGCCACATGGGCCGGGCCGCCCTCCAGACATTTCTCGCGCCGGGCGTCCAGCCAGCCGGGGCAGGCCAGGATGTCGGGCAGGTGGGTGTTGTTGTACCAGTCGTCGAAGGCGGCCTCGTCCTCGGGGTCGATATCGACGAAGACCATGTGCGTCTGATGGGTCTCAGGCATCCAGATTTTCCAGACAGGGGGCAAGCGCTGCGGCCAAGCGATCGGTTTCGGCCGGGTCGATGGGTGGCGTCGGCGCGCGGCAGGCCGGGCTGTCGATCCGACCGAGCCGTGCGAGGCAGGCCTTGAGCCGGGCGGCGGCCAGATGGCCCGGGCGCGCATAGACGAGCCTGGCCAACGCGAACAGCTTGCGGTGGATCGTCAGCGCGGCGTCGGTCTCGCCCGCACGGACATGGGTGTCCAGCGCCACGATCAGGTCCGGGACCACGGCGGCGAGGCTGACGGCGGACCCGTCGCTGCCCAACTGGAAGCAGGCAAAGAGGTGTTCGTCGCCCGAGGCCATCACCGCCACATCGGGTCGAAGCGCGCGGGTCTGGCGCAGCGTGTCCTCATAGGCGCGGGTTTCCCAAGAGCCTTCCTTGATGCCGACGACCGCCTCGATCTCCAGAAGCGCGGCCAGCGTGTCGGGCGCGTAATGCAGCCCGCCCGAGCCGACCGAGCCCTGAAACAGGTAGACCGGCCCCTCGGCCGCCTCGGCGATACCCTTGTGATGCGCGACGATGGCGCGCGGATCGGCGCCAAGCGCCCAGGAGAAGGGGGCGAAGACCATGATCCCGTCGGCCCCGGCCGCGCGCGCGGCCCGCGCGTCGGCGGCGGCCTCGGCGGTCGATTCGGCGCTGACCGCCGCCAGCACCCGTTTGGCCGGGGCGATGGCCTTGGCATGGCGCACCACGGTCGCGGCCTCGTCGCGGGTCAGGAAGATGCCTTCGCCCGCATGGCCGTTCAGCAAGAGCCCGTCGAGCCCCCCGGTCGCCAGCACGGCCGCGAAATGCGCCTCGAGGCTGTCGACATCCAGCGCGCCATCCGCGCGCATCGGGCAGATGGTGGCGGCATAAATCCCGCCATGGGGATGCGCGGTCATCACAGCAGCTCCGCCTGGATCAGCGCCGCGCGGAGGCCCTCGACGATGGCCTCGGATTGCGGCAAGAGCGGCAGGCGCGGGGTTGCGCATTTGATGATGCCCATCATTTTCAATCCGTCCTTCATCCGGGTGTGCATGTCGACGACCGGGGCGGGGCCGTAGATCGCGCGCACCACCGGGTAAAGCCGGTCGTTGACCGCGCGCATCCGCGCCAGGTCCTGCGCCTCGGAGGCCTGCCACAGCTCGGCCAGCAGGCCCGGCGTCAGCGAGGCGAGCCCCGACAGGATGCCGTCGCCGCCCAGCGCAAGCTGCGCGAAGAACCAATGGAAGTTCGAGGGCAGGATCGCGACATCGGGCGCCGCGGCCTTCACCGCGCGGCGGTTCTCGTCATAGGCGAGCATCGTGGCCGAGCCTTCCTTGATCGCGACGATCTCGGGGATCTGCGCCATCTCGGCCAGCGCCTCGGTCGAATAGCCGAAGCCCGAGGCAATCGGGAACTGGAAGACCGACATCGGCATCGCCAGCTCGCGGGCGAGCTTTTCCATGAAGGCCACGGGGGCCCTGGTCGAGGCGTTGCCGCCGCCCAGCGCCTCGGGCGGGAAGATCACGGCGACGTCGGCCCCCGCCTCGCGGGCGGCCTCGGCCTGTTTGACGGCCTCGGGATAGCCGGTGGGCACCACGCCCGCCAGCAGCAGCCGGTCCTTGCCGATATGATCGCGGGTGGTGCGGATCACCTCGTCGCGTTCGGCCTCGCTCAGCGCGGTCGCCTCGCCGGCATGGCCGTTGACGAAGACGCCATCGGTGGTCTCGGGCTTGGCGCAATGGTCGAGGACGGCCGCATAGCCCTCCCAGTCGATGGCACCCGTCTCGTCGAAGGGCAGAACGGTCGCGACCGTGATGCCGCGCAGATCCTTGCCGGTCAGGCTCATGTCGTCACTTTCTTTCGGGGGAATTTCAGGGTCGCGTCGGCCTTGAGGACCTCGGTGCCGTCCTCGTTGCGGGCCGAGGCCTGCCAGTCGACGGTACGGTTTTCCTCGTCCTTGGCGCTGATCCAGATCTCGAAGGTCAGGGTGTCGCCGTAGCGCACCGCGCCGGTGAACCAGAAGCTGTCGCGGATCGAGACGCCGAGCGTGCCCACCAGTTCGGCGGTCAGGACCGAGGTGCAGATGCCCGCGACCAGGATGCCCGGCGCGAGACGCTCGCCGAAGCGGGTGCCCGAGGCATAGTCCTCGTCGACATGGACCGGGCCGAAATCGCCGGTGGCGGCGATATACATCGCCCCGTCGGCCTCGGTCACGGTCTTGCTGACGCTGATGCGGTCGCCGACGCTCAGCTCGTCCATCTGACGGATGTCATACATGAGGGCTCAGCCCTCCCTGAGGACGAGCGTCGCCTCGCCCGAGACGACGGTCTGTCCGCCGATCTCGCCCTTCAGCTGGCAGACCAGGGACTTGCCCTCGGCACCGCCGCTGGTCGCGGTGGCCGCGAAAGTCTCACCCAAGGTGATCGTGCGGTGGAAGGACATCGAGATGTTGCCGATCCGGTACTCCGGACCCGCCAGCCGCGCCAGCGCGGTCGAGAACAGCGCCCCCGCCGCCAGCTCGAACACCGCCATGTCGGGCAGGCCCAGCGCCTGCGCCTTGACGCGGTCCACATGGGCCGGACCCAGATTGCCCGAGATGCCGGTGAAGAACCCCTGGTCGGCCACGGTCAGGGTCTTGCGGAAGGTGACCGACTGGCCCCGTTCGATACTCATGAAAACCTCCGGTCCGTCAGAGGGTCAGGCCGCGCTTGATCACCGAGCGGGCGATCAGCATGCGGTGGATTTCCGAGGTGCCGTCATAGATCCGGGTTACCCGCGCATCGCGGTAGATGCGTTCCAGCGGCAACTCCTTGGTGAAGCCATAGCCGCCGAAGACCTGGATGCCCCGGTCGGCGACCCGGCCCAGCATTTCGGACGCCTGCACCTTGACCATCGAGACCTTGTCGCGCGGGTCCATCCCCTGGTCGATCTCCCAGGCGGTGTTCAGCACCATCATCCGGGTCGCGAAGATTTCCATCGCGCTGTCGGCGATCATCTGCTGGACCATCTGGAACTCGCCGATCGGCTGGCCGAACTGGTTCCGCGTGGCGGCATGTTCGCGCATCATTTCGAGAACGCGCGAGGCCATGCCGACCGCCCGCGCCCCGATATGGCCAAGTCGGATGCCGCCGACATTGGCCATCATGACCTTGAAGCCCTCGCCCACCTCGCCGAGGATCTGGTCCTTCCGGATGCGCACGTCGTCGAAGGTCATCTCGGCATGGCCATAGCCGCGATGGCCCATCATCGGCTGGTTGCGGGTGACCTTGAAGCCGGGCATGTCCTTGTCGACGATCAGCAGAGTGATGCCGCCCCGCGCGCGCTTCTCGGGGTCGGTCACCGCCATGACGATGATGTAATCGGCGATGTCGCCGTCCGAGATGAAATGCTTGGTGCCGTTCAGCACCCAGTGATCGCCCTCCGGCACCGCCCTGGTCCTGATCGCGGCGGCGTCGGACCCCGCGCCCGGTTCGGTGATCGCCATGGCGCAGATCTTCTCGCCCCTGACGGTGGGATAAAGATACTTGTCGCGCAGATCGCCCTTGAACTGTTCGAGCATCGGATAGACCTGCCCGAAGACCCGCCGGATCAGCGCGTCCGAGGTCTGGCCCAGCTGTTCCTCGACCAGACACATGTCGAGAACCCCGAGCCCGCCGCCGCCGACCTCTTCGGACATGTTCAGCGCGTAAAAGCCCAGCGCCTGCGCCTCGGCCCGGACGGCGGCCAGCTTTTCGGGCGGGATCCGGGCATCGGCCTCGGTTTCCTGCTCCAGCGGCTGGACCTTCTCGCGCACGAAGCGGCCCACCGCCTCGGTCACCATCTTCATCTCGTCGGAAATCGTGAAATCCATGTCTCTTACCCCCGCATCCGGTCGGTCTGCGCCACGGCACCGGCTGCAAGGAGCGCGTCGATCTCGTCAGCGCCAAGGCCCGCCTCGGCCAGCACCTCGCGGCTGTGTTCGCCCAGCGCGGGCGGCGTCATCCGGACGGGCGGAGTTTCGCCGTCATAGCGAACCGGATGGGCCAGCATCACCATGGGCGAGCCGCCCCGGGTCTCGGCCTCGACGAAGGCGCCCAGATGTTTGACCTGCGGGTTCTGGGGCAGGGCGTCGTAATCCTCGACCGGGGTGTGCCAGACGCCCGCCGCCTCCAGCAGCGGCAGCGCCTCGGCCATGGTCAGGCGGGCCATGCCCCGCTGCACCAGCGTCGCGATCTCGCCGCGCCTGGAAAAGCCGTCCTCCTCGGTGAAGGCGGCCAGCTCGGGCAGGTTCAGCGGTTCTGCCAGATCGGCGGGTTTGCACATCGAGATCATGACATGGCCGTCGCTGACCGCGTAGATCCCGTAGGGCGCCGGGCTGAACCAGTTGGCCAGCCCCGCCTCGCCGCGCGGACCCTTGCGGTTCGCGCCGTTCATCCAGGCGGTGATCGACTCGCCCTGCAGGTCGAGCGCGGCCTGCAGCATGTTGACCTCGACCTTGCGGGCGGTGCCTGTGCGCTCGCGCTCGAACAGGGCCGCGACGATGCCGCCCGCGGTCAGCGCGGCGGCATGGTGGTCGATCGGCACGGTGCCGATGGCGACCGGCCCGCCTTCGAGGCTGCCGGTATGGGCGGCAAGCCCCGACATCGCCTGCAACAGCACGTCCTGGCCGGGGAGCTTCGCATAGGGGCCGTCGGCGCCGTAACCGGTGGTCGCGGCATAGATGATGCGGGGATTGATCCGGCGCAGCTCGGCCTCGCCCAGCCCGAGCTTCTCCATCGTGCCGGGGCGGAAGTTCTCCATCACCACATCGGCGGTCGCGATCAGTCTCCTGACCGCCTCAAGGGCCGCTGGCGCCTTGAGGTCCAGCGCGAGAGAGCGCTTGTTGCGGCCGGTCGTCATGTGGTTGACGCTGGTATCGTCGACAAAGCGGTTGGCGACGGCCCAGTTGCGCTGGAACACGCCGCCGATGGGCTCGATGGCGATCACATCGGCGCCCATGTCGGCCAGATGCTGCGCCGCGGCGGGGCCCGACAGGAAATGGTTGAAGCTGAGAATCCGAATGCCGTCGAGCGCGCCCATGTTAGTCCTCATCTGAAGGTCCCGCCCAACGTAGCGCCCGGCCGGGCCGGGCAGGAATATGCGTCGCTATCTTATTTTTCGCAGAGGTAATTTGTCTGCCCTATAGTCTGGCCTATAGTCGCGCCTGTGGTCGGGCCCATTGTCCGACCTGTCGGCGATGGTCTTCCGGCCTGCCGCAACCCAAGACGTGACGTGCAGAGCCCGCCGCGGCATGGTTGCGCCATGACAGAGATTCGTCTGATGAACCCCAACAGCGCCCCGGAGGTGACCGCGTCCATGTGCGAAATCGCGGCGCGCGCCCTGCCGGTGGCGCCGATCGGCTGGACCGCGCCTGCGGGACCGCCGCTGATCGTGACGCCCGAGGCGCTGGCCCGTGCCGCCGAAGGGATCGCGGCGGCCGAGGTCCCGGGGCGGCCCGACGCGGTGATCGTCGCGGCCTTCGGCGATCCGGGTGCCGAGGCGCTGGCCGCCCGTCTGGCCTGTCCGGTGCTTGGCATCGGCGCGGCGGCGGCCCGCGCGGCCGCCCGGTCGGGCCTGCCCTTCGCGGTCGCGACCACCACGCCGGGGCTCGAGGCCCAGATCGACGCGCTGATGCGGCGCCATGCGGACGGTGCCCCCTATCTCGGCTGCCGCTTCGCGGCGGGCGATCCGGTGGCGCTGATGCGCTCCGAGGCGGCGCTCGACGCGGGCCTGCTGGCCGCCATCGCCGAGGCGCAGGTGGCGGGCGCCGCGCAGGTCGTCATCGGCGGCGGCCCGCTGGGGGCTGCGGCGGAACGGCTGCGCGACCGGTCGCCGGTGCCGCTTCTGAACCCGGTGCTCTGTGCCGCCGAGGAGGTCGCCGCGCTTTTCGAGGTGCAACATGTCTGAGGTCGAGAGTTTCGCCGCCGCCCTGATCGCCGCGCATCGGAGCGGGCCGCGCGTCGCCGAGGCGCCTTGGGCGTTGACGCGGGCCGAGGTGCTGGCGGTGCAAAGCCGCGTCTCCGGGGCGCTCGGCTTGGTCGCGGGGTTCAAGGTCGGGCGTCTGCCCGAAGGGCCGCCGGTGCTGGCGCCGATCCCTGCTTGGTATCGGGGGCCGGATGACGGCCGCCGGGTGGTGTGCGTCCGGCTGGGGGGCGAGCTTGAACCGGGGTTCGAGCAGATCCGCGCGCTGTCGGAGGCGGGCCTGCCGGCCGAGCCCGCCCCCCATTTCCGCCCCCCATTTCCGCCGCCGTGCCGTCTTCGAACTGGTCGAGACCCGACTTGCGGGCGCCGCGGCCGACCGGCCCGACCTCAAACTCGCCGATCTTCAGATCACCGCCGGGCCGGCGCCGGGCTCGGGAGACGAGGCCTGGGACGGCCGCGATTTCGGCCCGCTGTCGGCGCAGTTCCGGGCCGACGCCGACACCGTGCTTGACGGCGAAACCGAAGCGCCCGGCGGTTTGGCGCTGGCCAATCCCGACCTGCTGCTGCGCCATCTGGGCCGCCTTCGCGGCGGTTTGCAGCCGGGACAGACGATGATTGCCGGGGCAGTCTGCAGGCTGCCCTGGTTCGAACCGGGCACGGATCTGCCGGCCGAGATCGCGGAACTTGGACAGGTCGCGGTCAGTCTGGTCCGAGCGCCAGCGTCGGCCATTCGAAAGGCGGTGTGACGGGGCGGCCAAGGCCAGCAGATGGCTCTCGCTGCCGGCCGGGCCGATCAGCTGCAGCCCGATCGGCATGGGGCGGGTCTGCAGCACCGGGTAGGCCAGCGAGGGCAGTCCGGCGGCATTGACCCAGCCGGACTAGACGGCATGCCCGGGCGGCCCGACCCGCTGGCCGTCGATCTCGGGCGCATGGATGTCCGAGGCGGGCATCACGATCGCGTCATGACGCCAAAGCCCGTGCGCGGCCTCGCGCAGCGCATATCCGGTGTGGAGCGCCTCCCAAACTGCTGTCGCGGGTCGCGCGGTACAACCCGCGTGCCGCCAGCGCCATCGCCGGAAAGCCGGGGATCGAGCCCCGGGCGGGTCTTCCGCCCGAAGACAAGCCGGTCGCCGTGGCCGAGATGGCAGCGCAAGGCTGGGTCGCGATGATCGGCGACGGTATCAGCGACGCGCCCGCCCTGAAACGCGCGAGCGTCGGCATCGCCATGGGCCCGGGCAGCGATGTCGCGCTGGAAACGGCCGATGCCGCGCTGTCGCAGAACCGCGTGACCGATGCGCCTGCCATGATCCGGCTGTCGCGGGCGGCGATGCGGACGATCCGTCAGAACGTGGCGCTGGCGCGGGAGGTGAAGGCGCTGTTCCTTGCGACCTCGGTCACGGGGGCGACCGGGCTCTGGATGGCGGTGCTGGCCGATACCGGCGCGACCGTGCTGGTCACCGCCAACGCGCTGCGTCTGCTGGCCCGTGACCCGCGCCGCAGCCCCCGGACGTAGGGTCCGGTCCCGCGGCGGGTCTGCTGCGGGCGGGCTTAACGGTTTCTTCACGGAATTGCGCTCAGGGTCCCGGGACTTCCGTTCCGCGGTCGGGCGGGGCATAGTGCCGGCGCTTTGCGAAAGGACCTGTGAATGACCCTGCCAGACCTGATTTCGGCCCTTGTCGGCGGCAACCTCGTGGTGTTGCTGCTGGCCGGTCTCATCCTTCTCAGCGTGTATCTCGGGGTGCGGATCGTGCCGCAATCCGAAAAGCACGTCGTCGAACGCTTCGGGCGGCTGCGCTCGGTCCTGGGGGCGGGCATCAACTTCATCGTGCCGTTCCTCGACCGGGTGGCCCACAAGATCTCGATCCTCGAACGGCAGCTTCCCAATGCCAGCCAGGATGCGATCACCGCCGACAACGTGCTGGTGCAGGTCGAAACCAGCGTCTTCTACCGTATTCTGGAACCGGAAAAGACCGTCTACCGGATCCGCGATGTCGACGCGGCCATCGCCACCACCGTGGCGGGCATCGTGCGGGCCGAGATCGGCAAGATGGAACTTGACCAGGTGCAGTCGAACCGGTCCGACCTGATCGCCACCATCAAGGAAAGCGTCGAGGACGCGGTCGAGAACTGGGGGATCGAGGTGACGCGCGCCGAGATCCTCGATGTCAATCTCGATGCCGCGACGCGCGAGGCGATGCTGCAGCAGCTGAATGCCGAGCGCGCGCGCCGGGCCCAGGTCACCGAGGCCGAGGGCAAGAAGCGCGCGGTCGAGCTGCAGGCCGATGCGCAGCTTTACGCCGCCCGCCAGGCCGCCGAGGCGCGGCGCGTTTCGGCCGATGCCGAGGCCTATGCGACCGGGGTGGTGGCCAAGGCCATCGCCGAGAACGGGCTGGAGGCCGCGCAATATCAGGTGGCACTGAAACAGGTCGAAGCGCTGACCAAGGTCGGCGAGGGCGCGGGCAAGCAGACGATCATCGTGCCGGCCCATGCGCTGGATGCTTTCACCGATGCGTTCAAGATGCTGAAGGGACGCGGGTGATGCTGGAAACCTGGTGGGTCTGGCTGGCGGCGGCGGCGGCTTTGGGTTTCCTCGAGCTTGTCGCGCCGGCCCAGGCCTTTCTGGGTTTCGCGGTCGGGGCCGCCGCCGTGGGCGGCGCGCTTTGGCTGGGGCTGGCGGTGGCCTGGCCCTGGCTTTTCCTGATCTGCGCGGTGGTGTCGGGCCTTGCCTGGCTGGTGCTGCGGCAGGTGCTGGGCGTGCGGCGCGGACAGGTCAAGGTCTGGCGCGACGACATCAATGAAAACTGATCCGTTCGACGGGGCCAAGCTTGCGCTTCTGACCGGGCGCGGGCTCGTGTCGATCCTTCGGGATGACGTGCCGCATATTTCCTGGCCGGGGCATTGGGATTTCCCGGGCGGGGCGCGCGAGGGCCGGGAAAGCCCGGCTGACTGCGCGCTGCGCGAGACCCGCGAGGAACTGGGGCTTGTGCTCGATCCGGCGCGGCTGGTCTGGCAGCAGGTCTATCGCAACGGGCGCGGCCGGCCGGTCTGGTTCTTCGTGGCCCGGCTCGAGGCCGCCGAGATCGCCCGCATCCGCTTCGGCGACGAGGGGCAGGGCTGGGCGGTGATGCCGGTCGCCGATTATCTGGCCCATCCCAAGGGGATCGGTCAGCTCAAGGATCGTCTGTCGGACTATCTGGCCGCGCGCCCCGGCGACGCGGACTGACCCCGGTCCGGATCCAGGCGTTCGGATTTAGGCGTTCGGGTGCCGGGCCTGCGGCGCGGCCAGCTCGGCCTGGATCGCCAGAGCCGCGGCGCGCGGGTCCTCGGCCTGCCAGACCGGCCGTCCGACCACCACGTGATCGGCGCCCGCGGCGATGGCCTGGGCGGGTGTGGCCACCCGTTTCTGATCGCCAAGGGCGGCGCCCGCGGGTCGCACGCCCGGGGTGACGATCAGCCGGCCGTCCGCCTCGGGCAGGGCGCGGATCAGTTCGGCTTCCTGCGGGCTGGCGATCACCCCGTCGGCACCCGCCTCGAAGGCGCGGGCGGCGCGGTCGACGACAAGGTCCGCGACATCGCCCGCCCGGATCAGGCTCGCATCCAGATCGGCGCGGTCAAGCGAGGTCAGGATCGTCACCGCCAGGATCTTGGTCTGCGACCCGGCCGCCCCCTCGCGGGCCGCGCGCACCACATGGGGGTCGCCATGGACGGTCAGGAAATCCAGATCGAAGCGGGCAAGCCCCCGGACCGCGGCCTCGACCGTGGCGCCGATGTCGAAGAGCTTCATGTCGAGGAAGATCCGTTTGCCGTGCTCGTCCTTCAACTCGCGCGCCAGCGCCAGTCCGCCGCCCGTGAGCATCCCCAGCCCGATCTTGTAGAACGCCGCCGCATCGCCGATCCGTTCGGCAAGCGTCAGCCCGGCATGGGCATCGGGGACGTCGAGGGCGACGATCAGGCGGTCATCGGTCATGGGGGCGCTCCTTGGCGGACGGGGATCGGGTCGGGGCGGTTTCTACGGGGCCGGGGCCGCCCCGTCCAGCGCGACAAAGCGCAGGCGCGGCCTTGCAACCGCAGGGAGCTGCTCCCAAATTGCGGGGCAAGGCCCGCGAAGGAGGATGCGCTGCGGAGCAGGCATCCCGGAGGCGGGCGCTTCTAGGAAAGGAGATGCCGATGAACCTCGAGAAGTTCACGGAACGGTCGCGCGGCTTTCTGCAAGCCGCCCAGACCATCGCGATGCGGGAAAGCCACCAGCGGCTGGCGCCCGAACACCTTCTGAAAGCGCTGATGGACGATGAGGAGGGCATGGCCTCGAACCTCATCCGCCGAGCGGGCGGTGCGCCCGACCGGGTGCTGGAGGCGGTCGAGGCGGCGCTTGGCAAGATGCCCAAGGTCACCGGCGGCGGCGGACAGACCTACATGGATCAGGCCACTGGCAAGGTGCTGGACGAGGCCGAGACGCTGGCCAAGAAGGCGGGCGACAGCTTCGTGCCGGTCGAACGGATCCTGATGGCGCTGTGCATGGTGCCCTCGAAGGCCAAGGACGCGCTCGATGCGGGCGCGGTGACGGCGCAGAACCTCAATGCCGCGATCAACGACATCCGCAAGGGCCGCACCGCCGATACGGCCAGCGCCGAGGACGGCTATGAGGCGCTGAAGAAATACGCGCGCGATCTGACCGAGATGGCCGAAGAGGGCAGGATCGACCCGATCATCGGCCGCGACGAGGAGATTCGCCGCGCGATGCAGGTGCTGAGCCGCCGGACCAAGAACAACCCGGTCCTGATCGGGGAACCCGGCGTCGGCAAGACCGCGATCGCCGAGGGCCTCGCGCTTCGGATCGTCAATGGCGACGTGCCCGAAAGCCTGAAGAACAAGCGGCTGATGGCGCTCGACATGGGGTCGCTGATCGCGGGCGCGAAATATCGCGGCGAGTTCGAGGAGCGGCTGAAAGCCATCCTGAACGAGATTTCGGCCGCGGCGGGCGAGGTGATCCTGTTCATCGACGAGATGCACACGCTGGTCGGCGCGGGTAAATCCGAAGGCGCGATGGATGCCGCGAACCTGATCAAGCCCGCGCTGGCGCGGGGCGAGCTGCACTGCATCGGGGCGACCACGCTTGATGAATACCGCAAGCATGTCGAGAAGGACGCGGCGCTGGCGCGGCGGTTCCAGCCGGTCTTTGTCGACGAGCCGACGGTCGAGGACACGATCTCGATCCTGCGCGGCATCAAGGAGAAATACGAGCTGCACCACGGCGTCCGGATCTCGGATGCGGCACTGGTGGCGGCGGCGACGCTCAGCCATCGCTACATCACCGACCGGTTCCTGCCCGACAAGGCCATCGACCTTGTCGACGAGGCCGCCAGCCGTCTGCGGATGGAGGTCGACAGCAAGCCCGAGGAACTGGACGCGCTCGACCGCGATATCCTGCAAAAGCAGATCGAGGCCGAGGCACTTCGGAAGGAGGACGACGAGGCTTCGAAGGAGCGGCTTGAGAAGCTGGAAGTGGAACTGGCCGAGATGCAGCAGCAATCGGCCGAGATGACCGCCAAATGGCAGGCCGAACGCGACAAGCTGGATCGCTCGCGCCAGCTCAAGGAACAGCTGGACCGGGCGCGCGCCGAGCTTGACCAGGCCAAGCGCGAGGGCAATCTGGCCCGTGCCGGGGAGCTCAGCTACGGCATCATCCCGCAGCTTGAAAAGGCGCTGTCCGAGGCCGAGAGCCGCGAGGATGACGTGATGGTCGCCGAGGCGGTGCGCCCCGAGCAGATCGCCCAGGTGGTCGAACGCTGGACCGGGATCCCGACCTCTAAGATGCTGGAGGGAGAACGCGACAAGCTTCTGCGCATGGAGGACGAGCTTGGCCGCCGGGTGATCGGCCAGAAAGAGGCGGTGAAGGCGGTTGCCAACGCGGTGCGGCGGGCGCGGGCCGGGCTGAACGACGAGAACCGGCCGCTGGGGTCGTTCCTGTTCCTGGGACCCACCGGCGTCGGCAAGACCGAGCTGACCAAGGCTGTGGCGGAATACCTTTTCGACGACGATCAGGCGATGGTCCGGATCGACATGTCGGAATTCATGGAGAAACACGCCGTCGCCCGTCTGATCGGCGCGCCGCCCGGCTATGTCGGCTATGACGAGGGCGGCGTGCTGACCGAGGCTGTCCGGCGCAGGCCCTATCAGGTGATCCTGTTCGACGAGGTCGAGAAGGCGCATCCGGACGTCTTCAACGTGCTGTTGCAGGTGCTTGACGACGGAGTGCTGACCGACGGGCAGGGGCGCACGGTCGACTTCAAGCAGACGCTGATCGTGCTGACCTCGAATCTCGGAAGCCAGGCGCTGAGCCAGCTGCCCGACGGGTCCGATGCCGAGGCCGCGCGGCGCGAGGTGATGGAGGCGGTGCGCGCCCATTTCCGGCCGGAATTCCTGAACCGGCTGGACGAGACGGTGATCTTCCACCGGCTGACCCGCGAGGACATGGACGGCATCGTGACGATCCAGCTCAAGCGGCTGCAGAAACGGCTGGATCAGCGCGGCATCGTGCTCGATCTCGACGACGGCGCGCGGAAATGGCTGGCCGATGCGGGTTATGACCCGGTCTATGGCGCGCGGCCGCTGAAACGGGTGATCCAGCGCAGCCTGCAGGACCCGCTGGCCGAGGCGCTGCTGGCCGGCGAGATCCGCGACGGCGGCACCATCCGGGTGACGGTGGGGCCGGAAGGGCTGATCATCGGCGACCGGGTGGTCGGATCGAACCGGCCGAAGCCGGAAGACGCCGTCCTGCACTGACCCCGCTTGCCGGAACGGAACGCGCCCGGGCCTGACGGTCCGGGCGTTTTTTCTTTCGGCTCAGTCGAGCCCGACCGCCTCGCGCGCGATGGCGTCCAGCAGCGCCTCGACCTCCTTCATCTCGCCTTCGGGGAAGGTGCGGTAGCCGATCGTGGTGTGATCGGGCGTGTCGGGGTATTGCAGCACGAAGATCGCATAGGGGCAAAAGCGGATATTCAGCGGGTCGACCTCCATCACCTTGCGCGACAGCGCGGCCGAACAGAAGCTGTAGACATCGGCCTTCAGAAAGAGCGTCCGGTCCGAGCCGACATCGGCCCGGGTGCGTTCCAGCATTTCGCCGGGATGGCTGACGCTGTCGATCACCAGACCGCGCCCGGTCACCGCGTTTTCCAGACCGAAGACCACATCGTCGAAGCTTTGGCTGGTGGTGTAGGTGACCGGGTCGGCCGCGGCGGCTGCCGCCCAAGTGGCGGCAAGAATCGCCGCAGTAAGCAATGCCTTCATCTTTTCCTCCCAGGCTTGTCGCGCGCGGGGTTGTGTCCGTTCCGTTGTCCGCGCAGGTTGTCGGGAACCGCGGGTGGCATCGTCCGCCCGCACAGGCACGAACGAGGGCAGGATGGGCTGGGCCTATTACGCATTGCAAGTACTGGCAGGCGCCTTTGCGCTGGTCATCGGCACGCTTCTGCTGGTCAGCCTGGTGCTTTTTACCATCGACCGTACCCAGACCGGCGACGCGATCCGCCGCAACTATCCGGTGATCGGCCGGTTCCGGAACATCTTCACCAAGCTCGGCGAGTTCTTCCGCCAGTATTTCTTCGCGATGGACCGCGAGGAAATGCCCTTCAACCGGGCGCAGCGCGACTGGGTCGCCCGGGCGGGCGAGGGCAAGAGCAACACCGTGGCCTTCGGTTCGACCCGCAATCTCAGCATTCCGGGCACGCCGATCTTCGTGAACGCGGCCTTCCCGCCGCTCGAGGGCCAGTTCGCCAGCACCGCGCCGATGAAAATCGGCCCCTTCGCCCGCATCCCCTATGTCACCTCGTCCTTCTTCCATATCTCTGGGATGAGCTATGGCGCGATTTCGAGACCTGCCGTGCAGGCGCTGTCGCGGGGGGCGGCCGAGGCGGGGATCTGGCTCAATACCGGCGAGGGCGGGCTGTCGCCCTATCACCTCGAGGGCGGCTGCGACATCGTCTATCAGATCGGCACGGCCAAATACGGGGTGCGCGACGCCCATGGCCATCTGTCCGATGAAAAGCTGGCCGCGCTGGCGGCGATCCCGCAGGTCAAGATGTTCGAGATCAAGCTCAGCCAGGGCGCCAAGCCCGGCAAGGGCGGCATCCTGCCCGCGGCCAAGATCAACGACGAGATCGCGCATATCCGGGGCATCCCGCTGGGCGAGGACAGCTATTCGCCGAACCGCCATGCCGAGGTCGGCAACTGGGAGGACATGCTGGACATGATCGCCCATGTCCGCAAGGTCACCGGCAAGCCCGTGGGCTTCAAGGTGGTGGTCGGCGGCCCCGAACCGTTCGAGCAGCTCTTCAACCTGGTGCGGGATCGCGGCGCGACCTCCGCCCCCGATTTCATCTCGATCGACGGCGGCGAGGGGGGGACCGGCGCCGCGCCGATGCCGCTGATCGACCTGGTCGGCCTGCCGATCCGCGAGGCGCTTTTGATGGTCTCGGACCTGCGCGATGCGGCGGGGCTCCATGACCGGGTGCGGCTCGTGGCCAGCGGCAAGTTGGTGAACCCCGCCGATGTCGCCTGGGCCATCGCGGCGGGTGCCGATTTCGTGGCCTCGGCGCGCGGTTTCATGTTTGCGCTGGGCTGCATCCAGGCGCTGAAATGCAATCGCAACACCTGCCCGACCGGCATCACCACCCACCAGCCGCATCTGCAGAAGGGGCTGGTGGTCGAAGAGAAATACCACCGCGTCGCCCGCTATGCCCAGTCGGTGATTTCCGAGGTCGAGACTATCGCCCATTCGGTCGGCGTATCCGAACCCCGGCAGATGCGCCGCCGCCATGTCCGCCTGGTGCTGCCCGACGGGACCACGCGCCCGATGAACGAGGTCTATCCCCGCTCGGATCAGGTCAACGCACTCGTGAGGTGACGTGCTTTGGCCGCAACCGGGCTCCGGGCTAGGTTTGCCCCGGGGACCAAGGGAAGGGAACGGTCATGGCAGGGCGTTGGCGCAATCGGCTAAGCTGGTCGGAGGTGACGCCAGAGCGCGTCTGGCTGGATCGCCGTCAGGTGATGGCAGGGCTCGGGGTTGCGGGGCTTGGGGCTGTCGCCGGGATGCGGCCCGCCCAGGCCGAGGCGCTGGTTCCCAACAGCTGGGACGAGATCACCAGCTACAACAACTTCTATGAATTCGGCACCGACAAGGGCGATCCCAGCCGCAAGGCGGGCGCGCTGACCACAGATCCCTGGTCGGTCGAGATCGGCGGACTGGTGGACCGGCCCGGCCGCTACGATCTGGGCGACATCCTGGCGAAGGTCAGCATCGAGGACCGGCTTTACCGGCTGCGTTGCGTCGAAGCCTGGTCGATGGTCGTCCCCTGGCAGGGGTTCGAACTGGCCGATCTGCTGGACATGGCCGGGGTGCAGGCTTCGGCGAAATACGTCGCCTTCGAAACGCTCCTCCGCCCCGAAGAGATGCCCGGGCAGCGCGGCCGCATTCTCGACTGGCCCTATGTCGAGGGGCTGAGGCTCGACGAGGCGATGCATCCGCTGACGATCATGGCGACCGGCCTTTACGGCAAGCCGCTGCCGAACCAGAACGGTGCGCCGCTGCGGCTGGTCGTGCCGTGGAAATACGGCTTCAAGTCGATCAAGTCGGTGGTCAGGATCACCCTGACCGACACGCAGCCGCCGACCAGCTGGAACCGCTACGCGCCGCGCGAATACGGGTTCTATGCCAACGTCAATCCGACGGTCGATCACCCGCGCTGGTCGCAGGCGACCGAACGCCGGATCGGCGGCGGCTTCTTCGCGCCGCGGGTCGCGACGCTGATGTTCAACGGCTATGGCGAGGAGGTCGCGGGCCTCTATGCCGGCATGGACCTCGCGGCCGAGTTCTGATGACCGGGGTTCAACGGGTCAATATCGCGCTGGCGCGGCTGCCGACCTGGCCGGTCTATGTCGCGGGTATGCTGCCCGCCGCCTGGGCGGTCTGGCTGGGCGCGACGGGCGGGCTTGGGGTCGAGCCGATCAACGCGCTGGAAGACCGGCTGGGGCTTCTGGCGCTCCAATTCCTGATCGCGGGGCTGGCGGTCACGCCGCTGCGGCGCTGGACCGGGCTCAACCTGATCCGGTTTCGCCGGGCGCTGGGTCTTGTCGCGATGGGGCATCTGGTGCTGCATCTGACGGTATGGCTTGTGCTCGATTTGCGCGACTGGGGCCTCATCTGGGCCGATATCGTCAAGCGGCCCTATATCACCGTCGGCATGCTGGCATTCGCGCTGCTGCTGCCGCTGGCAGCGACCTCCTCGAACCGGGCGATCCGGTCGCTCGGGCCACTCCGCTGGCGGCGACTGCATCGCCTGGTCTATCTCGCCGTTCCGCTTGGCGGGCTGCATTTCGTGATGCAGGCGAAGGGCTGGCAGGTCGAGCCGCTGGTCTATCTGGCGACGATTCTGGGCCTTCTGGCGCTGCGAGTCGGGGTGACTCGGGCCAGAATCGCGGCCTGACGCTGGGGCAACCAGAAGCTTCTGTGGGCAAGTCTGGGGATAACTCTGCGACCGAGGCTGGCGAGTCGGCGATGCTCTCTGGGGCTCTGCAACCCGGCCTCATCCATTTGTGTGTTCGTTGGGCGTAAACGCCAGATATTGCGTCAGATTTCGAGGCATCCAAAAAAATGTCATCGAACCGCAAAAAACTGCTTGCGGGCATCGGCGTGGACCCGTAGATAGCCCCTCACCGGCGGCGCTGAGGCGCTGACGGGGCGGCGGCCGGGTCGGAAGACA
>NZ_SOEB01000024.1 GCF_004365965.1 Rhodovulum visakhapatnamense
TCGGATACAACGTCCCGATTGCCATGCATTATCCCGATGGCGTCACCGGCCCGTCATCGTGAGGCAGCCGGAAAAATCCAACTTCCCGCGGTCCAAGGTTGGGGAGCAGGGCACAACCCCAAGGACTCTCGTTATGAACGAGGGACGACCGGAGGGCAGGTCACAGCCTATCACCGGTTTCACATGCGTGATCACTTCCCGGTTTTGGCGGGACAGGGCATGCAGGCTGCATTTGCCGAAATTTGGCCGCTGCTCGCAGAGGCCCCGCCTTCACCCCCACGGGTTTTCCCGGCCAGGGAGTGGCGGCAGGCCCTTGCGGAGGCCGAAAAACCGGGGGGCCAGAAACCGATACTCGATCTGTCCAGTCTCGCCTGACAAAGGGCAGCAATGGTCCGCCCTCCGGACCTTGGCGGCTCCGGGGCCTGCTGTAACCGCGATGTATGGCTGCTTTCGTGGTTCCGCACGCGGTGGAGGCTTGGGCGCTCGACGGCGGCTATCGGCAGCGAGCGCCCCGGCGGGCGGCCCGAGACACTCAAGCGTCATGCTGCACCGCCGCAGGTTCGCTCCGAGCCCTTCCGCGACATTCGGCAGCGCCTGCAGACAAATCCACGACCAACGCCAACTTGCACGTTCAGATCATGTGGCGCGTTCATCCTTGGGTGACCCCATCACGATGTAGGATGTGATTGCATGGACATGGGATCGGGTGCCCAAGACCTCCGTGTGGAAACGCTTGTATTCCGAGAGATCGGCGCTCTGGACACGGAGGAGGTACTCGAAAGACCCTGCTATGTTATGGCACTCGACGACTTCGGGCGCGACTGCCATGGCGCGCTCGAAGCCCTCCTGGGCCGCCTTGGTATGGGAGGAAAGGCCGACCATGACATAGGCGACAAAACCGCGACCCATCCGCTCAGGGCTGGTCACGACCCTGTAGCCGAGGATCACGCCTGTTCGCTCGAGTTCCTGAACCCGTCTCAGGCACGCCGAGGGAGACAGGCTAACCCGTTCAGCCAGAGCGACATTGCTGATCCGGCCGTCGAGTCGCAGCTCGCGCAATATTTTCAGGTCAATCTCGTCCATGAGCCGCCAATCGTTGTGCATTTTTCTCTTAGGATAGAACATTAGACGATATGTGGCGACCTCATCCCGCTATTATTGCGAACAGGCGCTATAGGAGGAACGCTCGATGACTCTCGCTATCCTGACTGCTCTTTTGGGCTTCGCATTTGTCGCAACCGTCACACCGGGACCGAACAACCTGATGCTGATGGCGTCCGGCGCGAACTTCGGCTTCCGGCGGACACTGCCGCACATGCTCGGAATCGTCGGGGGCGTGTCGGTCATGGCTCTCCTCGTAGGTGCGGGACTGATGGCGCTGTTCGACGCAGTGCCCGCGCTGAACCTGGTGCTGAAGGTCACTTCCGTCGGCTACCTGCTCTGGCTCGCATTCAAGATCGCCACGGCCGCTTCGGTGGAGGAGCGGGACGAGGACAGCCATCCGATGACCTTTCTTCAAGCGGCCACTTTCCAGTGGGTGAACCCCAAGGCCTGGGCCATGTGCCTGTCTGCCATCACGCTCTACGCGCCCGATCGCTCGCTGCTGTCGGTCGCCATCGTGGCAGGTGCATTCGCGCTCGTCTGCTTTCCGGCGATCTCGGTCTGGGCATGGCTCGGGACTGTCGTCCGGCAATGGCTGTCGAACGCCACCCGGCTCAGGATCTTCAACATCACCATGGCAGCTTTGCTGGTCGCGTCCCTTTATCCAGTCCTGGGCCTCGGAACCTGAACCGGGGCATTGCCCGAACTCGGCTCCAAAGATCAATTGAACTGGCTGTGGCATCGGGTTGGGGTCCGCCAAGTCCCGCTCTCCGGACCTCGGCAGCATGCGCAGCAGAGTCCACTCAGAAACCATTCTCGTCTGGCTGGTGTTTTTCGAAGCTTTCCAGAATGCGCGCCATCGGGTAACGTTGGGTCAAGAGGAGCCTCGACGTTTCCATTTCCAGGCGCATCCCTGGCACGGCCAGGCGTCCCATCTTCGTCGATACCAGGGGGGATCAGATGGAGACTTTTTCAAGATCGTTCTTTTCGGGGTTTGCCATTTCGCTGGCACTCTCGGCCGGGATTTGCCCGGCACAGGCCGACCCACAGTCCGAGGCCGCGACCTGCGCCCGCCGCGACGCGTTGCAGCCTGCCCTGGCCAAACAGCCGGATCTGACCTGGGACGCCCTTCGCACCGCCTGCGAGGCCACGATTGTTGCGGCGAAGGCGTCCGATCCCATCGGCCATGGATGGTTCGTCAATGCGGGCAACGGGTTCCTCGGCGTGCCTCTGGTCGTGCAGAAGATCCTGCCCGATCTGGCGCCGGAAATCTGGGGCACGCCCGAGGATTTCTTCGGGAGCTTCGGGCTCTTCCCGGACCCCGACATCACCGACCGCATCCTGCCGCGCGGGCTTGGCATCACCGGGGCCAACGGGCGGCCGGTCGCGGCCGATGGCAGCCCCTCGGGCGAGGTCGATTACAGCCAGCCGCAGCCGCTCTTCGTCACGCTGGCCTGCGGTGCCTGCCATACCGGCCAGATCGATCTGGGCGACCGGTATCAGGTGCTGGACGGCGCACCCAACACCCAGTTCGACGTGCGCAAATGGCGCGGGGCCTTTTCCGCGCTCCGCGAGGGCTATCTCTCGGACGCGCAGATCGGCACAGCCGAGGCCCCGGGCGAGACCACGCAAAAGCTGCTGGATCTCGTGGCGGCCAAGCCCGCGGGCTATTTCGCGCGCGGCCTGCCGCAGATCCGCGCAGACCAGATCGCGGCCGTCGACCAGACCCAGCGGGCGATCTTTGCGCAGAATGCCGTGCCGATCCTGTCGGGGCTGGCGCAAAGCACCGGTGTGCGCGCGGCCTCTGTCGCGCTGCAGACCCGGCCGGGGTCGAGCTATGGCCATGGCGACCGGTCCCCGGGCCTCGGCGGTCACAGCGCCGGACAATCGGATGGCAGCGGCGATCTCCTGTCGGACTTGCTGGCCGGGCAGGCCGCCGAGGCGGGAAAGCTGACCGAGCTTCTGTCCGGGCCGCTGCCCGAGGCCCTGCCCCGCTTTGCCACGGTGACCGACATTCCCGCGGTCTGGAACCAGGGCGACCGGTCGGTCGGGCAATGGGATGGCAGCGTGCTGGAACGGTTCTGGCGCAATATCGCGGCCGAGCTGCCGATCATCGGCGTGCCCGCCAAGGTCGATCTGATGAATGCCGGGATCAGCGCCGAATTCCTGCTGCGGCTGCCGCCCGCGCCCTATCCCTTCGAGGTCGATCTGGCCAAGGCAGCGGCGGGCGAGGCGCTTTTCGCCGAGAATTGCGGCACCTGCCACCGGCCGCGCAACGAGGCGCGCTATCCGGTGATCGGCACCGACATGAACCGCGCGCAGGTGCTGAACCCGGCGGGCAGCGCGATGTTCCTCGCGGCCTTCCAGGCGGCCTGCCACGATCCGGACTTCGGCTATACCGACACTTATGGCCGCCGGATCGAACCCTGCACCATGCCCGCCTACCGCATCCTGCGCGACACCACCGAGGCCGCGAACCAGGGCTATCTCGCGCCGCCGCTCGACGGGATCTGGGCGCGCGCGCCCTACCTGCATAACGGCTCGGTCCCGACGCTGGCGCAATTGCTGAAACCGGCCAGCCGGGCGCCGGTCTTCCTGCGCGGCGTGATCGAGTATGACCCGGCCGAGGTCGGCTGGCGATGGCAGCCGGGCGATCTGGACCGCTACAAGGCCCGGTATCCGACCGTGTCGCTGCACGACACCGCGCGCGACGGCTGGTCCAATCGGGGCCATGACCGCGACCTGATGATCGAGGGCCGGATGCACCGGCTCGACTGGAGCGACCCGGCCCTGTCGGACCAGGCCGAGGCCCTGATCGAATACCTCAAGACCCGGTAGAAGGCGGCCCCCGCCTTCCGCCGCCTTCTGCCCGGGCGCGCATCCCCGCCGCCGGTTGAGGAGACCCAGCAGATGACCGACACGAGCATCCAGACGGTGACCGCCATCCAGATCGGGATGATGCGGGCCACCCAGCCGCAGCTGCGCGGGCAGCATTTCAAGATGCATGGCTGCGTCGAGGCAGTCTTCGAGGTGGCCGAGGTCGCGCCCCCGCTGAATGTCGGCCTCTTCGCCGCGCCGGGGCGCTACAAGGCGCTGGTGCGGTTCTCGAACGGCCGCGAAAAGGACGACCGCACGCCCGACATTCACGGCATGGCGATCAAGGTGCTGGGCGTTACAGGCGACAGGGCGCATCCCGACGCGCCCGAGGGCGAACAGGATTTCATCCTGGCCGACAACCCGGTCTTCTTCATCCGCACGGCCGAGGATTACGCGATCTTCATGCAGTCGCTGGCCAGGAACGCCCCGCGGGGCCAGCCCCCGGTCGAATTCATCGAGCATCTGTCGAAGACCCATCCCGAGGACATCGCCGTCCTGCAGGGCTTCAACAAGCAGGTGCAGACAAGCCCTCTGAGCGCGGACTACTGGAGCCAGGTGCCCTATGGCTTCGGGCCCGACCCGACCCATGCCTGCCGCTACCGCGCCACCCCGCGTGCGGGTGTCGCGACCGGGTCGGCGGGCGAAGGCCACGACTACCTGCGCGAGGCGATGGTGGCAGGCCTTGCCGAGGGCGCGGCGCCGGTCGTCTTCGATTTCCGCGTCCAGCTGCGCACCGATGCGGATGCGGCGGTCCTCGACAATCCGACCGTCGAATGGGCGCCCGACTACATCCCGGTGGCGACGGTCACGATCCCGCCGCAGGTCTTCGACACCCATGACCGCCACGCCTTCGGCGAGGCGCTGCGCTATTCTCCCTGGCATGCGCTGGCCGACCACCGCCCGGTCGGGCAGATCAACGAGATCCGCAAGGCGGTCTATCCGGCAAGCCAGACCGAACGGGCGAAGATCGCGCCGCTGGGCCAGGACAACCTGCGCCTGACCGAAGAGGAACTGCGCGAAGGCATCGACGACGAATTCAAGGCGCTGATCGACAAGCTCGCGCGCACCTTCGGGTTCCTGTCCAGCACCAAGCGCGGCCGGGGCACCCATACCTGGGGCGTCGCGGGCCGCGGCACGGCGCGGTTCATCACCGACCCCGATTTCCCGGCCAACGAGTTCTTCACCTTCGGCAAGGTGCTGCCGGTGATCCTGCGCCATTCCTCGCCCGGCGCGCGCGAGGACGACCGGGCGCGGGACGGGATGGCCGCCTCGGTCAAGTTCTTCTCGGGCGAGACCGGCCATGACGGGCCGGGCGTGCTCGATATCCTGATGAATGCCGGGCGCCAGCTTTTCGTCCGCTCGATCCGGGATTTCAGCACCTTCGTCCATGCCAGCCCCGACGAGCGCAAGGAGCTGGTCCGCCAGGGCCTGATGATGGAACCCGAACTGATCGAGGCCTACCGGATTCGCGGGTCCTTCCTCGACAGCCGCTATCACAGTTGGCAGTGCTTCGAATTCTTCGACAGCGCGGGCACCCGGTCCTACATCCGCTTCCGCCTGATCCCCGGCGACCGCGGCCCCGAACGCGGCCTGCCGGACCCCGGCTTCCGGGCCGAGGGCGCGCCCTCGATGGACCCGGTCCCGGACGATCCGCGCGCGCCCGACTTCCTGCGCCAGGAATGGATCTATCAGGTGAAGCATTCCGAGGTGCGCTACATCCTGCAGGGCCAGATCCACCCCGAACCCGAGAACGTGCACCCCGATCACGAGGTGCTGAACCCGGCGCGGGCCTGGAACGAGATCCACTATCCCTGGCGCGACCTCTGCGAGATCCGCATCGACGAGCCGATCCTCGACAACGAGGCGGTCAGTGCGCTCGACATGACGCCGAACCGCAGCCCGGCCTGCATCCGCATCCCGCTGGCGACCTCGCCCAGGCAATATGCCTCGCTCGGTCATGCCCGGGCGCTGGTCTATCCCGGCGCGCGCGCCGTCCGTGCCGCCGCCGAAAAGCCGCAGAACAACTGACCCCACCGCCGCCTCCGTCGGGGGCGGCCCGCGCCGAAAGAGACCGCATGCCCACGACGCTGAGAAATCACCCGCCGCGCGACGAGTCGGCCGACGGGCTCGAGAACCGGATCGAGGCCCATGTCCTCAGCAACTACCCCGCGCTCTGGCGCTTCGTGATGTCGATCGAACCGCTCCGGCGGTTTGCCAACCGGACGATCATCGACCTTGCCGTGCGGCGCGCGCGGTTCCGGCCGTCGCCCTACGGATCGATGGCGGTGCATGGGGACACGGCCAACGGCATGGCCGATTACACCTCGTGGGAGCTGATGATGGACCGCACCTGGTTCAAGCGGCACCTGCCGCCCGGCACGCTGGGCCAGGAGGGCGACAAGCGCGGGCCGCTGCCGCCGCTGGAAGCGCTTGAGGCGCTCTTTCGCACCCCGCCGGGCGAAGAGACGCTGTCCGAGAACAGCAGCCTGCTGTTTCCGTCCTTCGCGCAATGGTTCACCGACGGCTTCCTGATGACCGACCCGTCGGATGTGCGAAAGACCCACACCTCGCATCATATTGACTTCAACCCGCTCTATGGGCTGAGCCGGGCCGAAAGCGACGCGATCCGCGCGAAATCCGAGGAGAAGGGCCATAGGGGTCGGCTGAAGACCGAGACTGACCCCGACACGGGCGAGGTCTGGGCGCCGCGCTATTTCGGCCCCGACGGCGAGGTGAAGCCCGAATTCAAGGCGTTGCGCCCGCCGTTGCGGCTGACCGAGTACCTGAACCTGGTGGGGTCGGAGCGCGCGGCCGAGATCAAGCCCACGATCTTCGCCTTCGCGGGCGAGCGCGCCAATACCTCGCCCTACACCTCGATGATGAACATCCTGTTCCTGCGCGAGCATAACCGCCTTGCCGGGCTGATCGAGGACGCGAACCCCGACTGGGACGACGAGCGCGTGTTCCAGACCGCGCGGAACGTGAACATCTGCCTGCTGATCAAGATCGTGGTCGAGGAGTACATCAACCACATCTCGCCCTACCACTTCCAGCTGACGGCCGATCCCTCGGCCTGCTGGAACAAGCCCTGGAACAAGCCGAACTGGATCCCGATCGAGTTCAACCTGCTCTACCGCTGGCACAGCCTGACGCCTGCCTGTTTCGACCTCGCCGATACGCCGGTGCCGGGCGAACGGCTGCTGTTCGACAACAGCCATCTGACGAAACTGGGCCTCGGCCCGGCGATGCAGCGCGCCAGCACCCAGCGGGCCTGGAACATGGGGCTTCTGAACACGGCCGAGTTCCTGATCCCGGTCGAACTGGCCTCGGTGGCGCAGGGCCGCGCGCATCGGCTGGCCTCCTACAACGACTACCGCGCGGCGGTGGGCTATGGCCGGGTGCGCCGGTTCGAGCAGATCACCGGCCATCCCGAACGGATCCGCCTCTTGAAAGAGCTCTACGACGGCGATGTCGACAAGGTCGAATTCTTCGTCGGGCTCTTCGCCGAGGACGTGGCGCCGCGCGCGGCGGTGCCGCCGCTGATCGGACGGATGGTGGCGCTCGACGCCTTCTCGCAGGCGCTGACCAACCCGCTCTTGTCCGAACATGCCTTCAACCCGCGCACCTTCTCGCAGGTCGGCTGGCGCGAGATCCGGAAGACCACCCGCCTGCAGCAGATCCTCGACCGCAACCTCGGTGGCGATACCGGCCGCTATGCCATCACCATGACCCTTCCGACCCTGACCTGATCCCCGCCGCCTTCCGGAGCCTCGCGCCATGCCCGACACCGCCAGCCCGCCCCAAGACACGCCGACCGGGGACGCCCCGGTCTTCCTGATCGGCCTGACCATGGCGGGCGCGGTGTCGGCGGGGGCCTATTCGGCGGGCGTTCTGGACTATCTGTTCCGCGCCATCGACGCGCATAACGCGCGGGTCCGGGCCGGTCCCGGCGCCGGGGACCCGACCCCGCCGCGCCACAGGGTGGTGGTCAAGGTCATGACCGGCGCCTCGGCTGGCGGCATGTGCGCGGGCCTGACCCTGGCAGGCCTGCTGAAGGGTCATGCGGGCGAGACCGCGCGGCTGTCCGAGGGGCGCCCGGTCGACTATCCCGCCGCCGACGGGACCACGGCGCAGTGCCGCGCGGCGCTGGAGCCGCTGTTCGACGCCTGGGTCGACCAGATCCGGTTCTGGGACCCCGCGACCGGAACGGGGTTTCTGGCGACGAAGGATCTGGACGATCCCGCGCCGCTTCTGGGCGCGCCCGAGCGTCCCGAAGGCGCGCCGGTGCCGATCCTCTCGGTGCTCGATTCCTCGCATCTCGACGATGCGACGCGGGCCGCGCTGACGGGCGTTCCGCCGCTGGGCGGCAAGCCGCGCTATGACTTCCTGGCCAAGGATCTCGATGTCTTCGTGACCACGACCGGGCTGAACGGCGTGCTCTACCAGATCCGCTTTCCCGGCAGCGAATACCGGATGCAACAGCACGGGCTGTCGCGGCATTTCCGGGTGCATGGCCTTGGCGCGACCGGGCATCCCTCGGCCTGGCTCGACCGCTGGGGCGACCGGGGGATCGCGCTCGACCCCGATCAGACCGATGCCGCGGGGACCGTGCCCTTCGTGTCGGACCCGGGCTCGCGCTGGTATGACATGACCGTGTCGGCGCTGGCCTCGGGGGCCTTTCCGGTGGGGCTCGCGCCCCGGACCATCGCCGCAACACCCCTGCAACTGGGGGCCTGGGACCCCGAGAACCCCTTCACCGAGGGCGGCGCGCTGACCATCGAGGCCGCGCCCGATCACACGGTCCTGCCGCGCCCCTATTTCGGGACCGGCACGGCGCTGACCGGAGCCGCGACCTATCTTGCGGTGGACGGGGGGGTGATCAACAACGAACCCTTCGACATCGCCCGGTTCACGCTGCGCCGGTCCGCGGCGGGGTCCGCGCTGCTGAGCAACGCCCGCGAGGGCAACCGGGCCGACCGCGCCGTCATCATGATCGACCCCTTCCCGCGCGCGCCCGACTATGTCGCGCTGACCCCGGACGAGACCCTGCGGCTTGGCGGCCTGCTGCCCAGCGTGATGCGGCTGTTTCCGACGCTGGTCAGCCAGGCGCGGTTCAAGATCGACGAGCTGCTGCATGCCACCAACAGCGACGTGCATTCGCGCTTCATGATCGCGCCGGTGCGCTCGGCAAGCGGGACCAGCCCGGCGGCCCGGGGGGCGGATGCCATCGCCTGCGGTGCGCTGGACGGGTTCAGCGGGTTCTTCGACCGCGGCTTCCGGCTGCACGATTTCGTTCTGGGACAGCGCAACTGCCAGAAGTTCCTCGAAAGCCACTTCCTGCTGGATGCCGACAACCCGATCCTGGCGCTCGATGCCGATCACCCGCACCTGCAGGCGGCCCGCGCGGCGCGGGAGAAGGGCGAGGCGATCCCCGAGGGGCTGCGCATCGTCGATCCCTGCGTCAGCCCCGGTGCCGGGCTCGATGCCGAGATCCCGATGCCCGCCTGGCCGCAGGTCGGTCTGGGCGCGCTGCAACGGATGCGGCGCCAGTTTCTCGTGCGCCTGACCCGGATCGGCGGGCATCTCTTCGACAGCCGCGCGATGGGCGGCATCGGGCAATGGGCGCTGAAGCGCCTGTGGCAGGGGCTGTGGCCGGTCTATCCGAAGGGCCTCAAGGGCGATGTCGGGGACGCGGCCGCCCGCGCGGTGCTGAAGGCCTTCCTGCTGCGCCGCCAGCTTGAGACCTCGGAGGATTTTTCGACCGGGGTGCGCCTGGCCTTGACCGCGCTGATCGACGCCCATGGCGAGGCGCTGGACGCCCGCGATCTGCGCGAGCGGCTGACCGAGGCGCGCGAGGCGGGGCTTTATCCCGCGACGCTCGAAATCCCGCAGGAGGCCGAGATCGAACGCGGGCTGCTCTGGATGCAGGGCGCCGGTCTGGCGCGGCAACCGCTGCGCAACATCTTCGGGCCGCCGCGCTATGCGTTTTCCCCGGGCAATGGCGGCTGAGGGCGGACCGGCGGGCGGATCGGCGGGCGCGCGGGCCGGGACGGCGCCGGGCTGGCCGGTCGGGATCTTCCCCATGGGGAAGGTTGCGGGCAAGACGGCCTGGCCCCGCATCGTCCGGATTAACGGGGCGTCCGTTGCCGGAGACGCCCGAAACCGGCGCCGCGCGGCAGGCGGGTCGCGACGACGTGATCGCAGCGCGCTTGCCGCATCCCGGCCCGGCTGGCTAGGTGCGGCCACGATGAGACCGCTGCTGACAGTCCTGAGGGTGCTTTGCCTAGCGCTCCTGTTGCCCGCCGCCATGCTGGCGCAGGCGGGTCATGGGCCAACGGGCGATGCGGCGGCGCGGGACGACGGCTGCGCGGGCGCGGCGGTCATGGCGATGCCCGGGACGGGGGAGGCGATGCCGGTCGCCGAAGCGGCCTTCGGGGACGAAGGGTCGTCGGGGCATGGCGCGTCGGCTCCCTGCCACTTCTGCGGAGCGCACGCCTGTGTCTGGATCGCGGCGCCCGAGACCTGCCTGGCGCGCCCGCTGGTGCTGGCCCCGGCGGATCATGCGGCAGCGCGGGGCGTCAGGCCGCCGAGCACCCGTGCCGAAAGCCTGCACCGACCGCCCCGACGCCAGTCCTGAACAGCCTGTATCCGCCGCAAGCCCGGCCCGGCATGACCGGAGGGCTGCGGACCTTCCTCATCCGCGCCTCGCGCGAGGCGCTTTCGTTCAGGACAGAATCATGAAATCCCTTCTCGTCGCAACCGCTCTTGCGCTTGCCTCCACCACGGCCGTCGCGGACGGCAACGCCTCTGGTCACAGCCATGGCCAGACCTCCATCGGCCAGCCTGGCAGTGCCGCCGAGGCCGACCGCAGCGTCACGATCCGCATGGTCGAGACCGCCGACGGCATGGGCTTCGAGCCCGCCGCGCTTGACGTCAAACAGGGCGAAACGATCCGCTTCGAGGTCGAGAACACCGGCCACATGGATCACGAGATCGTCCTCGGCACCGTCGAGGGCAACCGCGCGCATATGCAGAAGATGGCCGAGATGGGCCCGATGCGGCACCACGACCCGAACGCCCTGCAGCTTGCGCCGGGCAAAGCGGGCGAGCTGGTCTGGACCTTCTCCGAACCGGGCAGCGTCCAGTTCGCCTGCCTCATCATGGGCCATATGGAGGCCGGGATGCACGGCACCATCACCGTCAACTGAAGATCGTCCCCCCGCGCACGGGGCGACCGGCCCCGTGCCAAGGATCAGGAGCACTGACATGACCAATGCAAGACCCACCCGCCGCACCGTCCTGTTCGGGGGCGCGGCCCTCGGGATCGCCGCCGCGCTGCCGCTGGCCGCGCGCGCGGCCAACCCGGCCAACCCGGCAAGCCCGAAGATGCATGTGCTGAAAGACCCCAATTGCGGATGCTGCACCGCCTGGATCGATATCCTCAGGGCCGAGGGGTTCGAGGTGACCGTCGAGGCGTCGATGGGCACCGCGCTCGCCCGCTTCAAGACCCGCAACGGGATTCCGCGCAACATGATCTCGTGCCATACCGGCACCATCGAGGGCTACATGATCGAGGGCCATGTGCCCGTGGCCGACATCCGCCGCCTGCTGGACGAGCGGCCCGAGGCCGTGGGTCTGGCGGTGCCCGGCATGCCGATGGGATCGCCCGGGATGGGACCGGAAAGCCGCCGCGACGCCTATGACGTCCACCTGATCCGGCGCGACGGATCGACCGGGATCTTCGCCCGCTACGACGCGGCGTGACGCGCCCGCGATCCTGAAAGAACGGCGCCGGGCGGCCCAGTGTCGCCCGGCCCCCTCCCCGCCCTGCGGTCCGCGCGCAGGGGAGATCCCGCGCCGGACCGGGACCGGCCGCCGGAGCGCCGGAGCGCCGGAGCGCCGGAAGGCGCCATCCCCCAAGGACAGACAAAGGTCCCCGACGGAAGATCGCTTCCGGCGTTTGACGTTACGTAAGGCCTTTCCCTTGAAGGGAATCGGCCCCCGTGAGAGGCTTCTGGAATAGGTCCGGGAATTTTCAGCACTCACTCGACGGGGGAATATTTCATGTCCGGAGACCGGTTCATCGTCTCGCGCCTGCCGACCGCGACCCTTCTTGCCGCCTTTGCCTGCAGCCTCTGGGCCGACCCCGGCCGGGCGCAGGACATTGCCGAACCGCCGCCCCGCGCGGCCATGCTGCGCCCGGAGGCGGAGGGGGCCGGGGCCCGCGCGGCGCTGGAAAGTGCCGCCCCCTCCGATGCCGGGGATCGCTGCGCCGGCGCCGATGTCTGCTACAATCTGGCGCTGCGCTATGTCGACGGGCGGCTGCGCAACCCGGCCTTTGCCGAAACCGATCCGCGCGGCTATGACGATGTGCGGCTGCGCGCCTATGCCGGGCTGGTGCTGGACGAGACCGGCGCCCCGGTCGCCCAGCCGAACGCCTATGTCGCGCCGGTGGTCGAGATCGCGCCGGGCGACACCTTCCGGCTGACCTTCGAGAACGCGCTGCCGCGCCCGCAGGACATGGTTCTGCCCGGCGAGGACGCGAACGGCAACCCGCTGCGCTGTACCGGCGCGCCCGAGGATCACAACGAGCCCAGCTGCGCCAATTTCAACCTGACCAACATGCATACCCACGGGCTTTGGGTCAGCCCGCAAGGCAACAGCGACAACGTGTTGCTGACCGTCAATCCCGGCATCCGGTTCACCTATGAATACAACATCCCCAACGACCATCCGGCCGGCACCTTCTGGTATCACGCGCACCGGCACGGCTCGACCGCGCCGCAGGTGTCGAGCGGCATGGCGGGTATCCTGCTGATCCGCGGCGACCGCCAGCCCCGGCTGGGGGCCACGGGTTGGGCCGCGCCGGGCGATCTGGACGTGATCCTGCCCCGTCCCGAAGGCCTGGCCGGTGCCTATGACGGAACGGCCGGGGTCCGCTTCCCCGAACGCACCTTCCTGTTCCAGCAGATCGCCTATGCCTGCCGCTGGACCCGCGCCGAGGTCGATGCGCTGGCCGCCGGGGGCACGCCCGCCGCCGATCTGCCGGCGGTGGGCGCGATCAAGGCCGATGCGGATGGCTGGTTCTGCGACGAGGGCGACGTCGGCATGGTCGAACCCGGCCCCGGCAACGCCTTCGATCAGGTCGGTTTCGGCAGCTGGCCGCGCTCGGGCCGCCACACCGCGATCAATGGCGAGATCCAGAAACAGCAGCAGGGCGCCGTGGCCGGACGGGTCGAACGCTGGCGGCTGATCCATGGCGGCGTGCGCGAGACCATCGGGCTCGAGATCCGCAAGGTCGAGGGCGGCACCGCCGAGGACCTGCGGGCACGGCTGGCCGAGGGCACCGGGGGCAAGAGCCGGGACGCCATGGCCGGGACCGTCGCGCAGGTCTGTTCCGGCGCGCCGCTGGATCTGGTGCGGGTGGCGACCGACGGTCTGACCCGGCCGGATATCCGGACCGGCCCCGAGCTTTTGCTGCAGCCCGCCTATCGCGAGGACGTTCTGGTCAGTTTCCCCTCGGCGGGCACCTATTGCATCGTCGACGCGGCCACGGCGCCCGGGTCCGACATCAACCTCAACGACAACGACACCGCGCTTCTGGGCTTTCTGGACGTGGCACCCGCCGATGCGCCTCTGGCGGGCGATGGCGGGGTGGATCAGGTGATGGCGATGCTGCAACGGTCGGTCGAGGCCCGGATCGAGGACCCGGCGGCGCGCGAGGCGATCCTTGCGGAGCTGGCCGAGGGCCGGCTTGACGCCTTCGTCAAGCATCGCGACATCGCCGATCAAGAGGTGTCGGGGCAGCAGACCGTGGGCTTTACCATCCAGGGACCGCCCTTCGCCTTCATGATCGGCCGGATCGCGCCCACCCATGTCGACAACGGCGCGCCCTTCGCGCTGGTCGGGGCCGCGTCCTACGAAGCCACGCGGTTCGACCGCATCCTGCCTCTGGGGGGCGTCGAGGAATGGACGCTGACCTCGTTCGGGGGCGGCGGGCATCCGTTCCACATCCATGTCAATCCGTTCCAGATCGCCGAGGTGCTGAAATACCAGCCCGATGCCGGTTGCCCGACGGGGGCAGCGGGCGCGCGGCATTGCGAGATCGACCCGAACGATCCGGCCACCTATGTCGATGTCAGCGGGCCGGACAGCGACGAGCCGCAATATGCGGGGCTCAAGGGCGCGTGGAAGGACACGCTGTTCATCCTGCCCGGCCATCTGGTGAAACTGCGCACCCGCTACGAGCGCTATATCGGCGATTTCGTCCTGCACTGTCACATTCTCGACCACGAGGACGAGGGCATGATGCAGAACGTCCGGATCGCCATTCCCGACGGCAGGGGCGGCTTCGACCGCCCGATGACGGAACACGCGATGCACTGACGCACGACGGCGCGCGGCGGGCCATGAGCGGCCATCGCCTCGAAGCCTGTGGCCGGACGGGCGCGCACCCCTGCGGCCGAAATTCGGGCACGGATCCACGTCCGGGGCCTTGCCTTGGCCCGCGAGCATGAGAAGGAGGGAGGCTCGCTTTGCAGGATGGAAGGCAGGACGATGGAACAGACCCGGCTCCACCGAGGACGGCTGATCGACCACATTCAGCTTGTGGTCCGGGATCTCGCGGCAAGCGAGGGCTTCTACAGGGCGGTCATGGCCGTGCTGGAGATCTCGGTGATGGGCACCGACCAAGGGTATTTCGTGGCCGACGAGCTTGTCGTGTCCGCGGCCGACAGTCCGACAGCCGCGGGCGCCCTGACCGGGCGGCATCACCTGGCCTTTCAGGCGAAGGATCGCGCGACGGTCGATGCGTTTTACGGCGCGGCACTGGCCCATGGCGGCCGCGACAACGGCGCGCCGGGCCTGCGGGCCTGTCACCCGGAACATTATGCCGCTTTCGTGCTGGACCCCGATGGCAAAAACATCGAAGCCGTCTATCAGGGCGAGGCGAAACGCAGCGCGCGGTCGGTCACGATCGAGGTCCAGGCGCGTCGCCTCGATCCCGCTGGCGCCAGGCAGGGTCACGTCCATCACCACGACATCGGGGCGCAAGGCGCGGAAACGGGCACAGGCGGTGCGCGCGTCCTCGGCCTCTCCGGCGACCGTCAGGCCCGGTTGCAGGTCGATCAGGCGGCGGTAGCCCTCGCGCAGGACCGGGGGGTCGTCGGGGATGATGACGCCGTAAGACTTCATGCCGCAGAGCGCCCCCGCGCCATCGGCACGCGCACGCGGATGCGCCCCCCGCGGGCCCCCTCTTCCAGCCGGAGCCTGCCGCCCATCGCCCCGGTGCGTTCCGCCATGCCGATCAGGCCATGGCCGGGCGCGCCCGTCGATCCCGCCGCAGCCTTCCTCGACGGTCAGGACGATATCGCGCCCCTCGGCATGCAGGACGACATCGACCCGGGAGGGCATGCCGTGGCGCATGGCATTGGTGACGCATTCCTGCACGATCCGGAAGAGATCGAGCGCCACGGCGCCGCTCAGGCCGTCCTCGTCCAGCGTGCTGTCCAGCCGCGGCCGGGCGCCGCTTTGCGCCTGCCAGCCCGAGAGCATGCCGCGCAGGCCGGCCGCCAGCCCGACCTCGTCCAGATCGGGCGGCCGGAGCCGGGCGAAGGCGCCGCGCAGGCAGGTCGTCATGGGCCCGGATGCTGGCGCCGATGGCCTCGGCGTCGCGGGTCAGCGCCGGGTGTCCGGGCGGCGCGGCCAGGCCGATGGAGGCGGCCAGCGCCGCCGTCCCTGTCAGCATCTGGCCGAATTCGCCATGCAGGTCGCGCGCCAGCAACCTGCGCCCGACACCCTCGACCTCGATCAGGCGGCGGGTCAGGACCCGCCGCGCCCCGGTGCTGGCCGTGAACTGCTGCGCGAGGCGGTTGACCGCGTCGGCGATCTTGCGGAATTCCGGCGCGCCCGGAGTGGAGAGGATCGGAAAACGATCCGGTGAATCGTTTTCCCGACGACCCCCGAGACGGTTGCGAAGCGGCGCAAATGGCAGACGGTCGATGATCGCAAGACCGGCCCTAAGAAGCCCACGTTCGACGGTCCTCACCGAGGCCGAGGAGGCGGCCATCGTCGCGTTTCGGCGCCGCACGCTGCTGCCGCTGGACGACGGCCTCCGTGCCCTGCAGCCGTCCATCCCGCATCTGACACGCTCGGCACTGCAGCGCTGCCTGCAGCGATGAGGCCCGGCCGCGCAGGCAGGTTCGGGCCGAAGACGCCGTCGGGCGCGCCGGAGCGCCGCCCGGCCGCTGGAAGACGTCTCGACCCTGGACGAAGCCGAGCGTCGGGCCCGCCTGCGGCCCGCAGACAAGATGCTGTTCGCCGACGGGGCGGCCGCACGCGCCGCCGGGCAGACGCGGCTTTGCGCCCCGCCCGCACCTGCCCGCAAGCGTCATGTCCGGCCTGACCAGAGACCGCGATGCCACTCGTAAGCGGTGCACACGCCCCATGAAGCCCGCAGATTAACGCTGACGTCGGCCGGGCAAAGGAGAGCGACGGCTGCGGCTGCCGGACGAGTCGCGGTCCGGAGGGCGGTTTTCCGGATCCCCACGGCGCCGCCCCGGGGTCGAGACCCGGCGCGGCCAGCGGTCCCGGCCGGGCCATGGCGCGGTTCCGGGCATCGGCCATCCGCCCAGAGGCTTCGGGCCGCAGCGCGGTTTCTTGGATTTCGCAAACCGGTGCGCCCAGGGGAGCGGGATCGGACCCCGGCACCTCGGGGGGCGCGAGAACGGTTTTCGACCCGGCCATCGCCTCTTCCCGGAGACCGCCGCCCCGGGCATCGGGCCGGAAAACCTCGGGACTGCCTTCCCCTTTTCCCGCGCGGGCAGAACCGGCCCAGGAGCGGGCATTCGCCTTTGACCTGGACCGCCCGAGCGAGTTTCAGGCAGACGCGGGGCGCCGCGGACCCGTCGGGCCGGACGCGCCCGAGCCGCTAAAGGCCGAGGATCCGCGTCAGCGCGCCCGACACCCGGTCCACCAGGGCTTCGGTCATGTTGTAGCCCGAGGGCAGGTTCACGCCGTTGCGGGCCATCAGATCGCCGCGGGGACGGCCCGGCAGGAACCGCGCGCATTCCGTGCGGCCGCGATAGGCCTGCAGCGTCGTCAGCCGCGAAAAGAACGGGCGGCTGTCGATGGCCTGCTCGGACAGGGCCGCCTGTATCGCGAACTTGTCGGGACCCTCCGGGTTCCGGGGCACGACCGTCACCATCCAGTAGGAATTGCGCACCGATTGCGGTTCGGCATTGAGCGCGATCCCCTCGAGACCGGCCAGCCGTTCGGCATACCACTGAAAGATCTGCCGCTTCTGCGCGATCAGATCGTCCAGCCGCTCCATCTGGGCGATGCCAAGCGCGGCCTGAACCCCGCTCATCTTGTATTTGAACGCGACCTCGTCGTTCTGGAAGAACCGGTCCCCCGGCGGGCGGCCATGGTCGCGCAGTTTCTGGATGCGGGCGAACAGCGCGGCATCGTCGGTCACGATCATGCCGCCCTCGCCGGTGGTGATGGTTTTCGAGCCATGGAACGAGAACACCGCCATGTCGCCGAAGGCACCCGCCGCCCGGCCCTGAAAGGTCGAGCCCAGCGCCTCGGCCGCGTCCTCGATCAGCACCAGATCGTGGCGGTCGGCGATATCGCGCAGCCGCGTCCAGTCGCACATCGACCCGTACAGATCGACCCCGATGATCGCCCGGGTGCGCGGCGTGATCGCGGCCTCGACGGCGGCAGGGTCGAGGCACCAGGTATCGGGCAGGATGTCCACGAAGACCGGCGTCGCGCCGACATAGCTGACCGGCGCCATCGAGGCGATCCAGGTCACGTCGGGGCCGATCACCTCGTCGCCCGGCCCGATCCCGGCCGCGGCCAGAGCCAGATGCAACCCCGAGGTCGCGTGCGGCAGGCTGGCGGCATGAGCGACGCCGACATGGCCGGCCATCATCGCCTCGAACCGCGCATTGTAGGCGTAATGCCCGGGCCCCCAGGCATTCAGCGCCGCCTCTCGCGCCAGATCGCCTTCGCGCGCGGTGATCGAGGGGGCAGCGACGGGGATGCGGGGCAGATCTTCGGTCGTCATGGGGGTTTCCTCGTCGCGGAAAGACGTTTGAGAGCCGCGTCGAATCGAATATCCGAAAGCGCGACACCTCACAACGGAAGGTTCGCGTCGGGTTCAACGAGAGGGGCGCTGGCGCCCTGCGCCGCACAATAGGCCAGCTACCCGCGTCAAAAGCCCGCTGGCCTGAGCCTCTTCCCATTCGCCCCAAATGTGGGCACGTTCGGCCGAAGGGGAAAACGGGCACACTGAAACGAGAGGAAGCAAGTGAATATATTCTATTATTGGGAGTCCCCCCCCCAATGCGCAATGCCGGCATATCTGGAACTCTGCCTCCAAACCTGGCGACGGGCATGTCCGAACAGCAGCATCCAACGAGTTGATCAGTCGAACTTGAGTGACCTTTCCGGGGGAAGGATCAAGGCAGCTGATGTCGCAAAATTCTCGTACCCCCTGCAGTCCGACATCGCCGCCGTGGCCGTCCTCATCGAGCAGCCCGGCTTGTTTCTCGATGCCGATACGATATTGCTTAGCGGGTTCGACATAAAAAGATACGACCCCAAAAAATTGACGATATACGGAAACGCAAAACACCTTGGAAATCACTCAACCAGCTTCCTCTGCACCGGCACGAAAGAAAACCCTATCCTTTTAAGATGGCTTGAAGAAGCAAGCCGAAGAATCGGGCGGCACAATACTCGCTCCATGAGACTGAAGTGGTGGCTTCGCAAACGCCTTAGCGGCAAACCCGCGAAAGTCCCGTGGCATTACCTTGGCAACGGCATCCTTGATGACCTGCTACGCGATGGCAGTTTTTCGGATTACCTGGAATTAAGAAGCGCCCACGCGAGCGGAGCATACCCGACATCCAAGCTTTTGGAACAGAATCCGAAATTTAAGGGGTATAAAGACCTTTGGTTCGATCCCGGAATTCCAGTTGATGACGTTGTGCGCATTTGTCGCGACGGGGTAGTCATGCTACAAAATTCGTGGCACCCGCAGAGCTACAAAGATCTGACAATGTCTCAGGTGCTTTCCGATCAAGCACTGGTTTCGCGGCTCATTGCCCATAGCCAAGCCTGACGCGCTTTCGACCTGGCCGATTTCGGCTCGCCCCATCAAGCCGGTGACAACGGCCGGAAGGCCGATGCCGGGCTGGCGAGCGGAATCGGCAGAAGCGCCGGAGGGTGTGGACATCGCGGGGTCACTTTTCGACAGGCCGCCTGGCGCGGCGCGGGGGCTTCGGAATTGCGCGCCACGCCTTGATAGGATACGGCGAGGGCCGAGGCAATGAACGGCGACGGGGGCGCGGCAGCGGCATGCAGGCAGTCATTCTGGCCGGCGGATTCGGGACACGGATCTCGGAGGAAAGCCATCTGCGGCCGAAACCCATGATCGAGATCGGCGGCCGCCCGATCCTGTGGCACATCCTCAAGATCTACGCCGCCCATGGCATCACCGATTTCGTGATCTGCTGCGGCTATCGCGGCTACATGATCAAGGAATATTTCGCCAATCTCGTGCTGCATTCCTCGGATATGACCGTCGATACCCGAACCGGCGAGATCACCTATCACAACTCGGTCGCCGAACCCTGGCGGGTGACCCTTGTCGATACCGGCGCCGACTCGATGACCGGCGGGCGGCTCAGGCGGGTCCGCCCCTATCTGGGCGAGCAGTTCTGCATGACCTATGGCGACGGGCTGGCCGATATCGACATCCGCGCCGAGATCGAGTTCCACATCCGCCACGGGCGCGAGGCGACGGTCGCCGCGGCGATCCCCCCGGGACGTTATGGCGCGCTCGAGATGACCGCCGAGGCCGAGGTCCGGCGCTTTACCGAGAAACCGCCGGGCGACGAGGGCCGGATCAACGGGGGTTTCTTCGTGCTGAACCGGAGCGTGCTTGACCGGATCGAGGGCGACCCGACCCCGTTCGAGGGAGCGCCGCTGGAAGGGCTTGCCCGCGACGGCCAGTTGATGGCCTGGCGCCATCCCGGCTTCTGGCACGCGATGGACACGCTGCGCGACCGCAACTACCTGGAAAGCCTCTGGGCCTCGGGTACCGCGCCCTGGAAGATCTGGGCGTGAGCTTCTGGGCCGGCAAACGGGTGCTGCTGACCGGGCATACCGGGTTCAAGGGCGCCTGGGCGGGCCGCTGGCTGGCGCGCCGCGGGGCCGAGGTCACCGGGATTTCGCTGCCGCCCGAACCGGGCCCTGCGCTTTACGACAGTCTCGGACAGGACCACCTTGCGGCCTCGCATATGGCGGATCTGCGCGATGCCGGGCGGACCGCGGAACTGGTGCGCGCGGCGCGGCCCGAGATCGTGCTGCATCTGGCCGCGCAGCCGCTGGTGCGGCGGTCCTATGCCGACCCGGTGCTGACCTTCGGCAGCAACGTGATGGGCACGGTGCATCTGCTGGACGCGCTGCGCCGCGAGGCCGCCCTGCGGGCCGTGCTGGTGGTCACATCGGACAAGGTCTACGAGAACGACACGTCCGGCCGCGCCTTTGCCGAGACCGACCGGCTGGGCGGCCATGACCCCTATTCCGCCTCGAAGGCCGCAACCGAGATCGCGGTCGCCTCGTTCCGCCGCGCCTTCTTCGCCGAGGCCGGTATTCCGCTGGCGACCGCGCGGGGCGGCAACGTGATCGGCGGCGGCGATTTCTCGGCCGACCGGCTGGTGCCCGACATCGTGCGCGCGCTGATGGCCGATACCCCGCCCGAGATCCGCAATCCCGGCGCCACCCGGCCCTGGCAGCATGTGCTGGACTGTCTGGACGGGTATCTGACCTTCGTGCAGGCGCTGGCCGAGGGCCGCGCCCTGCCCGAGGCGCTGAATTTCGGCCCCGTCCCCGGCACGCCTGCCGTGACCGTCGCGGAGCTTGCCGAGGGGCTTTATGCGGCACTCGGGCGCCCCCCCACGCTTGGCACCCCGGCCGAACGCGGCCCGCACGAGATGGCGCATCTTGCCATCGATGCCGGGCTTGCCGCACGCACGCTGGGCTGGCGGCCCCGGCTGTCGGGCGCCGAGACGCTCGACCTTACCGCCCGCTGGTATGCGGGCTTTCTGGCGGGCGAGGATGCGGCCCGCCTGACCGACCAGCAGATCGACCAGTATCAGGACAGGACGCCGTGACCCGCCATTGCCGCTTTTGCCAGGCCCCGCTGGAGCAGACCCTCGTCGATCTGGGCGAGACGCCGCTGGCCAACAGCTTCCTGCCCGACAGCCCCGAGGCCATCGCCGCGGAACGCCGCTTTCCGCTGCATGTGATGGTCTGCACGACCTGCTGGCTGGCCCAGACGACCGAGACGGTGCCTGCCGACGCGATCTTCGCCCATGACTATGCTTATCTCTCGTCCTATTCGGCCGGCTGGGTCGCCCATGCCCGCCGCTATGCCGAGGCGATGGCCGACCGCTTCGGCCTGGGGGCCGGGTCGCGCGTGGTCGAGATCGCCTCGAATGACGGCTATCTGCTGCAGCACTTCGTCGCCATGGGCGTGCCGGTGCTGGGGGTCGAGCCCGCGGGCCATGCCGCCGAGGTGGCCGAAAGCATCGGCGTGCCGACCCGGGTCATGTTCTTCGACGAAACGGCGGCGGCGGCGCTGCGCGACGAGGGCTTTGCCGCCGATCTGATGGCGGCCAACAACGTGCTGGCCCATGTGCCCGACATCCGCAGCTTTGCCGCCGGGTTCCGGGTGCTGCTGAAGCCCGAGGGCGTCGCGACCTTCGAATTTCCGCATCTGGCCCGGCTGATCGACCAGGTCCAGTTCGACACGATCTATCACGAACATTATTCCTATCTGTCCCTGACCTTCGTCGAGCGGCTGATGCGCGAGGTCGGGCTTTCGGTCTTCGATATCGAGCGGCTGACGACCCATGGCGGCTCGCTTCGGGTGTTCGTGGGCCATCCGGGCGCCCATGCCGAGACCGAGGCGGTCGCGGCCCTGAGGGCCGAAGAGGCGGCGCTGCAACTCGACCGGCCCGAGGGCTATGCGGGCCTTGCCGCCAGGGTCGCGCGGGTCGTCGCCGATTTCCGCGCCTTCGTCGCCAGCGCCCGGGCCGAGGGCAAGACGGTCGCGGGCTATGGCGCGGCGGCCAAGGGCAACACCTTCCTGAACGTGGCGGGGATCGGTCCCGACGACATCGCCTTCGTCGTCGACCGCAACCCGCAAAAGCAGGACCGCCTGCTGCCGGGCAGCCACATCCCGGTCCTGGCGCCCGAGGAAATCGCCCGGCAGAGGCCCGATTACCTCGTCATCCTGCCCTGGAACATCGCCGAGGAAGTGATGGGCCAGCAGGCCGCGATCCGCGACTGGGGCGGGCGCTTCGTGACCGCGGTGCCGGAGCTGATCGTCCGGTGAGGCTGACCGAGGGCGATCTTCCCGGCCTTTATCTGGTCGAAAGCCCGGTTCATGCCGATGCGCGCGGCAGCTTCGCGCGCGCCTGGTGCCGCGACACGTTCCGCGCGGCGGGGATCGACTTCGATCCGGTGCAGGCGAACCTGTCGACCAACACCGCGCGGCACACCCTGCGCGGGCTGCATTATCAGGACCCGCCTTATGCCGAGGCCAAGCTGGTGCGCTGCGTGGCCGGGCGGATCTGGGATGTCGCGGTCGATTTGCGCCCCGGCCCCGGCTACGGCCGCTGGCAGGCGGTCGAGCTGTCGGCCGAGCGCGCCAACGCGCTGTTCCTGCCCGAAGGTCTGGCGCACGGGTTTCTGACGCTGACGCCCGGGGCGGTCGTTCTGTACCACATGGGCGCGGCCCATGTGCCCGGGCAGGCCCGGGGCATCCGCTGGGACGACCCGGATCTGGCCATCGCCTGGCCCGCGCCGCCCGAGATGATGTCCGAGGCCGACAGGACCTGGCCGGGTCTGGCAGAACGGACCTGACGCAAGGCCGCTCGCCTGCCGTTTGCGCCCGTGCTATGGCGTCCCGAACCGCACAGAAACACCCGTCCGGGGGGCACATGATCCTCGTCATCTCGCTTGACCGCTCGCACGCGCGGAGGCAGGCCGTCACCGCCGCCATGGATGCCCTCGGGCTGGCCTTCCGCTTCGTCGACGCGGTCGATGCGCGCCGCGATGCCCTGACGCCGGTCGCGCCGGCGGCCCGGATCCGCGCCGCGATGGAGCGCGACATGAGCGACGGGGAAAAGGCCTGCGCGCTCAGCCACCGCAAGGCCTATGAGACGTTTCTGGCCGGCGAGGACAGCCATGCGGTGATCCTGGAGGACGATGCGATCCCCTCGCCCGCCTTCGCCGCGTTCCTGGGCGCGGGCGGGCACCTTAGGCATCCGATGATCCTGTATTACCATTCGGGCGCCCGCGTCCTGCGCAAGCCGGGCGTGCCCGCGCTTGGGGACCATCTGCTGTTCCGGCTGGCGCTGCCCGCGAACGGGGCGGTGGCCTACAGTCTGGACCGCGCCGCGGCAAAGGCGCTTCTGGCGGCACAGACGCCGGTGGTGCGCAAGGCCGACTGGCCGATGGACATCGCGACGCTGGGCGCCCTGGTCGTCGTGCCGCAGCTGGTCGGCCATCCCGACCGGATCGCGGACCCCGGCCAGTCGCTGCTGGCCGCAGGCCGGACTAACAGGCGGGGCCTGCGGCTGGGCCGGTATCTGCGGGCGGAGTATTACCGGCGCAAGCTGCTGAAGCTGACGACGCGGCGGGTCAGCTAGCGGCCCCGCGTCAGGGCTTGGGGCGGTCGTCCCAGTCCTCGTTCAGGATCCGCCGGGCGTCGCCCTCGGGGTCCTCGAACTGATGCGCGCGCAGCGCCCAGAAGAAGGCGCCAAGCCCCAGACCTCCGAGGAACAGCGAAATCGGGATGAGGTAGGCGATGATCTGCATGGGGCCCCTACCTCACCCTCAGCGCGTTCAGCGACACGGTGATCGACGAGGCCGACATCGCCAGCGCGGCCGCCAGCGGCGTCGCCAGCCCGACCAGCGCGATCGGCACCGCGATCAGGTTGTAAAGCGCCGAGATCGCAAAGTTTTCGCGGATGCGCCGGGTGGCCTTGCGCGCCGTCGTCACGGCCCCCGACAGCGTCGACAGGTCCTTGCCCAGCAGCACGATATCAGACGCCACCCGCGCCGCGTCCAGCGCGCTGGCGGGCGAGATCGAGACATGCGCCGCGGCCAGCGCGGCGGTGTCGTTGAGCCCGTCACCCACCATCAGCACGCGCCGTCCGTCGCGGCTGAGCGCCTGCACGGTTGCGGCCTTGTCCTCGGGCAGCGCCTCGGCCTGCCAGTCGGCGATCCCGAGCCGGGCGGCCAGATCCGCCACCGGACCGGGCGCGTCGCCCGACACCAGCCGCACCGACAGCCCCAGCGCCACGAGCCCCGCCACGGCCGCTTCGGCGCCCGGGCGCAGCCGGTCGGCAAAGGTGAAGCCCACCGGCGCCCGCGCGCCGACCTGCAGCCAGGAGGCGGTTTCGGCCCCGGACTGCGCCCCGACCCAGGCGGCCCGGCCAAAACGCACGCGCTCGCCGCCGAAGGCGCCCTCGATCCCGTAGCCCGGCACCTCGCGGATGTCGCTCACCCGGGCCGGATGCAGCCCGGCCTTGCGCCCCGCCTCGGCCAGCGCGCGGGCCAGCGGATGGGCCGACCCCTCGGCCAGCGCCAGCGCGATTTCCAGATCGCGGCGCGGATGATCGCCCAGATTGGTCGGCTCGGGCGCGCCGAGCGTCAGCGTGCCGGTCTTGTCGAAGACGACGGCATCGACCTCGGCCAGACGTTCGAGCGCGGTGCCGTCCTTGATCAAAAGCCCGCGCCGGAAAAGCCGCCCCGACGCGGCGGTGGTGACGGCGGGCACGGCCAGCCCCAGCGCACAGGGGCAGGTGATGATCAGCACGGCGACCGCGATGTTCAGCGCCAGCCGGATATCGCCGCCGGAAATCCAGAGCCAGGCCAGGAACGCCGCCAGCGCCAGCAGATGCACGCCGGGCGCGTAGATGCGCGCGGCCCGGTCGGCGAGCGAGGTATAGCGGTTCTTCGAGCTTTCGGCGATGGCGACCAGATCGGCCATGCGGTGCAGCGAGCTGTCCTGCCCGGCCGCGGTCACGGTCATGGCCAGCGGCCCGGTCAGGTTCACCTCGCCCGCGCTCAGCGCCATGCCCGGTCCGGCAAAGGCGGGCAGGCTCTCGCCGGTCAGCAGCGAGCGGTCGATTTCCGACTGGCCCTCGGCCACGATCCCGTCGACCGGCACCCGGGCGCCGGGGCGCACCAGCACCACGTCGCCGACCGCGATCTCGGCAATCGGCACCGTCTCTTCGCCCGAGGCGGTCCGGCGCTGCGCGCGCGGCACCTCGAGCGCGGCCAGTTCCTCGGCGGCCGAGCGCGCCACGGCGCGGGTGCGGTGATCGAGATAGCGGCCCGCCAGCAGGAAGAAGGTCAGCGACAGCGCCGCGTCGAAATAGGCATGCGGCCCGTGCCGGGCGGTTTCATAGAGCGACATGCCCGCGGCCAGCGCGATGGCCAGCGAAATCGGCACGTCCATGTTGAGCCGCCCGTGCCGCAAGACCGCAAAGGCGTTCCGGAAGAAAGGCTGGGCGGCGAAGACGATGGTTGGCAGCGCGATCATCGCCGAGACCCAGTGAAAGAGGTCGCGCGTGGCATCCGCCGCGCCCGACCACACCGCCACCGACAGGAGCATCACGTTCATCATCGCAAAGCCCGAGACGGCGATCCGCATCAGGATATCGCGCCCCGCCTTGTCGGTCGCGGTGGCCGCGATCACCCCGGGGTCGAGTTCATGCGCCTCGTAGCCGATGGCCTCGAGCACCCCGACCAGCCGGTCGGCGGTGACGGCGGGTTCGGCCTCGACGGCGACGCGCTTCAGCGTCAGGTTGACCCGGGCGTTGCGCACCCCCTCGGTCCCGTTCAGCGCCCGTTCGACCGCCGAAATGCAGGCCGCGCAATGGATCGTCGGCAGGGACAGGAACAGCCGCGCGTCCTTGGGGGCCTCGGCATCGGCCAGCGCCTCGGCCGAGGGCGCGACGGCGCAGGCCGGGCAGGCCGCCGGACGCATCTGCATCTCGGCGCCCATGGGTCAGCCGTCCACGTGAAGTTGCAGCCGCTGCCGGAACGGCGTGCCGTCCTCGGCCGCGGCCGTCACGCGGATCGTCCAGAAGCCCGGCCCCAGATCGAGCGGCGACGAGAAGGTGCCGTTGTAGTAAAGCATCGCCGGTCTCTTGTCGTCGCGCACGCTGGTCGCGCGGCCGACCAGAACGTCGAGATCGCGCACCTCGACCGGCTGTCCGTCCGCCCCCTCGAAACGCAGCGCCAGCACCCGTTCGGCCTCGTCATAGTCGAGGCTGGTGGTCCAGCCCAGCGCCTGCTGTTCGTGCAGATTGGCGTTGAACTCCTGGCTGGCGACATAGGAATTGGCGACTTCGAGACCCGGGAAGGTGTGCACCGCCTGATAGGCCAGCGTCAGGTTGACGCCCACCACCACGGCAAAGGCGGACACAGTGAAGATCAGCACCTTCCGGCCCGTCAGTTCCCTGCCCATCACTTCATCCCCTTTCCGTTGAAGACCGTGTCGTCATAGGTCCGCTCTGCGGCCGCGGCGTCTTCGAGCCAGATCCGCACATCGGTCGTCGTCGCATTGGCCGGCGCGCTGCCCGCGGGCGCCACGATATAGACCCGCTTGAGCAGCGTTGCATCGGGCGGCACCGTGAAGGTCCCGTCGTCCGAGCCCTCGACCGAAATGGCATAGGCCTCGTCCGGGGTCACGGTCAGGCGGAACGCCCGTTCGTCGCCATGCATATTGCGCACCCGCACGTCATAGGTGTTGCGGATCGAGCCGTCCGACATGGTGACGAAGATCGGGTTGCGGACCGGCGCGACCGTCATGTCGATGTCGGACCGCACGAACAGCGCCACCAGAAGGCCGATGCCGACGGCCGACCAGAGCGCCGTGTAGAGGATGGTGCGGACCCGGAAGACATGCTTCCAGATCGATTTCGGCCGGTTGCCGGCGCGTTCCCGCGCCTCGTCCGACAGCGCCATGTAGTCGACCAGACCGCGCGGCTTGCCAACCTTGTCCATCACCTCGTCGCAGGCGTCGATGCACAGCCCGCAGGTGATGCAGGCCAGCTGCTGGCCGTCGCGGATGTCGATGCCCATCGGGCAGACATTGACGCAGGCGTAGCAGTCGATGCAGTCGCCCAGCCGCTCGGCGCCCTCGGCCTTGCGGTGCTTGCCGCGCGGTTCGCCCCGCCATTCGCGGTAGCCGATGGTGATGGTGTCCTCGTCCATCATCGCGGCCTGGATGCGCGGCCAGGGGCACATGTAGACGCAGACCTGTTCGCGCATGAAGCCGCCCAGAATGAAGGTGGTCAGCGTCAGCACCAGGATCGTGGAATAGGCCACCGCATGGGCCTGGAAGGTGATCAGGTTCCACAGAAGGGTCGGCGCATCGGCGAAATAGAAGACCCAGGCGCCGCCCGTCGCCACCGCGATCGCGAGCCAGAGGCCCCATTTGGTCAGCCGGAGCCGCCATTTGGTGGCGTCCCAGCGGGCAGTCCACAGACGCACGCGCTTGTTGCGGTCGCCCTCGACCCAACGCTCGACCAGGATGAAGAGATCGGTCCAGACCGTTTGCGGGCAGAAATAGCCACACCAGACCCGGCCCAGCGCCGAGGTGAAGAGGAAAAGCCCCAGCCCGGCCATGATCAGGAGCCCGGCGACGAAGTAGAATTCGTGCGGCCAGATCTCGATCCAGAAGAAGAAGAAGCGCCGGTTGGCGAGGTCGATCAGCACCGCCTGATCGGGCAGGTTCGGCCCGCGGTCCCAGCGCAACCAGGGCAGAAGGTAGTAAATGCCGAGGCAGATCGCCAGCAACCACCATTTCAGGCTGCGGAACTTGCCCGACACGCGCCGGGGAAAGATCGGCTCGCGGGCGGAATAAAGACGGTCGGGATTCTGATCAGTCGAGCTCACACGCTCACTCCGTTCGGGCTGCGGGCCGGGTCCGGCGTGCCGTTTCGGTCGCGTCGCGACGTGGGCCCTCGTTCTTCGATAGCTAGAACCTGCGTCCTCACAAGGAAAGCGACGAGGCGTTCACTTCTGAGGCGGATTGCGGAGTCTTTGACGGCGAATCGCACAGGCTGGGGGATGAGAACTGGAAAAACTCTAATTCTGCGCGCGGACGCACAGTGCTCTCTTAGATTGCGCGCTGGACGATGGGGGAGGTTTTGGGCGAGGATAGACACCGGCCCCCGTGGAAACGCGCGAACAGGATGGGGGCCGGTGCCATCGACCGGGGGCCATTGGCCCCCGGAAGTCGTTTGATCATTCGCCGCCACCCAACTGGTGGACATAGACCGCGACCGACTTGCGCTCCGCCTCGCTGAGACGGTCCTGCCAGGTCGGCATGACCCCGAAGCGCGCCTTCGTCACAGTCTCGGTCAGCGTCGCGACGTCCCCACCGTAAAGCCAGATCGCGTCCGTCAGATTGGGCGCGCCTACGGTGCGGTCGCCGCGGCCGTCCTCGCCATGGCATGCAGCACAGTTATCAAGGAACACCGTTTCGCCCTGACTTGCCAATGCGGCATCATGTTCCTGCCCGGAGATTTTCCGGACGTACTGGACCACCTGGCCGATCTCCTCGCCGGACAGAAGCCCGTCGGTGCCGAAGGAGGGCATCTGCGACCAGCGCGCGTCGGGGTTGTCCTCGTTCCGCACGCCGTTGGTCACGGTGTAGTAGATGTCCTCGAGCTTGCCGCCCCAGAGCCAGTCGTCGTCCAGCAGGCTGGGATAGCCCTGCCCCTGCACGCCGGCCGCGCCCGACCCGTGGCACTGGGCGCAATAAGTGCGGAACACCGCGCCGCCGCCCTGAACCGCGTAGTTGTAAAGCGCGGGATCCGCCTCGATCGCCGCCGGGTCCTCCATCGGCGCCGCCGCCACCCGGGCAATAAGCTCGGCATTGCGGTCCTCGTAGTCCTTGATCTCGACCTCTACCGCGTGCCGGGTCGAATAGCCCAGAAGCCCCGGGGTCGCCCCGGTCACCAGCGGCCAGGCCGGATAGAGGATCGAGTAGATGAAGGCGAAGGCGATACAGCCGTAGAAGGTCCAGAGCCACCAGCGCGGCAAGGGATTGTTCAGCTCTTCGATGCCGTCCCAGCTGTGACCGGTGGTGCCGACTTCGCCGGGCTTGGTGTTGTGATCGCTCGAACTCATGTCCGCGCCTCCTTTCGGCACGTCGCACCGTCCTCGGTGCCTGCAGGTTTGTCTTCATGCCGGAACGGGATGTTGGCCGTGTCGCGGTGTTCCTTGGCGCTGCCCGGGCGCAGGGCCCAGACGATCACGCCGACGAAGAACACCGTGAGTGCCAGCAACATCCAGCTGTCGGCGAACTCGCGCATGACGGAATAGGTATCCATGACCCCGTCCTCAGCGGCTCGCATCCGGCTCGAAGGTCGAGAAGTCGACCAGCGTGCCCAGCATCTGCAGATAGGCGATCAGCGCATCCATTTCCGAGATGCCCTCATTGCCGTCGAAATTGCGCACCTGCGCCCCCGGATAGCGTTCCAGAAGACCGTCCACGCCATCGGCATAGGGGTCGATCTGGGCGTTGAAATCCGCGACCGCGTTCTCGATCATCTCGTCGGTATAGGGTACGCCCACCGCGACATGGGTGCGCATCTTGTCGGCCATGTGTTCCGGGTCGACCATGCGCCGTTCCAGGAACGCGTATTTGGGCATCACCGATTCCGGCACCACCGATTGCGGATCGCGCAGGTGGTGGACATGCCAGGCGTCGGAATAGCGCCCGCCGACCCGCGCCAGGTCGGGCCCGGTCCGCTTGGACCCCCACTGGAACGGGTGGTCGTACATCGACTCGGCCGCCAGGCTGTAATGACCGTAGCGTTCCAACTCGTCGCGCATCGGGCGGATCATCTGGCTGTGGCAGACATAGCAGCCCTCGCGCACGTAGATGTCGCGCCCCTCCAGCTCCATCGGCGAATAGGGGCGCATGCCCTCGACCTTCTCGATGGTGTTCTGAAGGTAGAACAGCGGGGCGATCTCGACCAGACCGCCGATGGTCACCACGAGGAAGCTGAACACCAGCAGAAGCGATGCGTTCTTCTCAAGGATCTTGTGTTTTTCGAGAATGGACATGGCTTCCGTCCTTATTCAGCCGGGGCCGCAACCGGCGTCGCCTGCTTGGCGGGCGCGGAGGTCGCGGTCTTCCAGATGTTGTAGCACATGATCAGGGCACCGGTGACGTACATGCCCCCGCCAAGCGCGCGGACGATATACATCGGGTGCTTGGCCGCGACGGTGTCGGCGAAGGAGTTCACCAGGAACCCTTGCGCATCGACTTCGCGCCACATCAGGCCTTCCATGATCCCGGTGACCCACATCGAGGCGGCGTAAAGCACGATCCCGATGGTGGCGAGCCAGAAGTGCCAGGAGACGAGCGCGGTCGAATAGAGCCGCTCGCGGCTCCACAGCCGCGGCGCCAGGAAGTAGAGCGCGCCGAAGGTGATCATGCCGTTCCAGCCAAGGGCGCCGGAATGGACGTGGCCGATGGTCCAGTCGGTGTAGTGCGACAGCGAGTTGACCGCGCGGATCGACATCATCGGACCTTCGAAGGTCGACATGCCGTAGAAGCCGACGGCCACGACCATCATCCGGATGACCGGGTCGGTGCGGATCTTGTCCCAAGCGCCCGACAGCGTCATCAGGCCGTTGATCATGCCGCCCCAGGAGGGCATCCACAGCATGACCGAGAAGACCATGCCCAGCGTGCCGGCCCAGTCGGGCAGCGCGGTGTAGTGCAGGTGGTGCGGACCCGCCCAGATGTAAAGGAAGATCAGCGCCCAGAAGTGGATGATGCTGAGCTTGTAGCTGTAGACCGGGCGTTCGGCCTGTTTCGGCACGAAGTAGTACATCATCCCAAGGAAGCCCGCGGTCAGGAAGAAGCCCACCGCGTTATGGCCGTACCACCACTGGGTCATGGCGTCCTGCACGCCCGAGAAGACCTGAACCGACTTCGAGCCCCAGATCGAGATCGGCAGGCTGAGGTTGTTGATCAGGTGCAGCATCGCCACGGTGACGATGAAGCTGAGATAGAACCAGTTGGCGACGTAGATATGGGGTTCCTTGCGCTTGAAGATCGTGCCCAGGAAGATCGCCAGGTAGGTCACCCAGAGGATCGTCAGCCAGATGTCGACATACCATTCGGGCTCGGCATATTCCTTGGACTGCGTCGCGCCCAGCAGGTAGCCGGTCGCCGCCAGCACGATGAAGAGCTGATAGCCCCAGAACACGAACCAGGCCAGGTCCCCTCCCCAGAGCCGGGCCGCGCTGGTGCGCTGGACCACGTAGAAAGACGTCGCGATCAGGGCGTTGCCGCCAAAGGCGAAGATCACGGCAGAGGTGTGCAGCGGACGCAGCCGGCCGAAGTTCATGTACCCGCTGGCCCATTCGAAGTTCAGGCCGGGAAAGGCCAGCTGGCTGGCGATGAACGTGCCGGCGGCAAAGCCGACCACCCCCCAGAAGCAGGTCGCGATGACACCCGCCCGGATGACATCGTCCATGTAGCCGGTCTTGTCGATCACCGGTTTCGGCGCGCCGAGACCCCGCACCGTCCAGGCGGCAAGACCGCCCGCGACCAGCAGGATGATCACCGCGTGCACCATGTATGCCATGTCGCGTGCCATGAACGCGGCGACTGCGGCGAACACCGCAATCACGCCCAGGACGGCGATCTTAACGTAGTCCCACATTGATAGTCCCTTCGTCTTTCACCGACCGAACCGCCTTCGGCCGACTCCCTCACGATGCCGTGACGTATTCTATGGTATGCACAGATATGCATTGATCCAAGTCAATCTCTCTTTAGCTTGTCCAATTCAAGCTTGATCTTGGTCAAAGCCTTGGAACATTGCGGTCATTTATGGTCTGCGCAACGTCACCAACGACGCGAAGGAGTATAGCGGTGGGCTACAAGACCATCCTGACCATCATCACCGACACGGATATCTCCGACTCGGCGCTCGAACCTGCGATCGCCCTCGCCGCCCGCGAGGAGGGGCATCTGGACATCCTCTGCCTCGGCGTGGACCGCACCCAGACCGGGTATTACTACGCGGGCACCAACGCCTTCATCCAGCAGGAGACCCTGCACAAGGCCCAGGAAGATGCCGCCGCCATCGAGAGTGCCGTCAAGGCCCGCATGGGCCGTGAAACTCTCGCCTGGAGCAGCGAGGCCGCGGTGGCGCAGATCGCCGGGCTCAGCCATCTGGTGGCACAGCGGGCGCGGTTCTCGGATCTGGTGATCATGCCCCGCCCCTATGGAGAGGGTCGCGGGATCGAGGACGAGGCGGCGACCGAGGCGGTTCTGTTCGACGGGCATGCGCCGCTTCTGGTGGTGCCGGCCGGGGCCGACACCGCCCATATCGGGCGCAAGATCGTCATCGCCTGGAACCAGAGCGACGAGGCCATGGCCGCGCTGAAAGAGGCGATGCCGCTGATGCAGGCCGCCGAAGTGGTCAATATCGCGGTGGTCGATCCGCCGAAGCACGGCCCCGACCGGTCGGACCCCGGCGGCGCGCTGTCGCAGATGCTGTCGCGCCATGGCGTCAAGACCGAAATCTCGGTGCTGGCCAAGACCACGCCGCGGGTCTCGGACGTGCTGCAGCGCCATGCGATGGATATCGGCGCCGACATGATGATCATGGGGGCCTATGGCCATTCGCGCTTCCGCGAGGCAATCCTCGGCGGCGCGACCCGCAGCATGCTTGAAAAGACCACGGTCCCGGTCCTGATGGCGCATTGACGCGCCGCAGGCGGCCCGGCCTGGGGGACGCCCTCAGGCCGGCATGCCGCCGTCGCTGTCATCGCCGGTCTCGCCCAGCAACCGATCGAAATCCGGAACCGTCACATGGCGCTTGCCTTCCAGCACGATCACGCCGTCGCGCTTCAGCGCCGAGATCTGGCGGCTGACGGTTTCCAGCGTCAGGCCCAGATAGTCGGCCATCGCCTCGCGGGTCAGCGGCAGGTCGAACACGATCCGTCCGCGGGTCGGGCCGAGCTTCAGCGTGGCGTCGCGCCGGGCGATGATGGCCAGCAGGCTCGCGATCTTCTCGCGCGCGGTCTTGCGGCCCAGAAGCAGCATCCATTCCCGCGCCGCGTCCAGTTCGTCCAGCGTCATTTCCAGAAGCCGCTGGCCGATATGCGGCGTGCGGATCATCAGCTCTTCGAACGGCTTGCGCCGGAAGCAGCACATCGTGAGCTGAGTCGTCGCGGTCACGTCATAGGCCGCGCTCTCGCGCCCCGGGCGCCCAACGAAATCGGACGGCAGCAGCAACCCCACCATCTGGGTGCGGCCGTCCTCCATCGTCTGGCTGAGCGTGGCGATGCCCTCCATGACCGAGCCGACGAAATCCATCCGGTCGCCGGACCAGATCACGGTCTGACCGGCGTCGAAGGTGCGGTAGTACTTGATGGCCTCGAGCGCCTCGAGTTCGTCAGTCTCGCAGCGGGCACAGACCGCGCGGTGACGAATCGGACAATCAAAGCACTCGACATGAGCAACGGGCGTGTCGGTAACGGCCATTCCGTTTCCAATTTTGACTTCGATCAAGGAGAGGTTCCTTGGGTGGACCTAACGCTAGTCGAATGAGCACAGAATCGCAACTCACCCGTCTCGGTCTATTCGACGCCAAGGTGCCCCGGTACACCAGTTACCCGACGGCACCCCATTTCAATGCGTCGGTGGACGATGGAGACTTCGCCGGCTGGATCGGCCAGATCGAGCCCGGTTCGCAGATTTCCCTGTATATCCACGTGCCGTTCTGCCGCCGGCTGTGCTGGTTCTGCGCTTGCCGCACCCAGGGCACCCGGTCCGACGCGCCGGTCGAAGCGTATCTCGAGACGCTGAAGACCGAGATCGCGATGCTGGGCAAGCGGCTGCCCGAGGGCGTGACGCTGTCGCGCCTGCATTGGGGCGGGGGAACGCCGACGCTGATGTCGGCCGACATGATGAAACAGCTGACCGAGGCGATCTTCGCCGTCGCGCCGATGCACGAACAGGGCGAGTTCTCGGTCGAGATCGACCCGAACGAGATCGACGAGGCCCGGCTGGACGTGCTGGCCAAGGCGGGCATGAACCGCGCCTCGATCGGCATCCAGGACTTCGACCCGCAGATCCAGTCGGTGATCGGGCGGATCCAGAGCTATGACATCACCCGCGACGCGGTCGATCTGATCCGGTCCAAGGGCATCACCTCGCTGAACGCCGACATCCTGTACGGCCTGCCGCACCAGTCGAACGAGCGGATCGCCGAATCGGTGCAGAAGCTGATGTCGCTGTCGCCCGACCGGGTCGCGCTTTACGGCTATGCCCACGTGCCGTGGATGGCCCGGCGCCAGTCGATGATCCCGGCCGAGGCGCTGCCGACCCCGGAAACCCGGCTGAAGCTTTACGAAACCGCCAAGGAACTGTTCCTGTGGGACGGCTACCGCGAAATCGGCATCGACCACTTCGCGCGGCCCGATGACGGGCTGGCCCGGGCGCTGGACGCGGGCAAGCTGCGCCGGAACTTCCAGGGCTACACCGACGACACCGCGGCCGCGCTGATCGGCCTGGGCGCCTCGTCGATCTCGCGCTTCCCGCAGGGCTATGCCCAGAACCTGTCGGGCACCTCGGATTATACCGCGCGGGTCCGCGACGGGCGCTTTGCGACCGGCCGGGGCCATGTCTTCAGCGACGAGGACAAGATGCGCTCGCGGATGATCGAGGCCTTGATGTGCGATTTCCACATCTCGACCGCCGAGATCACCGAGAGTTTCAGCATCTCGAAAGCCGATCTGAACGCGATGTTCCAGGAGGTCGCCGACCGGTTCGCCGGGTTCATCGACCTCAGCAATGACGGGCTGACGGTGCCGGAACACGGCAAGCCGCTGACCCGGATGATCGCCCGTGGCTTCGACGCCTACGACCTGTCGAAAGCCGGCCACAGCTCGGCGATCTGACGCTTTCAGGCGGCGCCCGGGGTTTCCCCGGACGCCGCGAAGGCCGCCCGCATCAGGGTGCGCGTATAGTCCGTCTTCGGCGCCTCGAAGACCGCCTCGACCTCTCCCGCCTCGACGATCTGGCCCATCCGCATGACCACGACCTTGTGCGCCATGGCCCGCACCACGCGCAAATCGTGGCTGATGAACAGATAGGCCAGGTCGTATTTCCGCTGCAGGCTGCGCAACAGGTCGACGATCTGCACCTGCACCGTCATGTCCAGCGCCGAGGTCGGCTCGTCCAGCACCACCATGCGCGGCCGCAGGATCATCGCCCGCGCGATCGCGATCCGCTGACGCTGCCCGCCCGAAAACTCGTGCGGATAGCGGTGCATCATCGCGGGGTCCAGTCCGACCTCGGCCAGGATCTGCGCGACATCCTCGCGCGCCGTCCGCCCCGGCCGGACCCCGTGCACCCCAAGCCCCTCGGCCACGATCTGTTCGACCGTCATCCGCGGGCTGAGGCTGCCGAACGGGTCCTGAAAGACGATCTGCATGTCGCGCCTCAGCGGCCGGATCTGCCGCGATTTCAGCCCGTCGATGCCCTGCCCCTGAAAGACGATCCGCCCCTCCGACGAAATCAGCCGCATGATCGCCAGGGCCAGCGTTGTCTTGCCCGACCCCGATTCGCCCACGATCCCCAACGTCTCGCCCGCCCGGACCGAAATGTCGGCGCCATCGACAGCCTTCACATGGCCCACGGTCTTGCGCATGAAGCCGCGCTGGATCGGAAACCAGACCTTCAGCGCATCGGTGCGCACGATCTCGGCCGCGCCGGGCTTGACCGGATCGGGCCCGCCCACGGCGGCGGCGGCCAGAAGCTTCTGGGTATAGGGATGCTGCGGCGCGCGGAAGATCTCGGCCGTGGGGCCGGTCTCGACGATCTCGCCGTCCTTCATCACGCAGACCCGGTCGGCGATCCGGCGCACCACGTTCAGATCGTGGGTGATGAAGAGAAGGCTCATGGTCTCTTCGCGCTTCAGTTCGGCCAGCAGCTCGAGGATCTGCGCCTCGATGGTGACGTCGAGCGCGGTGGTGGGCTCGTCCGCGATCAGCAGGTCGGGCCCGTTGGCCAGCGCCATGGCGATCATCACCCGCTGCCGCTGGCCGCCCGACAGCTGGTGCGGATAGGCACCCAGGCGGCTTTCGGGGTCGCGGATGCCGACCCGGGCCAGAAGTTCGAGGATGCGCGTCCGCGCCGCCGCCCCGGTCAGCCCCTGATGCAGCGCAAGGCTTTCGGCGATCTGCTTTTCCAGAGTGTGCAGCGGGTTGAGCGAGGTCATCGGCTCCTGGAAGATGAAGCTGATATCGTTGCCCCGAACCTGCCTCAGCCGTTTTTCCGGAGCACCCGCCAGATCCTCGCCCTCATAGACGATCGAGCCCGAGACCGTCGCCGCCCCGGGCAGAAGCCCGACCGTCGACAGCGCCGTCACCGACTTGCCCGACCCGGATTCGCCGACCAGCGCCACCGTCTCGCCGCGCCCGATCTCGAAGCTGACGCCCCGGACGGCTGGGACCTGCCGGCCGTCCTGCTGGAAGGACACATGCAGGTTCTCGACCTTCAGGACCGGGCTCATTGGAACGTCTTTCTCGGGTCGAAGGCATCGCGGACGCCCTCGAAGATGAAGACCAGCAGCGACAGCATGATCGCGAAGGTGAAAAAGGCGGTGAAGCCCAGCCAGGGCGCCTGCAGGTTCTGTTTGGCCTGCAGCGTGAGCTCGCCCAGCGAGGGCGCCGAGGAGGGCAGCCCGAAGCCCAGGAAGTCGAGCGAGGCCAGCGTGCCGATGGTGCCGGTGATGATGAAGGGCAGCATGGTCAGCGTCGCCACCATGGCATTGGGCAGCATGTGGCGGAACATGATCGTCCAGTTCGACACGCCCAGCGCCCGGGCGGCGCGGACATATTCGAAGTTGCGCGCGCGCAGGAATTCGGCGCGGACGACGCCGACCAGCGCGGGCCAGCCGAACAGCGCGGTCAGGAACACCAGCAGCCAGAAGCTGCGCCCCAGCACAGCGAAGAGGATGATGATGATGTAAAGCTGGGGCGTCGAGGTCCAGATCTCGATCACCCGCTGGAAGATCAGGTCGATCAGCCCGCCGAAGAAGCCCTGAACCGCGCCCGCCAGGATACCGATGACCGAGGCGATGCCCGTCACCATCAGCGTGAACAGGATCGACAGCCGGAACCCGTAGATCACGCGCGCCAGCACGTCGCGCGCGGTATCGTCGGTGCCCAGCCAGTGCTGGGCATCCGGCGCCGAGGGCGCAGTGCCCTGGATGTCGTTGACGGTGTTGTAGCTGTAGCGGATCGGCGGCCAGATCATCTGACCCTTCGCGATGGGCTCGCCCTCGACCATGCCGTCGGCGGCATCGGCGATCAGGCCCTCGGGGTCGTCCCAGCAGGCGTCAAGCCCGCCGGTGACGATCAGGCACTGCACCTCGATGTCGCGATAGACCGCCTCGGTCCGCAGATCGCCGCCAAAGGCGGTTTCGGGGTAGAACCGGTAGATCGGAAAGAAGCTCTCGCCGCGATAATTGACATAGATCGGCTTGTCGTTCGCCAGCAGCTCGGCAAAGAGCGACAGTCCGAACAGCACGCCGAAGATCGCCAGCGACCAGAGCGCCCGGCGATTGCGCTTGAAGTTGCGCCAGCGCCGCTGATTGAGGGGAGACAGCCAGGCCATTTCAGGTCTCCCGGCTTTCGAAGTCGATCCGGGGATCGACCAGCACATAGGTCAGGTCCGACAGGATGCCGACCAGCAGCCCGATCAGCCCGAAGACGTAGAGCGTCGCGAAGATCACCGGATAGTCGCGCGCCACGGCCGCCTCGAAGCCGAGCCGCCCCAGACCGTCCAGCGAGAAGATCGTCTCGATGATGATCGAGGCGCCGAAGAAGACGCCGATGAACATGCCCGGAAAGCCCGCGATCACGATCAGCATGGCGTTGCGGAAGACATGGCCGTACAGCACCCGCGCCTCGGACAGGCCCTTGGCCTTGGCGGTCACCACGTATTGCTTCTTGATCTCGTCGAGGAAGGAATTCTTGGTCAAGAGCGTCAGCGTCGCAAAGCTGGAAATCGTCGTCGCGATCACCGGCAGGGCGATATGCCAGAAATAATCGAGGATCTTCGCGGGCCAGCTCAGGTCCGCCCAGTTGTCCGAGACAAGGCCGCGGAGCGGGAACCATTGCAGATAGGACCCGCCCGCGAAGACCACCAGCAGCAGCACCGCGAACAGGAACCCCGGGATCGCGTAGCCCACGATGATGACGGCCGAGGTCCAGGTGTCGAAGCCCGACCCGTCCCGGACCGCCTTGCGGATGCCAAGAGGGATCGAGACCATGTAGGCGATCAGCGTGGACCAGAGCCCGAGACTGATCGACACCGGCATCTTTTCCAGAACCAGATCGACGACCGACACCGACCGGAAGTAGCTTTCGCCGAAATCGAACCGCGCATAGTTCCACATCATCGTCAGGAACCGCTCCAGCGGCGGCTTGTCGAAGCCGAATTCCTTTTCCAGTTCCTCGATGAATTCGGGCGGCAGGCCGCGGGCGCCGACATATTTGTCGCTGCCGCCGCCCGCCGCGGTGCTCATCTGCTGGTTCTGCGCATCGGCCCCGCCCCCGGCAAAGCCCTGAAAGACGTCGCCGCCGCCCTCGATCTGGGCGATGATCTGTTCGATCGGTCCCCCCGGCACGAATTGCGTCAGGGTGAAGTTGATGACCATGATGCCGATCAGCGTGGGCACGATCAGCAGCAGCCGGCGGAGGATATAGGCGCCCATCTGGTCCGGTCTGTCCCTGTCAGCGCAGCGCGCCCGCCGCGCGCAGCTCGGCCGCGCGGTCGGCGTCGTACCACCAGAAATCGAGATAGCCCAGATCGTAGGGCGGCAGCGCGTCGGGATGGCGGTACATGTCGAAATAGGCCACCCAGTGAACGTCCTTGTACCAGGTCGGCACCACGAAATACGCGTGCCGGAAGATCCGGTCGAGCGCCCGGGTCGCGGCGCGGAACTCGTCCTCGGATTTGGCCGAGACGAGGTGCCGCATCAGGATATCGGCGCCTTCATTGGCAAAGCCCGCCGGGTTGAAGAGGCTGTATTCGGCATCGGCCGAGCCAAAGCGCTGCTGCATGCCCAGCCCCGGCACCAGGTTGGTCTGGTAGCTTGCAAGGATCATGTCGTAGTCGCGTGCGCGCCTGCGGTTGGTGAATTGCGAGGGGTCCACCCGCGAAAAGCTGGCATCGATCCCCAGCGCCCGGAGGTTGTCGACGAAGGGCAGCGCGATCCGTTCCGTCACCGGGCTGTCGTCGAGGATCTCGAGCTTCAGTATCTGGCCATCGGCGTTCCGGCGCATCCCGTCATCGCCCGCGACCCAGCCCGCCTCGTCCAGCAGTTGCGAGGCCTTGCGCAGGTTCCGCCGGTCGAGCTGACGGTCGCCCGAGGTATGGGCCTGCGCCGGCGGCTCGGTCAGGATCGCGGGGTCGATATGATCCGCAACCTCCTGCAACAGTTCAAGCTCGCGGCCTTCGGGGGGCGCATCGGGTGCGCCGAGGTCGCTGTTTTCCCAGAACGAGCTGCGCTGCTTGAAGAGGCCGAATTGCAGCGTCTCGTTGGTCCATTCGAAATTGTACATCAGCCCGATGGCGCGCCGCACCCGCAAGTCCTGAAACTGCGGCCGGGCGAGGTTGAAGATCCAGCCGCTGTCGGGCGGCAGGTTGCCGTCATGGGGCTCGTCCTTCCTTACCCAGCCCGCGGCCACTGCCGGGAAATCGTAGCCCGTGGCCCAGGTCTTGGAACTGTCCTCCTCGCGGAAGGTGTAGGCACCCGACTTGAAGCCTTCGAGCGCCGCGATGGAATCGGAGAAATACTCGACCCGGATGCGGTCGAAATTGTACCGCCCGATATTGATCGGCAGGTCCTTGCCCCAGTAGTCGGGGTCGCGCTTGTAGACGATGCGGCGGTTGATGTCGTAGCTGTCCAGCACGTAAGGCCCGGTGCCCATGATCGGGGTCAGGCTGCTTTCATCAAGACGCGCGCCGGTCTTTTCGAACCAGGCCTTCGACATCACCGGGTTCGACCCCATCTGGCTGATCAGCCCGTCGCGCGGCACGTCCGGCTTGAAGGTGAACTTGATCCGGTAGGTATCCAGCACCTCGGGCGAATAGACCAGCTTCTTGACCGCCTCGCGATAGGACGGCAGCGCCTGTTCCATCAGCAGATCGAAGGTGAATTTCACGTCCTCGGCGGTCACGGGCGTGCCGTCGCTGAAATGCGCCTCGGGCCGCAGGTTGAAGATCACCCAGTCCTCGCTTTCGGGATATTCGAGGCTTTCGGCAATCAGACCGTACGAGGTTCCGGGCTCGTCGGCGACATCGGTCATAAGGCGTTCGATGTTGATCGTCGCCAGCGCCCCGGCCCGGCCCTTGCGGGTGAAGGGATTGAAGCTGTCGAAGGTGCCCGGCGCCCAGATCGAGATCTCGCCGCCCCTGGGCGCGTCCGGGTTCACGTAATCGAGCCGCTGGAAATCGGCCGGATACTTGGGCTGGCCCAGTTCCGAAAAGGCATGGGTCCTGATGACGGTCTCGGTGCTGTCCGCCGCCGGTGCAGCGGGGGGCGCATCCTGCGCCAGCACCGGACCCGCGCCCAGCAGCAGCGCCAGCAGCAGCGCAAGCGCCCGGACCGGATGGCGGGACGCGGGTCTGGCCGGAACCGGCAGATCGGCACGGTGCGGATGGCGGCGGGGGGTGGGCATCGGCAAACTCCCTGTCTTCTGCGGTCGGACGGACGCGAGACCTGCCCTAGCTAATGGCCCGGGCGCCGCAGGTTCAAGTTGAGATTCCGTGAGACTGCCGCAATCGCGGGGGGCAAGGCAGGGCTCAGAGCCCCCGGCGCGCCTTCAGGGCCGCGCTGATCGTGCCGTCGTCAAGATAATCGAGCTCGCCCCCGATCGGCACGCCCTGGGCCAGCGAACTCAGCCGCACGCCTGTCTCGGCCAGTTCCTCGGCGATGTAATGGGCGGTGGTCTGGCCGTCGACGGTGGCGTTCAGCGCCAGGATCACCTCGGTGATCCCCTCGCGCCCGATCCGTTCGACCAGATCGGGAATGCGCAGATCCTCGGGCCCGACCGAATCGAGCGCCGACAGCGTGCCGCCCAGCACGTGATAGCGCCCGCCGAAGGCGCCGCCGCGTTCCATCGCCCAAAGATCGGCCACGTCCTCGACGACGCAGATCTCGCCGTTCGAGCGGGCCGGATCGGCGCAGATCTCGCAGGTATCGGCGGTGGTGATGTTGCCGCAGACGGCGCAGTCATGCACCGCCTCGCCGACCTTGCGCATGGTCTCGGCCAGCGGCAACAGCAGCACCGCGCGCTTCCTGACCAGATGCAGCACGGCACGGCGGGCCGACCGGGGCCCAAGCCCCGGCAGCCGTGCCATCATGTCGATCAGCGCGTCGATCTCGTGCGGGCGGTCGGCCATCGGCCGGGCCCCGGGATCAGACCGGCAGGCCGAGCCCCGGAGGCAGACCCATTTCCTCGGTCAGCTTGCGGGTCTCTTCCTTGGTCTTTTCCATCGCCTTCTGCTGGGCGTCCTTGATGGCCGCCAGAATCAGGTCCTCGACCACTTCCTTTTCGTCGGGATTGAAGATCGAGGGGTCGATCGACAGCGCGGTCAGCGTGCCCTTGGCGGTCGCCGTGGCCTTCACCAGCCCCGCGCCGCTTTCGCCCTCGACCAGCGTGGTGGCCAGCGTTTCCTGCAGAGCCGCCATCTTGCCCTGCATCTCGGTCGCGGCTTTCATCATCTTGGCCATGTCGCCAAGGCCGCCCATTCCCTTGAACATGCGTGTCTCCTTCGCCTGTTATGCGTTCAGTCGTCGTCCTCGAACGGGTCCCATTCCTCCTCGACCTCGGGCAGAGCCTCGGCGGCCGCCTCGGCCGCCAGGACCTCGGGCGGCTTTATGTCGATGATTTCAGCCTTGGGGAAGGCGGCAAAAACGGCGCGGACCAGCGGATGTTCGGCGGCCTCGGCCTTGCGCGCGGCCTCGGCGGCGTTGCGGGTCTCGTCGATGGTCGGGCCACCGCCCTTGCCCACGACCGAAACCGCCCAGCGCGCGCCGGTCCAGGTCTGCAGCCGCTGGCCCAGCCGCTGGGCCAGATCGGCGGGCGCGCCGGGCGCGGGCTCGAACTCGATCCGGCCGGGGGAATAGCTGACCAGCCGCACCCCCGCCTCGACCTCGACCAGCAGCACCATGTCGCGATTGGCCCGGATCAGCTCGACCACCGCCTCGAAGCTGGGGTAAAGGGCCAGCGTCTGATCGGGCGCGCGGGCCAGCGCGGTGACGGCGCCGCCGCCCGAGGGCGCGGCATGAACCGGGACGCCCCGGGCCTGCGCCTGCATCCCGCCGCCGCCCGAGGGCGCGGGACCGGAGGGCGCAGGGCCGCCAGGCGCGGGGCCGGAGGGCGGGTTTTCCTGCAGCTTGCGCACCAGATCCTCGGGCGCGGGCAGGGTCGAGACATGGGTCAGCCGGATCACCGCCATCTCGGCCGCCATCATCGCATTCGGCGCCATCGAGACCTCTTCCAGCGCCTTCAGCAGCATCTGCCACATCCGCGCCAGCGCCCGCATCGACAGCCGCTCGGCCATGGTGCGGCCACGGGCGCGTTCGTCGGGGCCGACGGTCGGGTCGTCGGCGGCCTCGGGCGCGATCTTGATGACGCTGAGCCAGTGGGTGATCTCGGCCAGATCGCGCAGCACCGCCAGCGGATCGGCCCCGTCGGCATATTGCCCGGCCAGCTCGCCCAGCGCGCCGGCCGCATCGCCCGCCATGATCATGTCGAACAGGTCGAGCACCCGGCCCCGGTCGGCCAGCCCCAGCATGGCGCGGACCTGATCGACCGTGGTCTCGCCCGCACCATGGGCAATCGCCTGATCGAGAAGGCTCATCGCGTCGCGCACGGACCCTTCTGCGGCGCGGGTGATCAGCCCCAGCGCCTCGTCCGAAATGGGCGCGGATTCGAGCCCCGCGATCTTTTTCAGATGGGCGATCATCACCTCGGGCTCGATCCGGCGCAGATCGAAGCGCTGGCAGCGCGACAGCACCGTGACCGGCACCTTGCGGATCTCGGTGGTGGCGAAGATGAATTTCACATGGGCGGGCGGTTCCTCCAGCGTCTTCAGCAGCGCGTTGAACGCGCTGGTCGACAGCATGTGAACCTCGTCGATGATGTAGATCTTGTAGCGCGCCGAGGCCGCCCGGTAGGCCACGCTGTCGATGATCTCGCGGATATCGCCGACGCCGGTGCGCGAGGCCGCGTCCATCTCCATCACATCGACATGGCGGCCCTCGGCGATGGCGCGGCAATGTTCGCATTGCCCGCAGGGCTCGGTCGTCGGGCCGCCCTGCCCGTCCGGGCCGATGCAGTTCATGCCCTTGGCGATGATCCGCGCGGTCGTCGTCTTGCCGGTTCCGCGGATACCGGTCATGATGAAGGCCTGTGCGATCCGGTCGGCGGCAAAGGCGTTCTTGAGGGTGCGCACCATCGCATCCTGCCCGATCAGATCGGCGAATGTGGCGGGACGGTACTTGCGCGCCAGCACCTGATAGGCGGTGCCTTGGGGGTCGGCCATGGGTCCTCTCGAAATCGCGGGTCCGGGCGACAGGGTAGGCGCAGACCCGGGCGGCGTCCAGCGGATCGCGGACAGTCCCCGGCAGAGACCGCCGGACCGAAGCGCCCGCTGCCGGACTGCAAAACACCTGAACGCCTGCCGGGGATAAGGTGAGAGGCTGGACAGCGGCCCGAACGGGGCTCGTTACGGCTGCTTCCTTCCGGACCTGACCGGGTTGGCGAGGCGCTCGCCCGCGCCAACCTCTCGAGGCGTTACATAGACGTCACGCAGCGGATTCGCAAGGGTCGGGGTCCGGCCCCGGCACCGCAGCCGCGGCTCAGCTGCGTTTGCGGTCGGCCGGGTAGACCCCGAGAATGTCGAGATGCGAGGTGAAGTAGTCGAGCTCCTCCAGCGCGCGGGCGACATGGGGGTCGTCGGGATGGCCCTCGATATCGGCGTAGAACTGGGTCGCGGTGAAGGACCCGTCGACCATGTAGCTTTCCAGCTTGGTCATGTTGACGCCGTTGGTCGCGAAACCGCCCATCGCCTTGTAAAGCGCGGCCGGAATGTTGCGCACCCGGAAGACGAAGGTGGTCATCATCCCCAGATCGCCCCGCCGCGTCCGGTCGGGTTCGCGCGACATCAGCAGAAAGCGGGTGGTGTTCTTGTCGTGATCCTCGATATGGCGGGCGAGCACCTCAAGCCCGTAGATCTCTGCCGCCAGATCGCCCGCGAGCGCGGCAAGTTCGGGGTCGCCGATCTCGGCCACCTGCCGGGCGGAACCCGCGGTATCGGCCCCCGTCACCCGGTGAATGTCATGCGCATGCAGGAAGTCCCGGCATTGCCCCAGCAGGACGGTATGGCTCATCGCCCGGCGGATGCCCGCAAGTTTCGTGCCCGGCACCGCCAGCAGGTTGATATGAACGCGGACGAAGGCCTCGCCCACGATATGCAGGCCCGAATCCGGCAGAAGCTGGTGGATGTCGGCCACCCGCCCATAGGTCGAGTTCTCGACCGGCAGCATCGCCAGATCGGCCACGCCGCTGCGCACGGCCTCGATCACGTCCTCGAAGGTCCGGCAGGGCAGCGCCTCCATCTCGGGGCGGGCGTCGTGGCAAGCCTGGTGCGAATAGGCGCCGGGTTCTCCCTGAAAGGCGATACGGCTGGTCATAGGGGGACTTTAATCCTTTGGCTGGCCGGAACCGGCCGGGTCAATGGTTAAACTGAATACTTCTTGCCAAGCCGAAGGGGAAGCACATAGGAAGTTCGCGGGAAAACATGGGATCGAATTTATGCTGAGGAAGGTGAGCTTCACCAAGCTTCTGGGCGCGGGCTCGGGGGCGCTTTTGCTGTTTGTGCTGGTCAATCGGGCGGGAGGATTCTACTTCACGCCGCCCGAGCTTGAAAAACCCGCCTATGTGGTCATCGAGGAAGAGCCCGAGACCCCGGCAGAACCGGAACAGGAGCTGACCTTCGAAGAGCGGATGGCCCAGGCCGATGCGGCCGCGGGCGAGCGGGTCTTCAACCAGTGCAAGTCCTGCCACCGGGTCGAGGAGGGCGTGAACGCGGTCGGGCCGTCGCTTTACGGCGTGGTCGGGCGGCCCGTGCATGCGGTGGCCGACTTTTCCTATTCCGACGCGATGGCGGGGCTTGAGGGGGAGTGGACGGCCGAGCGGATCTACGAGTTCATCGCGGCCCCGCGCGACGTCGTTCCGGGCACGGCGATGACCTTTGCCGGGCTCAAGGACCCGCAGGACCGCGCCAACGTCATCGCCTATCTCGACTCGCTCGGCGACTGAGCGTCCGGGAAGGTCCCGCAAAAGCGAACGGGCGGCCCGCGAAAGCGCGCCGCCCGTTTCTGTTGGTCCGGAGAGGATCGCCCGGCCGCGGATCAGCCGCGCGGATCGTCGTCGTCGTCTTCGTCGTCGTCGCCGTGATCGGGCAGGTTGAAGAAGCTGTCGGCATCCGGCACCGACCGGTCCTCTTCTTCGTCGTCGTCCGGGCGCGTCAGGGTGAAGGTCTCGAGCCCCGAAATGGCGGTGGGCAGGCGCGGCTCGGTGCCCATTTCCAGCGACTGTTCGGTCGAGACCAGCTTGCGGCGTTCGTCATCGGTCATCAGCCCGCCTTCGGCGGCGCGCTTGCGAGCGGCCTTCTGCACGGCGGAATCAAGCTCGGACTGCTTGCAGAGCCCCAGCGCCACCGGGTCGATCGGCTGGATGTTCGAGATGTTCCAGTGGGTGCGTTCGCGGATCGACTGGATCGTCGGCTTGGTGGTGCCCACAAGCTTGGCGATCTGGCCGTCGCTGAGTTCGGGATGGAACTTCACCAGCCACAGGATCGAGGCGGGCCGGTCCTGCCGCTTGGACAGCGGCGTATAGCGCGGGCCGCGGCGCTTTTCCTCGCCCAGCGCGGCCGGGTTGAACTTGAGCCGCAGCTTGTAAAACGGGTCCTTCTCGGCCTTGTCGATTTCCGACTGGTCGAGCTGGTTGTTCGCGACCGGATCGAAGCCGCGCACGCCGCCGGCGACGTCGCCATCGGCAATGCCCTGCACTTCCAGCTCGTGCAGGCCGCAGAAATCGGCGATCTGCCGGAAGCTCAGTGTCGTGTTGTCGACCAGCCAGACGGCGGTGGCCTTGGCCATGATCGGTTTGTTCATCGGCCTTCTCCTCTCGTGCGACCATAGCGCTCCCCGGGCCGGGAAACGGCTGCGCCGGATTGGCGCGGTTCCTCGTTTTCGGGGAAGTTCCCGTGTATATAGTCGGCGAAACGCCCGGAGAAAAGAGAAAATGCGCTGGCTGGCCGTGCTGCTGCTGTCTGCGACCCTGGCCCGCGCCGATGGCGAGCCCGCCGGGGACTTCGCGTATTACCTGCTGGCGCTGAGCTGGGCGCCAAGCTGGTGCGCGCTGGAGGGCGAGGCCCGGCAAAGCCCGCATTGCGCGCCGGGCGGGGGCGCGGGATGGGTTCTGCACGGGCTTTGGCCGCAATACGAACAGGGCTGGCCCGGCTATTGCCGCGGGGCGAAACCCGACCCCTCGCGCGCCCAGACCGCGCGGATGGCCGATCTGATGGGCAGTTCGGGCGCGGCCTGGTATCAGTGGAAGAAACACGGGCGCTGTTCCGGCCTGTCGGCAGGCGACTATTTTGCCGCGGCGCGCCGGGCCTATGGCGCGGTCATCCGGCCGCCCGCCTTCCGCAAGCTGGCGGCTCCGGTCCGGCTGCCCGCGGGCGTGGTGGAAGAGGCCTTCCTGCAGGCCAATCCCGGCCTCTTGCCCGACATGCTGACGGTGACCTGCAAGGCGGGCCGCATCCAGGAGGTGCGGATCTGCCTGACCAGGGATCTGAGGCCCCGCCCCTGCGCCGCCGACACGGTCGAGGATTGCACGCTGCGCGACGCGGCGATGCCCCCGATCCGCTGACCGTCAGCCGGACCGGGGGCCGCATGGTGTCGGACGGAGGCGCTCAGGCCGCCTTGCGGCGCCGGGACAGGCCCAGCAGCGCCAGAAGCCCCGAGCCCAGCATCAGGACCGGGGCCGGAAGCGGCACCGGCGCCGGGTCGGGCGTGGCGACCGCGGTCACAAGGCTCTGGCTCGGCCGCCACCACGAGGTCGATTTCAGGAAGTCCAGCTGATAGCCCCCGGTCTCGTCGGTCAGCGCAAGGAAATCGGCGGCCTTGCGCTCGACCCGGTCGTCGGTCCAGCGGCTCAGGCGGAAAGCGCCGCGCCCGAGGTTGAGGCTGTTGCTGTCATAGACGACCTCCCAGATCGCGACCTGGAACGCGGCCGAGCTGACCGCGTCGACCACATCGGCGTAATGCTGGGTGAAGAGGCGGTCGAGATTGGTCAGGACGGTGCTGCCGAAGAGCGACGCGCCGGTCGCGTAGCCGGTCGCGGTCTTGCTCAGCGCATGGGTCAGGTCCACGCACCAGGCCAGAAGCGGGTCGCTTTGCCCCGCGACATCGAAGGCGAACTGTCCGGCACTGACCGAGTCCGACCGGCCGTAGAAGGAATAATAGACCGTCTTCGCGCCGGGGGTCTGCCCGGTATAGTCCAGCGTCAGCGTGCTGGCCTGCGCCGTTCCCAGTCCGGCGGCCAGCGCCAGCCCCGCGAGAGAGAAAATGCCCTTCATCGAAATCACCCCTTCAAAAACCCGGCGGCCGCTGCCACCGGGGATCGGGATTGTGATGATTCCATGGCTTTTGCAAGGCCTTACGCGCCCCGGAAACGGTGTGTTTCCAGGCCGCAGGGCAGTCTCAGGCGATCTTCAGGACAATCTTCCCGACATGGGCGCTTTGTTCCATCCTTGCATGGGCCAGCGCCGCCTGGGTCAGGTCGAATTCGCTGTCCATCACCGGCGCGATGCGGCCCGAGGCCAGCAGCGGCCAGACCCGTCCGCGCAGCTCGTCCGCGATCCGCGCCTTGGCCAGATCCGATTGCGGGCGCAGAGTCGACCCGGTGATGGTCAGCCGCCGCATCATCACCTGCGCAAAGTTCAGCGCCACCTTGGGCCCCTGCAGGAAGGCGATCTGCACCAGCCGGCCGTCATCGGCCAGCGCCCGCACGTTGCGCGGAAGATAGTCGCCGCCCACCATGTCGAGGATCAGGTCGGCCCCGCCCTCGGCCCGCAAAATCTCGACGAAATCCTCGCTGGCGTAGTTGATCGCCCGCTCGGCGCCCAGATCGCGGCAGGCCGCGCATTTCGTCGGGTTGCCGGCGGTGGCGAAGACCCGCGCCCCGAAGACCGAGGCCAGCTGGATCGCGGTCGTGCCGATCCCGGAGGACCCGCCATGCACCAGAAACCGTTCGCCCGCCTTCAGCCCGCCGCGCATGAAGACGTTGGACCAGACGGTGAAGAAGGTCTCGGGCAGGCAGGCGGCCTCTTTCAGCCCCAGCCCGTCCGGCACCGGCAGCGCATGCGCCGCGGGGGTCGCAACGTAGTCGGCATAGCCGCCGCCCGGCAACAGTGCGCAGACCCGGTCGCCGACACGCAGTCCCGACACACCCTCGCCCAGCGCCACAACCTCGCCCGCGCCTTCCAGCCCGGGCAGGTCCGAGGCCTGCGGCGGCGGCGCGTAGGACCCCGCGCGCTGCAGCGCGTCGGGGCGGTTCACACCGGCATAGGCCAGCCGGATCAGAACCTCGCCCGCCCGCGGCACCGGCACCGGGCGTTCGGTCGGACGCAGGACCTCGGGGCCGCCGGGTTCGGAAATCTCGACCGCCCGCATCGTCGACGGAAGCGTCATGTGCGATCCTGCAGGCAGGGACGGACCGAGCCGGGCAGCCGCCGCTCCGGCCGCAGATGCGGCGGACGGATCTGCCGCGCCAGCCAGTTCGGCCCCAGCATCAGCGGTTTGAGCACCCAGGCCTTGTTGACCTGCGCCTTGACCTTTTCGACCTGCATCACGTCGCCGATCCGGCGGTCCAGAAAGGCGTCGGTCTCGGCATGGCCCGGGCTTTCATCGCCAAGCCAGTAAAGAACGGTCGCGCCATAGACCGCCGCCAGCGAGGCGCGCTTGGTGTACCAGTTCACGTCGTCGGAGCTGTCGCCGAGCGCGGTCCAGATCCGGTCGGCGGTGCCCCAGACGAGGCGCGAGCCTTCGGCCGCGTAAGGCGGCAGCGCGAACAGCGTGGCGCCCCGGCGCACGGCCTCCTTGTCCTCGGCCGCGTCCAGCCGGTAGCGCACGGCAAGCGCCACGCGGTCGCGGAAGCGCATCGCGGACAGATCGGTTTCGGTCAGGCGGCGCACCATCTCGTCGTCGCCGCGCAAATGATAGGCGACCGCCAGATCGACCGCACCGCGCGGGCAGGCCGCGCGGGCCATGGCGGCATCGGCGCCGGAATCGGCGATGGCGGCGCAGAAGGCGGCCTCGCTCCAGCCATCGAACGGGACGTGGATCAGGGCAGCATCCAGAAGCTCTTGCTTGATGGCATCCAGGCCTTGGGGCGTGTCGGTCATGCGGGGGCCTCCTTTCGACGGTCCCCTCTATAGACAAGTTCGCGCGGCTTTGCTATACGGCCACCTCCTGCGAAATTCGAAACTCCAGCAAGAAAGGTGGTGACAACCACATGCAGGTCAGCGTTCGCGACAACAATGTCGACCAGGCGCTTCGGGCTCTGAAGAAGAAACTTCAGCGCGAAGGCGTGTTCCGCGAAATGAAGCTCAAGCAGCATTTCGAGAAACCGTCCGAGAAGAAAGCGCGCGAGAAGGCGGAAGCCGTCCGCCGTGCGCGCAAACTGGCGCGGAAGAAAGCCCAGCGCGAAGGTCTTCTGTAAGACCGTCGGCATGCGAACCGGAGCAGCAATGCTCCAGCGAGACGACCCCCGAGGCCCCGCCCGGGGGTTTGTCGATTCTGGCACCCTGAAAATCTTTGCCTTGCGGCCGGGGCTCAGCCCTGGCGGAAGCGGCCCGCCTCGATCTCGCGGGCCAGCCGGGCGACGGCGGTCTCAAGCTGATCGGCCAGCCGGTGATGGGCAAGCCGCAGCGTCTGCAGCAGCACCCGCGCACCGATGGTCTTCGAGGCCAGGTCGATCGAGATCGCCAGCCGGGTCAGGCGCGGCGCCAGAAGCTGAAGCTCGATGGCGCTGGCGGCCTGCAGCCCGCCCGAGCGCGACTGCAGCCGGATCTGTTGCGGCGGCTCGAAGGCGACCAGTTCGGTCTCGACCGCGCGCCGGGCGCCCTGCAGCGTGAATTCGGCCGCCCAGGCCATGCCCGGCCCGGGTTCGCTGCGGTCGTCGAGCCGGCGCAAGTCTGCCCCGCGGCGACCGGCCGCGGCCTCGACCCGCGGAAAGTCCGACAGCACGGCAAAGACCTCCTCGATCGGCGCGGCAATGTCTTCGCGGGCGGTAAGCTGCATGTCTGGCTCCGGGCTGGCTTTGACCGTTCTGGCCTCAATCCAGCCGGTCCGCAAGCCACCTGCGGATCAGGTGCCCGGCAATCGCGCCCGGGCGGGGCGGCAGCATGTCGGTGCGTTCGCCCGCGAGAACCGCCAACATCTCTTCACGCGAAACCCAGCGCGCCTCGGCGATCTCGGCCGGATCCACGGTGATGTCGAGCGACAGGGCCTCGCCTCGGCAGCCCAGCATCAGCGAGGCCGGAAACGGCCAGGGCTGGCTGGCCAGATAGCGGACCCGGCCGACGCGGATGCCCGTTTCCTCGGCGACCTCGCGCCGCACCGCGGCCTCGACCGACTCGCCCGGTTCGATGAAGCCCGCCAGCAGCGAGAACATCCCCTCGGGCCAGCCGGGCGAACGCCCCAGCAGAACCGAATTGCCATGAAGGATCAGCATGATGACGCAAGGATCGGTGCGCGGGAAATGCGGCGTGCTGCAGGCCTCGCAGACCCGGCGCCAGCCCGCGTCGACCATTCGGCTGGGCTGGCCGCAACGCGAACAGAACCGGTGGGTGCGATGCCATTCGCAGATCCCCTTGGCGGTCGCCGCCAGTTCGGCCTGCAGCGGGTCGAGCCCCGCCATGACCCGGCGCAGCTCGCGAAAGAGGTGATCCTCGGGCAGATCGGGATGGCGCTGTTCGGACGGATCGAGAAACAGCCCCAGCGTGTCGGGGATCTCGTCCGGGCGCCAGTCCGAGATGTCGACGGCGAAATGCGGCGCGCCATCGGCCAGCCCGAGAAAGATCGCCCGCGCGCGCCGCTCAGCCGCAACCGGGTTCGCGCAGGGCACCCAGCCAAGCCCATCCTCGCAACACAGCGGCTTGCCACGCCAAAGCGGCAGAACCCGCCCCTTCGCCCAGGCGTCGTCCAGCCAGACGGCATCGCCACGCCGGAGCGCGGCCCGGTCCAGGCCGCCGCCTCCGAAAGTCACCTGCTCGGCCGGTCGCATGGCCGCTCCTTTTCTTGCAATGGTGCAGGGCGGGCGTCATTCTGAGGCGAATGCTAACAATCCGACATTCGTCTGACGCGAATTGGCTCTCGCCATCCGCCCGCGAACCCTTTACTGTCGCAGGCTGGTGATGGTCGCATTCCGCCCCCAAGTCAAAGCCATTTCCCCGGCAGGCTGCGGACGCGGCCAGAGTAGTTTGGCATCGGCCAGCCGCGCCTCTTGTCGGCCGGCATCTAGGCGGGGGCATCCTTGAACGCGCTGCACCCATTTTCCGCTTCGCCCGCCGCCGACCGCGTGCATCTGCGGCTGATGGAAACCTCGGACCTGCATGTGCATGTCTTTCCCTATGACTATTATTCCGACCGGCCGATCGACTCGGCCGGGCTGGCGCGCACCGCTGCGCTGATCGCAGCGCTCAGGGCCGAGGCGGCCAATACGCTTCTGTTCGACAATGGCGATTTCCTGCAGGGCAACCCGATGGGCGACTATATCGCCCATGAGCGCGGTCTGCGCCCGGGCGAGATGCATCCGATGATCGCCGCGATGAATGCGGTCGGCTATGACGCGGCGACGCTGGGCAATCACGATTTCAACTACGGGCTCGATTTCTTGCTGACCGCGCTCGATGGCGCGCGGTTCCCGGTCGTGTCGGCCAATCTGCTGCCCGGCCCGCTCGCCCCGCCCGGGCTGGCCGCCCTGCCCCGCTATACGCTGCTCGAGAGACCCGTGCGCGATGGCGCCGGAGCGACCCATCGACTGAGGATCGGGGTGATCGGCTTCCTGCCGCCGCCCATCGCGGTCTGGGACCGCCGCCATCTGGACGGCCGGGCCGAGGGGGGCGACATCGTCGCGGCCGCCCGGGCTCTGGTGCCGAAGATGCGCGCCGAAGGCGCCGATCTGGTCGTGGCGCTGGCCCATTCGGGCATCGGCGAGCCCGGCCATGTCGCGCGTCAGGAGAATGCCTGCCTGCCGCTGGCCGGGATCGAGGGGATCGACGCGATCCTGTCGGGCCATCAGCACCTGACCTTCCCCGGCCCCGATTTCGCGGGCATCGCCGGGGTCGATGCCGAGGCCGGCACAATCTGCGGCAAGCCCGCCGTCATGCCCGGCTTCTGGGGGTCGCATCTTGGCGTGATCGACCTGCTGCTGGACCGTGACGGGCCGGGCTGGCGGGTGGCCGAGCACCAGAGCACGCTGCACCCCATCGCCATCCGCAAGCCCGGCTGCGGGGTCGTGCCGCTGGCGCCCAGCAATCCCGCCGTGATGACCGCGGCGGCCCGCGCCCATGCCGAGACGCTGGCCTATACCCGCCGCGCCGTCGGCCGCACCGCGGTGCCGCTGCACAGCTATTTCTCGCTGGTGACGAACGACGCCTCGGTCAAGATCGTCGCCGATGCCCAGCGCTGGTACCTGGCCGAGATGCTGAAGGGCACCCCCCACGAGGGCCTGCCGCTGCTGTCGGCGGCGGCGCCCTTCAAGGCGGGCGGTCATGGCGGACCCGATTACTACACCGACGTCCCCGTGGGCGACATCGCGATCCGCAACGTCGCCGATCTTTACCTTTACCCCAACACGGTGCGCGCGGTGCGTGTCACCGGCGCCCAGCTGCGCGGCTGGCTCGAGCGCTCGGCCGCGATCTTCAACCGGATCGAGCCGGGCCAGCCCGACCAGATCCTGCTGAACCCCGAGGCCCCGTGCTATGATTTCGACGTGATCGGCGGGGTCGAATACCGGATCGACCTCAGCCGACCGCCGCGCTTCGGGCCGGGGGGGCGGCTCGTGGACCCGACTGCCGGGCGCATCGCGGGTCTCAGCTGGCGGGGGCAGCCGGTGAGCGACGACATGGAGTTCGTGGTCGCGACCAACAGTTTCCGGGCCAGCGGCGGCGGCGGCTTTCCGGGCACAGGGGTCGAAAGCATGGCGTTCGAGGCGCCCGATGCGAACCGCGACGTCCTGCTGCGCTATATCGCAGAGCACGGCACCGTCGCGCCCCGGGCCGATGCCACCTGGCGGTTCGAGGCTCTGCCGGGCACCACCGTCCTGTTCGACACCAGCCCGGCCGCGCTCGACCATCTCGACGAGCTGCGCGACCTCGCGCTCGAACCCGCAGGCGAGGGTCCCGATGGCTTTGTGCGGCTGCGGATCTCGCTTTAGCGCCGGTCCGAATGGCAGTCGGGAAACGCCCGGATCGGAAATCCCCCATAGAAAGCGCCAAACCCGGAAAACTATCCCCGGACCCTCTCCGATGCACGCCCAAGGGGAGGGATTTCGGCGTGACCGCACCACGCCTGGGTCCTGGGATGCTCTGACTTGCCGGCGCAGCCCAGGCCCGGCAGATGCCGTCCCCGTCGGATTTTCGCGCGCATGCGCGGGATGCCTGGAAAGATCGGCTGCGACCCCCGGGGTTTGGTTGCCAAGGCCCAGGTGCTGTTCCGCATCGAGAAGGACCCGTTCGAAACCACGGTCAAGGAGGCCGACGGCGCCTTTCGCACGGCCGAGGCGGCGGCGCGCGCGCCGGTCCTCCGACGGTCGATCTTGGGACTGGTTGCTGCTGGCAGCCTCGGGGGCGGGATGCGGGCCGCGGCGGTCGCAGGCATCTTCGTGACCCCGGCGCGTTAGGTGGTTTTCCAGACCCTGCACAAAAATCCGGGGGCGGCGCGGGACATTGGACGGATCAGGGAAGGGATGCGGCTGCAGATCCCGGCGAATGACGCGGGATGTGATCCCGCCGGATCGATAATCCCACACCAGAGACGGAGCGTTCGATTTTCGTCCGGGTTTTTGGTACCGCCTCCCCGGCTCGAACGGGGGACCCCCAGATCCACAATCTGGTGCTCTAACCAACTGAGCTAAGGCGGCACTGTCCGCGCGATTTAGCGCCCCCCCGGTACGATTGCAAGACCCGTTCTCGACCGCAGGCACGCCATCGCAAGACAGCCGCACCCCTGATAAACAGGCCCCGAGCGGCCCGCGTCGCCCTCGCCACCCTTGCCAGACCCGGGCCAACGCGGTAACCCGGCGGCTTCATCACCCCGGGGAACCAGCGCCATGGGCATCGACAAGCAAAGCGATTTCGCCGCCAATCTGCAGATCGGACCGACCAGCCTTGGCATGGTGCGGATCTATGTCGAAGGCGAGGGGCTGGAGATCCCGATGGATTTCGACCCCGAGGAAGCCGAGGAAATCGCGGACGAACTGCGCGCCGCCGCGGCGCAGGCGCGCGCCATGACCGAGAAGAAGGTCAAGCCCCCCAAGCCGAAGGGCTGAGCCCGGGATCGCGGAGCGCCTGCAGCCGCAGCGCGGCATGGCGGGCGAATCTGTGGACCAGCGCCTTGCGCCGCGCCGGCGCCAGCCGGGCTTCGGGGGCCTCGCGCACCAGGTCGGCGCCATAGCCATCGGCAAGGATCAGCCCGGTGTCCAGCGGCAGCAGCTCGGACGGGAAATCGGCATCCACCGCCCAGAAGAACCGGTCGCACCAGTCGAGATAGCCGGTCCATTTCCGGTCCGAGGTGAAATCGGCGCGGCTCGACTTGCACTCGATCACCCAGATCTCGTCCTTCGGGCCCAGCGCCATCACGTCGACCCGCAGCCCCGGCGCGGGCACCAGTTCCTCGACCGTGGCAAAGCCCAGATCGCGCAGGTGGCGGCAGACGCCGCGGGCCAGAAGCTGGCCGGGGGCAAGCGGGATCGGGCCGGGATCGGACATGGCGCGACCATGATCGACGCGCCGCCCTTCGACAAGCCTTGTCGGCACGGCACCGGCATCCTATCTATCGCCGAGGCGGGGTCTGCCCTTCCCGTGCAGAGGTCAAATTCCGGTGGCCTTAAGCAAATCCGAGGGAGCTGGCTCTGTCCGGATCCTGGTCCGGTTACCCGGCGCCCACCTGTAGTAACAGGTCCTCGGGAATTGCAATGCCTCCACGTTTGCGGTGGTCCCGCCCGTTCTTCCGCACCTTGTCGATGTCGACCGCGTCCCGGCGGGACCGCCCGCGATGCGGCGGCCCTGCGGCAAGGCCCGTCCCCGGCGCATGAAAAAGGCGGCCCAAGGGCCGCCAGAATCGTGCATCTGAAACGTGGGAAGCGGCGGGTCAGCGCCGCATCCGGCGGTCGTCCTTCACCGGCACCGGGATCGGCACCAGAACTTCGGCCAGGCCGCGCACCGGTTCCCGGCCGCGGCGTCCGTTATCGGCGTCGTCGTCCCGGCCCATCGCCATCACCGCGATGCCGAACTGCACCCCGGCAAAGACGATCCCGTTGAACAGGAACAGAAGCGCCCCGGCCAGCCAGCCCCCCGAGACGTTGGTCACGAGATGCCAGAGATTGGCGACGTCGAAATACATCAGAAGGCCGACGAACAGACCCGACAGGACGAACCCGATGGCAGTCTGGCGTATGTAGAGGGTCACGAGCTTTGGCATCGGTGTCTCCGTTCCTTGCGCCAATTAGGTAGCCATTCCGAGAAGGATTCCAAGAGCAAACTTCGGAGCACCTGTCGATCGGCCCGGCCCGGCGCAGCGTCAGGCCGCCTGTTTCCGTTGCGTCATCATGGCGCTAGAACGGTTAAGAGAAGGTTACCGAAAGCCGACTCGGGCGCACCAACCCCGCCGGGGCCGCCGAAGCAGCCCCGAACAATCCGAAGAGTCGCGGACGCAAAAAGCAAAGACCGGAAACGATGCGACGGCCCGAAGCGTCAGGCTCAGAACGCCTCGGGGCGCGCTTCGCGGGCCATGTGATCGAGCACGGCATTCACGAATTTGGGCTCGCGGCCTTCGGGAAAGAACGCCTTGGCCACGTCGACATATTCGGTGATGACGACCTTCGGCGGCGCCTTGGCCTCGACCAGTTCCGCCCCGGCGGCGCGAAACAGCGCCCTCAGCGTCGGGTCGATCCGGGCAATCGGCCATTTCGCCACCAGCGCCCGGTCGGTCATCTGGTCGATCTTCGCCTGCCAGCTGACAGCGCCTTCCAGCGTCGCGCGGAACAGATCGGCATCGCCCTCGGCCAGCTCTTCGCCGTCCTCATAGCCGACCCCGAAGCGCCAGGTCTCGAATTCGCGGCGCACGGTGTCGACGCCCTGCCCCGACTGTTCCATCTGAAACAGCGCCTGGACCGCGTAAAGCCGGGCGGCGGACCGCATCTGGTTGCGGTTGGGTTTGCGGGGCTCGGTCATGCGCGGTCGGCCCCCTCGGCGACCTGGAACCCGCCCGAGGGACGGAACCCCACGCCCTTGGTCTCGCCGCTCCAGCGCCGCGCCAGGGCGATCAGATGCAGCGCCGCCGCCGCCGCGCCGCCGCCCTTGTCCATATCGGCCGGATCGGCCCGGCGCAGCGCCTGGTCGCGGTTCTCGACGGTCAGGATGCCGTTGCCGATCAGCGCGCCCTGCAACCCCAGAAGCGTCAACCCGCGCGAGCTGTCATTGCAGACGGTCTCATAGTGGGTGGTTTCGCCCCGGATCACGCATCCCAGCGCGACATAGCCGTCATAATTCGACAGCCGGTGGGCCAGCGCGATGGCAGTCGGGATCTCGAGCGCGCCGGGCACCTCGATCAGTTCATGCGCGACACCGGCGGCGTCAAGCGTGGCGACCGCCCCGGCGATCAGCTTGTCGGCGATGTCGCGGTAGAAGGGCGCGACGACGATCAGCAGTTTCGCGGGCTTGTCGAAGGCGGGCAGCGCCAGCGTGTGATGGGGGTCCTGTTCGGCCATGGCTCAAGCCTTCCTCTCGATGGTCCGGGTGCCCTCGATCGAGAGCCCGTAGGCGTCGAGCCCCACCACACGGGGCAGCGGCGAATTGGTCAGCAGCACCAGCCGGTGCAGGCCCAGCGCGGCCAGAATCTGCGCGCCCAGCCCGTACTGGCGCAGGGTCTGCGGCGAGGCCGCACCGTCCAGCACCAGCTTCATCGTGGTATCGCGCAGCAGCACGACGACGCCGCGGCCCTCCTCGGCGATGATCTCCATCGCGGCGGACAGTTCGCCTGCCGGATGCGGGCCGAGGCCCAGCACGTCCTGCAACGGGTCGAGCGCGTGCATCCGCACCAGCACCGGCTCGTCGGTGGCGATGTCGCCCTTGGTCAGCACCACATGTTCGGCGCCCTGGGTCTCGTCGGTGAAGATGCGCATCACCCAGTCGCCGCCATGGGCCGAGGTGACATGGCGCACGGCGCGTTCGTTCACCAGATTGTCGTGGCGGCGGCGATAGGCGATCAGGTCCGAGATGGTGCCGATCTTCAGCCCGTGCCGCTGGGCGAAGGCCACCAGATCGGGCAGCCGCGCCATGGTGCCGTCCTCGTTCATGATCTCGCAGATCACGCCCGCCGGGATCAGCCCGGCCAGCCGCGAGACGTCGATCGACGCCTCGGTATGGCCCGCGCGGACCAGCACGCCGCCGTCGCGGGCGCGCAGCGGGAAGATATGGCCGGGCGTCGCGATATCGGTCGCGCCCTTGCTGGCGTCGATGGCGACGGCCACGGTGCGGGCGCGGTCATGGGCGGAAATGCCGGTGGTCACCCCCTCGCGCGCCTCGATCGAGGTGGTGAAGGCGGTTTCGTGCCGCGACGAGTTCTGCGAGGCCATCAGCGGCAGGCCCAGCGCATCGACCCGCTCGCCGGTCAGGGTCAGGCAGATCAGGCCCCGGCCATGGGTCGCCATGAAGTTGATCGCCTCGGGGGTGGCCATCTGCGCGGGGATCACCAGATCGCCTTCGTTCTCCCGGTCCTCGTGATCGACCAGAATGAACATGCGCCCGTTGCGGGCATCCTCGATGATCTCCTCGATCGAGGAGATCGCGTCCTGATAGCTGGGATCGCCGATGTCTTCCATGTCGTCCACCTGTTCCGAAGCCCGCCTATTAGCGCGGTCGGGACAGATTGGAAAGAACCCGCATGCCCGGCGGCCCGGAAATCGGGACCTCCCGGCGGGGCAGAGAACGCGACGGCCGTGCGACGAGACGGTCGGGCCCCGGGCGATGGCGGCAGGCCCCGGGGCCGCTGTTTCGGCCCCGGAACCGGTGTTCACGGACTTGGGCGTTCGTCGCCGGGCCGAGGATGCCCCAGACGGACGCGGCCTCCACCGCCGGGGCGGAGGCCGACCCCTCGTCAGGGGATCAGGCGCGGGGGGGGGTGCCCGGCCCGCGGCGGCGGAAGGCGGCCAGCCCCGCGACCGGGGTCAGCCCGAAGATCACACCGGCCGGAAGCGGCACCGGAGCGATCTCGACCGGGACCGGCTCGCCATGGAGGAAGTCGTCCATAACCGGCTCGTCCTCGGGATCGAGCAGCGCGGTACCGACCGACACCCTGGCGACCTGCGGACCGTCGAACACCACGCCCCGGACGGACAGCTTCGCGGCGCCGCCGGGCGGCACGTGGTCCTCGGCCAGCAGGTCGCCATGGATGTCGTGGAAGGACAGCACGACCTGGCCTTCGCCTTGCAGACCGGTGAAGACCGGTGAAGACCGCACCGAAGCCGCGGGTGGTGGCCTGCGTGGTCTGGTCGACGGGATAGAAGAACGGGATGTCGAGGGTCGCCCCGTCATCGGGCCGGAAGATCCGCCGGGGGCTGAAGACGGTACACTCGTCCGGTTCGTCGAACAGGAGCGGCCCCCCGAGGCCGAAGAGGACGACACCTCGCCCCCTCGGTGCTGCCGGTCGCGACAAACTCGATCCCGCGGGCACGGCCCGGCGTCGAGCCGTTCAAGAAATCGCCCGGGAAGTCGTTCGGATCGGCAAAGGCATCGGGCACGCCGTCCCAGTTGATTTCCCGCCGCCCGTCCGGGCCTTCATTGGTGGGCGTAAAGACTTTCAGCCCGGAAAACTCGGCGCGGACGGCATCGACGGTATCCTGGATGTCCGCCGCGGTCGGCCCGCGTCGGGAAAGACCGTGGCCGCAGATCCGGGCAGGGCGGACAGCGACAGGGCAAGAATGAATGGAGACAGGGAGCGCATTCCACCTCCTTGATGAAACGAACCGAATGGGACGCCCAGGGCGCCACGCCGGATGGCGCGCCATCCGCAAGCCGCACATCGGGGGGGAACGCACAGGCGGTGTCGCCAGCGTTGGACTCCGCATCCCGAGGGACGTTTCGGGGCGCCGCGCCGCCCGTCGCGTTTTTTCGGCGGGGACCCGCGACCGGGAACGTTCCCGCCGGTCTTTGCGGGCGGGCGTCCCCGTCGGCGCGCCGGGCGGTGTTCAACGCGGCCCGGCGTCGCCATCCGCGCCAAGGGGTCCGAAAGATGGCATCCGCCCGGACCTCTGGAAACGCACCGGGAGCCCTATGGCGTTCGGGCCGCGCTCAGGCCGCGTCGTATTCCTGCAGCCGCGCGACATAGCGCGCCAGCGTGTCGATCTCGAGGTTCACCTTGTCCCCGACCCGGGCCAGCCCCCAGGTGGTGGCCTCCTTGGTATGGGGGATGAAGTTGATCCCGAACGTCGCGCCCTCGACCTCGTTCACCGTCAACGAGGTGCCGTTCAGCGCCACCGACCCTTTCGGCGCGATGAACTTCGCCAGAGCCCCGGGCGCGCGGAAGGTCATGCGGGTGCTGTCGCCCTCGTCGGCCATCGCCACGATCTCGGCCACCCCGTCGACATGGCCCGAGACAATGTGCCCGCCAAGCTCGTCGCCCACCTTCAGCGCGCGTTCGAGGTTGATCCGACCGCCCTCGGCCCAGTCGCCGATATTGGTCTTCGACACCGTCTCGGCCGAGATCGACACGGCGAACCAGGCGCCCTCGTCGTCGGCGCCGCGGTCGGTCACGGTCAGGCAGACGCCGCTGCAGGCGATCGAGGCGCCGATGTCGATGCTGTCGGGCACATAGCGGCAGCCGATCCGGGCGGTCAGGTCGCCCTTCATCGAAAGCGCGCGAATGGTGCCGATATCGGTGATGATGCCGGTGAACATGGTCGGGCTCCTTGCGGCGCGGTGTCCGACCTGACCTATCGCCTGCGGCGTCGGGGGGCAAGCGGCACGCATGGTTCGGCTTTCCAGCGGCAGGCACGTCGGGCACAGGTGGACGGCAGGGGGCGAAGCGATGGAACGCATGCGCGGCGCCGGGCGCCGGTTTCTGATGCTGCAAGGGCCGCATGGCCCCTTCTTCGACCGGCTGGCGCGCGGGCTGCGCGGTACCGGCGCCGAGGTCTGGCACGCGGGCTTCAGCCGGGGAGATGCGGCCTTCTGGAGCGATCCGGATCGCTGCATCGCGGTGACCGCCGCGCCCGAGGCCCGGCCCGCGACCCTGGCCCGGCCGCTCGACCGGCTGGCGATCGCCGACCTTGCCGTCCATGGCGACACCCGCCCCGGCCATGCCGCCGCGATTGCCGAGGCCCGGGCACGCGGCCTTGCGGTGCATGTCTTCGAAGAAGGCTATCCGCGGCCCGACCGGATCACCTGCGACCGCGACGGCGACCGGGACGGCGACCGCGACGGCGCCAACGGCAACTCGCCGCTGATGCGGCTGTCGATCGAGGACATGGCGGCGCAGATGCCGGAGCGGGCGCCGCTGCCGGGGCCGCTGCCGGGGCCGCTGAGCGAGCGCCGGGGCAACCTCTGCGCCCATATCGGCCATGGCGCGCTCTATCGCGGGCTGGTGATGCTGCCGTCGGGCCGCTACCGCAGCTTCCGGCCGCATCGCGGCCTGCCGGTGCACCGGGAATTCGCTCTGCATCTGCGGCGGCTGGCCCTGCTGCCCTTTCTGGCCCCGCGGCGGGTTTCGCTATTGCGTGGTGCCGCTGCATCTGGCCCGTCACGCCAATTCTCTGCATCACGGCCCCTTCGCCACCATGACAGAGGTCCTCGGGCAGGGGATCGCCGCCTTCGCCGAGGGCGCGCCGCCCGATTTCCGGCGGGTGTTCAAGGCGCATCCGCTGGAGGACGCGCGCACCCCGCTCTGCCCCGAGATCGCGCGGATCGCCCGGGCGGCGGGACTGGCGGATCGCGTGCATCTGGTGGATGGCGGCCGACTCGCGCGGCTGCTGGCCGGGGCGACCGGTGCGGTCACGGTGAACTCGACCTCCGGGTCCTGTGCGATCTGGCGCGGGCTGCCGCTTTGCGCCCTGGGGGCGGAGGTCTGCGGCAAGCCCGGGCTCGTTTCGAACCGGCCGCTGGCCGCCTTCTTGGCCGCGCCCGATCCGCCGGACCGCAGGGCTTTCGCGGTTTTCCGCCGGTATCTGCCGGCGACCGGCCGGATCCCGGGCGATTTCCATACGCGCCGCGGCCGCGGGCGCGCGGTCGGCCTTGCAATCGAGCGCCCGCTGGCTGCCCCGGCCAGCGGGGAGGCCATGCGGCAACACCTGCAGGCGATTGCGGGACAGGGCGGCTCGCCCGTCTGGTCTTTCGCGCGAGACTTCTTTAGCGTCGCCGCAAAGGCGGGAGTGAAACGCCGCGGCAGGTAACAAGGGACACCTACGTGAAGAGACTGCCAGCCCGAGGGGTCCGACTCCTCGTCCTTGTCGGACTGCTCGCCGCGACGGCCGCCTGCGGCCTGCCCCGGCCTGGGCCGAGCAAGCCCGAGATTTTCGACGGGTCCACGTTGCGCGAGGGCGACGCCTTCGTCGTCGCGGTGAACGACCGGGTGAACCGGGCCACCGCCGTGGTGCCCGCCAGCGGCTTTCCGGCCTCCTTCCTGAACGCGGCCCCCATGGGGTCGGACACGATCCGGGCTGGCGACACGCTGGGCCTGACCGTGTTCGAGAACGTCGATGACGGCCTGCTGGCGCCGCGCGAAAGCAATGCCGCCACGCTGAACGAGGTGCAGGTCGACAGCTCGGGCTATATCTTCATTCCCTATGCCGGGCGCATCCAGGCCGCGGGCAGCACGCCCGAGGGGCTGCGCGAGAAGATCACCGAAAAGCTCGACGCCCAGACCCCCGACCCGCAGGTGATGGTGACGCGGCTGGCGGGCGACGGCGCGACGGTGTCGGTCGCGGGCGGCGTCGGCAAGCAGGGCGTCTTCCCGATCGAGCGGCCGAACCGCACCCTGTCGGGGATGCTGGCCTCGGCGGGCGGTATCGTGATCCCGCCCGAGATCGCCCAGATCACCGTGATCCGCGGCAAGACCCGCGGCCAGATCTGGTTCGAGGATCTCTATGCCGACCCGTCGCTCGACATCGCGCTGCGCAATGGCGACCGGATTCTGGTCGAGGAAGACACCCGCGACTTTACCGCGCTTGGCGCGACCGGCACCCAGCGCAACGTTCGCTTCATCACCCAGAGCATGTCGGCGGTCGAGGCGCTGGCCCAGGTCGGCGGCCTCAGCTCGGCGCTGGCCGACCCGACCGGCATCTTCGTGCTGCGCAACGAGCCCGAGGAGATCGCCCGCCAGGTGCTGGCCCGCGACGATCTGGTCGGCGAACAGCGCGTGGCCTATGTGCTGAACCTGACCGAGCCCGCCGGGCTGTTCCTGGCCCGCGACTTCGCCATCCGCGACGGCGATACGGTCTATGTGACCGAGGCGCCCTATGTCCGCTGGGTCAAGCTGCTGAGCGTGATCACCGGCACGGCCGGTGCCGCGCGCAACGTCTCGGCCACGGTCGAAAACTGATCGAGTCATGACCGGCCCCGCGCCGACCGACACCGCCGCCCCGGCCCCCGGCCGCGGGCGGCTTTTCGCGTCTTCGGCAGGGTTTCTGACCCAGGCCCGGGTCCGGCGCATCCTCGAGCTGGCGGGCCACCCGGTCGCGCTTGGCCTGCCGGGGCCGGGCGATCTGGTCGCGGTCCGGGGGATGGGGCGGACCGCCGCGCGCGGCCGGCGTCTGGCCCGGAGGCGCGGCGCCGGGCTTCTCTGGGTCGAGGACGCCCCGCTCCGGTCGGTGCTGCCGGGGCGGGCGCGGGGGGCCGGGCCGCCGCTCGGGCTGATGCTGGACCGGGGCGGTCCTCATTTCGACCCGTCCCGTCCGTCGGATCTCGAGACCCTGCTGGCGAGCCACCCGCTGGACGATCCCGACCTGATCGGGCGGGCCCGGGCCGCGATGGCGCGGCTCCGCGCCGGGCATCTGACCAGGTATACCGGTTTCGACCCCGGGGCGCCGGTGCCCGACCCGGGCTATGTGCTGGTCATCGACCAGGGGGCGGAGGACGCGGCGGTGCGCGCCTCCGGCGCCGATGCCACCACCTTCGCCGCGATGCTGGCCGCGGCCGAGCTGGAAAACCCCGGCGCGCCGGTGCTGATCAAGGCCCCTCCCGAGGCCGTCCGGGGCCTGCGCGCCGGGCCTCTCGGCCCCGAACAGGCGCAGGGCCGGGTGCGGGTGCTGACCGAGCCGGTTTCGCCCTGGGCGCTGCTGGAGGGCGCGGTCGCGGTCTATACCGTCTCGTCGCAGATGGGGTTCGAGGCGATCCTGGCCGGGCACCGGCCGCGGGTCTTCGGCCAGCCCTTCTATGCCGGCTGGGGCCTGACCGAGGACGACCGGCCGCTGGCCCGGCGCGCCCGCCCGCTGAGCCCGGCCCAGCTTTTCGCGGCGGCGATGATCCTCGCGCCCCGCTGGTACGACCCGTTCCACGACCGGCTGTGTCCGCTGGAGGACGCGCTGGCGATCTTCGAGGCCGAGACCCGGGCCTGGCGCGAGGACCGCGCGGGCTGGGTCGCCTCGGGCATGCGGCTGTGGAAACGCCCGACGCTGCAGCGGTTCTTCGGCACCGTCCGGCCAATGCGCTTTGCCGCCGATCCGGCCGGGGCCGGGCGCCTTGCGCGCGCCAGCGGGCGGCGGGCCATGGCCTGGGCGGGCGGGAGCGCGCCGCTGCCCCCCGGCACGGTGCGGGTCGAGGACGGGTTTCTGCGGTCCTGCGGGCTGGGCGCGGCGCTGGTGCCGCCGCTGTCGCTGGTGCTTGACGATCTTGGCATCCATTACGACCCGGGCCAGGAAAGCCGGATCGAGCGGCTGATCGCCGGGCGGCCCGGTCTGGAGCCGGTGGAGGCGGCGCGTACCGCGCGGCTGGTGGAATTCCTCATCGCGCCCGGGATCTCGATATGCAATTCCGGCGGATGCGTGCCGCCCGCCCTGCCCACGCTTCCTCCCGGGCACCGCATCCTGGTGCCGGGACAGGTCGAGGACGATGCCTCGATCCGCGTCGGCTGCCCGGCCGAGCGCGACAATCTCGCCCTGCTGGCCCGCTGCCGCGCCGAGAACCCCGAGGCGGTGCTGATCTATGCCCCCCATCCCGATGTCGCGGCCGGGCTGCGCCCCGGGGGGCTTGCGCCCGGCGTGGCGCGTGCCCATGCCGATCTGGTGCTGCCCGGCGCCATCGACCCCGGGGCGGCGCTGGCCCTGATCGACGAGGTCTGGACGCTGTCCTCGGGGCTGGGCTTCGAGGCGCTGCTGCGGGGGGTGCCGGTCACCTGTCTGGGGCTGCCCTTCTATGCCGGCTGGGGTCTGACCCGGGATCTGGCCGCGCCGCCCGCGCGCCGCCGGGCGCGGCCCGACCTGCTGGCGCTGGCCCATGCCGCGCTGATCGCCTATCCGCGCTATCTCGACCCGGTCACGGGGCGCCCCTGCCCCGTCGAGATCGCGGCCGAGCGGCTGGCCGCCGGACAGGCGCCGCGGCGCGGTGCGCGGTTGCGAGCATTGGCGCGGGTGCAGGGGGCGCTGGCCGGGCAGGCCTGGCTCTGGCGCCGGTAGCGGCCTTCGGCCGCGCGCTCCGCGGGGGGTATTTTCGCCAAGAAGAAGACGCGCTCAGAGCCGGGTCCAGACATGGAGAAGATCGGGGCCGAGCGGGCGCGTCTCGGCCAGCGCAAAGCGCGGCGCGTCGGCGAGATGCGCCAGCGCCATCGGTCCGACCGCCGGGCGCCCCTCGGCGCCAAGCGCAAGCCCGGCGGTGAAGCCGATCAGCTCGTCCACCAGATCGGCGCCAAGCAGCGCGGCGGCCAGCGCGCCGCCGCCCTCGCAGAAGACCCGGGTCAGGCCCGCTGTCCCGAGCGCCGCAAGCAGCGCCGCCGGGTCAAGCCGCCCATCGGGGCCGGTCGCGATTCCGATGCAGCGGGCGCCGCGCGCCTCCCAGGCGGCGCGGCGCGCCGGGTCGGCATCGGGACCGTGGCACAGCCAGAGCGGGACCGCGCGGGCGCTGGCCGCCAGCTGTCCGGTTTCGGGCAGGTCGAGCCCGGCCGCGCAGATCACCCGGACCGGCTGATGGGCGACCCCGAGCCCGCGCACGGTCAGCGCCGGGTCGTCGGCCCGGGCGGTGCCGCCGCCCACCATCACCGCGTCATGGCCCGCGCGCAGCGCATGGACATGGCGGCGTGCCTGGGGGCCGGTGATCCAGCGGCTTTCGCCAGAGGCGGTGGCAATCCGTCCGTCAAAGGAGGTGGCGAGCTTCAGCGTGACCATCGGCCGCCCCTCGCGGCGGCTCAGCAGGAAACCGCGATGGTCGCGCGCGGCGGCCGCGGCCAGTACGCCCGTCTCGACCGCGATCCCGGCCGCGCGCAGCATCGCATGGCCGCGCCCCGCGACCCGCGGGTCGGGGTCTTCGAGTGCGGTCACGACCCGCGCCACCCCGGCCCGGATCAGGGCCTCGGCGCAGGGCGGGGTCTTGCCGTAATGCGAGCAGGGTTCGAGCGAGACATAGGCGGTCGCCCCCCGGGCCAGACCCCCGGCCTGGGCCAGGGCCTGCGGTTCGGCATGGGGCCGTCCGCCCGGCGCCGTCCAGCCGCGCCCGACGATCCGGCCCTCGCGCACGATCACGCAGCCCACCGCCGGGTTCGGCCAGGTCCGCCCCTTGCCGCGCGCGCCAAGGCTCAGCGCCAGCGCCATGAACCGCGCGTCCGGTCCTGCGGTCACTCTTCGGCCGGGGCGGAGGGCCTCAGCTCGCTCACGAACTTGTCGAAATCGCCCGCTTCCTGGAAGTTCTTGTAGACGCTCGCGAAACGCACATAGGCCACGGTGTCGATCCGGGCCAGCGCCTCCATCACGATCTCGCCGATCACCTTCGAGGCGATATCGGTCTCGCCCATGCTTTCGAGCCGCCGCACGATGCCCGAGACCATCTGATCGACGCGCTCCGGATCGACCGGGCGTTTCTGCAGCGCGATGCGGATCGAGCGTTCCAGCTTGTCGCGGTCGAAATCCTCGCGTCGGCCGCTGGACTTGATCACCACCAGATCGCGGAGCTGCACCCGTTCATAGGTCGTGAAGCGCCCGCCGCAGGCCGGACAGAAGCGCCGCCGACGGATCGCGACATGATCCTCGGCGGGCCGGGAATCCTTCACCTGTGTGTCGATGTTTCCGCAGAACGGGCAGCGCATGGGCTCTCTCTCGGGCACGGCGTGAACTTATCCACAGGCACTATAGGGGAGCCTCTAGGATTTGGGTAGGGGCCAAATCGCGCGCTATATGTTGGGGAAAGGGTGGTGGCCCCAGTCCTGTCAGAGACGGTAAGAGGCTGCGCGCGGCCCGTTTGCGGTTGTGTTAGTGTAGCGCGACACTGAAATCCGGAGTGCGTGACAGTCAATGTCGGAGCGGAGACGTTTAATACTGCCCCACGCAACCCGCCTTTGAACGCCGCTTGAACGGTCCGTCAACGAACGTTCGAACGCCCGTCACCGCCACGTCCTACGGGAGAAGTGGGCCAGCAGGGCGCCGGCCCACGGGGCCAGCACCAGAGCGACCAGAAGCCCGGTCTTGACGGCCACCAGGCCGATCAGCGCCAGCACGAAATCGACCCGCGCATCGCGGAGACGGGAACCGCCGTTGGTCTGCCACCACTGAAGCGCGCAGTAGCCCGCCCAGAAGACCAATCCGATCGGCAGCGCGACGACGGAGAGCCATCCAATCAGCACCCCAACGCAACCGTGGGCGAGGTCGACCACCGCGCGGCGATAAAGCGGGCTGATGATGGTTTCCTGATCGTCAGAGCCACGGCCGATCTCAGCCGCGATCTCGCAGATGTCATCCCGGACGGTGCTCATGACAGCACCATGGTCAGGATGCCGTCAGCGGCAGAGAAGGTTGCGGTCAGCCCATCGGGGACGTTGATCGCGGCCAGGGTCGCGCCGGTCGTCGTGAGGCTGTCCACGTCGATGATCGCACCGCTTCCGGTGCAGGTCGGCGCGGCCGCGACGTCGAGGCGGCCGTTCACCGCATGCAGATGCCCACCCGCGCCCAGATCGAGCCCGGCCACGGTTAAGGTGTGGTCCTGGAAGAACACCTCGTGTCCGTTGATCGCCACGGTATCGCCAGCGAAGCTGCCGGGGATCAGATCGCGGCCCCAGTTGTTGGGATTGTCCCACCGACAACCGTCCTCGGCCAGATCGGGCACGAAGGAACAGGCGGCCGCCGCTGTCCGCCACCGTCTGGCAATGCCGAACGGCGCCTGCATGAATGCAATGAAACTATCGACCGTCGACTTGATCTCATCCTGGGGCAGATCGCGGAGCCACCAGTATATGTCCAGGATGTCAGTCGTGGTGTCGGGAGCGTTCCCCCGCTGCGCGTCGTACCAGCGAAAGATCGTGGCATCGTTTACATTGCTCAGGTCGAGGCCATTCGGGTTGTGGATCTGATCGCCCCAATAAGAGAGAAGATCCCGCTCGCGGCCTTTGAAGCCCGCGAGATAAGCCCCCGGCGCAAATTGCTCGTCCGTATGGGCGAACCCGTCGCGGCGAGCGTGGACCTCTCCATCCCAATCGCTGACAAGCCGAGCTGCCCCATTCGGATCGTTAGGGTTGAGATCGTGCAGCACCAGGACCCGGTCGAATGACACCAGAGGCGAGGATACGCGCACCCCCTGGCTCATCGAGTTGCCAGCGTTCGGACCGTCCATATAGCCCGCATGGGTAGCGACTGCGTCTTGGCACAGAGACCTGTGCCCATCCGTAGTTTGCCCCTCGAACATGGCATCGTTGTAGTTATTGAAGTCGCCTTGCCCGACGTTCCACATCTGGTTTCCGAACGCGAATGCGCAGTTGCGCATCCCTGCGCCGCCTCGCGGCTGGATCAGCGACCCGCCCGACCCGAAGACGAAGTTGTCGCGCAACAGAATATGGCGGGTGAAACTGTCGAAGTAGATCGGGTGTGTCAGCAAGTTTGGGCCGGGCGGGGCGTAGCCGTTCAAACCCAGCCGGGGATCGCTGTTGTTGGGAAGATAGCCAAAGGCGTCGTCTTTGCTCGGTATTCCGTCGGGACCGTAGGTGTTCAGCCACACAGGCCCCATGCCACCCCAGGCAATGATGTTTTCCTGGATGATCGTGCCGCTCGATCCCCCGCCCGGCTTGATGCAGCCCGGGCGATGATCGCCCCGCCAAAAATCCGGATTGGCCGAGTCCAACCCGCTGTTTGCATCGAATGCCTGGACGAGCTTGCTGTTGCGAATAGTGACGCGCGCACCGCGGCCCTTCCTGTCCATCTTCCGAAAGTAGGCTCAGGATGCATTGATTTTCAACGCGCTGCGTGATTCACGGCCTGTACAACGGAGCCGTGACATGCGCGACCTGTACTGGCTGACGAGCGGATGGCCAAGCTTGCCCCTTTCTTCCCCAAGTCCCACGGCAAGCCTCGGGTCGATGACAGACGGGTCTTGAGCGGGATTATCTTCCTCAATCGCAATGGCTTGCGCTGGCGCGACGCGCCCGAAGCCTACGGACCGCACAAGACGCTGTACAGCCGGTGGAAGCGTTGGAGCGCGAAAGGCATTTTCGCCAGGATGATGGCCGGGTTGACGGCCGGACACGGCGAGCAGAAGACCGTAATGATCGATGCGACCTATCTGAAGGCGCACCGCACAGCGACCAGCATGGCCGCGAAAGAGGGGGGC
>NZ_SOEB01000025.1 GCF_004365965.1 Rhodovulum visakhapatnamense
TCAAATCCTGTCGCCCGTCACCCCCGGCAGAAAGCAACGCAAGACCCCGGTCAAATACGACAGACGCCGATACAAGCGTCGCAACCGCATCGAGACCATGTTCGGCAGGCTCAAGGACTGGCGGCGCGTGGCGACACGCTACGATCGCTGTCCCAAGGTGTTCCTCTCAGCGTCGCGAGCGACGCTTGCGATCGCTGTATCCCTGCTCTGGCGGCGTACGTGGTCGCGGCGCTTCCGTGACGAACTTTCCCCACAGGGCATCCCTCCATTCCTTCGAAAGGACCACACCATCAAAACCAGGGATCGAACAGCTAGGGTTAGGATTCATAACCAGTAGATGACGACCGCTGCGAGGGCGATGGCGGAGCCGGGACCTGCGGAGTGGGGCGGATCGGAAAACGATCCGGTGAATCGTTTTCCCGACGACCCCCAAGACGGTTGCGAAGCGGCGCGAACAGCAGACGGTCGATGATCGCAAGACCGGCCCTAAGGAGCCACGTTCGACGGTCCTCACTGAGGCCGAGGAGGCGGCCGTCGTCGCGTTTCGGCGCCGCACGCTGCTGCCGCTGGACGACGGCCTCCATGCCCTGCAGCCGTCCATCCCGCATCTGACACGCTCTGCACCGCAGTGCTGCCTGCAGCGCTGAGCCATTGCGGCGCCATTGGTGCAAGCCCGATGGCGAATGCCTCTCGCGCCTGCCGGACGTCGAGGGCGACAAGCCGAAGCGGTCGGCGTTCAAACGCTGCCCTGTCGGCCCTCGCCAGCGGGTCTCGAACCGATGGCGACCGCGCAGGCTCGATCCCCATCGACATCGCCGAGGCGCAGACAGCTGAAGGAAAGCCCTTGCTGTTCGCAGGCATCGACCGCACGCGCAAGTTTGCCGTGACCCAGCTCGTCGAGAAAGCGGACGGTAAGACGGCCCGGGAGGTCCTGCAACACATGCTCGAAGCCGTGCCCTATCAGGTCCACACCGTCCTCACCGATCGAGCCATTGGAGCGCCATTGGTTTGAGAGACAATGGCGAGGGGCATTCAGTTCGCCGAGCAGCCCCGGAACCGGAATAACCGGAATACCGCGTCTTCGCGGCCGATGCGCTTTGACATGATCTGCGAGGCAAACGGGATCGAGTACCGGCGGACCACCCCCAACCATCCCGGGAGTTCGGAGGATCGGAAAACAGTCCGGGGGGACTGTTTTCCCCGGGCGGCGGACAGGTCGAACGGATGCACCGCGCGATCAGGGAGGGTGAAGCGGATCAGGAGAGGCACCAGTGGCGCGTCTTCCCGCTGAACGTCAAACGTTTCCACTACGACAGCCACGACCAGCTGCGGACGCACCTCGCGGACTTCTTGGCAGCATGGCAGCTTTCAGCTTCGCGCGCCGCCTCAAGGCCATCGACGGGCTCACGCCCTGCGAATACATCTGCAGGCTCCGGACATCAGAGCCGGACAGATTCAGCCTCGACCCGATCCACGAGATGCCGGGACTGAACACCCAGGAAATCGGCCTCGCCGTCGGCCGATGGCGGTTTTGCCGATGACATGAGTCTCTCCGGCCATCCCGGTTCATGGCGCCTGTCTGGAGTCTCCGGCCGCCCGGGTCGTTCCTCGGCGGTCCGAAAAGAGCGTCCGTCGCGGGCGACCGTCGGCCCGGACACCAAAGCGGCGGAAATGATCCCTCCCGAAGCCCGGATCGATCCGAGCAGGAACGCTCGCCGCGGTCGCAGGGAGCTTTCATCCCGCGCCAAACAGGCATGGTCCATAAGGCGATCCCGGGTGCCCGGGCGCGCCGCGTTTCCCCTCCCGGCCGCCCGGGTCCGAACGTCCCGTCGCAGTGCCTTCGGATAACGGCCCGACCGGGGCTCGATGGCGCCCAAGCGGTTTCGCCCGTCCAGAACGCCCGGCCAGTTTCGATCCAGGCGCGATGCGGTCGGAGCGGGCTGGCCCTTCCGTCCGGGCTCGGATAAGCACGGGCCGCAAGACGAAGGAGGCGCGCGATGCCCGACACACTGACGCTTTTGGCCATGCTGGTCCTGTTGCTGGCAATCGGCGCGATCGCGGGCGTACTGGCCGGGCTTCTTGGGGTCGGCGGCGGCATCGTCCTGGTGACCGCCTTCTTCTATGCCTTCCACAGCCTTGGCTATGACAGCGCCTATCTGATGCAGATCTGCCTGGCGACCTCTCTGGCCACGATCATCGTGACCTCGACGCGGTCGGTGCTGTCCCATGCCAAGAAGGATGCGGTCGACTGGCAGGTGCTGAAGGGCTGGGCGCCCGGCATCGCGGCTGGCGCGGTGATCGGGGTGCTCGTCGCGGCTTCGCTGCGGTCGGTGGTGCTGCAAGGGATTTTTGGCGGGCTCGCGATGGCGGTCGGGCTTTACATGGCGCTTGGGCGCAGCGACTGGCGGCTTGGCGACACCATGCCCAAAGGCTTCAAGCGGGCGGTTCTGTCCCCGGTCGTGGGCTTCCTGTCGGTGCTGATGGGAATTGGCGGCGGCAGCTTCGGGGTCCCGCTGATGACGCTTCATGGCGCGCCGATCCATCGCGCGGTGGCGACGGCCTCGGGCTTTGGCGTGCTGATCGCGGTGCCCTCGGTTCTTGGGTTCTTCTTCGTCCAGATCCCCGACGGCGCGCGGCCGCCCTTCACGCTGGGCGCGGTCAACATCCCGGCCTTTCTGGTCGTCATCGCGATGACGCTGATCACGACGCCGCTGGGCGTTAGGATGGCCCATGCGATGGACCCCAAGCCGCTGAAACGGGTCTTCGCGGTCTTCCTGATCCTCGTCGCGGGCAATATGCTGCGCAAGGCCGCCGGGTTCTGAGCCCCGCGCCGCAAGCGTGGCGAACTCTGCCCGCATGCGCTATGCTGCCCGAAAAGACCGGGGCGATCGGGCAGCTATGATGGCAATTTCATTGGTTTTTCGCGCGCTGGCCGCGCTTTGGCTGGGGGTCGCCGGTCCCGCGGCGGCCGAGCCGCTGTCGGCGCTGGTGCGGCCCGATCTTGCGGCCTCTGCACTTGACGATCTGCCGGGCGGGGGCGTTGCGCTTCGGCTCGATCTCAGCCAGCCGGTGCCCTACCGGGTCTTCACGCTCGAGGCGCCGCCGCGGCTTGTCGTCGATTTCCGCGAGGTCGACTGGCGCGGGATCAGCACCGCCGCGCTGACCGGCAGCGACCGGGTCAGGGCGGCGCGGGCGGGCACGATCCGCCCGGGCTGGTCGCGGCTGGTGCTGGACCTCGCGGCGCCGATGGCGCTGAGCTCGGCCGAGATGCCGCGCGATCCGGTCTCGGGCCGGGCCCGCCTGACGGTGCAGCTTGGCCCGGCCGATCGCGCGCGGGCGGCTTTGGCCGGCCCGCCCGCCCAGACCGCGCTTTGGGGCCTGCCCGCGCCCGAGCCGCTGCCGCCGCCGCCCCGCCGCAACGATGGCAGCCGCCCGTTGCGGGTGGTCATCGATCCCGGCCATGGCGGCATCGATCCGGGGGCCGAGCGCGCCGGGATCAGCGAGGCGAGCCTGATGCTGAGCTTCGGCAAGGAACTGGCCGAGGCGCTGGCCCGGGCCGGGTTCGACCCGGTGCTGACCCGCGCCGAGGATGTCTTCGTGCCGCTGGAAACCCGGATCGACATCGCCCGCGCCGCCCGCGCCGATCTGTTCCTGTCGCTGCATGCCGATGCGCTGGCCGATGGCTATGCCTCGGGCGCCACGGTCTACACCCTGTCGGACACCGCGACCGACAGGGCTTCGGCGCAACTGGCCGAACGCCACGACCGCGACGCGCTGCTGGCCGGGGTCGATCTCAGCGACAAGGACGACGTCATCGCGGGCGTTCTGATGGACCTCGCGCGCACCGATACCCAGCCCCGGTCGGAACGGCTGGCCGAGGCCATCGTCGCCGGGCTCGGCGCCCATGTCGGCCAGCTTTACAAGACGCCGCACATGTCGGCGGCGTTTTCGGTGCTGAAGGCGCCCGACATCCCGTCGGTGCTGATCGAGATGGGGTTCCTGTCCTCGCGCGATGACCGCGAGAACCTGACCTCGCCCGACTGGCGCGCGCGGGCGGCGGCCGGGATAGTCGAGGCCCTGCGCGCCTGGGCCGAAACCGATGCCGCCGAGGCCGCGCTGTTGCGCCGCTAGGCCGGGGACAGGAGACCCGATGCCCGCCGTGATCCGAACCGTCCTTCTGGTGCTGATGCTGATGGCCATGCCTTTTGCGGCGGTGGCGCAACCGGTCGACCGGGCGGCGGTCGAGCGGCAGTTCCGCACCTGGCTCGACACCCGGATCTGGCCGCGCGCCCGGGCCGAGGGCGTGTCGCGCACCACCTTCGAGACGGCGTTTTCCGGGGTGCGGCTGGACTGGGATCTGCCCGATCTGGTGCCGCCGGGTCAGGCCGCTGCACCCGGACCGCAGCGCCAGGCCGAATTCGGCGCGCCCGCCGCCTATTTCGACGAGGGCGGGTTGCGGAGCGCGGCGACCACCGGGCGGCAGATGGCGGTGCGCCAGGCCGGGGCGCTGACGGCTGCCGAACGCGTGACCGGTGTGCCCGGCCGGATCGTGCTGGCGATCTGGAGCCGGGAAAGCGCCTATGGACGCGCGCCGATCCGCCATGACCTCTTTCGCGTCCTCGGCACCAAGGGCTTCATGTCGACCCGCGCCGACTATTTCGCGGACGAACTCGTGGCCGCGCTGAAAATTGCCCAGGCCCGGCCGGTGCCGCTTGAACAGATGAAAAGCAGCTGGGCGGGGGCGATGGGTCAGCCGCAATTCATGCCCTCGTCCTATCTGGCCCATGCCACGGATGGCGATGGCGACGGGCGCGCCGATATCTGGCGCTCGGGCCCCGATACGGTCGCCTCGATCGCGACGTATCTGGCCCGGCATGGCTGGCAGGCCGGGCGCGACTGGGGCTTCGAGGTGCGGGTGCCTGCGTCGGTGTCCTGCACGCTGGAAGGGCCCGACCGGGGCCAAAGCATCGCCGACTGGCAGGCTTTGGGCGTGTCCCGCGTGTCGGGCCGCCCCTTCCCCGAGCACGAGCGCCGGGGTGAGGGCTTTCTGATGATGCCCGCCGGGCGGCATGGCCCGGCCTTTCTGGTCACGCCCAATTTCTACGTGCTCAAGGCCTATAACATGAGCGACCTTTACGCGCTTTACGTGGGCCATCTGGGCGACCGGATCGGCTTTGGCTCGGGCGGTTTTTCCGCGCGCTGGGCGGCCCTGGGCCGGCTGGACCGGGCCGAGATCGCCACGATCCAGCGCGCGCTTGAGGCGCGCGGGCGCGATGTCGGCGGGGTCGACGGGCTGCCGGGGTTCAAGACCCGGCGCGAGATCGGCCGCTGGCAGGAAAGCGCGGGCCGCCCCGCGACCTGCTTTCCCGAGCCGGGGATGGGGGCTGCGCTGGGGCGTTGACGCCTTGGCTGGCGCTTGACAGCGGCGGCCTCGCGCGCTGATCCTTGCATCCGATTTTAGACGGTTTCGAATAGTACGAGGGTTTGGCCATGAGGCATTTTCTGCCTGCGTTTGCCGTGTGTCTGGCCGGGTCGGCCGCGGCGCAGGGCGACGATCCGGGGCGGCTCGATCCCGCCGTGCTCATCGAGAAGTTCAGCATCGCCCGTCCTGAACCCGACGACCGGACGCGGCCCGTCCCGCGGCCCGCGCTTCGCGTGGAACCGGCGCTTGAACGGCGGGCCGAGGACCTGCGGCCGGGGCCGCTGCGCGCGGCCGGGGTGGTCCGCAGCGGCACGGCCGAGGCGGGCTTCGTGACGGGCGAGCTGATCCTCGTGGCGGATAGCCCGACCGAGGCCAAGGCGGTGGCGGCGCGGATCGGGACCCCGATCGGCGCGCCCTTGCGGCTGACCGCGGGCACGCCCGAGGGCCGCACGCTCAGCGTCCTGCGGGTGCGGCACGACCCCCGGCGGCCGCCCGATGATGCGGTCTTCGACCGGGTCGAGGCGGCGTCCCCCCACCGGTTCACCCGGGTCTACGAGGTGTCCTCCGAGGCTGCGCGGGACACGCTGACCGCCGCGCTCGCGCTGCAGCTGGCGGGCGAGGTCTCGGTCGGGCTGAACTGGATCTTCGAGCCGGTGGCGCTTGACAACGAGATCCTGCTGGAGGGCGTCACCCCCGCCGGGGCGGGCTTCGTCAACCCGTTCGATCTGCCCTATCTCAACGGCGAGGGCGCGGCGCGGATCGGGGTGACCGGCGCCTGGCATCTGCTGAAGGCGGCGGGTCTTCCGGACGATACCGGCCGTGCGACGGCCGCCAGCCGGATTCCGCTCGCGGTGATCGATCAGGGGTTTCACGACGCGCTCGATCTTTCGATGCCCGATCCGCGGGGCGCCGCGGCGGGCAGGCCCGGCGGCCGGGCCTGCGCGGGGGGCGCGGCCTGTCCCTGGCATGGCTCGCATGTGGCCGAGATCATGGCGGCGCCGATCGGCAACATGCGCGCCGTGGCCGGTCCGGCAGGGCCGGTGGCGGGCCCGGTCGAACTGCAGACCCTCGACGGGTTCGAAAGCTGGTCCCTTCTGGCCTGGATCGCGGACAGGACCGCGCCCGGTGCAGCGGCCGTGCCCCGCGTGGTGAACATGAGCTTTGCCGCCACCGTGCCCGATCTCTGGGCCTGGTCGACGGTGGCGCTCGATCTGGGGATCGCGGCGCTCGACCGGGCCGGAACGCTGGCGGTCGCGGCGGCGGGCAATGACCGGGCCGATATCGACGCGGTGCGCTGTGTCGAGGGCGGGGCGGGCGCGTGCCATGAAACCGCCCGGCGCGTTCCTTGCGAACTGACGGGTGTGGTCTGCGTCGGCGCGCTGGGCTAGGACGATGTGCGGATCGCCGGGTTCTCGGCTGCGGGCGCTTTGCCCGGCACGCCGGGGCAGGACGGCGACAGCATCGACATCTACGCGCCCGGGGTGGCGATCCTGGCCGGGGCCGATCCGGGCGCGGGCACGTCGCCGCCCGCGCAGGGCTGGACGCAGGCGGTTTCGGGCAGTTCCGTCGCGGCGCCGCTGGTGGCGGGGGTGGCCGCGCTGATCGCTGCGGCCGATCCGGGGCTGGGCGCGGATGCGCTGCGCGGCCTTCTGCTGAAGGGCGCCTGGTCCGGGGCCACCGACCTGCCGCCCGGGCAGGCGCCCGATCCGCGGCTCGGCCGGTTCCTGAACGCCGAGCGTCCGGTCCGGCAGGCGCTGGCCGCGCGCTTTTCGGGAACCGATTTCCCGCCGCTGGTCGAGATCGTGCGCCCGCGCCCGGGTCTTGGCATGCCCGCGGTGCAGATGGGCAGCAGGCTGGACGTCGAGGCCCGCGCCGTCGATGTCGAGGAGGGCATCGGCTGCTGTGCGCCGCGCTGGACGGTCGACGGGCTGGCGCGGTCCGACCTGAGCGGCCCCCGGGTCGGGATCGTGCTGGAGCAAAACCGCACCTACGAAATCGGCGTTACCGTCACCGATGGCGCGGGCCAGACCGCCAGCGACACGATGGCCGTGCGCGCCCGTCCCTGAGCGGCGGGGCGGGGGCCCGACCTCCCGCCGATGTGACCTCGGGGACCGGCCGCGCGGCGCCGATCCGGGGCTCTTGCTTTTGACCCGCCCGGTCCGAAGCCCTATAGAGAGCGGATAACGGCACAGAGGCACGCGCGGGTGATCCGGTTCTTCCTGTCCCTTATCGGGGCGCTCTTTTCTTTCGCGACGCTGGGCGTCGCGGCCGCCGTCCTGATGATCGGCGCCGTCTTCTGGATGTATGCGCGCGATCTGCCCGATCACGAGGATCTGGCCAGCTACCAGCCCAAGACCATCAGCCGGATCTATTCGGGCGAGGGGCGGCTGATCGACGAATTCGCGGAAGAGCGCCGGCTGTTCGTGCCCGCCGAGGAAATTCCCGATCTGGTCAAGGCGGCCTTCATCTCGGCCGAGGACAAGAACTTCTATACCCATCACGGCTATGACGCGCGCGGCATGGCGGCGGCGTTGTTCGATGCCGTGAAAAGCCGGGGCCGGAACGTGCGGGGCGCCTCGACCATCACCCAGCAGGTGATGAAGAACTTCCTTCTGGGCGGCGAACGGACCGGGGAACGCAAGATCAAGGAGCTGATCCTTGCCACCCGCATCGAAGAGACGCTGTCGAAGGACAAGATCCTCGAGCTGTATCTCAACGAGATTTTCCTCGGACAGAACTCCTATGGCGTGGCGGCCGCGGCGCAGACCTATTTCGACAAGACGCTGAGAGAGATGAAACCCGAAGAAGCCGCCTATCTGGCGGCGCTGCCCAAGGCGCCCTCGAACTATCATCCGGTGCGCAACCATGACGCCGCGGTGGCCCGGCGCGACTACGTGCTGCACGAGATGCACGATAACGGCTATCTCGACGACGCCACCTATGAGGCGGCTCGGGCCGCGCCGCTTATGACGGTGCAGAACGGTGACTATCCGCCCTTCAGTTCCAGCCTGCCGCCGCGCGACTATTTCACCGACGAGATCCGGCGCCAGCTGAGCCAGGATTTCGGTCAGGAGGAATTCTTTGGCGGCGGCCTGACGATCCGCGCGACGCTCGACCCCGAATTGCAGGACGAGGCGGCGCAGGCGCTGCGCCGGGGGCTTGAGAAATACGACCGCGATCGTGGCGTCTGGCGCGGCACAGGCAAGGCCATCGACCCGGCCGAGCTCGATACCGAAGAGCACTGGCGCGCCGCGCTGGCGGCGACCGTTGTGCCGCGCGACATCCGGCTTGACGGGCCGTGGCATCCGGCGGTGGTGCTGAAGATCGAGGACCAGCAGATGCGGCTGGGGATCGAGGGCGTCGAGGCGACCGAGGCCGAGCCCCAGGTGGTGCCGCGCAAGGATATCGGCTGGCTGCGCGGCGATTTCCGCGCCAATTTCAAGGTCGGCGATGTGGTGCTGGTGCGGCGCATGACCGGCGACAATGGCGGCTTTATCCGCTGGACGCTGCGCCAGGTGCCCGAGATCCAGGGCGGCTTCGTCGCGATGGACGTCAATACCGGCCGGGTGCTGGCGATGCAGGGCGGGTTCTCGTACCAGGCCTCGGTGTTCAACCGCGCGACCCAGGCGACGCGCCAGCCTGGTTCCTCCTTCAAGCCCTTCGTCTATGCCGCCGCGCTCGACAGCGGGTTCACGCCCGCGACGATCATCATCGACGCGCCGATCGAGGTCGATACCGGCGGTGGCACGATCTGGCGGCCCAAGAACTCTTCGAACAAGTTCTACGGTCCGACGCCGCTGCGCACCGGGATCGAGCAGTCGCGAAACCTGATGACGGTGCGGCTGGCGCGCGAGGTCGGGATGGACACCGTCGCCCGCTATGCCGAGAAATTCGGGGTCTATGACCGGCTCGAACCCTATCTGGCCAATGCGCTGGGCAGCCAGGAGACCACGCTGTACCGGATGGTGGCGGCCTATGCGATGTTCGCCAATGGCGGCGAACGGGTCGAGCCCACGCTGGTCGACCGGGTGCAGGACCGTCAGGGCCGCACCATCTACCGCCATGACGACCGGGTCTGCACCGATTGCGGCACCCTGTCGATCCCCGAGGGGCAGGGGCCGACCGTGGTCTCGGACCGCGAGCGGGTGATGAACGCGATCACCGCCTATCAGCTGACCTCGATGATGCGGGGCGTGGTCGAGAGGGGCACGGCGGCGGGGCGCGTCAATCTGGGCGTGCCGACCGCCGGCAAGACCGGCACCACCAATGACGCGCGCGATGTGTGGTTCCTGGGCTTCACCTCGAACATCGTGGCGGGCTGTTACATGGGCTTTGACCGGCCGCGCAGTCTGGGGGGCGGCGCCTTTGGCGGATCCATGTGCGCGCCGGTCTTCAACGAGTTCATGAAGGTCGCCACCGCCAAATATGGCGGCGGGCCGTTCAAGGTGCCGCCGGGCGGGCAGTTCATCAAGATCGACCGCTATTCCGGCGAGCGCCTGGCAGATGACGCGTCGGGCGAGAATGTGGTGGCCGAGTACTTCCGTGCGGGCGAAGAGCCGATCTTCGGCATCGGGGCCATGATCGACGGGGGCTTCGCCATGGGCTCGAACCTGCCGCTTTTCGGCCGGGGCGAGCAGGACACCGGCGAAGACGTCCCCTCGGAAGAGGTCACCACCTCGACCGGGCGCAAGGCGGTGGTGGGGCCGAAGGCCAGTTTCGGAACGCTGTCCTCGGGCGGGCTTTACTGACGAAACGGCGGGCGGTCGGGGGCCGCTTTCCGGTCTCGCCCGCTTGCCCGTCCCGGCCCCTCGGGATATGACCCCCACCTGACACATTATCAGCGAGGCTTCGCCCGATGCGTGCAGAGGCGCAGAATACCGTCGAGGACATCCGCAGGTCGCTGGGGCTTCTGGCCCAGCGTCTGGACTGGGAGACCGCCCAGCACCGGCTGGAAGAATTCAATGCCATGGCCGAGGACCCCGAGCTGTGGAACGACCCCGACCGGGCGCAGAAGCTGATGCGCGAGCGGCAGGCGCTGGTCGATGCCATCGACACCTACAAGGGCATCCGCCAGGAGCTTGAGGACAATGTCGAGCTGATCGAGCTGGGCGAGGCCGAGGGCGACCAGGAGGTCGTCAAGGAGGCCGAGGCGGCGCTGAAGGCGCTGCGCGAGAAGGCCGAGGCGAAAGAGCTTGAGGCGCTGCTGGACGGCGAGGCCGATGCCAACGACACCTTCCTCGAGATCAACTCGGGCGCGGGCGGGACCGAAAGCTGCGACTGGGCCTCGATGCTGGCGCGGATGTATGTCCGCTGGGCCGAGAAGCATGGCTATGACGTCGAACTGCAGTCGGAAAGCGCGGGCGAGGAGGCGGGCATCAAGTCCGCCACCTACAAGATCACCGGCCGCAATGCCTATGGCTGGCTGAAATCGGAATCGGGCGTGCACCGCCTGGTGCGGATTTCGCCCTACGATTCGGCGGCGCGGCGGCATACCTCGTTCTCGTCGGTCTGGGTCTATCCGGTGGTCGATGACAATATCGAGATCGAGGTCAGCCCGAACGACATCCGCATCGACACCTACCGGTCCTCGGGCGCCGGCGGACAGCACGTGAACACGACCGACTCGGCGGTGCGGATCACCCACATGCCGACCGGCATCGTCGTGACCAGTTCGGAAAAATCCCAGCACCAGAACCGCGACATTGCCATGAAGGCCCTGAAATCGCGCCTGTACCAGCTTGAACTCGACAAGCGCAACGCCGAGATCAACGCCCAGCACGAGGCCAAGGGCGATGCGGGCTGGGGCAACCAGATCCGGTCCTACGTGCTGCAGCCCTATCAGATGGTGAAGGACCTGCGCACCGGGGTCGAGACCTCGGACACGCAAGGGGTGCTGGACGGCGATCTGGACCAGTTCATGGCCGCCACGCTGGCGTTGAAAGTGTCGGGCAAGACCCGGGCCGAGGCCCAGGCCGAGGACTGACCGAAGACTGACTGTCGAATGCCGCGCATTTCCGACACCGCCCCGCGAATTTTCTGAATCCTGCCGCTGGGCCGTGCCTGGCAACTGCGACCCAGACCAGACCGTCGCGGCGATCACCGTGGCGGTCAGCATTGCGGGACAAAGCGGACGTGCCGGGAGATTGGCAGGTTAAGCGGGAAACTCGTCGAACCGACTAAGGGACGCCAAGTCGTCGTCCCAATCCGCGCGAACGGAGAAGCAGATATGCGCGTCGGGCCGCCTGCCGAGCGCGCCATCAAGCGACCCTGCTGGCACGACCAGCACACCGTCGTCCGGTTGAGAAAACGGCAGCGCGGAGCCACAGATCGTGCAAAAGCACTTTACGTGTCTCGACCCGGAAAGCCGGAAGGTCCTGATATTTGCCTCTCCCGACAACCAGGTGATCTTCGCCGTCGACGAAAACAGGTTTGCCGAATGGGCCGAGCCGCTATCCCTGCGACAGCGCGTGCAGTGGCAGAGGAAGAAGCTCTCGAACTCTCCCGATATGCGAAATGTCACAGCGCCGCACAGACACTGTCCAGTCGCCAGACTGTCCACTCGAAATCCCTTCGACACGCAACCGCGACGCCGCCTTCGGATGTGAAGTTTGCGGCCCTCCCAATCAGTATCCACGCCTGGAACCAGGGTCAACGTGGGGCTCGTTCCTGGCGTTCGCTGCATTTTTCACGAATGACAGCTTGTCCCCTGTCTGTCCTTCATGCGGAGCGCCGTGAACCGGGGCGGAGAAGCGACGCAAAAGTCGGTTTTGCTTTGCTGCTTACACTGACCGGAGACTGACAGAGGGCGGGGCGCCCGCTGCGTTCAGCCGCGTTTCCGGCGCGGAAGACCTGCTTCGGCGTCGGGGCTGATCCGGCCGCGGCGCGCGGGCAGGTCAGCCATGATCCGGCGGCGCTCGGCGGGGCTCATGCTGCCCCACCTGCCGATTTCGTCCATGCTGCGCAGGCAGCCGATGCAAAGACGGCTGTCCGGGTCGACGCGGCAGGTGCGGATGCAGGGCGTCTCGATCGGGGCGTCGGCGTCGGTCATGGCGCGGCAGTCAGGTTCCGTAATCTGTCCAGCAGTCCCTGAAGGATATATCCCGCGGCCACATGGTCAATGACCTCGGCCCGGCGCCGGCGCGAGGTGTCGGCCTCAAGCAGCGCGCGTTCGGCCGCGACGGTCGACAACCGTTCGTCCCAGAAGCCGATGGGCAGGTCCGTGATCCGCGACAGGTTGCGCGCGAAGGCGCGGGTCGACTGGCAGCGCGCGCCCTCGGTCCCGTCCATGTTGCGCGGCAGGCCCAGCACGATCCCGCCCACGGCGCGCCCCTGCGCGATGTCCAGCACCCGCCCGGCATCGAGGGTGAACTTCTTGCGCCGGATCGTCTCGAGCGGGCTCGCCACGGTCCAGAACGGGTCCGATACCGCGACGCCGATGGTCTTTTCGCCGAAATCGAGCCCGATCAGCGCGGCGGGCCGGGGCAGCGCCGCCGCGAACTCCTCGGGGGAGTCATGCACGCTCACTCGGCCACCCCCGCCGATTGCGCGGCTTGCCGGATGGTGGCCAGCGCGTCGGGCTGGGCGGCGAAGGTCTGCTGTGCCTCGGCCCAGATCGCGCCCGCCTGCTCGCGGTCGCCAAGCACGCCGAGCGCGCCGATCAGACGCGCCCATTCCTCGGGGCTGCCGCCCTGATCCGCGAGCCGCGCCGACAGTCGGGCGACCATGCCGCGGATCATCTCCTGCCGGGCCTCGGGGGTCATGTCTTCGGCCGCGGCCATGTCCTCGGCGCTGGGGCCGGGCGCGCCTCCGGCGGCGGGCATGGGCGGCAACTGATAGCGTTCGTCGCCCGCATACCAGGCGAGGTTCGGCATCTGCTCGCGCACGATGGGCAGCCAGGGGTCGTCCGCCTTGGACACGTTCAGTAGCTCGCGCCAGACCCGGAAGGCGATGTCGGGCCGCCCGGTCTGGATGTGCATGAGGCCCCAGTAGTACAGCGCCGTGCCGTTCTGCGGATTGCGGTTCAGCGCCTGTTCCAGCGCGGCCTCGGCCTCGGGCGAGACATAGCCCGAACTGGCCAGCACCATCATGTCGGCCTGGGTCGCATAGTCGTTGGCGGTGGCTTGGGCGCCTTTCAGGGCGATCACCTTCGCCTGGGCCTCGTAGGCCGCCTTGAAGTTGCCCAGCGCCGCCTCGTTATGGGCCAGCAGGTCCAGCCCCTGCAGATCGTCGCCGCGCTCGGCCACCACCTGGCGCAGCTTTTCGACCAGTTTCAGATGTTCGGCATCGGGGGTGGGCAGGCCGGGCATCGGCGGGGCCTTGGCCTCGGCCTCGGCCTGACGCATCCGGGTTTCGCGGTAGTCGGCGGCCTCGGCCTTGCGCAGATCGAGCGGCTGGTCGGCATAGCCCGGCATGCCATTATAGCTGTAGGTGATCCAGGCGCCGCCCAGCAGAAAGGCCAGCACCGCGATGCCTGCCACGAGGCTCAGCGCCTTCGGGGCCTGGCCGGTCGCGGCCTGACGCGCGAGCTTGCGGTCGGCCTCCAGCACCCGGCGCGACACCTCGGTGCGGATGCGCGCGGCCTCGTCCTCGGCGATCACGCCGCGCGCGAGGTCGCGCTCGACCTCGTCGAGCTGTTCGCGATAGACGCGCAGGTCGTAGGCGGCGGCCGGTTCGTCGCCGCGGCGGCCCCGGATCAGCGTCAGCGTCAGAACCGCGGCGATCACGGCGGCCATGCCGATGGCGACGACGATAAAGGTCATGGGATAGGGGCCCCCTCTCTGCCTGCCCCAGCCGATCTAGTATGCTTGGCCCGGTTTCGAAAGACCAAAGCGGCCCGACCCCTTGCCGTCGGCGCCAGTGTCGCGTTCTTTTGATGGCATGCCGCTGGCGGGCAGGGGGGCGCCGGAGCAGGGTGCTTAAACGGAGCCAAAGAGCCCGCAAACCCAAGGGGATTCGCCCGTGGCCATGAAACGCTATTCCGCATTCGCCATTGCCCGTGAGGCCGCCAGCTACCACGAGGGCTGGGAAAAGGCCTGGGCCTCGCCCGAACCCAAGGCCCGCTACGACGTGATCGTGGTGGGCGCGGGCGGGCACGGCCTCGCCACCGCCTATTATCTGGGCAAGAACCATGGCGTGCGAAATGTCGCAGTGATCGAGAAGGGCTGGCTGGGCGGTGGCAATACCGGCCGGAACACCACCATCATCCGCTCGAACTACCTGCAGGACCCCTCGGCCGCGATCTTCGAGAAGGCGCGGTCGCTGTATGACGGGCTCAGCCAGGACCTGAACTACAATGTGATGTTCAGCCCGCGCGGCTGCCTGATGCTGGCCCAGTCCGAACACGAGGCGCGCGGCTGGAAACGGACGGCGGCGGCCAACGTGCTGCAGGGGATCGACACCGAATATGTCGATGCGAAGCGCGTGAAGGAGATCGTGCCGATCATCAATATCGACGGGCCGCGCTATCCGGTTCTGGGCGCGCTCTGGCAAAAGCGCGGCGGGACCGCGCGTCACGATGCGGTCGCCTGGGGCTATGCCCGCGCCTGTTCGGCGATGGGGATCGACATCATCCAGCAATGCGAGGTCACGGCGGTCCGGCAGAAGGCGGGCAAGGTCACCGGGATCGAGACCACGAAGGGTGCGATCGGCTGCGGCAAGCTGGCCATCGTGGTGGCGGGGCATTCGGGCGTTCTGGCCGAGATGGCCGGGTTCCGCCTGCCGATCGAGTCGGTGGCGCTGCAGGCGCTGGTGTCGGAGCCCATCAAGCCGGTGATCGACACCGTCGTCATGGCCAACACCGTGCATGGCTACATGAGCCAGTCCGACAAGGGCGAACTGGTGATCGGGGGCGGCGCCGACGGGTTCAACAACTACACCCAGCGCGGCAGTTTCCAGCATGTCGAGGACACCATCCGCGCCCTGATCGAGACCTTTCCGATCATCTCGCGGCTGAAGATGCTGCGCCAGTGGGGCGGCATCGTCGACATGACCGGCGACCGCTCGCCGATCCTGTCGAAAACCCCGCTTGGCAACTGCTTCATCAATTGCGGCTGGGGCACTGGCGGGTTCAAGGCGATCCCCGGCTCGGGCTGGGCGATGGCCGAGCTCGTGGCCAAGGGCGAACCGGGGCCGCTGGCGGCGGAATTCGGGCTCGACCGCTTCGGCGCGGGCCGGTTCGTCGATGAAAGCGTTGCCGCCGGGGTGGCCCACTGATGCCTGCCGCAGATCCCGCCGCGTGCCAGCCGGACGCCCCGTCGGCCGCGACAGGCCGAGGTGCGCCGGTCTCCCGGCCCGGTCAGCCTTTACAGGCCGGTAACGGTCGCGCACTAGGCTCTGCGCAGCTGAGCCGCGGTGTCGCAGACGGGCGTTCTGGTCCTTTGGTCGTCTTGACCCATCCCGCGGTTTGCATAAGTTGCGCCAAAAGCAATTCGGAGAGCCGCGCATGTCTGAGAATAACTCGAGCTACGACGAACTGGTGCCCGCATCCGCTGCCAAGTGGATCGGTCTGGTGGGAGGGGTGCTTTTCCCGCTCTTCCTCGGCGTCGTCGGTGCCCATGTCTACTATGCCGGAACCGGCCCGCAACAGGCCCAGGTCTTCCCGCTTCCCGACGAATAATCCGGGGGCCCGTCACCGCGCCCCTGTCCGCCAGTCACTGAACCGGACCGAGGGGGCGCGATGCTTGTCCTGACTTGTCCCTGCTGCGGCGCCGCCGCAGAGGAAACCGAACTTGCACCGGGCGGCGAGGCGCATATCGCGCGCGTCGGCCCGGGCGCGGACGCCGAGGCGTTCGAAGCCTATCTCTTCCATCGCAAGAACCCCAAGGGCGTGCATTTCGAACGCTGGCGCCATGCCCATGGCTGCGGCAAGTGGTTTCATGCCGCGCGCAACACGGTGACGCTGGAAGTCTACGGCACCTATCCCGCCCAGACCTCCGAGCCGCCGCGCCAGCTTCTCGACAAGATTGCCGCCCGGGTGCCGGGCTTTGCCTGGGAGGGCCGGGCATGAGCTTTCGTCTGTCTTCGGGCGGCCGCCTGATCGATCGCGGCGCGCGTCTGGGCTTTACCTTCGACGGGGCCGACTGCGACGGGTTCGCGGGCGATACGCTGGCCTCGGCGCTGCTGGCCAACGACCGGATGCTGGTCGGCCGGTCCTTCAAGTATCACCGCCCGCGCGGCATCGTCGCCTCGGGCGCAGAAGAGCCGAATGCCCTTGTGGGGCTTGGCACCCGGGGCCGGTTCGAGCCAAACCAGCGCACCACCACGACCGAGCTGTTCGACGGGCTGGTGGCGGAAAGCCAGAACCGCTTTCCCTCGCTTGCCTTCGATATCGGCGCGATCAACAGCAAGCTGGCGCGCTTTCTGCCCGCGGGGTTCTACTACAAGACCTTCCTCAAGCCCGCGGCGTTCTGGGAACACATCTACGAACCGCTGATCCGGCAATCGGCCGGTCTTGGCCGGGCGCCGTCCGAGCAAGATCCCGACAGCTATGAACATTTCCATGTCCATATCGATGTGCTGATCGTCGGCGGCGGGGTCGCGGGTCTGCAGGCGGCGCTGGTCGCGGGCCGGGCGGGCGCGCGGGTTCTGGTCGTCGAGCAGACCGCCCATTGGGGCGGTCGCGCGCCCGTCGACGGGGTCGAGATCGAGGGGCACCCGGCCGAGGCCTGGGTCGCGCGGACGGTCGAGACGCTGTCGGGCATGGAGAACGTGACGCTCCGGCTGCGCTGTCAGGGCGTCGGTGTCTACGATCACGGCTTTGCGCTGGCCCATGAGCGGCTGACCGACCACGCGCCGGACGCGGGCGGCCCGCGTCACCGGCTGTGGAAGATCCGCACCCGGCAGGTGATCGTCGCGGCGGGGGCGCTGGAACGGCCGCTGGCCTTCCCGGGCAATGACGTGCCGGGCGTGATGCTGGCCTCGGCGGTGCGCGACTACGTCGAGAACTGGGCGGTCGCGCCCGGCCGCCGCACGGTCGTGCTGACCAACAATGACGACGCCTATCGTACCGCGCTGTGCCTGCTGGAGGTGGGGCTTCGGGTGCCTGCGATCCTCGACACCCGCGCCAGCGCCGAGGGGCCGCTGCCCAAGATCGCGCGCAAGGCCGGGATCGAGGTCCGGACCGGCATGACCGTGGTCGATGTCGCGGGCGGCAAGCGCGTCCGCTCGGTCGGGATCGGCCCGGTCGATGGCAAGGGCTATCCGACCGACCGCATCGCCTGCGACGCGGTGGCGATGTCGGGCGGCTGGTCGCCCGCCGTCCATCTGTGGTCCCATGCGGGGGGCAAGCTTTTCTGGGACGCCAAGCAGTCCAGCTTCCGCCCCGATGCCGACCGCGCGCCGAAATCCCATGACGGGAAAACCTTCGTCCATGCCGCGGGTGCCGCCAACGGCGCGCTGCTGGCCAAGCGCTGTCAGCTCGATGCGGGCCGCGCCGGGGCGGCCGCCGCGCTGGCCGCGGGGTTTGACGCCGAACCAGTCGACGCGGTGGCCTCGGCGCCCGAGCAGAAACCGGTCGAGCCCGCCTGGATCCTGCCGCGTCGGGCGGGGCCCGAACTGCGGATGAAGATGTTCCTCGACTACCAGAACGACGTGAAGGTCTCGGACGTCCAGCTGGCCGCCCGCGAGGGCTATGAAAGCGTCGAACATACCAAGCGCTACACCACGCTGGGGATGGCGACGGATCAGGGCAAGCTGTCCAACGTCAACGGTCTGGCGATCCTGGCCGACGCCCTGGGCACCGAGATCCCGGCGGTCGGCACCACGACCTTCCGGCCGCCCTACACGCCGCTCACTTTCGGCGCCATCGCGGGCCCGGGCATCGGCGAGACGTTCCAGCCGTTGCGGCGCACGCCGATGCAGGACTGGCATGAGGAGAAAGGCGCCCATTTCGAACCTGTCGGCCACTGGCGCCGCCCCTATTGCTACCCCCGCAAGGGCGAAAGCCACGGCGCCGCGATCCGGCGCGAGGTTCTGGCGGTGCGCGAGGCGGTGGGGCTGCTGGATGCCTCGACGCTGGGCAAGATCCTCGTCAAGGGGCCCGATGCGGGCGTCTTCCTCGACAGGGTTTACACGAACATGATGTCGACCCTGAAGGTCGGGCGCTGCCGCTATGGGCTGATGTGTTCGGAAAACGGCTTCCTGATGGATGACGGCGTGGTGGCGCGGCTGTCCGAGGACAGCTTCCTGTGCCACACCACCTCGGGCGGGGCCGAGCATGTGCACCAGCACATGGAGGAATGGCTGCAGACCGAATGGTGGGATCTGAAGGTCCATGTGGTGAACCAGACCGAACAATTCGCCCAGATTGCCGTCGCGGGTCCGAAGGCGCGCGAGGTGCTGGATCGTCTCGGCGGGATGGATCTGGCGAAGGAGGCGCTGCCCTTCATGGCCTGGACCGAGGGCGAGCTTGGCGGTTTCCCGGTGCGGGTCTACCGGATTTCCTTCTCGGGCGAGCTGAGCTTCGAGATCGCGGTGCGGGCCGGGCAGGGGCGGGCCCTCTGGGATGCCTGCCTTGCCGCCGGGGCCGATCTGGGCATCGCGCCCTATGGCACCGAGGCGCTACATGTGCTGCGGGCCGAGAAGGGCTTCATCATGATCGGCGACGAAAGCGACGGCACGGTGATCCCGCAGGATCTGGGGCTCGACTGGGCGGTGTCGAAGAAGAAGGACGACTTCATCGGCAAGCGCGCGCAGGCGCGCAGCCACATGACCGACCCGACCCGCTGGAAGCTTGTCGGGCTGGAAACGCTCGACGGGTCGGTCCTGCCCGACGGGGTCTATGCCGCGGCGCCGGGGCGCAATGCCAATGGCCAGCGCAACACGCAGGGCCGCGTGACCTCGACCTACCACTCGCCGACGCTGAAGCGGGGCATCGCCATGGGGCTGGTCCTGCACGGACCCGACCGGATGGGCGAGGTGATCGCCTTCACCTGCGCCGATGGCAGCACGCGCGACGCCCGGATCGTCAGCCCGGTCTTCTACGACCCGGAAGGGGAGAAACAGAATGTCTGAACCAGTGACCGCATCGGTTTCGGCTTTGGGTGGCTTCCGCGGCGACGGGCTGGCCCGGATCGAGGAGGGGCCGCTGCAGGGCATGATCGCGCTCAAGGGCGATCTTGCGGACGCGAAGATCCGCAATGCCGCGACCGGGGTGACCGGCATCGACCTGCCGGGGCCGCTTGAGGGCACCATCGAGGGCGACCGGGGGCTGGCCTGGATGGCGCCGGACGAATTGCTGCTGTTCGTGCCCTATGCCGAGGTGTCGCGCACGATGGGAACCCTTGGCCGCGCGCTGAAGGCCCGGCATGCCACGGTTGCCGACTTGTCGGACGCGCGCGCGGTCTTCCGGCTTTACGGCACGGGCGGGCGCGAGGTTATGGCCCGGCTGACGCCCGCTGACATGGCGCCAGCGGCGTTCCGGCCCGGCGGTTTCCGGCGGACCCGCCTGGCGCAGGTGCCCGCCGCCATCTGGTGCGAAAGCAACGACCGTTTCGGGGTGATCTGTTTCCGCTCGGTGGCCGTATATGTCCGGGACCTGCTTGCCGCCGCGACGGCGGCGCCCTCTGCGGACTATTTCGGCAGAGGGGGTTGACGATCTGGCTTTGCGCTCTCCATCTAGGCCAAAGTGACGCAGTTCGTTAACGAAAAAGGAGGTCTTTTGATGGCTTTCGAACTTCCCGCTCTTCCCTATGCCCATGATGCTCTGGCCGATAGCGGCATGTCCAAGGAGACGCTGGAATATCACCACGACATTCACCACAAGGCCTATGTCGACAACGGCAACAAGCTGATCGAGGGCACCGAATGGGCCTCGAAATCGGTCGAAGAGATCGTCAAGGGCACCTATCAAAACGGTGCGGTGGCCCAGTCGGGCATCTTCAACAACGCCTCGCAGCACTGGAACCACACCCAGTTCTGGGAAATGATGTCGCCGAAGCCGGTGGCCATGCCCTCCGAGCTTGAATCGCGCGTCAAGGACGCCTTCGGCTCGGTCGAGAAATTCAAGGAAGACTTCGCCGCCGCCGGGGCCGGTCAGTTCGGGTCCGGCTGGGCCTGGCTGGTGGTCGATACCGACGGCACACTGAAGGTCACCAAGACCGAAAACGGCGTGAACCCGCTGTGCTTCGGGCAGACCGCGCTTCTGGGCTGCGACGTGTGGGAACATTCCTACTACATCGACTTCCGCAACAAGCGCCCGGCCTATCTGACCAACTTCCTCGACAAGCTGGTCAACTGGGAAAACGTGGCCCAGCGCCTGTCGCAGGCCTGACGCCGCCTGGATCCGGCACCCCGGATCGCCTGACTTCATCGGACCCCGCCCGGCCCCCGTGCCGTGGCGGGGTTTCTCTTTCCGCGCGGCCGCGGCTCCGGCTTTCCTTCGTGCGGGTGTTGCGCTAAAGCGCAGCCAACCAGACGGGAGAGCCCCATGAGCGAGCGGAAAAACGGCCTGACCTATGCCGAGGCGGGCGTGGATATCGACGCAGGCAATGCGCTCGTCGAGCGGATCAAGCCGGCCGCCAAGCGGACCGGGCGGGCCGGGACCGTCGCCGGGCTGGGCGGGTTCGGCGCGCTGTTCGATCTGAAGGCCGCGGGCTATCTCGACCCGGTGCTGGTCGCCGCGACCGACGGGGTGGGCACCAAGCTTCGGATCGCCATCGACACCGGCCACCTTGACGGCGTGGGGATCGACCTTGTCGCCATGTGCGTCAACGATCTGGTCTGCCAGGGCGCCGAGCCGCTGTTCTTCCTGGACTATTTTGCGACCGGCAAGCTTGAGATCGACGAGGCCGCGCGGGTGATCGAGGGCATCGCCGAGGGCTGTCTGCGGTCTGGCTGTGCGCTGATCGGGGGCGAGACCGCCGAGATGCCGGGCATGTATCATGGCGGCGATTTCGATCTGGCGGGCTTTGCCGTCGGCGCGATGGAACGCGGCCACGATTTGCCCGCCAATGTGGCCGAGGGCGACGTGCTTCTGGGGCTGGCCTCGGACGGGGTGCATTCGAACGGCTATTCGCTGGTCCGCAAGGTGGTCGAGGTCGCGGGGCTGGGCTGGGACGCGCCCGCGCCCTTCGCCGACGGTCCGCTGGGGGCGGCGCTGCTGGCGCCGACCCGGCTGTACGTCAAACCGGCGCTGGCCGCGATCCGGGCGGGCGGCGTGCACGGGCTTGCCCATATCACCGGCGGCGGGCTGACCGAGAACCTGCCGCGCGTGCTGCCCGAGGGCCTGGGCGCGACGGTCGATCTGGGGGCCTGGGATCTGCCGCCCGTGTTCCGCTGGCTGGCCGAGACCGCCGGGCTGGCCGAGGCCGAACTGCTGAAGACCTTCAATGCCGGGATCGGCATGGTGCTGGTCGTGGCCGAGGACCGGGCCGAGGCGCTGACGGCGCTTCTGGCCGAGGCGGGCGAGACCGTGGCCCGGATCGGCCGGGTCGGGCCGGGGCAGGGGGTCGCCTACGAGGGACGCCTGCTGTGACCGACCCCAAGCGCGTCGCGATCCTGATCTCGGGGTCGGGGTCGAACATGGTGGCGCTTGCCGAAAGCATGACCGGCGATCATCCGGCGCGCCCCGTTCTGGTGCTGTCGAACGATCCGGCGGCCAAGGGGCTCGACCGGGCGCGGGCGCTGGGCATTCCGGTCGCGGCGGTCGATCATCGCCCCTTCGGCAAGGACCGCGCGGCCTTCGAGGCGGCCTTGATGGACCGGCTGGCCGAGGCGCGTCCCGACATCCTGTGCCTTGCCGGGTTCATGCGGGTGCTGACGCCGGGGTTCACCGAGGCCTGGGCCGGAAGGATGCTGAACATCCACCCCTCGCTGCTGCCCAACTATCGCGGGCTTCACACCCATGCGCGCGCGCTCGAGGCGGGCGATGCCGAGGCGGGCTGTACCGTCCACGAGGTGACGGCCGAGCTCGATGGCGGGCCGATCCTCGGCCAGGCGCGGGTGCCGGTGCTGGCGAACGACACCGCCGACACGCTGGCCGCGCGGGTGCTGGTGCAGGAACACGCGCTGTATCCGGCGGTCCTGCGCCGCTTTGCGGCGGGCGACCGGACGCCGGTTCTGCTGTCCTGACCCCGACCGGGACACGCGGGCAATGCTGCGGAGGCGGACAGTCAAGGCGATGCGGCCTTTCCATTCTCTGGCGGTTTCACTATCACGAACGGGTCGGGGTTCTTGCGAGGTGCTATCGGTTTAATGCGGGCTGAGATGAAGACACTGACCACGACCGAGGCGCTGGCCGCCTTCTGCGAGGAGGCCGCGAGCGCCCCCTATATCACCATCGACACCGAATTCCTGCGCGAGCGCACCTATTACGCCAAGCTCTGCCTGGTGCAGCTGGCGCTGCCCGCGCGCGACGGCACCGAGGGCGCGGCCGTGCTGGTTGACCCGCTGGCGGGCGATCTCTCGCTCGAGCCGCTTTACGGGCTTTTCCGCAATCCCTCCGTGGTCAAGGTGTTCCACGCCGCCCGGCAGGATCTGGAGATCTTCTTCACCGAAGGCAAGGTCTTCCCCGAACCCCTTTTCGACACCCAGGTCGCGGCCATGGTCTGCGGCTTCGGCGAACAGGTGGGCTACGAGACCCTGGTCCGCAAGATCGCCCGGGCGAATCTCGACAAGACCTCGCGCTTTACCGACTGGTCGCGCCGGCCGCTGTCGGACGCGCAGAAATCCTATGCGCTGGCCGATGTCACCCATCTGCGGGTGATCTACGAATATCTCGCGGCCGAGCTGGAAAAGACCGGCCGGGCCAAGTGGCTGCAGGAAGAGCTGAGCGTCCTGACCGACCCCGCGACCTATATCGTCCACCCCGAGGAGGCCTGGCGCCGGGTCAAGACCCGCACCCATTCGGGCAAGTTCCTCGTGGCGGTCAAGGAACTGGCGCGGTTCCGCGAAACCTATGCCCAGGCCCGCAACATCCCGCGCAACCGGGTCTACAAGGACGACGCGCTGCTGGAGCTGGCCTCGACCAAGCCGCAAAGCTTCGAGGATCTGTCGCGCTCGCGGCTGTTGCTGCGCGAGGCGCGGCGGGGCGAGATTGCCGAAGGCATCATCGCGGCCATCGCCGCGGCCGCCGAGACGCCCCAGGCCGACTATCCGACAATGCCCGACGCCGACGACAAGCTGCAGGTGAACCCGGCGCTGGCCGATCTTCTGCGGGTGCTGCTGAAGGCCAAGTCGGAAGAGGCCGGGGTGGCGCAGAAGCTGATCGCGACCGCCTCCGAGCTTGACGCCATCGCCGCCGGGCGGCGCGACGGCCCGGCGCTGCGCGGCTGGCGGGCCGAGGTCTTCGGCGATGACGCGCTGCAACTTTGCGCGGGCAAGATCGCTCTGGCCGCCAAGGGCAGCAACGTGGTGGTGGTCCCGCTCTAGCCCAAGAGCGGGACGGCCCCGTCCGCGGGGCTCACCTGGGCCGCTGGCATTCGTAGGCGCGGGCGATGAGGCGCTTGTTCCGGTCGCGCCAATAGATCGCCTCGCTCGACGTGTTGCGGGAGCTGAACGCCCTCACCTTCGCATCGCTGACGGCGAGCTTCCGTTCCAGCTCGCTGCAAGGGATGTATTCGGGGGGCGTTTCGGTTTCGATGAGCCGCGCCTGCGACCCGGCCGACATGCCGGCTGCGGTCGTCAGGGTCGTGTCGTTGGGCTGGCAGGCCGCAAGAACGGTCGTGCCGCAGAGGACGAGTGAAACGAGCCCGATCTTCATGGTTTTCTCCGTCACCGTGACTGTCTGGTCGGTTTCTTTGCGGAGCCCCGCGTCACCGCGCGGGACCGCGTTGCAATCATGCCTGAGGCCCCGGTGTCGCGGTCTGTCGCCTTAGCGGCGGGCCTGGCGCTGGTTCTGGGCGCCGCGCACCATAATGGTGCGGATGCCTTCGAGATCCTGATCCGACAGGAACAGCGCGGCGGTAACCAGTCGCGACGGTTCGGTGCCGACCGGAGTCGCGGTGCCGGGGCTTGCGATGCGGAAGTCGTAGACCAGCGTGTCGGTCGGGGCGTCGGCATCGGTTTCGGCCCGCACCAGTTCGGCATTCCAGAACCCCTGACGGACCGGCAGACCGGTCGCGGTCACGATGGCGCCGCCCGGCGCGCGGTCGACGCTCATCTCGACCACCTGATCGACCAGCGCGCGCGGGTCCTCGTCCTTGGCCGTCCGGACCTGCGTTTCGGTGGTCTCGGCCTCGGTCGAGCTGCGGAACCAGTTGAACGGGTTGATCCGCGACTCGCGCACGGTCCCGCAGGCGGAGAGGGCGAGCGCCGCGCAGAGCACGGCCGAAAGCGATGATTTCATGGGCAGGCCCCCGGTTGCTTCGTCCAATCGGTTAGCCGAAACCGGCGCCGTTGAAAAGCCGGTCCGGCCCCGAAGCTGGACCTTTGGCCGGGCCGGGGCTAGTCAGGACCGGTCAGGCAAGGAGAAACGACGTGGCAAGTGAGGCCTTCGAGGAGATCGTGGACACTTTCGAGTTCCTGGAGGACTGGGAGGACCGCTATCGCCATGTGATCGAGATGGGCAAGGCGATGGAGCCGCTGTCCGAGGCGTTCAAGGTCCCGGCGACCAAGGTCGACGGCTGCGCCAGCCAGGTCTGGCTGATGGCCGATGTCGAGGGCGCCGGGCCCGAGGCGATCTATCACTTCAAGGGCGACAGCGACGCGATGATCGTCAAGGGGCTGATCGCGGTGCTGCGGGCGCTTTACGACGGGCTGACCGTGGTTCAGGTGCTTGAGACCGACGCAGGCGCCCAGCTGGCGCGGCTGGGCCTCGACGAGCACCTGTCCTCGCAACGCTCGAACGGGCTGCGGGCCATGGTCGAGCGTATCCGCACCCAGGCCGCGGGCGTCGCCGAAGGGGTCTGACGGGGCTCAGCCGGTGAACCGCACCGCGCCGATATAGGGCAGGTTGCGGTTGCGCTGGGCATAGTCGATGCCGAAGCCCACCACGAAGCGGTCGGGGATCTCGAAGCCGACCCAGCGCGCGCGCACGTCGACCTCGCGCCGCGACGGCTTGTCGAGCAGCGCGCAGCATTCCAGCCGCGCGGGCTTGCGTCCGCCCAGAAGGTGCAGCACGTGTTTCAGCGTGTGGCCGGTATCGACGATATCCTCGACCACCAGCACGTCGCGGCCCTCGATCTGGCCGCGCAGGTCCTTCAGGATCCGCACCTCGCGCGACGAGGTCGTGGAATTGCCATAGGACGAGGTTTCGATGAAATCGACCTCGACCGGCAGGTTCAGCTCGCGCACCAGATCGGCGATGAAGATGAACGAGCCCCGCAACAGGCCGACGACGACCAGCTTTTCGGTATCGGCGAAATGCGCGGTGATCTCTCCGGCCAGCGATTCGACGCGGGCCGCGATGGTCTTGGCCGACAGCAACTCGTCTATGACATATGGTCTCTCGACCATGGGTCCCCCTTGATTTTGCCGGGTTTCTAGCAGACATGGCGTCCCATTGTCAGCAGCGAACCGGAACCCATGCCGCGCCATTCGGAAAACCGCGAGATGCCATACACCGCCCAGCAGATGTACGATCTGGTGGCCGATGTCGGGTCCTATCCGCAATTCCTGCCCTGGACCGCGGCGGCCCGAATCCGCTCGCGCACCGATTACGGCGACCGCGAGCTGATGGAGGCCGATCTGGTGATCTCGTTCAAGGTGTTCCGCGAACGCTTCGGCAGCCGGGTGACGCTCTGGCCCGGGCGCATGCGGATCGATACCGAATATCTCGACGGGCCGTTTCGCTATCTGAAATCGCACTGGCAGTTCGAGGACGTGGCCGAGGGCCGCTGCAAGGTCGAGTTCTTCGTCGATTTCGAATTCAGGAACCGGGTGCTGCAGGGCGTGATCGGCGCGGTCTTCAACGAGGCGATGCTGCGGATCGTGCGCGCCTTCGAGGATCGGGCGCGTGCGCTTTACGGCACGCGGCCCTGAGGCCCTAGGTTCGCGGCGCGCCGAGCGCCCCCAGCAGAAGCGCCAGGGCATGATCGCGGGTCGCGGCCCGCACCCGGTCGCGCCCGAGCGCGCCGAATTCGACGGTCTCGGTGCGGGTTTCCGCGCCGCGCCGGGCGAGCCCGAAACAGACCCGGCCTTCGGGCTTGAACTCGGACCCGCCGGGGCCCGCGATGCCGGTGACGGCAACGGCCAGATCGGCCTCTGACCGGGCCAGCGCTCCGGCGGCCATTTCGGCCGCGACCTCTTCCGAGACCGCGCCATGGGCGTCCAGCGTTTCGGCCAGAACCCCCAGCATGGCCTGCTTGGCGGCGTTCGAATAGGTCACGAAGCCCCGGTCGAAGACGGCGGACGAGCCCGGAATGTCGGTGATGGCAGCCGAGATCATCCCGCCGGTGCAGCTTTCGGCGGTGGCGATCACGAGGCCCGCGGCACGGGCCCCGGAGACGAGGGGGTCGGCTGTTTCGGTCACATCAGGAAGATATGCGAGAGTGCGGCCAGCGCAAGCACCAGCACCGCCGTGGCGACGCCCGCCAGCACGTCGTCGAGCATGACCCCGATCGGCGTCTTCATCCGGTCGGCGCGGCCGATGGGGCCGGGTTTCCAGATGTCGAACAGCCGGAAGCCCAGAAAGGCCGCGATCCAGCCCGGATACAGCGCGGTCGCATCGACCCCGGCCGCGGCCGCTCCGATCGAGACCGGCAGCAGCGCGATCCACATCCCCGCGACCTCGTCGATCACGTATTCCGAGCGGTCCGGGTCGGGGGCGCCCGCCGCCGCCTCGCGCACCGCCCAGATGCCGAGCGGGATCACCGCAAGCGTCGCGAAGGCGGTCAGGAAGACCCCGCCGGTCACGTCGAGCGCCCAGAAGGCGGGCATCGCCGCCAGCGAGCCCCAGGTGCCCGGCGCCGGGCGCATCCGGCCTGTGCCGAAGACGGTGGCGATCTGGGTGGCGAGGCTCATGGCGCCACCAGCGTCACGGTGGCCAGCGCCGCGATCCCTTCCTCGCGCCCGGTGAAGCCCAGCCGCTCCGAGGTCGTCGCCTTGACGCTGACGCGGGCCTCGTCCATCCCCATCAGCCGCGCCATCTCGGTCCGCATCGCGCCCGCGACGGGGCCGATCTTGGGCCGCTCGCAGATCAGCGTCAGATCGACATTGGCGATGCGGAAACCGCGCTCGGCCGCCAGCGCGACCGCGTGTTTCAGGAAGATCTCGCTGGCCGCGCCCTTCCATTGCGGATCGGAGGGCGGGAAATGCTGGCCGATATCGCCTTCGGCCAGCGCGCCATAGATGGCGTCGGTGACGGTGTGCATCCCGACATCGGCGTCGGAATGGCCTTTCAGCGCCTTGTCATGCGGCACCTTGATGCCGCAGAGGATCACCCCGTCGCCCTCGCAGAAGGCGTGCACGTCGAACCCGTTTCCGGTGCGAATGTCCATGTTTCTCTCCCGCAGGACCCGCTCGGCGCGGGCGAAATCCACCTTGTGGGTGATCTTGAGATTGTCTTCGTCGCCCTCGACGATGGCCACGTCAAGGCCTGCCGCCAGCGCCACCTCGACATCGTCGGCCGCCCCGCCCGGATGGGCCTGATGGGCGGCGAGGATGGCGCGCAGGTGAAACCCTTGCGGCGTCTGCGCGCGGTAAAGCCCCTCGCGCGGATGCGGGGCCGCGACCTTGCCGTCCCGGCCCTTCCAGAGCGCATCGGTGACGGCCAGGGCGGGGGCGGCGCCGGGGCTGTCGTCGAGCGCGTCGATCACCCGGTCGATCAGCGCGGCCGAGACCATCGGCCGGGCGCCGTCATGGATCAGCACGCGCGTCGTGCCCTCGGGCGCGGCCTTGAGGCCCGCCATCACCGAGGCGTCGCGGCTGGCGCCCCCCGGCACGGTCGCGACCCCGGCGGCGCTGTCGGCCAGGGCCAAGTCGAACAGCGCGCCGTCCTCGGGGTGCAGCACCGCCACAATGGCGCCGATCCGGGGATGGGCGGCAAAGGCCTCGATCGTGCGGGTCAGAACGGCGCGCCCGGCAAGATCCTGATATTGCTTGGGCTTGTCGCCCCCCACCCGGGTGCCGCGGCCCGCGGCCACGATGATCGCCGTGACAGTCATGTGTCGCCCCCCTGCTGCCCGTCGGGGTTTTAGGCGGGGCGCCGCTGCGGGGCAATGGGGCAAACTGGCGGGCAGGTCTGCCCAATTCTTGTGCAAAGATCGTTTCCGGGCAGACAAAGAGTGTCAGGGCGATTGCCATTGCCGGGCAGGGGCGGTAGATCAAACTCGACTGCACAAGGATTAATCAATTGGCCATTCGCGTGGCAGATATCGCGCTGGATCCTCCGGTTCTCCTTGCTCCGATGGCGGGAATCACGGACTTGCCGTTTCGACGGCTGGTTGCGTCCTTCGGCGCAGGCCTGGTGGTGTCCGAGATGGTCGCAAGCCAGGAAATGGTGCAGGCCAAGCCGGGGGTGCGCGAACGGGCGGCGCTGGGCTTTGGCGAAGAGGCGACGGCGGTCCAGCTGGCCGGACGGGATGCGGAGTGGATGGCGCGGGCGGCGCGGATGGTGGAAGAGCAGGGGGCCAGGATCATCGACATCAACATGGGCTGTCCGGCCAAGAAGGTGGTCGGCGGGCTGTCGGGCTCGGCACTGATGCGCGATCCCGACCGGGCGTTGCGGCTGATCGAGGCGGTTGTGAAGGCGGTGTCGGTGCCGGTCACGCTGAAGACCCGGCTCGGCTGGGATGACGATCTGCGCAACGCGCCCGCGCTGGCGCGCCGGGCCGAGGCGGCGGGGGTGCGGATGATCACCATCCATGGCCGCACCCGCTGTCAGTTCTACAAGGGCCGGGCCGACTGGCGCGCGATCCGCGAGGTCAAGGAGGCGGTCACCGTGCCGGTGGTGGCCAATGGCGACATCGTCTGCGGCGAGACCGCGGCCGCGGCGCTCGATCAGTCGGGTGCCGACGGGGTGATGGTCGGGCGCGGCGCGCAGGGGCGGCCCTGGCTGCTGGCCGAGATCGGCGCCCGGATCGCGGGGCGCCCGGCGCCCAAGGTGCCCGAGGGCGCCGCGCTGACCGACATGGTCGCGCGTCATTACGAGGACATGCTGGGATTTTACGGCGCGGATCTGGGCGGGCGCGTCGCGCGCAAGCATCTGGGCTGGTACATGGACCGCGCAGGCACGCCCGCGCCCCTGCGCCGCCGGGTGCTGACGGCGCCGGCCGGGGCGGCGGTGCTGGCGCTTCTGCCCGAGGCGCTGGCTTCCGAAGGGAGGGCCGCGGCATGACGCTCGATCAGGACGCGATCTGGACCGCGCTGCCGATCCCGGCCTTCCTGCTGGATGCGGGCGACAGGATCGCCGCGATCAACCCGGCCTCGGAGCTGTTCGTCAACGCCACGATCAAGGCCCTCAGCGGCGTGCCGGTCTTCGACCGGCTGGCGGTCGATGCGCCGCTTGACGAGGCCTTTGCCCGGGTCCGCGCCAATCGCGCGCCGCTGTTCATCAACGATGTCGATGTCAGCGCGGGCAACAAGCCGCCGGTGCTGTGCAACGTGCAGGTGGCGCCGATGAACGACGGTGAGGAACACCTTTTGCTGCTGGTCAGTCCGCGCGAGATTGCCGGGCGGCTCGGGCGGGCGCATTCGGTGAAATCGGCGGCCAAGTCGGCGATCGGCATGGCCGAAATGCTGGCCCATGAAATCAAGAACCCGCTCGCGGGCATCACCGGGGCGGCGCAGCTTCTGTCGATGAACCTGACGAATGGCGATCTGGAAATGACCGACCTCATCGTCGAGGAGAGCCGCCGGATCGTGAAGCTGCTCGATCAGGTCGAGCAGTTCGGCAATCTGCGCCCGCCGGCCTGCAAGGCGGTCAATATCCATGACGTGCTGGACCGGGTCCGTCGCTCGGCGGCGGTGGGGTTCGCGGCCAACATGAAGATCGTCGAGGAATACGACCCGTCGCTGCCGCCAACCTGGGCCGATCCCGACCAGCTGATGCAGGTCTTCACCAACCTCATCACCAATGCCGCCCAGGCGGCCGGTCCGCGCGGCGGCACGATCCGGCTGCGCAGCTTCTACGACCTGTCGCTGAGGCTGCGCCACCCCGACGGGTCCGGCGTGCCCGTGCCGCTGCAGGTGGAAATCACCGATGACGGGCCGGGCCTGCCCCCCGAGATCGCCGCCGATATCTTCGAGCCCTTCGTTTCGGGCCGCGAGAACGGCACCGGGCTGGGGCTTGCGCTGGTCTCGAAGATCATCGGCGACCATGGCGGCTGGATCGCGGTCGACTCGGTGCCCGGGCGCACCGTGTTCCGCGTCTCGCTGCCGGTCGCCCCGAAACCCGAAGAGGATGAGAGCTGATGGACGGAACCGTACTTGTCGCCGATGACGACCGCACGATCCGCACCGTTTTGACCCAGGCCCTGACCCGGGCGGGCTGCAAGGTGCATGCCACCTCGTCCCTGACCACGCTGATGCGCTGGGTCGGCGAGGGAAAGGGCGATCTGGTGATCTCGGACGTGATCATGCCCGATGGCAACGGGCTCGAGATGCTGCCGAAGATCGGGCAGGAGCGGCCCGGCCTGCCGGTGATCGTGATTTCGGCCCAGAACACCATCATGACCGCGATCCAGGCGGCCGAGGCCGAGGCCTATGATTACCTGCCCAAGCCCTTCGACCTGCCCGACCTGATGAAGCGGGCGGCCCGCGCGCTGGAGACCAAGCGTCGGGTCGGCCGTCCGCGCGAGATGGCGCCGCCGACCGGGGGCGATACCCAGGACGACCTGCCGCTGGTCGGTCGCACGCCGCAGATGCAGGCGCTGTACCGGCTGGTGGCGCGGGTGATGAATGCCGATCTGCCGGTGCTGATCACCGGCGAATCCGGCACCGGCAAATCGCTGATCGCCCGTGCGATCCACGACTTTTCCGACCGCCGCTCGCTGCCCTTCGTGATCGCGACCGCCGCCGACATGGAGGGCGTCGACGGTCCCTCGGCTCTGGTCGCGCGGGCGCGCGGCGGCTCGATCCTGTTCGACGAGGTGGCCGACCTGACCGAAGAGGCGCAGGGTCGGATCGTGCGGATGCTGGACAGCTTCGGCGACAGCGCGCCGCGCATCATGGCCACCAGCCAGACCGATCTGATGGGCCGGATGGAGGCGGGGCTGTTCCGGCAGGACCTGTTCTACCGGCTGGGCGGCGTCACCGTGGCGGTGCCCTCGCTGCGCGAGCGGGTCGACGATATTCCGCTGCTGGCCGAGCATTTTCTGGGCCGGACCGACCGCGACGGCACCGCGACCCGGCGTCTGGCCGAGGATGCGATGGACCTGATCCGCGCCTATAGCTGGCCCGGCAACGTGCGGCAGCTGGAACACACCATCCGCCGTCTGGTGGTGACAAGCTCGGAAGAGGTCATCGCCCGCGCCGAGGTCGAGGCGGTTCTGGGCAACCAGCCCGAGATCGAGCCGCTGGTCGGGGGCGGGGATGGCGAAAAGCTGTCGGCCTCGGTCGCCAAGCATCTGAGGCGCTATTTCGACCTGCATGGCGGCGTGTTGCCGCCGCCCGGGCTTTATGCCCGCATCCTGCGCGAGGTCGAGATGCCGCTGATCGAGATTGCGCTGGATGCGACCGGCGGCAATCAGGCCAAATGTGCCGATCTTCTGGGGATCAACCGCAATACCTTGCGAAAGAAGATCACCGATCTCGATATTCGCGTGACACGGCGCCGGAAGTTGATGTAAATTGGCAACAAGGCGTGGCCGACCGGACATAACACCGGCGGCCCAGCCATGAGGTCAGGACCGTCTTCGGGCGGTGCAGCGACGCGAGGCGAGCGGTGACACATGCCAAGGGCCTGCTGGCCTTGGAACGGTTCTTGCGCCTGCGCAGATCGCGTCAGGCGACCAATGCCGCCACGCTGAGCGTCGTGGTCCTTGGCCCGCTTCTGGCGATCTTCACTTTCCTGATGCTGGGGCCTCTGGATCAGGGCGCCTCGTCGCACGGTCTGAGGATCGTCCTGCTGGTCGATCTTGTCTATGCGCTGGTCGTCGCATCGCTGGTGGTGCAGCGCATCGCGCGGATGGTGGCGGCGCGGCGGCGTCATTCGGCGGGTTCGCGGCTGCATCTGAGGCTGACCGGGGTGTTCGCGCTGATCGCGCTGATCCCCACGGTGTCGGTTGCGATCTTTGCCGGGCTCACCATCAATATCGGGCTTGAGGGCTGGTTCTCGGAACGGGTGCGCAACGTGGTCGGGGCCTCGCTGGCCGCGGCCGAGGCCTATGAGGACGAACACCGCCGCGACCTGGTGGCCGATGCGCATACGCTTGCGGGCTATCTGGCGGTGGCGCGGCAGGCGACCGTGTTCCTGTCGGACGGCGACATGCGCCAGCTTCTGACCCAGGCCCAGGCCCGGGTGCAGCGCGGGCTGAAGGAAGCCTATGTGATCGACGGCTCGGCCGAGATCCGGGCGCGGGGCGAGCGGTCCTACCTGTTCAACTACGAACGTCCCGGCCCCGACGCGATCGCTCGCGCCGGAGCGGGCGAGACGGTGGTCATTCAGGACTGGGACAACAACGAGTTCCGCGCGCTGCAAAAGCTCGACGGCTATCTCGACCGTTATCTCTACATCTCGCGCACGGTCGATGGCGACATCCTGAACCTGCTGGACGACACCCAGCAATCGGTCCGGCTGTATCAGCAGCTCGAACAGGAACGCGGGCGGGTGCTGTTCGAATTCGGGCTGCTCTATCTGGGCTTCGCGGTCATCCTGATCCTTGCCGCGGTCTGGCTGGGCCTGTGGTTCGCCGAACGCCTGTCGCGGCCCGTGGGTCGGCTTGCGGGTGCGGCCCAGCGGGTGGGGGCGGGTGATCTGGACGTGCGGGTGCCCGAAGAGACCGGCGATGACGAGATCGCGATGCTGGGGCGGATGTTCAACCAGATGATTCGGCAGCTTAAGCTGCAACGCGACGCGCTTCTCGACAATACCCGCCAGATCGAAAAGCGGCGGCGGCTGTTCGATTCCGTGCTGTCCTCGGTCACGGCGGGGGTGATGGGGCTGGATGCCGAGGGGCGGGTCGAGGTGATGAACCGCTCTGCGCTGCTGCTTCTGCGGCTCGACGCGGCCGAGGCCGAGGGGCAGGAGCTGTGTGTCGCGGTTCCCGAATTCGCCGAGCTTCTGGAAAAGCTGAAAGCCAGCCGCCGGGGCACCGCCCAGGAAGAGATCCGGCTGCTGCGCGGCGGCAACATGGAACATCTTTTGGTCAGGATGGCCATGCGCAAGCGCTCCGATGGCGGGGCCGAGGGCTTTGTGGTGGCCTTCGACGACGTGACCGATCTGGTGACGGCGCAGCGGATGGCGGCCTGGGGCGACGTCGCGCGCCGGATCGCGCATGAGATCAAGAACCCGCTGACGCCGATCCAGCTGTCGGCCGAGCGGATCAAGCGCAAGTTCCGCGCTGCGGTCGGCGATCAGGCCGAGGCGCTGGACCAGATGACCGACGTGATCGTGCGGCAAACCAATGACTTGCGGCGCATCGTTGATGAGTTTTCCAAATTCGCCCGGATGCCCGAGCCCGACCGCAAGCCGGTCGATCTGGCGGCCCTTCTGCGCGACGCGGTGCTGTTGCAGGAGGCAGGCCAGCCCGGCGTGGCCTTCACGGCCGAGATCCCCCGGACGCCGGTTCCGGCGGAACTGGACGCGACCATGATTTCTCAGGCGCTGACGAACATCATGAAGAACGCGGGCGAAGCCATTGACAGTCTTCGGACAAAGGGCGAGCCCGAAGGCTATGCCCCCGAGATCCGGGTGCGGCTTGACGTCGAAGAGGGCAGCGCGACGATCCGGATTGCCGACAATGGCGTCGGCCTGCCGCAGGACCGGGCGCGGCTTTTCGAGCCCTATGTGACCACGCGCGATCACGGCACCGGGCTGGGCCTGCCCATCGTCAAGAAGATCATCGAGGAACATGGCGGGCGGCTCGACCTGCGCGACGCCGAGCCTTTCGCCGAGGGCGCCCATTGCGGCGCTCTGGCCCAAATCACACTGCCGGTCGATCCGGCAGAGGGCATGGCACGGGGCGCGACCCGCGACACGACACCAGAAACAGCGGCAACCGGGGAGTAGGACATGGGTGACATCCTCATCGTCGACGACGAGCGCGACATTCGCGAGCTTATCTCGGACATTCTGCAGGACGAGGGCTACACGACGCGGCTGGCCGCCAATTCCGATGCCTGCATGGCCGAGATCAACGCTGCCGCTCCGGCGCTGATGATCCTCGATATCTGGCTGAAGGACAGCACCATGGACGGGATCGACATCCTGTCGAAGGTCAAGCGCGACAACCCCGACATTCCGATCGTCATCATCTCGGGCCATGGCAATATCGAGATCGCGGTCGCGGCGATCAAGCAGGGCGCCTATGACTTCATCGAAAAACCGTTCAATATCGACCAGTTGCTGGTCGTCATTCGCAGGGCGATGGAAGCGTCGCGGCTGAGGCGCGAAAACCAGGAGCTGCGCCGCAAGGATGTGGTCCAGGCCGAGATGATCGGCGAAAGTCCGGCCTTCAAGACCTTGAAATCGCAGCTGGACAAGGTCACCCGGTCGAACGGGCGGGTGATGCTGAAGGGGCCGTCCGGCTGCGGCAAGGAAGTCGCGGCGCGCTATATCCATGCCAATTCCGGCCGCGCCTCGGGGCCGTTTGTCGTGGTCAATTCCGCCTCGATCGAGCCCGAGCGGATGGAAGAGGTGCTGTTCGGGCGCGAAAGCGCTGCGCGCGGGGTCGAAAAGGGTCTGCTGGAACAGGCCCATGGCGGTATCCTTTATTTCGACGAGGTGGCCGACATGCCGCTGGGCACCCAGTCGAAGATCCTGCGGGTGCTGGTCGACCAGCAGTTCCAGCGCGCGGGCGGCACCGACAAGGTGCGGGTCGACATAAGGGTGATTTCCTCGACCACGCGCGATCTGACCGCCGGGATCCAGGGCGGCACCTTCCGCGAGGAGCTTTATCACCGGCTGAACGTGGTGCCGATCGACGTGCCCTCGCTGGACGAACGCCGCGAGGACATCCCCGAACTGGCGCGCCATTTCATCGCCACCTTCAACCGGTTGCAGGGTCTGCCGCTGCGCGCGCTGGGGGACGAGGCCGAGGCGCTGTTGCAGACCATGTCCTGGCCCGGCAACGTGCGCCAGCTGAAGAACGTGATCGAACGGGTGCTGATCCTCGGCGAGGGCACGGACCCGATCCTTGCGGCCGAGCTGCCGATGCAGGCCGAGGGGCCGGCCGAGGAGGGGCGGATCGTGCTGGCGGGCGCGCTGGCGACGCTGCCGCTGCGCGAGGCGCGCGAGCTGTTCGAACGCGAATACCTGCTGACCCAGATCAACCGCTTTGGCGGCAACATCTCGCGGACCGCCAATTTCGTCGGCATGGAACGCTCGGCGCTGCACCGCAAGCTCAAGTCGCTGGGCGTGGTGACGACGGCACGGGCGGGCGGCCGGATCGCGCATCTGGAGGAGGAAGAGGAGCCCTCCGCCGCCGATTGACCCTCCGGGCCGCTTCTGCGATGGATTGAGCCAGATTTGCCTGACGGATACGGGGCGCATGAAGGTCATCATCTGCGGCGCGGGCCAGGTCGGCTGGCAGATCGCCCGCCACCTCTCGGGCGAGAAGAACGACGTCACCATCGTCGACATGAACGCGGACCTGATCCGGCGCGCCACCGACGCGCTGGACGTGCAGGGCATCGCGGGCCATGCCTCTTATCCGGACGTGCTGGAACGCGCGGGCGCGCGCGATGCCGACATGATCATCGCCGCCACCCAGTCCGACGAGGTCAACATGGTGACCTGTCAGGTGGCCCATTCGATCTTTGCCGTGCCGCGCAAGATCGCGCGGCTTCGGGCGCAGTCCTACCTGACCGCGATCTATTCCGATCTCTACCGCCGCGATCACATGCCCATCGACGTGGTGATCAGCCCCGAACGCGAGGTGGCCGAGGCCGCGCTGCAGCGTCTGGCAGCGCCTGCCGCCTTCGACACGGAAAGCTTCCTGCATGGCAAGGCGCAGCTTCTGGGGATCGCGCTCGATGAGGATTGCCCGGTCCTGCGCACGCCGCTGCGCCAGCTGACCGACCTGTTCTCGACGCTGCGCGCGCTGGTGGTGGGGGTGCGCCGCGAGGGCACGCTGTTCGCGCCCGAGCCGGGCGACCAGCTGTTCCCCGACGACCAGATCTATGTCTTCTCCCATGTCGACGACGTGAACCGGACGCTGGAGATCTTCGGCAAGTCGACCAAGAAACAGGAGCGCGTGGTCATCATCGGCGGCGGCAATGTCGGGTTGTCGGTGGCCAAGGCTCTGGAGGCGCATGAGGACCGGATCCGCGCCAAGGTGATCGAGAAGGACCGCCGCCAGGCCGAGATCGCGGCCGATGCGCTGGAACGGACCATCGTGCTGAACGGCGACGGGCTCGACATCAACCTGCTGGCCGAAGCCAATATCGAGCGCGCCGACGCGGTGCTGGCGGTGACCGACGACGACAAGACCAACCTGCTGGCCGCGGTGCGCGCCAAGATGGCGGGCTGTCCGATGGCGATCTGTCTGGTCAACGATCCCTCGCTCGTGTCGCTGATGGGCGCGCTAGAGGTCGACGCCTATATCAACCCGCGCGCCACCACCGTCAGCTCCATCCTGCGCCATGTGCGCCATGGCCGGGTGCGGGGGGTCTATTCGATCGGCGATGCCGAGGCCGAGGTGCTGGAGGCGCAGGTGCTGTCGACCTCGCCCATGTCGGGCAAGCGGGTGCAGGATATCGACTTTCCCGAAGGCGCGCTGGTCGGCGCGGTGATGAAGGCCGGCAAGGTGATCCTGCCGCGCGGCGATACCCGGATCGAGGAGGGCGACATGGTGGTCATCTTCGCCCTCAGTGCCGATGTCCCCGAGGTGGAGCGCCTGCTGCAGGTGTCCATCGACTTCTTCTGAGCCATGCGACGGCTGGCCGATCTTCCCTTCCTGGTGATCCTGATGGGGATCGGGGCGCTGGCGATGTTTCCGCCGGTGGGCCTTGCGCTGGCCGAACGCGACTGGACGACGGCGCGGGCCTTCTTCAATTCCGGGCTGCTGTTTTCCGTCCTGACCGTGCTGATCGGCCTGTCGACCATCAACCGGCCGGTCCGCAACCAGGCCCGCAGCCATCTGCTGGCGATGCTGGGCTTCTATGCGCTGTTGCCGGTGATGCTGGCGGTGCCGTTTTCCGAGGCGGTGCGCGACACGAGCTTTCTCAACGCCTATTTCGAGATGATCTCGTGCCTGACCACGACCGGGGCGACGCTGTTCGACAGTCCCGAACGGTTGACCGCGGGCGTGCATCTGTGGCGCGCGCTGGTCGGCTGGCTGGGCGGGTTCTTCGTCTGGGTGACCGCCATCGCGATCCTGGCGCCGATGAACCTCGGCGGCTTCGAGGTGACGGCCGGAGCGGGCAGCATCGCCGGTCGTGTCGGCCCCGAGCGCGGCGCGGTTCACCCGGCCCACGATCCGCGCGAACGGCTGATGCGTTTCGCCGAGCAGCTGGCGCCGGTCTATGTCGGTCTGACCGCCTGCCTCTGGGTGCTGATGCTGGTGGCGGGCGAGGGGCCGCTGGTGGCGGCCTGCCATGCGATGTCGGTGCTCTCGACCTCCGGGATCTCGCCGGTCGGCGGGGTTGCGGGCGGTCAAAGCGGCATCGCGGGCGAGATCATGCTGTGGGGCTTCATGCTCTTCGCGATTTCGCGGCAGATGTTCATGTTCGATTTCCGCCCCGAAAGCTGGCGCCGGCTGAAGGACGATCTGGAATTGCGGATGGGGGTCGGCATCGCCTGGGTGGTGACGGTCTTCCTGTTCGCCCGGCACTGGGTCGGCGCCTATGAGGTCGCCGCCGAGGAAAACGGGCTGGCGGCGCTTGGCGCGCTCTGGGGCGCGATTTTCACGGTGACATCTTACCTGACCACCACCGGCTTTGCCTCGGTCGAATGGATCGACGCCCGGCAATGGTCCGGGCTGGCGACGCCGGGGTTGATTCTTGTGGGGCTTGCGGTTTTCGGCGGCGGCGTCGCGACCACGGCGGGGGGCGTCAAGCTTTTGCGGATCTACGCGCTTTACAAGCACGGCATCCGCGAGATGGAAAAGCTGGTGCATCCGTCCTCGGTCGGGGGCGCGGGCGCCTTCGCCCGCCGCATCCGCCGTCAGGGCGCGCAGATCGCCTTTGTCTTCTTCATGCTCTTCGCGCTGTCGGTGGCGGTGGTCATGGTCGCGCTGGGGTTTCTGGGGCTCGATTTCGAGGCCTCGATGGTGCTGACGGTCGCGGCGCTGACCACGACCGGCCCGCTGACCGCCGCCGCGACCGACCCGCCGCTGTCCTATTCGGCGCTCGGCGATGCCGCGAAGATGGTCCTGGCAAGCGCGATGATCCTCGGGCGGCTCGAGACGCTGGCGATCATTGCGCTGCTGAATCCCGAATTCTGGCGCAAGTGATCCTCGGGGCGATGCAAAATTCACCTGTGGAACACGTTGAACAGGGCTGGAATCTGAGTAAACCTCGCTTCATACTCGCCCCCAGAGGGAGACGGCTGTCCGCCGAGGGGCAGAATAGACAACAAGGCAAAGAAAAAATGGCTGCCGATAAGCAAAACCTGCAAGACGCGTTTCTTAACCATGTTCGCAAGACGAAGGTCCCGGTCACGATCTTTCTGATCAACGGGGTCAAGCTGCAGGGCGTGATCACCTGGTTCGACAATTTCTGCGTGCTGTTGCGCCGGGACGGGCAGTCCCAGCTGGTCTACAAGCATGCAATCTCGACCATCATGCCCTCGCAGCCGATCAACCTTTACGAAGGTGAGGATTGAGCCCGGCCGAACCGGCAGGGTCCGCGCCTCGCATCACCCGCGCCTGGGTGTTGCATCCGGACATATCGTCCGACCGCGAGCGCCGGGCGTCTGGCCCCGCGCTTGAGGAGGCCGTGGCGCTGGCCGGGGCCTTGCCCGGGCTTGAGGTCGCGGGCGCCGAGGTCGTGCCGCTGGCGAGGCCCCGGGCGGGCTATCTGTTCGGGTCGGGCAAGATCGACGAGTTGAAAGAGAGGCTGACCGGGGCCGAGGTCGAGCTGGTGCTGATCGACGGGCCGGTCAGCCCGGTGCAGCAGCGCAATCTGGAAAAGGCCTGGAAGGTCAAGATCCTTGACCGGACCGGGCTGATCCTCGAGATCTTCGCCGACCGGGCGCGGACCCGCGAGGGCGTGCTGCAGGTCGAGCTGGCCGCGCTCAGCTATCAGCGCACGCGGCTGGTGCGGGCCTGGACCCACCTCGAACGCCAGCGGGGCGGTCTGGGATTCGTCGGCGGGCCCGGCGAGACCCAGATCGAGGCCGACCGCCGCGCCATCGACGAGGCGATCACCCGGATCCGGCGGCAGCTGTCGAAGGTCGTCAAGACCCGCGATCTGCACCGCGCCGCCCGGCGCAAGGTGCCGTTCCCGATCGTGGCGCTGGTGGGCTATACCAACGCCGGCAAGTCGACGCTGTTCAACCGGTTGACCGGGGCCGAGGTGCTGGCCAAGGACATGCTGTTCGCCACGCTCGACCCGACGATGCGGGCCGTTGCGCTGCCGACGGGGCTCAAGGTGATCCTGTCGGACACGGTGGGGTTCATCTCGGATCTGCCGACGCAGCTGGTCGCGGCCTTCCGCGCGACGCTCGAAGAGGTGCTGGAGGCCGATCTGGTCCTGCATGTCCGCGACATCGCCCATCCCGACAGCGAGGCCCAGGCCGAGGACGTGCGCACGATCCTTGCGGATCTCGGTGTGGCGCGCGAGACGCCGCAGATCGAGGTCTGGAACAAGACCGACCTGCTGGATCCAGACCGGCGCGCGGCGGTCGAGGCGGCCGCGGCGCGGCACGAGCGGGTCGAGGCAATCTCGGCCTGGACCGGGCAGGGGATCGAGCCGCTGCTGGCGGCGGTGACCGGGATTCTCGACGAAACCCGGCAGCGGCGCGAGCTGTATCTCGATCATGGCGATGGACGCCGCCGTGCCTGGCTTTACGATCAGGGCGTGGTCGAGGGCGAGGCGCCCGACGATGACGGCTCGACCCTGACCGTCAACTGGACGGCGCGGCAGGAACAGCGGTTTCGCAGCCTCTGAGGCGCCGGGCGGTTCGGGCCGCCAGCAACGAAATCTGAACTTCTGGCTGGCAGGGTCGCGGGCAATTCACGCACTCAGAACGAGGTGCCGATGCCCCCGCGAAACCGCGTGCCGATGCTGGCTGTCGAACTGGCCCTTGCCCTTATCCTCGGACTCGGGCTTGCCCTGGCCTCTGTCCTGCGCCCCGCGCTGGCCGAGCCGGTCTCGCTGATTGCGGGGGGCGGGTTTCTTGGCGCAGCGGGCGGTGCTTCTGGGCCGTTGCTGACCCAGATGCCTGCCTCGGGGCCGGGTCCGTCCGGCGCCAGTCTTTTCGCCGGACGCGAGGGGTCGAGCCTGTTCGCCCCCTCTCCCGACCGGCCGCAACGGGCGGCGCCGTCTGGCCCGGTGTCGGTCTTTACGCCGCTCCGTCCGGGTGGCACGACTGCGGCGCTGGCCGAAGGCATCCGGCTTCTGATCGGCCGGGCCGAGGCCGGGCGTATGGGCTATGACGCGGTTCAGCACGGCGCGAAGATCCTGCCGCCGGGGCGGCCCACGCAACTGACCATCGGCCAGATCTACAAATGGATCGCCGACACCCCCGGTCAGCCCCATGCCATCGGCCGCTATCAGTTCATCCCCGAGACGCTGCGCCGTCTGGTGGCCGAACTGGGGCTGAGCGAGCGCACCCAGTTCTCGGCGCCGGTTCAGGATCGGCTGGCCGATCTGCTGCTGGAAGAGGCCGGGCTCAGCGCCTTCGGCGCGGGCGATCTGAAGCGCAAGGATTTCATGCACAATCTGGCGCAGATCTGGGCCGGTCTGCCGACCGCCAGCGGCCGGTCCTACTACCATGGCGTTGCGGGCAACCGTGCGACGATGACCTGGGCCCAGTTCGAGGATGCGATGACCCGCATCGCCCCGGCGCACCCCCGTCCTCCGAAGGACGGCTGAGGCGGCTGCAGGTCGCCGCGTTCCGGGGGCGATGTCCTGAGGCACGCGGGCGAGCCGGCTTCGCGGGCCTGCGCCGTCGCCTTGGGGCCGGCGAACGCCGGATGTGCCGCCCTTGCCCCGCGCCGGATGGCGCCGCGCGGACCCCGAAATACCCCGCTGGACCGTGTGTCGCGCCCCGATCCGGGAGAGAGCCCGCCACCGGGTCCTGGAGCCGGTGGCGGGCTCGAACCCTTCGTCACGTGCCAAAAGCCGGGCCGCCCCCCTGCGGTGGTGAGTGCGCGGCGACGGAGGACACAGGGTCACTCGGCTTTCGGCACCAGATCGGTGATACCCACCGCCGCAGCGCGGGCCAGATCGGGGTCGAGCGACATCGGGATGTACTCGCCCCGGCGCCACAACTCGCCCAGATCGTCGTAATGGCGGCTGAGCGGATGGCCCGATTGCCCGGTCGAGATAATGAAGACCGAGCTGTCGGGATCGGCGAAATCATAGACCCCGCGATAGCCTGCGCCATGGACATTGGCGAAGGGGAACGGGTCGGTCCCCTTGGTCAGGCCCCGGTTCAGCGTGTTGTCGCCGCCCGAGGTCGGCTGGCGGATGTTCACGATCCATTTCAGAAGCGGCGTCTCGCCCAGCACCGGATGATCGTGCCAGGCCTGATGCGCCTGCCCCCAGCGCAGCGATTCGAGCGAGCCGCCGTAGGTTTCCGACAGATACAGAAGCGCCTCGTCCAGCGACTTGCGGGCAATCTCGGTGCAGGTCTCCTGCGCGGCCGACTGGCGGATGTCGCACCAGACCGAGGCGCCGTCGATGTCGCGGAACACCCGCTCGATGAACAGCGGCTCGACATGGGTGATTTCGCGTGCAAGCGGGCCCAGGTCGTCCTCGATCAGGTCGCGCTGCAAGAACCGCATCCAGGCCGCATAGATCAGCGGTTCCGGCAGGTGTTCGTTCATCTCGCCGTTCCAGCCCGCCAGCAGTTCCAGCGCCCGGTGGCGCCGCCGTTCCGGGCTGCCCGCGGGTGCGGGCTCGCCGGTGAACCACAGATCCCTGCCCACCAGCGGCAGAAGCGAGCGCGCTGTGAAGGACACGGTGTCCAGCTGGGCCTCGATGAAGCTTTCGCGGGTATGGACCTTGCGGGTCTCCATCAGCCGCTTCCAGCGCTGGATCCGCTGGGTGTCGCCCCAGTCGAAACTGACATGAAGCGGGAAGGGCCGGTCGACGAGCTTGTTGTTGGTGTTGCCGAGGATACCGCCTGCCGGGTCTCTGAAGCTGGGATTGGCGGCATAGTTCAGCCAGCCCTGCCAGCGGTTTTCCTCCTTCCAGCCGGGCTGGGGCAGGCGGCCCTGGCTCTGGTTGGCGGCGGTGCGGCGCGGCATCGCCCCGATCATCTGCAGCGCGATATTGTCCTCGTCGACCAGTGTCAGGTTCAGCGAAGGCGCGACGAAGAACCGCCCGGCCTCGATCGCCTCGTCGACAGTCTGCGACCGCATGACCCGCATCGCCGCGCTCATCGAGGTGTCGGCGCCGTTCAAGAGCGTCCAGCTCACCGCCGCGACATGGCCGGGCGGGGTGATCGAGGCCAGATCGTAATGGGTGCCGGGCAGCACCGGCCCGTTCTCGGTCCAGCGCAGCGTGATCGTGACCGGTTCGGCATCGGCGACCTTGATGATGCTGCGCCGGGTCTCGAAGGGGCGAAAGCCGTCGGGGGTGCGGTATTCCTCGGGATCGTCGGGGTTCAGCTGTTCGAGGAACACGTCCTGATCGTCGAGATAGGAGGTGGTGAGCCCCCAGCCCAGCTTGGCCGAGCGGCCCGAAAGGATCGTCGGAATCCCGGGGATGGTGCCACCGATCACGCCTCCGGTCGAAAGTTCCAGCCGCGCGAGGTACCAGATCGAGGGCGCGGCCAAGCCCAGATGCGGGTCGTTGGCCAGCAGCGTGCCGCCCGCGGCCGAGCGTTTCGGCGCCGCCGCCCAGGCGTTCGAGGCGCCCGCGAGATCCGGTCCGAGGAAGGGCGACAGCTGGCCTTCGGCATAGCGCGCGAGCGGCGCCGAGGAGGGCACGACCCCGGGGGCAAGCTCGGCATAGTCGGGCAGGGCGGCAAGCCCCGGCCCGGGCGCGTCGGGCAGCAGGTCCATCACCCGCCCGGGCTCGAGCAGCAGCGAAACGCGCGCGCGCAGCACCTCGGCGTCGAGATGGGAGGACAAGCGCACCCCCATCAGCTTGACGAGCGCAATCGAATCGGCCGGCTGCCAATAGGCGACTTCCGGCCGGAACAGGAAGAATTCCGGCGCGCCGCGGCCGCGCGCCTCGGTGTTGACGGTCTCGATCCAGGCGTTGACGCCCCGCGAATAGGCCTCGAGCGCGGCGCGGGTCTGCGGGTCCTGGGCCGCAACCGATTTCTGCGCGAGCCCGTAGAGGTCGAGCCGCCGCATCAGTTCGTCGATCTTCAGCGTCCGGGCGCCGAACAGTTCGGACAGCCGCCCCTGCACCGTCCGGCGCAGCACCGTCATCTGCCAGAGCCGGTCCTGGGCATGGGCATAGCCCAGTCCGAAGAACACGTCCTCGTCGGTCTTGCCGAAGATATGCGGCACACTGGTGTGGTCGCGCACGATCTCGACCGGGGCGCTCAGCCCCGTGACCTCGTGCGTCCCGCTATACTCGGGCAGGGACCGCGCGGCGAGGTAATAGGCGCCGCCGATCCCCAGACCGGCCAGAACCACGACGGCGGTGAAGATCCGCAACAGCCAGCGGAAGAGATTGGGCATGGCGCACCCGTTGTTGACGCCTCGGATGAGGCCGTTAGGTAAGGGCAAATGGCGTTTCATGCAACGAGGGGAGGAGCCGCATGGCACGGGTTGCGTTTCTGGGGCTTGGGGTGATGGGCTATCCGATGGCGGGGCATCTTGCCGCCGCGGGCCATGAGGTCTCCGTTTACAACCGCACCGCCGCCAAGGCCGAGGCCTGGGTGGCCGAGCATGGCGGCCGCGCCGCGCCGACGCCTGCCGCTGCGGCCGAGGGGGCCGAATTCGTGATGGCCTGCGTCGGCAATGACGACGATCTGCGCGCGGTCTGCGACGGCGACACCGGGGCCTTTGCCGGCATGGCTTCGGGCGCGGTCTTTGTCGATCACACCACGGTGTCGTCGATGGTCACCGAAGAGATGGCGGCGCTGGCCGAGACGCGGGGCATTGCCTTCGTCGATGCGCCGGTCTCGGGCGGGCAGGCGGGCGCGCAGAACGGCCAGCTGGTGATCATGTGCGGCGGCCCCGAGGCGGCCTATGCGGCGGCTGAGCCGGTGATGGGCGCCTATGCCAAGCTGTCCAAGCGGATGGGCGGCACCGGTGCCGGGCAGCTGACCAAGATGGTCAACCAGATCTGCATCGCGGGGCTGGTGCAGGGCCTGTCCGAGGGGCTGCATTTCGCCGAGAAGGCCGGGCTTGACGGACGCGCGGTGGTCGAGGTGATCGGCGGCGGCGCGGCCGGCAGCTGGCAGATGATGAACCGCTATCAGACCATGCTGGACGACGAGTTCGACCATGGCTTTGCGGTCGACTGGATGCGCAAGGATCTGGGCATCTGTCTGGCCACCGCCGACCGGACCGGCGCCAGTCTGCCGGTCACCGCGCTGGTCGACCAGTTCTACAAGGACGTACAGAAGCTGGGCGGGGCGCGCTGGGATACCTCGAGCCTGATCAAGCGCTTGCGGGCGATGGGTTAGGCCCGGCCCGAACCGGGCCGCACCGGGCATCCGCGGGGTTCTGCCGAAATTTCGGGCAGGTGCCCAAGGAACTTGCCCGGGACGGCCCGGGTGCCCTTGCACAGGGCGGCGTCTGTTTCCATGATCGCGTCCGAAACGGGGAGTGGCGCGATTCCGATGATCAAGATCAAGATCAATATCAAGATCAAGGCTTGGCCCCGGTTGGGCCGAAGCGAGGCGTCCCAGGGGTATTTCCTGGTGGCGCCGCCTTTCCTTTACGCGCTGCTGCTGCTGGCCGCGCCGCTGGCGGCCATCGTGCTGTTCAGCTTCTGGACGCAGGACTACCTGACGCTCGATACCACGCTGACGCTGAAGAACTATCGCGAGGCGTTGTCGGATCCGCTTTATGGCGAGCTTCTGCTGCGCTCGCTGGTGATCTCGCTGGCGGTGACGGCGGCGACGGTGCTGACCGCCTTTCCCATCGCCTATTTCATCTCGTTCAGCGTGCCGCCGTCCAGAAAGTCGATGTGGATCTTTCTGATCACCATCCCGTTCTGGTCGTCCTACCTGATGCGGGTCTTTCTGTGGAAGGTGATCCTTGGCTATAACGGCGTGCTGAACACCACGCTGACCGGGCTCGGGATCATCGACGAGCCGCTGAGCTTCATTCTCTACAACGCCAATGCGGTGGTGATCACGCTGGCCCATGCCTATGCGCCCTTCGCGATCCTGCCGATCTATGTGGCGCTTGAAAAGATCGACCGCTCGCTGCTGGAGGCCAGCCGCGACCTGGGCGAAAGCCGGGTCATGACCTTCCTGAGGGTGACGCTGCCGCTGGCGATGCCGGGGGTCGTGGCGGCCGTGCTGATCGTCTTCATCCCGACTATCGGCGATTATGTCACGCCGCGCCTCGTCGGCGGGCCGAACGGGCTGATGATCGCCAACATGATCCAGACCCAGTTCCTGAAGCTGAACAACGCGCCGATGGGGGCGGCGCTGGCGGTGCTGGCGATGGCCATGGTCACGGCGGTCTCGCTGGTCTTTCTGTTCCTCAATCGCCGGTACCTGAAGGGGCAGAAATGAAGAGCCTCAGGCTTTACGCCATCCTCTATCTGATCTTCCTCTATGCGCCGATCGCGCTCTTGCCGATCTTTGCCTTCAACGACGGCACGGTGATCGCCTTTCCGCTGAAGGGCTTCACGCTGGAATGGTTCAAGGAGCTTCTGACCATCCCGGCGCTGCATGCGGCGGTGCTGAACAGCCTGATCATCGCGGTGTCCTCGGCACTGATCGCCACCTGTCTGGGGATCTGTGCCGCCCGGGCGGGCACGCGCTTTGCCTTTCCGGGCAAGAAGGGCATTCTGGGGCTGATCATGCTGCCGCTGGTGCTGCCAGAAATCATCGTGGCGGTCTCGCTGCTGGTGGTGCTGCTGCAACTCGGCCTGCCGCTCGGGTCCTGGACGGTGGTGCTGGGCCATGTGCTGATGTGCACGCCGTTTTCCATCGCGATCCTGAACTCGGCCTTTCAAAGCCTCGACGTCTCGCTGGAAGAGGCCGCCATCGATCTGGGTGAAACCCGCTGGTCCAGCTTCCGGCTCATCACGCTGCCGCTGGTGATGCCGGGCATCATCTCGTCGCTGTTGATCGCCTTCACGATCTCGCTGGACGAGTTCATCATCGCCTTCTTCCTGACCGGGACCAACCCGACCCTGCCGGTCTATATCTGGGGCCAGCTCCGCTTTCCGCAGAAGATCCCCGTGATCATGGCGCTGGGCACGATCCTGGTGCTGGCCTCGGTGATCCTGCTTGCCATTGCCGAATATTTCCGCCGCCGGGGCGTCGCGCGCACCGGACAGGCCGACGCCGGAGGTTTCCTGTGAAAGACACGCTGGGCGTCGAACGCCCCATCATCGCGCTCGAGAATGTCGAGAAATACTACGGCGAGTATTACGCGCTGAGGGGGATCAGTGCCGAGATCCGGCAGGGCGAGTTCTTTTCCCTGCTGGGGCCGTCGGGCTGTGGCAAGACCACGCTTCTGCGCACCATCGCAGGCTTCGAGGAACTGTCGGGCGGCCGGCTGATGATCGACGGCAAGGACATGAAACGGGTGCCGGCGAATGTGCGGCCCACCAACATGGTGTTTCAGTCCTACGCGATCTTCCCGCATCTGACGGTGGCCGAGAATGTGGGCTTCGGTCTCCGGCGCGAGCCGCTGAGCCGCGACGAGAAGGCCCGCAAGGTGGCCGAGGCGCTGGAGATGGTGGGGCTCAGGGGCTATGGCGCTCGCGCCGCCCATGCGCTGTCGGGCGGCCAGCGCCAGCGCGTCGCCCTGGCCCGCGCGCTGATCCTGGAACCCAAGGTGCTGCTGCTGGACGAGCCGTTGTCGGCGCTGGACAAGAAGATGCGCGAACAGATGCAGACCGAGCTGCGGCGGTTGCAGCGGCAGGTGGGCATCACCTTCATTCTGGTCACCCACGACCAGGAAGAGGCGCTGATCATGTCCGACCGGATCGCGGTGATGTTCGAGGGCCAGATTGCCCAGCTCGACACCCCGCAACAGCTGTATCGGCGGCCCAACACGCGTCAGGTGGGCGAATTCATCGGGGTGATGAACTTCCTGCCCGCGACCGCCACGGTCAGCGACGAGACCCATATCGAGGTCGAGGCGGCCGGATTGGGCCGCGCGGTGATCGCCCCCGACCAGCTGCCCGGCGGCTGGCATCCGGGCCAGACCCAAAGCGTGGGCATCCGCCCAGAGACCATGTCGATTCTGTTTCCCGGCGAAACCACCGACCGCCGCGTCGCGATCGGGACGGTCGAGGATCTGTCCTATTACGGGGACATGACCTATTACGTGGTCCGGCTTGACGGGGTCGACCGGCCGATGACGATCTCGATGAAGAACCTCGTCGGGCGGCCGGTGCTGGACCGGGGCACCGAGGCGCGGGTCGCCTGGGATGCGCGGTCGCTGGTGCTGTTCGCCTGAGGCCCGGGGTCGGGGGCTAGAGCGTCCAGATTTCGGGACCGCCGCAGACCCGCGGGTCGGGGTCGCCCACGATCTTGTCCTTCTTGCCCTTGTAGTCGACCAGCGACAGGACGCGCCGGATCGCGGCCAGCCGCGCCCGGCGCTTGTCGTCCGACCGGATCACCGTCCAGGGGGCGGGCCCGGTATGGGTGCGCATGAAGGTCTCGCGGATCGCCGCCGAATAGGCGTCCCAGCGCCTAAGTCCCTCGACGTCGATCCAGGACAGTTTCCATTGCTTGAGCGGGTCGCCTTCGCGCTGCAGAAAGCGGCGCAGCTGCTCGGCCTGGCCCACGTTCAGCCAGATCTTGACCAGCAGCACGCCCTCGTCGACCAGCATCTCCTCGAAGCGGGGAACCTGATCGAAGAAGCGTTCGCGCTCGGCGTCGGTGCAGAACTCGAAGACATGCTCGACCACGGCGCGATTGTACCAGGACCGGTCGAACAGCACGATCTCGCCGCCCGCGGGCAGCTCCTCGACATAGCGCTGGAAATACCATTCGCTTTTCTCGCGGTCCGAGGGCGCGGGCAGCGCCACCAGCCGGGCGACGCGCGGGTTCATGTTCTCGCGAAACCGCTTGATGGTACCGCCCTTGCCGGCCGCATCACGGCCCTCGAAAAGGACCGCGATGCGCTTGCCGGTGGCCTTCACATCGGCTTGCAGCTTGGCCAGCTCGATCTGCAGCGCCTCAAGATCCTCGGCATAGGTGTGCTTGTCCAGCAGCCGGTCATAGGGGTAGCTGTCGGACAGGATGTCGTGCTTGCGGATGTCGGCAATGGCCTTGCGGATCTCGTGGGGCGCGTCGTGCTCGTAGAAGCGGGTGATCGCGCCGTCGAAGGGAAGATCATCTGTCATCGCATGCTCCGGGACGGTCCCGGGCAGTATGGCGATCAGGCGGCGGGACGCAATCCGGCCCGCGTCGCCGCCCGGCGGATCGCCGCGACAGCGGCCTCGGGATCGGCGTGGTGGGGCATGTGGCCGACGCCGTCGAGTTCGGTCAGGTGGACGTTGGGCAGGCGTTCGGCCAGCGGCCGGGAATGGACCTCGATCGGCACGATCCGGTCGGCGGTGCCATGCAGGATCTCGACCGGCATCCGCAACTCGCCATAGCGCGCGGCCATGGCGCGGATATGGGGCTTGAGCCCGTTCACCTGCCGGGTATTGGCGCGCAGCGTGTCCGGGCGCAGGCTGAGCGCGATGCCGATATGGTCGGCATAGCCGTCGGGCACGGGGTCGGGTTCGAAGATTCGGGCGATGGTCTGGTCGGCGACGAAGCGCGGCACGAAGGCCGAGATCAGCGGCACCATGAACATCGACCCGAAATCCGACGAGACCAGTTCGTAATAGGGGCCGAGCCCGCCGGGCCAGGGCATCGCAGCGCCCGCGAGCGACACGATGGCTGCCGCCCGCGCCGGATGGTCGAGCGCCCAGGCAAGCGCCACGGCCCCCCCGAAGGAATGGCCGACCAGCACCGCCGGGCCAAGCCCCAGCCGGAGGCTGGCGGCCTCGAGCACGGCGGCCTGTTCGGCGGGGCTTTCGCCATTCGGGTGCAGCGGGTCGGTATGGCCGAGCCCCGGCCGGTCGAAGGCGGTCACGCGGAACTGGCCCGACAGTCGCCCGAGCAGGTCGAAGGTGAAGTCGCGGGTATTGCCGCCCGCGCCATGCAGCAGGATCACGTCGGGCCCGGCGCCCTCCTGATGGGCATGGACCTGAAGCCCGTCGATCTCGATCATCCGTCCGGTGGGGGCGTAGTCCTCGGGCATGCTCAGCGGGTTCCGATCAGGGTCTGGTCGAAGGGGGTGGTCTGGTAGATCTGGTTGATCCAGTTGCCGTAAAGCAGATGCGCGTGGCTGCGCCAGCGGTTCTGCGGCGGCAGGGCGGGGTCGTCGCCCGGATAATAGTTCTGCGGGACGTTGATCGGGGTACCGTTGGCCACGTCGCGGTCGTATTCCTGTTTCAGCGTGTCGCTGTCATATTCGAAATGGTTGAAGATATAGAGAGCGCGATGCGCGGCGTCCTCGACCAGGCAGGGGCCGCTTTCGTCGCTTCCCAGCAGTGTGACCAGCCCGGGGGCCGCGTCGATCTCGTCCTGGCGCATTTCGGTCCAGCGGCTGACCGGGATCACGCAATCGTCGGAAAAACCGCGCAGATATTGCGAGGCGGGGGCAAGGTTGCTGTGCCGGAAGCAGCCGAAGGCCTTCCTTGGCAGCATGTGCTTCTGGACGCCATGAAAATGATAGATCATCGCCATGCCGCCCCAGCAGATGCCGAAGGTCGAATGCACATGGCTTTGGGTCCAGTCGAAGACCTGGGTAAGCTCGTTCCAATAGGTGACTTCGGTGAAAGGCAGATGCTCGATCGGGGCGCCGGTGATCAGAAGCCCGTCGAATTTCTCGCCGCTGTCCGCCACTTCGGCAAAGGGGCGGTAGAAGGTCTCCATATGCTCGGCGGCGGTGTTCTTGGTCTTGTGCTCGGTCATCCGCACGAGGCTGAATTCGATCTGCAGGGGCGTCGCGCCGATCAGCCGGGCGAATTGCGTCTCGGTCTGGATCTTCTTCGGCATCAGGTTCAGAAGCGCGATCTTCAGGGGCCGGATGTCCTGACGCAGCGCCGCATCCTCGCCCATCACCATGACCCCCTCGCGCGCCAGAACGTCGAAGGCGGGAAGGTCGGTCGGGATCTTGATGGGCATCGGACATCTCCACTCGAACGGCGCGTGAACATAGGTCAGTTGGGGCCGTCTCTCAAGGGAGAGGCGGGTCAATTGACAGAAGGGACCCTGCACGGTTTCATCACATGGAACAATCGGCGAAACCGGAGGGGAAAGCGTGCGCGGGACAAGGCCGAGATCACGAAGAGTGCTGCCGATTCTGGCCTGTGCCGGGATGCTGGCGGCGGGGATGCCGCGCCCGGCCGCAGCCCAGGAGGGTCCCGAATGGGAGTTGCAGCGGTGCATCTGGAGCTGTCTCTCGGCCTTCGGCCCGGCCGACACTCCGGCCTATGCCGCCTGCGTGGCGCAAAGATGTCCCTCGGAAGCTGCGCCCGCGCCGGTCCCCTGGGCCAGCGGTCCGACAGCGGACGGACGCGGGGCCTTCGCCGGGACCCGCTCCGAGGCCGATCCGGATGTGCTGTTCTATCTCTTCTGCGCGCCGGGCGGCCAGCGCATCCTGCAACTGGCAGGCGTCGAGGGCAGCCCGGGGCCGAACATGCTGATGCTGGCCGTGGACGGGCAGGGATTTCCGGTCAGCTTCACCGGGGCGGGCGATCTCAGCGCGCTGGCGAGCCTTCCGCCCGGGGCGCCCCTGTTGGGAGCGCTGATGCGCGGGCGAAGCCTCGAGATCCGCAACGGGGCGGGCTACACGCTGGGCCGGTTCGGGCTGGCTGGCGCGGGCCCGGCGATCAGCGGCGCGCTGGCGCTGTGTCGATAGCCCGGGCGATGAGGTCGGCGAAATCCTCGGGGCTGCGCAGTTTCGCGACCTCTTCGGCACTGACCTTGACGCCCCAGTTCCGCGCCATCGCGGCATAGCGCGGCTGGCGGTGGGCCAGCGCGCGCGCATAGGTCCAGCGCACGAAGGCGTCGGGATCGACAGCGTCTTCGGTCAGGCCGGTCTGGGACAGATAATCGGCCCAGGCGGCATGCAGGAATTCGGGCTGGTAATACATCGGCTTCGGCGCGCGGTCGAAGCGGCGCACCAGTTCGGCGGTATGGGCGTCGCTGCCCTCGATCCAGACCAGCAGCAGATGCGAGGACAGCGCTGACAGCACCGGGTCCTCGGGGTTCTCGGGGTCCACGACCTCGCAGATCGAGCCGCCGGAATCGCAGACGAAATCGGAATAGCCGTAAAGCTGGGCCGCGCGGTCGATGAAGCGCGGGGTGTCGAGCAGAGCCGAGATTTCCGCCTCGCGGTGCTGGGCCTGGCGGTTCATGTATTCGTCGAAGGGCAGCCCGCCCCTGTCGCGCGCGCCGGGTTTGCCCAGATAGGTCGAGAGCGGCGCGAGATTGTCGAAGGTGATGTTCGAGGCGATGAACACGCTGTCGGTGCGCAGAAGCTCGCGCAGCAGCGGCACCTTCATGGCCTCGCGCTTGAAATTGTCGGCGATGAATTCGCCCATGTAGCGGGTGCCGATGCGGTAATCGACCGAGTAATGGAACCAGCCGCCCTCGGCGCGCAGCATGTTCGACACATGGGTCTTGCCCAGCCCCGACATGCCGAACAGCAATACCTGCCGGGTTTTGGCCTGCCGCCAGGCTTCTGACGTCTCATAGATCATCCGACCACCCCTTCGATCCGCGCCGCGTCCTATCCCGCCGCTGCGGGGCGGTCAAACCCAATCGCCGCCCGCGAAACGCGAACGCCCCGGCCGGGGCCGGGGCGTCGCTGTTGCGCCGCGGCGCAGCCTAGAACCGGTAGCCGACCCGAACCCCGAAGCCGAGGCCATCATTGCCGTCGAACTTGCCGAGCGAGGTCGTGGCGTCGCCGATTTCAACATAGCGGACGCCGCCGGTAACCTCCATCGCGCCCCGGGTATAGGTCGCAGCCAGCCCGATCGACCGGAAGCCGTCGGTCGGGCCGAGGTTTCCGACCTCATCGCCCTCGTGCTTTTCATAGCCCACCAGGATCGCACCGGACCAGTTGTCGTTGAACTTGCGTCCGAGCCCGAGGTTGTAGGTGATAACGTCGTTACTGTAGGAGACCAGCGCGTCGGTGATCCCCGGGATCTGGCCATAAACCGTGGGATCGATCTCGAAGGCGGTCCAGTCGACCCAGCGGATCGAGCCGAACAGAAGCGTATCGGCCGCAACGCCGGTCTGAAATTCCAGCATCAGCGATTGCGGGATTTCGGTCTCGAGCTTGGTGGCCGACCCGCCCGGGTTGACGAGGCTTTCCTCCCAAGTATTGAAGTCGTGGGTTATCGAGGAATTGTAGGTCAGGGCGACGCGCGCCGCGATTTCGGGTTTTTCCCAGGCAATGCCGAGAACATAGCCGAAATCCGTCTCGGTCGAGGAGGTCATCGAATAGCTGCCGATGCCCGGAAGCGCGACCGTGCCCGATGTCTTCAGAGCCCTCACCCCGCCGATCAGGCTGATATTCGACGGCAGTTCATACCGCAGAAGTGCCGTCAAGCCGGTTGAGTTGATGTCGGCACGGGCATTCGCGAGGCCTGGGGAGGGCACGCCATAGGGATAGTTCGTTCCGCTCGGATAGGCGACATCCGCACCGATCGGTTCGTCGAGGATCAGCGCGACATCGACGGACTCGCCAAGGTCCTGTTTGAAGGCCAGCGCATAGCTGTTATAGCCCGGCGCCATGTCGCCAGAGCCAAGCCCGGGGGCGCTCCGCGACTTGCCGCTCACATCCGGACTGAACCGGCTGAAGCCCAGTTCGACATAGGTGCCCTGTTCGAAAAGGATCCCGACCGAGGGGACCGATCTCTCGATCCCGCCCGCAAAGGCCGGGCCTGTCGTAACAGCAGCCAAAACGGCCGCCCCAACGGCATATTTCATTCTTTCCTCCCACTTTTTGACTTTTACAAAAGGCTAGCGGGCGCGGGCTTCACCGGTCAATTGCTAACGCGACGTTCGCCGGGGGGCCATCCGGTTTTCCTGACCAGCGTGTCGCGGGCGTCCCACTTCTCCGCGCAAATTGAGGAAATTGGCCCCGAGAATAATTGCCGCACCGACAAGGACCAACGGATCGAGGGGTTCGTCGTAAAGCATCATGCCGACCAGCGCGATCACGGGCAGGCGCAGGAAATCGAGCGGCATGACGATGCTGGCGGGCGCGACCGCCAGCGCACTGGTCAGGCAGAAATGCGCGGTGAGCCCGGCCAGCCCGATCACGGTCAGCGGGACCCAGGCGGCGGGCGAGGGCCAGGCGATCTGGCCGTCGATGCCCGCGCAGGCAAGGCCGAGCACGGTCTGCATGGCCGTCAGCCAGAAGAGGATCGAGACGATCGACTGGCTGCGCGTCAGCCGTTTGGTGAACAGCGCCGATCCGGCAAAGCAGATCGCGGCGGCCGCGGCGGCCATCGCCCCGGGTTCCAGCGCGGCCGGGTTCGGCCGGGCCACGAGGAGAATGCCGAGAAAGCCGATGAAGGCCGCCAGCGCCCGGGTCGGGGTCAGCCTCTCGCCCAGAATGGCGGGGGCCAGCAGCGCGACCCAGATCGGCGAGGTGAATTCCAGGGCGAAGACCTGTGCCATCGGGATCAGGCCCAGCGCCAGGAACCACAGGTTCTGTCCGGTGAAATGGCAGACATTGCGCAGCGCATGCAAACCGAGCTGGCGGCGCGAAATCTCGCCCAGCCGCCCCAAGGTCCCGCCGACCGCCAGCACCAGCCCGAGGCCGATCAGCGAGCGGTAGAGCATCAGCTCGAAGGTATCGAGCTCGACCGAGACCATTCGCCCCGCAACCGCCATCGAGGAGAAGGCGGTGATCGCTCCGGTCATCCACAGGGCCGCCCGGAGCACAGGGGTCATGACGGCGCGCTCATTCGGGCAGACCCGCGATCTTCAGGTCTCTGGGGGGGCCGTCGGCGGCACTGTCACGGGCGGTGCCCGCCTTGCGGGCGCGGTGGGCGTCGAAGGCCGCGGCATCGGTGAATTCCTCGTCCGGCAGGAACCGTCCCGGCCGGTCGGGATCTTCGTGCATCTCGAACCGCACGCAGCCGGGCTCGGCGCGGGTCAGGCGCAGATGCTCGGCGGCGGCCGCGCGCAGCTGCGCACGGCGTTCGGGCGGGGCCTCGATCCAACCGGTGACGGTCACTCCCATTCGATGGTGCCCGGGGGCTTCGAGGTGATGTCGTAGGTCACCCGGTTGATGCCCTTGACCTCGTTGATGATCCGCGTCGCGGTTTCGCCCAGGAAATCGTGGGTGAAGGGATAATAGTCCGCCGTCATGCCGTCGACCGAGGTCACGGCGCGCAGCGCGCAGGCATAGTCATAGGTGCGCCCGTCGCCCATCACGCCCACGGTACGCACCGGCAGGATCGCGACGAAGGCCTGCCAGATCTCGTCGTACAGCCCGTGGCGGCGGATCTGGTCGATATAGACGGCATCGGCCTTGCGCAGGATCTCCAGCTTTTCGCGGCTGATCTCGCCGGGGCAGCGGATCGCGAGGCCCGGACCGGGGAAGGGGTGGCGGCCGATGAAGCTGGCGGGCAGGCCCAGTTCGTGGCCCAGCGCCCGGACCTCGTCCTTGAAGAGCTCGCGCAGCGGCTCGACCAGCTTGAGGCCCATCTTCTCGGGCAGACCGCCCACATTGTGGTGGGACTTGATGGTGACCGATGGCCCGCCCGAGAAGCTGACGGATTCGATCACGTCGGGGTAAAGCGTGCCCTGGGCCAGGAATTCGGCCCCGCCGACCTCGGCCGCGTGCTTCTGGAAGACGTCGATGAAGAGCTTGCCGATGGTCTTGCGCTTGACCTCGGGGTCGCTGACGCCTTCGAGCGCGCCCAGGAACAGGTCCGATTCATCGGCATGGATCAGCGGGATGTTGTAGTTGTCGCGGAACATTGCCACGACTTCTTCGGCCTCGTTCAGCCGCAGAAGCCCGTGATCGACAAAGACGCAGGTCAGCTGATCGCCGATCGCCTCGTGGATCAGCACCGCCGCCACCGAGCTGTCGACGCCGCCCGAAAGTCCGCAGATGACCTTGGCATCGCCCACCTGCTCGCGGATCTTGCGGATCGCCTCTTCGCGATAGGCACCCATGGTCCAGTCGCCGGTGAAGCCCGCAAGGCGCACGAAATTCTCGTAAAGCGTCTTGCCGTTCGGCGTGTGGTGCACCTCGGGGTGGAACTGTACGGCGAAGAAGTTGCGCGAGAGGTCCGCGGTGATGGCGAAGGGCGCGTTGGGCGAGGTGCCGTAGACGGTGAATCCCGGCGCGATTTCGGCCACATGGTCGCCATGGCTCATCCAGACCTGTTCGCGGTCTTGGGCGAACCAGCCCGACAGCAGGTCGATCCGCTCGGCCGAGGGGGTGACATAGGCGCGGCCGAATTCGGCGGTGCCATGGCCCCGTTCGACCCGGCCGCCCAGCATCTGCATCATCACCTGCTGGCCGTAGCAGATGCCGAGGATCGGCACGCCAAGGGCGAAGACGCTCTCGGGCGGACGCGGCGAACCTCCGTCCAGCACGGAGGCAGGCCCGCCCGAGAAGATCACCGCCTTGGGCGCGAAGTCGGCCAGGAAGGCGTCGGTGACATTCTGGTAGGGATGGATTTCGCAATAGACGTTCAGCTCGCGCAGGCGGCGCGCGATCAGCTGCGTCACCTGGCTTCCGAAATCGACGATGAGAAGGCGGTCATGGGTGCTCATGGGGTCTCAATATGCGACCCCATGCGCCGTGGCAATCCCGCCGGAACCGGCCCCCGGCGGGGGCGGTCAGCGGATCGGCGACAAGAGTTCTTCGGCGGTCACGAGCGGACGCACGCCGTGGCTGTGATCCTCTTGGAAGACGTTGCCAACGGCGGCCCATTCGTAAAGCGAATTGATATCGAGCTTGGCGCAGGACGGGCGCACCGACCAGGTCACCTGCAGCGGCGAACAGGTGGCTTCGGTGTATTTCGGGCCGGTGGTCGAACCGGCGTAGAGGACCGGCGTGCCGGTGCCCTGGGGCAGGGCGCGCGGCTGGTGCAGCCCGTTCACCTGGGTGCCGCGATAGATGAAGTCCTTGAAGTCGAGCGCATTGTGATCGTTGACCAGAAGGAAGACCTGCGCCTCGACCCGCAGTTGCGGGTTCTGGCAGGTTTCCGACATGCACGAGCCCAGCCCCTTGCCCGGGGCCACGTCGCACGAGCTGTAGACCCAGTGGACCTCGATGGTGTCGCCCGGCTTCGCGCCGTGGAAGGCGCCTTGCCCGGCAGCTGGGTCTTTCAGCTCCTGTTCGGTCAGGCTGGCGGTCTCGTTGCACCTGAAGCCGCCATGTTCGCCCGTGCCCGCGCTGATCGAGAAGCCGGGGCCGGAATGTTCGGCATTGGTATGGGTGTGGATGTTGCAGAGGTTCAGCTCGGAGGCGGGCGGGGCCATGTTGAAGATCCGCCCGTTGCTGCCGCGGGTCATCGAGATGTCGCGCGGCGCCTGCGGTCCGAAGCCGTGGCAAAGCCCGTCAGCCAGGGCGTGGGTGCCGCGCGCGGCCCCATGATGTCCACCCCCATGCCCGTCCGCATCCCCATGCGCCGCGGGATCTGCGGCGGCCATCCGGGTGGCGTGAGCGGTGCCGTCGGCCGGAACGGGCGTGGCCAGGATGCCTCCGGCAATCGCAAGGGCGGTCGCGGCAAGAAGGGTGGGCAGGAGATTCGACATCTCGGTCCTCTCTGTCGTGCGGATCGGGCGCGGATGCGAGGTCGCAACCGGGCAAAGCGGCTGGCTGTGGCCCGCCCGGTCGCCAGAGGGCAGGCAGGTGTCGGTCGGGCCGGTTTTCGCCGGCTCGGCGGGCATTTCCCGGGCGGCGTCGCGCGCGGACGCGACGCTTTCAGACCTGCCGTCAAAACGCGGCTCCCGCGGGGCCGGTCATGGGCGGCCTTCGGGAAATTTCTGGACGTGCTTGGGCGCCTGTCCGCGCGAATGGGGCGGAACCTTGGCGACGGCGCGGGCCGATGTCGCGGACGGCGAAGGAAACGGCGCAAACCGCGCGGCCCTTGGCGCGGCATCGGCGCTAGAACCGGGAAAGGCTGGACCAGATCGACGGGAGACGTGCATGTCCGAGGCTGAGGGGAACGCAGGGCGCCGCGCCCGGGGGGGCGGCGGCGCCGCGCGCCGGGCCGCGCGCACCAATGCGGGCATCGAGACCGCGCGCTTCATCACCCGCAACATTCCCGATTTCGAGATCCTGAACGCCGAGGCGCTGGAACTGATCGAGGCCAATGCGGAAACCGTGCTGGCCGAGATCGGGGTCAATTTCGTCGACAACCCGGGCGCGCTGGCGCGCTGGCGCGAGGCGGGCGCCGAGATCGAGGGCGAACGGGTCCGCATCCCGCGGGGCCTCGCGCGCAAGCTTTGCGCGACCGCGCCCGCCCGCTTTGTCCAGCATGCCCGCAACCCCGAGCGCAATGTCGAGATCGGCGGGCGCAACCTGGTGCTGGCACCGGTCTACGGACCGCCCTTCGTGCGCGATATCGACGGCGGCCGGCGCTATGCGACGATGGAGGATTTCCGCCGCTTCGTGCAGCTGGGCCAGATGTCGAAATGGATGCACCATTCGGGCGGCACCGTCTGCGAACCGACCGACGTGCCGGTGAACAAGCGCCATCTCGACATGATCCATGCCCACATGACCCTGTCCGACAAGCCGTTCATGGGCTCGGTCACCGAACCCTCGCGGGCGCGGGATTCGGTGGCGATGTGCGAATTGCTGTTCGGCAAGGACGTCGTGGCCGAGAACACGGTGATGACCTCGCTCATCAACATCAACTCGCCGCTGACCTTCGATGCGACGATGATGGGCGCGCTCGAGGTCTATGCCGCGGCCAATCAGGCCTGCATCGTCTCGCCCTTCATCGTGGGCGGCGCGATGGCGCCGGTGACGGTGGCGGGAACGCTGACCCAGGTGCTGGCCGAGGTTCTGGCGGGCGTGGCCTATTCGCAGCTCGTGCGGCCCGGCGCGCCGGTGATCTTCGGGGCCTTCGTTACCTCGATCGACATGAATTCGGGGGCCCCCACCTTCGGCACGCCCGAGGCCAGCCAGATCCTTTACGGCGCGGGCCAGCTTGCGCGGCGCCTGGGGCTGCCGTTCCGGTCGGGGGGCGCGCTTTGCGGGTCCAAGCTGCCAGACGCGCAGGCCGCCTACGAAACCGCCGCCACGCTGAACGCGGCGCTCTTGGGCGGGGTCAACTTCATGCTGCACGCGGCGGGCTGGCTGGAAGGCGGGCTGGTCGCGAGCTATGAGAAATACGTGATGGATGCCGACCAGCTTGGCGCGCTGCACCGGATGGCGGCGGGCATTGCCACCGACCCGGCGGCGCAGGCGATGGACGCGCTGCGCGAGGTGGGCCCTGGCGGGCACTTCCTTGGCTGCGCCCATACCCAGGCGCATTTTCGCGACGCGTTCTGGCGCACCGACCTTCTGGACTACAAGCCCTTCGAGACCTGGGACGAGGAAGGCGCGCGCGACACGGCCACGCTTGCGGCCGACCGGGTCACCCGGCTTCTGGCGCGCTACGAGGCGCCACCGCTCGATCCGGCGCGACGCGAGGCGGTCGAGGATTACGTGGCCCGGCGCAAGGCGGACATGCCAGACGCCTTCGTCTGACCGGAGACCTGCCCCGGTGAGGGGCGGCTCGGCCCTGGCCGGGCCCGCCCCTCACTCTGTCGTCCGCTGGCTTTCGAAATCGCAGATCAGCCGGGCTTCGGCCATCAGGGCGATCAGCAGCTCGATATGCCGCGCGGTCGAGTACCCGGCGTCTCCCGACTGCCGGATGGCTTCCATTCGTTGTTCCTGATCGATCAGCCAGGCCAGCACCGTCTGGGCGTTGTCCGGCAGCCGCCCCTGCATGAGCCGCGCGAGGTCGCGTTCGCGGCGATAATCGCCAAGGCCGAACCTGGCCGCACGGACCAGCAGGCGAGGGCGGCGCAGCGTGGCGAGCGTGGCGGGAAGCATGTTCATGGCGCGATCTCCGAGTGATGACAGGAGGCATCCTCGCACAACCTGAGCGGGTGTTGCGCATCCGGCATTTTGGGCGCGCGTTATCCACAGAAATTTTTATGATTTGGAAACAAGAATGAACGTGTGGATTTATTCTTAACCAAACGGTAACCAAAACAACCTTGGATTGTATTGTGCGGTCGCCTGGTGCTCCATGGGACCGCCTCTCCAAAAAGCTCAAGAGAGGTTTGTTGTGGGAACGCAGTGCCCAAATCAGTCCGCTCCGGCCTGGCTCCCGCAGGCGGCGCGGCTATATCTGGCGCATACCGAGGCAGGCGTTTCATTGCGCGAACTAGCCCGGATCGAGGGGTGCCATCCCTCGACGGTCATGCGTCAGGTGCGCCGGGTCGAAACCCGGCGGGACGACCCCCTCATCGACGACGCGCTGAACCGGCTTGGCGGCCAGTCCGATGCGTCCGCCCCCCAGAAGGAGAGCCCCCATATGTCTCCGACAACGCGCCCGCGGCCCCCGGCAGCGGACGAGTCCACGATCGACCGCGAGGCTCTGCGCCTGCTGCGGCGCCTGAACGAACCCGGTGCCTTCATGGCGGTCGCCCGCGACATGGAGAAGGCTGCCATTCTGCGCGAAAGCGCCGATGGCCAGACCACCCGGACCGCCGTGGTGGATCGCTCGGTTGCCGAGGCCTTCGCCCTGAAGGACTGGATCACCTGCCGCAACCGTGGCCGGGTAACGATCTACGACATCAGCACCGCCGGGCGCGCCGCGTTCAAGCGGCTGCAGGCCGAAAAGATCGAGCGGCGCGAAGGCTTCGGCGAGGCGCCGACACCCTTTGCCGCCCAGCATCGCGACTGGGAGGTGCAGAAGAACGCCCGCGCCGAGCGGATCCGTTTCAACCGCGCCGAGTCGCCGCTGGCCATTCTGGCACGGCGAAAGGAGAAGGACGGCCACCCGTTCCTGAGCCACGACCTGGTGGCGGCAGGCGAACGGCTGCGCGAGGATTTCGAGGTAGCGCAGCTGGGGCCGCGGGTGGCCCAGAACTGGGACCGGTTCCTCACCGGGGGCGATCGCGGGACGTTCTTCGGCGCGGATGGAGCATCCGGAGGCTCGGCCGCGGCCCGGGACCGCGTGGCCGCGGCGCTGCGCGAGCTGGGTCCGGGGCTTGGCGACGTGGCGCTGCGCTGCTGCTGCTTTCTCGAAGGGCTGGAGCAGGCCGAGCAGCGCATGGGCTGGTCGGCGCGCTCGGGCAAGATCGTGCTGCGGATCGCTCTGCAACGCCTGAAACGGCACTACGACACGCTGGGCGACCGGTCGGGCTTGATCGGCTAGGCGCAGCCGGCGTGTGGGGGGGGGCGGGGTGCGAACCGCCCCCCGACGCCGAACCGGCCCATACGGCGGTGGCAAACAGTCCCTCCGCATGGGCCGTCAGGTGCCGCCCGGGGGCCGCTGGCCCCGGGCGGCGCGCCCGCCCTCACGGCTGTCCGGCTCCGTGCCTCAGGGCATCAGCCGCCGGACATAGCCCGGCAACGCGAAAGCCGCCTTGTGGATCTCGGGCGTGTAATAGTCGGTCTCGATGGCCGCCGCCGCGAACCGCGCCTCGATCTCGGCCAGCGTCGCCCCGCGCCCCGGCCCGTCGGTGCCCCAGCCGAAGGCCATCGGCCCGCCGGCATAGGTGGGCACCGTCGCCATATAGCAGCCCCAGTCGGCAAAGAGCGCCTTGAAGGCGCGCATCGAATTGGTCAGTTCCTCGCCCTGCACGAAGGGCACGCCGTTCTGGGTGACCAGAATGCCTCCCTCGGTCAGCGCGCGCTTGGCATGGCCGTAGAAGGTGTCGGTGAAGAGCACCTCGCCCGGGCCGACCGGGTCGGTGGAATCGACGACGATCACATCGAATTTCTGGTCGGTCTTGCGCATGAAGGCGGCCCCGTCGTCGATCACGAGGGTCAGCCGCGGGTCGTCGAAGGCGCCCTTGCTGATGCCGGGCAGATAGGTCTTGCAGAATTCGACCACGCCCGCGTCGATCTCGACCATTGTCACGCTCTCGACCGAAGCATGCCGCATCGCCTCTCGCGCCATGCCGCCATCGCCGCCGCCGATGATCAGCACCCGCCTGGCCGCGCCATGGGCGAGGATCGGCACATGGGTCAGCATCTCGTGATAGATGAAGTTGTCGGCCTCGGTCACCTGCACCACGCCGTCGAGCGTCATCACCCGCCCGAAGCGCGGGTTTTCGAAGACCCGCAGCCGCTGGTGGTCGGTCTGGCTGTCATACAGCACCTCGGTTTCCTCCAGCGCCTGGCCATAGCCCTTGTGCAGGCGTTCGAGGGTCCAGCCCGGGATCGGGGTGTCGGTCATCGCGTCGCTCCTTGAGATCTGTCGGATGGGGACCCGGCCGCGCGGGTCAGGTCGGAAAGGCCTCGGCCAGGGCCTGCGCGCCCGCCGGGGTCAGATGAAGATGGCGCCCCCGGGCCGGACGGCGCAGCCAGTCGGCCTCGAGACAGCGGGTCAGAAGCGCCGCGCCCAGCGCGCCCGCGAGATGCGAGCGTCGCTCGCTCCAGTCCAGACAGGCACGGCAGAGCGGGCGCCGCCCGGGTCCGGTCCGGGGCAGGGGGATGCCGAGCCCGGCGAAGAAGGCCGCGCCCCGGTCGGTCGGGGCCACGTCCTCGCGCGTGACGGTCAGATACCCGCGCGCCGCGAGGCTGTCGAAGATCGCGACCGCGCGGGCGCCCGCCATATGGTCGTAACAGACCCGGATTTCGCGGAGGGCTGCATCGCGCGGGCCGGGGCGGCTGCGCAGATGGCCCTTGGCGGCGGCAAGCCCGCTCAGCGTCTCGAGTGCGCTTGCGACCTCGTCTCCGGCCAGCGCGAAATAGCGGTGACGGCCCTGCTTGTGCGGCCAGATCAGCCCGGCCTCGGTCAGCTGCGCCAGATGCCCCGAGGCGGTAGCAGGCGCGATCCCGGCCTCGCAGGCCAGTTCGCCCGCGCTCGGCGCCCGGCCCGACAAAAGCGCCGTCAGGATCGACGCGCGGGCCGGGTCGCCGATCAGCGCGGCAATGCGGGAAATGTCGGGACCGTCCTTCATGGGGCCAGCCTTCCGGGGCTCGTCATCGGGGTCAAGTCGAAACCCTTCGGTCGGGGCCGAAACACCGGGGCGCGCAATGCGGGCAGGATCGGCCCCGGTGCACATCCCTGGGAGACCGCCATGACCGTCCGCCAAACCGTCCTGTTCCCGATCCGCAGGGCCAGCACCGGGCCGCTTGCGCGGCTTTTCGCGCGCTGGCTCAGAAACCATCGCACCCGGGCGGATCTGGCCCGGCTGGCACCGCCCCTGTTGCAGGATATCGGCATCGACGCCAAGACGGCGCGCCGCGAGGCGGCGCGACCGTTCTGGCGCGGCTGACCGGCGATGCGTCCGTGTCAGGCCGCGACGCGCGCGGCCACCACGTCCTCGCCGCGCAGCAGCTCCTTGACCCGGATATCGCCCGCGTCGAAGGCCGCACGCAGCACCTCGACCGCCCGCCACGGCTCGGCATCGCCGCACATGAAGACGTCGAAGGCGCCATAGCCGATCTCGGGCCAGGTGTGCACCGAGATATGGCTTTCGGCCAGCACGGCCACCCCGCTCACGCCCTGGGGGCTGAACTTGTGGGTGTGGATGTGCAGAAGCGTCGCGCCGCATTCGTCGACGCAGTCGCGGAACGCCTTCTGGATCCGGGCCTCGTCGTCGAGCCCCTCGCCGTCGACCACCTCGATGATGAGATGGGTTCCGGCGAAGATCCGGCCGTCACGGCGTATGAAATGATCGTCACGCGCGTCGTCAAAGACGTCGCGAGTGGCGTTGACGGCCGCATGGCCGCGGTGATCTTCCGCATGGGCGCCTGTCTCCAGACCGATCCCCAGTCGGAAGAGGTTGGCGTCAGTCATGGCGCGCCCCTTCTTACCAGCAGATTGAATCCAGCCGGTCCCTTAGCGCCCCCCCGGGAAGATCCGAAGTTGGGATCGGGTCCGATCGTCCGGCTCACCTAGGGAAGGTTTCGGATTCGATCAATAGAAAACTCGCGAAAAGGCCCAGAAAGTGCCCCATGTCGCACCAAAACCTGCCGCGTTGCGGCGCGCCTCGTTCGGTGACGTCGCGTGATCGCGCGCTTTCGGCGAGGTCCGGAATGCGGTTCTTGCCGTGTCGAGCTGGAACAATTAAAAGCCTATCCATTGGGGGCCGTGCCGGTGGGGGCCGCTGCGGAGATCCCTGTACGAGTTCTTTTTGGGGGAATACTTGAAATGAAAATGGAATTCCTGCTTGGGACCGCGATGGCGGTCTCGCTCGGAGCGGCTGCGCCCGCGGCGACCCTTTCGGCCTCCGAGATCCTTGCCCAGTTCTCGATCGTCACCGCAGGCGATCTCGACACCAACCAGGACAATTACGGCCGCGCCTATGTGGGCGGCAATCTGGTGGCTTCGGCCGGCAAGGCGGATTTCGCCAATCGCCCGCTTCCGGCCTCGGACTATGCCGACGTGATCGTCGAAGGCAACGTGACCGGATCCGGCGGCGTTCGCATCGGAAGCAACGGCACCACCCTGGCGGTCCGGGGCGACGTCTCTGTCGATACCGTGCAGTTCGGTGTCGAGCGGACCGGCGAGGTGCTGGCCGGTGGCACGCTGTCGCCCACGACCAACATCAACAACAGGGAAACGCCCTCCTTTGACGGTGTTCGGGTCGAAGACGGGCTTGCGGGCAACACCGCGTTCGAGGCGCTGTTTCCGACCGATGTCGTCGACACGCTGAACCAGGCGTCCGAGGATCTGTCGAAACTGGCGGCCACCGGAACGGCGACGGTCAGCGGTGGCGGCAACACGCTGAACATCGCGGCGACCGGCGGCGGCATCAGCGTCTACAACTTCGACATCTCCGATTTCGGCGGCTCGATCGGTCAGATCGACTTCAACCTTGGCGCGGCCGACACGCTGATCCTGAACGTCGCGGGGTCTTCGATCCTGATCGAGGACAACATGCTGGGCCTGCAGGCCAGCGACGGCCAGCGCATCATCTGGAACTTGTTTTAGAATGACCCCAGCTCTCACACAGTTTGCGGGGGTTGCCGGCCGGGCAGATCAACCCGGTCGGCAGCGGGGGACGGATCGATCTGGA
>NZ_SOEB01000026.1 GCF_004365965.1 Rhodovulum visakhapatnamense
TTGCGAACATTGCGAAACGCACTCCTTTTCTTTGGATGCGTATCAACTCGCAATGGCTGATCCCGTCGGCAATGTGGGGTGGCGACACCGTTTACGGAGCAACTGGCTATTATGCCCTATCTCCAGGTTGCAAAGGTCGGCCGCTCGAATAGCCGCTGGAGCCAATCTCTCCTATATCTCGGAATCGATGGCGTCTGGTCAAAACCCTATCATGCGGGAGCTAAAGCGGCTTTGACCGCTGAGCATGCCAAGATCGCCAACGGCTTTGACCTCAGCGCCAACATCCATTGGGGGAAAGCTAAGGCTAGGATTCGCCAGATCCTTCTTCCGCGCGCCAACCAACTGCTCCAGCTCGCCAGCGTCCAGCGACTGCTCGCTGAAGCCTTGGCACGCGGCGAACGCGTGCTGGTCTCGAACGGCATCGTCTTCTGGTACGAAGATGACGGTTTAGGGTGGCAAATCAAGGCAACTTCGGCGACACGCGAATCCGATGGTGCTACGATTTGGAGGGAAGGCACGATCCTGTCCACCAACCACGGCCGCCTGGTGGTCTTGCCCTATATAAAGGAGAACGGCGAGCAGGTTCGCGGTCACACCAGGAACGGGCCCAACGATGGACGAGCGCTTCCGCGCCACCATGACCACTATGTCGAGATTCCCTTCTCGCTCTACGACGGTGATTTGATGATCGGTCTGTTCGGTGAGTTGCCATACGAATAAAATCATGCCCGTGAACGGTCACTCGGACATGAGCGCCGCAACAATAATACCACACCGCCGCAAATCAGCTCTCCGCCCTTAGTTTCGAGCAGAGCATCAAACAACCCTAACGTGCAGGCAACTTTGGGTCGGCCGCACAGCGCGGGCGTGACACCAATTCGGGCTGCCACCCACCATTTGTGGCCTGCAGCCCGGACGGCAGCCATGGCCCGAGCCGACCGAAGGCGCGCACATCCACCGCTCAATGCGACAGTGGGCTGCTTGCCATGGCCTCTGCCCTCTCCAGCATCCTGGACACATGGCGTAGATTGAGATCATGCTCCCCGGCAACGTGATCGATCACCTCGCAGATAGCGCCCAGGGCAGCATCGGACAGCCCTCGTCGTGAGCTCTCGCGCTCCGCGAAGGAGATGAGGTCTCCCTTGCCGGGGCCGGCGAGGCGCAGGATTTCCAGGCGGCTCAGGAACGGGGCCGGAAGCGTCCTCAGGCTGTTTGCGGTCAGGACCCAGCTGATCCAGGACATGTCGAACCCGACCTGGTAGTAGGGGCATTTCCAGACGGCAGCAGACGAGCGTTCCAGCAGCGGCAGCAGTCCTTCGGCCAAGCCGTAGGCCTGCCCCTTGGTCGAGGTCGGCGTCCCGGCCTTCTCGATCTCGTCGACCACCACGATCGGGTTCGCGCAGAGGCTCTGCACGATGGTCTGCAGGGGCCGTCCCGGGAAGGCAGAGCCCCAGCCGCGTTGCGAGCCGTTGACGACGAAAGAGGCCTGCTCAGCGGTCCCCTCGATGCCACAACGCGGCACCCTGAGGTGGCGCCCGAGCTCGCGTGACCACACGCTTTTGCCAATCCCCGGCGGGCCGTCGAGCAGCACGGGCGGCAGACGGAATCCAGGCTCCCCCACCCGCACCGAGCGGCGCATTGCCTTCCAGAGGAAGTCAGTGGCGGCCGCCATCCAGGGCATCTCGGCATGAATGGCCGCGGCGATCTCATCAGCGCGGTGTTCGCTGCCAATGCCGACCAGATCGGCCCCGCCGCGGAACACCTCGAGCGCGCGCCGGTCATCCGCGCTGAGATGGCTGAGCCCGGAAGCCTTGGCACGCGCGCCCATTACCCGGCGCGCACGGCGCAGCACCTTGTTGCGGTCCTTTTCCGAGAGCGGCATGGCGAGGAGGTCCTCGTTCCAGCGCAACTCATCCTCAAAGTCTCCCGGAACCTTTGGGGACACCCCGTCATGAAGGGCACGGAGCTTGCGCAGATGCCACTCGAAGCGGCGCTTTAGGGCGAACTCGTTCTCGTCGGCATCGGCGAAGCGGGCATCAATGAACTTGATCTTCGTCATGGAGGTCCTTTCAGGCGCATGGCGCCATGCCCTCGGGCAGACGCTCTGCACGAGGGGGAGGTTGGAAAGAACCCGGCCGGATTGGCCCTGAGGGATGCCGAAAGCGCCGCTAGCCGTCAACGTCGCCCACCAGGACGGAGCGCTCCGGCGGAGCACCGAAGGCCGCAAATCCGCCAGTCGCGCAAGCCATTGATATAAAAAGAAACCACCGACTGCAGCGCAGCCGATGGTCATTAATCCTGTGCCGGAATGGTCAAATTACCCCGGAAATGGACAAGATATGTTGGGTCTCACACTACAACGCGGGATGTGACCGCTAGCCGCATTTGGAATACCCGCAGCTCACGCAGGTCATGCAGCCCTCGACCATGTGCATTCCGAACGTCCCGCAACTGGGGCAGGCAGGGCCGCGGGCGGTGTCACCGACGGCCATCGCCTGATACTTCGGATCGGCCTTCAGCCCCTTGCCTTCAGCTTCGATAAAACCAATGGCGACGAGGTGCCGCTCGATGACGCCGCCGATCGCCGCCAGGATCGAGGGGATGTACTTGCCCTGCATCCAGGCCCCGCCGCGCGGGTCGAAGACGGCCTTCAGTTCCTCGACCACGAAACTCACATCGCCACCGCGCCGGAACACCGCCGAAATCATCCGCGTCAGCGCCACGGTCCAGGCGAAATGCTCCATGTTCTTCGAGTTGATGAAGACCTCGAAGGGACGGCGGCGGCCCGCGATGACGATATCGTTGATGGTGATGTAGATGGCGTGTTCGCTGTCAGGCCATTTCAGCTTGTAGGTGTTGCCCTCCAGCGCATGCGGCCGGTCCAGCGGGTCGGACAGATAGACCACATCGGCGCCGGTTTCGGCCTCGGGCGTCTCGTCCGAGCTTTCCGAGACCGTCAGGACCGACCCGGTGACATCGTTCGGCCGGTAGGTGGTGCAGCCCTTGCAGCCGGTTTCGTAGGCCTGCATGTAGACGTCCTTGAAGGCGTCGAAGGCGATATCCTCGGGGCAGTTGATGGTCTTCGAAATCGAGGAATCGACCCAGGTCTGGGCCGCCGCCTGCATCCGCACATGTTCCGAAGGCGACAGCGTCTGGGCATTCACGAAATAGTCGGGCAGATCGGCCTGGCCGAACTTGTCGCGCCAAAGCTGGACGGCGTAATCCACGACCTCTTCCTCGGTCCGGCTGCCGTCGCGCTGCAGCACCTTGCGCTTGTAGCTGTAGGCAAAGACCGGCTCGATCCCCGAGGACACATTGCCCGCATAAAGGCTGATGGTGCCGGTCGGCGCGATCGAGGTCAGCAGGGCGTTGCGGATGCCGTGCTCTGCAATGGCGGCACGGACATCGGCATCCATATGCGCCAAGGCCCCGCTGTCCAGATACTTCTCGGCGTCAAAGAGCGGGAAGGCCCCCTTCTCCTTCGCCAATTGCACCGAGGCCAGATACGCGGCGCGGGCGATCCGGTGCAACCAGCGCGAGGTCTGACGCGCCGCCTCCTCGGACCCGTAACGCAGGCCCACCATCAGCAGCGCATCGGCAAGCCCGGTCACGCCCAGCCCGATCCGCCGCTTGGCCTGCGCCTCGTGGCGCTGCGCGTCGAGCGCAAAGCGCGAGATGTCGACCACGTTGTCCATCATCCGCACCGCGGTCGCGACCAGCGTCTCAAGCGCCGCCTCGTCCAGCGCGGCGCCCGCCTCGAAGGGCTCCGCCACCAGCCGCGCGAGGTTGATCGACCCCAGCAGACAGGCGCCATAGGGCGGCAGGGGCTGCTCGCCGCAGGGGTTCGTCGCCGCGATGGTCTCGCAATAGGCAAGGTTGTTCATCTGGTTGATGCGGTCGATGAAGATCACGCCCGGCTCGGCGTAATCGTAAGTCGCGCGCATGATCCGGTTCCACAGATCGCGCGCCTCGACGGTGTGATAGACCTTGCCGTCGAATTGCAGCTCCCAGGTGCCGCCCGCCTTCACCGCCTCCATGAAGGCGTCGGTCACCAGCACAGAGAGGTTGAAGTTTCTCAGCCGCGCCGGGTCCTGCTTGGCGATGATGAACTGCTCGATATCGGGGTGGTCGCAGCGCATGGTGGCCATCATCGCACCCCGGCGCGAGCCTGCCGACATGATCGTGCGGCACATCGCGTCCCAGACATCCATGAAGGACAGCGGCCCCGAGGCGTCCGCCGCCACGCCCTTCACATCCGCGCCCTTGGGCCGGATGGTCGAGAAATCATAGCCGATGCCGCCGCCCTGCTGCATGGTCAGCGCGGCCTCTTTCAGCATGTCGAAGATGCCGGCCATGCTGTCGGGGATCGTGCCCATCACGAAGCAGTTGAACAGCGTCACCGCCCGGCCGGTCCCGGCGCCCGCGGTGATCCGGCCCGCGGGCAGGAACTTGAAATCCTCCAGCGCCCCGAAGAACACCTCTTCCCATTTCGCGGGGTCGGCTTCGGCCTGGGCCAGGGCGCGGGCGATCCGGCGCCAGGTGTCTTCGACCGTCCCATCGGCTGGTGCGCCCTCGGCGTCCTTCAGGCGGTACTTCATGTCCCAGATCTGCTCGGCGATGGGGGCTGCGAAACGGCTCATGCGGGGAATCCTCGGGTGCGCGGAGAGGTAGACCAGCATAGGGGCTGAGCCCCGGCAGTGCAACCGCTCCACTGCCCGTATATGCGCCGGAACTGCTTGAACTCCGCTACGGCTAGCTTAGGTTGGGTTTTCGTTAACAGAATCTGGTGGGAACAGGATGGCCGGGGGCCATGTCAATCTGGTGAAGCTCTGCGTCGGTGCGGACCGGGTCGAGGACCTGATCGACTGGCAGACCGCACGCCGTGCCGCCCTGCCCGACGGCCTGCCCCGGCATGTCACCCGGATGTGGCCGAAACGCGCGGCCGACCTGCTCGACGGCGGCTCGCTTTACTGGGTCTTCAAGGGCGCGATCCTCGCGCGCCAGCGCGTTCTCAGGCTCGACGAGCTCACCGGCGAGGACGGGATTGCGCGCTGCGCCATCGTGCTCGACCCCGAGGTGATCCGCACCGAGGCGGTGCCACGCCGCCCGTTCCAGGGCTGGCGCTATCTCGAGGCCGGCGACGCGCCGCGCGATCTTCCCGCCACCCGCCCGGACGAGGATGACCTGCCGCCGCAACTGATGGCAGCGCTGGCCGAAATCGGCGTGCGGTAAAGCCATGCCCCCGGGCTCGTCGGATGCGACGGGACCGGGTCCGGCGCGATCAGTGCCCCAGCAGCGCATCTGTGTCGCGGGCCTCGGGCAGGCTCGACTGGCTGCCGATCCGGGTACAGGCGATGGCGGCGGCGGCGGCGGCACGTCGCAGCGCCGCCCCGGGCGTCTCGCCCCGGTCGAGCGCGGCGGCGAAGACTCCGACGAAACAGTCCCCGGCAGCGGTCGTGTCCTTCGGTGTGCAGGGCATCGCGGGGATCGCGATCTCCTGCCCCTGCCAGCACAGTTCGGCCCCCTCGCCGCCCAAGGTCCGCAGGATGCCCGCGCCCGAGGCTTCGGCCAACGACCGGGGATCGGGCGTGCAGCCAAGCCAGCCCGCCATCGCCGCCGCCTCGTCCTCGTTGACCACGATCAGATCGCAAAGCCCCAGCACCTCGGGATCGAGCCGATAGGCCGGGGCGAGGTTCAGGATCGACAGCGCCCGCGCCGGGCGACAGCGCCGGATCAGCCGGGCGATTTCGGCCGGATCGTTCTCCATCTGCAAAAGCAGGACCGAGGCGCGGTCCAGCAGAGCATCCTCGACGCTGCCCGACGAGGCTGCCAGATTGGCCCCGCCCGCGACCACGATCTCGTTCCGGCCCTCGGGATCGCGATGGATCGCGGCACAGCCGGTGGGCGCCTCCAGCCGGGCCACGCGCGTCAGATCGACCCGGCCCGCCAGCCCGGCCAGCGCGACCTCGGCCAACGCGTCCTGCCCGACCGCCCCCGCCAGCGCCACCTCGGCACCGTCCAGCGCCGCGGCCAGCGCCTGATTGGCGCCCTTGCCGCCTGCCTCGGTGGTGAAGCCCTGCGCCATCAGGGTCTGGCCCGGCTGCGGCAGCGTCTCGACCGAAAAGATCAGGTCGGCGTTCAGCGATCCGAAGGTGACGATCATGCGGCGGCCTCGCTTTCGTGGATCTGCACGAAATGCCCCTCTCCGACTTCGCGGTAAAGCCGTTTCGGGGCGACATAATCGGCCGGGCGATAGGGGCTGCGGATCTCGTCGCCCGCCACCACCCGGCGGCGGCGGCGCGACGGGTCGGCCACCGGAACGGCCGCGATCAGCTTGCGGGTATAGGGGTGCCGGGGGGTCTCGAACACGGCCGCGCGCGGGCCGATCTCGACGATCTCACCCAGATACATCACCGCGACCCGGTGGCTGATCCGTTCCACGACCGCCATGTCATGGCTGATGAACAGGTATCCCAGCCCGTAGTTTTCTTGCAGATCGAGCATCAGGTTGATGACCTGCGCCTTCACCGACACGTCCAGCGCCGAGACGGATTCATCGGCGACGATCAGTTTCGGCTCCAGCGCCAGCGCCCGGGCAATGCAGATCCGCTGACGCTGGCCGCCCGAGAATTCATGCGGAAACCGCTGCATCATCTCGCCCGACAGCCCGACCCGCTCCAGCAGGTCGGCCACCCGCGCGGGCGCCTCGCGATGCGAGACGAGCCCGTGCACGATCATCGGTTCGGCAATGGCCTCGCCGATACGGATGCGGGGATTGAGGCTTTCAAACGGGTCCTGAAAGATCATCTGCACGTCGCGGCGGATCTTCGTCAGCTCCGAATGCCCGGCCCCGCGCACGTCATGCCCGTCCATCCCGACAGTGCCGCCCGACGGCTCTTCCAGCCGGATCAGCGACCGGCCGGTGGTCGACTTGCCGCAGCCGCTTTCGCCCACCAGCGACAGGGTCTCGCCCTGGCGCAGCTCGAACGAGATGTCCTCGACCGCATGGATCCGGCCCACGACCCGGCGCAGCAGCCCCTTGCGGACCGGAAAGCGCGTGACGAGGTTCTCGACCTTCAGCACCGGCGGCGCATCGGCACGCACGGTATCGGCGGTGGGCGGCGGCGGCGCGATCTCGCCCGTCGCCATGTCGACCCGTGGAAAGCGCAGCGGCCGGTCCTGGCCCGCCATCGCGCCCAGCTGCGGCACCGCGGACAGGAGCGCGCGGGAATAGGGGTGTCTGGCCTCGCGGAAGATCGCCTCGGTCGTGGCCTTCTCGACCACCTCTCCGCGATACATGACAACGGTCCGGTCCGAGATCTCGGCCACCACGCCCATGTCATGGGTGATGAAGAGGACCGACATGCCCTCTTCTTCCTGCAGCGTCTTGATCAGTTCGAGGATCTGCGCCTGGATCGTCACGTCAAGCGCGGTGGTCGGCTCGTCCGCGATCAGCAGCTTCGGCGAACAGGCCAGCGCGATGGCGATCACCACCCGCTGACGCATGCCGCCCGAGAAGTTCATCGGATACTCGCCCAGCCGCTGTTTCGCCGAAGGGATGCGCACCCGGTCCAGAAGCCGCACCGCCTCGGCCTCGGCTTCGGCGCCGTCCAGCCCGCGATGCTGGCGCAGCACCTCGGTGATCTGGCTGCCGATCTTCAGCACTGGGTTCAGCGAGGTCATCGGCTCCTGGAAGATCATGCCGATCCGGTTGCCGCGGATCGCCTGCATCCGGTCGAGCGGCCCGGCCAGAAGGTCCTCGCCCTCGAACGCGATCCGGCCGGTGCAGCGCGCATTGCCGGGCGGCAGCAGGCGCATGATCGACATCGCGGTCACGCTTTTGCCAGAGCCCGACTCGCCCACCACAGCCACGGTTTCCTTCGGACCGATGTCGAAGCTTGCATTGCGCACGACGCTTCGCCACTGGCCGTCGACGCGGAAGGAGGTGGTCAGGTCCTGAACCGAAAGAACGGGGTCCGCCAAGGGTCAGCCCTCCCTGCGGGGATTGAGGATGTCGCGCAGCGAGTCGCCGATGAGGTTGATCGAGACGATCAGGATGAGAAGCGCGAGGCCGGGATAGAAGCTGATCCAGTAATCGCCCGACAGCAGGTATTCGTAGCCGTTCGAGACCAGCAGCCCCAGCGAGGGCTCGGTCACCGGCAGCCCGATGCCCAGAAAGCTCAGCGTGGCTTCCAGCATGATCGCATAGGCCACGCGCATGGTGGCCACGACGATCAGCGGCGGCAGGCAGTTCGGCAGGATATGGCGAAAGAGGATCCGCCGGTCGGGCAGCGCCATCGAGCGGGCGGCATCGACATAGGCGCGCTTGCGTTCCACCAGCGCCGAGCCGCGGACGGTGCGCGCGTAATAGGCCCATTGGGTGACGACGAGCGCGAGGATGATCTTGTCGACGCCCTGCCCGAGGATCGCGAGGAAGATCAGCGCGATCAGGATCGCCGGAAAGCTGAGCTGGATGTCGACGATCCGCATCAGGAAGGCGTCGGTCCGCCCGCCCGCATAGGCGCTGAACAGCCCCACCGAGGCGCCGATGGCCAGCGCGATGGCGGCACTCGCGATCCCCACCAGAAGGCTGGTCCTCAGCCCGAACAGGATCGCGCTGAACAGATCGCGGCCCTGATCGTCGGTCCCCAGCAGGTAGACCATGCCGGTCATGCTTTGCGATCCAGGCGCGAGCCGCCCATCCATGATGTCGAGCTGGGCGAGATCATAGGGGTCCTGCGGCGCGATCTGCGGCGCGGCGACCGCGCCGATCACCAGAAGGGCGACGATGACGATGCCGATCAGCGCCAGCGGGTCGCGCAGAAGCGCGCCCAGTGTCTGCCGGAAGGGCGACGCCGACGGCGGCGCTGCCTCGGCGCCGCGACGGGCCCAAGATGCGGGTTCGGATGCCTCGGTCATGTCAGTTGCCCTCCAGCCGGACGCGCGGATCGACGATGGAATACAGGATGTCGACGGCGAGGTTGATGACGCTGAACATCACGACCGTGATCATCAGGTAGGCCAGGATCACCGGCCGGTCGAGCACGGCGATCGAATCGATGATCAGCTTGCCCATGCCGGGCCAGGCAAAGATCGTTTCCGTCACCACCGCGAAGGCGATCAGCGATCCAAGCTCCAGCCCGATCACCGTGATCAGCGGAATAAGCGTGTTCTTCAGCACATGGACAAGCACGATGCGTGCTTCGGGCAGGCCCTTGGCGCGGGCGAAGCGCACGAAATCGAGCTGCAGGGTCTCGAGCACGCCCGCCCGGGTGATGCGGATCACCAGCGAGATCTTGAACAGCGCGAGATTGAAGGCAGGCAGTGCGATATGGGCCAGCCCGTCGAGGGTGAACAGGCTCAGCGGCACACCGAACACGTCGACCGTGTCGCCGCGTCCTGACGAGGGCAGCCAGCCCAGCTGGACCGCGAAGACCATGATCATCACCAGCCCGATCCAGAAGGTCGGCAGCGAGAAGCCGAGGATCGAGAAGGCCATGATCGCCTTCGCAAGTCCCCCGTTCGGCCTGAGCCCGGCATAGATCCCCAGCGGCAGCCCGAGCGCCAGCGCCATGACCAGGGCCGCTGCCGCCAGTTCCAGCGTCGCGGGCATCCGTTGCAGGATCAGGTGCAGCGCGGGCTGGTTGTAGACGAAGGAATTTCCCAGATCGCCCGACAGCGCGTTCCTGAGGAAAATCCCGTATTGCACCCAGACCGGCTGATCGAGCCCGAAGGACCGGATCACCTCCAGCCGCTCGGCGGGGGTCGCCGTGGGGCTCAGCAGCACGTCGACCGGGTTGCCCACCATGTGCAGACCGCCGAAGACCAGCACCGACATGACGAACAGCGTCACCAGCGTCTGCAGCAGCCGGCTGAAGAGATATCCGCTCATTCCGCCTTCCCTTTCTGCGTCCCCGCGCCCGGCCCGCGATGTCCGGCCCGGCCCGCCGCGGCGATCCTCTCGGATACCAGCGCGATATAGCCCGGCTCGTCCACCCCGGTCATGACCGCCACGCGCGGCGACGGCGCGGCGAAATCTGCGAAGGTCTGACCGTTGGCCGGGCCGGTCAGCTGAACCTCGACCCGGGCCGGACGCCCGGTGAACAGCCCCGGCCGCAGCAGCCAGGCCACGGTCATCGCGTCGTGCAGCGGCCCGCCCAGACGGCCATACCGGGCCGGGTCGCTGCGGTCGTATTCGGTCAAGAGATTGGCCAGCGCCCGCCCGCCCTCGCTGCCGCTGGCGCGGAAGGCCGCGACATGGCGTTCGGTGAAAAGGGCCTTGGTGGTCACGTCCAGCGGGAACAGCACCAGCGGCACGCCCGAATCGAAGACGATTGCGGCCGCATGCGGGTCGGCCAGCATGTTGAACTCGGCCCAGCGGCTGGCATGGCCCGGCGCCTGGAAGGTTCCCCCCATGCAGACGATCCGGCGGATGCCCCGCGCCACTTCCGGATGCAGCCGCAGCGCCAGCGCGATATTGGTCAGCGGCCCGATGGCACAGATCGTCAGCGGGGACTGGGTCCGCGCCGCCGCCCAGGCCATGCGCGCAATGAAGCGCACGGCATTCTCGGCCGCGGGCTCGACCCGGCCCATCCCGACCAGGTGGGCCGGAAAGGCGCCTATCTCGGCATACTTGCCGAAGATCTGATCGCGCAGAAGCGGCGCCCGCGCCCCGGCCATCACCGGAACGTCCGGGCGCCTCGCCAGCCCGACGATCCGGCAGGCATTGGTCAGCGTCGCCGACAGCGTGACATTGCCCGCAACCGTCGTGACCCCAAGCACATCGAGCTCGGGCGAGCCCAGCGCCATCAGGATCGCCGCTGCGTCATCGACACCCGGATCGCAGTCGATGATGATCCGGGTGGGGCTCATGCGGCGCCACGCATCTCGTACTGTGTCAGAAGCCCCAGATAGAGATCGATGACGCCCTCGGCATCCACCTTGAGGACGATATCTGCATTGGCGGGCGCGCCCGACTGGCCGTACCAGTCGGCCACGGTCTGGCCGAGGCAAAGCGGGCTTTCGGTTTCGACGAAGATCCGGGCGGGACGGGTCTCGAACAGGTCGGGACGCAGCAGGAAGGCGGTGACCAGCGGGTCGTGCAGCGGCCCCCCGCGCGTGCCGTAACGCTTCGGGTCGTTGCGGTCCCAGGACGCCATCAGCCCCGCCATCGCCGCCGAAATCCGTCCGCTGGCCCCCACGAACCGGGCCACATGCTCGGGGCGCAGGATCACCTGATGGGTGGCATCCAGCCCAAGCACGGTCATCGGCAGCCCGGCGGCAAACACGACCGCGGCCGCATGCGGATCGGCCAGCATGTTGAATTCGGAGGTCAGCGACCGGTTGCCGGGCGCATGGAACGCCCCGCCCATCATCACGACCCGCTCGATGCCTCCGGCGATGTCGGGCGCGATCCGCAGCGCCAGTGCCAGGTTGGTCAGCGGCCCCAGACAGCACAGCGTGATCCTGGGCCCCCCCTCCCGCACCGCGCGGCCCAGATGATCGATCAGCGCCTCGACCGCGCCGGTCGGCTCGGGCCGCTTCTGCGGCTCGGGCAGCCGCGCCGCGCCAAGCCCGGTCTCGCCATGAAAAAGCCCGTGGATCGGCTCTCGGCACAGCGGCCTTGGGGCGCCCGGATGCACCGGAATACCGTCCCGTCCCGCCAGTTCGCAGATCTGCAGCGCATTGCGCAGCGTCCGCTCCAGCGGCTGGTTGCCGCAGACGGTCAGGATCGCGCGAATATCGAGCTCGGGCGCGACGAAGGCACCCAAAAGCGCGATGCTGTCGTCGATTCCGGGATCGCAGTCGAAGATGACTGGAAGAGAAGCCGTCATGGTCGTGTCGTCCATTGGAAAGTGCGTCCCGGCCGGGCCGGTCTACAGCGCGCCGATGGCGCCCAGCGCCTCGGCCAGATCGTCGCGGGCCGCCGCGTCGAGCGGCGCCTGCGGGGCAACCGGGTCGCCCACGTCGAACCCCTGCAACTGCAGCGCGGCCTTGATGCAGGCCGCCAGCGAATGGCGGGCGAAAAGCTCGTTGATGCGCCAGAGCGAACGCTGCACCTCCATCGCCCGCGCCCAGTCGCCCGCGCGGGCCGCGTCGTACAGCGCGATGCTCTGCTCGGGCACGATGCAGGCCGGACCCGCCATCCAGCCGACGCCGCCAATCAGCATCACGCAGGCCGGGATATGGGCCGAGGCGGCGAAGACCTCGATCCGGTCGCCGCAGCGGTTCAGGATCGACAGAAGCCGCCCGGTATTGGACGAGGCATCCTTGATGTAGCGGATGTTCGGCACCCGGCTCAGGCGGTCGATCACCGGCAACGTCAGATCGGAACGCTGGAAGTTCGGATTGGTGTAAAGCACCACCGGCAGGCCCCGGGCGGCTTCGGCGATGGCGGTGAAATAGGCCTCGACGCCCGCCTCGCCGACCGGGAAATAGGCCTCGAGGATCGCCAGGATGCCATCGGCCCCGGCGGCGACCATGGCCCGGGTCTGCGCCACCGCATCTGCCGTCGAGGTGGACGCCACGCCCGGCACCACCGGCACCCGGCCCTTCGCCGCGCGGATCGTGGCCGTCGCGACGGCAAGCCGCTGATCGTTCGAGATATAGGCGAACTCGCCGGTGCTGCCGAGCGGCGCGAGCCCATGAACGCCCGCCGCGATCAGTCGCTCGACAAGCGCGGCCAGAACGTCCTCCCGGATCCCGCCCGTGGCGTCGAGCGGGGAGACCAGATAGGGAAAGACGCCGCGAAAGGCCCGGCCCGCATCCGCGCTCATTCCGGACGGACCTCATAGGCCAGCGTATAGCCGTCGGAGCGGCCAGGATAGCTCAGCCCGTTTTCCAGCGCCCAGGTATTGGCGAGGTAGAAGACCGGGATCACCCCGAGATCGGTCATCGCGATGCGGGTCGCCTTCTGCAGCAGCTCGCGGCGGGCGTCATCGTCGAGGGTCTGGCGCGCCTGCTGCAAGGTCGCGTCGAACTCGGGGTTCGAATAGCGGCCGCGATTGCCGCGCCCGGCGCTGTCGCCATAGGTTTCCAGAAGCGGCCCCAGCACGCCCGAGGCCTCGCCGGTCTCGACCGCGGCCCCGCCCATGATGAAGCTGAATTCGAGGTTCGAGGCGCGCGAGAAATAGACGCTGGCGGGGAGCGTCTCGACCGAGGTGTCGATGCCGATCCGGCTGAAGAACTGGCCGATGGCCTGGGCCACGCGGCTGTCATTGGGATAGCGGTCGTTCGAGGCGTGGAAGGTCAGCTTGAAGCCGTCCGGATAGCCGGCCTCGGCCAGCAGCTCCTTCGCCTTTGCCGGATCGTAGGGATCGACCGCGATCGACGGATCGTAGCCGAAATAGCCCTCGGGCACGAGCTGGCCCGCGGGCACGCCCTGGCCGTCCATGATCCGGTCGACGATGGCCTCTCGGTTCAGCGACAGCGACAGCGCGCGGCGGACCCGTTCGTCGCGAAGGGGGTTCTTGCCGTCGGGCCCCGTGGCAAAGGGCGAGACCTCGCGGCCCTGATCCATGTGCAGATACATCACCCGGTTGCCCGCGACCGAGACCACCCTGAGATCGTCGGAAGTTTTCAGGCGGCGGGTATCGGCGGTCGGGATGCTCTCGATCATGTCGACATCGCCCGACAGCATCGCCGCGACCCGGGCGCTGTTGTTCTTGAAGATCTTGAAGGTCACGTCTTCCCAAGCGGCGGGACCGGCCCAGTACGCGTCGTTGCGGGCGACCTTCACCTCGCTGTCCGGCACCCAGGACACGAACTTGAACGGCCCGGTGCCGATCACGCCCTTGCCCGCGTTCATCTCTTCGGTCGTGACCTCGGCATCCTCGGCGGGCAGCATCGCTATCCGGCTGAGATCGTTCGGCAAGAGCGGGGTCGGTTCGGCCGTGGTGATGCGCACGGTCAGCGGGTCGACCGCCGCGACCGAGGTGATCGCCTTGACATAGGGCATGAAGGAACTCGGGCTGTTCCTCGAGGCCATGGGCACCCGGTTGAGGCTGGCCACCACGTCCTCGGCGGTGAAAGCGCTGCCATCGTGGAAGGTCACGCCCTCGCGCAGGCTGAATTCCCAGGTGGTGTCGTCGATCACCCGCCAGGACACCGCCAGCGCGGGCTGGATCTGCTGCTTGTCGTCCTGGTTCACCAGCCCGTCGAAGATGTTCCGCGCCATCGCGCTGTTCGGGCCGACGACATAGAATTGCGGGTCCATCGAAGTGGTCGAAGCCGCCAGACCGATGGTCAGCGCCTGCGCCGAAACGAGGCTGGGCGCGAGGGTGGCGCAGGCCGCGAGGATGGCCGCCGAGGCAACGCGTTTCATCCGGGAACTCCTCCGATTCACAAGGGCGCCCTGCATCCTCCACGCCGGGCCGACCAAAAATTAGCGATTTCGTGAATCGGCATGAAATTGTATTTAGTGTCTTCATCATGCCCTAATGTTATACAGGAGCAAGATCATGCGATTGCGGCACAGGCAGATCGAGGCCTTCCGAAGCGTGATGATGACCGGCGGCATCACCTCGGCCGCCACGGCGATGCACGTCACCCAACCCGCGGTGAGTCGGCTGATCCGCGACCTCGAGGACACCATCGGGCTTTCGCTCTTTCAGCGGCGCGGCGCCCGGCTCGACCCGACGCCCGAGGCGACGCTGCTGTATCGCGAGGTCGAACGGCTTTACCTCGGGCTCGACCAGATCGCCCAAGCCGCCGAGGACATCCGCGACCACAAGAACGTCGTGATCCGGATCGGCACCGTCACCTCGCTGGTGCGTCCCTACCTGCAGCGCGCCATCCGCGAGGTGATCGGCGACCGCCGCGACGTGCCGCTGGTGATCGATGTCGAGAACAGCCGCCACATCTGGGACATGGTCGAGAATGCGCAATACGATATCGGTTTCGTCTATCGCCGCCAGCGCATGGATCCCCGCGCCCAGCGCCTGCGCCAGATGACGGCGGTCGCGGCGGTGCCGCCCGGCCATCCGCTGGCCGGACGCGCAGTCTGCGTCCCCGACGATCTCGCGGGCGAGAGGCTGCTGATTCCGGGACGGAACTCGCCGGTCAGGCTTGCACTCGACACCGCGCTGGCCCAGGCCACCGCCGCGCCGGCAAGTCTCGTCGAAAGCTCGATGCTGAACTGCTGCCATTTCGCGGCCGACGGAATGGGCATTGCGATCGTCGACGAAATCTCGATTCGCGCGGCCGGAGTCGCCCTGGTCGGCATTCCTTTCCTGCCGGAAATCGGCGTCGGCTATTACGCGATCCGTCCGCCGGGGGCGCATCGCATTGCCATTCTCGACGCCATCGTGCGGCATGTGCAGGGCCAACTGGCCGCGCCCGCCAATGACTGACGGCACAGATTGACGGCACAGACTGGGGGCACAGACTGGGGCGCTGGGTCGCGCGAAACCGGTTCCCTCCGCCGTCCGACATCACTAGGCTGCAAGCACATGATTTGCGTCAAGGATCGCGGGCCAGAGCGCTGCGATGCTCGGCGTCAGGCGGAGAGGTGCCGAAGCGATGTATGCCAATATTCTTGTTCCCGTGGCGGTGGACCATGCGCCCGATCTGGCCGATGTGCTGGAGATTGCGCGGCGGCTGCGTGCCACGGACGGGACGATCACGGTCTTGACCGTGGCCGAGGCGATCCCGCCCTACATGGCGCAATATCTGCCCGAAGGGCAGGAAGAAGAGACCCGCGCGGCGATCAGGACGGAACTGACCGGCGCGCTGGCGGGCGTCGGCGATGTCGAGATCCGGGTGGTGACCGGCCATGCCGGGATGACCATCGTCGACTATGCCGAACGCCATGGCGTCGATTGCATCGTGATGCATTCGCACCGGCCCGAACTGAAGGACTATTTCCTCGGCTCGACCGCCGCCCGCGTGGTGCGCCACGCGCACTGCGCCGTTCACGTCGTGCGCTGAGCGCCCCCAGACCCAGGAAGATCGGAGACGACCATGCCCCAGATCACCCCCCAGGCAGAGCTGCAAACCATCATCACCACCTTCGACGTGACGCCCGGCACCTGTCAGGACCTGCTGGACGAGTTGCAGGCGGCGCTGGCCGAGTTCATCTCGAAGCAGCCGGGCTTCATCGGCGCGGCGCTGCATGTGAACGACGCCCAGACCCGGATCGCGAATTATTCGCAATGGCGGCGGCGCGAGGATTTCCAGGCGATGCTGCGCAGCGCCGAGATGCGGGTGCGCACCCGGCGCTTTGCCGACCTGTGCAAGAGCTTCGAGCCGGTGATGTACGAGGTCGCCGCCAGCTACGACTGACGCCGCGGCGCCAGCGGCGGTCAACCTTCCGCTAACGCTTTGGGGTCAAGCCTGAAGCCTGAGACGCGCATAACCGTGTGAGGCAAAAGGGGATGTTGCCATGACACCCGTCCTTCCCGCCGCTGCGGCGGCTCTGGCGCTGTGCCTGTCGCCGGGCGCGACCCGGGCTCAGGATCTTCTGGAAGAATACGTGGCCATTATCGGCCCTCAGGATCTTTACAATTCCAAGGGGGCGCGGCTGACCGCGCCCTGGCAGGTGCTGCGACAGGACCGCGCCAATTTCCACCGTTTCGGGCGACGCGACCCCGGCGACCGGGGCGACCGCTTCTTCGCCAGCGCCGAGAACCGCGGTGCCATGGAACAGATGGTGATGCGCGGCAGCATCGACCCGGCCGCCGCACGCGATCTGATGGCCGGGGGCGCCACCGTGGTGGTGCGCATCTGGGGCCAGAACGGGCGCGGCGATCGCGTCACGGTCGGCGTGTCGCGCTGATCGCCAGCGCCTTGGCGACCGCCGCCGCCTCGCGCAGCAGCCGCATGGCGTGACGGCCGGGTGGCCCCGCCGGGCGCGCGGGGCTGTCGGCCTCGGCCTCGATCCCGGCCCGCCGCGCCAGAAACAGCGCCCGGGGCGCGTGATAGCCATCGGTGACCAGCGTCACCCGCGCGATGCCCCGCGCCGCGAGGATCGGGCGGCAGAAAGCCAGGTTCTCGGCGGTGGTCCGCGCCCGGCTCTCGCAGATCAGCCGGTCGGGCGGCACCCCCGCCGCCCGGCAGATCGCCACGATCGCCTCGGCCTCGCCGCCCGCGCCCGAGGCCAGGATCAGCGCCTCGGGGGCCGCGCGCCACAGGGCCGCCGCATGCTCGGCCCGGCGGATCAGCGCCGGACCCGGCTGGCCGGGCGCCCGCATCGCCGCCCCGAGAACGAGAAAGGCTCTGGTCATGCCCCGAGCCTGCCGCGCCAGGGCGGCGCCGTCAATTCGCGCGCCGGTCCCGGGCCGGGCCAGACGGCTTGCGGCCCCGGCGCGCCGGGCTATTTGCCAACCATGGTCCTGCTGCCCGAGGATGTCCGCGCCTATCCCCGTCCGCCCGCGCTCGAACCCGTTGGCGAGACGCTTGAGGTCGTGTTCGGCGGCGCGCTTGTCGCGCGGACCCGGCGCGGTCTGCGGGTGCTCGAAACCCATCACGCGCCGACCTATTACTTTCCGCCCGAAGACGTGGCGCCCGGGGTGCTGCGGCCGGGTGCGGGGCGCAGCTTTTGCGAATGGAAGGGCCGCGCCGCCTATTTCGACCTGACGGCAGGCGGTTCCACCGCGCCGGGTGCGGCCTGGGGCTATCCCGACCCGACGCCCGCCTTCGCGGCACTCAGGGACCATGTCGCCTTCTATGCCGGGCGGGTCGAGGCCTGCCGGGTCGGCGGAGTGGTCGCGACACCGCAACCCGGCAGCTTCTATGGTGGCTGGGTGACGCCGAACCTTTCGGGCATCGTCAAAGGCGGCCCCGGCACCGAGGGCTGGTAGCCCTCAGTCGGCCAGCGCGGCCAGAACTTCCAGGGCCAGCGCGTCGATCTCGTCCGAGGCGGGGCCCTTGCGGGCCGCCTCCTGCACGCCGAGGCCCCGACCCAGCGTTTCGGCATAGGTCACGCGGTTGGCCAGCCGCACGGCCGCCAGCCCCGCATCCATGCCGCCCGCCGTCTCGGCCACCTCGGCGGCAAGCCGGGTGTTGGCCTTCAGCCGGTTCAGCACCACGATCGCAGGCTTGTCCTCGCGCCGGGCCAGATCCAGCACGCCCTCGGTCGCCCACAGATCGACATGCGACGCCGCGACCGGCACCAGCACCAGATCGGCGGCACGGAGCGCCGGGCGCAGATCGCTGTCGGCCTTGGGCGGCGTGTCGATCAGCACCACGTCATGGGCGCGGGCCAGCTTGGCGGTCTCGTAGCCGACGCCCCAGGCCGAGGCGGTCGAGAATTCCATGTCGGGCGCCTCGCGCCCTTCCAGCCGGGCCATGAACCACCGGCCAAGGCTGCCCTGCGGATCGGTGTCGATCAGCGCAACGGCCATGCCCCGGCGCCGGAACGCCACGGCGAGATTGGCCGCAAGCGTGGTCTTGCCCGACCCGCCCTTCTGCTGGGCGATGGTGATGATCGTGCCCGCCATGTGCTCCCCCCGTCTGCCATGCCGCGGCGCAGAATACCGCAGCGCGCAAGGATGCACAGCCCCAATCCGCGCGGAGCAGGTCCACCCGAAAGGGCCTTTCTGTGCCGCCCCGGCCACAACGGCGGACACGCCGCATGCCCCGGCGTCAGGCCGGGCGCGGGGTCGGTCGCCCCGTGCTAGGCTCGCGTCAGGCTTGCGCTTAACCCTGGGTTAACCATGCTTGACCGAAGCTTGCGGCGAAAGGAGCCCGCGATGTGCCCCGGCCTCCCCCCTGCGTCCCGCCCGCAGCACGGCGCCCGGATCGCCCCGGCGGCCCTTGCGGCAGCCGTCGTCCTCACTCTTGCCGACCCGCAACCGGCCTCGGCCGGGGCCTGGCTGAAGGAGAAGGGTGCGGGGCTTCTGTCCTTTTCCTACGAGGCGGATCGCGACCGGACCTATGGCAGCCAATGGGGCTATGGATCGCTTTATGGCGAATACGGGCTGACGCCCAAGCTGACGCTGGGGCTCGACGCGGGCCAGGGCGATGACGCCGACGACTGGAAAGCCATCCTGTTCCTGCGGTTCCGGTCCGGGATCGGCTGGCTGCCGGGGCGGCTCGCGACCGAATTCGGCGCCGGGGCGGCGGGGGCGCCGGGCGGGCTGACCGAGCCGGTGATCCGGACGGGCCTGAGCTGGGGCACCGGCTTCACGACCGCCGATGGCAGCGGCTGGATCAATCTGGACGCCCGCACCGATACCCGCCCGCAAAGCGCGCTGGTCGATTACAAGCTCGACATCACGCTGGGCGTCATGCCCAACCCGCGCACCCAGCTGACGCTGGAACTGTGGGGCGAGGACACCGCCACCGAACCGCGGACGGTAAAGCTGTCGCCCGCCGTCTCGCGCCGGATCGGCAAGGGCACCTGGCTGCGGCTGGGGGGAATCGTCGGGATCCATAACGACCCATCGGTCGGCGTGGTGATCGGCAGCCGGATCGAATTCTAACCGCTTCTGGCAACAGTGCGCGCCCTTCGGCGGTCGCTGTCTCCGGCATCAAGGGCAATCGCGCGAGGGCTTTGACGCCCCTCCGGCGCTCTGGCAAACTGACCTTGTCTATCTGCGTCTTGGTGGGGGCCATGGCAGATGTGACCGGACCGAAAGGAACGATCGCATGGGAACCCACTACGGTGGCAGCTTCAGCTTTGTCCCGCCGCAGGCCCTGGCCGCGTCTTTTGCCGCCGCGCTGCAACCGGCGATGCGCCGCTACGAGGTGCGGGGGATGACCCCGGACGGGACCCCGCAGGACTTTGCCCGCGCCATGCCCGCCGACCCGCATGTCGACGAGGCATTCTGCGCCTTTGCACACGGCACCCTGATCGCCACCCCGCAAGGCCCGGTCGCGGTCGAGGATCTGGCGCCCGGCATGACCGTCGAGACCGCCGGGGCCGGGCCGCAGCCCCTGCTTTGGGTCGGGTCGACCATGCTGGCCCCGCCGACCGACCGGCGCGGCGAGATCCCGGTTCTGACCCGGATCACCGCCGACAGCCTGGGGTTGGGGCGGCCGATGCCCGATCTGGTGCTGGGGCCCCGGGCGCGGATGCTGGTGCGCCATCCGGGCTGCCGCGCCCTGACCGGGGCCGAGGCGGCCTTCGCCCCCGCCACCGGCTTTGTCGACGGCATGGCGCTGATCGCGCTGCGCGTCGTGCGGCCGACCCGCGTCTTCCATCTTGCGCTGAGCGGCCAGCAGGTGCTGCTGGCCAACGGGGTCGAGGTGGAAAGCTATCACCCCGGCGAGAACGCCAGCCTCCTGATCGACAATGGCAACCGGATGCGGTTCCTGTCGCTCTTTCCGCATGTCAGCGGATTCTCGGGATTCGGCGCGATGCCGGTGCCGCGCCTGAACGCCTTCGAACTGGACGGGCTGAACGCCGCCTGAGCCTTGCCGCCGCAGGAACGGGCCGACCGTCGGCCCGGGCCCCCTTGTCAAAGCGACCTTGCTCAGGCGCTCTTGCTCAGCCGTGCCTCGAGCACGTCGAAGGGCACGCCCGGTTCATCCTTGGCGCAGCGGATCACCAGCGAGGTCTTGACGCTGGCCACGTTCTCGGCGGCGGTCAGTTCCTCGGTCAGGAAGCTCTGGAAGGTCGAGAGGTCGGGCGCCACGCATTTCAGGATGAAATCGACCTCACCGTTCAGCATGTGACATTCGCGGACCAGCGGCCAGGCGCGGCAGCGCGCCTCGAATCGGGACAGATCGGCCTCGGCCTGGCTTTGCAGACCGACCATGGCGAAGACCTGAACCTCGAAGCCAAGCTCACGGGTGTTGATATCGGCATGATAGCCGCGAATGAACCCGGCCTCTTCCAGGGTGCGCACACGGCGCAGGCAGGGCGGCGCCGAAATCCCGACCCGTCGGGCCAGTTCGACATTGGTCATCCGCCCGTCGGCCTGCAGCTCGGCAAGAATCTTGCGGTCGATGGCGTCAAGTCGGCTGCCGGGCATGGCTGCTCCTTCGGTTCTTTTTTCGCGGATCATATGCCTGCACGCCACTCCGCGCAATAATATTTCCCGGCCGCGCAAGATTTCTAAACTTCCCGGGCCTGACCCGCAACGCAGACCGCGATCCGCGGGCCGGCAGGGCCGACGGGACCGCATCGGCACCCGTAGCGCCAGCCGGACCGGGCGGCAATACCGAAAACCGGTCGAACAGGCTCGAATCGCTTGCCGCAACGAGATCATTCGGCAAAGCTTGCCGTAGGGGTATGCTAGGGGGGTACATCCCGTTTTGGGAAAATTGTTATCTTTGCAGTCCCTTCCATTTTTGTAGGAAGGAACATCATTATGAGCACGAAAAGCGCCCTCAAGGGGGCAACCACGGCCATCTGCATTCTGTTCGGCGCCGGCGCCTCCAGCGCTGCCGTCATCGACCTCGGCTTTGTGCTGGACGGGTCGGGCAGCGTGAGCTCCTCGGACTTCAGCAGCGCGGCTTCGGCCCTGTCGGCCGCTCTGTCGCAAATCCCGACAAGCGGCGAGAACCAGTACCGCGTGGCGGTGACCTCTTACGGCTACGGGTCCTATACGGCTGTGCCGCCGACGATCGTGACCGCCTCCAACATCGGCTCGATCCAGGCCCAGGTGCTGACGGCCTACAAGGACAGCGGCGGCACCGACACCGCCGGGGCCATCACCTACATCACCAATCTCTTCACCAACGACGGCGGGCTGGGCGCCACCAGCCTGATCAACATTACCACGGACGGGTCTCCGAACTCGCAATCCGCCACCGAAGCCGCCGCGCTGGCCGCGAATGTGGCGGGCATCGACGGGATCAGCTTCGAGGCGGTCGGCAGCGGCGTCAGCAGTTCGTCCGCGCAAGGGGACATGGCGCGGATCGCAGGGCTTGGCACCAGCGGTGACGCGGATGCCGGGGTGATCGCGAACGATCTCGACAACCTGCCGAACGCGACGACGACGGGCTTCGTGATCCCGGTCGCCAATTTCACCGCCTATGGCGCGGCGATCGAGGCGAAGATCGGTCAGGTGATCGACGATACCGGCGGCAATACCGGCGTGGTTCCGCTGCCGGCGGCGATGCCGATGCTGCTGGCCGGACTCGGCGCCTTCGGCTTCCTCCGCCGCCGCGGCGCCGCGGCCTGAGACAGCCGTCGGCCCGTCCCGCAACCGGGGCGGGGCCGAACGGCCTGAACGCAACATCGGAAGGCCCGCGTCACCGCGCGGGCCTTTCCTTTCTTCGATCCGGTCCGCAGGCGACCGTCACTCGGCCCGTTCGATCCGGACGAAAAGCTCGCGCTCGGCGACCCAGACGCCTTGGGACGACACCACCTCGGCCTGGGTCAGCCCGTCATGGTTGGCTGGCGCCGTTGCCGGAGCGACATCGCGCGAGGGCCAGATCCAGGCCCCGCAGGGCCGCCGCGCGCCGCAGGCTGCCCGGCCCGCCTCGGCAAAGGTGGCCTCGTCGCGCGGACCGTCGCAGACCACCACCGAGATGATCCGGGAACTGTCCAGAACCGCGCAATGCTCGGGCATCGTCACGGAAACGGTCTGTTGAGCGGTATCCCCGGTATCCCCGCCCGCGGCGTCCTGAGCCCGTGCCGCAGGTGCCGCGGCCAATGCCAGGGCGACCGCCAGAATAACTCGATCCATCGAAAATCCTTCCCCCACTTGCGCAAAGCCCGGCTTGAAGCCACGTTTGCCATCCCCCATGGCCCCATTTATAAACGTCCGGGCATCAGAAAGGTATCTGCAAGTGACCAAGCAAAGACATGTCCGCGTGCTGATCATCGGGTCGGGCCCGGCGGGCTATACCGCCGCCGTCTATGCCTCGCGCGCAATGCTGGACCCGGTGCTGATCCAGGGCATCCAGCCCGGCGGCCAACTGACCATCACCACCGAGGTCGAGAACTGGCCCGGCGAGACCGAGATCCAGGGCCCCGATCTGATGGTCAAGATGGAAGCCCATGCCCGCGCCATGGGCGCCGAGATCGTGTCCGACTACATCTCGCGGCTCGATCTGTCGAAACGGCCCTTCACCGCCTTTGCCGACAGCGGCACCACCTACACCTGCGACGCGGTGATCCTCGCGACCGGCGCCCAGGCGAAATGGCTGGGCCTGCCCTCCGAAGAGAAATTCAAGGGCTTCGGCGTCTCGGCCTGCGCCACCTGCGACGGTTTCTTCTATCGCGGCCAGGAGGTTGCGGTGATCGGCGGCGGCAATGCGGCCGTGGAAGAGGCGCTGTTCCTGACCAATTTCGCCTCGAAAGTCACGCTGATCCACCGCCGCGACTCGCTGCGCGCCGAAAAGGTGCTGCAGAAACGGCTGTTCAACAATCCCAAGGTCGAGGTCCTGTGGGACCACAATCTCGACGAGGTTCTGGGCAGCGAGACGCCGCTGGGCGTCGAGGGCATCCGGGTCAGACATGTCGAGACCGGCGAGACCCGCGAGATCGCCTGCAAGGGCGTCTTCATCGCCATCGGCCACGCCCCTGCCTCCGAGCTGGTGAAGGATCAGCTTGAAACCCACATGGGCGGCTATGTGGTGACCAGGCCCGACTCGACCGCCACCTCGATCCCGGGCGTCTTCGCCGCGGGCGATCTGACCGACCACAAGTACCGTCAGGCGGTGACCTCGGCTGGCATGGGCTGCATGGCGGCGCTGGAGGCCGAACGCTTCCTTGCCGAAGCCGGGCTCGACGAGGGCAAGGACATGACCCTGCCGCTTGGCCATGGCGCGGAGGTTCCGCAGGAGGCGTGATCGCGTTCAAGGGTATCGTCTGGCGGATCCTGCCCGCCGAGCGGGCGGCCGCGCCCTGCGCCCCGGTCCAGAGCCCCGAGGGCCGCTTCCACCATTCGGGTCAGGCCGTGCTTTACGCCTCGCTTACGCCCGAGGGCGCGGGCGTGGCCATCGCCCGCTATCTTGGGCCCGGTGCCGCCGCGCGGATGATCCAGCCGCTTTCGGTCTCGGCCGAGCGGCTGGTCGATTTGCGCGCCCTGCCCGATCCGACCCGGGCCTCGGTCGTGTGGCAGGATATCCGCGCCCTTGGCAGCCCCTCGCCCACCTGGGCCTTTTCCGACGCCGCGCGCGCCCGCAACGCTCAGGGCATGCTGTACCCGTCGCGCAGCCGACCCGAGCTGACCCATCTGGTGCTGTTCGACCCGGCGCCCCCTCTGGTGGCGCCCGCAGGAGAGGCGCGCCCCTGGCCCGAACGGATGCCCGAACTGTCGACCGAGCCCTGAACCGCCACGCCGTCCCGGCACGACTGTTCCGCGATGGGCGGCGCCGACAAGACCCTGTTTCCCGGGCACTGCCAATCTGCGGAAAAAAACGCATATACTGTCGAAAATGCGGCGTGCCTGACCTTTTTGGGAGATTCCCGGGGCAATGGCTTGCAACGCGCGCGGGTTGCGGGATAAGCCGCACCCGACCCGGGCCACGGCCCGCCCTGCCGCGCATTCCGCATGATTCTCCAGGTCCAGTTATGTCGATTTCAAATCTCGCTCCGATCCCCGAACTTTATGTCTCGTATGAAAGCGCCCAGAAGCTGAAGGTCGAAGCGGGCGACCTGCCCAGCTGGGATCTGACGCCGCGCCAGATCTGCGATCTGGAACTTCTGATGAATGGCGGGTTCAACCCGCTGAAGGGCTTTCTCGATCAGGCCGATTACGACAGCGTGGTCGAACGGATGCGGCTCGAGGACGGCACGCTCTGGCCGATGCCGATCACGCTCGACGTCTCGACCGAGTTCGCCGACAAGATCGAGATCGGGCAGGACATAGCGCTGCGCGACCAGGAAGGCGTGATCCTCGGTACCATGACCGTGACCTCGCGCTGGGAACCCGACAAGCATCGCGAGGCCGAAAAGGTCTTCGGCGCCGACGATCTGGCGCATCCGGCGGTCTATTACCTGCACCATACCGCGGGCCGGATCTATCTGGGCGGCCCGGTCACCGGCATCCAGCCGCCCGTGCATTACGATTTCCGCGCCCGCCGCGACACCCCGAACGAGCTGCGCGCCTATTTCCGCAAGCTGGGCTGGCGCCGGATCGTGGCGTTCCAGACCCGGAACCCGCTGCACCGCGCCCACCAGGAACTGACCTTCCGCGCCGCCCGCGAGGCCCAGGCGAACCTGCTGATCCATCCGGTCGTCGGCATGACGAAACCCGGCGATGTCGATCACTTCACCCGGGTCCGCTGCTACGAGGCGGTGCTGGACAAGTACCCGCAGGCCACCACCACGATGAGCCTTCTGAACCTCGCGATGCGGATGGCCGGTCCGCGCGAGGCGGTCTGGCACGGGCTGATCCGCAAGAACCACGGCTGCACCCATTTCATCGTCGGCCGCGACCATGCCGGCCCGGGCAAGAACTCGGCCGGCGAGGATTTCTACGGCCCCTATGACGCGCAGGAGCTGTTCCGCCAGCACCAGGACGAGATCGGCATCGAGATGGTCGATTTCCGTCACATGGTCTATGTGCAGGAACGCGCCCAGTACGAACCCGCCGACGAGATCGAAGAGGGCGTGACCGTTCTCAACATCTCGGGCACGGAACTCCGCCGCCGTCTGGCCGAGGGGCTTGAGATCCCGGAATGGTTCTCCTTCCCCGAAGTGGTGTCCGAGCTGCGCAAGACCCGCCCCGCGCGGTCGAAACAGGGCTTTACCGTGTTCTTCACCGGGCTTTCGGGGTCCGGCAAGTCGACCATCGCCAACGCGGTGATGGTCAAGCTGATGGAGATGGGCGGCCGTCCGGTGACGCTTCTGGATGGCGACGTGGTGCGCAAGCACCTGTCCTCGGAACTGGGCTTCTCGAAGGAACATCGCGACATCAACATCCGCCGGATCGGCTATGTCGCCTCCGAGATCACCAAGAATGGCGGCATCGCCATCTGCGCGCCGATCGCGCCCTATTCGGCGACCCGGCGCGGGGTGCGCGAGATGATCGAGGCCTATGGCGCCTTCTGCGAGGTGCATGTGGCCACCCCGCTGGAGGAATGCGAGAAGCGCGACCGCAAGGGGCTCTACAAGCTCGCCCGCGAAGGCAAGATCAAGGAATTCACCGGTATCTCGGACCCTTACGAGGCGCCCGAGACGCCCGAGCTTCGGGTCGACACCACCGGGATCGACGTCGACAATTGCGCCCAGCAGGTGATCCTCAAGCTCGAACAGATGGGCCTGATCGCCGGTCGCTGAGGCCCGGCAGAACGCAAGACAGACGCGCCGCCCCGTCACGGGCGGCGCGTTTCCGTTTCGGCCCGCCCCGCCGCGCCCCATGCCGGCATCGCGCCGGGGGACGGCCTGACCGAGGCGAAGGCTGCCCGCGGTCAATATCGCCGTGCTGGGCCTGGCCGGGCCGCTGACTTGCAAAGCCCTGCTGTTCGCGGCCCCGTTGCGCACCGCGGATCCGGGCTTTGCCGGGCGGCCGTTCGTGGCAGAACCGCCCCCCGGCCCGCTTGGGCCGAGGATCCGAGGATTGCTCCCCCCCTCTTCAGGCCTGCGTCTTCGGCACCGCCTGTCCGCAAGGCGACACGATCGAGGCGTTGCCGGCGCTGCCCGAAGGCGAGCCGACCCTCTTCGCCAAGAGCGCCCCGCTGGTCAGGAGCGTGCGCTTGTCGCTGACCAACGATGTCGCGCGGCCCTCGCCATCGCAGTAGCGCAAGGGGATCTGGCCGGTGCCCTCGCTTTACGGCCCAGGCTCCCAAGCGATCTGGCGAACGCTTCATGCGCGCTGCGGGCGCGACTTCGGCCGTTCGCTCGGCATTGACCGGCCTGTCGATCACTTGCGGCGCTCTCTCTGTTTCAAAACGGGCCGGTTCTTCGCCGCCTGCACGATCTGGTCTTCCAGCCGCTCGCCCCCCGGCGCAATCAGGTCGCCTTGCCGTCGGCGGTCCATGCCGAGGACGGCGGGCGGCCCGGGTCCCGGCGGAACGGGCTCGACGGCGATGTCACCTGGTGTTGGCAGCCGCGGCCCCCATTTCCCTGCGCGGCAAAGCGACCCGGCCATGGCGGCGCTGGCGCTGCAGGGAATCCGAGGACGGCGCGCCGGTCGCGCCGCAGGCGTGCTGGGTCCGGCCGAGCGCGACCTGAGCGAGCGGCTTCGGCATCCTGGCGCGTCGTGAGGACAGCGCCGGGGTATTTGGGCCAGGAAGAAGGACGGGGGTGCGCGCGGGCAAGGCCCGCGGGAAGGGCGTTCGCCGGGCACGGATACGCGCGGGACGGGTGTTCTTTTCAGGCGGCTCGTGTTGCCCGGTGCAAGGCGATGGCCTAATGCTTCGAAAAACCGGGAACAGGGGAGTTCCGATCCGATGAGCCAAGAACGTCCGTACGGGTTCGACACGTTGCAGATCCATGCCGGGGCCAAGCCCGACCCGGCCACCGGCGCACGCCAGGTGCCGATCTATCAGACCACCTCCTATGTCTTTCGCGATGCCGCGCATGCGGCGGCGCTGTTCGGGCTGAAGGAGGTGGGCTTCATCTATTCGCGGCTGACCAACCCCACGGTGCAGGTTCTGGCCGAACGGGTGGCAGCGCTGGAAGGCGGCGCGGGCGCGGTCTGCTGTTCTTCGGGCCATGCGGCGCAGATCATGGCGCTTTTCCCGCTGATGGGGCCGGGGCGGAACGTGGTCGCGTCGACCCGGCTTTACGGCGGAACGGTCACCCAGTTCAGCCAGACCATCAAGCGGTTCGGCTGGTCGGCGAAATTCGTCGATTTCGACGATCTCGACGCGGTCAAGGCCGCCATCGACGACGACACCCGTGCGGTTTTCTGCGAGTCGGTCGCCAATCCGGGCGGCTATGTCACCGATCTTGACGCCGTGGCCAAGGTTGCCGACGCGGCCGGGGTTCCGCTGATCGTCGACAATACCTCGGCCACGCCCTATCTCTGCCGCCCGATCGAACATGGCGCGACACTGGTCGTGCATTCGGCCACCAAGTATCTGACCGGCAACGGTACCGTGACCGGCGGCGTGGTGGTCGATTCCGGCAAGTTCGACTGGTCGGCCAGCGACAAGTTCCCGTCGCTCTCCCAGCCCGAGCCCGCCTATCACGGCCTGAAATTCCACGAAACCTTCGGCCCCGCGGCCTTCACCTTCCATTCGATCGCCATCGGTCTGCGCGATCTGGGGATGACGATGAACCCGCAGGGCGCGCATTACACGCTGATGGGCATCGAGACCCTCAGCCTGCGGATGGAGCGGCACTGCGCCAACGCGGTCAAGGTCGCGGGCTGGCTGGAAAACCATCCCAAGGTGGCCCGCGTCACCTATGCCGGGCTGCCGTCCTCGCCCTATGCCCAGCGTGCGAAACGGATCTGTCCCAAGGGCACCGGCGGGCTGTTCACCTTCGCGCTGAAGGACGGCTATGACGCCTGCGTCAGGTTCGTCGATTCGGTGCGGCTGTTCAGCCATGTGGCGAACCTGGGCGATACCCGGTCGCTGGTGATCCATTCGGCCTCGACCACCCACGCGCAGCTGACCGAAGAGCAGCAGATCGCCGCAGGCGCCAATCCCGATGTGGTGCGCGTCTCGATCGGGATCGAGGATGCCGACGACCTGATCGCCGATCTCGACCAGGCGCTGGCGCAGATCTGACGAATGGGCCGCATCCCCACGGGGGCGCGGCCTTGTTGCATGGGCCTATTCGGCGTCGGTCAGCTCGAAGACCATGGTGACAGTGGCATCCAGCTCCAGTTCGCCCGCGGCCATCGGCATCGACTCGCCCAGCGCCCGCGCCGCCATCTTCATCGGCACCGGCGCCTCGGCGCCCTCCTCGCTCAGCGAAACCAGCGGGCCGAGCCCCTGCCCCGAGGCCTCGGCGAACAGCCGGGCCTTGCGCATCGCCTCGGCCACCGCGGCGCGGCGAGCCTCATCGAGAACCGGGCCGGGCTCCTGCAACCCGAAGCTGAGGCTGTCGAGCGTGTTGGCGCCCTGGCCGATCACCGTGTCGAGCAGCGGCCCGAGCCCGTCCAGCGCCCGCACCCGCACGGTGACGCCGTTCGAGGCGCTGTAGCCGGTAATCTTGCGGTCGGACCCGCTGGAATAGTCGGTCCAGACCGGCGAAAGGCTGAGCCCCGAGGTCTGGATGTCGCGGTCTTCAAGCCCGGCCGCGCGCAGTCCGGACAGCACGTCGGTCAGATCGGCCGACACCCGGTCCATCGCCTCGGACGCGGTGCGGGCCTCATGGCTCACGCCCAGCCGGATCGTCGCCATATCGGGCGCTGCGGTGGCGGTGCCGGTGCCGGTCACGCGCAGTTCGGGCGCGGCAGCAGAGGCCACCGGGACCGCCAGCACCGCGACCAGCAGGGCAAGGGGGGCAAGACGCATGAAAACTCTCCTTGTTCTTTCGGTCGTCCTTAGGTGGCGCTTGGCCGGACTGCGGCAAGTCGCAGGCGGTCACGCTGTGCCGTCCCCCCTTCTGCCAGTCGGCGGTTTCCTGCTATAGTCCGCGGGATCGAGCTATGGACCCGGGGCATAACCGGTGTAGAGAGCCGCAATGAAACCAGATTTCGCGCTGACGCTCTCCGAGGACGGGATCGGACTTCAGCACCGGGCCAAGGGCGGCTGGCGGTCGCTTGGCGAAGTGTCCCTGCACGACCCGGGGCTGGCCGAGACGCTGCGGCTGCTGCGCGCCACGGCCGGAAACCTTGCCGACGGGCGGCCGCTGGTCAAGCTGGTGCTGCCCGACAGTCAGGTGCTGTACACGACGCTTGCTCTGGAGGGCGACAGCCGCGCCGAGAAGCGCGCGAGCCTGCTACGCGGGCTGGACGGGCTGACCCCCTATGCGGTGACCGACCTGATCTTCGACTGGCAGGAGACGGCAGGCAGCGCGCGGCTGGCCGTGGTCGCGCGCGAGACCCTGGCCGAGGCCGAGGCCTTTGCCCGGGCGCATCAGTTCGACCCGGTCTGTTTCGTCGCCCGACCGCCCGCCTCGAAATTCGAGGGCGAGGCCTTCTTCGGGCCGACCGCCGCAGCCGCCTCGCTGCTGGCCGGGGGCGAGCGCGCCGAACCCGAACGCGCGCCCCAGAAGGCTCCGAAGGCCGAGACCGCGCCGCGCCGCAAGGCGCCCCCGCCCGTCGAAGCAGAAAAGCCCGCAAGGGCGCCCCAGTCGGCGATAGTCCCGACGGCTCTCGCCGCCGCCCCCGCGCGGACCGAAGCCGCGGCGGCCGCGATTGGGCCCGACCTCCCAGCAGCGGCCGAAACAGCCGAGCGCCCCCCAGCCCCCAAGTCGCCAAACGCGGCACCCGCGTCGCCGCCGGTCCCGGCCGCACCGGTCCATGCCGATGTCCGGCTCCCCGCGCCGGACCGGCGCCCGGCACCCGGGATCACGGCCCCGGCAGTAGCGCCTCCCGCCGCTGCAAGCCCCATTGTCACGGCCCCCGCACAACGTCCGGAATCCCCGGCGCCCGCGTTTCGGCCCCCCCCCCAAAGGCGCGTTGCGGCGCCGGGCGCAGCGGCACCTCGGCCGGTCAGCGGGCTTGACCTGCGCGCGGCCGAGCGCCCGTCCACCGGGCCGGAGCTGGGACAGATGCTCAAGCTGGGCGGCGCCGGGCTGGCGCTGGTGGCGACGCTGGGCCTCGGCGCTTTGTTCCTGACCCGTGGCGAGAATGCGCCGCCCTCCACGCCCGAACTGTCGCCCGTCTCCGAGACCCTGCCGACCGGACCCGACGGCGGCAGGGCGGCATCGCAGGCGCCGGATGGTACCGGTCCCGATATCGGTGCGGACGAGGATGACAGCTTCTCGCCGGACGACGGGCTCGAGCCCGTCCCGGAAGGCCTGCGCGATACCGATGCGGGCGCGGCCCCTTCCCCCGACACGGCCGGAACAGCCGATGAAGCCACCGCTGCGCCCGCCGCCCCACCCGAGGCGCCGCCGCCGACCGAGTCGCTGGTTCCGGCGCCGCTGACGGCCGCCGAGGCGCTCGAGGCCTATGCCAGCACCGGGATCTGGCAGCGCGCGCCCGATCCGTTGGGCGCCCCCTCGCAGGACCGGATCGAGGATCTTTTCGTCGCCGGGATCGACCCGGCGCCCCGCCCGCCCGAAGCCGAAGACCTGCCCGATCCGCAGATCGCGCGGGCGGTCGATCAGGCGCTGCCGATGCAATCCGACCCGCCGGGACCCGACCAGACCTTCGAACTGGACGAGCGCGGACTTGTCGAGGCGACGCCCGAAGGCGCGCTGACCCCCGAAGGCGTCACCGTGCATGCCGGGGCGCCCGTCGTGGTGCCGCCCGCCCGTCCCGACGGGCTGGTGCCGGATCCCGAACCGGTCGCGGTGCCCGCGCCCGGCGATACCGCCGCAGGCGCCGAGATCACCACCGAAGGGGTGCCGGTCTATGACGCGCGCCCCGAGGTCACGCCGCCTGGCCGTCCCGCCGACGCAGCGCCCGAGACCGGTCCCGATACGGCTCCCGACACCCCGGCCCCGGACGCCGCCGCCCCAGGGGAGGCGCTCTCGGATCAGGCGTCCGAGGCCGACCGCGACGCCGCCATCCCCCAGACCGCCGAGACGGCACCCGAGGTCGAGATCGCCGTTTCTGCCGGGTCCCCGACGCCGCGCCCGCCAGCGCGCCCGGGCACAGATGCTGCCCCGGCGGCCGCGCCGCCCGCGGAGGCGACGCCTTCCGTGATTCCGGCCGATCCGGCGGCGGCCGCGCGGCTGGCCGGACGGCTTCCCCGCGCCCGTCCAGAGACGCTTCTGGCCCGGACAGAGCCCCCCGCAGAGGCAGAGGCGCCGGGCCTTCATCCGCGTGCCCGGCCCGGCGATCTGGCGCCGGTCCCGGATGCGCCCTCGCTCGACACCGATGCCGCTGTCACCGCCGCGCTCGAGGATCTTGCCGATGGCGAAGGCGAGGCCGAGGCCTCGGCCGACCTGCCGGAGAACGCGCTGGTCGCCTCGTTGCGTCCGGCCTCGCGGCCGTCGGATTTCGAAGAGCGCGCCGTTGCCGCGGCGCCCGCCGTCCCGGCGGCGGCCGCTGTCGCCCCTTCGGTACCCACCACCGCCTCGGTCGCCAAGCAGGCCACCCTGCCCGACGCGATCAACCTGCGCGATCTGAACCTGATCGGCGTCTTCGGCTCGTCGGCCGACCGCCGCGCCCTGCTGCGGCTGCCGTCCGGCCGATTCGTCAAGGTCAAGGTCGGCGACAGCATCGACGGCGGACAGGTCGCCGCCATCGGCGAAACCCAGCTGCGCTATGTCAAGCACGGCCGCAACATCGTGCTGGACCTGCCGGGCGGCTGATCCACGCGATTTCCGCGATCCCTGGGGCAAACCCCGCTTGGGGGATGCACACCTGCCCCCTATGCTTTGACGACATCGCCCTTCTGACGCCCGGACCCCTCCAGAAATGGATAGTTTCCTGCTTCCCGCCCTGATCTGCCTCGCCGCGGCGGTGATCGCCGTGCCCCTTGCCGCGCGGCTGGGGCTGGGATCGGTGTTGGGCTATCTCGCGGCCGGCATCGCCATCGGCCCGGCGCTGGCACTGGTCGGGGCCCAGGTCGAGGATATCCGCCATGTCGCGGAATTCGGCGTGGTGCTGATGCTGTTCCTGATCGGACTCGAGCTGGAACCGAAGGTGCTTTGGCGGATGCGCACCCGGCTGGTCGGGCTGGGCGGCCTGCAGGTCACGCTGACGACGCTGGCGATCATGGCCGCGGCCATCCCGGCGCTGGGGCTCGGCTGGGAACAGGCGCTGGCAGTGGGGCTGGTCTTTGCGCTGTCCTCGACTGCCATCGTGCTGCAGACCCTGAGCGAAAAGGGGCTGATGCCGACCAATGGCGGGCGGGCGAGCTTTTCGGTGCTGCTGGCCCAGGACATCGCGGTGATCCCGATGCTGGTCGCGCTGCCGCTGCTGGTGGCCGCGCCCAAGGCCCGGATCGCCCCCGACGGGTCGGTCGTGCGCCCCGCACTGGAGGCCGCCCAGCCGCCCCATGGCGCCGAGCACCTGTCGCTGGTGGCCGGGCTGCCGGGCTGGGGCGTGGCTCTGGTGACGCTGGGCGCGGTCGCGGTGGTGATCCTGGCCGGGCATTACCTGATCCGGCCGGTCTTCCGTTTCGTCAGCATGGCGCATCTGCGCGAGATGTACACGGCGCTCGCGCTGCTGCTGGTGATCGGCATCGCGGTCCTGATGGGGATGGTCGGTCTTTCGCCCGCGCTTGGCACCTTCCTTGCGGGCGTGGTGCTGGCCGATTCCGAGTTCCGCCACGATCTTGAAGGCAATATCGAGCCGTTCAAGGGTCTGCTGCTGGGGCTGTTCTTCATCACCGTCGGCGCGGGCATCGACTTTCAGGTGCTGCTGGCCGACCCGCTGGGAATATTCGGGCTGGCGCTGGGCGTGATGGTGATCAAGGGGCTGGTGCTGGCCGCATTGGGCCGGCTTTTCCGGCTGAAGGGGCGGGATCGCTGGCTCTTTACCCTCGGTCTGGCCCAGGCCGGCGAATTCGGCTTCGTGATCCTCGGGCTCGCCGTCCAGCAGGACGTGCTGTCCGAACGCCTGACCCAGACGCTTTTGCTGGTGATCGCGCTGACGATGCTGATGACCCCGCTCTTTTTCTTCGTCTACGAGATGGTGTCGCGGCGGCTTGCGGTGGCCGGGATCGGCCCCGACCATGCCCCCGACGAAATCGACGAACGCAACCCGATCCTGATCGCCGGGATCGGCCGGTTCGGGCAGGTGGTCCAGCGCATGCTGCAGATGTCGGGCTTTCGCGCGACCATGCTCGACGACGATCTGGCCACCATCAACCTGATGCGCAAGTTCGGCATCAAGGGCTTCTTCGGCAACCCGACCCGCCCCGAGACGCTGATGGCGGCCGGGCTGGGCACCGCGCAGGTCTTCGTGGTGGCGCTGGACGATCCGGCGGCGACGACGCGGGTGGTGATCTTCGCCCGGCGGGTGCGGCCCGATCTGACGATCATCGCGCGTGCCCGCGACCGGGCCCATGCCTACGAGCTGTACCGCGCCGGGGCCGACAAGATCGTGCGCGAACTCTTCGACAGTTCGCTGCGGGTCGCGCGCTATTCGCTGGAGGCGATGGGGCTCAGCACGACCGAGGCGCGCGAGCGTGAAAGCGCCTATTACGACTTCGACCGGCGGATGGTGCGGGAACTGGCCGATCTGTGGCAGCCCGGCGTGTCCGCCGAAAAGAACGAGGGCTACCTGCGCCGCGCCCGCGAGCTGAACGGCGAGCTTGACACCGCCCTGCTGTCACGAACGGCCCATCGCCGCGCCACCGACCCGGCCACCCAGCGTCCGGCCCGAGGGGAAACGCAGGCAGACAGCTCGATCGCCCCGGCCGACGCACCCGAGGATGTCGCCGACCGGGCCTGAACGCCCGGCCAGTCCGGGGACCGACGCTCAGGTGACGGACCGGTGCGTCGTGATCGAGGTCGGGCGGTCATGGCCCGGATGGGCGCCGATTGCCGACCGCCCGGAACCCGATGCCGGCGAAGAGGCGGTGGTTTTCGGTCAGTTCGACCCGGGTCTGCAATTCCCGACGGGGCGGACCCAGTGCCCGGAGGCGTGTCCCGGCCAGACCAACCCGCCGACGGGCATGGCCCTCGCCCGACGCGCAGTTCGCAGCGATAGAGGCCAGGCCGGACCTTTGCACCGAGCTTGCCGGAGCGATGCGCCCGTCCATATCGGCAAAGCTCCGGCAGATAAGATGCCGCGCGCCGACCAGCGCCGGATCGTCCGCCGCCAGCCGTCGTCGGGGCGCCTTGGCCCTCTGGCCCGTCGGATCAGACCCGCCGCGGCGCGTAGAGCCCCTCGTAGATCGGCGCAAGCGTCTCGTGTTCGAAGAGCGAGGACACGCTGGTGCCCTGCCAGATGTTCATGATCGCCTGGGCGAACAGCGGCGCGGTCGGCACGATACGGATATTCGGCGTCGCAAGGATGGCATCGGTCGGCTGGATGGAATCCGTCACCACCACCGATTTCAGCTGCGAATTGCGGATCCGCTCGACCGCGGGGCCGGACAGTACGCCATGGGTGATATAGGCATGCACTTCCTTGGCGCCCGCCTCGATCAGCTTGTCGGCGGCCTTGCAGAGCGTTCCGGCGGTGTCGCAGATGTCGTCGACGATGAAGCAGATCTGGCCCTCGACATCGCCGATCACGGTCATCTCGGCCACCTCGCCCGGACGCACCCGGCGCTTGTCGACGATGGCCAGCCCCGACCCGATCCGTTGCGCCAGCTCGCGGGCGCGGGTCACGCCACCCACGTCGGGCGAAACCACGGTGATCTGCGGGGCGAGACCGTTGAATTCATGCGCGATGTCCAGCGCGAAGATCGGCGAGGCATAGAGGTTGTCGACCGGGATGTCGAAAAAGCCCTGAATCTGGGCCGCATGCAGATCCATGGTCAGCACCCGCTCGATGCCGGATTCGGTCAGCAGGTTCGCGACCAGCTTGGCGCTGATCGGGGTGCGGGCCTTGGTGCGGCGGTCCTGGCGGGCATAGCCGAAATAGGGGATCACGGCGGTGATCCGCGCGGCCGAGGACCGGCGCAGCGCGTCGGCCATGATCATCAGCTCCATCAGGTTGTCATTCGCCGGGTTCGAGGTCGGCTGGATCACGAACATGTCCTCTCCGCGGACATTCTCGTAGACCTCGACGAAGATCTCCTGATCGTTGAAGCGCTCGACCCGGGCATCGACCAGATCGACATTGATGCCCCGATGCATCGACATCCGCCGGGCGATGGCAGAGGCAAGCGGACGGTTGGCATTGCCCGAAATCAGTTTCGGTTCGTGGATATTGTGCATGGGGATGTCTCCGGCGGCGGCCGATTCGCGCGTGTAACGATACGTTGACAGCGCTTAGCACCGAGGTACGGTCTTGAAAACCTTGAGAGGGAGGGGGCGTCAGGATGGCCCATATCGACTATTACTTCACGGTGATCTCGCCCTACGCGTATCTGGCCGGCACCCGGCTGGAAGGGATCGCCGCCCGCCACGGCGCGACCATCACCTACAAACCCGTTGATCTGATGGCGCTTTTGGCCCGCACGGGCGGCACGCCCCTGCCCCAGCGGTCCGAGGCACGCAAAGCCTACAGGTTGCAGGAGCTGCGCCGCCAGGCCGCCAAGGCCGGGCTGCCGCTGACCCTGACCCCGGCGCATTTTCCGACCAACCCGGCGCCCGCCGCCTATGCGATCATCGCCGCACAGGCCGCGGGCGGCGGCGATCTGGGCGGGCTTGTGCACAGCCTGACCCGCGCCTGCTGGGCCGAAGAGCGCGATCTGGCCGAAGATGCGGTCATCCGCGACTGTCTGGGCGCCGCCGGATTCGACCCGGCGCTGGCCGACCGGGGGCTGCTGGCAGGGGCCGAAACCTATGCCGCCAATCTGGAAGAGGCGACCGCCAGGGGCGTCTTCGGGGCGCCCTTCTACATCACCGATGGCGACGAACGGTTCTGGGGTCAGGACCGGCTTGACGATCTCGACCTGCACCTGTCCGGAAAGCTCTAGATCCGGACCCGACCAAGGACCGGGGCGCGCGGCTCAGTCGCCCCGGACGATGGCCAGAAGCGCGTCGACCTCTTCGTCGGTCGTGCACCAGGAACAGACCAGCCGCGCCGCAAGCGGCACGTCGCCGGGGCCCTCCAGCGACTGGTCCATCGGCCAGAGGTAATATTGCGCCCCGACCGCCTGGGCGCGGCGATGCGCCTCGCGCGGGAAGGCGGCAAAGACGGCATTGGCCTCGGTCGGGTGCAGCAACTCGGCCCGGTCGAGCGCGGCAAGCCCCTGCGACAGCCGCGCCGCCGCGTCATTGGCCCGCGCCGCAAGCTTCAGCCAGAGCCCGTCCTTCAGATAGGCGGCCATCTGCGCCGACAGATAGCGGTGCTTCGAGAAGAGATGCGCGCCCCGTTTGCGGCGCAACTCGAACTCCCAGGCATGGGCCGGATCGAACAGCACCACCGCCTCGACCCCCATACAGCCGTTCTTGGTGCCGCCGAAGGACAGCACGTCGATCCCGGCCTTCCAGGTGATCTCGGCGGGCGTGGCACCGGTCGTGACCAGCGCATTGGCAAAGCGCGCCCCGTCCATGTGCACCGGCAGGTCGTAGTCGGCGGCGACGGCCGACAGCGCCGACACCTCGGCGGCGGTATAGACCGTCCCGTGTTCGGTCGCGTTGGTGATCGAGACCGCGCCGCGCTGGACGTTATGCACCCCGCCGCGGGCGGCGAAGGCGATGGCCTCGCGCAGCGCCTCGGGGGTCAGCTTGGCATCGGCGCCCTCGACCAGGGTCAGCTTGGCGCCGCCGGTATAGAATTCCGGCGCGCCGCATTCGTCTTCCTCGATATGGGCGTTGCGGTGGCAGAAGACGGTGGCCCAGGGCGGGCAGATCACCGACAGCGCCAGCGCATTGGCGGCGGTGCCGGTCGCGACCAGATAGACCTCGGCCTCGGGCGCCTCGAAGGTCTCGCGGATCGCCGTGCGAACCTCGGCCATGATCGCATCGCCGCCATAGGGCATGGCATAGCCGTGATTGGCGGCAATCAGCGCGTCCAGGATCTGCGGCGGCACGGGCGAGGTGTTGTCCGAGGCAAAATGCATGGCTGTCACAGCTCCTCTTCGATGACGTGATCTTCCCAGTCCTCAAGCGGAACATCGAATTCGGGAATGGTCCAGCCCTGAACCGACATCCCGGCTTCGTGCACGCTGCCGGGATCGCCCGAAACCAGCGGATGCCAGTCGGCCAGCCCGCGGCCCTCCCAGAGCCGCCGATAGGCACAGCTCAGGGGCATCCAGTAGGCGACCTCGCCCAGTGTCTTCGGCGACAGCACCACGCATTCGGGCACGATGCTCTTGCGGATCGGGTAATTCGCGCAGCGGCAGGTAGTGTCATCCAGCAGCCGGCAGGCGATCCGGGTAAAGACGACCTCGCCGGTATCGGCATCCTCGAGCTTGTTCAGACAGCATTTGCCGCAGCCGTCGCACAGCGCCTCCCATTCGGCGGGGGTCATGTCCTTCAGGGCCACCCGGTCCCAGAACTGCGGGCGCAGCGTGTCGGGGGCGGGCTTGCGAGGCGGGCGCGCCACCGTCTCAGTCCCGCGCGAAGGGAAGCGGCAGGTCGCCGGTCAGGATCGCCCGGGCCTGCCTGCAATCGGCATCGATCTGCGCGACCAGCGCCTCGAGCCCGTCGAACTTCGCCTCGTCGCGCAGGAACTCGACCAGGGCGACGGACAGGTGGGTCCCGTAAAGATCGCCCTCGAAATCGAACAGGTAGCTTTCGCAATTCGGGACATTCTCGCCGAACATCGGGCGGATGCCGATCGAGGCGGCGCCGTCATAGGTGCCCTGATGCGGCCCCGACAGCACGTCGACCCTGACCGCATAGACCCCGAACCGCGGCCGGTGCAGCCCCTGGATCGACATGTTGGCGGTCGGAAAGCCCAGATCGCGGCCGCGCGCGTCGCCATGCAGCACCTCGCCCTCGATCCGGTGCCAATGGCCCAGCATCGCGGCGGCATCGCGCGGGCGGCCCTCGGTCAGGGCGTGGCGGATCGAGGTCGAGGACACCTCGCCCACATGGTTCGACAAGAGCGGCACGGCGGTGACGCCAAAGCCCATCTCGGCCCCGAACCGGGCCAGGTCCCCGACGGTTCCGGCGCGGCCCTTGCCAAAGCAGAAATCCTCTCCGACGACGACATGCGACAGCCCCAGACCGTCGACGATGACCTGCCGCGCGAAAGCCTCGGGCGAAAGCCCGGCCAGCCGCGCGTCGAACGGCAGTTCGTAAAGGTGATCGACCCCCAGCTTGGCCAGCCGGTTGGCGCGGGCCTCGGCATTCATCAGCCGGAAGGGCGCCGCATCGGGCGCGAAGAATTCGCGCGGATGCGGCTCGAAGGTCAGGATGCCCAGCGGCGCGCCGCGGCGCGCGGCCTCGGTCCGCGCCCCCTCGATCACCACCCGGTGGCCAAGATGAACGCCGTCGAAATTGCCGATAGCGGCCGCGGCGCCGCGGTCGCCCGTCGCGTTACCGGTCCAGGAGGCAAAGGTCTGCATGGCCCCCGATTGCACCGGGGGCCGGGCCGCGTCAATCGAATTTCTTGCTGGGTGCCAGCACCACGGCCTCGCCCTTCAAAACCGGCTTTCCGTCCACGATGCAGCGGCAATCCATGGTCACGCGGCGCCGCGAATGGTCGATGCCGGTGACCTCGACCTCGGCCAGCACCATGTCGCCGGGACGCACGGGGGCGAGGAATTTCAGACTCTGGCCCAGATAGATCGTGCCATGGCCCGGAAGCTGTTCGCCGATCACCGCCGAGATCAGGCTGGCGGTCAGCATGCCATGGGCGATCCGGCCTTCGAAGATCGTCTCCATCGCGTAATCGTCGTCCAGATGCACCGGGTTGCAGTCGGTCGAGACCTCGGCAAACAGTTCGATGTCGCGGTCGGTCACCTGCTTGCGCAGATGGCGGCACATGCCGATCTCGATATCCTCGATGCAAATCGTTCCGCGTGGCATGTTGTCGAGCATTCCCGGCCCCCGGTGGATCATGTTGCGCTGCAGCATAACGAAGATGCGCCCATGCTGCAATGCGGGAGGGTAATTTTTCGTTACGTTTCGCTGTTCGATAGCAACTTTCTTGCGCCGCCGATTTCACCTCCGTCCGCCCGAACCGGGCTGCCCACACCGCCGATGCTGAGCCGGAACGCGCGGCAAGGCAAGGGAAATGGAAAGGGCCGCAAACACTTGCGCCCCGGACAGAGCCGGGGCGCAGAGGCAGGACAGGATCGACCTTGGGTCAGCGCAGGAAGCCGATGGCGTAGGTCGGGCTGGCCATGTGCTGTTTCAGAAAGGCCTCAAGCCGCTCGGGATCCGGCTGGTGCCGGGTCGCGGTCTCGGCCGCGGCGAGCCCGCCCGAGATGAAGAGCGAATCGAGATCTTCGCCGATGGCCCCCGCAATGTCGGTGCGGATGCCGTCGCCGATGCACAGGATGTCGGCATCGGCCACATCGGCGAATTCCGCCAGCCGCTGGCGGGCCAGATCGTAGATCGGCGGCTGGGGCTTGCCGAAATAAAGGCTCTCGCCGCCCATTCTGGTGTAAAGCTCGGCGATGGCGCCTGCGCACCATTCGCGGGTCTCGCCCCGGTCGACCACCACATCGGGGTTGGCGCAGAGCAGCTTGAGCCCCTTCTGCTTGGCGTAAAGCAGTTGCGGGCGCAGCTCGTCAGGGTCGGCATGCGAATCGAACGGGCCGGTGCAGACGATGCCCTCGGCCTCTTCCAGCGGGACCCGCTCGATCTCGACGGGATCGCGGACGATGCCGATCGGGTCGAAGAAGGTCAGGTCGAAGTCGATGCCGATGTAATAGATCCGCTTGCCGACGATACCGCGAAACATCGCGGCGCGGGCGCTGTCGCCCGACGTGGCGATGGTGTCCCAGCTGTCGCGGGCGACGCCGATCTCCTCCAGCTGCCCCTCGACCGCCTTGCGGTGGCGCGGCGCATTGGTGATCAGCACCACCTTGCCGCCCTTGCTGCGATAGCGCTGCAGCGCCGCGACAGCCTCGGGGAAGGGCTCGCGCCCGTTATGCACGCAGCCCCAGAGGTCGACGAACAGGGCCTTGTAGCGGGACGAGACCTCGTCGAGGCTCTCGATGATCGGGGTCATGGGCGGGCATCCTTGCACAAAAGGGCGCCGGATGCGGCGCCCCCGGGAGGTCGTGTCGGGGTTCAGAGTTGCAGGTTCGGGATGATCTGCTTCTTGCGGCTGACGATGCCCGGCAGCACCACGGTGTCGCCCGAGACCTTGGCAGCAAAGCTCTTCTCGGCCACCGCCTTGACCAGATCGTTCGGCACCAGAAGCGTCGCTTCCTGCTTGAGGATGTCGACGACAAACAGCAGCACCTGATCGGCGCCGTCCTCTTCGGCCACGCCGGTCATCGCCTGCATAAGGCTGTCCTTGCGGTCGAGCACGGTCTTGGGCGAGGTGGTTTCCAGCACCGAGACGCGGAATTTCTTGCCGGCGATCTCGTATTCCTTCGAATCCATCCGCAGCAGTTCGGCATCCGAGAAGGCCGAGACATCGGATTTGGCCGCGAACATCTCGGCGGCATAGTCGGGAATCGAAACGCCAAGTTCAGCGGCCAGTTTCTCGGCCACGGCCTTGTCGACCGGCGTGGTGGTGGGCGAGCGGAATTCCAGCGTGTCGCTGAGAATGCAGGACAGCATCGCGCCCTTGATGTTGTCGGGCATCTTCGCCGCGTCCTCGCCCATCAGGTCGTACATGATGGTGGCGGTGCAGGCGACCGGGCGCACGGTGATCTCGATCGGCGAGCGGGTCTTCAACCCGCCCTGCAGCAGGTGGTGGTCGATGATCGCGATCACATTCGCCTCGTTGATCCTCGAGGGCAGCTCGGCGACGTTGTTGGTATCGACCACGACGACATTCTCGCCCGGGGCAACATCGGCGATGATCTCGGGCTGCTCGAAGCCCCAGCGGGTCAGGACGAACTTGGCTTCGGTATTGGGGTCGCCCAGAAGCTTGGCCTCGGCCGCCTTGCCCTTGATCTCGGAAAGGTACCAGGCCCAGATCAGCGGCGAGCCGGTGGAATCGGTGTCGGGGGCCTTGTGGCCGAGAACCTTGATCGTCATGTGATACGCCCAATTTGCAGGTGTCTGAAGTCGGCGCCCTTATAGAAGGGGCGGTGCCGCTTGTCACCCGGTGCCTGCACGCTCTTTCTGCACCGCGGCATTCCCGGAGCGCCGTCGCGACGCCCGCCTCCGAGGTCGGCCACCGAAGCCGGCCGCCGGACCGTATCCACGCCCTGGCCGCCACGCGGGCAAAGATTTTCCGGGATCGTGGCGCTTGACAGCCTGTCGCGGCTTTCCTATCTCCGGCTTCGTTAGCACTCATCGGGTGCGAGTGACAAAACCTCGGCACCCAGAACCAAGGAGCGTTCGAACATGGCATTCAAACCTTTGCACGACCGGGTTCTCGTTCGCCGCGTCGAAAGCGATGAGAAGACCAAGGGCGGCCTGATCATCCCCGACAGCGCCAAGGAAAAACCGGCCGAAGGCGAAGTGATCGCCTGTGGCGAAGGCGCCCGCAAGGATTCGGGCGAACTGATCGAGATGGGCGTCAAGGCTGGCGACCGCATCCTCTTCGGCAAATGGTCGGGCACCGAAGTCACGATCGACGGCGAAGAACTGCTGATCATGAAGGAAAGCGATATCCTCGGCATCATCGCCTGAGCGGATCGCCCCTAGAAACCAACAGATAGTCAGGAGCAAGCGACATGGCTGCCAAGGACGTCAAGTTCAACACCGACGCTCGCAACCGCATGCTGAAAGGCGTGAACATCCTCGCCGATGCGGTCAAGGTCACCCTGGGCCCGAAAGGCCGCAACGTGGTGATCGACAAATCCTTCGGGGCGCCCCGGATCACCAAGGACGGCGTCACCGTCGCCAAGGAAATCGAACTGGAAGACAAGTTCGAGAACATGGGCGCGCAAATGGTGAAAGAAGTCGCCTCGCGTACCAATGACGAGGCCGGCGACGGCACCACCACCGCCACCGTTCTGGCCCAGGCGATCGTGCGCGAAGGCATGAAATCGGTTGCCGCCGGCATGAACCCGATGGACCTGAAGCGTGGCATCGACATGGCCACCGCCAAGGTCGTCGAAGCGATCAAGGCCGCCTCGCGTCCGGTCAACGATTCCGACGAAGTTGCCCAGGTCGGCACCATCTCGGCCAACGGCGAAGCCAATATCGGCCGCTTCATCGCCGACGCGATGCAGAAGGTCGGCAATGACGGCGTCATCACCGTCGAAGAAAACAAGGGCATGGACACCGAAGTCGAAGTCGTCGAAGGCATGCAGTTCGACCGCGGCTACCTTTCGCCCTACTTCGTGACCAACGCCGACAAGATGACCGCGGAACTCGAAGACTGCTTCATCCTGCTGCACGAGAAGAAACTTTCGTCGCTGCAGCCGATGGTGCCCCTGCTCGAGGCCGTGATCCAGTCGCAAAAACCCCTGCTGATCGTGGCCGAAGACGTCGAAGGCGAAGCGCTGGCGACCCTCGTGGTCAACAAGCTGCGCGGCGGCCTGAAAATCGCGGCCGTCAAGGCGCCGGGCTTCGGTGATCGCCGCAAGGCCATGCTGCAGGACATCGCGATCCTGACCGGCGGCCAGGTGATCTCGGAAGACCTGGGCATGAAGCTTGAAAACGTGACGCTCGACATGCTGGGTCAGGCCAAGAAGATCCTGATCAAGAAGGACGACACCACGATCATCGACGGCCATGGCGACAAGGCCGAGATCGAAGCCCGCGTGGCCCAGATCCGTCAGCAGATCGAGGAAACCTCGTCCGACTACGACCGCGAGAAGCTGCAGGAGCGTGTCGCGAAGCTGGCCGGTGGCGTTGCCGTCATCCGCGTCGGCGGCATGACCGAAATCGAAGTCAAAGAGCGCAAGGACCGCGTCGATGACGCCCTGAACGCGACCCGTGCGGCCGTGCAGGAAGGCATCGTGGTCGGCGGCGGCGTTGCCCTGGTGCAGGCTGCCAAGGTGCTCGACGATCTCGAAGGCTCCAACGAAGACCAGCACGCCGGTATCGCCATCGTGCGCAAGGCCCTCGAAGCGCCGCTGCGTCAGATCGCCGAAAACGCCGGTGTCGACGGCGCCGTGGTCGCGGGCAAGATCCGCGAAAGCGACGACAACCACTTCGGCTTCAACGCCCAGACCGAAGAATATGGCGACATGTTCAAGTTCGGCGTGATCGACCCGGCCAAGGTGACCCGGACCGCTCTGGAAGATGCGGCCTCGATCGCCGGCCTGCTGATCACCACCGAGGCGATGGTTGCCGACAAGCCCGAACCGAAGGGCGCGTCCGCCGGCGGCGGCATGCCCGACATGGGCGGCATGGGCGGCATGATGTAAGCCGACCGGCCCTGTCAGGTCACCGGAAAGGGGCTGCCATGCGCGGCCCCTTTTCTCCGTTTCTGCCACGGCCCCCGACGGGCCTGTTTCGCCTGCGTCAAGATGCGCGGCCGGTCTGGCACTGTCCGCCGGGCCGGAATTTGCTAGGTTCGCCCCCATGACCATTCGCCCCGCCACCGCCTCCGATTACGGCCCAATCGCCCGGCTGCTCGAGGCCGCTTTCGCCCGTCCCGACGAGGCGCGGCTGGTCGAGGCGTTGCGCCTGGGCAAGGCCATGGCCCGGGAATGGGTTCTGGCCAATGACAAGGAAGAGATCCGCGCCTATCTGGCCCTGGTTCACATGGTCGAACCCAGGGGCTGGTACGCGCTCGCCCCGGTCGCGGTGGCGCCGGGATCGCAGGGCCTGGGCCTTGGCGGGCGGCTGATCCATGCTGCGCTCGACGTGGTCGAGGGGCCGGTGGTGGTGGTGGGCGACCCGGCCTATTACACGCGCTTCGGCTTTTCCGTGGGCCGGGCCGCAAACCTTGTCTCGCCCTATCCGCTGGAGGTGACCGCGCTTTACGAGCGCGCCCCGGCCGACAGCCCGCCGCTGGCGCGGCTGGTCTATGCCGCCCCCTTCGGTGCCTGACGCGCCCGTCCCCATCCGCACCCGTTCCGCCTGCGTCAGATCGCCCGTCGCCCACCGCCCTGTCGGCCGCACAGCCTGCCCCGGCGACCACGCAGCCCCGGGCATCGTCCTGACCTCAAGAGGAATTTCCGCCGCCGCCCGAGGCGCCGGTTCCGTTCACATTCATTAACGCCCGAAAGCCCCGGATTTCAAAAACGTTTCCCTCCCATTGCAGGTTGACTCGCAATGCGCGGGCGCGCTTAATTAAGTTTAATCAAGATTGTATTGTTTTTACGAGTCGTCCGTCCGCGTCCAGCCTGTCCTCGGTCCGATCCCCGGGGGAGCGCGTCTTTTAATGGGCACATTCCTTTATTTTCAAGAATTTCACTGACATGGGGGCCTTCCGATGTTTACCACTGGCGACGACACCGCAACCATCGTTCCCTCCGGCAGCGACCAGAGCTTCGATGCGCTGGGCGGCATCGACACCGTGACCATCGACGCCTCGGCGCTCAGCTTCGGCCTGAGCGGCTCCTTCACGGCAGGAGGCTGGTCCGCGACCTACAATTCCGTCCATCTCGACATCGACAATGTCGAGAGGATGATGGTGATCGGCGGGTCCGGCGACGACTTTCTTTCCGGCGGAGATGACAACGACACCCTGCTGGGCGGGGCGGGCAACGACTATCTTTGGGGCGGCGATGGCGCCGACCTGATCGACGGCGGGGCTGGCGATGACGAAGTCTGGGCCGGAACCGGTGACGTGGTCACCGGCGGCGCGGGAACCGATACGCTGATCCTCAATCTCGGCGTGTCCGGCGCCCAGAGCATCGACCTGACCACCGGGGCCGGAACCGGCGTGACCTGGAGCGGCTTCGAGCGCGTCGATCTTTACCTCTCTGGGGTGGATCGCGACGTTCATGCAGGGTTCGCGCTTGGCGAAATGGACGGCCAGGGCATGGTCCATGTCGATTATTCCGGAACCGACATGACCGGCCGCGGCGCCGCGTCGATCAACTTCAGCGACGGCGAGATTTCCGTCGCGCTGGATGACGGCAGCGTCGCGGATACCACGATTTACGGCTTTCGCAAGGTCGAAGTCATCGGCTCTTCGGGCAACGATTCCATATTCCTCGGAGATGTCGATGGAGGCACGGTCGATGGCGGTGCCGGAAACGACAGGATCTGGGGCGGGTACGAGCACTCGGTCCTTTACGGCGGAGATGGAGACGACGAAATCACCGGCTATTCCGACTACGACATCATGCATGGCGGCGCCGGGAATGACAGCATCTACGGCTATCTCTACTCGGACTCGGAACTCTGGGGCGACGACGGCGACGACTATCTAGACTCGGGCGATAGCGACGGCGAGCTTCACGGCGGAGCGGGGAACGATACGCTGATCGGGGGCGAAGGCAGCCCGCTGCTCGATGGCGGCGACGGCGATGACTATATCCTGACCATGCTGGGGCAGGATGACATCGATGGTGGCGCCGGATACGACTACCTGAGAATCAACGCCCCCTATTACGGCATCGACTACGATCTCGACATCAGCCAGAACGGCGGGATCAGAGGCATCGAATTCGCCAAAATCACGCTGGCCGACGGCGACGATACCATCCGCATCGGCATCGCCTCGGCCCAGATCGCCAGAACCGGAGGCACCGATCACCTGATCCTCGACTACTCCGAGGCCGACGAAACGGGCCGCACCGCGACCGCGGTCTCGTTCGACCTTGCGGCCGATCTCAGCACGGCCACGCTGAGCGACGGGTCCTCGATCTCCTGCGACCTCAAACAGGATCTCTTCACCGTCATCGGCACCGGCGGCAGCGATCTGATCGACGCCAGCATCGCCGCCCTAGGCTGCACCCTTTCGGGGAACGCCGGAGCCGATACGATCTTCGGCGGCGACGGCAATGACGATATCTCTGGCGGCGGCGCGAATGACACGCTGTCGGGCGGCGCGGGGAACGACCTGATCGACGGCGGCTCGGGCAACGACCTGATCTACGGTGGCAGCGGCAACGACACGCTGACCGGCGGCGCATGGGATGATGTGCTGAACGGCGAGGCGGGCGACGACACCTTCCTCTATGCAGCCGGGTCGAACGGCTATGACATGATCGACGGCGGCAGCGGGACGGCAGACCGCATCCTTGCCCTGGCGGACAACGTCACCATCGGGCTTTCCGGGCTGACCGGCGTCGAGATCGTCGATGCCGGCGGCCATACCGGCGTGCGGCTGCTGGGCTCGGCCGCCGGCAACCTCATCGACCTTTCGGCCAGCACCCTGATCGGCATCGGCACCATCGACGGCGGATCGGGCAGCGACACCATCCTGGGAACGGCGGGGGCCGATACCATTATCGGCGGCAAGGGGGCCGACAGTCTGGAGGGCGGCGCGGGCGACGACATCTTCCAGGTGGCGGCTGGTGCCGGGACCGACATCTTCCGCGGCGGCAGCGGCCAGGACACGATCCTGGCGATCGCGAATTCGGTGGCGATGACGGTCACCGGCGAGACGCTGACCGACATCGAGACGATCTCGTCGGGCGGCCATACCGGCTTTACGCTGGTGGGGCTGAACGGCGCCGATGTCATGGATTTTTCCTCCGTCGCGCTAAGCGGCGTGGCCCGGATCGACGGCAAGGGCGGCAACGACACCATCACCGGTTCGGCCGGGGCCGATCTGATCGAGGGCGGCGCGGGTGCCGACATCTTGACCGGGATGGCCGGGGCGGACGTGTTCGACTTCAATAACGCAAGCCACAGCCGGGGCTCGTCCGTCGACGTGATCGCCGATTTCCAGAGCGGCGAGGACCTGATCGACCTCTCGGGCGTCGATGCCGATAGCGGTCTGGCAGGCGACCAGAGCTTCGCCTTGATCGGGGCGGCAGCCTTCAGCGGAACGGCGGGCGAGTTGCGGGTCGATACCGTCTCGCTGCCCGGAACGACGGTGATCCTCGGGGATATCAGCGGCAACGGGCAGGTCGATCTGGAAATCCGTCTCGACGGGCTGCATCTGCTGACCGAGGCCGACTTCCTGCTATAGCCGGGGCCGCGCGGGAGGGGGCAAATACCCTCCCGGCCGCGAGACCGCGACGGCCGCCTGTCCGGCGGACAGAGAATCTGCGCCCCGCCGCGCGGTCCGGACGGGCCGGGATCGGCCCCTACCGCAGGTTGTCTTAGAGCGGTTGCACATCTTGCCTGCTCTGTGGCGTGACAATGGGCAAAAGGTGAACAGCCGCCACACCGATCCCGAAAATTGCTGCAATTGCACAATCGCTCTGCCCACCGGCGGGCATTAAGGAATGTGACCGCGCTAACCCAGCGTCGTCAATGGCTTACCCCCGACAAGTAACAAATACGGCCACTTTTTACCACATTTTGACCGAGTCCCGCGGCCCCCGCCCGAGGTCCGTTAAGGATTTGGTAAGCTGCATTGCGGCAACACGGCCTTGGTCGAAACACGCACACAAACGTCAAGGAGGGACCTATGGCCACAATTCCAGGTGGTGCGTTCAATGACTTTGTCTACGGAACGTCCGCCGCGGATCTGATCGCCGCGGGCGCAGGAGACGATACGGCCCTTTCCGGGGACGGGAACGACACCGTGTTCGGTGAGGAAGGCAACGATTTCCTGAACGGGGGCGCCGGCGACGACGTTCTCGACGGGGGGTCGGGCAACGACCTGCTGATGGGGGGCTCGGGCAATGACCAGCTCTCGGGCGGCAGCGGCGAAGACATGCTGATGGGCGGTTCGGGCGACGACGTCGTCTCGGGCGGGTCGGGGTCGGACATCCTTCACGGGAATGACGGCACCGACATGCTGTTCGGCGATTCCGGCGACGACCAGCTTTACGGCGGCACCGGCGACGACATGCTCTATGGCGGCGAAGGGGCCGACGCGCTGCACGGCGATGCCGGCAACGACAAGCTCTACGGCGGCGAGGGCGACGACCTGCTCGAAGGCGGGACCGGCAATGACTCGCTCTACGGCGACGAAGGTTCGGACTACCTCTACGGCGAGGCTGGCGACGACAAGCTTTACGGCGGCGAGGGCGATGACGTTCTCGACGGCGGGGCGGGCGACGACCAGCTCTTCGGCGGCACCGGCGGCGACCAGCTTTATGGCGGCGCTGGCGACGACCTGCTCGACGGCGGCGCCGGTGGCGATCTGCTGCAGGGCGGCGACGGGGACGATACGATCCTCGGCGGCGACGGAGACGACGTCCTGAACGGCGAAGCCGGGAACGACGTGCTCAGCGGCGGCCTGGGCGACGACGTGCTGATCGGCGGGGCGGGCGACGACCTGTTCGTCTTCTCGGGCGGCGGCGACGTGGTGATGGACTTCACCGAGGGCGACCTTGTGCAGTTCTCGGCCTCGCTGCCGGGCGGCGTTACCCTGACCGACGCGTCGAGCGTGGCCGATTACGCCATGGATATCGGCGGCGCCAACACCCTGATCGACTTCGGCCAGGGCGACAGCGTGATGCTCTACGGCGTCTCCTACGACGACGTGGCGGCGGATCCGTCGAAGTTCTTTACCGTCGTCTGAACCGACTGACGCGGGCCGGCCCCCGGGGCCGGTCCGTACCCCTGCCTGACCCTGTGCCCCCCCACGTCCGGACCCAGCGCCCCTGCCATGAGTGCCATCGCCCCCTTTCCCAAGTTTGCCGAACCCGCCCCCCGCCCCGGCCTGCCTGCCCGCCGTCACCGGCTGCAGGTGGTTCCGCTGTCGGATGCCGTCGCGGCCGCGTTCTTCGACAGTCCCGCTGACGCGCCCGACGACGCCCGGCACGGCCAGGGCCCGATCTCGGCGCGCAGCGGCGACGACGTGCTGTGCCTGCCGCAGATCGCCAGCCAGCTGGCCCGCGCCGGTGGCGGGCAGCGCCATGTCACGCTGCTGGGCCTGCCCGCGCGGCGGCTTTGCCGCGACGGGCTGCGGGTGTTGCGCGACGGCGAGACGCTGGCCGAGATCGACCCGATGGCGCTGCAATCGCCGCTGGTCGATCCGCTGGCGCTGATGGCCGGGCTCTCGCCCGATGGCGGGCGGCGGCTGTTGCGGCTTTTGCTGACCACGGGGCTGTCGCTGTTCGGCAAGGGCTCGGTCGACGGCTTCCGCGATGTGATCGCCCAGCTTCTGGAAAGCCTGACGCCCGCCAGCCTGCCCTTGCGCGCCTGGTGCCCGGTGGGACAAAGCGCGGCGGTCGCAAGCTATCTGCTGCCGCGCGGCCTGACCGCGGACGGCTTCACCGATCTGGTGGTGGTCAGCCGCCAGCGGGTGCGCCGCCTGTCGGGCTTCGAGATCGATGTCGAGACCTCGGGCACCGGCGCGGCCGCCGGGCGGCTGCTGCATGTCTTCCTGCCCCAGGGCCTCCCCGTCGACAGCACGCTGGTTGCGCTGTCGGACGCGCCGCTTCGGCTGGCCGGACCCGCCCGGCGCCAGCCCGGCCGCCCGCTCGGCCCCTGGCTCGCCCGGCGCACGCCGCGGCTGCGCCAGCGGATGCGCGACCGGCTGGCGCGGCTGTCCGAACGCGATGACAGCGCCGCCGCGCTGCTGGCCGAGATCGCCTGCCCCGAGGCCGATCGCCCCACCGCCCGCGCCGAACGACTGATGGCGACGCCGCATGGGCTGTTCTACATCCTCGCGCTGTCCGACCCGCGGCGGCTGTTGACCGGGATCGCGCTTGCCAGCGGCGACGCCACCGCCGAACTGCCGCTGGGCCGCCCGCTGCATCACCCCCGGCTGGGGCGGTTGCAGGTCGGCTTCCTGCCCGGGATCGCCGGGTTCGAGCCGGGCGAAGAGGCCGCGCTTTCGCTGCTCTATCGCTCGGGCCACCGCGCCCGTGCAGGCTCCGCGCGGATCGACGCCCTGCCCGCCACACTGCCCCCGGTGCTCGAGGCATTGCCCGCCGCCGATCTGGCCCCGGTGCTGGCGTCCGTCCTTGGCGACGCGCTGCCCGCCCGGCCCCGGATCGCAGCCGAGCTGCTGCCGGTCGGGGCGCCCGAGCGGCCGCAACGCAGCGCCCTGATCGTCGCGCTCGACGGCTCGCTCGACTATCCCCATGCGCTGGCCGCGACCCTGGGCGACGCCAGCGAGACCGGCCTGATCCTGCACCACCGCGACCCCGACGCGGTGCCGGCGCTGCGCCGGATCGCGGCCGATCTGCATGCGATTCACGGGATCGGGGTCGAGATCGCCGATCTGCCGCGCCGCGATCTGCTGCCGGCCGAGCGGGTCCGCGCAATCCTGGCCGCCGTGACGGCGCCGGTGTCGATCCTGCTGGCGCAGGACACCCTGCCCGAGGGCGCCGACTGGCTGGCCAACTGGGTCGCCGATCTCGACCGGCCCGGCCCGGCACTTGGCGGCGCGATCCTGATGAACCATGACGGCACGCTGCGCGACGGGCTCACCGCCGGGACCGACCCAGCACGGCTTCTGCCCGAGGCCTGCCTCGGCCTGAACGCGGCCGCCCGCGCCCGGCTGCTGGCCAGCCCGCTGCGCGTGCCCGGCATCGGCGCCGACATGGCGCTTCTGGCGGCGGCGCTGCGGCAGGACGAAGCCGCGCGGATCGCGCTTCATCCCGGGCTTTGCGCCACCGCCCATGCCGCGCCCCTGCCGCGCCCCGAGGCAGTCCGCCATGCCGAAGACCTGATCCTGTCCACCGAGGTGCAGCCGTGAAGATCCTTGTCATCTGCCACGACCACCCCGCCTTCACCGATGGCGGCACCGAACATGCCGCGCATGACCTGTGCCGCACGCTTGACGCTCGGCCGGGCATCTCGGCGCGGTTTCTTGCCGCCTCGACCTCGCTCACGCATCCCGAGGTCCGGCCCGGCAGCCTGCACGGCATCGGCCGCGATCTTCTGCTGCGGACCGGGGCCTATGACGCCTTCTCGATGCGGCGGATGGACGGCACCGACTGGACCGGCGCGGTCGCCCGGGTGCTGGAGACGGTCGAACCCGACATCGTGCACCTGCACGGGCTCGACCGGATCGGCGCCGAGATCGTGCCGCTGATCCGGCGGCTGCGCCCCGCCGCGCGGCTGGTGCTGACCCTGCACGACTTTCAGGCGATCTGTCCGGCCGACGGGTTGATGCTGCGCCGCGACGGCGGGCTCTGCACCCGGCCCGCGGCCGATGCCTGCCGCCAGTGCCTGCCGCAGATCGCGGTCGGGGCGCATGCCCTGCGCAAGGCGCGGCTCCTGGCGATCCTCGATCAGATCGACGCGATCCTGGCGCCCAGCCGCGACCTGCGCGACCGCTTCGTCGCCTGGGGCCTGCCCGCCGAACGGATCGCGGTGCTGCCGAATGCGGTCGCACCGCTGGCGCCGCCCGCCGCCACGGCCCGGCCGCGCCCCAACCGCTTTGCCTATTTCGGCAATCTTGCGCCGCACAAGGGCGTGGGGGTCCTGCTGGCGGCGGCCGCCGATCTGGCCGGGCGGGGCGCCGATCTGCGGCTGGCCCTGCACGGGCGGCTGAACCACCCCGCGCCCGAGGCCGAGGCCGCCTTTGCCGAAGGACTGGCCGCCGCAGCACCACTGGCCCGGCATCTGGGCCCCTATGACCGCGATCAGGTGCACGGGCTGATGGCCGAGGCCGACTGGGTGGTGATCCCGTCGCTCTGGTACGAGAACGCGCCGCTGGTCGCGCTCGAGGCGCAGCGCGCCGGGCGTCCGGTGATCTGCACCGCCCAGGGCGGGCTGAAAGAGCTGGTGCGCGACGGCATTGACGGACTGCACGTGCCGCGCGCCGATCCGGTGGCGCTGGCCGACCGGATGGAAGCCGTGGCCGCCGATCCGGCACTCTGGGCGCGGCTGTCGGCCAACCTGCGCCCGCCGCCGACGCTGGAGGACAGCGCCCGCTGGCATCTCGACCACTATTCCCGGCTGACCGAGGTTCTGCCCGCATGACCGCCCTGAAAGACATATCCGCCGCCCCGCTCGCGATCCTGCAGCCCCGGCCGATCGTGCTGCCGGGCGGCGCGCTGGCGATTCACTGCTTTTCGGATCTGGACGCCCCCGCCCCCGAGGCGGCACGGCCCGAGGGCGATGCGGCCCCGGCCTGGGCCGCGCGGTTCTGGCAGGCGGACGGGCGCTGGCACGGGCTGGCCATCCTTGGCGCGGCAACCCTTGGCCCCTTCGCGCTGACCGATGCCTCGGGCGCCCCGGTCGCAGAGGTCGGCACCCCCGCCTCGGTCGCGACCGAGGCCGCAGCCCTGGCCGCCCATCTGCGCGAGACCGGCGCGCCGGTCGCCGAGCTGGTGCAGTTTCTCGACGAGGCGTTCGAGGCCTCGGGCAGCGAGGCCGCGCAGCGGTTCCAGACCGATCTTCTGCGCGAGACCTCGCAGGCCGACGGCTTCGTCGAACTGGTGGTGCGCCCCGATTGCGGCGGGCTTTTCCTGCAAGGCTGGGCCCATAGCAGCCTGACCGGGCCGCTCAGCCTTCTGGGTCAGGCCGCGGGCGTCGAGGCCGTCGCGGCCGTCTTCCGCCGCGACGACATCCTCGCCCCGGCCGCGGGCTTCTGCATCTTCGTCAAGGACTGGGCCGGGCGCCTCGACGGCTGCAAGGTGCTGTTCGTCGAACACGAAGGCGGGCTTCTCAGGCTCGATCTGGTGCCCGACGCGCCCGCCCCGATCACCGGCGCCGACGCCACCGAGCATGTCCGCGCGATGCTGCCCCGGCTGGCGGCCTCGGGCGCCTCGGTCGAACCCTTCAAGCGGATCGTCCGGCCGCGCTTCGACGGGCGGAACACGCTTGCCGAACATCCCGGCCCGACCACCGCCGCCATCGACCGCATCCTGCGCACGCCCGCGGGCGGGATCTTCGTCACCGGCTGGCTGCTCGATCCGCTGGACCGGGTCGAGCGGGTGATCCTGAAGACCTCGGCCAATCTGTACGCGCCGCTGCATGACCGCTGGCACCGTACCGACCGGCCCGACCTGAACGACGCCTTCGCCCCCGATCCGCGCTTTCAGGGGCTGATCGACCCGCGCGAACGGCTGCACGGTTTCGTCTGCGCGGTTTCGGCCCCGGCCGAAAAGCTGGACGGCACCGAAGCCTATCTGGAACTTGTCATGAAGGACGACGGCTGCCTCTTCCTGCCGGTCGAGCTGACCCCCTGCGACGGTCCCGGCGCCGCCCATCCGGTCTTCAGCGCGCTGCAGCCGCACGATCCGGCGCTGGGCAGCCTGATCTCGGACCACGCGGCGCCCTTCCTCGCCAGCCTGCCCCGGCGCGGCGCGCCAAACCGCCTGACGGTCCAGCCGCTGGCGGGCGGCCCCGCCGGGCGCACCGTCGCCGCCGTCATGCCGGTCACCGATCTGGCCCATCTGCATCCGGTCATGGCCTGCCTCGCGGGCCAGCCCGAGGCATCCGAGCTTGACCTGATCCTGGTCGCCGGGCGTGAGGGCGCGGCCCGGCTGGCCGAGGAACTCGACCATCAGTTCCGCTTCTTCGGGCTGACCGGGGCGCTGGTGCTGGTGCCCGATCACGAGACGCTGGCGGGCCGGCTCGATGCCGGGGCCGCGGCCTCGGACGCGCCCGAGATCCTGGTGTGGCAAACCTCGGTCCTGCCCAAATCTCCGGGCTGGCTCGACCGGCTGCGTGCGGGCGCGGCCGGGCTTCCGGGCGCGGCCGTCGTCTCGCCGATGCTCTGCTACGAGGACGGATCGGTCTATTTCGGCGGCAGCGAGGCTGCGACGCCGCCCCGCGGCGCGGTCTGCGCGCTGGTCGGGTTCGAGCGGCACCGCATCGCCGATGGCGCGCCCCGCCCGGCTGCCGCGATCCCGGCCGAGATCGCGCTGATCGCCCGGGCCGCGCTCGATCAGGCGGGCGGGTTCCGCGGCGGGCTCTGGGGCGACCGGTTCATCGGCCAGGACCTGACGCTGCGGCTGGCGCGCTCGGGCGCACGGCCCTGGTGCGACCCCTCGGCCGAATTCTGGATGCTGGACGCCGCCCCGCCCCAGGGCGATCCGGCGCGGCGCGAGCTGGTCGACCGGGTCGATGCCGCGCTGATCGCATTGCAGCGCCGCCGCGCGGGCGGCCCGCATCTGGCACCCGTCGGGCAGAAGGCCGACAGCAAGGGAGACCGCACATGAAGGCCCTCATCATCTCGCATGCGCATCCCGATTTCTCGATCGGGGGGGCGCAGGTGGCCTCCTACAACCTGCATCGCGGGCTGCGCCAGCAACCCGGCTGGACCTCGCATTACCTCGCGGGCATCGGCGCCCCGGTGATGCCGCATCGCGACACGCCGCTGATGGCGATGGACCGCGCGCCCGATGAATCGCTGTTCTGGTCGAACGATTTCGACTGGTTCCATCTGGGGTCCAAGGACGTTGGCGGGCTGATGGCGCATTTCGAGCGCTTCCTGGCCGAGCTGAAGCCCGACGTCGTCAACATGCACCATGTGATGGGCTTCGGGGTGCAGGCGATCCGGTCGATCCGCCGGGCACTGGGCGATGTGCCCATCGTCTACACGCTGCACGAATACCTGCCGATCTGCGCCCATCACGGCCAGATGATCAAGCCCAAGACCCATGCGCTGTGCCTGAAGGCCACGCCCTCCGATTGCGGCATGTGCTTCCCCGAGATCGGGGCCGCGAACCTGCTGCGCCGCGAGGCCTTCATCAAGAGCTTCTTCGCCGAGGTCGACGCCTTCGTCAGCCCCTCGCATTTCCTGCTGTCGCGCTTTGCCGACTGGGGCCTGCCGCAGGACAAGCTGGTGATGATCGAGAACGGGCTCGATGCCGGAACGCCCGCACCGCTGCGCCCGCTGGCGCCGGGCGGGCGGCGCAACCGGTTTGCCTATTTCGGGCAGCTCAACCCGTTCAAGGGCATCAAGGTGCTGATCGACGCGGTCACCCGCATCCCCGAACCCGTCTGGGGCGACAGCATCCTCAACGTCTATGGCGGCAATCTCGAACACCAGCCCGAGGATTTCCAGGCCTCGGTCAAGGATCTGTTCCGTCAGGCCGGGCGCCGGGTGCGGTTCCGGGGGTCCTACAAGAGCCACGAGATGCCCGACCTGATGCGCGATGCGGACTGGATGATCATTCCCTCGACCTGGTGGGAAAACGCCCCCGTGGTGATCCAGGAATCCTTCTTCCACGGCCGCCCGATCATCGCTTCGGATATCGGCGGCATGGCCGAAAAGGTGCGCCACGGCGTCGACGGGCTGCATTTCAAGGTCTCGAATGCCGACAGCCTGGCCGAGACCATGACCCAGGCGATCCAGCAGCCCCGGCTTTGGGACCGGCTGCATGCGGGCATCCGTCCGCCGACCACGGCCGACGAGGCTGGCGCCCGCCATGCCGAACTGTTCGGCAAGCTGCTGGCCCGCCAGAACGACCGGCGCGCCGGACCGGTGGCCGCCGAATGATGCGGCGCGCCGATCCGGCGGGGCGTCTCGACGAGACGCTGCGCGATCTTCTGCGCGGCGGCGTCGCGGCAGGCGCGGTCGGCTTTTTCGTCAACCTGCTGCATCTGGGCCTGCCGCTTTTCACGATCCAGGTCTATTCCCGGGTGCTGTCCAGCGGCAGCGTCGAGACGCTGACGGCGCTGGCCATCCTCGCGCTGACGCTTCTGGCCTTCCAGACCCTGCTGGACGTGATGCGCCAGCGAATCTTCGTGATCCTCGCCAACCGGACGGTCGCGCGGCTGGGCAAGCCGGTCTTCGAAGCCGCCATCGAATCGAGCCTGACCAAAGGTCCCCAGGCCGCCAGCGGCGCGATGCAGGACGTCTCGGAACTGCGCGCCTTCCTGGCCGGGGGGGCGCTGGCGCTGCCGCTCGATCTGGCCTTCGCGCCGGTCTTTCTACTGGCGCTGTTTCTGTTGCACCCGGTCTACGGCTTTGTCGGGCTTGGCGGCGCGCTGGCGCTGGCGGCCGCGGCCATCGCGACCGAACTCTTGCTGCGCGGCCCCTCGAAAGAGGGCACCCAGGCCACCGCCCGGGTCAATGGCGAGACCGCCGAGGCGATCCGCCATGCCGAACTGATCACTTCCATGGGCATGCTGCCCGCGCTGGCCCGGCGCTGGCGCGCGGCGCAAAACCGCGCCATCGAGATGTCCGAACGCGGGGCGAAGCTGGCGCGACTTCTGTCGACGCTGACCCGGACCCTGCGCGTGGTGCTGCAGATCGCGGTGATCGGCTCGGCCGCTTATCTGGTGATCGAGGACAGGGTCTCGGCCTCGACGATCTTCGCCGCCACGGTGCTGACGGGGCGGCTGCTCTTGCCCTTCGAACAGACCGCCTCCGGCTGGAAGCAATGGCTTGAGGCGCGCGCCGTTCTGGACCGTCTTAAAGGCGTCACCCGCGACGGCGTGGCCGCGCGCTCCGTGACCCCGGTCGAGATTGAATCGGGTCGGCTGGTGGCCGAGCGGTTGAGCTACTTCGCCCCCGGGGGCGGTAGCCGGCCGGTGCTGCAGAACATCAATTTCAGTCTTGAAAGCGGGATGATGATGGGGGTGATCGGCCCCTCGGGCGCGGGAAAGTCCTCGCTGTCGCGGCTGATCGTCGGCATCGCCCAGCCCAGCGCCGGGGGGCTTTATCTCGACGGGCAAAGCACTTTCGCCCATGAACGCGAGAGCTTCGGCCGCGCCGTGGGGTATCTGCCGCAGGAACCGACGCTGCTGACCGGCACGGTGCGCGACAACATCGCCCGGTTCGGCGATCACGACATGGCCGCGGTGGTGCGCGCCGCCCGTTCCGCCGGGGTGCACGAGCTGATCGGCAGCCTGCCGCAGGGCTATGCGACGCCTCTGGGCAGCGGCGGCCACCCGCTGAGCGGCGGCCAGCGCCAGCGCATCGCGCTGGCCCGCGCGCTGATCGGCACGCCCCGGCTGATCGTGCTGGACGAACCGAATTCGAACCTCGACGCCGAGGGCGAGGCGGCTCTCGTCGCCGCCATCGAGACCGCCCGCGCCGCCGGGGCGACCGTTGTCGTCGTGGCCCAGCGCATGTCGATCCTGAACCGCGCCGACCGGCTGCTGCGGTTGCAGGACGGAGCGATGGTGCAATTCGGCCCGCGCGAAGAGGTGATGCAGGCGCTGACCCCGCAACGCCCGCTGCCGCCGCGCCGCCGCCGGGAGATCGCGTCATGACCCATGTGCTGCATCTCGATCCCGAGGAGCCGCCGCTGCCCTCCTACTGGCCGGTGGTCTGGGCGGCGCTGGCCGTCGCGCTGGCGCTGACCCTGACCCTGACCGGCTGGGCGATGACCGCCCGGCTCGATGCGGCGCTGGTCTCGCACGGGGTCCTGCATGCCGACAGCGAACGCAAGACGGTCGAGCATCTTGAAGGCGGCATCCTCGCCGGGCTGCTGGTGCAATCGGGCGACATGGTCGAGGCCGGTCAGGTCGTGGCCCGGCTCGACCCGACCCAGACCGACGAGAAACTGGCGCAGCTTCGCTCGGACCGCGACGCGACCCGCTTCGCGCTCTGGCGGCTCGGCGCCGAGGAAGAGGACCGGCCGCTCGACCCCGCCACCGCGCCGCCCTGCGACACCTGCATCCGCGCCGACAAGATCGCCGAGACCACGCGGCTGTTCGAGGCGCGCCAGCGCGCTCATGGCGCCCAGATCGATTCGCTGAACCGCCAGATCGCCCAGCTCGAAGGCCAGATCGCCGCCAAAGAGGGCCAGCGCAAGGCGGCCGAGCGGCAGGTTCAGCTCTGGGAGGACGAACGCCGGATGGTGGCCGATCTGGTCGGCCGCGGCGCCTCGCCCAAGCGCGACCTGCTGGATCTGGACCGAGCCATCGCCTCGCTCGCGGGCGACCGCGACGAAAGCGCGGGGCTGGTCGAGGCCGCCCGTCAGGACATCGCCCGCGCGCGGTCCGATTTGGTCGCGCTGACCCAGCAGCGGCTGGCCGAGATCGCCACCAGCGAAACCGAGGCCCGCACCCGGCTGGCCGCGCTCGACAGCCAGATCCGCGCCATGGAAGATGTGCGCGCGCGGCTCGACCTGCGCGCGCCGCAGGCCGGAAAGGTTGTCGAGATCAACACCGTGACGCCGGGTGCCGTGCTGGGATCGGGCCAGCCCCTGATGGAGATCCTGCCCCGCGACGACCAGCTTGTGGCGCTGGTCAAGCTGCCGCCCGACGCCATCGACACGCTGCATCGGGGCGTGCCCGCCAAGGTGCGGCTGACCGCCTTCAAGCGGTCCGACGCGCCCACCGTGACCGGCGAGGTATCCTATGTCTCGGCCGACCTGCTCGAGGACTCGCAGACCGGCACGAACTATTTCGAGGCGCGGGTGACGCTCGACCCCGACAGCGTGGCCGAGCTTGACGGCGTGGCGCTGACCGCCGGCATGCCGGTCGAGGTCACTTTAACGATCGGTGAACGAAGGGCGGGCGATTATCTGCTCGAACCGATCCTGCGTCACTTCCGGCGCGCCTTCAACGAGGAGTGAGCCGCGCATGACCCGCAAGGCCATTCTGCAAATCGGCACCGAAAAGATCGGCACCACCACGCTTCAGACCTTCCTGGCGGCCAATCGCAAGGCGCTGGCGGCGCGCGGCTTTGTCTATCCGCCGTTCTGCGGCGCCCTCAACCATACCGGTCTGGCCGCCTATGCGATGGATGCCGACCGGTCCGACAGCCTCAAGCATCCCTTCAGCGGCAGCGCGGCCAAGGAGCTGAACGTCCGCGGAACCCAAATCCACTGCAGCGAAAATTGGCACAGCCGCCCCCTGTCCGATGCCGAGATACAGCGCCTTCGCGACTTTCTCGATCACTGGCAAATCGGCCCGCCCGACGCCTTCGACCCGGTGGCCGACGAGAACGGCGCGATTTCGCCCGAGGATGGGCCGATCCGGGACCGGCTGGCGGCAAGCCTCTCCGCGGGCTTTCCCGGCAAGGGCCTGCGCGCGCGCGCGGCGGCGAAGACCTTCTGCGAGGCGTTCCGCCCGTCGAAGGCGGCGGTCGCGGGGCGTCCTTTCCCGGATCCCGCCACGCCTTTCTCGGCAGATTTCACCACCTCTCCCGAAGCCGCTGATCCGGCCGCACCCGACACCGAAACGCCGGCACGGGGGGCCGCTGCGCTTCCGGTTGAATGCGGGCACGAGATTGAACGGCTGACGGTCGAGATCACGATCCGCGGCGCGCGAAGCCTGCGCCTTGCAGCCCGACAACCGGGACGAGCGCCATGTCCCCGGGATCGTTCTTGCCGCCATCGCCGAACCGGCCGCGGCTGCGGACGTTCCGCGCGGGGCGCTGACCATGAAGCCCGGCTATCCGGGTCTCGCGCGTGCCTTGCAGGCCGCCTTGTCGCATGCCCGCCTCCGGCGGGCGCAACCTTGTGAATTCAAGAAGGGACGATTGAAGGATGCTCAATCTCACGCCTGCCCAGATGGCCAGAGTCCAGGCCGCCGGCCTCCGGTTGTCGGGCCTCGCCAAGACCGGACATCTGCACCCCAACTCCTGGGTCGAGGGTCCGACCGCGATCCATGCCACGGTCCCGACCGGCTCGATCCTGCGCCTCGGCGCCTTCTGCAATCTCAGCGGCAGCCAGATCAACAATGCCGAAATCGGCCGCTACTGCTCGATCGCCAAGAACGTCGTGATCGGCACGCACGAACATCCGACCGACTGGCTGACCTCGTCGCGCACCGCCTATTTTCCGCAGGTCAACGGCTGGGACCAGCTGATGGCGGGCGACGAGGCGGCCTCGATCCAGCAGCGCAAGCGTCCGTTCCCCGGCAGCTGCCCGGTGACCGTGCTGGGTCCGGATGTCTGGATCGGCGAGGGCGCCTTCATCAAGTCCGGCATCACCATCGGCGCCGGTGCGATCATCGGCGCCCGGGCGACGGTGGTGAAGGATGTGCCGCCCTATGCCATCGTCGTCGGCACTCCCGGCCGGGTGTTGCGGCTGCGCTTTCCCGAACCGGTGGTCGAACGGCTTCTGGCGCTGGAATGGTGGCGCTTCTCGATCTACGACCTCTTCGACGCGCCCTTCGACGATATCGAGCGCGCGATCGACGCGATCGGCGAGATGGCCGCCTCGGGCGCGGTGACCCCCTTTCAGGGACCGGTGTTCAGCGCCGAGGATCTGGCCGATCCGGACCGGATGCTGCAAGTTCTGGACGGGAGCCCGCTTGCGCTGGCCAGTTGACATGCACCCGGATCAGATCCCGTTCCGGCCCCACCCGGCAGTCGGCCTCCAGCCGCATCCGGGTGAGGGTCAGCCACAGATGGTCGTCCACCCGGTCGAGCATCGGGGCCGGGCTGTCCGGATCGACCAGCGACGGGTAGGCATAGGCCGCACCTTGCCCGCAATCGCGCGCCCACAAAAGCGGGGCCTCGGCCAAGAGCCCCAGGTCGTCCCAATGGATAAGATCGCGCGAAACATAGGCCCAGATCCCCGCCCGGCGGGCGCCCCCGGCATCGCGCCCGACGCGCGGCGAGACCGCCAGAAAACGCCCCGTCGCGGGCTGAAAGACGACCGAGCTCAGCGTGGCGTCGAGCCCCGGCAGCGGCGCGCAGACATGCGCGTCGGGGTCGGCGACGGCGCCCCGATAGGGATCGGCGAAGCGCGCCGAAAACCCTTGCCCGTCCCAGGCGCGCCAGTCGCCCGGCCCGCCATCGACCCTTCGGCGCAGCAGGCAGGCGCCCCGGCGCTGCGCGTCATAGGCTTCGGCAAAGACGAAGACATTCAGGACCCCGTCCGCCTCGAAAATGTTCGAGGGCGTGAAATAGCCGCTGCGCCGGGTCTGGGCGGGATCGTAGCGATAGGGCAGCGCCGCAACCGGCGGGCCGGGCAGTCGGGCGAAACTTTCCCCGCCATCGCGGCTTTCCAGCGCCACGACCGCATTCCGCCAGCAGGCCATGTAGCGCCCCGCGGCACAGGCGCCCGGATGCCGGTCGCCCTGATACTCCATATGCCCAAGCGCCTCGATCCGCAGACCGTCGCGGGTAAAGATCGACGACACCCAGGTCCGGTCGTTCCGCGCCGCCGGGTCGGGATCGTCCGCGCCGCGATGCACCACCGCACAGACCCGCGCCAGCCGGTCGGCAGCCTGGCCAACGCTCTGGCGGCTCTGGTCGGACCCCGCGATCATGTGGATGCGCCCCTCCGCGTCGCGCCAGAACCGCGCCGGGGCATCGGGAATGTCCCAGCGCCCGCAACGCTCGGCGCTCCAGTCGAAAAGCAGAGGCGCGGACCCCAGGTCCGGTGCGGGACCCGCGTCGGCCATCCCGGCCCACGCCAGCACCGCCGCCGCGATCCGCCCTGCGCCCCGCCTCATCGCGTTTCCCTCCTTCCCGCCAGCGGCACCCCGCAGCTTTCCGAAAGACCCATTCCATGACTGCCGCGTCCGACATCGCCCGCGCCCTGCCCGCCGCCGACGACCCGCAGCCCCGGGTCAACGGCGTCTACGACCTGCCCGCGCCCGGCCGCATCGCCGGATGGGCCATCGACCGCGCCGATCCCTCGGCTGCCGTCGCGGTCGAAATCTACCGCGAAGGACGGCTTGCCGCCAAGACCCGCGCCGACCGGCACCGGCCCGATCTGGAACGGGGCGGCATCGGCACCGGCCGCTATGGTTTCTCGGTCGAACTCGATCCGCCGGTCGAGCCCGGCCTCGCCTTCACCCTGTCGGTTCGCGCCGTAACGGGGGACGGGACCGCAGGCGCGCTCCGCGCCACAGGCGCCGCCCTGCCCTCGGACGATCCCGACCGCCGGGTGCTGGAGGTGGTCTTTGCCCGCGTCGCGGCGCTTGGCACCGAAATCGCCGATCTGCGCGGCGCGCTTGCGCGCCATGACGACCCGGCCGACCTGCAGGACATCGCCCGCGCGCTCGACCGGATCGAGCTGGTGCAGGCCCGGCTGGAACTGGCCGCGGCCGGGACCGACGGGGCGGCCGCACCCGATCCGCTGGCCGGACTTCGCCGGATGGTGGTCGCGGCACTCGCGCTTGGCGGCACGGCGCTGGCGCTGGGCCTCTGGTCGCTTTTCGCCGGGTGAGCCATCGGCCCCCGCTTTTTTCCGACCCTTTCAGACAAAGGACGAGTGAGATCATGAACCGGCAAGTAACGAAGGCGGTTTTTCCCGTTGCGGGATTGGGGACGCGGTTTCTTCCCGCGACGAAGTCGATCCCGAAA
>NZ_SOEB01000027.1 GCF_004365965.1 Rhodovulum visakhapatnamense
CGACCCGCTACGACAAGACCGCTGAGAGCTTCCTCGGCTTCATTGACATCACGTCGATCCGTCTCTGGGTCCGCCATTTGTCAACATGACCTAGATCCCGCCCTCGACCCCGGGGCGGAGCCCGACCCGGCCGCCGTCGATTGCGTGAATGCGTCCCATGCGCGGCGCCCGATCCCGGCCGCCAGACCCGCGCGTTTCGTCCATGGCCGCCGCCCCGGCGGGGGCCGGTCGGCGCGGGGCCAGGGCGCACTGCGATGTCTGGCGCGGTCCGGATCAGTCGCGGCGTCTCAGCCAGTCCATGATCGCGGGGCGGACCGATTGCGCGCCGCTGGCGCGCGCCGTGTCGATCACCGCGCGGGCCTCGGCCAGATTGCTGCGCCTCAGCATATGCTTGACCGGCCCGATCGAGGCCGGGCGCATCGACAGCGACCGCAGCCCGATGGCAGCGAAACACAGCGCCTCGACCGGCCGGCCCGCATCCTCGCCGCAGAAAGACAGCGGCGTGCCGGTATCCTCGCAACGCTTGACGATCTGTTCGAGGAAGCTCAGGAAGCTCACATTCAGCGTATCATACCGCCGCCGCACCCGCTCGTTCTCGCGGTCGGCGGCGAAGAAGAACTGTTTCAGGTCGTTGCCGCCGATCGAGATGAAGTCGGCCTCTTCGTAGAATTGCCGGGGCGAGAACGCCATCGAGGGCGTTTCCAGCATCGCGCCGATCTCGACCTTTTCGGGCAGCGGGCGGCCCAGCCGCCCCTCGCGGTCGATCTCGCACATCAGATGGTCGCGCGCGATGCGGAATTCGTCGAGCTGGGCCACGAAAGGGAACATCACCGACAGCGGCCGCCCGTTCGCGGCCCGGATCAGCGCCTGCAGCTGCATGCGCAGCACCCCGGGCCGGTCGAGCCCCACCCGGATCGCGCGCCAGCCAAGCGCGGGGTTCGGCTCGTCCTGCGGCTTCATGTAGGACAGCACCTTGTCCGACCCGATATCGAGGGTGCGGAACACCACGCGCCTGCCCTCGGCCGCATCCATCACCCGGGCATAAAGCGCCGCGACCTCGCTGCGCTTCGGCACCTTCGAGCGGACCAGAAACTGCAACTCGGTGCGGAACAGGCCCACGCCCTCGGCGCCCGAGCTTTCCAGCGAGGGCAGGTCGGCCATCAGGCCCGCATTCATGTGCAGCGCGATCCGCTGGCCGCACAGCGTCAGCGCCGGTTCCTTTCGGATCGTGGCATAGCGCTGCTGTGCCTTCGCCTGCATTGCGATCTTGTCGTTGAAGGCGGTCGCGACGGTTTCCTCGGGCCGCAGATGCACGATGCCCTGTTCGCCATCGACGAGGATCGGGTCGCCGTTCAGCGCCTCGGTGGTGATCCGCTGGGCATTGACGATCAGCGGGATCGCCAGCGCCCGTGCGACCACGGCGGCATGGCTGCCGACGGAGCCTTCCTCCAGCACCACGCCGCGCAGCGACCGGCCGTAATCCAGAAGCTCGCCCGGCCCGATGTTCCGCGCGATCAGGATCGGATCGGCGGGACGTTCGGCGCCGGTATGTTCGCCTTGGCCGGTGAGAATGCGCAACAGCCGGTTCGACAGGTCGTCGAGATCGTGCAGACGCTCGCGCAGATAGGGGTCGGGCACGGTCTGCATCCGCGCGCGCGCGGCCGACTGTTCCTTCTCGACCGCCGCCTCGGCCGAGAGGCCGCGCGCGATGTCCTCTTCCATCCGCCGCTTCCAGCCGCGGGAATTGGCGAACATCCGGTAGGCTTCCAGCACCTGCAACTGGTCCTTGTCGCCGCTGGGCGCCGAGTTGAGCATTTCGTCGACGGTGACGCGCAGCCGATCCACGGCCTCGTGCAGACGCCGCATCTCGGTCTCGAAATCGTCGGCGATGGGGTTGGTGATGACGACGCGCGGCTCGTGCAGCCACACATGGCCGACCGCCACGCCCTCCTGACCGACCGTGCCCTGGAACATCACCGGGCGTTGGTGCAGCGCCGCCAGCGCCTCGCCCTCGCCGACGAAGGCGCCAAGCTCGGTCATCTCGGCCAGCACCATGGCCACGACTTCCAGCGCATAGAGTTCGTCGTCGGAATATTGCCGGGCTTCCTTCGACTGCACCACCAGCACGCCCAATCGTTCGCCCAGCCGCTGGATCGGCACGCCGAGGAAGGCCGAGAAGATCTCCTCGCCGGTCTCGGGCATGTAACGGAAGCCGCGTTCCTGGGGCGCGTTGCCGGTATTGATCGGGCGGGCGGTCTTGGCGACGCGGCCGACCAGACCTTCGCCCACGCGCAGCCGGGTCTGGTGCACCGACTCGGGCTTAAGCCCCTCGGTGGCGCAAAGTTCCAGCGTGTCGGCATCGCGAAACAGGTAGATCGAGCACACATGCGTGCCCATCTGTCCGGCGATCAGCGCCGTGATCCGGTCGAGCCGTTCCTGGCCCGCTGCCGGCTCGGCAAGGGCCTCGCGCAGGCGAACAAGCAGCCTACGGCTTGCACTCTCAGTCGGGTCGGGCATCTGCCCCCGCGTCAGGCTGCGTTTTCCAATCCGAACGCATCATGGAGGGCTTGCACGGCAAGTTCCATATATTTCCGGTCGATCAGGACGGAAATCTTGATCTCGGAAGTTGTAATGACCCGGATGTTTATTCCTTCGGCGGCGAGCGCATCGAACATTGTCGAGGCGACGCCCGCATGGCTGCGCATCCCGATGCCCACGACCGAAACCTTGGCCACGTCGGTATCGGCAACCAGCTCGCGGAAATTGACCTCGCCCGCGTCCTTGGTCTTGTTCATGGCCTCGCGGGCACGCGCGACCTGATTGACCGGACAGGAGAAGGTCATGTCGGTGCGCCCCTCTTCCGAAATGTTCTGCACGATCATGTCGACATTGACGCCCGCCTTGGCCAGCGGCCCGAAGATCGCGGCGGCGATGCCGGGGCGGTCGGCCACCGAGATCAGGGTCATCTTGGCCTCGTCGCGCGAATAGGCGACGCCGGAAACCACGTTCTGTTCCACAATATCCTCCTCGTCGCAGACGAGCGTGCCCGAGTTTTCGTCGGTGTCCTCGAAACTGGAAAGCACCCGCAATTTCACCTTGTAGCGCATCGCCAGCTCGACCGAGCGGGTCTGCAGCACCTTGGCGCCGAGGCTCGCGAGTTCCAGCATCTCTTCGAAGGCGATACGGTCGAGCTTGCGCGCCTTGTCCTCGATCCGCGGGTCGGTGGTGTAGACCCCGTCGACATCGGTATAGATGTCGCAGCGCACCGCGTCGAAGGCGGCGGCAAAGGCCACGGCCGTGGTGTCCGACCCGCCCCGGCCCAGCGTGGTGATGCGGCCCTCGGAGCTGATGCCCTGAAAGCCCGCGACCACCGCGACCTTCATGCCCTCGGCGAATTTCTGGTCGATATTGGCGCGCGGAATGGCCTCGATTCGCGCCGCCGAATGGGCCGAGCTGGTCTTCAGCGGCACCTGCCAGCCCTGCCAGCTGCGCGCGGGCACGTCCATTTCCTGCAGCGTCAGCGCCATCAGCCCGGCGGTCACGTTCTCGCCGGAACTCACGACGGCATCGTATTCGCGTGCGTCGAACAGCGGCGAGGTCTGTTCGACCCAGCCCACCAGCTCGTTCGTCTTGCCGGACATGGCCGAGACCACGACGATCACGTCATAGCCCCGCTCGACCTCGCGCTTGACCTTCTCGGCGGCATTCCTGACCCGCGCGAGATCGGCCACCGAGGTGCCCCCGAATTTCATCACCAGAACCGGCATCGTCGCCCGTCTCGTCCCTGCGCTTTCGTTCCGCGATGCTCTATGGGAAGGCGCGCCGGAGGGCAAGATCAATAGGGATGGGGGCGCCCGTCCCAGGTCTCGAAACAGCCGGTCGTCTCGAGGCTCAGCGCCTCGAACCGGGCGGCCAGCCCCTCTGCCGCTTGATCGGCCGAGATATCGCCGCCTTCGCCGCCCATGTCGGTGCGCACCCATCCGGGATGGTAGATGCCGACGGCGATGCCGCGCGGTTTCAGGTCGGTGGCGAGGTTGCGCCCGAGATTGAGCGCGGCCGCCTTCGAGGCGCGATAGATATAGGACCCGCCGGGCGCACGTTCGTCCGAGGCCATCTGCGACGAGATGATGGCGATCCGCGGCCGGTCCGACCGGTTCAGCAGGGGCAGCATCGCCTGCACGGTCAGGAAGACGCCGGTCACGTTGGTGGCAAACATCTGCGCCCACATCTCGGGCGGATACCCGTCGTCCGGCGTCTGGTTGCGGTCGAGAAAGGCGCCCGCGTTGCAGACCAGAAGGTCGAGCGCGGCGTCGCCCAGGCTTTCGGCCAACCCGCGCTGCGCCTTGGGGTCGGTCACATCGAGCGGCATCCAGCGCGCGCCCTCGACCCGGGGCGGAGCGTCGGTCCGGGCGGTGCCGATGGGCGCGAGGCCGCGCCCGGCATAGAGTTGCAGCAATCCGAGGCCGATGCCCCGGTTCGCGCCGGTGATCAGAGGGGTCATGGCGGGGTCCTTCAATTGGTCTTGCGGCTGGGCAGGAAGGGCAGGGGCGCGACCGGGATTCCGTCCTCGATCAGCCGCAGTGCCTCGTCGGCGCGGGCTTCGCCATGGATCGGGCGTGCGGGGCTGAGGCCGGCATGCATGTCGCGCGCCTCCTGCACGAAGCGAAGCCCGACATAGTCGGACTTTTCCTCGATGCGTTTGCGCAGATCCGCCAGGGCCTGTTCGGCCGGGTGTGCCGGGGCCGAAAGCGTCGGCGCCGATTGCGTCCGTTCGGGCGGGGCGGGATCGGCCCCGGGCCGGTCGGTCGCGACGTTCGGCGCCATCAATGCCTTCGAGACGGTGCCATTGCCGCAGACCGCACAGGTCACATGGCCGCCGGACAGCAGCGTGTCGAAGGCCGAGGCCGACTGGAACCAGCTTTCGAAGCGGTGCCCGTCGGCACAGGTAAGCGCGTAGCGGATCATTCGAAAATCCTGTTGGCAGGACAGGGCGATACTTATGCGCCCGGGTCGGGATTGCAACTCCGCGCTTGACCCGAGGGCGCGACGGAATAGGTGCAGTTTCGCACGAATACAGCACATGGATGATCCCCGATGCGCCCTGCCATACTTCCGGTTGTCGCAGCTGTTCTCCTGTGCGCCGGTCCGGGCGCGGCAGACGGCTTTCGGTTCGCCTCGATCGACGGCGGCGAGATCGACCTTTCGGCCTTTCATGGCCAGCCGGTGCTGGTGGTCAACACCGCCTCGCAATGCGGCTTCACCCCGCAATATGACGGGTTGCAGGCGCTTCAGGACCGGTACGGCCCGCGCGGGCTGGTGGTGCTGGCGGTCCCGTCCGACGACTTCAACCAGGAACTGGCCGACGAGGCCGCGGTCAAGGAGTTCTGCGAGGTCAATTTCGGGCTGACCCTGCCGATGACCGAGATCACCCATGTGAAGGGCCCCGAGGCGCATCCCTTCTACCGCTGGATGGCAGAGGCGCATGGGTTCACCCCCGGCTGGAATTTCAACAAGGTGCTGCTGGACGGCGAGGGCAGCCCGGTCGCGACCTATGGCGCGTTCACGACGCCGAAATCGGCCAAGCTGACCGCGCGGATCGAAAGCCTTTTGCCGGAATAGGATCGAAACGGTGGGCGACCGCCGCAATGGCTGTCATGAAACCGTCAGAAATCGAGGTGCGGCGCAGAAAGCGATGCGCCCGGTCCCCGATTGGGTCTTCCGGCAGGCCGACTTTGCAGAGCGTTTTAGATCGATTTTAAATACGGGTTCATGATTTCGTCGGTTATCGGGAAGAAATTCCGTTTCGACCTGTAACGCATGACCCAGAAAGGTAAATCGTAATAGGCGCAAGCAAGATTGGAAACACGCACGGGTTGAAACGCGGCGCGTCGGCGGCCATCTTTCGCGAGTGCCGACCTGGTCGTTGCCGGAGCCTTCGCATGATCCGCGCCTTTGCCGCCATCGCCTTGCCGCCAGAGATCCGCGAAAGCCTCGTGCGGCTTCAGGCCGGGCTGCCTTCGGGGCGCCCGGCGCCGCCGGAAAACCTGCATCTCACCCTTGTTTTTCTGGGCGAGCTGCCCGAGCCGGTTCTTGAGGACGTGCATCTGGCCTTTGCCGCGATCCGGGCCGATCGGTTCGATCTTACGCTTTCGGGGCTGGGGCTCTTCGGCGGGGCGCGGCCCAGAAATCTGCATGCCTGTCTGCTCGAAAACGCGGCGCTTTGCCATTTGCAGGCGCGGCTGGAAACGGCCGCGCGGCGCGCGGGCGCGTCGCCGGAACGGCGGCGTTTTTCCCCGCATGTCACGCTGGCCACGCTGCGCCCTGGGCAGGGCGATCCGGGGCGGCTGGAACGGGCCGTGATTGCAGGTTCGGACTTTCGGGCCGGGCCCTTTCCTGTCGAGTCTTTCGGACTTTATCGGTCCGAGCTGGGGCGAAATGGGGCGGTTCACACAGAATTGGCCCAATATGCGTTATTCTCTTCGCAGCTTGCATTTCCTGGGCCATAATACCGTAAAAAGGGAGGAGACATGTTCTGGACCGTTCACCCCGGGCACGGGCTCGGGTCATTGTCCTTTGGGATGACCCCCGAAGACGTGAAAGCGCAGCCGGGCCTTGGCAGGCCCGGGCATGTCTATCGCGGCAGCCGCGGCCGGGTGATGGAATATCGTGGCCTTGCCGTGCCGATTTGCGAATACGGCCCCGGAGGGCTGAATTGCATCATCGCCGGACGCAAGGTGGCGGGGGTGCGGTTTCAGGGCACGAACATCTTCGACACCGACCCCGAGGCCATCGTGCGGCTGCTGGAAAGCCGGCTGGGCCCCGCCCAGCTTTGCCAGGAACAGCTCTGCTTTCCCAAGGCGGGCCTGCTGCTGGGCGGGTTCTTCGACGCCCATGACAAGTGCTTCTTCCGCCCCGACGCCGAATATCACGACGAACGCAGCGTGACGATCTACATGCCCGGCGCCTGCGGCCTCTCCTGCGAGACCGAGCACGAGCTGGTGAGTTTTCTCTAGCGCGCGGGCCACGGCTCAGGGCTGGGGGACGCCGCCCCCCAGCACCTCGGCGAACCAGGCGCTGTCGATATTGCCGCCGCAAAGGATCACGCCGACCCGGCGCCCCGCCATCATCTCGCGTTCCTGCATCAGCGCGGCCAGAGGGGCCGCACCCGCGCCCTCGGCCACGTTATGGGTCGCCCGGAAGTAAAGCCGGATCGCCGCGGCAATCTCTTCGTCCGAGACCGAGACGATGCGCTCGGCGCCCGCCGAATAGATCGCGAAGGCCTCGGCCACCGGCACCCGCACCGCCAGCCCGTCGGCGAAGGTGTGCGCGGTGGGCGTCTCGACCAGATCGCTCGCGGCCATCGAGCGCAATACGCAATCGGCATTTTCCGAGACCACGCCGACGATCCGGGTCGACAGCCCCAGCGCGTCGCGCGCCGCGATGGTGCCGCAGATGCCCGACCCGCAGCCGATCGGCACATAGACGGTGTGCAGGTCGGGCTGGGCGGTGAAAAGCTCCAGCGCATAGGTCGCGACGCCGCGCACCAGCTCGCGGTGGAAGGGCGGCACCGGGACCAGCCCCTCGGTTTCGGCGACGCGGAAGGCTTCTTCGCGGGCAGTGTCGAAATCGGCGCCGAAGATCCGCAGATCTGCGCCGAAGGCCCGCATCGCGGCGTTCTTCTCGACCGAATTGCCCTCGGGCACGTAGATCCGCGCGGTCATGTCGGCGGCGCGGGCGGCCAGCGCCTGACCCTGACCGTGATTGCCGCGGGTCGCGGTGACGATGCCGGGGCAGTCGGGTTGCGTGCGGGCCAGCCAGTCGATGAAGGTGAGCGCGCCGCGCAGCTTGAAGGCGCCGGTGGGGGTGTGGTTCTCGTGCTTGACCCAGACCTCGGCGCCTGTCGCCTCGGCCAGCAGCGGCCAGGGGTACTGCGGCGTGGGCGGCATCCGCGCATGGACGAGCCGGGCGGCCTCTTCCAGATCGTCGAGCGAAAAGAGCGGGTCAGCCATGGCAGGGGTCCTTTGCATCGGGGGCGGTCAGCAGGCGGTCGAGCGCATCGACCAGCGTGTCGGGGCCGGGGGCCTCGGCCCTCAGCGCCGCGATCGTGCGTTGGGCAAGGGCGGCGCGGCGGCTCTGTTCGGGGCCGTCGAGCGCGGCCAGCGCGGCGGCCAGATCCTCGGCCCCGGTGACGGGGATCGCGGCGCCCGCGCGGTCGAGCTTGGCATAGGTGTCGGCGAAATTCGCGACATGGGGGCCGTGCAGGATCGCCGAGCCCCCGGCCGCGGGCTCGAAGGGGGTATGACCGCCCTTCGGCACCAGCGATCCGCCGACGAAGCTGGTCCCGGCCAGCGCGACCCAAAGCGCCATCTCGCCCATCGTGTCGGCCAGCAGCACCGGCCGGGCCGGGCCGGGGGTTTCGCCTTTCGAGCGTGTGGCATGGTCGAGCCCGGCCCGGGCGATCAACGCGGCGATCTCGGGCGCGCGGCGCGGATGGCGCGGGGCCAGGATCAGGCGGGCGCCGGGATCGGCGCGGTACCGTGCGGCGAAGGCGGCCAGCACGGGGGCCTCTTCGCCCTCATGGGTCGAGGCCGCCAGCACCGTCCTGTCGCGGGGCAGACACGGCGCAAGCCGGGCCAGCTCGTCCGGATCGGGGGCCGGGGCGGGGGCGAAGGCCTTGAGGTCGATCACCGGGCCGATCCGGTTGCCGGGCAGGCCAAGTGCCGCGAAGCGGTCGCGCGACCCGGCATCCTGCGCCGACAGAAAGCGGATCGCCCCGGTCAGCCGCCGCGCAAGCCCCGGCAACCGGCCCCAGCGCGCGGCGCTGCGCGCCGAAAGCCGCGCGCCCGCCACCAGCACCGGGCGGCCCTGCCGGGCCATCTCGCACAGCCGGTTCGGCCAAAGCTCGCTTTCGATCAGGATCAGCGCGCGCGGCTGCCAGCGCGCCGCGAAACGCCGCAATGTCCAAACATAGTCATAGGGCGCCAGCCGCACCGCGACCCGGGGCAGGTTCCAGCCCGCGACCAGCGCGCGCCCGGTCAGGGTGTTGCAGGTCACCACCAGCATCAGATCGGGCCGGCGCACCAGCAGCCGCTCGATCAGCGGCCGTGCCGAGGCCAGCTCGCCGTTCGAGGCGCCATGCAGCCAGACCGTCGGCGCGCGCGGCTCCAGCGCCCCGCGCGGTCCCGCCAGCCCGAGCCGCTCGCGCGCCCGGGCGCCCTCGCGCAGCAGCCGCAGGGCAAGCCCCGGGGCCGCGAGGGTCAGAACCAGCCGGTAGCCCAGAAGGGCGACGGACGGGGCGGGGCGGACGAGGGGCGGCACGCGGCCTCCGGTGAGGTCAGTTGGGCGCCTGGGATGGCCGCCACTGGGACAGCCACCGGGGCGGTTCGGATCGGTGCGCAAAGGGTTACGTGCCCGGTGCCGGACTGGCAAGGCACAGCGCCCTGCGGCCTGTTTCCCTCTTGCCATACCTTCCCGACCGTGGGGTGTCAGGCCATTGCCGCGCGCAGACTTCTGTGGCATCACCGGATCTGGAAGATTTCGAACTGGAGAGTTCAGCCGCATGGCCGATTACGCTGCCCGCCGCGAAGCGATGGTCGATACTCAGGTCCGCCCCGCGGACGTCACCCGTCTGCCGATCATCGAGGCGATGCTGGCCGTGCCCCGCGAGGCCTTCGTGCCCGCCCGCCTGAGCGAGGCCGCCTATATCGGCGAGAACCTTCCTCTGGCCCATGACCGTGTGCTGCTCGACCCGCGCACCTTCGCCAAGATGCTTGAGGCGGCCGATCTGGGGCCGGGCGATCTGGTGCTCGATCTGGGCGCCGGGCTGGGCTATTCGGCGGCGGTGATGGCGCGGATGGCCGATGCCGTGGTGGCGCTGGAGGAAGACGGCACCATGGCCCGCGAGGCCGAGGCGACCCTGGCCGAGCTGGGTGTCGACAATGTCGCGATCGAGGTCGGCCCGCTGACCGAGGGCGCGCCCAAGCATGGCCCCTATGACGTGATCGTGGTCGAAGGGGCCATCGAGACGCTTCCCCAGGCCATCGCCGATCAGCTGAAGGAGGGCGGCCGCGTCGTCGCGGTCTTCATGGAAGGCGCCCTGGGCGTCGTGCGCATCGGCTGGAAGGTCGAAGGCGCGCTGAGCTGGCGGTTTCTGTTCAATGCAAGCGCCCCGGTGATGCCGGGGTTTGCCCGCGCGACGGAATTCCAGTTCTGACACGTGGGAGACATAAAAGAGCCGCATCGAAGAAGGGCGGCCTGACAAAGGCAAAAAGCCAAACGAGGCACGGATATGAGCAGTTTCCTTCGATATTTCGCCGGCACGGCTCTGTCGGCCACGCTGTCGCTCTGGGCGTCCGGGGCGGCCCAGGCCGAGACCCTGACCGACGCCCTGATCGCGGCCTACAAGAATTCGCATCTGCTTGACCAGAACCGGGCGCTCTTGCGCGCGGCGGACGAGGATGTGGCTCAGTCGCTGGCGCTGCTGCGTCCAGTGATCGCCTTCGCGATGTCGGGGGCCTATACCGACCCGGCCTCGGCGGCCAACGGGGGGCAGAATACCAGCGCCTCGGCCGAACTGACGGCGACGCTGACCGTGTTCGACGGCGGGCAGAACCGGCTGGCGCTCGATGCCACCAAGGAAACCGTGCTGGCCACGCGCTCGGCGCTGATCGGGATCGAGCAGGACGTTCTGCTCTCGGCGGTTCAGGCCTATATGGACGTGTTCGCGGCCCTGCAGAATGTCAGCCTTGCCGAAAACAACACGCGGCTGATCTCGGAAGAGCTGCGCGCCACCGAGGACCGGTTCGAGGTCGGCGAAGTCACCCGCACCGATGTGTCGCTGGCGCAATCGGCGCTGGCCGAGGCGCGGTCGAACCTGGTCGCGGCCCAGGGCGCGCTGGCGACGGCGCGCGAATCCTACAAGCTGGCGGTGGGCCATTATCCGGACACGCTCAGCGGCATCCCGAACCTGCCCAGCGTGCCCACCTCGCCCGAGGCCGCACGTGCGGTGGCCGTGCAGACCCATCCCGACATCATCCAGGCCCAGCACAACGTCACCGTGGCCGAGCTGAACCTCGCGCGTGCCAGGGCCGCCCAGGGTCCCAGCGTGACCGCCTCGGTCGGCTATCAGCGCGACGACAATTCCGACGAAGGCGTGACCGGTCAGATCCAGCTGTCGCAGACCCTCTATGCGGGTGGCAGGCTTTATGCAGCCGAGCGTCAGGCGGTGGCCAATGTGCAGGCGAACCGCGCCGGACTTCTGCAGACCGTGCGGCTGGTCGAACTCGACGTGGGCAATGCCTGGTCGGGTCTGGCCGTGGCGCGGGCCCAGCTTGGCGCCAGCGACCAGCGGATCGAGGCGGCGCAGCTGGCCTTCGACGGGACCAAGGAAGAGGCCCGGCTGGGGGCTCGCACCACGCTGGACGTGCTGGACGCCGAACAGGATCTGCTCGACGCCCGCACCGCACGGGTGCAGGCCGAGGCAGACCAGTACACGGCCGTCTACAGCGTGCTGTCCTCGATGGGCCTGCTGACCGCCAAGCATCTGGGGCTTGGCATTCCGACCTACGATCCGAATGCCTATTACAACGCGGTCAGTTCGGCTCCGCCGAAGAGCCTTCAGGGCGGCAAGCTCGACCGCGTTCTGCAAAGCATCGGCCGCAACTGACGCGCCTGCCGGTTGTGTCCGGGGGGCGAAGGGTCTAGGCTTTCGCCCCGTAAGGTTAACCGTCTTTCCGGTACGGAGCCGTTCCATGGCCGAAACGCGCAGCATCGTCGATCCCGCCGGTCTTCGGCCGACAGCAATGGCGCAGGAGCCGTCGCGCCCCCGTCTGGGGCGTCTGGTGCTGACCCCCAATCTGCGCGTGCGGGCCGAACCCGAGACCGCCGGATCGGCACGCCCGGTTCCGGTCCTGCTGCGCGGGCCGCTGGCCTGCGAGACGGCGCCCGATGTGGACCCGGGCGCCGCGCGCAAGCGCGCTGCTGCCGTGGCCGATCTCGCCGAGGCCAACCGGCGCGAGGCGGCTTCGCTGGAACGCCGCATCGCCGAGCTTGAGGCGGCAATGGCGGGGGCCGAGGCCGATTGGGAAGATCCCGAGACCGACGATGTCTGGCTTGATGCCGGATGGGCCCGGCGCGGCCCCGTGCCGGGCGTGGCGGGGCAATCCGAGGGGGCTCTGGCCGATGCGGTCGCGGTCCGGGCACTGGTCGCCGAGGTCGTCCGGCAGGAACTGCGCGGGGCGCTGGGCGAGGGCATCAGCCGCAATCTGCGCAAGATGGTGCGCCGCGAAATCGCCCGCGCTTTGGCCGAACGCGATCTCGACTAGGCTGTCGCAATCCCGCGCGCGTCGTGGGCGGCGGCGCCTGTCACCGGTTCCAACAAACGAAAAACGCGCCCTTTTGGGCGCGCGTTTCGGTGTAAGCCAGCATCGGAGGGTCAGGCGGCTTCGGCCTGCTCCTGGCTGTGACGGCGTTCGCTTTCTTCGCGCGACAAGGCAACAGAGGTCCGCACGCCGCGCGACACGAATTCCATGAGACCGCGAACGACCCGTTCATTCGGATCGATCCCGGCGCAGGACAGGACTTCGCGACCGTCGCGAGACCGCGCCCAGCGCGCGATCTGTTCGGGGCCGTTGCCATATTTCTTGTCGTCCGCGATTGCGTCGTCCAACGCGGCGAGCACCACAGCAGCGAACAATTTCCGGGCACGATGCCCCTGTTCGTGATTGAACGCCGTGCCATCAACGAAATCGACCATCTCGTCGTCCTTTTATTCTTGCTCTTGCATTTCGGGCGTGCGGCCGAATATGACGCTTTTGCTGCGATTCGGTATTCTCCATTTGGCAGACCTGCCATGCACTCAGCGCATGGCCCGCGCGCAAAAGAGACCGGATCTAGTCGCCTTGCCAGCTCGACACCGACAAGATATAGGTGCCGCCGAATGGCGATCAACCTTCTCTTAAGAGTTCCCGCATGGCCAAGATCAACGGCAACGAAATCCGTCCCGGTTACATTCTGGACCATGACGGCGGGCTGTGGGCCGCGGTGAAGGTCGATCATGTCAAGCCCGGCAAGGGCGGCGCCTTCGCCCAGGTCGAGCTGCGCAACCTGCGCACCGGCACCAAGCTGAACGAACGCTTCCGCAGCGCCGACAAGGTCGACCGGGTCGAGCTGGAGCGCAAGGACCAGCAGTTTCTCTACGAGGCCGAGGGCATGCTGGTGGTGATGGATACCGACAGCTATGAACAGACCGAGCTGCCCGCCGATCTTCTGGGCGACCGCCGTCCGTTCCTGCAGGACGGCATGACCGTGGTCGTCGAGTATTACGAGGCCGAGGCGCTGAACGCCACGCTGCCGCCCAAGGTCACCTGCCGCATCGCCGAGACAGAGCCGGTGGTGAACGGCCAGACCGCGGCGAAGAGCTTCAAGCCGGCAGTGCTGGAAAACGGGGTGCGGGTGATGGTCCCGCCCTTCGTGGGGCCGGGCGAAGAGATCATCGTCAACACCGAAACCATGGAATATTCCGCCCGGGCCTGACGGTCCAGGCGCTCAGGTGCCAAGCGCGGTCAGGCAGCGGTCGACCAGACTGCGATAGCCGCCGCCGAACAGCCGCAGATGCACCAGCGCGGGCCAAAGCTGATAGGCCGCCCGCCGCATGGGCCAGCCCGGTGCAGGGGCGCCGTAGCGCGCGCGGAAGGCCGGGTCCGGCGTTCCGAAGAGTTCCAGCATCGCCAGATCGACCTCGGCATCGCCATGATAGCAGGCGGGGTCGATCAGCGCGGCGCCGTCTGCGGTGAACAGCACGTTGCCAGACCACAGATCGCCATGCAGCAGCGAGGCCGCTGGCCGCCTTGGGATCAGATCGCCAAGTCGCAGGGCCAGCGCCTCGACCCGGCGGGCGATGTCGGCGGGCAGTGCCTCGGGCCAGGCCAGAAGCCGCCGCTCGGCCCAGAAGCCCGGCCAGTCGCCTGAGGCGCCGTTGGGGATCGCGGCCGGGCCGAAGGCATAGTCTTCGGGCCAGCCATAGGCCGCGCCCGCCGTCGCATGCAGCCGGGCAAGCCCGTCGCCCAGTGCCGCCCAGCCGTCGGGCATGGCGCGGGTTTCGGCCAGGTATTCCAGGATCAGCAGACCCTCGGTCACCGCGATCACCTGCGGCGCGGGCGCTCCGGCCGCGGCAATGGCCCTCAGCATCCGGGCTTCGGTCGCGACCCGGAGGCCGGTCTTGGCGACAACCTGGCGGCCGTCGCTCAGGGCGACCCGGACCACTTCGGACAGATCGCCGCCCTGCAGCGGCGTGACCCGGGCGACGGGGGCGCCCAGCAGCGCCTCGAGCGCCGCGCGGTCAGCCATCCGGCCAAAGCACCGTGGCCGTTCCCGCCGTCATCCGGGGCGCCACCCGGTCGAAGCGCAGATGCGCGATCGCCAGATCGCCCGCGCAGGTGAAGAGCGTACCGGCCTCCTTGCCATTCGCCTCGATCGGCGTGCCGGGCGGGGCCGTGCCCTCGATGCCGACGGTCGCGAGCCCCTTGCGCAGTTCGGTCTTGTGCTTCATCCGCGCGGTGACCTCCTGGCCCACATAGCAGCCCTTGCGGAAATCGACGCCATGCAGCCGTTCGAATCCGGCCTCGAGGATGTAGCTGTCGTCGGGGATCAACTCGATCCCGGTCTCGGGGATGCACTGCGCGACCCGGATCGCGTCCCAGTCGATGACGGGCGCCGTGCCGGGCGTTTCGGAATAGGCGCGCCAGCCAAGCACCTCGTGGCGCGGATCGGGCAGGGCGCCGTCGGGGGCGGGGCCAAGCCCGCGCAGCACGTTCAGCCCCGAAGGCGCGATCTGCACATCCGAGCGCAGCTTGTAAATCGTCAGGCGCCGCGCCAGCGCCTCGGCGACCGACGTGCTGACATCCAGCAGGATCGCCCCGTCGCGTTCGGTCAGCAGGAAATCCGCCAGATACTTGCCCTGGGGGCTGAGCATCGCGGCATAGACAAGCCGCCCCTCCAGCGCCGAGACGTCGTTCGTGACAAGCCCCTGCAGGAACTTCGCGCGATCCGCGCCGGTGACCTTCAGAACCGTCCTGTCCGCTGCCTGCTCGCCCGTCATGGTCCGCCTCCCGATATGCCGTTTCCGGCCCGAAGGTGTCAGGACTCGGCGGCGAATTGCAAGCGGTAGAGCCCCGCATAAAGCCCGCCCTGCGCCAGCAAGTCCTCGTGACGCCCCTCTTCGCGCACCTGACCGGCCTCCATGACCACGATCCGGGCCGCGTCGCGAACGGTGGCCAGGCGGTGGGCGATCACCAGCGTGGTACGGCCCTTGGCCAGATGGCTCAGCGCCTCCTGCACCGCGCGTTCGGAATGCGCGTCCAGCGCCGAGGTGGCCTCGTCCATCAGCAGGATCGGCGCGTCGCGCAGAAGTGCGCGGGCGATGGCCACGCGCTGGCGCTGGCCGCCCGACAGGTTCGAGCCGCGCGGCCCGGCCGGGCTGTCGAGCCCGGCGGGCAGGCCGGGCAGGAATTCGTCGATATGGGCCGCCTCGATCACCTCGCGCAGAGCCGCCTCGGGGATATCGCGGCCAAGGCAGATATTGTCGCGCAGGCTGTCGTCGAACATCGGCGCGTCCTGGGTGACGACCGAGAAAAGATCGCGCAGCTCGGTCAGCGCCAGATCGGCGACCTCGACCCCGCCCACGGTGACACGGCCCGATTGCGGCTCGACCAGACGGGTCAGCAGGTTGAAGACGGTCGACTTGCCCGCGCCCGAAGGCCCGACCAGCGCGGTCGTATCGCCTGCCTTTGCGGTCAGGCTCAGCCCGCGCAGCACCGGCGCCTCGCCATAGGACAGATGCACGTTCTCCAGCACGACATCGCAGGTCGCGGCCGGGGCGGGCAGGGATTTCGGCCGGGCGGGGGGCAGGATGGTGGCGCGTTCGGAAAAGACCGCGTGGATACGTTCCAGGCTGGCCAGCGCCGCCTGCCAGGCGCCCGAGACATTGCCCAGCCGCCGCAGCGGTTCGAAGACCAGCGCGATGGCGGTAAAGAATGCCATGAAATCGCCGACGGTCTTGCCGCCGTCGATGATCTGCAGCCCGCCGAAGACCAGAACGGCGGCAAAGCCGACCCCGCCCACCAGATCGACGAGCGCGGGCATCCCGGCCTGACCGGCCTGGGCGCGCAGCTGCACGTCGATGAAGCGCGAGACGGTGGCGCCGAAGCGGCCCTTCTCGCGGCGTTCCATGCGGTTGAGCTTGATCGTGACGATGCCATGGAACATCTCGTCCAGTCGTCCGGCGATCCGCGCGGCCTCTTCGCGCGCGCTGCGGGCGGTGCGCCGGATCCAGCGTTGCAGCATCATCAGCGGCACCACCAGCAGCGGCACGCCCGCCATGGTGATGGCGGTCCAGACCCAGTCGATGGACAGCGCCACCGCCAGCAGCGAAATCAGCGAGACCAGATCCCGGCCCGCCGCCGTCAGCACCGTGTTCCAGACATTGGCCGCGGCGGTGGTATCGCCGCGCACCCGTTCTATCAGCCCGCCCGGCGGGTTTCGCTGGAAATAGGACCCGTCGAGGTCCAGCAGGTGATCGACCATGTCCTTTTGCAGATCGCCGGTGATCGCCAGCCCGGCGCGGGCCATCAGTACCCGCTGGCCGAAGCCGCTGAGCGCGCGGGCCAGGAAGATCGCCAGTACCGCGCCCGCGACGACCGGGATCGCGCCCCGCTCTCCGGCGACGAAGATCCGGTCGAACATCGGCTTGAAGCTGTAGCTGAGCAGCCCGAGCGAGGCGCCCTCGACCGTCATCAGTGCCAGTGCGATGCCGATGGTGGCCGAATGGCGGCGCAGATAGCCGCGCCAGAGCCAGCCGAAGATCTGTGCGCCGCCCGCCATGCTAGCGCCGCTCCGCCCGGAAGGCGGACTCGATGGCGGCGGGATCGTAGCGGGTGGCGATCCAGTCGCGCAGCGTCATCGGGGTCTTGGCGCAATCCGCCTCGAACCGGTCGAGCACCACGTCGAGAACCCCGGCCTTCGAGCGGCGCGAATGCAGGTAGCGCCAGGACAGCATGGTTCGCGCCCTGGCGACGGGGGCGCCCTCGGCATGGATGAGATACAGCGCCGAGGCAAAGCCCGCCCGGTCCGAGCCCGACTTGCAATGCATCACCATCGGCCGTTCGGCCCGGTCAAAGAGATCCAGCAGCGCCAGCAGGTTTTCGCGCGGGACCAGCCGCCGGGCCTTCAGCGTCACGGTTTCAAGCCGCAGCCCCAGTGCGGCGCAGGCCTCTTCCTCCAGCAGGCGGTGCGAGTCCTGACGCGGCCCGCGCAGCGAGATCACCGTGCGGATGCCCATCTCGCGATAGCGCCGGAGCCGAGCGGCCGAAGGGTGGTTCGACCGCCAGACGCCGGGCGCGATCTGTTCGAGATTGGTCCAGAGGATCCGCAGGAAGGCATGGTCCATCAGGTGGAAATGCAAAAGCGCCACCCGCCGCGCGCCGGGCACCGTCAGGTCGGTGCCGTGGCGCCGGGTCATCCGGCGTTCGAACGCCTCGAAACGGGTTTTCAGAAGGTCGAACATCTGGGGCCTTGGCGCGGAAACACGAGGCCGCGAGATAGCCCGAAACCCCGCCCCTGACAAGCAATTGACGGGTTCCCGGGGGAGGCATAACAGAACTTGGGTCAAGTGCGGAGTCCCCCATGAGCCTCAGATACGGCCGCCCCTACCTCGCCATTCCCGGCCCGTCCGTCATTCCCGACCGGGTGCTGCAGGCGATGCACCAGCCCGCCCCCAACATCTATGGCGGCCCGCTGGTCGATCTTGTCGAAAGCGTCGTGCGCGATCTCAAGGCGGTGGCGCGGACCCGGCACAAGGTCGCGATCTACATCGCCAACGGCCATGGCGGCTGGGAGGCGTCGCTGGCGAACGTGCTGGCGCGGGGCGACCGGGTGCTGGTGCTGGCGACCGGGCGGTTCGGCCATGGCTGGGCCGAGGCGGCACAGGCGATGGGCGCCGAGGTCGAGATCCTCGATTTCGGCAATCGCGCGACGGTCGATCTGGGCCGGGTCGAAGACCGGCTTCGGGCCGACAAGGACCATGCGATCCGCGCCGTTCTGGTCAGCCATGTGGACACCGCCACCAGCGTCCGGAACGACGTCGCGGGGGTGCGCGCGACGCTCGATGCCGCCGGGCATCCGGCGCTTCTGATGGCCGACTGCATCGCCTCGCTGGCCTGCGACCGGTTCGAGATGGACGCCTGGGGCGTCGATGTGATGGTTGCCGCCTGCCAGAAGGGGCTGATGGTGCCGCCGGGCCTGGCCTTCGTCTTCCTCGGGCCGAAGGCCGAAGAGGCACGGGCGCGGGCCGATCTGGCCACGCCCTACTGGGACTGGACGCCGCGCGCCAACCCGCAGGAATTCTATCAGTATTTCGGCGGCACCGCGCCGACCCATCACCTGTACGGCCTGCGCGCCGCGCTTGACATGCTGGTGCATGAGGAGGGGCTCGAGGCGGCCTGGGACCGCCATGCCCAACTGGCCCGCGCGATCTGGTCCGCGATCGAGACCTGGGGGCAGGGCAGGCCGATCGCGCTGAACATGACCGACCCGGCCTTGCGCAGCCATGCCGTGACCTCGGTCCGGATCGATCCGCCCCATGGCACGGCGCTGCGCGAGTGGCTGAGCGAGACCGCGGGCGTGACCCTTGGCATCGGTCTTGGCATGGCCGCGCCCGGCGATCCGGCCTGGCACGGGTTTTTCCGGATCGGCCATATGGGCCATGTGAACGCGCATATGATCCTTGGTGCGCTCGGCACGATGGAGGCCGGGTTCAAGGCGCTGGGCGTCGCCCATGGCGCGGGCGCGCTCGAGGCGGCGGCAGGCGTGATCGCTGGACGCTGAGCCGCTCAGGGCAGGGCGATCTCGGCGATAAGCCCGCGATGGTTGGACCCGAGATCGGCGCCGAAGGGACTGAGGCGGACGAGCCGCGCGCCGCCGCCGACCAGAACCTGATCGACGGGCACTCCGAACCGGCCGGCGCCCACGGGCCAGGTCGCGACCGGCAGGCGCGCGGTCGCCATGCCGGTTTCGGCACTGATCTGCGACAGGGTCCGGCTCCAGGGCGCGGCGTTGAAATCGCCGATGGCGACCGCCGGGTCGGGCAGCCAGCCAAGCTGGGCGGTCAGCCGCCCCAGCTCGGTTTCGGCCAGGCCCGACATCCAGGGTTTCAGAAGCTGGAGCCCGGCCAGAAACACCCGTTTGCCGCTGGCGGTCTCGATCTCGGCCACCGCATAGCGGCCGGGCCAGACCGGGTTCAGCGCCATCGCCCAGAACCGCCTGGGACGGGTGCGCGCCGCCAGCACGATCTGGCACGCCCCGGGGCTGCAGGGCGAGACGAAGCCGTAGTGCTTCTGCAACAGCGTCAGACCCGCCGCGACCGCCTCGGCCTCGGCGAAGAGGACGATATCGGGGTTCGTGTCGATCACCGCGCGGATGATGGTTTCGGCGGGGATGCGATTGCCCGAATAGGCGTTGAAGAAGAGGATGCGCAGATCGGGGGCGCGGTCGGGCAGCGCGGGCAGGCTCTGGCGCAGGTGCAGCGCCCCGAGCCCGGCCAGCGCAGCCAGCGCGGCGAGGGCCAGGCCCGGGCCGAGACGGCGCAAGCCCAAGGCCGCCGCCCCGAGCGACAGGCCCAGCGCGCCGCCCAGAAGCCAGGGGGCGAGCGAGTCGAGGATGCGGGCCAGCGGCCCGGCCGCGCTGCCGCCCGGCACGAAGCGCGCGCCCGCCCCGGCCAGAAGGGCCAGGCTTGCCGCCATTGCCAGCGCCCCGGCCGCCTGAGGTTTCCAGATCACCGCCCGTCTCCCGCCGCCCTCTTTCCGACTGGCCGAGTGCGGGTCCGGCGTCAAGCCGGCGCCGCTCAGAACGGCCAGACCAGCAGGATCATCGGCACCGAGACCGCGATCACGATGATCTCGAGCGGCAGGCCCATCCGCCAGTAATCGCCGAAGCGATAGCCGCCGGGGCCGAGGATCAGCGTGTTGTTCTTGTGGCCGATGGGGGTGAGGAAGGCGCAGGAGGCCGCCACCGCCACCGCCATCAGGAACGGATCGGGGCTGACCCCCAGCGCCTGGGCCATCTGGATGCCGACCGGGGCCGCGACCACCGCGGTTGCGGTATTGTTCAGCACATCCGACAGGCACATGGTCGCCACCATCAGCGCGGTCAGGATCACCCAGGGCGGCATGTCGCCGGTCAGCCCGACCAGCATTTCCGCGATCAGCCGGGTGCCGCCGCTTTCCTCCAGCGCCACGCCAAGCGGGATCATCGAACCGAGCAGCACCACCACCGGCCATTCGACATGGGAATAGACCTCGGTGATGGGGATGATCCGGGCCGCGACATAGCCCACGACGACCAGGCCTATGGCGATGGTCAGATCGACCAGCCCGACGCTTGCCGCCGCCACCGCCGCCGCGAAAAGCCCGATGGCGACCCAGGTCTTGCGGGTATCGGTCACTGCCAGCCCGCGATCGGCCAGCGCCAGACAGCCCAGCCAGTCGACCACGTCCTGCGCCACGTCCTGCGGCGTCAGCAGCAGCAGGATGTCGCCGGGCCGGACCCTGGTCTTGCGGATCTGCTGGCGGATCGGACGGCCCTGCCGCGAGATCCCCAGCAGATCCGTGCGCCGCCGCCAGGCCAGCCCGACCAGCTGGGCGGACCGCCCGGCAATGCGCGCCTGTTCGGGCACCACGACCTCGACCACGGTCAGCCCCGCGCCCTCGGCCTTCAGCCGTTCCTCGTTGGCGCCCTCGGCGAAATCGAGCGAGAGTGCCGCGCGAAACTCGTCCAGCGCCTCGGGGCTGGCCTCGATCACCAGCGAGTCGCCTGCCGCCAGCGCGGTGCCGCGCTGCAGCCCGTAAAGCCGCTTGCCGCCCCGGACCAGTCCCAGAAGCGCCACGTCGTTGGCCTCGGCCTCGGGGTCGAGATCGGCCAGCCGCTGGCCGATCAGCTTCGAGCCTTCGGGTACCGTCAGCTCGGCGATATAGGAGGAATAGTCCGACATCGGGTCGGCCGAGGCGTCAAGCCCCGCGCTTTTCGGGATCAGCCGCCAGCCGACCAGCGCGACGAAGGCAATCCCCGCCAGCGCCGCGACGCCCCCCACCGGGGCGAAGTCGAACATGCGGAAGGATTGCCCGGTCGCGTCCTGGCGAAAGGCCGCGATGATGATGTTGGGCGGTGTGCCGATCAGCGTGACCATGCCGCCCAGGATGGTGGCGAAGGACAGCGGCATCAGGCTCAGCCCCGGCGCGCGGCCCGCCTTGCGCGCGGTCTGGATGTCGACCGGCATCAGCAGCGCCAGTGCGGCCACGTTGTTCATGAAGGCCGACAGCAGTCCGCCGATGCCGCCCATGATCGCGATATGGGCGCCAAGTCCGCGCGCGCTGTTCACCAGCGTCCGGGTGATCAGATAGACCGCGCCCGAGCGCACCAGCCCGGCCGAGACCACCAGGACCAGCGCCACCACCAGCGTCGCGGGATGGCCGAACCCCTCGAAGGCGCGGTCGGGTTTCACCACGCCCAGCAGCACGGCCGCCATCAGCGCCGCGAAGGCCACCAGATCGTAGCGCCACCGGCCCCAGATCAGGGCGACGAAGACGGTGGCAAAAAGCGCAAACAGTATCGACTGGTCCTGGGTCACGAACGGGTCTCCCGGCTGTCCGGCGCCCGGGCGCCGGAGGGTTTCGCCCGGCTCAACGTCCCGAGCAGGCTTGCAGGTCCGCGTCTGCCTGACATATAGAGAGCCCCGTCGAATTCAGAAAGCCAAGTGGGGTTCCATGGCAGGCCATTCCAAATGGGCGAACATCCAGCACCGCAAGGGGCGGCAGGATGCGGCGCGCTCCAAGCTGTTCTCGAAGTTCAGCAAGGAGATCACCGTTGCCGCCAAGATGGGCGACCCGGACCCTGACAAGAACCCGCGCCTGCGCCTGGCGATCAAGGAAGCCAAGGCGCAGTCCATGCCCAAGGACAATATCGAGCGCGCCATCAAGAAGGCGATCGGCGGCGAGGGCGACAATTACGAGGAAATCCGCTACGAGGGCTACGGCCCGGGCGGGGTTGCGGTGATCGTCGAGGCGATGACCGACAACCGCAACCGGACCGCGTCGAACGTGCGCTCGACCTTCACCAAATATGGCGGCAACCTCGGCGAGACCGGGTCCGTTGCCTTCATGTTCGAGCGGATGGGCGAGATCGTCTATCCGGCCTCGGCGGGCGATGCCGACACGGTGATGATGGCCGCCATCGAGGCGGGTGCGCAGGATGTGGAAAGCTCGGACGACGAGCATGTGATCTACACCGCCGATACCGACCTGAACGAGGTCGCCACCAAGATGGAAGCCGAGCTGGGCGAAAGTCAGTCCACCAAGCTGATCTGGAAGCCCGGCAATACCACCGAGATGGATCTCGAGGGCATGCAGAAGCTGATGAAGCTGATCGACGCGCTCGAGGATGACGACGACGTCCAGCACGTCACCACCAATTTCTCGGCCAGCGACGAGGTGCTGGAACAGCTCTGAGCCCTTGGGGGCGCAGTTTCAGGCCGCGCGGGTCCGGTGACGGGCGCGCGCGGTTTTCATTTCAGCTTCTGCAGCGTCGAGTCCGAGGCATAGCCTGCCAGCAGCGCGGCGCGCCAGTCGAGGATCTGTTCGCCCATCGCGGCCAGCACCAGAAGTCCGACGATGCAGGAAAAAAGCCCCAGCGCCAGATCGGGCCGGGCCTCGCGCCAGATCCGTACCCAGACCGGCGGGGCCGCCGCCTCCAGCGCCCCGGACGGGGTCGCGGGCAGGGCATGGCGCACAATCGGCAATACCACGCTGATCGCCACGCCCAGGATCACCCATGGATACATCGTCCAGACTTCCATCCCGCTTTCCCCCTTTGCCTGGATGCTCCGCCCGCCGATCATAGCCCGCGCGGCCGCGCCCCGCATCCGTTCCGGCGATCGCGATGTGCCGACGCGGCGCATTTCCCGCTTGGCGTGTGCTTGGGCTGGGCCCCTAGACTGACCCCGCGCCGGCGCTCCGGCGCTGCAGGAGGGGTCCATGGCCGAGCCGGCGAGCCACGCGATCGGACGTTTCGACAAGTCGTTCCTGATCCACATGATCAAGGATTTCTTTCTGGTCCTGCTGGCGGTCACGGTTCTGGAATTCGCGCTGAAGGCGGCACTTGTCTATTACAAGTTCGAGACGCGCGGGCAGGATCAGGCGCGGGCCGTAGCCGAGGATCTGGCCGAGAACATCCGCGCCATCATGCGCAACGAGGGCGGGCCGGTGGCGGCGCGCACGATGTACCCGATCCTCGAACGCAACTGGGACGATCTGGGCTACAAGATCGCCATCTCGCCCTCGCCGGTCACGGTCCGCTCGATCGAGGCGCTGTTCGGCTTCACCCCCGAGGGGATCCCTCTTGGCGACTGGCCCGACGGCCGGTTCCGCGAGGCCGAGGTCGAGATCGCCGCCGAGACCTTCTGCCTGACCTGCCATGCCGAGGCCGAGGTGGGGCAGGTGCTGGGCCGCGTCACGGTGCGGGACTATCTGGAACGGGACTTCGCCGTCTGGCTTGATGACGTGACGCTGAGCGCGGGGCTTGCGGTGGGCAAGATCGTGCTGCATTCGATCCTGCTGTTTCTGATCCTTCGCGCGCGGATGGAACCGCTTTTGCGCCTGCGCGGCACGGTGGCGGGGCTTGCGCGCGCCTTCGGGACGCTCAGCGAACGGGCAGAGGTGCGCACCGCGGACGAATTCGGCGCGCTCGCCCATGATCTGAACCTCTTTCTCGACCGCATCAGCCGGTTGATCGACGAGCTGAACGCGGTGCTGCGCCGGGTGGTGCGGGTCAATGACGACATCGTCTCGGTGCAAGGCGCGCTGCGCGGGCAGGTCGACCGGCTGGTCGGGGGCGTCCGGCGGCTGGAACGCGACGCGATGCTGAGTGCCAAGCGCGAACCGCTGCTGTCGCAGGCCTGGTTCGATGCAATCAAGGGCGCGGTCGCCGATCTTGATGCGGCGCTGGCGCGGGCGGGCGAGGCGCCGCAGGCCGCCGGACTGGTCTCGGACCTGTCTGCGGTCATCGCCAATGCCGAGGCGCAGATCGCGGCCAGCCAGCGATTGTTCGAGGGGCTCGCGGGGCTTGGCGACGAGACCGAGGCGCTGAAGGGCGCCATCGCCGACATGGTCCGCATGGAGGAGCGCATGAAGCTGATCATCGAGACCGGCGGCACCCTGGTTCAGCGCCTGCGCCCCGATCTGGCCGAGGCCGCGCCCGCGACCCTTCCCGAAAGGCGCACACCCCCCGTCAGAAGCACCTGACCCGATGCCAGCGACGTCCTGCGCGGCCGCGCTTGCATGGCGATCCCCGGCGTGGCAAGCGGGAAGACATGGCGATGCAGTCGGTGCCCGCAAGGGGCCAGAACCCGGTCGCGGGCATTCTCTGGATGCTGGTGACCGGGGTGTGTTTTGTGGCGGTGACCGCGCTGGTGAAGCTCTCGGGGCAGGGCATCCCGGCGGCGCAATCGGCCTTTCTGCGCTATGTGCTGGGGCTTGTCTTCCTGCTGCCGGTGCTGGGGCGGCTTATGCGCCTGCGGATGGACCGGGGCCGGCTGATGCTGTACGGCGGGCGCGGTCTGGCCCACGCGCTGGGCGTGATCTGCTGGTTCTTCGCGATGACCCGGATCCCGGTCGCCGAGGTCACGGCGATGAACTACCTCAACCCGATCTACGTCACCCTGGGCGCCGCGCTTCTGTTCGGCGAGCGGCTGGCGGCGCGGCGCATTCTGGCCATTGCCGCCGCCTTTCTGGGGGTGCTGGTGATCCTGCGCCCGGGCTTTCGCGAAATCTCGGACGGTCATGTCGCGATGCTGTTCACGGCCGTCCTTTTCGGCATCTCCTATCTGACCGCCAAGCTGCTTAGCGAACGCGACGATGCGGTGGTGGTGGTGGCGATGATGTCGATTGCGGTGACCGTCGTGCTGGCACCGGTCGCGCTGGCGGTCTGGGTCACACCGCGCTGGGATCAGGTGGCGGGGCTGTTCCTGGTCGCCCTTTTCGCCACCGCCGGACATTACACCATGACCCGTGCCTTCCGCGCCGCGCCCCTGACCGTGACCCAGCCGATCACTTTCCTGCAACTGGTCTGGGCCACGCTCGTGGGCTGGCTGGCCTTCGGCGAGGCGGTCGATGGCTGGGTGCTGCTGGGCGGGGGCATGATCATCGGATCGGTCGTCTTCATCACCTGGCGCGAGGCGGTCCATAAACGGCGCGCGGTGACGCCGCCGACCCATCTGCCGGAAACGTAGCGTCAGCCGGGCTTGAGCGGACTGGCCGCCGCGCTAGCGTCAGATCCATGAAAGACGATTGCGCATTGGGCCAGAGAACCGGCCTTCCCGAGACGTTGAGGGTATTGCTGGCGGACTATCCGCGCGATCTCTGGGACAGCACCGTGCCCCTCGATGGGGTGACCCGCTTCTGGCTGGACCGGCATATCATGTTTCGGTCGCTTCTGGCGCAGATGGAAGACGAGGCCCGCCGCCTTTGCGACGGCGAAGCACCGCCCGAGCATGTGGTCCGCGCCATCCGGCGCCAGGCCGCGATCCTGCTCAGCGAACTTTACGGCCATCACAAGATCGAGGACCTGCATTATTTCCCTCAGCTTGCGTTGCTCGAGCCACGGCTGGGCGCGGGCTTCGAGATCCTCGATGCCGATCATCACGCGCTCGAAGAGCATCTCGACGATCTGGCGACGGCGGTGGGCGGGCTGGTCCAGGCAGCGCCCGAGGTGCAGCACGACGCGGCCGGGCGGCTTCGGGTGCGGCTCGACCGATTCGGCGGGGTCCTCGACCGCCACCTGTTCGACGAGGAAGAAATCGTCGTGCCGATCCTTCTGCGGCACGGTGAGGGGCTTGTCGGCTGAGCCGCGCCTTTGATCGGTGTCAAGGACGGCGCCGGTCCCCGGCACCTAGGCTTCGTTTCAGGTATGGGAGCACAGGAGGGGGCCATGACCCACACGCCGCACGAGCTTGCCGCGGACTTTCCCGACAAGGCGCGTCTGATCGAGGAGCTGAAGGACAGCGACGCCCATTTCGCGCGCCTCTTTCAGGAATATCACGAGATCAACGGCGCGGTGCACCGGGCCGAGACCGATGTCGAGCCCACCGACGACCTGCACCTGACCGAGATGCGCAAGACGCGGATGCATCTGAAGGACGAACTGGTCCGCATCCTCAACCACGCCTCGGCCTGAGGCCGCAGCCTCAGTCGGCGACCTCGTAGGGAAGCAGGCCGCGCCGGTTGGCGTCGACCGTCAGCCGCCGTTCCAGCGGCGGCACGGCGCGCTGGTGGCAGTCGCGGCGTTCGCAGATCCGGCACGAGATCCCGATGGGTTCGTAGGCGGCGGAATTTCCGGTATCGAGATCGTCGGCATAGACCAGCTGGTCGGCATGGCGCACCTCGCAGCCCAGGCTGATGGCATAGCGCCGGACCGGGGCACGCCAGGCGCCGCCGGGTTTCGATACGTCGCGGGCCAGCGACACATAGCGCAGCCCGTCCGGCGTCTCGGCCAACTGGCGCAGGAACCGCCCCGGCGTCTCGAAGGCGCGATGCACGTTCCAGAGCGGGCAGGCGCCCCCGAACCGCGCGAATTGCAACCGCGTGGTCGAGTGGCGCTTGGTGATCGTGCCGGCCTGATCGACCCGCACGAAGAAGAAGGGCAGCCCCTTGGCGCCGGGGCGCTGCAGGGTCGAGAGCCTGTGGGCCACCTGCTCGATCGACGCACCGAAGCGGTCGGCCAGCAGTTCCAGGTCATGGCGGGTCTCCTGCGCCGCCTCGAGGAAGCGGTTATAGGGCAGCAGCGCCGCGCCCGCGAAATAGTTTGCCATGCCGATCCGGGCGATGGCCCGCGCCGCCGGGCTTTGGAACCGGGCGAGGTCCAGCGTGGCTTCCAGCAGTTGAGATTGTGTCAGAAGCGCAATTTGGTGCAATAACTGAAACCGCCGGGTCGGGCCGCGCAGATGGCTGGACAGGGTCAGCGTCCGGCTGTCTTCGTCATAGGCGCGAAGTCCTGGGATATCTTTTAATATCAGAGATATGCCTTGGGACTCCAATGCCGACAAGGCGCGCTGTTCGGGGTCGGGGCCGCTTTCCGGCCCGCGCGCGAAACGTTCCGCTGCCCGGTCCACCGCGTCGATGTAATTGTCGCAATAGTGAAAGAAGTCGCGCACCTCTTCCCACGGGGACGGTCCCAGGGTCGCATCTTCGCGCCCCAGCGCCTCGTCCAGCGAGGCGAGCCGTTCATGGCTTTGGCGATAGGCGCGGTGCAGTTCCAGAAAGGCGCGGGCCAGCGCCGGGGCGTTCGAGGCGGCGAGCCGGAGATCGGCCAGCGGCGGGGCCAGATCGCTGAAGACCGGGTCGGCCAGCGCCTCGCGCATGTCGCTGACCAGGCGTTCGGCATCGCCTTCGGACAGCTCGGTCACATCGAAACCGAATTCCGAGGCCAGCGCCAGCAGAACCGAGGACGAGACCGGACGGTTGTTGTTTTCCATCTGGTTCAGATAGGGCAGCGAGATCCCCAGCCGGGCCGCGAAATCCTTCTGGGTCAGCCCCAGCCGCGTCCGTGTCTCGCGCAGCTTGACGCCTGCATAGAGTTTGCGTGTCGCCATGGCGGCCCTCGCTTTGCGGATTTGCCACCTCTCGTGGTAGCTTTTGCAAAGCGGCCGCGCAAGCCGGGGCTCAAATCGGGGCTCAGCCTTTCGGCATCGACGCGATGGGGCCTTCGCGGCTGTCGATCCAGCGCACGTAAAGCACCGCGAGGACCGCGGCCGCCGAGGTTGCGGCCATGATGATCAGCAGCGGCCAGGCCCCGGTGCCGGGCTTCAGCAGCGCGCCCGCCAGCGCCGATAGCGCCGCGCCGCCCCCGATCATGATCGCCCCGCCCAGCCCGCTGGCCGTGCCCGCTAGGTGCGGGCGCACCGACAGCGTCCCGGCAATGGCGTTGGGCAGCACCATGCCATTGCCAAGCCCCACCAGCGACATCGCTCCGAAGAAGGCCATCGGGTGCAGCAATCCAAGGCCGAACAGCGCCATCGAGAGCGCCGGTGCGACCAGCCCGATCAGCGTGCCCCAGAAGATCATGCCGTTGATGCCCACCCGGACCGAATAGCGTCCCGACAGGTAGTTACCCCCCATGTAGCCGACCGCCACGATCCCGAAATAAAGCCCCAGCGTCGACGGCGAGAGCCCGAAGACATGGCTGCCCACGAAGGGCGCGCCGCCGAGATAGGCAAAGAAGGCGCCCGACGCAAAAGCGGCGGTCAGCGCATAGCCCCAGAACCGGCGCGAGCGCACCAGTTCCGGATACTGGCGGAACTGGCCCAGCAGGCTGACATCCTGCGGTGCCGCGGTCTCGCCCAGATCGGCCCAGACCAGCGCCAGCACGCCGATCCCGGCCACGACCAGGGCTGCGAAGGTCGATTGCCAGCCCCAGATCTCGTCCAGCACGCCGCCGATGGTCGGGCCGATCATCGGCACCAGCGCCATGCCCATGGTGACATAGCCGATCATCGAGGCCGCCTGGCTGTCGGCCACCATGTCGCGGACCACCGCCCGGCTCAGCACCATGCCGGTGACGATCACTGCCTGAGCCATGCGGAAGGCCATGAAGACCTCGACCGACGGGGCCAGCATGCAACCCAGCGTGGCGACCAGGAAAAGCGCGGTCGAGATCAGCAGGACCGGCCGCCGCCCGTAGCGGTCCGAGATCGGCCCGATCATCAGCTGCAGCACCGCGTTCACCGCCAGATAGGCCGCGACCGACAGCTGCATCACGCCATAGTCGGTGCCGAAATGCGCGGCCATCTGCGGCAGCGACGGCAGGAAGATGTTCATGGTCAGGGCCGGCAGGCCGGCCAGCAGGACCAGGGTCAACACATGCGGCGGTGTGGTGCGGTCCAGAAAACGGACTTTGGGCTGCGGCATCATGACTTCCGGGTAGGGGGCAAAGCGGCTCTTGTCCAGCGGGATCGGCTAGGACCAGCGGTGGAAGATGAAGAACGCGCCAAGCCCGATGAAGACGAAGCCAAGCGCATGATTCCAATGCAGCTCTTCGCCGAGATAGAGCACAGAGAAGCCGCAGAAAACGGTCAGGGTGATGACCTCCTGAAGCGTCTTCAGCTGGGCCGCCGAGAAATGCCCGTGGCCGATCCGGTTCGCGGGGACCTGCAGCAGGTATTCGAAGAAGGCGATGCCCCAGCTGGCGACGATCACCACGGCCAGCGGCGCCGCCTTGAACTTGAGATGCCCGTACCAGGCGAAGGTCATGAAGATGTTGGACAGGACGAGAAGGCCGATCGTGACGACGGGCACCGGCAGGGCGGGCATGAGGGGGCTCCGGAGGGTGGGCAGCGCCTTTGGCGATATGGCATGACAGGGCGATCTGTCCATGATATTTGCCAATTTGCAATATGCATCACAGCTGCGGAAAATAGTTTGCAAATTTACCGTTTAACACTTTGATGAAGCTGACCACATGGCTAGGTTGCCGAAAATTTCCGTAAGGGGCATCGCCGATGAAAGATATCCTCAACGAACTCGAGCGCCGCCGCAGCATCGCTCGCCTGGGCGGCGGCGAGCGGCGGATCGAAAGCCAGCACGCCAAGGGCAAGCTGACGGCGCGCGAGCGGATCGAACTGCTGCTGGACGAGGGCTCGTTCGAGGAATTCGACATGTTTGTCGCCCATCGCTGCACCGATTTCGGGATGGAGGAAAGCCGTCCCTATGGCGACGGCGTCGTCACCGGCTGGGGCACGGTCAACGGCCGCATGGTCTATGTCTTCAGCCAGGATTTCACCGTCTTCGGCGGGTCGCTGTCCGAAACCCACGCCCAGAAAATCTGCAAGATCATGGACATGGCCGTGCAGAACGGCGCGCCGGTGATCGGGCTGAACGATTCGGGCGGCGCCCGCATCCAAGAAGGCGTGGCCTCGCTCGCGGGCTATGCCGAGGTGTTCCAGCGCAATATCGAGGCCTCGGGCGTGGTGCCGCAGATCTCGGTCATCATGGGCCCCTGCGCAGGCGGCGCGGTCTACAGCCCGGCCATGACCGACTTCATCTTCATGGTGCGCGATTCGTCCTACATGTTTGTGACGGGACCCGATGTGGTGAAGACCGTCACCAACGAGGTCGTCACCGCCGAGGAACTGGGCGGCGCCTCGACCCATACCAAGAAATCCTCGGTCGCCGACGGCGCCTTCGAGAACGATGTCGAGGCGCTTTACCAGGTGCGCCGGCTGGTCGATTTCCTGCCGCTGAACAACCGCGAGAAGCCGCCGGTGCGGCCCTTCTTCGACGAGCCCGGCCGGGTCGATGCCAGCCTCGACACGCTGATCCCCGACAATCCGAACACGCCTTACGACATGAAGGAACTGATCCTGAAGGTCGCGGACGAGGGCGATTTCTACGAGATCCAGGCCGATTTCGCCAAGAACATCATCACCGGCTTCGTCCGGCTCGAAGGCCAGACGGTCGGCGTCGTCGCGAACCAGCCGATGGTGCTGGCGGGCTGCCTCGACATCGACAGCTCGCGCAAGGCGGCGCGTTTCGTCCGCTTCTGCGACTGCTTCGAGATCCCGATCCTGACCTTCGTTGACGTGCCGGGCTTCCTGCCCGGGACCGGCCAGGAATATGGCGGGGTCATCAAGCACGGCGCCAAGCTGCTGTTCGCCTATGGCGAGGCGACGGTGCCGAAGGTGACGGTCATCACCCGCAAGGCCTATGGCGGCGCCTATGACGTGATGTCCTCGAAACACCTGCGGGGCGATTTCAACTACGCCTGGCCCACGGCCGAGATCGCGGTGATGGGCGCCAAGGGCGCGACCGAGATCCTCTACCGGTCCGAACTGGGCGACGCCGACAAGATCGCGCGGCGCACCAAGGATTACGAGGACCGCTTTGCCAACCCCTTCGTGGCGGCCGAACGCGGCTTCATCGACGAGGTGATCCAGCCCCGCTCGACCCGCCGCCGGGTCTGCCGCGCCTTTGCCTCGCTTCGGGGCAAGCGCCGCGAGACGGCCTGGAAGAAGCACGACAACATTCCGCTTTAGGCCGGACGAATGGCGATGCGGGGCTGGCACATGCTGCGGGAGGAGGGCGCGCTGACGATGGCGCGGCAGCTTCCCGTGCGCTTCGACCTTTGCGCGAGCGCGGCTTTCCCGCCCGCCCGCAAGGGCCGGCTGGCCTTGCAGATCCGCCAGGATCTGTGGCGCATGCTGCAGGATCTGCGTGGGTTCTCGCCGGTCATACGGGTCGAGGAGGAGGGGCAGGGGCTGCGGGTAAGCGCCGGAGGTCGCGCCGCAGCCCCTTTCCCGCGTCTCGATTGCGAGGCCCGGATCGCCGCCTTGCTGACCAGCCCCGTCCACCGGGCGCGCTGGCTTGCCCGGGCGCGGATCGAAGGCCTGGCATGATGGCGGCCGGGCGCGCGTTCCTTCTGGCGGCGGCGGTGCTGGTGCTGGGCGGCACCGGCACGGTGGTCGATGTGCCGTCGGGCCAGTCGGTGACCCATCTGGACACCGTCACCGGCGAACCCGGACCGGCCGGGCTGACCGTGCGGTTCCGGTTTCTTGCCCCGGAGATCGGGCGCGAGGGGGGCATGCTGACGCCCGAAGAGGCGCAGGGTGACATGGACTATCTGTGCGAGCATTTCGCGCTGTCGCGTCTGTCCGAGGCGGGCCCGGAACCGGCGCAGATCGTCATCACGCTGATGGACCGCCCGGTGCCCTTCGGGCAATCGGACCCCGAGGCCACCCAGTTCTTCGAGGCCTATCGCCCCGAGGCGGGGCATTGCATCTGGGAAGGGTTCTGAGCCTATGCCGTATTTCGCCTGTCTTGCCCGTGCGGTGAGCGGCCCTGCGCTGTTCCCGCCACAACTGCCGCGTGTCGCCGGGGCGGCATGTGCAAAGCCGGAAGTTTGGTCTATCCTCCCCGAAGGTCGCCTGCGGGCGGCCTTCCATAAGTCAGGTGACGGGTTCCGGCCCGCGCCGAAACCAGACGGGAGTGTCCCATGTCCAAATGCGTCAAGACCCTTTTCGCCCTTTCGCTCGTTGCCTTCGTTGCGGCCTGCGCCCAGAAGGAAGAAGTGGTCTATGTCGAACCGGTTCAGCCCGAACCGACCTATAACAAGTACTGATCGGGGCGAGGGGCGGGCGCAGCCCGCCCCGGCTTCGCCGCGCCCCGGTCCCCACGGAGGCGCGCCATGCTGAAACACCGGGGATTCCCCTCCCGCCTGCCCGGGACGGACTTCCAGTTCACGATCCGCCGCGCGAACAAGGACGGGGCGTCCCGTCTGATCGCGCGCGAACGCTTCGCCGATCGGCGCCCGGCCGACCGCCGGGCCGATGCGGGCTTTCTTGCCGCGCTCATCGAGCAGTTCGGCGACGAGCCGTTCGAACGCGGCAATCTCGATGCCGGACGACTGTCCTGGCTGCTGGGCCGCGAGGTGGTGCCGGCGGAAGAGCCGTTCGATCCCGAAAGCTACGAGGCGCTGCTGCGCGTCGATCTCGACCGCGCCATGGCGGCCTTCCCCGAGATCTTCGAGGGGCAATGATGCGCACGAATCTGCCCAACGCATTTCGGGATCGGCGGGAAATTGCTCAAACCCGCTCTCCCCTGCGTTGTGCTCTTTTCTTTTGTTCCGGTTCCGGTGACAGTGATACCCGGCAGGTTGGCGATTTACCCCTAGCGCAATCTGCTTATTTCTACCGTTACCCTTCCCCAACCCCCAGGCCTGACCCAATTTTCCGGGTCAGGCCGACCCTCCCCGTGATCCGTTCCGACTGGCGCCTTGCGCGGCCGATTGTTCCTGTCCAGGGCAACAGTCCTGCGCATTTTCGTTTCGCCGGGCGCCTCTTGCCGGTATCTTGCGCGCGCAACAACAAGATCCGTGGAGGCGGAGTAGAATGCCCAGTCCAAAGTTTCTCGTGCTGCTGGCCGCAGCAGGCATGCTGGCCGGATGCAACATGTCCAATGACAGCCAGCGCGCTGTCGCGGGCGGCCTCGGCGGCGCGCTCATCGCGGATGTGCTCGATACCAACGTTGCGGCCGGTGCCGCGATCGGCGCGCTTGGCGGGGCCATGTGCGACGACGCGGGCGTGTGCCGCTGATCTGAACCGGCGGGCCGCTGGCCCGTCGGCATGCGAGTCTGTGAGGGTCATCGGGGCGGCGCGCCCCGGTGGCCCTTTGCTTTGTAAGCGCCGGGGCGGGCTCGTCCGGGCGGAACGCTGGAAGGGACAGAGATGTTCGACAAGATCCTGATCGCGAACCGGGGGGAGATCGCCTGCCGGGTCATCAAGACCGCCCGCAAGATGGGCATCAAGACGGTGGCGGTCTATTCCGACGCCGACCGTCATGCGCTGCATGTGCAGATGGCCGACGAGGCGATCCATATCGGTCCCCCGCCCGCGAACCAGTCCTACATCGTGATCGACAAGATCATGGCCGCGATCAGGGAAAGCGGCGCCCAGGCGGTGCATCCGGGCTATGGCTTCCTGTCCGAGAACCGGCTGTTCGCCGAGGCGCTTGAGAAGGCCGGGGTCGCCTTCATCGGCCCGCCCGCCAGTGCCATCGAGGCGATGGGCGACAAGATCACCTCGAAGAAGCTCGCGGCCGAGGCGGGCGTCTCGACGGTGCCGGGCTACATGGGCCTGATCGAGGATGCCGACGAGGCCGTCAGGATCAGCCAGCAGATCGGCTATCCGGTGATGATCAAGGCCTCCGCGGGCGGCGGCGGCAAGGGCATGCGGATCGCCTGGAACGACCAGGAGGCGCGCGAGGGCTTCCAGGCCTCGAAGAACGAGGCGGCCAACAGCTTCGGCGACGACCGGATCTTCATCGAGAAATTCGTCACCCAGCCCCGCCATATCGAGATCCAGGTGCTGGCCGACAAGCATGGCAACTGCGTCTATCTGCATGAACGCGAATGCTCGATCCAGCGCCGCAACCAGAAGGTCATCGAAGAGGCGCCCTCGCCCTTCCTCGACGAGGCGACCCGCAAGGCCATGGGCGAGCAGGCGGTCGCGCTGGCGCGCGCCGTGGGCTATTGCAGCGCGGGCACCGTCGAGTTCATCGTCGATGGCGACAGGAACTTCTATTTCCTCGAGATGAACACCCGTCTGCAGGTGGAACATCCGGTGACCGAACTGATCACCGGCATCGACCTGGTCGAGCAGATGATCAATGTCGCGGCCGGAAAGACGCTGCCCTTCGCGCAGAAGGATCTGAAGATCAACGGCTGGGCCATGGAAAGCCGGCTTTACGCCGAGGACCCGTACCGCAACTTCCTGCCCTCGATCGGGCGGCTGACCCGCTACCGGCCGCCGGCGGAATCCTCCCATGACGCGGCGGTGGTGCGCAACGATACCGGCGTCTACGAGGGCGGCGAGATCTCGATGTACTACGACCCGATGATCGCCAAGCTCTGCACCTGGGCGCCGACCCGGGCGCAGGCCATCGACGAGATGCGCACAGCGCTCGACGCCTTCGAGGTCGAGGGGATCGGTCACAACCTGCCGTTCCTCTCGGCGGTGATGGACCATCCCAAGTTCTGCGCGGGCGACATCACGACCGCCTTCATCGCCGAGGAATATCCCGACGGCTTTGCAGGCGTCGCGCTGCCCGAGCCCGAGTTGCGCAAGGTGGCCGCCGCTGCCGCTGCGATGTTCCGCGTGGTCGAGATCCGGCGCGCGCGCATTTCGGGGCGGATGGACAATCACGAACGCACCGTGGGCGGCGACTGGGTCGTGGTGGCCCAGGGCGATAGCTTCCCGCTGACGGTGGCGGCCGACCACGAGGGCGCGACGATCCAGTTCGAGGGCGGCGATCATCACCGGGTCACCTCGGACTGGCGCCCCGGCCAGCCGCTGGCGGTGCTGCATATCGACGGCGAGCCCCTGGTGCTGAAGGTCGGGCCCTCGTCGCATGGTTTTGTGATCCGCCACCGCGGCGCCGAGATCAAGGCGCAGGTCTTCACCCCCCGTCAGGCGGAACTGGCCGCACTGATGCCCGAAAAGCTGCCGCCGGATACCTCGAAGTTCCTGCTTTGCCCGATGCCCGGTCTGATCGTGACCATCGATGTCGAGGAGGGCCAGGAGGTTCAGGAGGGCCAGGCGCTGTGCGTGGTCGAGGCGATGAAGATGCAGAACACGCTGCGCGCCGAGAAGAAGGGCATCGTTTCCAGGATCAACGCCGGTCCGGGGCAAAGCCTCGCCGTCGACGAAGTGATCATGGAATTCGAATGATCTCTGTGGCCGCCATCGACGCCCGGATCTGGCAGGCGATCGTTGCCGGGGCCTTCGTGGCCATCGGCTGGATCGTGAACGGCTGGCAGAACCGGCGGGTGGCGGCCGCGCTTCGGGCCGAACGGACGCGGGACGTGCACCGGGCGCTTTATGCCGAAATCGCGTCCTGTCTGGCCAATCTTGACAGCCCCGAGGCCCTGGCCGCCTATCGCGACGCGATGGCGGCGCGGATGCGGGACGATCCGGGTTTCGTGCCGCTGATCCCGCGCGAAAGGAACGATACCGTCTTCCGGGCTCTGGTGGCCGAGATCCATATCCTGCCGCGCGTGACCATCGACCCGGTCGTCTCCTACTACAGCCAGCTTTTCGCCATCGAGGCGATGATCGCCGACATGCGCGGCGAGCGGTTTCGCGCGCTCGAGCCCGAGCGGCGGATCGCGATGTACGAGGATTATATCGCGCTGAAGGTGCAGGCCTTCCATGATGGCCATTTCGCGCTGCGGATGATCGATGCCTATGCTACGGACGGCCGGAACGGAGCAATGGAGGAAGAGGCCCGTATCACAAGGGAAATTTCGGCCGGGTTCGACACGGCAGGCGCCGCCGCCAGAGCGGCGTCGCGGATCAGTAGCCCGGGCGCGGTCCGGTCCGGCCGGTCACCGGAATAGGGGTGTTGCGTGGACTTGCCATCTAACATCTCCGTTGAGAGCCTGCCAAGGATAGGCGAGCGCGCGCCCTTGCGCAAGCGCAGGGCTCAGCGCCGGTCGCGGATCTCCTGCTGGCGCAGCGGGATCTTGTCGATCGAGCGGGAAATCTCGCGCACGTTCCAGGGCAGGGGCTTGCGGAACTTCACGCCGCCATCCTTGCCGATCAGCACCAGCATGAAGCCGCGCGGGCGCAGTTTCGTGCGCAGCTCGGTCTGGGCCTCGGGGTCGGTATCGGCGATCACCACCACATCGCGTTCGGCGAGCTCGTCGATGCGGTCGGTCAGAAGCTGCATCTGGGTCCGGTATTGCGGATCGGCCGGGCTGTCGGCGAAGACCACCACCGGCCGTGCCATCCAGTGGAAATCTGACAGCCGGACGCCTGCGGCATCCAGTACCACGCTGCGGTCGGCTTCCCAGCGCGCCAGCGGCTCGGGTTCGCTGACCGCATCGGCGGTGCCCGCCAGCGGAACCAGCGCGGCCCATGCCAAGATCGTCAGGTATTTTTTCATGAGCCCTCCTGTCGGCCCAGATATAGGTGCAGGCGGGCGGAAAGCGAAGTCTGAACCCGCGCCCGGCGCGGGCCAAGCAGAAGAAGGACAGATCCGATGACGGACAAGACCACACGCTGGGCCGCGATGGCCGAAAAGGAACTGCGCGGCAAGCCGCTCGACAGCCTGACCTGGGAGACCCCCGAGGGGATTGCCGTCAAGCCGCTTTACACCGAGGCCGATACCGAGGGGCTGGCGCATATGGGCTCGGTTCCTGGCGAGGCGCCGTTCACGCGCGGGCCCAAGGCCACGATGTATACCGGCCGCCCCTGGACGATCCGGCAATATGCAGGCTTCTCGACGGCCGAGGAATCGAACGCCTTCTACCGCAAGGCGCTGGCCGCGGGTCAGCAGGGCGTGTCCGTCGCCTTCGACCTTGCGACCCACCGCGGCTACGACAGCGACCACCCGCGCGTGGTCGGCGATGTCGGCAAGGCGGGCGTCGCCATCGACAGCGTCGAGGACATGAAGATCCTGTTCGACGGCATCCCGCTGGGCGAGATCTCGGTCTCGATGACGATGAACGGCGCGGTGATCCCGATCCTCGCGAACTTCATCGTCGCGGGCGAGGAGCAGGGCGTCGAGCGCAAGCAGCTTTCCGGGACCATCCAGAACGACATCCTGAAAGAGTTCATGGTCCGGAACACCTATATCTATCCGCCCGAACCCTCGATGCGGATCATCGCGGATATCATCGAGTTCACCTCGACCGACATGCCGCGCTTCAACTCGATCTCGATCTCGGGCTATCACATGCAGGAGGCGGGCGCGAACCTGGTGCAGGAGCTTGCCTTCACGCTGGCCGACGGCAAGGAATACGTGAAGACGGCGCTGGCGCGCGGGCTCGATGTCGATGCCTTCGCCGGGCGGCTGTCCTTCTTCTTCGCCATCGGCACCAATTTCTTCATGGAAATCGCCAAGCTGCGCGCGGCGCGGTTCCTGTGGCACCGGATCATGACCGAATTCGGGCCGAAGAACCCCAAATCGCTGATGCTGCGCACCCACTGCCAGACCTCGGGGGTGAGCCTTGCCGAGCAGGACCCCTATAACAACGTGGTCCGCACCGCCTATGAGGCGATGAGCGCGGTTCTGGGCGGCACCCAGTCGCTGCATACCAACGCCTTCGACGAGGCGATCGCCCTGCCGACCGAGTTCTCGGCCCGGATCGCGCGGAACACCCAGCTGATCCTGCAGAACGAGACCAAGGTCACCAAGGTCGTCGATCCGCTGGCGGGGTCCTATTATGTCGAGAAGCTGACCGCGGATCTGGCCGATGCCGCCTGGGCGATCATCGAGGAAATCGACGAGATGGGCGGCATGACCAAGGCGGTGGCCACGGGCATGCCCAAGCTTCGGATCGAGGAGGCCGCCGCGCGCTGGCAGGCCCGTGTCGACCGCGGCGAAGAGGTGATCGTGGGCGTGAACAAGTTCCGCCTAGCGAAGGAAGACGAGATCGACATTCTCGATGTCGACAACATGAAGGTGCGCGACAGCCAGATCGCCCGGATCGAGAAGATCCGTGCCACCCGCGATCCGGCGGCCTGCACGGCGGCGCTCGAGGCGCTGGAACAGGCGGCGGCCAGCGGCGAGGGGAACCTGCTGCGGCTGGCGGTCGAGGCGGCGCGGGCGCGCGCCACGGTGGGAGAAATCAGCATGGCGATGGAAAAGGTGTTCGGGAGACACCGCGCCGAGGTCAAGACGCTGTCGGGCGTCTATGGCGCGGCTTACGAGGGCGACGAGGGCTTTGCCGCGATCCAGAAATCGGTCGAGGACTTCGCCGAGGAAGAAGGGCGGCGGCCGCGGATGCTGGTCGTGAAGATGGGGCAGGACGGGCATGACCGCGGTGCCAAGGTGATCGCGACGGCCTTTGCCGATATCGGCTTCGACGTCGATGTGGGCACGCTGTTCCAGACCCCCGAAGAGGCAGCAAGGGACGCCATCGACAACGACGTCCACGTGATCGGGATCTCGTCGCTGGCGGCAGGCCACAAGACCCTGGCGCCGAAGCTGATCGAGGCGCTGAAGGCACAGGGGGCCGAAGACATCATCGTCATCTGCGGCGGCGTCATCCCGCATCAGGATTACGAGTTCCTGCAGAATGCCGGCGTCAAGGCGATCTTCGGCCCGGGGACCAACATCCCGGCCGCGGCGAACGACATCCTGCGGCTGATCCGCGAAGCCCGCGCCTGATCCGGACGGCCGCGCCGGTTCGCGCGGAGCGCGGTAATCTTGCAAGACCGGCCCCGTCGCCTTTCGCGGCGGGGCCGGTGTGTTTCGCGGCGCACGGTCCTGCCGACGGGTGGGCCGGTGCTGTGCTGCCGGTGGGGGGGCGCGGCAAGGCCGCGCGTTGCGCCGAGGCGGGGAATCTTCTATCCAAAAGGTGGATTCACCAACGCCCGGACAGGTAGACCCATGTCTCTCAACGCCGTGCGCCCCTGGCGCAGCATCGACCGTCGCAAGTCCCGTCAGATCCATGTCGGTCCCGTGGCCGTCGGTGGCGACGCCCCGATCTCGGTCCAGACCATGACCAACACGGTCACGACCGATGTGAAGGGAACCCTTGGCCAGATCCTGCGGGCGGCCGAGGCGGGCGCGGATATCGTGCGGGTTTCGGTGCCCGACGAGGACTCGTCGCGCGCGCTGAAGGAGATCGTCGCCGAAAGCCCGGTGCCGATCGTGGCCGACATCCATTTCCACTACAAGCGCGGCATCGAGGCCGCCGAGGCGGGGGCTGCCTGCCTGCGGATCAATCCCGGCAATATCGGCGACGAAAAGCGCGTCAAGGAGGTCATCAAGGCCGCCCGCGACCATGGCTGTTCGATGCGGATCGGGGTGAATGCCGGGTCGCTGGAAAAGCACCTGCTCGAGAAATACGGCGAACCCTGCCCGGAGGCGATGGTCGAGTCGGCGCTCGAACATATCCGGATCCTCGAGGATAACGACTTCTTCGAGTTCAAGATCTCGGTGAAGGCCTCCGACGTGTTCCTGGCCGCGGCCGCCTATCAGGGCATCGCAGAAGTGACCGAGGCGCCGATCCATCTGGGGATCACCGAGGCGGGCGGCTTCGTGCCGGGCACCATCAAGTCGGCGATCGGGCTTGGCAACCTTCTGTGGATGGGAATCGGCGACACGCTGCGGGTGTCGCTCTCGGCCGATCCGGTCGAGGAGATCAAGGTCGGCTACGAGATCCTCAAGGCGCTGGGGCTGCGGCACCGGGGCGTCAACATCATCTCCTGCCCGTCCTGCGCGCGACAGGGCTTCGACGTGATCAAGACCGTCGAGGCGCTGGAGAAGCGGCTTGAACATATCAAGACGCCGATGAGCCTTTCGATCATCGGGTGTGTCGTCAACGGGCCGGGTGAGGCGCTGATGACCGATGTCGGCTTTACCGGTGGCGGCAACGGCAACGGGATGGTCTATCTGGCGGGCAAGCAGGACCACCGGATCTCGAACGAGGCGATGATCGAGCATATCGTCGAGGAGGTCGAGAAGAAGGCCGCCGAGATCGACGCGGCACGGGCCGCGTCCGAGGCGGAAGCGGCGGAATAGGGCGTTCGGTCGCCGCTGGGGGCCAAAATTCTTCGGCGAAGAATTTTGCGCGGGACCCGGCACGTATATGAGAAGGCCTTGGCATAACATCCCAGGAAAGTTCGCGAACTTTCCTGGGGTGCTTTTTCTGTGGGCTCAGTCGGCGCGGACGTCCGCGACCAGTTGCTTCATACCGTCCAGCGGGACGTAGCCGCGGATCATCTGGTCTCCGAGGATGAAGGTCGGGGTTCCCGAGATCTGCAGCCGTTGCGCCAGCGCGTGGTTCTCGGCGATGACCTTCTCCACCTCAGGCGCCTTCATCCGCTCGAGAACCGCCGTTGCGTCAAGACCGTTCTCCTCGGCCAGCCGTTTCAGCGAGTCGTCGGTGACATTGCCGCGGAAGGTGATCAGCGCGTCATGAACCTTGGCATAGGCCGCGTCGCCCGCGACCTGCTGGACCGCGATGGCAAAGCGCGAGGACAGGACCGACTGGTCGCCGAGGATCGGAAATTCCTTCACCACGAAGCGGATGTTTCCGTCGCCCTCGATCAGCTGCGTCACTTCCGAATAGGCCTTCCGGCAATAGGTGCAGCGGTAGTCGGTGAACTCGACCAGGGTCACGTCGCCCTCGGGATTGCCGCCGACCCAGGAAAAGCCGTCCTCGAAAATGTCCTTGGCATTGACCTTGACCAGGGTCTCGTCGTTCTGCGCCTGGGCGTCGGCCTGACGCTGTTCGAGCACGCCGATGGCCTCCATCAGCACCTCGGGATTGTCCATCAGATAGGACCGCACCTCGGCGCGGAACGCCTCGCGGTCGGCGGCGCTCATGTCGGTCAGATCGAACGCCTGGGCGGGGGCGGCGAGGGGAGCGGCGAGGCCAAGGGCCATCAGCGCGGCGGCGGTCATGCGGGTCATCGGCTCTCTCCGTTCGTGGTGACGCGGGTCGGTCCCTCTTCGACCACATCCCGGGCGCCGGGCCAATGGGCAAATGCGGGCGCCGAGGTCACTTCTTGCGGCGCATTGCCTCGACCATCCGCGACAGCGCGACGGCGGGCACGTCGCCCCGGACGAGCGTGCGGTTCAGCACCTGGGCCGGGGCCGGCCCCAGATCGAGCGCCTCGGCAAGCGCCTGCGTCCCGGCAAGCTTCGTCGCGATGTCCGGGGCGTCCATCCGGGCCGCAACGGCCGCCGGGTCAAGCCCCAGCGCTGCGGCGATCCGGTCGAGCGCGGCCCGGTCAAGCGGCCCTTTCGCCGCCAGAAGCCCGGCCTGAGCGGTGCCATAGGCGTCGGGCCCCGCAAGCCGAAGCACGGCCTGAGCGAACCGTGCGGCCCGCAGGGCCTCGGGATTCCCGGGATCGGGCGCGTCCTTGACCACGAGCCGCAGCCGCCCGTCCTCGGCAGCGGTTTCCAGCGCCGCGTCCAATGCCCGCGCGGCGCCCTCGGCGCGGTAGTCGACGAAGCTGACCAGCGTCACGTCGCCCTCGGGAGTGCCGCCGGTCCAGTCATCCGGCGCGTGAAAAAGCTCATCCGCATGGGCAGCAATCAGGTCAAGATCGCTGGTCACGTGGCGTTCCATCCGGCGCGCTTCGGCGCCCTCCAGCGCCTCGCGGATCACCTCGGGATGGTCCAGCAGATAGGCGCGCAGCTCGGCGCGGAAGGCGGCTCGTTCGTCGGCGGTCAGCCCGGCGAGGGCGGGCGATCCGGCGGCCAGAAGGATCAGGACGGCCAGCGCCTTCATTTGCGCGCGCTCCGTTCCGCGGCGGCGAGGATGTCGTCGGCCCGCAGCCAGCCCGGCGAGCCGCGCGGCAACAGACCCTCGGCCCGGCGCGCATGGACGCCCGCCGTGTCCATCCGGCCCATGATCGCATAGCGTTCGGCGGTCGCGACCGAGGCCATGCCGTTATTTCCGGTGCGGGCATAGGCCACCGCCAGATCGCGCAGCATGCGCGGGTCGAACGGATCGCGGGCGCGGGCCTTCTCGAGCGCGTCGAGCGCCTGCCGGTTCTCGCCGGGGCGGTCGAGCGCCAGCAGCGCGCGCCCGTAGCCCGCGAGGATCAGGGGCTCGTTCGGGGCCATCCGGACGGCCCGGGCATAGGCCTGGGCGGCCGGGCCGAACTGACGGGATTCCAGCAGGATCTGGCCTTTCAGCTCCTGCACGAACGGGTCGCCGCCCTGGGCGGCCTCCAGCCGGGCAAGCTCGGCCATGGCCCGTTTCGCATCGGGCGTCCGGTGCCAGGCCACGGCGCGGCGCATCATGCCGATGGCGGTCTTGTCCTTTTCCGCCCGGCGCAGGGTATAGCGCGGGCTTTGCAGGAAGGCGCCCAGCTTGCCGCGCGCCCGGGCGAACCAGTAATCGGCCTCGGCATCGGGCTGGGCTGTGCCCTTGTAGGCGCTGGCATAGCCGCGCACGCTGCGCAGCCGGTCGGCATGCAGGGGATGGGTGCGGACATAGGGGTCCTGCCGGGTCTCGGACAGGGCCTCCTGACCGCGGAACATTTCAAGCACATCGACCATCGCCTGGGGCGAGATCCCGGCGCGGGCCATGTAGCGCGCCCCGGCCTGATCGGCCGAGGACTCTTCGGCCCGGGTATGGGCGAAAAGAAGCCGCTGCGCCGTCGAGGAACTGCCCATCGCCAGTCCCGCGGCGGCGTCGGCATTACCGGTGGCCGCGACCGCCAGCGACATCAACAGCCCCATGCCGGCGGCGGACCCCGCGCCGCGGATGTTGGCAAGCCGGCGCGTGATATGGCCGTTCGCGATATGGGCCAGTTCGTGCGCGATCACCGCCTGCAACTCGCCCGCGCTTTCCAGCCGCAGCAGAAGCCCCGAATGGACCATGATGGTCTGGCCATCCAGCACGAAGGCGTTGAGGCTCGAGTCCTGCAGCACCATCACGCGCAGCCGCTGCGGGCTGAGCCCGGCGGCGACCGCCAGCGGCTGGGTCAGGCGTTTCAGCGCATATTCGATCTCCGCGTCGCGGATCAGCGATTGCGCCCGCGCGGCCATCGGCGCGAGCAGGACGATCAGCGCCAGGGCGAGGCCCGCCAGGCCGCGCGCCAGTCCTGTCATGGCTGCCATTGACCTCGCCCCTCTCGGCTGGAAGAAAGCCTGCAACTGGCAGGCACCCTAAGGAGACGGGCATGAAGGTTTCAAGCCGGGGCGAGGTCGATCCCTTCATTGTGATGGATGTGATGGAGGCCGCCACCCGCGCCGAGGCGCAGGGCCGCAGGATCATCCACATGGAGGTGGGCCAGCCCGGCACGCCCGCGCCCGCGGCCGCCCGCAAGGCGCTGGCCCGCGCGATGGAGGAAGGCCCCCTGGGCTATACCGTGGGGCTTGGCCTGCCCGCGCTGCGCGCCCGGATCGCCACGCTTTACCGCGACTGGTACGGGGTCGATCTGAACCCAGACCGGGTGGTGGTGACGCCGGGGTCCTCGGGCGGGTTCACGCTGGCCTTCACCTCGCTTTTCGATGTCGGTGCGCGGGTCGGGATCGGCGCGCCGGGCTATCCGTCCTACAAGGCGATCCTCAAGGCGCTGGGGCTGGAACCCGTGATGATCCGGACCGAAAGCCAGCACCGGCTGCAACCGGTGCCGGGCGATCTGCCCGAAGATCTCGACGGGCTGCTGGTGGCCTCGCCCGCCAACCCCTCGGGCACGATGCTCGACCGCGACGCGCTGGGCGCATTGATCGGGGCGGCCGAGGCGCGCGGCGCGGCCTTCATTTCGGACGAGATCTATCACGGCATCGAATATGAGCGCAAAGCCGTGACCGCGCTTGAGATCACCGACGAGTCCTATGTGATCAACTCGTTTTCCAAGTATTTCTCGATGACCGGCTGGCGGGTCGGCTGGATGGTGGTGCCCGAGGATCATGTCCGCCGGGTCGAGCGTCTGGTGCAGAACCTCTTTATCTGCGCGCCCCATGCCAGCCAGGTCGCGGCGCTCGCGGCGCTCGATTGCGGCGACGAGCTGCAGGCCAATCTGGAGGTCTACCGGAAGAACCGCGCGCTGATGCTGGAGGGGCTGCCCAAGGCGGGCTTTACCCGGATCGCGCCGCCCGACGGCGCGTTCTACGTCTATGCCGATGTGTCGGACCTGACGACCGACAGCCGCGCCTTCGCCGCCGAGATCCTTGAAAAGGCAGGGGTGGCGGTGACCCCGGGGCTCGATTTCGACCCCGAGAGGGGGGCGGGCACGCTGCGCTTTTCCTATGCCCGTTCGACTGCCGATATCGAGGAGGGTCTGGCCCGGCTCGCCCGCTTCATGGCGGCGCGATGAGCCCGCTCAGCCCGGCCGCGAAGGGCGTTCTGGCGATGGTGGGGGCCTCGGCGATCTGGGGCCTCTCGTCGATGTATTACAAGCTTCTGGCCCATGTCCCGCCGCTTGAGGTGCTGAGCCACCGGACGATCTGGTCGCTGGTCTTCTTCGGGCTGGTGCTGGCGGTGCAGGGGCGGCTTGGCGAACTTTGGCGGCTCTTCGGTCAGGCCCGGGCGCTCTGGCTGGTGGCGGCGGCGGCGGTGATGATCTCGACCAACTGGTTCTTCTTCATCTACGCGATCCAGATCGGCCATGCGGTCGAGGCGAGCCTTGGCTATTACATCTTTCCGCTGGTCGCGGTGGCGGTGGGCTTCGCGGCACTGGGCGAACGGCCCTCGGCCCTGCAATGGGGCGCGGTGGGCATCGCCACCGTGGCCGTCGCGGCTCTGACCTGGGGGCTCGGCGTCGCCCCCTGGCTGTCGCTGGCGCTGGCGGGAACCTTCGCGCTTTACGGGCTGGCCAAGCGTGGCGTGCCCGCCGGGCCGGTCGTGTCGGTCACCGCCGAGGTCGTCTTGCTGTTGCCGCTGGCGGTGGTCTGGCTCTGGGGGGTGCATGTCGCGGGCTGGCCCGGGCTGACCGGGCGGGCGCTGGGCGCCTTCGGCCAGGATCTTGGCGACAGCCTGCTTCTGGTCTTTTCCGGGCCGCTGACGGCGGTGCCGCTGATGCTGTTCAGCTATGCCACCAAGCGGGTCAATTTCGCGACGGTGGGGCTGGTGATGTATCTGAACCCGACGCTGCAGGTGATGGTGGCGACGCTGGTCTTCCGCGAGCCCTTCACCGGCTGGCACATCCTGGCCTTCGCCCTGATCTGGACGGCGCTGGCGCTTTATTCGGCCGAAAGCCTGCGGCAGGACAGGGCCTCGCGCAGGTCCGCCATCAGGGCGGGCACATCCGGCACCACCCGGACATAGGCCGCCAGCGACGGCTCGGCGAAGCCCTCGTCGATGAAGTGGTGGATGAGCGCGCTCAGCGGGTTCCAGAAACCCGCCGTGTTCAGCAGATAGATCGGCTTGGCGTGCAGCCCCAGCTGGCGCCAGGTCAGCACCTCGAAGAACTCGTCCAGCGACCCGGCGCCGCCCGGCAGCACCACGATCGCGTCGGAATTCATATACATGACCTTCTTCCGCTCGTGCATGTTCTCGGTCACGATGAAGGTCGAGAGGTCGCGCTTGCCGACCTCGCGGTCGAGCAGGTGCATGGGGATCACCCCGAAGGTCCGCCCGCCCGAGGCCTGCGCCGCCCGCGCGACCCGCCCCATCAGCCCGACATCGCCCGCGCCATAGACAAGCTGCCAGCCCGCCTCGGCCAGCGCATGGCCGAGCGCCTCGGCGGCTTCGGGATAGTCGGGGCGCGTGCCGTCGCGTGAGCCGCAGAAGACACAGATCGAGGGGTTTTGAAGGGTCATGGGGCGCCTGCGGGATCGGTTTTCTGGACCCGTGATAGCGGGGTTGGTATGGTCTCGCAAGGCGCTCGCCTGGCGGGGACGCGCGCAGATGGGGAAGGCGATGTCGGAGAGCAAGCGGTCGGTCTGGACCTGGGCGATCCTCGGCGGCGAGGCGGTGCTGGTGCTGATGGTCGCCGCCTGGTTCCTCGGCCGCGACGACGACCGAAAGGCAGACGGTCAGGCGCCCGGGGCCGCGCCATCGACGGACGCGCCCAGCCGCAGCCCGGACGCCGCAGCGCCTCAAGCCGTACCCGCGACCGGACAGGCGCCTGCCGGGGCAACGCCTTTGGACGACCGCTCGGACCTTGCGCCGCCGCCGGACACCAAGCCGCCCGTTTTCGACGTGGTGCGGGTCGGCCCCGAGGGCGGCGCGCTGGTCGCGGGCCGCGCCGAGCCCGGCAGTTCCGTCGCGGTTCTGGTCGAAGGCCGCGAAGCCACCCGCACCGAGGTTGGCGCCGATGGCGATTTCGCGGTGCTGTTCGATCTGGACCAGAGCCGCGATCCGCGCCGGATCTCGCTCTCGATGCGCAGCGCCGACGGGCGCAAGACCCCCTCTGAGGCAACGGTGATCCTCGCCCCATCGCCCGCTCCATCTCCGGCTTCGCCCGCCGTCGAGGCCGAACCGGCGGCCGGGGGCGCGCAGGCGGTCGCACAGGCGGTCGCACAGGCGGGCGCACAGGCGGCCGATGTTGGCGCGCCAGTTCCCGGACCGGCGGCGGCGGAGGGCCTGTCGGACATCGGCGCCTCTGGTGCCGCCCCGGCGGTAAGACCCGTGATCGAGGCCCCGCACGCCGCCCCCGCGATCCTGATTTCCGATGCCGGGGGGGTGCGTCTCGTCGCGCCGCCGCAGGCCGGGGAGGCCCCGCCGGTCTCGGGCGTGACGCTCGACGCGATCACCTACGATGCCGATGGGGCAGTGCGCCTTGCCGGGCGCGGCCGGCCCGGCGGCGCGCTGCGGCTCTATCTCGACAACGCGCCGCTGGCCGAGACCGGAATCGACAGCGCCGGGCGCTGGATGCTGCATGCCCCCGAGATCGGTGCCGGGCTTCATGCGCTGCGGGCCGATCTGCTGGCCGCAGACGGCAGCGTCGCCGCGCGCTTCGAGACGCCCTTCCACCGCGAGGCTCCGGCCGAAATCGCAGCCACCGCCGCGCCGCCCGCAGGGCCCGGGGGCGCGACCGGGGTCCGGGTGATCACCGTGCAACCGGGTTACACGCTGTGGGGCATCGCCGACCGCACCTATGGCCGGGGCATGCAATACGTAAAGATCTTCGAGGCCAATCGCAGCCAGATCCGCGACCCCGATCTGATCTATCCCGGCCAGATCTTCGATCTTCCTCGGGGCGAGTAGCCCGCGCGTCGCTGGCCTTTTCCGGCATCCGGCGCTAGGGTCTGCCGCGCTCCCCAAGGAAGGCTATCGATGCGCCGTGGCAAACGCCCCACAACCGCAGATCTGTCGCAGTTCGACCGCGAGCAGGGCATGCGCACGATCCGCAAGGTCGCGCCCTATCTCTGGCCCCCGGGTCAGGGCTGGGTCAAGCGCCGGGTCGTCCTGGCGCTGGCCGCCCTTCTGCTGGCCAAGGTGGTCTCGGTCGGCACGCCGTTCCTTTACAAGGCCGCCGTCGACAGCCTGACCGGCGAGACCCGCGACGACACGCTGCTGCTGGCCGTGGGCGCGGTCGGTCTGACCGTCGCCTATGGCATGGCGCGGCTGATGAATACCGGCTTTCAGCAGCTGCGCGACGCGATCTTCACCCGGGTCGGGCAACGCGCGCTGAGGCGGCTGGCGCTGGAAACCTTCACCCATATCCACCGGCTGTCGCTGCGCTATCACATCTCGCGCAAGACCGGGGGGCTGTCGCGGGTGATGGAACGCGGCGTGAAGGGCGTCGAGTTCCTGCTGCGCTTTCTTCTCTTCAGCATCGGCCCGCTGATCGTCGAGCTGGCGATGGTGGGCGTCGTCTTCGCGCTGGCCTTCGATCTGTGGTATCTCGGCGTCGTGGCGGCGGTGATCGCGGTCTATTTCAAGTTCACCTTCGTCGTCACCGACTGGCGGGTGAAGATCCGCCGCCGGATGAACGACCAGGACACCGACGCGAACCAGAAGGCCATCGACAGCCTGCTGAACTTCGAGACGGTCAAGTATTTCGGCGCCGAGGCCCGCGAGGCCGACCGCTACGACCGCGCGATGGAAGGCTATGAAGATGCCGCGATCAAGACCTCCTATTCGCTGGCGCTGCTGAATTTCGGCCAGGCCTTCATCATCACGCTTGGCATGATCGCGGTGATGGTCATGGCCGCGCTGGGGGTACAGGCGGGCAAGCTGACGGTCGGCGATTTCGTGATGGTCAATGCCTACATGATCCAGATCACCATGCCGCTGAACTTCCTCGGCGCGGTCTATCGCGAGATCCGCCAAAGCCTGATCGACATGGGTGACATGTTCGCCCTTCTGGAACAGCCCGCCGAGGTCACCGACCGGCCCGGCGCGCCCGCGCTGAAGGTGACGGGCGGCGCGGTCGAGTTCCGCGACGTGCGTTTCGGATACGAGCCCGAGCGGCCGATCCTGCAGGGCGTCTCGTTTTCCGTCCCGGCGGGACGCAAGGTCGCCATCGTCGGGCCGTCGGGGGCGGGCAAGTCCACCATCGGGCGGCTTCTCTTCCGCTTCTACGACGTGACCGGCGGCGCGGTGACCATCGACGGTCAGGACCTGCGCGAGGTCACCCAGGACAGCCTGCACCGCGCCATCGGCGTCGTGCCGCAGGACACGGTTCTGTTCAACGACACCATCCTTTACAACATCGCCTATGGCCGCCCCGACGCGAGCCCCGCCGAAATCGAGGCCGCGGCCCGCGCCGCCAAGATCCACGACTTCGTCGAAACGCTGCCCAAGGGCTATGAGACGCTGGTCGGCGAACGCGGGCTCAAGCTGTCGGGCGGCGAGAAACAGCGCGTGGGCATCGCCCGGACGCTTCTGAAGAACCCGCCGATCCTGCTGCTCGACGAGGCCACCTCGGCGCTTGATTCCGAGACCGAGGCGGGCATCCAGTCGGAACTCAAGGCGATGGGCGAAGGCCGCACGGTGATCGCCATCGCCCACCGGCTGTCGACCATCGTCGATGCCGACGAGATCGTGGTGCTGGAGGACGGCCATGTGGTCGAGCGCGGCACGCATGAGGCGCTTCTGGCCCGCGGCGGCCGCTACGCCGCGATGTGGCAGCGCCAGCAGGCGGGCGAGGACGAGGATATCGCGGCCGAATGACCGCGCCCGGCTCCGGCGCGGCCTCGCCAAACGATCCGCCCGGACCCGGTCCGCGCTCGATCCCTCTTCTTCTTGGCAAAAATACCCATGGCACCCCGGCTCGCCACATGGCCCCGCGCCGGGGCAGGGGGCGCGATCATTCGGCGGCGCGAAGGCCGTCTGGCTTGCCTGCCGCCGCCCCGGCGGCCCCGGTTGGCTCCGGGGCCTCGGTCCAGACGATCTCGGGCCCATCGAGCCGCGCGGCGGCGCGGGTCAGCGCCAGGTCGCGGGCCGCGCGGCTGTCGGGGCCCGCGCTGAGTGCCGCCAGACGGCGCAGGGATGCATAGGCGCCCGCCCGCACCCATTCGCGGAGCGCCAGCAGCGAGGGCGTGAAGACCAGCGTCAGCACCGTCGCCACGCCCAGCCCGAAGACCACCGCCGTCGCGAGCTGGGTCCACCACAGCGAGGCCGGGCTGCCCATGGTATAGCCGCCATTGGCAAAGTCGAAGCTGACCCCCAGCATCATCGACAGCAAGCCCGCCATGGTGGTGACCGTGGTCAGGAAAACCGGGCGGATGCGGTCCTCGCAGGTGCGCACGATGGCCTCGATCCGCGGCATGTAGCGGGCATAGTCCTGATAGGTGTCGATCAGGACGATGTTGTTGTTCACGACGATCCCCGCCAGCGCCACCACGCCGGTGCCGGTCATGATGATCGAGAAGGGCTGGCCCATCACCAGCATCCCGATCAGCACGCCCGCCGAGGACAGCACCACCGCCAGCAGAACCAGCACCGAATTGTAGAAGCTGTTGAACTGCGCCAGCAGGATGATGAACATCAGCCCCAGCGCCGCGGTGAAGGCCTTCGACAGGAAGGCCGTGCTTTCCTCCTGGTCCTCCTGATCGCCGGTCCATTCCCAGCTGACGCCCTGCGGGAACGGCGCGGTGTCGAGCCAGCGGGTGAGGGTCGCGATCCGCTCATTGGCGTTGATAGGCTGGCCCTCGGCTGTCGTGAGCCCGTCGGCCACCGCCGCCTTGACGTCGAAATAGCGCTTGCCGTCGACCCGGTTGATCCGCCCGATCTTGCGCACCGGCGCGATCGTCACGAAATTCGACAGCGGCACCAGTCCGACTTCGGTCCGCACCTTCAGGGTGTCGAGCGTGGACAGCAGCCGGTCGCGTTCCGGCAGGCGCACGCGGATGTCGATTTCCTCGTCCGAGGACGGCACCCGCATGGTGTCGAGCAGGATGCCGCGGGTGACCAGCTGGACCATCTGGCCCGCCAGCACCGCCGAGGCGCCGAAGCGGCCGGCCTCTTCGGTATCGACATCGACCTGCCAGTCGATGCCGGGCAGGGGGCGGGTATCCTCGATGTCGCGCAGCCCCTCGGTGGCCTCGAACCGGTCGAGGGCGATCCGGGCGGCCGCCGACAGATCGTCCCAATTGTCGCCCTTCAGCCGCAGATGCACCGGCTTGGCCGAGGCGGGGCCATCCGACAGGTTCAGGATCTCGGTCCGGATGCCGGGGATCCCGGCCAGCTTGCGTTCGATCCGTGCGAGGATCAGGCCGCCATGCAGATCGGGGTCGGCAGCGCGCTCCTGCCATTTCTGCAGCTCGATCTGAACCTGGCCGATGGTGTCGAGCGGCGGGCTCGCGCCGCCCGTGTTCTGGCTCAGGCCGCCCTCTCCTGCGAAGGAGAAGACGTTCTCGACCCCGGGTTCGGTCAGCACGACGCGCTCGACCGCCTTCACCATCGCGTCCTTCTCGTCGATCGACAGGTTGCCCCGCGCCCGGACATAGACGATGGCCTGTTCGGGTTCGGTCTTCACGAAGAACTCGACCCCGTTATTGTGCTTGCCGTAATAGACGAAGACCCCGGCGACGAAGGCGAGCACGGCCCCGGCAGTGACCAGCGGCATCACCGGATTGCCAGCGATGGCGCGGATCAGCCGGCCGAAGAGGGTCGGGCGGTAGCCCGCCTTGACCGGCTCGGGCCGCGGGTCCCGCAGCGCGTTCACCGCCAGCGAACAGCCGATCAGCCCCAGCGTGAACAGCGCCAGTCCCGGCAGCATCTCGATCGGGCCCGAACTGGCCGGGCCGGGCGCGGGCCAGGCCGGGTTCAGCATCCGCATCGCGCCGAGGAAGGCCGTCGCCAGCGCCAGCGCCATCAGCCCGAGACGCAAACCCTTCGGCAAGGGCCTCAGCCGCTCGGTGATGCGCCAGAGCACCCGCGAAAACCGGCCCGCGACCCCGCCCACCACCGGCAGGTAGACCAGCGCGACCACCAGGCTTGCCGACAGCACGAAAATCAGCGTGACCGGCAAAAGCCCCATGAACTCGCCCGCGACGCCGGGCCAGAAGAGCATCGGCAGGAAGGCGCACAGCGTCGTCGCGGTCGAACTGACGATGGGCCAGAACATCCGCTTGGCCGCATCGGCGAAGGCATGCATCGGGCCGGTGCCCTCGGCGATGCGGCGGTCGGCATATTCCACGACCACGATGGCGCCGTCGACCAGCATGCCGACCGCGAGGATCAGCCCGAACATGACGATGTTCGATACCGTCACGTCGAGGATCGCCAGAAGCACGAAACACAAGAGAAACGAGGTCGGGATCGCGAAGCCCACCAGCAGCGCCGAGCGGGTGCCGAGAAAGGCCAGCACCACCACCATCACCAGCGCGATGGCGGTCAGAACCGACCCTTCAAGCTGGCGCACCATCGATTCCACATTGGTCGACTGGTCGTTCGAGGTCGTGACGACGATGGCCTGGCGCAGCTCTGGCGCCCAGTCCGCGCGGGCCTTCTCGACCTCGTCCCGCACCAGCCGCGAGGTGTCGATGATGTTGAAGCCCTTGCGCTTGACCACCTGCAGCGCCAGCGTCGGCTCGCCGTTGAAGCGCGCGGTCGAGCTGCGGTCCTCGAAGGTCAGCCGGATCTCGGCCAGATCGCCCAGCCGCACCACCCGGTTGCCGTTGACCTTGACCGGCAGGTCATAGACGTCCGAGGGATCGTCGAAAGAAGCCGGGATCTTGACCGCGAAGGCGCCGTTCGCCGTCTCGACCTCGTCGGCGGCGATCAACTGGTTGTTGGCGGTGACGACATTGACCAGTTCCTGCGCCGTCACGTTGTAGGATTCGAGCTTCAGCGGATCGAGGATCACCTCGAGCATCTCGTCGCGCTGGCCCGCCATCGAGACCTCGAGCACCGGGTCGAGCGCCTCGAGCCGGTCCTGCAGGTCCTTGGCCGCACGCACCAGCGTCCGTTCCGGCACCTCGCCCGCGAGGTTCACGACGAGGATCGGAAATTCCGAGAAGTTGATTTCGGAGATCGTGTATTTCTCGTAGCCGTCGGGAAAATCGGCCTCGGCCTTGTTCATCCGGTCGCGGACATCGGCGAGGATCTTGGTCTTGTCCCAGCCGAATTCGAATTCCAGCGCCACCCCGGCATAGTTCTCGCGCGCCGTCGCGGTCATCGAATCGAGCCCGTCGAGATCGGACAGCTCGGTTTCCATCGGCTTGATCAGCAGCTTCTCGGCATCCTCGGCCGAGATGCCGGGGAAGGGCACCGAGATGAACAGCGCCGGGATCTCGATATCGGGCTCGCCCTCCTTGGGCAGCTCGATATAGGCCAGCGCGCCCGCGACCAGCGACATCAGGACGAAAGCCACGACCATGCGGGCCCGCGCGGCGGCCCAGTCGACAAGACCGGTCATTGCGGGCTCTCGCGATAACTGACCTCGACCGGCGTGCCGTCCGACACGAATTCCTGTCCGACCACGATCACCTCGGCGCTGTCGGGCAGGCCCGCGACCCACATGCCCTCGGGGGCGTCGCGGATCACCTCGACCGGGGCAAAGCGGGCATGGCGGGTGTCATCGACATAGCGCAGCCCGAGCCGCCCGGCATCGTCCAGCGTCAGCGCCGAAGCCGGGACCAGATGGCCGCTGCGGGCGGGGCCGGCGATGCCGATCTCGACGCTTTGCCCGGCGCGGATCGCCCCGTCGGCATTGGGCGCCTCGACCTCGACGCGGAAGGTACGGGTGGCGGGATCGGTGGTGCGTGCGACGAAGGCGACGCGGCCCGCGATCTCCTGTCCCGAGAGCAGCCGGCCTCCGGCGGGCGCGCCGACGCGGATCTTGTCGACCTCGGTCTCTGGCACCGCGCCCACCAGCCGGATCGGGTCGAGCGCGATCACCGTGGCGCAGGGCAGGCCGGGCTGCATCAGCGTGCCCAGCTCGGCCGTGTCCTCGTCCAGCACACCCGCGAAGGGGGCGGCAATGGTCAGACGCTCGATCTCGATCTCGGCGGTCGCGACCTGGGCCTCGGCGGTCTTGCGGGCGGTTTCGACCGCCTCGAGCCCCGCCGTGGCCGAGGCCACCGCCGCCTCGGCGGTCGAGACCGCCGAAGCGGTTCCGGCGACCCGCGTGTCCGAGGCATAGCCCTCTTGCGACAGCCGCCGGGCGGCGCGGTCGTTGATCCGGGCTTCGTCCAGCTGGGCGCGGGCCTGGGCGACGGCGGCGCGCGCCTCGGGCAGACGCGCGCGGGATTCGGCCAGCACCGCCCGGGCCTGGGCCAGCGCCGAGGGCCGCGTACCCGGCTCGATCCGGCAGAGCGTCTGCCCGGCCGCGACGGCACTGCCCTTTTTCAGCGGCTCCGAGATCACCCGGCCGTCGGTTTCGGCCAGCACCTCGACACTGCGCGCGGCCTCGGTCTCGCCGCGAAGCCGGACGCCGCCCTGAACCTGCTGCGCCGTGCTGCGCTGCACGAGGACGGACACCTTCTGGGGACCGGAGCCGCCGGTATCTGCGGCTGGCGCGGGAGCGGGTTCCACCCCGGCAAAGACCATCACGCGGTCCCGTTCCATCATCAGCAGGTAAAAGCCGACCGTCACCAGCAGGGCGGTGAGCATCGAGATCCAACGCATGGACAGCCTTGCCTTTCTCGTCGCGCGCTTCGGGGCCGGTCGCGGCCGTCCCGGCAAGGCGGGTCGGCGCGGGACGGGCCCGGACCGGCCGCCTTGATCCATGCGCAGATGGTACGATCAAACGGGCAGGGGGTACAAGCGTTCCGGCGCCGTGCGGCGGCCATGGTCGCGGGGCTTTGCAAAGGGGCAAGCGCTGCGCTAAGACGGGCGCAAGCAGAGCCCAAGCAGCCGGACCGCCGAGACGCCCATGACCAATCCCGACAGTTTCATCCAGGAAGTGACCGACGAGGTCCGCCGCGACCGCCTGTTCGCCTGGATGCGCCGCTATGGCTGGATCGCGGCCCTGATCATCGTCGGACTGGTCGGTGCCGCCGCCTGGCGCGAGTGGAGCATCGCCCGGCAGGAGGCCGCCGCGCAGGCGCTGGGCGACAGCATTCTCGATGCGATCGAGATCCGCGATGCCGCGGCCCGCGCCGAGGCGCTGGGCCGGATCGGCGCCGACGGCCCGGCGGGCGCGCTGGTCGCGCTTCTGGCCGCCGCCGAGGCGCCTGATGCGGCCGGGCGGATCGCCGCGACCGAGCGGCTCGATGCCGTTGCCGCCGATGCCTCCCTGCCGCCCTACCTGTCGGATCTGGCGGCGCTGAAGCTTGTTCTGATGCGGGGCAGCGACATGACGCCCGAGGCGCGGCTGGCCGCGCTGGAGCCGCTGGCGGCGCCGGGGCGCCCGTTCCGGACGCTGGCGCTGGAACAGATGGCCTATGCCGAGATCGACGCGGACCGTACCGATGCCGCGCTGGACCGGCTGCGCGGCCTGCTTGACGATGCCGAGGCCAGCGCGGACTTGCGTCAGCGCGCCAGTCGGTTGATTGTGGCGCTCGGCGGATCGCCGGACGCCGGCTGATGCGGCCGCAGGCGGCCGGACAGCCAGACAGGACGAGCCCAGGATCGAGGGGACAGCGACAGTGAAATTCGGCCATGTAACGAGCGTCTTGGCGCTGGTCGCCCTGGTCGCGGGGTGCGGCGACAAGGAAGAGATCCTGCCGGGCGAACGGCTGGGCGTGCGCGAGGCCCTGGGCCTCGAGACGGCGCAGCCCGCGCTGCCCGAGGCGCGCGATATCGCGCTGCCGGCCGCGCAGGCGGTGGCCGACATGCCGCAGCTGGGCGGCAATCCGGAACATCTGACGCCCCATGCGGCGCTGTCGGCCACGCCCGCGCGGATCTGGTCGGCCTCGATCGGGGCGGGCAACAGCCGGCGCTACCGGATCACCGCGCCGCCGGTGGTTGCGGGCGGGGTGATCTACACGCTCGATGCGCGCAGCCAGGCCGCGGCCGTCTCGGCCGAGGGCAAGGTCCTGTGGAAGGCCGACCTGCGGCCCGAGGGCAAGCGCGGCAAGGATGTCAGCGGCGGCGGGCTCGCCTATGGCGACGGGCGGCTGTTCGCCACCACGGGCTATGGCACGCTGATCGCGCTGGATCCGGCGACCGGGGCCGAGCTCTGGACCCAGAAGGCCGATGCCGCGATTTCGGGTCCGCCCGCCTATCGCGACGGCATCGTCTATTTCGTCAGCCGCGACAACCGCGCCTGGGCGATTTCGGCTGCCGACGGCCGGGTGCAATGGCAGATCCCGGGCACGCCCGCGCCCGCCGGAATGCTGGGGGGCGCCGCGCCCGCGGTGACCGACCGGCTGGCAATTTTCCCCTTAAGTTCGGCCGATCTTGTCGCGACCCTGCGGCAAAGCGGGGTGCGCGTCTGGGGTGCGGCGGTCGCCGGTCAGCGGCGCGGCGCGGTCTATGCCTCGGTGACCGACATCACCGGCGATCCGGTGGTCGCGGGCAATGTGCTTTTCGCGGGCAACCAGTCGGGCCGCTCGGTCGCGCTGGATGTCAATTCGGGCGAACGGATCTGGACTGCCGAGGACGGCGCCTATGGCGCGATGCTGCCGGTGGGCGGCTCGGTCTTCTTCATGACCGATCAGGACAAGCTGGTGCGGCTCGACGCCCGCGACGGCAGCCGGATCTGGTCGGTGGATCTGCCGTACTTTACCAAGAAGAAGCCCAAGAAACGCAAGGCCGTCTATGCCCATTACGGGCCGATCCTCGCGGGCGGGCGGATCTGGGTCGCCTCGGATGACGGCTGGCTTCGGGGCTTCGACCCGGCCTCGGGCGCGGTGCTGGCGGAAATCGACCTGCCCGGCGGGGCCGCGTCGCGGCCGGTGGTAGCGGGCGGTACGCTTTACGTGCTGTCCGAGCGCGGGGAACTCGAGGCTTTCCGCTAGGCCCGGGATGGTGTAGGCGGTCGGTCTGATCCGGTTCGGAGAGACCCATGAGTTTTACCCTGGCCATCGTCGGCCGGCCCAATGTCGGCAAGTCGACGCTGTTCAACCGTCTGGTGGGCAAGCGCCTGGCGCTGGTCGACGACCAGCCCGGTGTGACCCGCGACCTGCGCGAGGGCGAGGCGCGGCTCGGCGATCTGCGCTTTACCGTGGTCGACACGGCCGGGCTGGAAGAGGCGACCGACGAAAGCCTGCAGGGCCGCATGCGCAAGCTGACCGAGCGCGCGGTCGGCATGGCCGATGCCTGTCTCTTCATGATCGACGCGCGGGCGGGCGTTCTGGCCGCCGACGAGGTCTTTGCCGACATCCTGCGCAAGAAATCCGCCCATGTCATCCTCGGCGCCAACAAGTCAGAGGGCCGCGCCGCCGATGCGGGGTTCCTTGAGGCCTATGCGCTGGGCCTTGGCGAGCCGCTCAGGCTGTCGGCCGAACATGGCGAGGGCATGGCCGAGCTGCATGCCGTGCTTGCCCCGCTGATCGAGGCCGCCGAGGCCCGGATCGATGCCGAGGCCGCGCCCGAGGTCGACGTCGATCTGTCCGAGGACGACGACGAGGACATGGAGGCTCCGGTCCGGATGCCGACCGCCGCGCGGCCCCTGCAGGTCGCGGTGGTCGGGCGGCCCAATGCCGGCAAGTCGACGCTGATCAACCAGATCCTCGGCGAGGACCGGCTGCTGACCGGCCCCGAGGCGGGCATCACCCGCGATTCGATTTCGCTGTCGATGGACTGGCAGGGAACGCCGGTCCGGCTGTTCGACACCGCAGGCATGCGCAAGCGCGCCAAGGTCCAGGACAAGCTGGAAAAGCTGTCGGTGTCGGACGGGCTTCGGGCGGTCAAGTTCGCCGAGGTCGTGGTCGTACTGCTCGATGCGCAGATCCCGTTCGAGGCGCAGGACCTCAAGATCGCCGATCTGGCCGAGCGCGAGGGCCGCGCGGTGGTCATCGCGGTCAACAAATGGGATCTCGAGACCGACCGTCAGGACAAGCTGATTGCGTTGAAAGAGGAATTCGCACGGCTTTTGCCGCAGCTGCGCGGCGCGCCGCTGGTGACGGTTTCGGCGCTGACCGGGCGGGGGCTCGACCGGCTGCATGATGCGGTGATTTCGGCCTATACGGTCTGGAACCGCCGGGTGCCGACCGCACGGCTCAACCGCTGGCTCGCGGGCATGCTCGAGATGCACCCGCCGCCCGCGCCCGGCGGGCGCCGGATCAAGCTGCGCTACATGACCCAGGTCAAGACCCGGCCACCGGCCTTCGTGGTGATGGCCTCGGTTCCCGAGAAGCTGCCGGAAAGCTATCGCCGCTATCTGGTCAACGGTCTGCGCGAGGATTTCGAGATGCCGGGCACCCCGATCCGGCTGACCTTCCGCGGCCAGGGCGACCGCAACCCGTTCCGGGCCAGGAAGAAAAAGACGCCCTCGCGGCTCAGAAAGCACATTGAGAAGAAGGCCGGCAGCTGATCCGGCTCCGCCCCGCCCTAAAGGCGGTGCCCGTCTTCGTCTGGTCCGTCATGGGTATTTGAACCAAGAAGAAGCCCAGCCCGTCTCTTCTTCTTGGCCTAAATACCCATGAACCGGCGCAGGCCGCGCAATGGAGCCGGAGTGGCGCGCCTCAGGTGGCGGCGCGCACCGTGAGAAAGCCGATCACGACGGCACCGGCAAGTGCGGCGATGGCGACGAGCGGCGCGCTGAAAAGGTTCGCGACGACGATCCCGCCAAGGCCCCAGATCAGCGCCACGCCATAGGCGGGCGCGCGGTCGAGCGGGAAAAGCACCGCCGCCCCGGTCGCCAGCGCGCCCAGAAGCGCGATCAGGGCCCAAGCGGTTTCGCCGAAGACGATGCCGTGGCCCGCGCCCAAAAGGCCGACCGAGACCCAGCTGGCCGCGGTCAGCCAGCCCGCATAAAGCCCGACCGGCGCCTGCAGCCACCAGCGGTCGACCAGAGGCGTCTCGACCAGCGCCCAGATCGCCATGGCGGCCATCCACCACAACAGCAGCGACGCCCAGACCGGCGAGAGCTGCGCGACCCCGATCCAGGCCGCACCCGGGGCAAGCGACAGAATCAGCGGCAGGCGGCAGCGCTCCCAGGCGCCGTCGCTCGCCCGGCGGAAGAGCCCGAAGCCTGCCGAGATCACCAGCCAGACATAGATCACGCCCCAGATCGCGAAGGCATAGCCCGCGGGCTGCACCGGCGGATCGTCCTGCGGGATCGGGAATTGCGAGGGCTCGAAGCCCGAGAACCCGCCGGGCATCACCGCCGAGGCGACGAAGAAAACAGTGGCGACGAAGACGAGGACCGCCTTGACCGGGTCGATCATGCCAGTTCTCCTTCAACTGTCAGCAGCGTCTTGCCGCCGAGCCAGGGAGCGAGCGCCTTGGGCAGGGCGACCGATCCGTCCTCGCGCTGGCCGTTTTCCAGCACCGCGATCAGGCAGCGCCCCACCGCAAGGCCCGACCCGTTCAGGGTGTGGACGTGGTCGGGCTTGCCGCCGCCCGCGGGCCGGAATCGGGCATTCATCCGCCGGGCCTGGAAATCGCCGCAATAGGACACCGAGGAAATCTCGCGATAGGTCGCCTGTCCCGGCAGCCAGACCTCCAGATCATGGGTGCGCCGGGCGCCAAAGCCCATGTCGCCGGTGCAAAGCACAACCGTCCGGTAAGGCAGGCCAAGCTTTTCCAGGATCCCCTCGGCGCAGCGCGTCATCCGGTCCAGTTCATCAAGGCCCTGATCGGGATGCACGATCGACACCATCTCGACCTTCTCGAACTGGTGCTGGCGCAGCATTCCGGCCGTGTCGCGGCCCGCCGAGCCCGCCTCGGACCGGAAGCAGAGCGAATGCGCGGTCATCCGGCGGGGCAGGTCGGCCTCGTCCAGAAGCGTGTCGTTCACGGTGTTGGTCAGCGTCACTTCCGAGGTCGGGATCAGCCACCAGCCCTCGCGGGTCTGATAGCTGTCCTCGCCGAATTTCGGCAGCTGGCCGGTGCCGTACATCATCTCTTCGCGCACCAGCACCGGCGCGTTGACCTCGGTCAGCCCGTTCTCGGTGACGTGGGTGTCCAGCATGAACTGCGCCAGCGCCCGGTGGATGCGGGCCACCGCGCCTTTCAGCACCACGAAACGCGCGCCCGACAGCTTGGCCGCGGTTTCGAAATCCATGCCCGCAGCGACGCCCGGAAGCTGGTAATGCTCTTTCGCGGCAAAGCCCAGATCGGACGGGGTGCCCCAGCGGTGCCGCTCGACATTGGCGGTCTCGTCGGGCCCGTCGGGCACATCGGCCAGCGGCAGGTTCGGCAGGCCCATCAGCATGTCGCGCAGGCGGGCGTCCTCGGCCTTGGCCTCGTCATCGAGCCGGGCGATCTCATCCTTCTTCTCGGCCACCAGCGCGCGCAGGCGTTCGAATTCGGCCTCGTCGCCGCGGGCCTTGGCGGCACCGACCTCCTTCGAGGCGGCGTTGCGCGCGGCCTGGGCCTCTTCGGCGGCAGAGATCTTGGCGCGGCGGGATTCGTCCAGCGCAAGGATCGCGGGCGAGACCGGCGCCAGCCCGCGGCGCGCCAGGGCGGCGTCGAAAGCGTCGGGGGTCTCGCGGATGGCGCGGATGTCGTGCATGTCTTGTCCTCGGGGTGGTCTGGGTCTTGGTCTCGGGCCGGTTATGCCCGATCTTGCGGAGGGACGTAAGAGGCCGGATCGGCGCGCCATTCGTGCCAGGCAAGGAGGAACTCGCCGCTGTTGAGTTTGATTCTGGACCAATTTGTCGGCGGCAGCATCTTCGCGACAACCGCAGCCTTCCGTTCCGGTGAATACGCCAAGTCATCATCGTGTCCCGCCCGCCTCAGATCATGCTGCCAAAATTACGAGCGGTGACAACTGTCCTGACAGAGGGGGCCTCCTTTCCCGGAATTGCTTGGGAAGACGGTTAGTGGACACATTTCCTGATCTTCCGCATTGCTGGAACTGCTTTCGCAGATCCCGCGTGAAGGGAAAATCTGATGGAGTGGTGTGGGCCGAAGCCGCGTAAGTCCGTCGGCTTCGGTAGACTCCATCAGCTGCGTAAGGTCGTTCTGCTCTAGGTCATGTTGACAAATGGCGGACCCAGAGACGGATCGACGTGATGTCAATGAAGCCGAGGAAGCTCTCAGCGGTCTTGTCGTAGCGGGTCG
>NZ_SOEB01000028.1 GCF_004365965.1 Rhodovulum visakhapatnamense
ACCCGCTACGACAAGACCGCTGAGAGCTTCCTCGGCTTCATTGACATCACGTCGATCCGTCTCTGGGTCCGCCATTTGTCAACATGACCTAGAAGAAAAGTCGTTTAAAACCAGAATATTGCTGGAATCAGTTAAAAAGTTGCTTTGGCGAATAGAGGCATGAGATTGCCTCCCTTGGTAATTGGACATTCTGAAGGATCAGGAATCATGATAAACAAAGCTGCGAGGATTGGACAAAGGGAGCGTCTGATCTTCGGGTTCGGCTGCGCCGAGATGGCGGCCTGATCGCTGCGGGGACCTTGGCTCGGGTCTTTCACGGACCCTTTCGCGATGTCTTGGCCCGCCGTGTTGGCGGTTTTGCAGAATTCGGACGGACTCGTCCCCACGCCCTCCGCCTCCGTCGGACCAGGAGCAGGTTGCCAGGCGCGAACAGCGTGAAGAGCTGAGCGCGGTTTTTGGCCAGTCCCCGATCGCGGGTCTTCACGTCGCCGAACTGGCGCTTGAGGACCCGGAACGGGTGGCCGACGCGGGCCCGCACCATGGCGATGATCCGGTTGATCTTCTCGTCCTCGGGGTGAAGCTTGCCGCCCATGGGCGCCTTGCGCATGACACCCCAGGCGCCGCCGACGGCGACGAACGCGGCCTTCCGCTCGGCGCTGACATAGCCCTTGTCGGCTCAGACCGAGCTTTCCTCGCCATGCAGCACCTTGTCCCGGATCCGACTGTCATGCACCTTGGCGGTCGAGGTCTCGAGGCTGTGGACCGTGCCACTCTGCGCATCGACGCCGACATGCGCCTTCATCCCGAAAGACCAGGTGTTGCCCGTCTTCGTGGACGACATCTCCGGGTCGCGGGCGCCCGCCTTGTTCTTTGTGGACGACGGCGCATCGATGATCGTCGCATCGACCAGCGTTCCTGTCGGCGGTGTTGTCGGGCGCGATCCGGGTCGGGACCTCGAAAGGGGTCAACGGCCTTCTCGCGCGTTGGCAGCCGCCGCGCCGGACCGGAACCCGCGCGGCCGGATAGAGGCCGTGACCCCGCGCCGGGCCGACCGGAGCCGCGAGCGCTCGCGACCGCAGCCTTTCTGAGGTGCCGTGCGGCGGGCCGGTTCTTTCGCGTCTTGATTGTGTCACCCGGCCTTGCGACCCTGCCGGCAGTCCCTCGCCAAGGAGTCGCCGATGGTCCAGCCGCTTTCCGATCTGATTGCCCAGGGCCGCGGGCTGGTGCCGGCCGATCTGGTGCTGAGAGGCGGGCAGGTGCTCGATCTGGTGACCGGCGAGATGGTGCCGGGCGATGTCGCGATCTGCGGCGAAACGATCGTCGGCATCGGCAGTGCCTATGAAGGGCGCGAAGTCCTCGACGTTTCCGGGCTGACGCTGGTGTCGGGGTTCATCGACACGCATCTGCATATCGAAAGCTCGCTGGTGACGCCGCTGGAATTCGACCGCTGCGTCTGCCCGCGCGGCGTGACCACGGCAATCTGCGACCCGCATGAGATCGCCAATGTGATCGGGATCGAGGGCATCGACTATTTCCTCCGGGCCGCGACGCGCACGGTGATGGACATCCGGGTGAACCTGTCCTCTTGCGTGCCCTCGACCGGGATGGAAACGGCGGGCGCGCGGATCGAGGCCGAGGCGCTGGTCGCGCTGAAGGATCATCCCCAGGTCATCGGGCTGGCCGAGATGATGAACTACCCTGGCGTTCTGATGCAGGACCCGGGCGTTCTGGCCAAGCTCGAGGCGTTTCGCGGCGGCCATATCGACGGCCATGCGCCGCTTTTGTCGGGCAGGGACCTGAACGCCTATATCGCGGCGGGCATCCGCACCGAGCATGAGGCGACGAGCGCCGCCGAGGCGCGCGAGAAGCTGCAGAAGGGGATGCGGGTGCTGATCCGCGAAGGGTCGGTCTCGAAGGACATGGTGGCGCTGTCGCCGCTGCTGAGCGAACGGACCTCGCCCTATATGTGCCTGTGCACCGACGACCGGAACCCTCTGGATATCGCCGAGCAGGGCCATCTCGATCACATGATCCGCTGGATGATCGGGCAGGGCACGCCGGTGCTTGCGGCCTATCGGGCGGCGTCTCTGTCGGCGGCCGAGGCGTTCGGTCTGAAGGATCGGGGCCAGATCGCGCCGGGCAAGCGGGCCGATATCGTGGCGCTCGAGGATCTTGCGGCGTGCCGGGCGCGGCTGGTTCTGGCGGGCGGGCGGCTGGCTTCGGCCGGGGCTTTCGCCGCGCGCGAGGATGTGGCGCCGGTCGGGCGCGGCTCGGTCAGGGCGCCGAAGGTGACGGCAGCCAGTTTCCGTGCCACCTCGAACGCGGCCGAGACCCATGTCATCGGCATCCTGCCGGGCAAGATCCTGACCGAGCATCTGATCGAGGCGGTGCCACCGGAGGGCGGTGAAAAGCGCGCCGACCCGAGGCGCGATCTGGCCAAGGTCGCGGTGGTCGAGCGGCACGGCAAGAACGGCAATATTGCGGTCGGCTTCGTGCGCGGTTTTGGTCTGCAGCGGGGGGCGATTGCCTCGACCGTCTGTCACGATCACCACAACATCGTCGCGGTGGGCGTGTCCGAGGCCGACATGGCGCTGGCCGCGACCCGGCTTTCCGAGATCGAGGGCGGGTTTGTCGTGGCCGAGGGCGGGCGGGTGCTGGCCGAACTGGCGCTGCCGGTCGCGGGGCTGATGAGCCTTGAGCCCTTCGAGACGGTCGAGGCGCGGCTGAAGGCGCTGCGCGCGGCAGCGAAGAGCCTTGGCGTGGTGCTGGACGAGCCCTTCCTGCAGCTGGCCTTCATCGCGCTGCCGGTGATCCCGGCGCTGAAGATCACCGATCGCGGCCTCGTCGATGTCGAGGCCTTCGAGATCATCGGCTAGGGGCGCCTCGGCGGGTCTTGCGTTCAGCGCGGCAGGGCGGCGGCCTCGCGGGCCAGCGCCACGATGGCGTCCCAGTCGCCTGCCGCGACCTTCTCCTTTGGCGCGACCCAGGAGCCGCCGACGCACAGCACGTTCGGCAGGCTCAGATAGCTGGCGGCATTGGCTAGGCTGACCCCCCCCGTCGGACAGAACCGGATCTGCGGCAGCGGGCTTGCCAGCGCTTTCAGGGCCGCCGCGCCGCCCGCGGTTTCGGCCGGGAAGAACTTCTGGACGCTGTAGCCCTTTTCCAGAAGCGCCATCGCTTCGGAGGCGGTCGCGGCACCCGGCAAAAGCGGCAGGTCGCCCGCCCGCGCGGCATCGAGAAGCGCGGGCGTCGACCCCGGCGAGACCCCGAACCGGGCGCCCGCGGCCGTGGCGGCCTCGACATCCGCCGGGGTCAGCAGCGTGCCTGCGCCGACCACGCCGCCCTCGACGCCCGCCATCTCGCGGATCGCGTCGAGCGCGGCCGGGGTGCGCAACGTGACCTCGAGCACCGGCAGGCCGCCCGCGACCAGCGCCTCGGCCAGAGGACGGGCAAGGGCCGCGTCCTCGATCACCAGCACCGGGATGACGGGGGCCTTGCGGCAGAGCGCCTCGGTGATCTCGCTGGCGGCATGGGGGGTCATTCTGGCGGTCCTTTCGCGCGGTCGTCTGACGTTTCAGTGGGTATTTAGGCCAAGAAGAAGCGGCTAGACAACGATCCCCGCGCCCTCGGTCGCGGATTTCGCATGCGCTCGGAAGGCGGCGAAGAGCTCGCGCCCCAGTCCGGTCTCATTGGCCGAGAGATCGGGGGTGACGGGCGGGCGGTCGAGCGCGCCTTCGGTCAGCACGTCGAGCCGGCCGGCGGGCGCGTCGAGCCGGATCAGGTCGCCGTCCCGGAGACGCGCGAGCGGGCCGCCATCGACCGCTTCGGGGGTGACATGGATCGCGGCCGGGACCTTGCCCGAGGCGCCCGACATCCGCCCGTCGGTGACGAGGGCGACCTTCAGGCCCCGGTCTTGCAGGACCGACAGCGTGGGGGTCAGAGCGTGCAGCTCCGGCATGCCGTTCGCACGCGGACCCTGGAAGCGGACGACGACGATGGTGTCGGAGGTGAACTCGCCCCGCTTGAAGGCCGCCTTGACCGCTTCCTGATCGTGAAAGATGCGCGCGGGCGCCTCGATCATGTGGCGTTCCGGGGCGACGGCCGAGACCTTGATGATGCCGCGCCCCAGATTGCCGGTCAGGGCGCGCAGGCCGCCCGTCGCCTGGAACGGATCGGCGGTGGGGCGCAGGATCTTGTCGTTGAGGCTTTCGCCGGCGCCCTCGGTCCATGTGAGGGTGCCGTCGACGAGCTTGGGCTCGCGGGTGTAATGCGCCAGCCCCTCGCCCGCGACGGTCAGGGTGTCGGGATGCAGGAGGCCCGCCGCGAGCAACTCGCCGATCATGTAGCCAAGCCCGCCCGCCGCGTGGAAGTGGTTCACGTCGGCCAGCCCGTTCGGATAGACCCGGGCCATCAGGGGCGTGACCTCGGAGAGCCGCGCGAAATCCTCGATATCGAGCAGGATGCCCGCCGCGCGCGCCATGGCGGGCAGGTGCAGCACGAGGTTCGTGGACCCGCCCGTCGCCATCAGCCCGACGATGCCATTGGCGAAGGCGCGTTCGTCCAGAACCCGGCCCGCAGGGGTATACCGGTTGCCCAGGGCGGTGATCTCGAGCGCCCGTTGCGCGCCCGCCACCGTCAGCGCATCGCGCAGGGCGGTGTTGGGGGGGACGAAGCTGGCGCCCGGCAGGTGCAGCCCCATCAGCTCCATCAGCATCTGGTTGGAATTGGCGGTGCCGTAGAAGGTGCAGGTGCCCGGGCCGTGATAGCTTTCCATCTCGGCCTGCATCAGCGCGTCGCGGCCGATCTCTCCGGTGGCGTATCTCTGGCGGACCTTGGCCTTTTCGTCATTGGGCAGGCCCGAGGTCATCGGTCCAGCGGGCAGGAAGACGGCCGGGATATGGCCGAAGCTCGCGGCCGCGATCACGAGGCCCGGCACGATCTTGTCGCAGACGCCCATGAAGACCGCCGCATCGAAGCAGTTATGGCTGAGCGCGACGCCTGCCGAGAGCGCGATCACGTCGCGCGAGAACAGCGACAGCTCCATCCCGGTCTGGCCCTGTGTGACGCCGTCGCACATGGCGGGCACGCCGCCCGCGACCTGGGCGGTGGCGCCAGCTGCGCGCGCGGCGTCGCGGATCAGGGCGGGGAACCGCTCGAAGGGCTGATGCGCCGAAAGCATGTCGTTATAGGCGGTGACGATCCCGAGATTGGGGGCGCGGCCTTCGGCGAGGAGGTCCTTGGCCGCGCCCGAGGCAGCATAGGCATGGGCCTGGTTGCCGCAGGTCAGATGGGCGCGGGCGGGGCCCTGATCGGCCGCGCGGGCGATCCGGTCGAGATAGGCGGCGCGGCTGTCGGCCGAGCGGCGGACGATGGCCCGGGTGACCTCTTCGAGCACGGGGTGAAGCGGCATGGCGGTCTCCTCTCGCGGGTGGATAAGGCGGGATATAGAACGTTAGCGCTAACGGGGAAAGGGCGGGCGGGCCGCGCGATTCCCCTTCCCGCCGCCATCGTCTGGCCGTAGGAGAGGCCCATGAGCACCGAACCGAGCACCGACTATCCCACGATCCGGCTGATGCCCAAGGCCGAGGCGCGCGCTATCCGTCACGGCTTTCCCTGGGTCTATTCCGACGAGCTGGTCATGGACCGGCGCACCAAGGCGCTGGCGCCCGGAACGCTGGCGGTCCTGGAAGATGCCGAGCGGCGGCCGCTGGGGCTGGCGGCGGTCAATCCGCTGTCGCGGATCGTGGCGCGGGTGATCGACCGCGACCCCGAGGCGGTGGTGGATCAGGCATGGTTCGCGGCCCGGATCGGGTCGGCGCTGGCGCTGCGTGACAGGCTTTACGACGCGCCCTTCTACCGGCTGGTCCATGCCGAGGCCGACGGTCTGCCCGGGGTGGTCATCGACCGTTTCGGCAGCGCCGCGGTGGTGCAGCCCAATGCCGCCTGGGCCGAGTATCGGCTCGACGCGCTGGTGGCTGCGCTGGTCGAGGTCAAGGGCGTCGAGACCGTGGTCAAGAACGGCTCGGGCCGGGTGCGGGGGCTGGAGGGCCTGCCCGAAGAGACGCTGGTCTTGCGGGGCGCCCTGGAGGGACCGGTACCGGTTCCGATGAACGGTGCGACCTACATGGCCGATCTGACCGGCGGGCAGAAGACGGGGCTGTTCTACGACCAGCGCCCGAACCATGCCTTCGCGGCGGGGCTGGCGAAGGGCGGCCGGGTGCTGGACGTCTTTTCGCATGTGGGGGGCTTTGCCCTTGCGGCGCTGGCGGCAGGTGCCGAAAGCGCGCTGGCGGTCGACGGGTCCGAGCCCGCGCTGGCGCTGGCCGAGGCCGGGGCAGAGGCTTCGGGGCTGGCCGGGCGGTTCGCGACACGGAAGGGCGATGCCTTCGACACGCTGGCGGCGCTGGGCGCCGAGGGCGCGCAATTCGAACTGGTGGTCTGCGACCCGCCTGCCTTCGCGCCGTCGAAATCGGCGCTCGATGCCGGGCTTCGGGCCTATGAGCGGGTGGCGCGGCTGGCGGCGGCGCTGGTGGCGCCGGGCGGGTATCTGGTCCTGTGTTCCTGTTCGCATGCCGCCGATCTGGCGAAATTCCGGGCCGCCAGCGCGCGCGGCATCGGCAAGGCCGGGCGGCGCGGGCAGATCCTTTACACCGGCTTTGCCGGGCCGGATCATCCGGTGCTGCCGCATCTGGCCGAGTCGGGCTATCTGAAGGCGCTGGCCTTCCGCCTGACCGAATGAAGGTCCTGCTGGACACCTGTGTCCTTTACCCGACCGTGCTGCGCGAAATCCTGCTGAAGGTGGCGGGGACGGGGCTGTTCACCCCGCTCTGGTCGGCCCGCATCCTCGAGGAATGGGCGCGGGCCGCGTGCAAGATCGGACCGACCGGCGAGGCGCAGGCCCGGGCCGAGATCGCCCTTTTGCGGGGGGCTTGGCCGGGGGCCGAGGTGGCGCCGAAGGCGGGGCTTGAGGCGCGGCTCTGGCTGCCCGATCCCGACGACGTGCATGTGTTGGCGGCCGCCGTGGCGGGCGGGGCCGATGCGATCCTGACCTTCAACGCACGTGACTTTCCCGGCCATCTACTGGCGGCCGAGGGGCTTGTCCGTGCCGCGCCGGACGGGCTCCTGATGGATCTGTGGCTGGCCGATCCCGGGCCGGTCGAACGGGCGGTGGCCGAGGTTCATGCCGCCGCCGAACGGATGGCGGGCGAGCCGCTGGCCCTGCGCGCGCTGCTCAAGCGGGCACGGCTGCCCCGGCTGGGCAAGGCGTTGGGCTGATCCGACGCGCTGCTTGCGACGAGGGAAAAGCGGGAAGCCACGGCCACTCTCCGTCGCCTCCCGCGAATGTGGCCAGGGGCCACGAAAATGAAGAGAGATCGCTCTCTCCTGCGGTGCCGGTCTCGGACGCGATCCTGCATCGATCTGGCATCAGGGCCAGACCCGTCAGGACCACGGCCCCCACCGGATCCGATCTGACCGATCCACCGCCCCCCTGAAAAAGGGTGGTCCAAATATGCCTTTGACGGGCCCTGCGGGAATTGGGGATTTTCCCTCATGCATGTGAGGTCGCGGCGGGTCAGGGCGCGATCAGGCCGAGGATCAGGGCGCGGGCCACGGCATGGGTCCGGTTGACCGCATGCAGCTTGGTCATCGCCGAGGCCATGTGATGTTCCACGGTCTTTTCGGCGATCGACAGCCGGAACGCGATTTCCTTGTTGCGGAGCCCGGCCGCGGACCAGAGCAGGCATTCCCGTTCGCGCAGAGACAGCCGGATCATGTCGGCGGCAATGTCAGGCGTCTGCGCCAGGGCATGGAAGAGGGCGGCCGCGCTGAGGATCGCGCCCTCGCTGGCGGCAAGGATCTCTTCGGCCTGGGCCAAGGTGCGCGCGTCGAAGGCCAACCCCATACCGCTTCGGTTCAGCCGAGACCGGCCCTTGAGCGGAAGGGTCATCCCGAAGGCCAGGCCGAAATCCTCGCACAGGCCCAGCACATCGCGTGCCTCGGGATCGGCGGCAAGGGTGTCGCCGGGCCGGTTCCAGTAAAGCGGGGCCTCGGCGTCGGACTCGCAGTAATGCGCGCGCGGATCGTGATCGATCATCCCTTCCGAGGCATAGCGCCGGGTGAAGCCTTCGGGATAGGTCGCGTGATAGATCATCTCGCGCGAGATAGACCGCACCCGCACGGACGGCAGCTGCGCATAGAGGGCATGCGACACGCCATGCGCGCGCAGGTGATCGTTGAAAACCAGCCAGGCCGCGTCGAACGAGCGTTGCGCGCGCAGCGTTCCGGCAAAGTCGAGGCCTTGGGGTTCCACACTCATGACGGGCAACTCTGGGCAACAGGACTCGGACCTAACAGGGCCGGAGTGAAAAGTTCATTAAGGATACATCTTTCGATATCCGACGCTAGGTCGTCGTCGCCGGGGTCCAGCGGGTCTCCATCGCCTCGATTGCTGCGATGCGGTCGGCTGTGCGCGGGTGGCTCATCAGCCAGGCAGGCATGGCGCCGCCCCGGCTTTGGGTGATGCGGTCGAGCTTTTCGAACAGGGTCTTTTGCGGTCCGGTCCCGATACCGGCCTTGGTCAAGAGTGCCGCGGCATAGGCATCGGCCTCGTATTCGTCCTGACGGCTGAGCCGTGCAGCCAGGAGCGAGGCCAGAGCATTGGCCAGATAGACGCCGATGCCGGGCAGGACCCGGCCCAGAACCATCGCCAGCGCCGTCCGCATGGCGTTCTGGCCGGAAAAGTCGATCATCCGGCGGCGGCCGTGTCCAAGCGCCACATGACCCAGTTCGTGGGCGATCACGCTGGCCAGTTCCTCGGCGGTCACCTCGCCCGCGCGGTAGCGGTCGTGAAACCCGCGGGTGATGAAGATCCGCCCGTCGGGCGCTGCCAGCCCGTTGACCGGCGCGATCTCGTAGATGTCGACGCGGATTCGCGGCAGGTCGAGCGCCCGGGCCATCCGGTCGGTCAGCGCTTTCAATGCGGGATCGGCCAGTTCCGAGGAACGCGCGTCAAGCTCGCGCCCCGTGCGCCAGGCCGAGAACCGGTACATCGCAAGCGCGTAAAGCACCGCCAGAAGGATCGGGGTCAGTTTCAGCATCCCCCGAAATATGGGACGTCGCGCCGCCGAAACAATCGCGTCGCACCGGTCGGGGCCCGGATCGGGGGGCGCACTGCCAGTCTGATAACGCGATCCTATCGTTAATATCATTAATGCCAAATTCCATCTATCGACCGGCTCTGGTAGAAGACCCGCAGGGAGGACGCGGACCAGATCCGCGGGTGCCGCGGCCGGGCAAGCCGGTCGTTTCGGGTGCACGCGGTCCGTTTCTGGCTCCTCCGTTTTCAGATTTGACCCTCGAACCAGCGACCCGGAGGAAGAGATGGACGGAAACGACACGCCGGCGGGCAAATGCCCCGTGCTGCACACCACCTTCGGCGGCCAGTCGAACCGCGACTGGTGGCCGAACCAGCTGAACCTGAGAATCCTGCATCAGAACCCGACCGCCGGAAACCCGATGCGCCCCGGCTTTTCCTATGCGGCAGCCTTCGGGACGCTCGACCTCAAGGCGGTCAAGGCCGACCTGCATGCGCTGATGACCGACAGCCAGGACTGGTGGCCCGCCGATTACGGCCATTACGGCGGGTTGTTCATCCGCATGGCCTGGCACAGCGCCGGCACCTATCGCACCGCGGATGGCCGCGGTGGCGGTGGCACCGGGACCCAGCGTTTCGCGCCGCTGAACAGCTGGCCCGACAACGTCAACCTCGACAAGGCCCGGCGGCTTCTCTGGCCGATCAAGAAGAAATACGGCAACGCCATTTCCTGGGCCGACCTGATGATCCTCGCGGGCAATGTCGCGCTGGAATCGATGGGACTGAAGACTTTCGGCTACGCCGGCGGGCGCGAGGATGTCTATGAGCCCGAGGAAGACATCTACTGGGGGTCGGAACGCGAATGGCTGGCCACCAGCGACAAGCCGGACAGCCGCTATTCGGGCGACCGCGATCTGGAAAATCCGCTGGCGGCGGTGCAGATGGGGCTGATTTACGTCAACCCGGAAGGCCCCGATGGCAACCCCGACCCGGTCGCCTCCGGCCGCGACATTCGCGAGACCTTCGCGCGGATGGCGATGAACGATTACGAGACCGTCGCGCTGACCGCGGGCGGGCACACCTTCGGCAAATGCCACGGGGCGGGCGATGCTGCCCTGCTGGACGCCGAACCCGAGGCCGCGCCGCTGCAGGCGATGGGGCTGGGCTGGCTCAGCCGGCATGGCAGCGGCAAGGGCGCCGATGCCATCACCAGCGGCATCGAGGGCGCCTGGACGCCCAATCCCACGACCTGGGACATGGGCTATTTCGACGTGCTCTTCGGCTATGACTGGGAGCTGACGAAAAGCCCCGCCGGGGCCTGGCAGTGGACGCCGAAGGACCTGAAGCCCGAGGATCACGCGCCCGATCCGGAAACCGGCGAGCGCAATCGCAAGATCATCATGACCACCGCCGACATGGCGATGCGGATGGACCCGATCTACGAACCCATCTCGCGGCATTTCCACGAGAACCCCGAGGAGTTCGCCGATGCCTTTGCGCGGGCCTGGTTCAAGCTGACCCATCGCGACATGGGGCCGAAATCGCGCTATCTCGGTGCCGAGGTGCCGTCCGAGGACCTGATCTGGCAGGATCCGGTGCCGCCGGTCGATCATCCGCTGATCGATGCGGACGACATCGCTGCGCTGAAGGCCGAGATCCTTGGTTCGGGCCTGTCGGTGGCCGAACTGGTCTCGACCGCCTGGGCTTCGGCCTCGACCTTCCGCGGGTCCGACAAGCGCGGCGGGGCCAATGGCGCGCGCATTCGCCTTGCGCCGCAGAAGGACTGGGAGGTGAACGAGCCCGCGCAACTGGCCCGGGTTCTGGAGGCGCTCGAGGGCATCAAGGCGGGCTTCGACGCCCGTGCCGCGGGGGGCAAGCGGGTCTCGCTGGCCGATCTGATCGTGCTGGGTGGATCGGCCGCGGTGGAAAAGGCCGCTGCCGATGCGGGCCATGCGGTCGAGGTGCCCTTCGCGCCCGGCCGCACCGATGCCACGGCCGAGCAGACCGATGCCGAGTCCTTCGAGGTGATGGAGCCGGTCGCCGACGGGTTCCGCAACTACCAGAAGGGCGCCTATAGCGTCACCGCCGAGGAGATGCTGGTCGACCGGGCGCAACTCCTGACCCTCAGCGCGCCCGAGATGACGGTTCTGGTCGGCGGGCTCCGGATGCTGGGCGCCAATGCCGGGCAAAGCGCGCATGGCGTCTTTACCGACCGCCCCGGGCAGTTGACGACCGACTTTTTCGTCAACCTTCTGGATATGGGTACGGTCTGGGTGCCGACCGATGCCGACGAGACCCTGTTCGAGGGCCGCGACCGCGCGACCGGCGCGGTGAAATGGACCGGGACCCGGGTCGATCTGGTCTTCGGGTCGAACTCGCAGCTGCGGGCGCTGGCCGAGGTCTATGCCCAGGATGAGGCCGGTCCGGCCTTTGCCGAGGCCTTCGCAGCGGCCTGGGCGAAGGTGATGAACGCCGACCGGTTCGATCTGGCCTGAGCGGACGCACGGGGCTGGCCGGCGGGTCCGGCCGGGTCCGCCCCCCTGGGGCCGGAGAGCGGTGTCGCCGCCTTCCGGCCCTTTTCCTCAACCCTTTCAAGTATGTGAAACGGGTGAGGCCAATTTCGGTCTTTTGCAGCGAATTCAGTTGATCCATTGCGGTTTTCTGGTGAAATGGACCGCGATTTTACGTAACGTTAACCCGCGGCGCAAATCATGCGGGTAGTGTTCCGCCAAGGATGCCGATCTCTGACAGATCGCCTGTTTCCTGGCTCGTGATCAAGGTTTCCTGACATGACGAATATGCCAACGGACAGTCTACCTGTGCCTCGTCGTCCTGCCGAGCGGAGCTTTGTCGTGCTCATGCTCGACGATAACGAGATCGACCGGCTGCGCCTGAAGAAACTGTGCCTGCGCGCCGGGCTCAAGTTCCGGGTGCGCGAAGCGGCAAGCATCCACGATTTCCGCGCCGCACTGGACGAGACCTCTTATGACATGGTCTTTCTCGACTACGATCTGAAGATGGAAACCGGGCTTGACGCGCTCGAACTGCTCAAGGCCCATCCCGATCAGCCCAAGGCCATCGCCATCATGATCACCAGTTCCGACGACCCCGCCACGGTCGCCGAGGCGATGCGCTCGGGGTGTTCGGACTATCTGGTCAAGGACGAACTGACCATCTCGATGATCCGCCGCGCGGTGACCGCTGCGATCGAGCGCGAGATCTACCGGGCCGCGATCCTTCACGAACGCGAAGCGCGGGCCGAGGTGGAACAGATGCTCGAACGGTTTTCGGCCGTCTGCGCGGCCGATATTCGTGGCATGCTGTCGGGCATGCTGCGCAAGATCCGTGTGGTGACCCAGTCTGTCGAGGGCCATTCCGAGATCCGCAAGGAGGCCGCCGAGGCCGAGCGGGCCTGCCTCGACCTGTTCGAATACCTGGAGAACATGAAAACCATTCTCGCACTCGAGGCGCAACCGAAGACGGAACGACTGTTGAGATAGGGGAGAACTTTGGAAACGCGTCAGGTCATCGTCGGCCGGCAGATCAGTCTGGGCGTGAAACTCGCCCTGATGGCCTTTTGCGTCGTCCTTGTGGCAAGTCTATTCTTCGCTGCGGTGAACCTGTTCGGCGTCCAGTGGTATCGCACCGCCGCGGTGTCGCGGATGGAATTCGCGGGCGGGTTCTTTGCGGAACGGCTGCTGCAGCAACTGGATCTGATGGCGTCCGACGGCCGCAAAATCGCGGCCCTTCCGGAAATCGACGGTGTGGTGGCGGCCACGGGTCAGGGACTGCACGATCAGAAAGTCCAGGAGTCGCCGGACATCTACTGGCATCGGCGGCTGGAGGCGGTCTTCGATTCCGTCCTGCGGACCCGGCCGCACTATTCCCAGCTGCGCTATATCGGGCGGGACGACAACTGGCGCGAAGTCGTGCGCGTGAACCGGGTCAGCGACCGCACGGAAGCCGTTCGGCGCAGTGCGTTGCAGTCGAAGGGAGACGAACCCTATCTGGCCGACGAAGCCGCGCTCGATGCCGGGCAGCCGTTCTTCTCGCGGGTTACCCTGAACCGGGAACAAGGCCGCGACGAGGGGCCGCCGACGATTCGTCTTGTCGTGCCGGTGCCAGGCTCCGATGGCCGCGCTGTCGGAGCGTTGGTGATCAATGCCGATTTCGAATCGATCCTGCGGGCCGCGGTCATTTATCCGGCGGACGGGTATGTCGTCACGGCCATGACGTCATCCGGCGATTTCATGCGTTACGATCCGGTCACCGGACCCGGGCCGCTGCGATTTCATGGCACTCCGGGCTGGCGCGCCGAGGATCTTCCGGACCTTGGCGGCATCGTACCGTCCGGGTCGACGCGGGCCACCAAGATCGGCTGGCAACGGGCGATCAATGTCACCGGGCTCAGCGCGGCTTCGCTGAGCCGGGGGGAGCGTCTGCCTCTGCGGACCGACATCTTTGTCGTGACCGAACTGCCGACTCCGTATCTTTTCGCGCCGATCCGTCAGCAGCTTGTCTATGGGCTTGCGGCGGGCATCGTCTTGTCGGTCCTGGCCGGGCTGGTAGCCTGGCATTTCGGAAACCGGCTGACGGGACCGCTGAACCGGTTGGCCCGCGGCTTGCGCGCCAGCGAGCCGGGCGACGATCTGCGGGACCTAGTCCCTGAAAGCAACGACGAGGTCGCCGAACTGGCCCGCGCGGTCGTCAAGCTGAACGAGAGACTTTATCAGAAATCGGCGAAACTCAACGCGATTTTCGCCGAGGCGGCGGATGGGCTGATCACCATAAATCAGGAGGGTGTCATAGAGGAAGCCAATGTCGCCGTGGCCCGGATTTTCGGATACGAACCCTCCGAACTGCTGGGGCGGAATGTGTCGATGCTGATGAGCGACAAAGAGGCCGTCAAACACGACAGGATGATGCGCAGGCGGATCGGTCAGGCGACGCCGCAGCGTCTGATCGCCGGGCGTGAGATGCCCGGCAAGCGCAAGGACGGCACCGAGATCACCGTCGAGATCTCGGTCGCAAGCACAAGTCATGCCGGCGGCACGCGGTTCATTGGCGTGCTGCGCGATGTGAGCAGCCGGCGCGAGGCTCAGGCCCGTAGCGAGGCGCTCGTCCAGGCGCTGGAACGTTCGAATGCCGACCTCGATGCCTTCGCCTATTTCGCCTCCCACGACCTGAAGGCGCCGCTTCGCGTCATCGACAATGCCTCGGCCTGGCTCGAGGAGGATCTGGCGCCCTATCTCAACGACGACACCCGCGACAGCATGAACCTGCTGCGCAGTCGGGTCGCGCGGATGGACCGGCTTCTGGACGATCTCTTGAACCATTCGCGGATTGGCCGGATCGACGAAAAGGCCCGGATCGTCGAGGGCAGGGAGCTTGCCAGCGAATTGCGCGGGCTTCTGAACCTTCCCGAGGGGTTCACGTTCGAAGTGACACCCGATTTCGACAAGCTGCATATTCCGAATATGCCGATCAAGACGATCCTTCTGAATCTTCTGGGTAATTCGCTAAAGCACCATGACCGGCCGACGGGGCTCGTTCGTCTGTCGGGCCGCGAAACGGATGACGCCTATTGCCTGTCGGTCAGCGATGACGGCCCGGGAATTCCGCCAGCCTATCATAAGAAGGTTTTCAAAATGTTCCAGACATTGCGTCCCCGCGACGAAGTCGAGGCCAGCGGGATGGGGCTCGCGATGGTCCTGAAATACGTGCAAATCGCCGGGGGGCAAGTGCGGATCGAAAGCGACGGCGGTCGCGGCACGACGATGCATGTGGTCTGGCCCAAGGTCCGTGCGAAGTCGGGCAAATCGGCGTGGCGCGCGGCATGACGCAGGATGCAGACCTCCTTGGCCGGACGCCGCTGAACCTTCTTATCGTCGAGGATGACGACGGTGATGCCAAGGCCGTGCGCCGGGCTCTGAACCGCTCACGAATTAAGGCGACATTGACCCGCGCCGTCGATGGTGTCGAAGCCTTGTCGATCATGCGTGGTGTCGCCGGCCCTGTTCCCGCCTCTCCCTATATCGTGCTGGCCGACATCCGGATGCCAAGGATGAACGGTCTCGAATTCCTGCATGAGTTGCGCAATGACTGCAGCCTCAGGCAAGCCGTTGTCTTTGTGCTGACGACATCCAATGACGATGACGACAAACGCATTGCCTATGAGGCAGGTATCTCGGGGTATATCCTCAAACAAAGGGTCGGGCGCGATTTTGCGTCGCTCATAGAGACTCTGGACCGCTTCTGGAATATATTGAGCTTTCCGGATATTCGCCTCAGCGAGGACTAAAGGATGCGCGATCTGGATGTCATGATCATCGATGACGACGCCGGCGACCGGAAACTCATTCGCCGGTTGCTGGAACGATCCGGGATGTGCCGATCCATTTGTGAAGCGGAATTGGTGCATGCGGCACTCGATCACGGTTCCGAGACGCTCGACGCGGTTTTCATAGACTATGTTCTTCCCGGGGAAAACGGGCTCGACGGACTTGAGACGCTCAAGAGAAAATGGCCCGGCGCCGCTTTCATTCTTATGACCGGCCAGGGCGACGAGCAGATCGCCAAGTCGGCAATCCTTGCAGGGGCCGCCGACTATACCCCGAAATCGCGGATCAACCAGGCCGGTCTTGAGAGGATGCTGGTCCGGGCGGTCGAAATGGTGCGCCTTGCGCAGCGGGTCGAGGAACAACGGCAGGAATTGCTGACGTTCTCAAATGTTCTTGTTCATGACTTCCGTGCGCCAATCCGCAGCATCCGGTTCATCTGCGAGCAGCTCGACGAGGAAATGGGCGAGGTGCAATCGGCGGAACTGCAGAAGCTGATGGTCATGATGAAGAAGACCGCAACCCAGATGTCGCATCTGGTCGAAACGCTGGCCGATCATATTCGCACGGACATCAATCCGGTCTTCGAGACGATTCCCGCCACCGAACTCGTCGAAAATGCGCTTTCATTCCTGGATCAGGATATTCGAGAAAGCGGCGGGAGCGTCGATGTCGATCTGTCGGACTTCGATGTGTTTTGCAGCCCCGCGATGCTGGCTCAGCTGCTGCAGAACCTGGTATCGAATGCGATCAAGTATTCCGGCGAGAACGCCCCCGAAATCCGGATTTCGGCGCGGCGGCTCGAAAATGGAGACGTGCTTTTCGAAGTTGCGGATCGCGGCATCGGGGTTCCCGAGGAATACCGGCAGCGCATTTTCGAGCCGTTTCAGCGTCTTTCCTGGGCGACCGACAAGCCGGGGACCGGGCTGGGGCTTGCCACGTGCCAAAAGATCGTCAAGCGTCATGGCGGCCGCATCTGGTGCGAAGCCAATCCCTATGGCGGAACGCTGATGCGGTTTCGCGTGCCTGGGTCCAGCGCGCCTGTTGACGGGTTCGCCTCGAAAGTCTGGTCGCCACACCCGAGTGATGCGGCCGTCTCGCGTTGAGGCGCGGAAGACGGCTGCCATAGGCGTTTCCACCCCGTGACGACCCCGGGAAACGGAAAATTGCCACCGCTGCCCGGCCATGTACGGCCGACGTGTCACATCCCGTGTGATTGTAGGCCCGCTTCCTGAAGAGTTCGGGTCTGTGACGTTGCCAGTCCTCGAGGGTTGCGACGGGGGGCGCCGCTTCAGGGCCGATTGCGGCAGCTGGCTGTTGCAGAGGTGGACGCAGCGCAGGATAGTCTGCTCGAGGTCCTCTCCGCTGTGGAAGCGATGGCTCTGGAGCATGCCCTCGATCCGACCGTTGAACCGCTCGACCATGCCGTTCGTCTGCGGCCGCATCGGCGGCGCCAGGTGGTGTTCGATACCGAGGTCCGTGCAGAGCAGATCAAACGCGTGTTGTCGGGGTCCCGCGCGCTTGCGCAGGCCGAACAGCCGGTCGGTAAAGGCCTTGCCGTTCTCGGTCAGCACCCGGGCGATCTTCATCGGGGCCGCGCGCTCGAGATCGCGTGAGGCAACCTCCGCGCATTGGCCGCGCTCTGTGCCGGGCAGATGCGCACGAAGACCCACCGCGCGGCCCGGTCGATGGCCACGAAGAGGTGGCGGCGGCGATCCTCGTCGGCCATCCGGGGCAGGTATTTGATGTCGATGTGCAGGTCGCCGGGGTCGTCGGCCTTGAAGCTGCCGTGCGCGGGCTTGGATGCCTTCGGCTTCGGCGCCCGCAGGTTGCCCAGGCCATGGCGTCGGAGGCAGCGGTCGAGCCCCGAGCGCGAGACATGCGGGCTGAGGAATTCGCGCACCACGGCAGGCGGCTCGTCGAGCGGCAGGAGGAGCGCCTTGCGCAGCGCACGCCACCGCCTCCTGCGCCGGGGGGGCAGCGCCGTCTGAAGCCTGTGCGGCGTGTGGCTCCGGTCGTGAACGCCATCGCGCCCCCGCCACGTCCAGACCGTCTGTTCAGAGATCCCGTCGCGCTCGGCCACCATCCAGGCCGGGTCCGTGCCCGCCTGGATCGCCGTCCGGATCCCCGGTGTCGTTGTCGCCTGCTTGTGAAGAGAGATCGGCACCTCTGCCCTCCATCCCGGACCTCGCGCAGACGCGATCTTGCCATGCACAGGGCAGACCGACGGGGGCTATGTGATCATCCGGGATGGGAGACCTACGCGCTGACGTCGGAATCGATCCTTTGGCGGTTTCCATTGGCGTGAGCCGCCTGAGGGCTTCGACCTTTTGTCCGAACCCGCATGCGCCCCAAGCCCGAGGCGATACGGATCAAGGGTCTTCGAGATCCTCGGTCATCACCGGTCCGGCGAGCGCCGCGGTTAAAGCGAGGTTGTGAACTCTTCGCCTGTTCCAAGGGGGAGGGGCGCCTGCCGGTGTGCTTTCGCCGCGGCCGGACCGCGTTGCGTTATTCGGTCTGTTTGATAGGCCTAAGCCATGAATATCACGCTTCGCCAGCTATCCTATTTCATCGCGCTTGCCGAGACACGGCATTTCGGCCGTGCGGCCGAATCCGTGCATGTCAGCCAGCCTGCCTTGTCGGTGCAGATCCGTGAGCTGGAGACCGACCTTGGCGTGCAACTGGTCGAACGGCAGCCGCGCGCCGTCGTGCTGACCCCGGCTGGGCACGATCTCCTGCGGCATGCGCAGCGGGTGATGCAGGAGGTGCGGGCCCTCAGGGATGCCGCGCGCTGGCAGCGCGGACTGGGCGGGCGGTTGAGCCTCGGGCTCATTCCGACGGTGGCGCCCTATCTGTTGCCGAAGGCGCTGCCGCTGATCCGGGCGCAAAACCTGACGCTGGAGATCGGGGTCCGCGAGGCGCGTACCGACCGGCTGCTGGCCGATCTCGATGAGGGGCGGTTGGACGCCGCGCTGGTGGCGCTGCCGGTCGGACGCGACGATCTGATCGAGGCGCCGCTTTTCGAGGATCGTTTCCTGCTGGCCGGATCGGCGCGGCAGATCGCGGCGCTGGGCGGCGAAACTGCAGGCGTTCGGCCGGCAGCGCTCGACCCCGACCGGCTGCTTCTGCTCGATGAGGGGCATTGCCTTGCGGATCAGGCGCTTGAGGTTTGCGGCATGCGGCGCGAGGAGACCAGGGTCGATCTGGGAGCCTCGTCCCTGGCCACGCTCTGCGGTCTGGCGGCCGAGGGCTTCGGTCTGACCTTCCTGCCGGAAATCGCGCTTGTCTCGGAACGGGCGGCCAGTCCGGCGCTCGCGGTGCATCGCTTTGCCTCGCCCGAGCCCGCGCGTCGGCTGGGTCTGGTGCGTCGGCGGCTTTCGCGCGACGATGGCTGGTTCGAAGCTCTGGCGGCTATTCTGGCCGAGGCGGGACGGAGCCTGACCGACAGTGCCCGCGCGGCTGCCGGCGGCTGAGTCGGCCGGTTGCCTTCGCGGTGACAAGAGCCTAAGAGAGGGCGACCCGTCCCGTCAGGGAGACCCCAGTTGCGCGACCTGAAGAACCCGGCCGAACGCCATCCCGAAAAAGCCCGCCGTCCCGATGCCCCCCAGCCGAAGAAACCAGCCTGGATACGCGTGCGCGCGCCCGGAGGAGAGGGGTATCGCGATACCCACCGCGTGATCCGCGAACACGGGCTGGCCACCGTCTGCGAAGAGGCGGGTTGCCCCAATGTGGGCGAATGCTGGTCGCATGGCCACGCGACCATGATGATCATGGGCGAGATCTGTACCCGCGGCTGCAGCTTCTGCAATGTGGCCACGGGCCGACCCGACGCGCTGGACGTCTTCGAGCCAGGCCGGGTGGCGGATGCGGTTCAGAAGCTGGGGCTCAGGCATGTCGTGATCACTTCGGTCGATCGCGACGATCTCGCGGACGGCGGAGCCGAGCATTTCGCGCAGACGATCCGCGCGGTGCGCCACCGGGCGCCCGAGACGACGATCGAGGTGCTGACCCCGGATTTCCTCAAATGCGGGGCAGGGGCGGTCGAGACGGTCGTTGCGGCGCGGCCCGATGTCTTCAACCACAATCTCGAAACGGTTCCGGGGCTTTATCCCGAGGTGCGGCCGGGCGCACGCTATTTCCATTCGCTTCGTTTGCTGCAGCGGGTGAAGGAAATCGATCCGGCGATGTTCACCAAATCGGGGATCATGGTCGGGCTTGGCGAAGATCGCCAGGCGGTGCATCAGGTGATGGACGACCTGCGGGCGGCCGATGTCGATTTCCTGACCATCGGGCAGTACCTGCAGCCGACGCCCAAGCATCACGGGGTCGACCGTTTCGTGACGCCGGAGGAATTCGCGGCCTATGAGAGGGCAGCCTATGGCAAGGGGTTCTTGATGGTTTCAGCGACGCCCCTGACGCGGTCGAGCTATCACGCGGGCGAGGATTTCGCCAGGTTGCGTACGGCGCGCGAGGCGCGGCTGGCTCAAGGATAGCGCGCGCCGGGCGGTGCGCCGAAAATTCGCAGAATTTTCGCGGCGTCAGCGGTGGCGGTCGCGTCCGCAGATCACGATCAGATCGCCGATATTCTCGCGTGTGATGTATCCGATCATCCGTCCGGATGGTTCCGTGACCGTGACGGCCGGTGCGCCCGAATCCTGCAAGGCGTCAAGCGCCGCGTCGAGCGGGGCGGCCAGGGGAACAGTCGGAATTCCGCGCGCCATGTTTTCGGCCACCGGGCACATGTCGCGTCCCTCCGCCAGTGCCTGAAAAAGAGCGGTCCGGGTCAGAATTCCGCGCAGACCGCCCCCCGCATCGACCACGGGAAACTCATGCTGGGCAGTCCGGATCAGCGTCGAGGAGGCCCCCCGAAGCGTGTCGGACGGCTGCAGCGCTTCGTAATCGGTGATCATCGCATCGCGGGCGCGCAGGTGCCGTGCCATGTCCCGCAGCGCGACATCCGCGCTTTCGGCCCCGGCGGCGGCAAAGATGAAGATGGCGATCAGCACCAGCACGGCATCGCCGGTGACGAGCCCGAGAAACCCGAAGCCGAAAGCCAGCGCTTGACCCGACCGCGCCGCGAAACGGGTGGCGGCGACCCGGCCGAGGCGCAGTGCCAGCAGGGCGCGAAACACCCGGCCCCCATCCATCGGAAAGGCGGGAAGCAGATTGAAGAGCGCGAGAAAGAGGTTCACCGTCGCGAGCTTGCTCCAGAATCCGGCCGCCGGATCTTGAAGGGCCGCCGCCCCCGTCAGATCCGTCCTTGCGCCGAGGACGATCAGCAGGGTGCAGATTGCCAGGTTCACGGCCGGGCCCGCCAGTGCCACGGCGATTTCCTGGCCCGGCCGCTCGGGCATCCGGTCGAGCCGGGCAAGCCCGCCGATGGGCAACAGCGTGATGTCGGGCGTCGCGATGCCGAAGCGCCGGGCGGTCAGCGCGTGGCCGAATTCATGGGCGACGACGCAAGCGAAGAGAGCCAGCACGAAGACCAAGTTCGCCACCGCCGCGATCGGACCGTCGGCGATCCACGCGGCGGCGCCGATCCAGGCGAGAAGCAGGAAGAAAGTCGCGTGGATCCTGATTTCGGACCCGAATACCCGTCCGACAGGATAGGACCAGGTCATCGGCGCAGGCTCCCCTCACTCCGCATCCCGGCTATGGCTCAGAACGGGATCTCGTCATCGAAATCGCCCGCGGGCTGGGGGCCGCCATAGTCGCCGCCGCGGCTGCCGCCCTGATCGTACCCGCCGCTTCCGCCGCCATAATTGCCGCCGCCGCTACCCCCGCCGTCGCGGCCGTCGAGCATGGTCAGCTCGCTGCGATAGGGCCGCAGGGCAATCTCGGTCGTGTAGCGGTCCTGACCGGACTGGTCCTGCCATTTTCGGGTCTCGAGCTGGCCTTCGATATAGACCTTCGACCCTTTGCGCAGATACTGTTCGGCGACGCGGACCAGGGGCTCGGAATAGATTGCGACCGAATGCCATTCGGTGCGTTCGCGTCGCTCGCCGGTATTGCGGTCCTTCCAGTTTTCCGACGTCGCGATCCGCAGGTTGCAGACCTTGCCGCCCGAAGGGAAGCTGCGCACCTCGGGGTCGCGGCCGAGATTGCCGATCAGGATGACCTTGTTCACCGAACCTGCCATGCATGCCCTCTTTTCGAATCTTGGTGTTCCATCGTGTACCCGTTTACACCACCCCGGAGGGGGATAGCGACGGCGAATTGGGCCGGTTCGGGCCGCGGCGACGGGCAGGCTGGCCAGGGACGCATTTTATTCCTATAGTCCCCGCGCGAAAACACCCATGACGGGGGAGGGACGAGAGTGAAGCCACGGCTTGCAGCGATCGCGCTGACGGTTCTGGCTGTGTCCGGTTCGCATCCCGCGTCCGGTCTGGCCGAGTCCGTAGTGTCCTCGAAGGCGCGTCTGATGCTCTTCAAATCCCAGACCCGGGTGCTCGACGGTCGCGCCGGCCAGCAGTATTCGAATTCGGTCCGCCTGCAGCCCGATCGCGTGCATACGCCTTCGCAGGGCAGCCTGCTCTATTCGGGCCGTTATCGCGGCGAGTTCGTGGATGTGGCGCGCGACGCGGCCCGCAAGCATGGCGTGCCGGAAGACCTGTTCCTGCGGCTCGTGCAGCAGGAATCGGGCTGGAACTCGGGCGCGGTTTCGCACAAGGGCGCGATCGGGCTGGCGCAGCTGATGCCGGACACCGCCCGCAGGCTTGGGGTCGATCCGACCGACCCGCACCAGAATCTCGACGGCGGCGCGCGCTATCTGCGGCGGCAGTTCGACCGGTTCCGATCCTGGCGGCTGGCGCTTGCCGCCTATAATGCCGGGCCGGAAGCTGTCGAAAAGCACGGCGGCGTCCCGCCGTATCAGGAGACGCAGACCTATGTCCGGCGGATCTGGGGAAGCTGATCCCGTTCGCGGCCGGGTTTAGTCACGGCCGAAGGCGATCCGGTAGACCCCTTCGGGCAGGTCGAAGGCCGCGCCAAGCTCGTGCAGTTGGGCCAGCGACAGCGTGATTTTCTGGACCCGGTCGGTGCGCGGGTCCAGCTGTTCGACCGTCACGCAATCCTCGAAGGCCGTGATCGTTACGTCCTCCTGCAGATGCTGCGGCCCCTCGTCGACGAGGGTGATGACGGTGGCGTCGAATTCGTGCTCGATGCTGAACATGGCGCAAGGCTAGCCGCCCACGGCCGGCTTGTGAAGCGGTCTTGCCCGGCATTTGCCGGTCCGCACCAGGGGGCGCTCCTGTCTCCGCGCCTCGGGCGGTGTCCCCATTTGACACGCATCAAGGCGCCCGGTGAGCTCTTGCGGTCTAGTTCCATCAATTCGAAATCGACAGGAGACCTTCGATGTCGGGTCAAACCAAATACGAAGAACACGCCCATCTTGTTGAAAAGATGGCAGAAGTGCTTGGCGTGGATCTTGAGGAAGAGGCCATGGCCGGCCGCTGGACCCCCGAAGACATGCAAGATACCGTCTCGCGCTGCCTCGGCTGTACCGAGCCCTCGCAATGCAAGGGCTGGCTCGGGTCTCACGATACCGGGACCGACGAGACGCCGGGGTTCTGCCGCAACAAGGATCTGCTGGAGGCGATGCGGGCACGGTTGGTGTCCGCCTGAGGGCGATGGAAGACCAGGGCAGGCTGTCGAAACATTTCTGGCTGACCCAGGGGATGGCGCGCACCATCGGGGTCAATCTCAACGATGCTCTCCGGTCCGGGCAACTGGGCCGGGGCGAATATTCGGAACTGGTGGCTGCCTGCGCCCATTGCGGCCGCGCCGAGGAGTGCATGCGCTGGATGGGCCATCAGGTTACCGGAGCCGACCGCCTGCCCGAATGGTGCGGCGTGGGCGTCCGCCTGGAGGCGCTGAAGGAACCTGCCTGACGGGTTGGGTCAGGCGCTGGGGGTCCCGGTGCCGGGACGCAGGCGGTCAGGCTGACGTTTCGGCCGTCAGCCAGGCCGCCGCCTCGGGCGTCGTTTCGACCGTTTCCCAGGTGATGACCGGCAGGTCGTGGGGATGGGTCTCGGCGATCAGCGAGACCAGCGCGGCGCGGTGGCCGTCGTCGGTTTTCAGCGTCAGCTGCAATTCCGGCTCTTCGTCGATGCGATCCTGCCAATGAAACAGGCTGACGACGCCGGGCAGGATATTGGCGCAGGCCGCGAGCCTGCGGTCGAGCGCGGCGCGCGCGATGGCCCGGGCGCTGTCGATGTCGGGGCAGGTCGTGACGACGTGGATCATTTCGTTTTTCCGAACCTGTCAGGATTGAGAGCGCCATCATAGGGGCGTTCGTGGCCCGATACCATTCGACAAGCGGGGACTGGGCGCGTTCGTGTCGGGCCGGTGCGTGAAGCCCGGTTCGCGTGCCGCTCGACGGATGCGGGCAGTCTTGGGGCATGGGGCATCGGACGCAGGGCGGTTTGCGGGATACCTGCCTGGGAAGCCGTCGGTTATGCGCTGTTAACTTCTTGTTAGCATTAAACTTCTTGACTCTGCGAACGGTCTGGGGTATACCTTACGGCATGCTGGAAGACGTGGGTTTGGCGGCCCGGGGTACCCCCGGAGGCCGCCTTTTTGTTGTCTTCTTCCTGCGCCGGGCAGACCAATCAGGCAGATGCGATGACAGATGATCCCTCTCCTGAAGCGGGCGGCGCGGCGGCGTGGGCGCTGCTTGAGGAAGCTGAAGAACATTACAGGCGCACGATCCGCGCCCTGAACGAACTGATCGAGGAAATCGAGGCCGGCAATTCCGAACGTGCCCGCATGCTGCGCGGGGCGTTGAACGATCTCGGGAAGGCGGCACAGACGGCGTTCGACGAACGGCAGCGGGTTGAAAGGCGGCTGAATGCGGAAAGCGAGTCCGAAGGTGGAATCCAAGCGCTTGATCTTGAACAGGCCCGCCTTGAAGTCGGGCGCCGACTGGATCGCCTGCGCAACACCCTAGATGCAGGCCGCGTTTCTGGAGGGGTTGAATGACTCGGCGCTGCTGGCGCTGCCTTATCTCTTCGAGTTCTGGGCGTTGCCGCATCAGCTGCCGCCCGAGGGCGACTGGCGTTCTTGGGTGATCATGGGCGGCCGGGGTTCGGGCAAGACGCGGGCCGGATCGGAATGGGTCCGGTCGCAGGTCGAGGGCGCAAGGCCGCTTGACGAAGGCCAGGCCCGGCGGGTGGCCCTGGTGGGCGAGACCGTCGACGAGGCCCGCGAGATCATGGTGTTTGGCGAAAGCGGCATTCTGGCCTGTTCGCCTCCCGACCGGCGGCCGAACTGGGAGGCAACGCGGCGGCGGCTGGTCTGGCCGAATGGTGCGGTGGCGCAGGTGTTTTCGGCGCATGACCCGGATTCCCTGCGTGGTCCGCAATTCGATGCCGCCTGGTCGGACGAGCTGGCAAAATGGAAGCGGGCCGAAGAGACCTGGGACATGTTGCAGTTCGGGCTGCGGCTGGGGCAGGCGCCGCGGCAATGCGTGACGACGACGCCCCGCAACGTGGCGGTGCTGAAGTCGATCCTGGCGAACCCCTCGACCGTGGTTACCCACGCGCCGACCGAGGCCAACCGGGCCAATCTGGCAGCCTCGTTCCTCGAGGCGGTCCGGACCCGTTATGCGGGCACCCGGCTCGGGCGGCAGGAGCTTGACGGCGTGCTTCTCGACGAGTCGGACGGCGCGCTTTGGACGCTGAGCCGGATCGAGGCGCTGAGGGTCGACGAGGCGCCGCCGCTGGACCGGATCGTGGTTGCCGTCGATCCGCCGGTCACGAGCCGCGACAGCTCGGACGAATGCGGGATCGTGGTGGCAGGGGTCCGGATGCAGGGGCCGCCGCAAACCTGGTGCGCCTATGTGCTGGAGGATGTCAGCATCAGCGGCGTCGCCCCGACGGCCTGGGCGACGGTCGCGATCGAGGCGATGGAGCGCTATGGCGCCGAGCGGCTGGTTGCCGAGGTCAATCAGGGGGGCGATCTGGTCGAGACGGTGATCCGCCAGCTCGATCCGATGGTGCCCTTCCGCGCGGTTCGCGCCACGCGGGGCAAGATCGCCCGGGCCGAGCCGGTGGCCGCGCTTTACGAGCAGGGCCGGGTCAAGCACCTGCGGGGCCTGCAGGTTCTGGAAGAGCAGATGTGCCACATGACGGCGCGGGGCTACGAGAGCCAGGGCAGCCCGGACCGGGTGGACGCGCTGGTCTGGGCGATCAACGACCTGATGATCGCCCCGGCGGCGCATTGGCGGCGGCCGCGGGTGCGGGGTCTTTAGTCCGGCCGGATCGCGCTTGCGGGCCGTCTCGCCCTCGGCCCCGCGCAGGTCGTGCCATGTCCAGGCCTATCCGGGACTGTCCCGGGTGCGCGCCGCAGCTTTTGGGCCGACCGTCGGCGAAACCGACGGAAATCGGAGGATGATCTGCAATGAAATTCAACCTTTTCCGCCGTGCGACGGAACGACTGCCCGAGACCAAGGCCTCGGCCACCGGCCCGGTGATCGCCTGGGCGGGGGCAGGGCGCGCGGCCTGGACGCCGCGCGATACGAGTTCGCTGATCCGGTCGGGGTTCAACGGAAATCCCGTGGGCTTTCGTGCGGTGAAGCTGATCGCGGAGTCCGCGGCGGCGCTGCCGCTGATCTGTCAGGATGACGAGCGGCGCTATGAGGCGCATCCCGTGCTGGATCTGCTGAAGCGGCCGAATCCGGCGCAGGGACGGGCCGAGCTGCTGGAGGCGCTTTACGGTCAGTTGCTGTTGTCGGGGAACGGATATCTCGAGGCGGTAGGCGGCGAGGGCGGGCTGCCGTTCGAGCTGCATGTGCTGCGGTCGGACCGGATGCGGCTGGTGCCGGGGGCCGATGGCTGGCCGGTTGCCTACGACTACATGGTGGGCGCGCGCAAGCACCGGTTCGACATGACAGGGGCGGTCCCGCCCATCTGCCATATCAAGAACTTCCATCCGCAGGACGACCATTACGGGTTGTCTGCAATGCAGGCGGCGGCGACCGCGATCGACGTGCACAATTCGGCCTCGCGCTGGTCGAAGGCGCTCTTGGACAACGCCGCGCGGCCCTCCGGGGCAATCGTCTATCACGGCGGCGAGGGGCAGTCGACGCTGAGCGAAGAGCAATATGCCCGGCTGCAGGATGAGATGCTGTCCTATCATCAGGGGGCGGCCAATGCCGGGCGGCCGATGCTGCTGGAGGGCGGGCTCGACTGGAAGCCGATGGGGTTCTCGCCCTCGGACATGGAATTCCAGAAGACCAAGGAGGCCGCGGCCCGCGAGATTGCCACGGCTTTCGGGGTGCCGCCGATGCTGTTGGGTATCCCGGGCGAGGCAACTTATGCCAATTACCAGGAGGCAAACCGCGCCTTCTACCGGCTGACCGTGGTCCCGCTGGTGGCCAAGGTCGCGGGAGCGGTGGCCGAGTTCCTGACCCATTTCAGCGGCGCCGCGGTTTCGCTTCGGCCCGATCTCGATCAGGTGCCGGCGCTGGCCGCAGAGCGGGATACGCAATGGAAAAGAATCTCCGAAGCCGACTTCCTGACCGAAGACGAGAAACGCGCGCTGCTCGGCCTGCCGAGGCGGCCGGAGGGCAGGTAACCGTGGCCGGGCAACGGTCCGGCTCGCGGTTTCTCTACGCCCCGTTCGACGCGACGCATATCCGGATCGAGGCCAGCGAGCGGGTGATGGAGGAGCGCTGGAGCGCCCTCGAATACCGCCTGAAACGCATCGAGGAGATGCTGGACCAGATCGAAAAGCGCATGTGGCTGACGGTCTACGGAATCGTGGCGGTGATCCTGGCAGAGGGGATCGCCTCGATCCTGTCCGCCATTTCGACGCCCTAGAAGCGAAGAGGACAGAGGTGATGAAGGAGTACGAAAGTGGCATCGCACTTGAACGCAAGTTCTGCAAGAGCGATACCTTGCCGCTGGCGCTGAAGGATGGCGCGGTGATCGAGGGCTATGCTTCGGTCTTCGGCGCCGCCGATTACGGGGGCGATATCGTCCAGAGCGGCGCCTACACCGCCTGTCTGCGGCAGATGGGAACCGAAGGCCGACGGGTGAAGATGCTTTGGCAGCACGATCCCTGCGAGCCGATCGGGGTCTGGGACGAGGTGCGCGAGGATGCCCGCGGGCTGTATGTCAAGGGCCGTATCCTGACCGACGTGGCGCGGGGCCGCGAGGCGGTGGCGCTGGTTGCGGCGGGCGCCATCGACGGGCTGTCGATCGGCTATCGTACCAAGCGGGCCGGCAAGGATGACAGCGGGCACCGTCTGCTGGCCGAACTGGAGCTGTGGGAGGTGTCGCTGGTGACCTTTCCGATGCTGGCCGACGCGCGCGTCGGCACCAAGGCGGAGGGCACCGCGGAGGAGCTCTTGCGCGACCTGGCGGAGGCCTTTGCGGGCGCCCGCCGGATGCTGGCCGAAGGCTAGCTCCCTCTTCAAATCTCACTCCCAGACAGGACTGCCAACATGACCGAGACCGAAATCAAGGCCGGGCGGGCCCATGGTCCCGCTATGGAGATGCGTGAAGCTCTGGAGGACTTCCTGATCGATTTCAGGGGGTTCCAGTCGGAAGTGAAATCGAGGCTCAAGCAACAGGAAGAGCGACTGACCATGTTCGACCGGAAATCACAAATCACGGCGGGTCGTCCCGCCCTGTCCCGCGCCGTCGAGATCGAGGTGCCCCACAAGAAGGCCTTCGGCGCCTATCTGAGGTCCGGCGACGACGATGCGCTGCGCGGGCTCGAATTCGAGGGCAAGGCCATGTCGACGGCTGTCGCCGGCGACGGCGGCTATCTGATCGACCCCGAGACGGCGAGCACGATCAAGTCGGTGCTGACCGCGACGGCCTCGATCCGGTCGATTGCCCAGGTGGTGACGGTCGAGGCCAGTTCCTATGACGTGCTGGTCGATCATGCGGATACCGGGTCGGGCTGGTCCAGCGAGACCGGCAGCCAGGTCGAGACCGGGACGCCGCAGATCGAGCGGGTGACGATCCCGCTGCACGAGCTGTCGGCGATGCCGAAGGTCAGCCAGCGCCTGCTGGACGACAGTGCCTTCGATATCGAGGGCTGGCTGGCAGGCCGGATTGCCGACAAGTTCTCGCGGGCCGAGGCCGCGGCCTTCATTCTGGGCGACGGGACCGACAAGCCGCGCGGGTTCCTCAGCCATCCCAAGGTCGCCGAAGCAAGCTGGAGCTGGGGCAGCCTCGGTTATGTCGCCACCGGCGCCGATGGCGATTTCGACGTGGGCGCGCCGTCGGACGCGATCCTCGATCTGGTCTATTCGCTGGGCGCGGTCTATCGGGCGAATGGCAGCTTCGTGATGAACTCGAAGACTGCGGGCGCCGTGCGCAAGATGAAGGATGCCGACGGGCGGTTTCTGTGGTCGGACGGTCTGGCTGCGGCCGAGCCCGCACGGCTTCTGGGCTATCCGGTGCTGATCGCCGAGGATATGCCCGACATCGCACCGGACGCGGCGGCCATCGCCTTTGGCGACTTCCAGGCCGGCTATACCGTCGCCGAACGCCCCGATCTGCGGGTGCTGCGCGATCCCTTCTCGGCCAAGCCGCATGTGCTTTTCTACGCCACCAAGCGCGTGGGCGGCGATGTCAGCGACTTTGCCGCAATCAAGGTGCTGAAGTTCTCGGTCGCCTGACACCGGCGGATCTGGCCTGCACCAGCAAACCCGGCCCCGACAGTGGGCCGGTGAGACGCGCGCCGGTCCCCCGGGGCCCGCCCCGGTGCTCCCTCCATCGGAGCGGGACGGGCCGGCGCGCGTCAACCTTGCGTCGAGGGAAAGCGGAGAGACGGAAAAGATGATGCTGATAGAGCAGACGACGGTGCCGGCTGCGGCGCTTCCGCTTGCGCAGTTCAAGGCGCACCTGCGCCTCGGAACCGGCTTTGCCGATGCCGGGGACCAGGACGCCTATCTGGAGACGCTGCTGCGCGCGGCGCTGGCGGCAATCGAGGCGCGGACCGGCAAAGTGCTGATTTCCCGAAGTTTCAGTTATGTGCTTTATGGCTGGCGCCACGGGGGCAGCCAGTCCTTGCCGGTCGCTCCGGTGCGGGCGGTGACCGAGATCCGGATCGTTGACCGGGGCGGCGTGGCGGTGCCGGTCGCGCCCGAGCGCTATCACCTGCTGGCCGATGCCCATCTGCCGGTGGTGCGCGGCGCGGGCGGTTCGATGCCCGGGATTCCCTTCGAAGGCAGCGCCGAAATCGACTTCGAAGCGGGCTTCGGTTCCGACTGGGCGGCGGTGCCCGAGGATCTGGGCCATGCCGTGCTGCTGCTGGCGGCGCATTACTATGAGAACCGGCTGGAGCAGACCGTGGGCGGCGGAGCGATGCCCTTCGGGATCGCGGCCCTGACCGACCGCTGGCGCAGGCTTCGGATGACACCGGGAGGCGTGTGATGGCGAGGTCCCCGATCCTGAACCGGCGCCTTGAGCTGGAAGTGCCGGTGCGGGTCGCCGACGGTGCCGGTGGCTTTTCCGAGACCTGGGTGGCGCGCGGCACGCTGTGGGCCGAGGTCACGGTGCGCTCGGGCGGCGAACAGTCCGGCGAGGAACTGGCCCTGTCGCGGGTGCTGTACCGGATCGTGGTCCGCGGCGCTCCTCCGGGCGCCCCGGAGCGGCCCGTTGCCGGTCAGCGGTTCCGCGAGGGTTTGCGGTCGTTCCGCATCCGCGCAGTGACCGAGCACGACACGCGCGGGCAGTATCTGGCCTGCCTCGCCGAAGAGGAGTTGGCGGCATGAGCTATGGCATGGCGGCCGCTTTGCAGGCTGCGATCTTTCAGCGGATTTCGGGGCATGCCGCCGTTGCCGCGATTGTGGGCGAAGCGGTGTATGACGCCGTGCCCGCGGGTCGCCTTCCGCCGATCTATGTGAGCCTCGGACCAGAAGAGGTCCGTGATGCGTCCGACAAGGACGCGGGCGGCGCGCTGCATCTCGTGACGATATCGGTCGTCAGCGAGGAGGCGGGATTCGCCCGGGCGAAAGCCGCCGCCGGGGCCATTTCCGATGCCCTGACCGAGGCACCGCTTGTGCTGGTTCGGGGCAGGGTGGTCGGACTGTGGTTCGACCGTGCCCGCGCCCGACGTGTCGGCGCGCAGGATCAGCGTCGCATCGACCTGCGGTTCTCCGTCCGGGTCGAGGACGATTGAATGACACACCTGGAGTACGCGAAATGACGGCGCAGAACGGCAAGGATCTTCTCATCAAGGTCGATATCTCGGGCGCGGGAGACTTCTCGACCTTTGCGGGTCTGCGGGCCTCGCGCATCAGCTTCAATGCCGAGCCTGTGGACGTGACCAGCCTGGAAAGCCAGGGCGGGTGGCGCGAACTTCTGGCGGGCGCGGGCGTCAAGTCGGCCGCCATCACCGGATCGGGCGTCTTCAAGGATGCGGAAACCGACACGCGCGCGCGACAGGTCTTCTTCGAGGGTCTGATGCCGGTCTTTCAGCTGGTGATCCCGGATTTCGGGATCGTCGAGGGACGGTTTCAGGTCAGCAGCCTGGAATATGCCGGCAGCCACAATGGCGAAGCCACCTATGAAATGACGCTTGCTTCGGCCGGTGTCCTCAACTTTACGGCGATCTGAGCATGCCAAACCCCCACGCAGGCGAAGTCGCGCTGATGGTCAATGGAGAACGGCAGGTTCTCAAGCTTACGCTTGGTGCCCTGGCCGAGCTGGAGGCGGCGCTGGGCGCCGACACCCTGCTGACCCTGATCGAGCGCTACGAGGAAGGGCATTTCGCGACGCGCGACGTGATTGCGCTGTTGCTGGCGGGGCTTCGGGGGGGCGGCTGGAAGGGCACGACTGCCGACCTTGCCGAAGCCGATATCGGCGGCGGTCCGATCGCCGCGGCCCAGGCGGCCGCGCAGCTTCTGGCCCGGGCCTTCACCTTGCCGGAGGCAAAGCACGATGGGCTTTGACTGGGGCGGCCTCATGCGGGCAGGCATTCGCGGTCTCGGTCTGAGGCCGTCCGAGTTCTGGGATCTCACACCTGCGGAACTGATGCTGATGCTGGGGGCCGAAGGCGGGCCCGCCCCCATGAGCCGTGCGCGGCTGGAGGAACTGGCCCGCGCCTTTCCGGATAAACTGAGGGACGAAGGATAGGCCATGGCCGAGGCTGAGGATATCGAGTCTTTCGAGGCGCAACTGGAGGCGCTGGAGACGACCTTGGGGGGAGCGAGCGGTACGGCCGCGGCCTTCGAGGTGGAACTTGTGCGGATGCGGGACTCGCTGACGCTGACGAACCGAGAGGTCAGCTCGTTGTCGAATGCCATCGGTCGCGGCCTGAGGGGGGCCTTCGACGGACTGGTCTTCGACGGAATGAAACTGTCGGATGCATTGAAATCGGTCGCAAACTCGGTTGCGAATGCGACCTATGCCGCAGCGGTCAAGCCGGTGCAGAACCAGCTGGGCGGTCTGCTTGCCGGCGGTATCGAGGGGCTTCTGGGCGCCGCACTTCCCTTTGCCCGGGGTGCGCCCTTCTTGCAGGGGCGGGTCATTCCCTTCGCCTCTGGGGGCATCGTCGGCCAGGCGACCTATTTCCCGATGCGGGGGGCGACCGGATTGATGGGCGAGGCGGGGCCGGAAGCGATCCTGCCGCTGTCGCGCGGGGCGGATGGCCGGCTGGGGGTCCGGTCGGACGGCAGCGGGTCGTCGCGCCCGATCCAGATCGTCATGAACATCAGTACGCCTGACGTGCAGGGATTCGCGCGCAGCCAAAGTCAGATCGCGGCCGAAATGAGCCGCCTGCTGTCGCGCGGCCAGCGGAACAGGTGAAGGAGGACAGAGCCCATGGCATTTCATGAAGTCCGCTTCCCGGCCAATCTGAGTTTCGGGTCGGTCGGCGGTCCGGAGCGCCGAACAGAGATCGTGACGCTCGCCAATGGCTATGAGGAGCGCAACTCGCCTTGGGAACATGCCCGGCGGCGCTACGATGCGGGGGTCGCGATGAGTTCGCTCGACGATGTAGAGCAGCTGATCGCCTTCTTCGAGGCGCGGCGCGGCCAGCTTTACGGATTCCGTTGGAAGGACTGGTCCGACTACAAGTCCTGCCGCCCGTCGGGCGCGGTCGATCCAGAAGATCAGGTGATCGGGATCGGGGATGCCAGCACTGTCGAGTTCCAGCTGAGAAAGACCTATGCCTCGGGCAGCCAGTCCTATCTGCGCCCGATCGCCAAGCCGGTGGCCGGCACGGTGTCTGTCGCAGTCGACGGGCGCCAGCTGTTTGCCCCGGTCGATTTTGCCATCGAGACATCGACGGGGATCGTGACCTTGGCCGAGCCGCCGGGGATGGGCGCGGTGGTGACCGCGGGCTTCGAGTTCGATGTACCGGTGCGATTCGACACCGACCGGATCCAGACCTCGGTCGAGAGTTTCCGGGCGGGCGAAGTCCCCTCGGTCCCGGTCGTGGAGCTACGGATCTGATGCCGCTTTCGGCGACATTTCAGGCCCATCTGGAAAGCGGCGCGACGACGCTTGCCAGGGCCTGGGCGCTGACGCGCCAGGACGGCGTGGTCATGGGCTTTACCGATCACGACCGCGATCTGACCTTCGCGGGCATCACCTTCCGCGCCGATACCGGCATGACGGCGCGGGCGTTGAGCCAGACCACGGGCCTTTCGGTCGACAACTCGGCGGCCGTGTCGGCGCTGAGTTCGGAGGCGATCACCGAAGAGGACATTTCGGCCGGACGCTATGACGGTGCGGCGCTGAGGATCTGGATGGTGAACTGGCGCGATGCCGCCCAGCACGCGCTGATCTTCACCGGCACGCTGGGCGAGATGACCCGGACGGCCGGGGTCTTCGAGGCCGAATTGCGCGGTCTGTCCGAGGCGCTGAACCAGCCGCAAGGTCTGGTCTATCAGGCGCCCTGCGGGGCGGTTCTGGGCGATGCGGCCTGCCGCTTCGACACCGCTCATCCCGATTTCTCGACGGTCGTTCCTGTGGCAAGCGTGACCGGACGACGCCTGTTCCGGATCGCCGGACTGTCGGGCTTTGCCCCACGCTGGTTCGAACAGGGGCGGCTCGAGGTGGTGTCGGGGCCGGCGGCGGGGCTGGTGGGCGCCATCAAGGGGGACCGCGAGGACAGCGGGGGGCGGGTGATCGAGCTTTGGTCCGAGATCCGCGGCACCGTCCTGGCGGGCGACAGTCTGCGGCTGGTCTCGGGCTGCGACCGGCGGGCAGAGACCTGCCGGGACAAGTTCGACAATTTCCTCAACTTCAGAGGGTTTCCGCATATTCCGGGCGAGGACTGGCTGATGAGCTATCCGACCCGCTCGGGGCTGAACGACGGGGGAAGTCTGAAATCATGACCATCATGGGAGAACGCGCCGCCAATGAGGCGCGCCGCTGGATCGGGACACCCTATCGGCATCAGGGATCGGTGCGCGGTGCCGGGGCGGATTGCCTCGGGCTTCTGCGCGGTGTCTGGCGGTCGCTTTACGGGCGCGAGCCGGAAGAGGTGCCGCCCTATACGCCGGACTGGTCCGAGCCTCAGGGCGAAGAGATCCTGTGGCGCGCGGCCGGGCGGCATCTGATCGCCAAACCGCTGGAAGAGGCCGCCGAGGGCGATGTGATCCTGTTCCGGATGCGCGACGACACCGTTGCCAAGCATCTGGGCGTTCAGGGTCGGGTCGAAGAGGCGCCGAGTTTCATCCACGCCTATTCGGGGCGCGGTGTGGTCGAAAGCTCGCTTTCCCAGCCCTGGGCGCGGCGGATCGTGGCCCGCTTTGCCTTTCCCGAGGGGATCTGACCCATGGCAACGATTGTTTTGTCGGCGGCCGGAGCGGCCGCCGGCTCGGCGCTGGGCGGGTCGGTCCTGGGGCTGTCGAGCGCGGTCATCGGACGGGCCGTGGGCGCCACGCTGGGCCGCGTGATCGACCAGCAGCTTCTTGGCAGCGGATCGCAGGCGGTCGAGACCGGAAAGGTCGAGAGGTTCCGCCTGACCGGCGCCAGCGAGGGCGCGGCCGTCGGCCGGCTATGGGGGCGGTCGCGGGTGGCGGGGCAGGTGATCTGGGCCTCGCGCTTTCGCGAGACGGTCAGCACGCATGGCGGAGGAAAAGGCGCGCCCAGCAAGCCCAAGGTCAAGGAATACAGCTATTCGGTCAGTCTGGGGATCGCACTCTGCGAGGGCCAGATCGCCCGGGTCGGCCGGATCTGGGCAGACGGCGCCGAGATCGAGCCGCAATCCTTGACGCTGCGCGTCTATGACGGGTCCGAAGATCAGTTGCCCGATGCGCTGATCGAGGCGGTCGAGGGGCCGGGGCGGGCTCCGGCCTATCGCGGCATCGCCTATGTGGTGATCGAGGACATGGAGCTTGCACGCTTCGGCAACCGCGTGCCGCAACTGTCCTTCGAGGTCGTGCGGCGGGCGGCGGGAGCGACGGACGATCTGCCCGCGCTGGTGCAGGGCGTGTCGCTGATCCCGGGCACCGGCGAATATGCCCTGGCAACGACGCCGGTTCATTTCTCCTACGGGCCGGGTCAGGCGGTATCGGCGAACGTCAATTCGCCGAGTGGCAAGACCGACATCGCCACATCGCTCGACATGCTGCAGGGCGAATTGCCGAATGTGCGTTCGGTCTCTCTGGTGGTCAGCTGGTTCGCCTCGGACCTTCGCGCGCCGGTCGCGCGGCTTCGGCCGAAGGTCGAACAGACAGGCTTCGACGGCAACCCGATGCCCTGGCGGGTGGCGGGGCTCAGCCGGAGCGCGGCCGAGATCGTGCCCCATGTCGACGGGCGGCCGATCTATGGCGGCACGCCTGCCGATGCCAGCGTGATCGAGGCGATCCGGGCGCTGAACGCGCGCGGTCAGGACCCGGTCTTCTATCCGTTCATCCTGATGGACCAGGTGCCGGGCAATGCGCTGATCGACCCCTACACCGGCGCGGCGGGTCAGCCGCCCTTGCCCTGGCGCGGCCGCATCACGCTGAATTTCGCGCCCGGCCATCCCTTCACCACGAATGGCACGCGGTTCGCGGAAGACGAGGTTGCGCTGTTCTTCGGCACGGCTCGGCCGGAGGATTTCACTGCCTCGGGACAGAGCGTTGCCTATGCCGGGACCGATGACTGGAGCTATCGACGCTTCATCCTGCACTATGCCCATCTTTGCGCGTTGGCGGGGGGCGTGTCGGCCTTCTGCATCGGGTCCGAACTGCGCGGTCTGACGACGATCCGCGGCGGGTCCGGGCGGTTTCCCGCGGTCGATGCCCTGCGTGCGCTGGCCGAGGATGTGCGTGCCGTCCTCGGGCCCGGCTGCAAGATCGGCTATGCTGCCGACTGGAGCGAGTATTTCGGCTATCACCCCGAGACCGCTCCGGGCGACGTGCATTTCCATCTCGACCCGCTCTGGGCGGACCCGGCGATCGACTTCATCGGGATCGACAACTACATGCCCCTGTCGGACTGGCGCGACGGCGACGATCATGCCGATGCCGCCTGGGGCGCGATCCACGATCTGGACTATCTGCGCGCGAATATCGAGGGTGGAGAAGGGTTCGACTGGTACTATGCCTCGCAGGCTGCCCGCGACGCGCAGATCCGCAGTGCGATCACCGATGGCGCTCATGGCGAGCCCTGGGTCTGGCGCTACAAGGACATCCGCAACTGGTGGCAGAGCACCCATCACGACCGGATCGACGGGGTCCGCAGTGCGACGCCGACGACCTGGGTTCCGCAGTCGAAGCCGATCTGGTTCACCGAACTGGGCTGTCCGGCGGTCGACAAGGGAACCAACGCGCCCAACCTGTTCAGCGATGCCAAATCCTCGGAAAGCGCGCTGCCGCCCTATTCGACCGGCGCCCGCGACGACCTGATCCAGACCCAGTATTTGCGGGCGATGCTGGGCTATTGGGGCGATCCGGCGGCGAACCCGGTTTCGGCGCTTTACGGCGGGCCGATGGTGGATCTGTCGCGGGCGCATGTCTGGGCCTGGGATGCGCGGCCCTATCCGCAGTTTCCCGGGAACCGGACGCTCTGGTCGGATGGCGACAATTACGGGCGCGGACACTGGCTGAACGGACGGGCCTCGGCGCAGGCTCTGGATGCGGTGATCCGCGAGATTTGTACCGCCTCGGGGGTGACCGATCTGGATGTGTCCGATGTCTACGGGCTGGTACGGGGCTATGCGGTTGGCGACCTGGCCGGGGCACGGTCGGCGTTGCAGCCCCTGATGCTGGCTTTCGGCATCGAGGCCGCCGAGCGCGACGGTCGGATCGTGTTCTTCAACCGCGACGGGCGGGCCGGGGTCGTCCTCGACCCCGCCGATCTGGCCCAGACCGGAGATCTGGCCGGCGATATCGAACACAGCCGGACCCCGGGGGCCGAGACCGCCGGACGGGTGCGCCTGTCTTTCGTCGAGGCCGATGGTGCCTATGAGACCCGGGCGGCCGAGGCGATCTTTCCCGATGAAGCCAGCCGGGCGGTCTCGGTCAGCGAATTGCCGCTGGTGCTGACTGCGGCCGAGGGGCAGGCCGTCGTCGAACGCTGGCTGTCGGAATCCCGGGTGGCGCGCGACCGGGTGCGGCTGGCCTTGCCGCTGTCGACGCTGTCTGTGGGGGCGGGCGACGTGATGCGGCTGCCATCCGGCGATTACCGGATTGATCGGGTCGATCTGGCCGATACGCGGCAGATCGAGGCAGTGCGGGTCGAGCGGGGACTTTACCTGCCGCCGCGCTTCGAGGATCGCGGCGTGGCCCAGGCCGCCTTTGTGGCGCCGGTGCCGGTGCATGCGGTCTTCCTCGATTTGCCGCTGCTGACCGGCGAGGAGGTCCCCCATGCGCCCCATGTCGCGGCGGTCGCGGCCCCCTGGCCCGGTACGGTCGACGTCTACACGGCGGTCGAGGATGCGGGCTACACGTTGAACGCGACGCTCGACCGGTCCGCAGTGATCGGTCTGACCGAGACGCCGCTTGCGGCAGCCGACCCCGGCCGTTGGGACCGGGGGCCCGCGCTTCGGGTCAAGCTTGCGGCGGGCAGCCTTGCCTCGGTCGGCGAGGCCGATCTGTTGGCCGGGGCCAATGTCGCGGCGATCGGGGCGGGCGGACCCGGGGGCTGGGAGGTATTCCAGTTCGCCGAAGCCGAACTGATCGGGCCGCGGACCTACGAGCTGAGGCTGAGGCTTCGCGGGCAGGCCGGGACCGAGGCCGACATGCCCCAGATCTGGCCCGTGGGAAGCACCGTCGTGCTGCTTGATGCGCGGGTGCCGCAGATCGCGCTTGCCGCGTCGGCGCGGGGGCTTGCGCGGCATTACCGGATCGGCCCCGGGACGCGGGCCTATGACGACCCGAGCTACGACCATGTCCGGCTGGCCTTCGACGGGATCGGGCTTCGGCCCTATGCCCCCTGTCATCTTAAGGCGGTGCGAGCGCCCGGCGGCGATCTGGAGCTGAGCTGGGTACGCCGAACGCGGGTGGACGGCGACAGTTGGGCCTCGGTCGAGGTGCCGCTGGGCGAAGAGCGCGAGCTTTATTCGGTGCTGGTGAAATCCGGCGAAGGTGCGGTGCTGCGGACCGAAACTGTCGCCGCAACAGGCTGGACCTATACCGCAGCCATGCAGGCGGCAGACGGGACGACAGCGCCCTCCGCCCTCGAGGTGGCGCAACTGTCCGACCAGTTCGGACCCGGACCCTATCGGAGGATCGAGATCGATGGCTGACACCGCGAACCTGTCGCTTCCGCTGCTGCAGGCGGCGCAGGCTCAGAAGCATGTGACCGTGAACGAGGCGCTGACCCGGCTCGACGCGCTGGTGCAGCTTCGGCTGCAAAGCGTCACCGTTTCGGCCCCGCCAATGGGGGTGCCGGACGGTCAGGCCTGGGGCGTTCCGGCCGCGGGCGAGGGCCTTTGGGAGGGACAGGACGGCCGGATCGCGGTGCAGGACAATGGCGGCTGGGTCTTCGTCGCCCCGCTGCCAGGCTGGCGGGCCTATGTGGTCGATGCGGGCGCGGACATGCGCTGGACCGGCAGCGCCTGGTCTGCCATCGGCGCGGCGGTTTCGGCCTCGGGTGCAGGTATTGCGCTGCGGGTGCTGGAGTTCGACCATGTCCTGACGCCCGGAGGTGCGCAGGATTCGGGTGTGGCGATCCCGTCCCATGCGACCGTTTTCGGCGTGACCGGGCGGGTGATCGAGGCAATCTCGGGCACGCTTTCCGCCTGGCGGCTGGGCGCGGACGGATCGGACAACCGATTCGGGTCGGGCCTCGGCCTGGGGCTCAATTCCTATGTGCACGGGGTTCTGGGCTCGCCCCTGACGGGCTACGCGCCGATGCCGCTGACCCTGACGCCCGAGGGCGGCGACTTTTCCGGCGGCACCGTGCGGCTTGCCGTCCATTTCGCCGAACTGACGATTCCGGCCAGCGTCTGAGGCGGCGGGATGCGTCCGGTGCTTCATGGAGATGCGGTGGCCGCGGCGCGGGCACTTTACACCTTGCCGCAGGCCGACCGTGCCGGGGCGCTCCAGGCGATGCTCTTGCGGGTCGAGGCGGCGGATGCCTATCGCAAGCGGTTCGGGCGCGGCCATCCGCTTTGGGGAAACGGATCGCTGATGGCACTGGTTCAGCGCGGGGCGCTGCCGCCCGAACCCTCGCTGGACGAGCCCGACTATTGCCGATGCCTGGCGCAAGTCTTCGCGGCGCTGGCGGCGTGGCGGGACTGGAAGGCGGCCTTTCCCTCCCCGGGCTGAGCCGATAGCCGCCGCGAATACGGGCGACGGCGGGTCGGTTCGGCGCCCGGGCGGGCCGGTTAAGGTCACGTCTGCGCGCGTGCGCGGCTTGATCTTGGAAGGAGGCGCGGATCTGCTGTAGTATGGGGCGGAAACGAAAGGGAACGCCCATGCCCGAGATCAAGCCCCGCCTTGCCGAACTCGACCCGGTCTGGAAACGGATCTGCGACGAGGCCGAGGAGGCCGTGCACGCAGAGCCCTTGCTGGGCGGGCTGATGCATTCGAGCCTGTTGCACCATGCCGGGTTCGACGACGCGCTGGCCTATCGCTTCGCGATGAAGCTGTCCTCCGGCGACATGTCCGAGCAGTTGTTGCGAGAGATCGCCGATGCGGCCTATGCCGACGATCCGGGGCTTGGCCGGGCGGCGCGGGCGGATCTGACAGCGGTCTACGACCGCGATCCGGCCTGCCACCGCTATATCCAGCCGATCCTTTTCTTCAAGGGTTACCAAGCGTTGCAGGCCTATCGGGTGGGGCATTGGCTTTGGCGGCGGGGCCGTCAGGACATGGCCTATCTGGTGCAGATGCGGGTGTCGGAGTGCTTTGGCGTCGACATCCACCCGGCGGCGCGGATGGGGCAGGGGATCATGATTGACCATGCCCATTCCATCGTGATCGGCGAAACCGCCGTGGTCGGCGACAACGTCTCGATGTTGCATTCGGTGACGCTGGGCGGGACCGGCAAGGACGATGGCGACCGTCACCCGAAAATCGGCGACGGGGTGCTGATCGGGGCCGGGGCCAAGGTTCTGGGCAACATCCATGTCGGCCATTGCTCGCGGATCGCGGCCGGGTCGGTGGTGTTGCAGGACGTGCCGCCCTGTTCGACTGTCGCCGGGGTGCCCGCGCGGATTGTGGGCGAGGCGGGCTGCGACCAGCCTTCGGTGATGATGGATCACCGGCTTGGCGGCTGCGGCTGCAGCGAGGACTGAAAAACGGGTGCGGGTCCGATGATCCCGAGAGGGGACGTTTGGCGCTCAGGCTTCCCTGTCTTCCCGGCTGAAACTCGCGGGGCAGCCATCGGCGGTTTGATTTGGTACAGGTGCGGGCGTGGCGGCGCTGAGGATCATCCGGCGATGGGCGCGAGGTGAAAAGCCGGTCCAGCGGCGATAGGCCCGGGAGAAATGCGCCGGGTCGGCATAGCCCAGTTGATCGGCGATCTCGGCGATGGGGCCGTCGCTGGTCAGCAGGTTCTAGGCCTCGCGGACCAATCCCGTGTCGAGCAGGGCGCTTCAGGTCGCGCCGCAGAGGTCGGAGCTGCCGCTGAAGGCTGCGCCGCGACAGACCGAGCCGGGCGGCGACGCGGTCGATCCCGGGACGTCCGCGCAAAAGCTCCAGCCGGATGGCGGCACGCACGCCGGCCGCGGGATCGGGGGCCGTCGGCATGGTCTCTGGCGCGGCGTCGTGCGAGGGCGCGTCCATGCCGCCGCTGGGTTGAGGGCTGCAAGACACCGTTCATCGAATTCCATGCCCGGAACCGGGCTGTCGCCTCGGTCCGGTCCGCACACCGGGGCGCGAAAAAGCTGTTCGAGATGGGCGATCCGCGCGCGCTCGATGTCGCGGATGCGGATCGCCTTGGGCGACCAGGCCTCTCCCGGGAAATGCCGCAGCAGGTCTAACTGATAGCCGGTGGCCGGCAATTCGTTCTGGAAACGCCCGGCCTTGCCCCGGGTGTGAGAGGCCATCGACCAGCGCACCCCCCGCCGCAGTCGGCAAAGCACCAGATCGGTGTCGGTCTGCATCATCCGGTTCAGCGTGCCATTGGCCCGCCGGATCGCGGCGCCAAGCGTCGGAGCCTCGGTCGTGCCGGTGCCGTAGGGGCCCAACATCCCGGTGCGAACGGCGGCACCCATCTCGGCTCCGAAATCCGTGCTGCCAGTGTCGCGGCCCGCGGCCTGCAGGACGGCGTAGTGATCCATCCGGGGCAGCACCAGAACGGGCCGGTCGAGAAGCCCGACGGGTAGATCGACCGCACGCAGGATGCGATCCATCCGGCCGCCGAGACGGTCCACGCATGACCTGATCGGCGCCAGTGCGCTGGCCCTGACATATCCTCCCATATCGGCGCCTCCAAGTGCAGCGTGGCGCGAAATGGCATGCGCGCAAAGCCGCGTAGCCTTAGCTTGCGCGGGAGGAGGACCATCCCATGCCGCTTTGCCGTCTTATTCCGATCCTGCTTCTGGCCGGTGTCTTCGGAGCCTCCGCACGGGCCGATCCGCTGCCGGTTGCGGTCTTCGACATCGAGTTCGTCAACTTCAGCCAGGAGGTCGAGTTCGGCGCCACCAACGCGGCCGAACGGGCGCGGGCGCGGATGCTGTCGGATGCGTTCCGCAGGCTTGTCGCGCAAAGCGGGCGCTACCGGCTGGTCGACATGGCGCCCGCCGAGGCCGATCTGGCGCTTCACGGAAATCCCTTCAGCTGCAACGCCTGTGAGGCGGACATTGCCGCGCGGCTTGGGGCCGAGCGGTCTTTTACCGGGGCGGTGCAGAAACTGTCAGTCCTGGTGCAGACCATCGTCATCCGCGAACGCGACGCCCGCACGGGCGAGGTACTGGCGCTCTATCAGACCGATATCCGGGGCAACACCGATGAAGCCTGGCGGCGCGGGCTTAGCTGGCTGATGAAGAACCGGATGCTGCCGGGCACCGCCGCGCTCGATGGCGGCTAGATCCCGGGGGCCGCGTCATGCGGTGTCGCGCCGGATCTCTTCGTCGAGGATCTCCGCGATGACGCGGCAATCCTCGGGGGTGAAGGTCAGCGGTATCCGTAAGTCGATCAGCCCCGCCAGAACGCGGTCGGTCCGGGGCAGGGGCTCGGGTGCGGCATAGTCCCAATGGGCATAGCGCGAGGTGAAGCCCTGCGGCTGTGCCGCGCCGAACCATTTCAGCTCGACCCCGCGCGCGGCGCAGCGGGCAACGAGGGCCTCGATCCGGCCGGGCGTCCAGTCGGGCAGGCGGGCCTGGAAAGACGAACCGACGAAGCTTTCAGCGGCGGGCCGCTCGATCAGCGCAAGCTCCGGCGTTGTCCGCAGTCCATTCTCAAGCGCGCGGTACAGCTCGGCCCAGCGGACGATCCGGCCGGGCAGGTCGGCCAGCTGCGGCCGAAGGATCGCGGCGCGAAGCGCATCCATTCGGCCCGAGACGTTCGGTACCTGGGCCCAGAGATCCTCGAAGACCTCGGGCGCGGGGGCGGCGCTGTGGCGCGGATACATCATGTAGGATCCCGACAGCAGCACGGCCCGGGCCATCAGCTTGGGGTCGTCGGAAATCAGCAGTCCCCCTTCGCCCGAATTGAGGTGCTTGTAGGTCTGGGTCGAATAGCAGGCCATCGCGCCATGCCGCCCCGAGGCCACACCGTTCCAGGCGGCCCCCATCGTATGGGCGCAATCCTCGATCACCCGCACCCCCGCGCCGTCGCAGATCGTCATCAGCCGGTCCATGTCGCAGATATGGCCGCGCATATGCGACAGCAGCAGAACCCTTGCACCGGTCTCGTCTATCCGCGCCTTAAGATGGTCGAGGTCGATCACCAAATCGGGCGTGACCTCGACCAGCACCGGCTGAGCGCCGAGGCTGGCGATGGCCCCCGGCACCGGCGCCAGCGTGAAGGCATTGGTCAGGACCGGCTCGTCCGGCCTCACTTGCAGCGCCCGAAGCGCGCAGGCCAGCGCGTAGCCACCCGAGGCCACGGCCAGCGCGAACCGCGCGCCGGTGAAGGCCGCAAAGTCCTCCTCCAGCAATGCGACCTCGCCCGCCTCGCCCTCGGCGAGGTTGTAGCGATGCAGCCGCCCGTGCCGCAGCACCGCGACCGCCGCCTCGATGGCGGCCTCGGATATCGGTTCCTGCTGGGTGAAGCTGCGGGTGAAGCGGCGCGCCATGGCTCAGCTTTCCGGCAGAAGACGGGCGACGAGGCCGTCAAGCTCGTCATAGGTTCTCATCAGTGCCTCGGGGACGAGGCCGGGCATTTCCGCCGCGGCGGGGCCGAAGGTCACCAGCACGCAGGGTACGCCCGCGGCACGCGCGGTCGCGCGGTCGGTTGCGCTGTCGCCGACTAGAAGCGAGTGCGCGACCTGCCCGCCCGCGCGCTGGACCGCCAGCACGTAAGGCGCCGGGTCGGGCTTTCTGACCGGCAGGGTATCGGCCCCCACCAGCGAGGCGAACAGCCCGCGCACGCCGAGCAGGGTCATCAGGTCTTCGGCCAGGGCTTCAGGCTTGTTGGTGCAGATCCCGACCGCGATGCCAGTGGCCCGCAGCCTCTCGACCGCGTCGAGCGCGCCCGGATAAAGCCGCGTATGGCGGTCGAGCCCGGCTGCGTAATGGTCGAGGAAAAGAGGAAACTGTTCGGCCACCGGCGCCTCTTCGCTGATCTTCCCCAGACGTTCGAATCCAAGTCGCAGCATCGCCCGCCCGCCAAGGAAGGCTGTGGCGGCATCGGCCTCGGGGTCCAGCGGGCGGCCCTTTCCCAGCGTCTCGAAACAGGCATTGGCCGCGTCGATCAGGTCGCGGCTGGTATCGGCCAGGGTGCCGTCCAAATCGAAGATCACCGTCCGCATCCGTGCCTCGTCCTTCCGTTCGCCGCCCTGTAACAGAGCGAAATGCCAAGTGAAGCGGCCGCCGGTTGCGAACCGCAGGAACCGCGATAAAAGGGAGGCGAGAAAAAGGAAAGAGCAGAGACCCCCATGCCCACCGCCCTGATCCTCCTGGCCGCCGGCCAGGGCAACCGGATGATGTCCGATCGCGCCAAGGTGCTGCACGAGGTGGCCGGGGCGCCGCTTCTGGCCCATGCGATGGCGGCGGGCCGCGCGCTCGACCCGGTCCGCACCGTGGTTGTGACCGGGCATCAGGCCGACGCGGTGCGCGCGGCGGCGCTCGATATCGACCCCGAGGTCGCGGTGGTCGAGCAGGCCGAGCGGCTTGGGACCGGCCATGCCGTGGCCCAGGCCCGCCCCGCGCTGGACGGTTTTTCGGGCGACGTGATCGTGCTTTACGGCGATACGCCCTTCATCCGCCCCGAGACGCTGGAGGCGATGGCCGCCGCCCGCGCCCAGCATGCCGTGGTGGTTCTGGGCTTTCATGCCGCCGACCCCAAGCGCTACGGGCGGCTGGTGATGGCGGGCGAGGCGCTGGACCGGATCGTCGAATATAACGACGCGACCGAGGCGGAACGCGCCCTGACGCTGTGCAATTCGGGCGTCATCGCCGCCGATTGCGCGACGCTCTTCGAGCTGATCGGCGCGCTTTCGAACGACAATGCGGCGGGCGAATACTACCTGACCGACGTGGTCGGGCTGGCCTGTGCCCGCGGGCTGTCGGCCGGTGTCGTCATCTGCGACGAGGCCGAGACGCTGGGCGTCAATTCGCGCGCCGATCTGGCCGCGGCCGAGGCCGCCTTCCAGGCCCGCGCGCGTGCCGGGGCGCTGGATAACGGGGTCACGCTGACCGCACCCGAAACGGTCTTCTTCGCCTTCGACACCGTGATCGGCCGCGATGCCGTGATCGAGCCAAACGTGATCTTCGGCTCCGATGTCACCGTCGAATCCGGCGCCCGGATCCGTGCCTTCTCGCATCTCGAGGGCTGTCATGTCAGCCGTGGTGCCGTGGTCGGCCCGTTTGCCCGGCTGCGTCCCGGTGCCGAACTGGCCGAGGACGTGCGGGTCGGCAATTTCGTCGAGATCAAGAATGCGCAGGTGGCCGAGGGCGCCAAGGTCAACCACCTGAGCTATATCGGCGACGCCACGGTGGGCGAGCATGCCAATATCGGCGCGGGCACCATCACCTGCAATTATGACGGCGTCTTCAAGCACCGGACCGAGATCGGCGCCCATGCCTTCATCGGGTCGGACACGATGCTGGTGGCGCCGGTGCGGATCGGCGCCCATGCCATGACCGCCTCGGGCTCGGTCATCACCACGAACGTGCCCGACGACGCGCTGGCGCTTGGCCGCGCGCGGCAAGAGGTCAAGCCGGGGCTCGCGCGGCGGCTGATGGACCGGCTGAGGGCCGAAAAGGCCAAGCGCAAGGGACACTAGGCGGGCCTTCCCGCCCCATTCGGAGCAAATCGCATGTGCGGAATCGTCGGCGTTCTGGGAGATCACGAGGCCGCGCCGCTGCTGGTGGCGGCGCTCGGGCGGCTTGAATACCGGGGCTATGACAGCGCCGGGATCGCCACCGTCAATGCAGGGCGGCTCGACCGCCGCCGGGCGGTGGGCAAGCTTGTCAACCTGTCGGACCTTCTGGTCCACGAGCCGCTGCCGGGCAAGGCCGGGATCGGCCATACCCGCTGGGCCACCCATGGCGCGCCCACCCTCGCCAATGCCCATCCCCAGCGCGCGGGCCGGGTCGCGGTGGTCCATAACGGCATCATCGAGAATTTCCGCGCGCTCCGTGACGAGCTCGGCGCCCGCGGCATCGGCTTCGAAAGCGATACCGATACCGAGACGGTGGCTCATCTGGCCCAGACCTATCTCGACGAGGGGCTCACGCCGCGCGAGGCCGCGGCCCGCGCCATCGACCGGCTGGAAGGCGCCTTCGCGCTCCTGTTCCTGTTCGAGGGCGAGGACGATCTGATGATCGCCGCCCGCAAGGGCTCGCCGCTGGCGGTGGGTCATGGCGAGGGCGAGATGTTCGTGGGCTCGGATGCCATCGCGCTGGCCCCGCTGACCAACCGGATCACCTATCTCGAAGAGGGCGACCGCGCCGTCGTCACCCGCGCGGGCGTCGAGATCTTCGACGCCACGGGCGATCTGGTCCCGCGCGAGATCCGCACCATCGAGATCGACGCCACCCGGGTCGAGAAGGGCGGCTACAAGCATTTCATGGCCAAGGAGATCGCCGAGCAGCCCGCGGTGCTGGGCGATGCGCTGCGCCATTATCTGGGCGAGGAGGGCACCGAGATCGCCCTGCCCGGCGGCGGCATCGACTTCTCGGGGATCACCCGGATCACCATGGTCGCCTGCGGCACCGCCTATCTGGCCTGCCTCACCGCCAAGTACTGGGTCGAGCGGCTGGCCGGGCTGCCGGTCGATGTCGATGTGGCCTCGGAATTCCGCTACCGCGAGCCGCCCATTCCCGAGGGTACGCTGGCGATCTTCGTCAGCCAGTCGGGCGAAACCGCCGACACGCTGGCCGCGCTGCGCTACTGCAAGAACCGGGCCGACCGGATCGTTTCGGTGGTGAATGTCGCCGAAAGCTCGATCGCGCGCGAAAGCGACCTGGCGCTGCCGATCCTTGCGGGCGCCGAGATCGGCGTCGCCTCGACCAAGGCCTTCACCTGCCAGCTGGGCGTGCTGGCGCTGCTGGCGCTCGAGGCGGCGCGGCAGCGCGGGCGGCTGTCGCCGGCGGCGCTGGCCGAACATCTGGCGGCGCTGCGCGCGATGCCGGGTCGGTTCAACGCGGCGCTGGCCCTCCAGGACCGGATCGAGGGGCTGGCCCGGCGTCTGGCCGAGGCCACCGACGTTCTGTTCCTCGGGCGCGGCGCGATGTATCCGCTGGCGCTTGAGGGCGCGTTGAAGCTGAAGGAAATCAGCTACATCCATGCCGAGGGTTATGCCAGCGGCGAACTGAAGCATGGCCCGATAGCTCTGGTCGAAAAGACCGTGCCCGTGATCGTGATGGCGCCTTATGATCGGCTGTTCGACAAGACCGTGTCGAACATGCAGGAGGTGATGGCGCGCGGCGGTCCGGTGCTTCTGATCACCGATGCGCGTGGCGCGGCCGAGGCTGGCAGCGGCGTCTGGGAGACGCTGGTCCTGCCCGAGGCGCCCGAGCTTTTCGCTCCGATGCTATATGCCCTGCCGGTGCAGCTTCTGGCCTATCACACGGCGGTGGCCAAGGGCACCGATGTCGACCAGCCCCGCAACCTGGCCAAATCGGTCACCGTCGAATAGCGGGCGAATTGCTGGCCCCGGCGAATGTGAAGGTGTGATAAATTCGGTGCCTTTGTAAGAAACTCCGTACGCAAGTGTGTGCGGGAGCGGGCAGCCGTCCAGCACCGTCGGATGACCGCCGTGGCCGCCGCCAGCTCTGGCGATGGCGTCAACCTCGGCAATCTCTTCGGCATTGCATCGGGGGACGCCGCCATTGGCGATCCGCTGGTTTTGGTGACGGAAGGCGTCTTCGAGATGCCCAAAGTCCCCACCGACGAACTGGCCGTGGGCGATGCGGTCTTTTTCCGCACCTCCGACGGGACTGTGACCAGCGCCGCCAGCGGAAGCACCAAGATCGGCGTGGCCGTCTCGGCAGCGGGTATGCCTCAACCCGTAAAGAGAATGTCCCGGCGTCTCCGAGAGCCTGTTGGCCCGAAGATACTTGTTGACCGTGGCCGAGAGGCTGGCGGGGCTGGTGCGGTATTTGGGGAAGCCGTCGGGGCACTGCGCCAGAGCCTTCAGGCTCACGCCCGTCAGGGGGATGACGCGGCGTGCGTTGCGCGTCTTGAGCTGGCGTCCAACGGGCTCAATCGAAATGTGCGGTGTGGCCGCGCCAAGCCGTATCTGATCGCTTGTGAGGGCCGCCAGCTCGCTCGGCCGCGCCCCGGTGTTGACCATCGCCAGAAGGATGCAGCGGGCTTCCTTGTTGAGCCCGTCCAGCGCCCCGGGGGCCAAGAGCTTGTCGCGTATCCAGCTTTCGGAGAAGGGCGGGCGCTGTTGTGCCTCACCTTCCTTGAAGCTGAGATCGGAGAGGGGCAGCACCAGCCCGAGCGGTTTCATGCGGTTCACGGTCTTCAGCACGTCGCCAAGGTGGATAAGGTCTTTGTTGCCCGAGTTTGGCGTAAGGTCTTCGCTCTGGATGCGTTCAAACCACCACTGGCGGAAGTCCAGCATATCGTCGCCGGTTATGTCGCCAATGGCCTTGTCGCCTACCACGTCCACGAACTTCTTCACGGCTTTCTTGCGCGGGTTTTCCCAGTGTCGGAGCTGGTCCGGGCTCTTGCCAAGCGTCTTGTCCGCGACCAAGCCCCAATAGAGTTCAAGAGCCCGAGTCACTGTTATCGCCGGTTCACTCACTCCGCCCATAAGGGCAGCCGTGTCCCGCATATCCAGTTCACCGTCTTTGCGCTCTTTGAGGCTTCGACACGTGCAAGGAGCTGGTCTTGCGGCAGCTTGGCGATTTGGGGCGCTGGCGGGTAGCGGAAGCCCCGGACGGCGGCGAGATTCTTGGCTGCCTCGAAACGCTTTTCCGCGTCGCTTGTGTCACCGGCAAGGCGGGCTTCCCAGCCCTCAACAATGTGCTGCCAAGCGACGGGGGCTTTCTGTTGGGCGACGGTAAGGGAGTCCGTGTGCAGGCTGACCCAGATGCTCTTGCGCTCTTCCACGCGCTCATAGCGGCGCGGCGCGCGCTTGCGCAGGTGATAAGTGCTGCCCCGCTTCATGATGGTCATGGCCGTTTCCCCGCTGGTGGCGTGTGCGGAGTGCGCGGCGAAATGGGTTGCAAAACAAGGCGAAACGACGGATCGCGCGCAGAGCGCTGCGATCTAACATCTTGCTTTTGCTTGGTAATTTGCCAAAACCTCGCAAGGTTTTGTGGCGGAGAGACAGGGATTCGAACCCTGGGAACCCGTGAAGGCTCAACGGTTTTCGAGACCGCCCCGTTCGACCACTCCGGCACCTCTCCGCAGCCCGTGGCCTTGTGGAGCGGTCATTTAGTTGGAACCGCGACGGGGTGCAACCGTTTTTCGCGCGGGCAGGAAACTTCGCCAAGACTCCCGGACATGGTTGGATTTCCCGCCGCTTCGCGATAGCTCTGAACCACCCCTGAACCCGGACCCGCCGATGTCACGTCTCTTCGCCGCCGCCGCCCTGATTGCCGCCCTTGCCGGGGGACCGGTCCGGGCCGACGACGGTCCCGAGGTGCAGCGACTCGTCGAGGCGCTGGCGCTGCCGGATCTGGTCGAGATCATGCGCGACGAGGGGCTGGTCTATGGCGACGGGTTGGAAGCCGACCTTTTCCCCGACCGTGGGGGCGCGCGCTGGGACGCTGCCGTCGCGCGGATCTACGACTCCGACCGGATCGAGAGGGCGATGCGGGAGGCCCTCGGCACGCGACTCGCGGCCGACGAGATCGAGCCGCTGGTGGCCTTCTTTACCTCGCCCGAGGGGGCTCGGATCGTGGCGCTTGAACTGTCGGCGCGGCGCGCGATGCTCGACCCCGAGATCGACAAGGCCAGTCGCGAGCGGCTGGAGGAGATGCAGGCCGACGGCGATCCGCGGCTCGATCTGGTGGGCCGCTTCATCGCGGCGAACGGGCTGATCGAGGCCAATGTCGCGGGCGCGCTCAATGCCAATTACGCCTTCTATACCGGCCTGGTCGATGGTCGTGCCTTCGATTATGCGCTGACCGAGGACCAGATCCTCGACGATGTCCGGCGCCAGGAGCCCGAGATTCGCGAGGACACGCGGACCTGGCTTTTCTCTTATCTGGCGATGGCCTATGCGCCGCTCGACGATGCGACGATGGAATCCTACATCCGGCTGTCCGAGACCCGCCCCGGGCAGGATCTGAACGATGCGCTCTTCGAGGGGTTCGAGGCCGCCTTCCAGGGTATCTCGCGCGACCTTGGGCTCGCTGCGGCGCGGTTCATCGCCGGGCAGGATCTTTAGCCCCGTCCGTGCCGCGGCCGACAGGGACCGGGGCACAGCCAGGCGGGCTTGACTTGGGCGTCGAAATCGCCGATACGCACGGCTCTGGCCCGAATGGCGTTCGTACGCAGTCTTTGCGTTCGAGCGCATGGCGGGCTGTTTGACATTGACGAAACATAGACATCGCCCCGATGGGGGCGCGCTGTCCGGGGCGCGCGCAAGCGCGGGAACACCGCTACGGGGCGGGGCCGAAGGACGCGGCGACAAGAAGGGAATGGCCGATGTTTGCGGTCCTCAAGACCGGTGGCAAGCAGTACAAGGTGCAGTCGGGTGACGTGCTGCGCGTCGAGAAGCTTGCTGCCGAAGCCGGTGAGACGGTTCAGTTCAACGAGATCCTGATGGTGGACGGTCAGGTCGGTACGCCGACCGTCGAGGGCGCTGGGGTGCAGGCCACCGTGATCGACCAGATCAAGGGCGACAAGGTCATCCACTTCGTCAAGCGCCGCCGCAAGCACAGCTCGCAGCGCACCAAGGGCCACCGTCAGCAGCTGACGCTGCTGCGCGTGACCGAGATCCTGGCCTCGGGCGCCGCCGCGACCGGCGTGAAGGCCGCGATCGGGTCCGGCTCGGTGTCGGGGGCTGCGGTTATCGTAGCCGAGCCGAAGGCCGCCAAGGCCGCCGAAGCCAAGGCCGAGGCCCCGGCCGAAGCCGCCGCGCCCGCAGGCGACGACCTGAAGAAACTGCCCGGCGTCGGCCCGGCGATGGAAAAGAAACTGCATGAGGCCGGGATCACCCGCTTCGCGCAGATCGCTGCCTGGACCAACGAGCAGGCTGCCGCGATGGATTCGCGTCTCGGCCTGAAGGGCAAGATCGTGAATGACGGCTGGGTGGCGCTTGCCAAGGACCTGGCCAAGAAGGCCTAAGCGAGAGGAGAGGACGACATGGCACACAAGAAAGCAGGCGGCTCCTCGCGTAACGGTCGCGACTCTGCCGGGCGCCGTCTTGGCGTCAAGATCTATGGCGGCCAGGCGGCCGCGTCGGGCAACATCATCGTCCGTCAGCGCGGTACCAAGTTCTGGCCGGGCGAAGGCGTGGGCATGGGCCGGGATCACACCATCTTTGCGACCTGCGAAGGCGCCGTGACCTTCAAGAAGGGCCTCAAGGGCCGCACCTTCATTTCGGTTCTCCCGGTGGCGGAGGCCGCCGAGTAAGCCGAAACCTCAGGGCAAATCACAAAGCGGGGGATCGGCAGAGCGCCGGTCCCCTTTTTGTTTTTGTAAACGGAGCTCGGGTAGATGAAGCCCCCATGCGTTTCTCGGATCTGGCGGCCGGATGGCCGCCGCGGGACCCGGCTCCGTGCCTTGCAGACGACCGGGGCGGGACCCATCTTGGTCGCGGGTGACCGTGGGCGCGGGACGCGTGGAAGGACGCGCGTCCCGGGCGTTTGAGACAGGTCCGGGGCGTGCATGTTTCGCGACGCGCCCCGGCACATCCGGTCACCGGGAGAATCCGGCGCCGTTCGGAGGAGGCAAGCCATGAAACTCGACCTGATCCCCCCCCAGCCCGCGATCGCGGCAGAACGCTTCGTGCTGCGTCCGGTGCGCCGGTCCGATGCGGGGCTGCTGTCGCTTTACAGCGGCGATCTTCGCGTGGCCCGCTTCACCCGCTCGATCCCGCATCCGCTGCCGCCCGGCGCGACCGAGGCCTTCATCCAACGCGCCCAGGACCCCGAGCGCAGCGAGGATGTCTGGGTCATGGACGGGGCCGAACAGGGGCTGTCCGAGGTTCTGGGCGTGATCGCGCTCGACCGGATGGAGCGCGACCAGTCGGAAATCGGCTATTGGGTCGCGCCGGCCTTCTGGAATACCGGCATCGCTTCCGAGGCGGTGGGTGCGCTTCTGACGGCCAATCCGCAGAAGGCCAAGACGGTCTTCGCCGAGGTCTTTCAGGATAATCCCGGCTCGGCCCGGGTGCTGACCAATGCCGGGTTCGAATATCTCGGCGACGCCGAAGCCTATTCGGTCGCGCGGGAGGCCAAGGTGGCCACCTGGACTTATCTGAAGAAGCTCGGCTGACAGATGACGGGTGCGGCGGACGGATTTCATGTCGAGACGCCGCGCCTGATCCTCAGGGAGTTCCGGCCCGAAGACGTGACCCCGCTGCTGCGGATCGGCCGCGACCGGCGGGTGGCGCAGATGATGTCGACGCTTCCGGTGCGCTGGACGCGGGCGCAGGCGACCGAATGGATCGCCCGGTCGCGCTTTCGGGGCGAGCCCGGCTTCCGGTTGGCTATCGAGCAGCGCGGCCTGGGGCTGATCGGTGTGGCCGGACTTGGCGGCGCGCCGGCGATGCTTGCCTATTTCCTCGATCCCGCGGTCTGGGGACGGGGCTACGCCACCGAAGCGATGCGGGCCTTCGTCTCTGCGGCTTTCGCGCGGTTTCGCGGGCTCGACGTGCTGGCGGCCGATCATTTCGCCGACAATCCCGGTTCGGGCCGCGTACTCGAGAAGCTCGGCTTCGAACGGCTCGGCCGTGGGGCGGGGCGGTCGCTGGCGCGGCTTGAGCCTGCGCCCAATATCCACTATCGCCTGATACGCGCAAAATTCGAGGCTCGTCATGAAATTCCTTGACCTTGCAAAGGTCTATATCCGCTCGGGCAGCGGCGGGAACGGCTGTATCAGCTTCCGCCGCGAGAAATACGTCGAATTCGGCGGCCCCGACGGCGGCGATGGCGGCCGGGGCGGCGATGTCTGGGTCGAGGCGGTCGAGGGGCTGAACACCCTGATCGACTTCCGATATCAGCAACATTTCTTCGCCCAGAACGGGCAGGGCGGCATGGGTCGCCAGAAATCCGGTGCTTCGGGCGCGGACATGGTGCTGAAGGTGCCGGTGGGCACCGAGATCCTCGAAGAGGACGAAGAAACCGTCGTCGCCGACCTGACCGAGCTTGGTCAGCGCGTGCTGCTGGCCCAGGGCGGCAATGGCGGCTGGGGCAACCTGCATTTCAAGACCTCGACCAACCAGGCGCCGCGCCGGGCCAATTCCGGGCAGGAGGGGGTCGAGCGCACGCTCTGGCTGCGGCTCAAGCTGATCGCCGATGCCGGGCTGCTGGGTCTGCCCAATGCCGGCAAGTCGACCTTCCTGGCCGCGACCTCGAACGCGAGGCCGAAGATTGCCGACTATCCGTTCACGACGCTGCATCCCAATCTGGGGGTGGTTGGTGTCGACGGCGCCGAATTCGTCATCGCGGACATTCCCGGCCTGATCGAGGGTGCCCATGAGGGGCGCGGAATCGGGGACCGCTTTCTCGGCCATGTCGAACGCTGCGCGGTGCTTCTGCATCTGATCGATGCCACGTCCGAGGATGTCGCTGCCGACTGGGACACCGTGCTGACCGAGCTTGAACTTTACGGCGGCGATCTGGCCGACAAGCCGCGGGTGACGGTCCTGAACAAGATCGACAGTCTCGACGACGACGAGCGCGCCGAGAAGCGGGCCGCCCTCGAAGAGGCGACCGGCGGCCCGGTGATGCTGATGTCGGGGGTGTCGCGCGAAGGTGTGACCGAGGTGCTGCGCGCGCTGCGTGCCGAGATCGACGAGGACCGGCTGCGCCTCAAGGCCGACGAGGACGGGGAGGACGAAGCGTGGCGTCCCTGAGCTTGGCCCGGCGGCTGGTCGTCAAGATCGGCTCGGCGCTTCTGGTCGACCGCGCCACCGGCAGTCTCCGCGCCGACTGGCTGAAGGGGCTTGCCCAGGACGTCGCGATGATCAAGGCGCGCGGCACCGACGTGGTGCTGGTCTCGTCGGGCTCGATCGCGCTGGGGCGCGGGGTGCTGGGGCTGGGGCTGGGCACGCTCGCGCTGGAACAAAGCCAGGCCGCCGCCGCGGTCGGCCAGATCCGGCTGGCCCGCGCCTATGAGGACTGTCTGGAACCGCATGGCATCACCACCGCGCAGGTGCTGGTGACGCTGGAGGATTCCGAGGACCGGCGGCGCTATCTGAATTCCCGCGCCACGATGGAGACGCTGCTGGGCTTTGGCGCGGTGCCTATCGTCAACGAGAACGACACCATCGCCACCGACGAGATCCGCTTTGGCGACAACGACCGGCTGGCGGCGCAGGTGGCGGTGACGGTGGGGGCCGATGTCGCGGTGCTGCTGTCCGATGTCGACGGGTTCTATAATGCCAACCCGATGCAGGACCCCGAGGCGCACCGTTTCGACCTGATCGAGGAGATCACGCCCGAGATCGAGGCGATGGCGGGCGATGCGGGCTCGGGGCTCTCGAAGGGGGGCATGAAGACCAAGCTGATGGCCGCCCGGACCGCGACCGGCGCGGGCTGCGCGCTGGCGATCACCGAAGGCTCGCGGATGCGGCCCTTGAAGGCGCTGGAAGAGGGCGCGGCCTGCACCTGGTTCCGCCCCAAGGGCGATCCGCGCGCCGCCCGCAAGGGCTGGATCGCCGCGATGAAACCGCATGGCTTTCTTCGGGTCGATGCGGGCGCGGCCGGGGCGCTGAAAAGCGGCAAGTCGCTTCTGCCCGCAGGCGTGACCGAGGTGACCGGCGATTTCGGCCGGGGCGAGCCGGTCGCGATCCTCGGCCCGCAGGGCGAGGGTCTTGGCACCGGGCTTTCGCGCTATACTTCCGTCGAGGCGCGGCTCATCAAGGGGTGCCGCTCGGGCGAGATCGAGTCGATCCTCGGCTATCCCGGACGGGCGGCGCTGATACACAGGGACGACATGGCGACATGAAGGACATCATCGACATTCACGCCCTCATGGCCGATCTGGGCGCGCGCGCCCGGGTGGCGGCGGCCGAACTGGCCTTTGCCCCGGCGGCGGCAAAGCGCAGGGCACTGGACGTCGCGGCCGAGACCGTTCTGAGGCACAAGGCGCAGATCCTGGCCGAGAACGCGACCGACATGGAATACGGCCGCGACAAGGAACTGAGCCCGGCCATGCTGGACCGGCTGATGCTGAACGAGGCCCGGATCGAGGCCATTGCCGCGGGCCTGCGTGCAGTTGCCGCCCAGCCCGACCCGGTGGGCCAGGTGATGGCGGAATGGGACATGCCCTCGGGGCTGCATATCCGTCGGGTGCGCACGCCCCTGGGCGTGATCGGCGTGATCTATGAAAGCCGGCCCAATGTCACCGCCGATGCGGGCGCGCTTTGCCTCAAGGCCGGCAACGCGGTGATCCTGCGCGGCGGGTCGGAAAGCTTTCATTCCTCGGGGGCGCTGCACGAATGCCTGGTGGCGGGGCTTGCCAGGGCACGGCTGCCCGAGGATGCGATCCAGCGCGTGCCGACCCGCGACCGCGCCGCAGTCAGTGCGATGCTCACCCTCACGCAGTATATCGACGTCATCGTGCCGCGCGGCGGCAAGGGACTGGTCGGGCTGGTGCAGCGCGAGGCGCGGGTGCCGGTCTTTGCCCATCTCGAGGGCATCGTGCATATCTATGTCGACAAGGCCGCCGATCCGGCCAAGGCGCTGTCGGTGGTGCTGAACGCCAAGACCCGGCGCACCGGCATCTGCGGCGCGGCCGAATGTCTGCTGATCCACAAGGACGTGGCCGCGACGCTTGGCGCCGATCTGGTCGCGGCGCTGGTCAAGGCCGGGGTGCGGGTCCATGCCGACAAGGTGCTGGCCCGGCTGCCGGGCACGGTGCCCGCCACCGCCGAGGATTGGGGGCGCGAATATCTCGATATGGACATCGCCGCCAAGGTGGTGGGCGATATCGACAGCGCCATCGAGCATATCCGGACCTTCGGCTCGGGCCATACCGATGCCATCCTGACCGAGGATGACGCCGCGGCGGCGCGGTTCTTCGAACGGCTCGACAGCGCGATCCTGATGCGCAACGCCTCGACCCAGTTCGCCGATGGCGGCGAATTCGGGATGGGCGCCGAGATCGGCATCGCGACCGGCAAGCTGCATGCGCGCGGGCCGGTCGGGGCCGAACAGCTGACCAGCTTCAAGTATCTGGTCGAAGGCAACGGCACGCTCCGGGCCTGAGCCCGGGCTGTGTGACGGGCCCCGGGGCGCGCCGGGGCCCTGCCTCCGAAGGCTGATGTCAAGGGGATGCCGTCATGAAGAGGACTAAGAAAGATACGTGATACCAAGCTCTTGCCGAGCAGATCGTTTTTCGATTTAAAGGCTGGAGAAGTCGCGTAAGCACTGCGTAAGCAGTCAGGGCCTGACGGTTCTGCTGCGCACCCATAGCTCAGCTGGATAGAGCGTCGCCCTCCGAAGGCGAAGGCCTCAGGTTCGAATCCTGATGGGTGCGCCATTAACCTCGAAATTCCAAAACATTGGCGTGGTCTGTTCACGCGATTGAGCGCATGCGCGCCGTGGCCTAAAGTAGGCGGGCTTCACCAAGGTTGGCGGCAAAACTCAGGGTGCGGTTGGGAAGGCTCGCGGTATCGTCGAGCAATGCGGGTCGAGACCGAGGAGGGGATCTGTTCCCACATCGGATCAAGGGCCGGGGCGAGAACCTCTGATACCTATCGCTGAAGCGCCTCCGTTCGCCAAGAGCACCGTGGTCCCCATCAGCAGTATCCGACTCTCAATGCTGACTCACGGGTGTTAGCCAGCAAGCTGGGCGCGTGCCGCCTCAAACCGCTCACGTAGGTCTTCATGATCAACGTCTAAGTCCTCGACACAGTAGCTGTTCAAAAATTGCCGTCCTGCAAAGAGATTCCGGTCGGTCTCGTTCAGTTTGGCGTCTTCACAGACCCCGGCCCATTCGGATGCTAGCGTTGTCAGTTGGTCCCCTATGATGGCCTTGGCGTCATCCTCCTTGATCAAGAAAGCAGGGGCCGCGTCGAGACAGCTTCGGAGCGTGCTCATGCGGTTCTCTCCCTTGATCAGCATCGCCTGCGTCGCCTCGTTGCCGGTTCTGCCCTGCGGGCAGATGTCGTAGGCAGGGGTGAGGGTGAGCCTCTTCCCATCCCAGAAGGCTGCATGGTTGCGCGCATGGTCGTCGGTGTTGCCGCACAGGATGTTGAATACTATGCGACCATAAAGCTCTCGGAGCGTTTCCTTCGGCTCTGCGAAGCGGTGGCGAATGATCTCGGCGAGGTCTTCGTAAGAGGCATAGCGCGCCATCATTTCGTCGAGACCTAGCATGGTCAGAGCCGAAACCATTGCCTTGCGCTGCCAGCCTTCCTCGACTTTGATGCGATCGAACCGTTCGATCAGCAGCACATCCTTGCCGCCCGCCGCAATCATCGAGACAGGGGCGACGGTGAGCCCGCAGGCCGCTGCCAGCCTCATGGCGACGAACTCCGCCTTGACGACGCTGTAGAGGTCCGTGCTCGAGGAGAATTTGGCGATCATCTTATGGTCGCCATTGTCAATCAGGGCCTTCGGGCGGGCACCACCAATCGATGTGCCGTGGTTCAAAGCCTGGTCGAGCGCGGGCGTGAGCGGGATGCCTTTTTCGATCCGCTCGGCCGCTTCGAGCAACTCCTCATAGGTCGCCTCGGCCTTTAGGCGCGGGATATACTTTGTGGCGGAGTGCTGAAAATCGAGCGCGCCGATCCGGTCCGAACCCGATTCCAGCAAGTAGGTGAGTTCGTTGATCTCGCGGGATTCTGCCTCTGCGGCTTTGGCGCCAACCAGGCGATTGATGATGACCCTGCGGCCCCAGGCGTCTGGTGAGCCGTCCCGAATGGAGCTTGCCATAGACAGGCCAGGGGCGGGTTCGATCAAGCCGCGCTCGAGCGGAAGCTCGGGTTCGTAGATCGGGATCGCGCCCGCACGGTTCAGGTAGCTGGCACCGTAGTTGAAGGCGAATTGATCCCCGTTCTTTGTGAGACGTCCAGCCACGACGGGCTCCGTTTCTCCGGGCAGCCAAATCCAGACAAAGGCGTCATCGTGTTGCTTCAGCTTAGAAGTCATCATCGACCTCTTGCTTGCGATGGCGAACGCTCTTCGGAAGCAAGGTTAGCTTCTCGTCGAGCCGGGTATTGTGCATTTGCAGGCTGCGATCATCGAGGTCAAACAGACGAACACCCACCAGCGCCGCGACTTCGAAGACGATGCCGATCTCGGAGCCGGCCTCTCCATTTTCGATCTTGCGCAGCGTCTTGCGGGTGATGCCAGCCCGTTCGGACAGATCCTCGGCCGTGAGGCCACGCTCCAGCCGGCCAGCCTTAATTAGCTTGCCGAGGAGGGAGAGCGTCTGCTTTGTTGCTCGGGAGTAGCTGCGTGTTACTCTCATGGTAAACCCATCAATATGAGTAATTTAATATCCACAAGACGCCATCGCGGGCCTTTTGGTGCCCATAGCGTACAGCGCAGGCCTGAGTTGTCAAGGGAGTGGGTAAGTTAAGACCCTGAAGGCTTACGTGCGGGCCTTTGGGTGCTCATCTCGGTGGGCAATCATCTGAAGGCGGGTTAGCCGCGACTGTGGAGGTCATCAGAGGTGATGTACAGTTTCGGTAGCACGAGAGCCGCTCACAAGATCAAGTACGAACCTTAACCCCCAACATCACCCATCCCCTCATCGAAAGTCTCAATAAAAGTGATCATCTCCAAGATGATGCGCTCAGACGAGGGCTTCCGCTGAAGAATGCCAGGCACTTCCGTCATGATCGCGATCACCTCGTCAGTCAGTGGGCGCTTACCGGAAAACTGATATGCTTCTAGGTCATGTTGACAAATGGCGGACCCAGAGACGGATCGACGTGATGTCAATGAAGCCGAGGAAGCTCTCAGCGGTCTTGTCGTAGCGGGT
>NZ_SOEB01000029.1 GCF_004365965.1 Rhodovulum visakhapatnamense
ACATAAGATCTCGTGCCAAGCTGGTCTCCATCGCAGATGCCAGCTTGAATCATGCCCTACGCACGAGCGGAATCCCTTTTGTCAACACGACCTAGAGTCAGGACCCATGAATCTGCTTGAGGCTGTCCCGGCTGCATGATTCAAGCTCCCAAACACGAGGGGCATGATGAGCGGGCATTTCTGGCTGACCGACGAACAGATGGATCGACTGCAGCCGTTCTTTCCGAAGTCCCGGGGCAAGCCTCGCGTCGATGACCGGCGGGTGCTGCCCGACGACCTTGCCGCCCGCAGCGCCGCGCTTGAACGCCAGGACGGGCAATAGGGCGCCTGGTCGATCTCGGGTTTCCGCGATACGCTGCAACTGATCCCGGCGGCGATCTCGATCGAGCCCTGCGCCGTCCTCGCCCCCCCCCCGCGCGCGGCCGCGCTGATCGCCGATTTCAGCCGGTTCCTGACCTCCGAGCAGCAGGATCGCGACAACCGGTATACCCAGCTTCTGCGCCGTTGCTTCGGCCGGCAGGTGGACCGGACCTTCTGGTTCCTGATGGAGTTTCAAAGCAAGGTCCGGGATGCCCCCCCTCGACCTGCCCCCGAACTGACCGCAAGACGGATAGCGGGTGCCTGACCCGCTATCCAGTCGCCAAGCCGTCCGCCATCTGCCGCTTTTCCGGGCGAGACCGCAGGACAAGAGTCCCGAGGACACGGCAAGACCCGACCTGTCCCAAGCGCTCTTGCGTCCTGCCCCGGACGGTGCCAGCCTGCGGCAGGGCGGCACCGCCGCTGCGTCTTCCGAAAAGAACGGATGTTTCCAATGTTTGCCACGATTTCCCGACGCGGCGTCCTGACCGGCACCGCCGCTCTGCTTGCATCAACGGCCCTGCCCCGCCTCGCTCTGGCCCAAGGCGGCGGACGGCTGATCGTCGCTGCCGACAGCGAGCCCAGGCAGCTGAACCCGGCCATCGTCGCCTCGAACGGCGTCTTCTTCATCTCGTCGAAGGTGATCGAGCCGCTGGCCGAAGCATCCTACGATGCGGGCGGTCTGAAACCGCTGCTGGCGACCGGCTGGGAGGGCTCGGAGGACGGGCTGTCGATCACCTTCGCCCTGCGCGAGGGGGTAAGCTGGCATGACGGCACCCCCTTCACCTCGGCCGATGTCGCCTTCTCGGCGATGGAGGTCTGGAAGCCCCTGCAAAACATCGGACGCTCGCTCTTCGCCAATCTCGAGACCGTCGAGACCCCCGACCCGCTGACCGCCATCTTCCGCTTTTCCAAACCGACGCCCCTGCAGCTGATCGCGAACGCGCTGCCGGTGGTGTCCTCGGTGCTGCCGAAACATGTCTATGAGGGCAGCGACATCGCCGAGAATCCGGCAAACCGGGCGCTGATCGGCACCGGCCCGTTCAAATGGGGCGACTACCGTCCCGGCGAATACTACCTGCTGACCCGAAATGACAGCTATTGGGGCGAGGGTCTGCCCCATCTCGACGACATCGTCTTCCGGGTGCTGCCCGACCGCGCCGCCGCCGCCAGCTCGCTCGAGGCGGGCGAGGTGCATCTGGCGGCCTTCTCCTCGGTGCCGCTGGCCGATCTCGACCGGATCGCCAAGGTGCCCGGGCTGTCGGTCGTGACCAGGGGCTACGAGGCGCTGACCTATCAGCTGACCGTCGAGATCAACCACCGGACCGGGATCCTTTCCGATCTGAAGGTGCGCCAGGCCATTGCCCACGCCATCGACAAGGACTTCGTGCTGGACACGATCTTCCTCGGCTATGCCGAGAAGGCCACCGGCCCGGTGCCCGCCAACGACCCGACCTTCTATACCCCGGACGTCACGACCTACCCCTTCGACATAGCGGCAGCCAAGGACTTGCTCGACGAGGCCGGCTATCGCGAAGGGCCGGGCGGCACCCGGTTTTCGCTGCGGCTTCTGCCCGCGCCCTATTTCGCCGAGACCCGGCAATTCGGCGACTATCTGCGCCAGGCGCTGGCCGCCATCGGCATCGATGCGCAGATCGTGCCCCATGACGCGGCGGGCCATATCAAGGCGGTCTATACCGATCACGCATTCGATCTGGCCATCGCGCCCACCGTATTCCGCGCCGATCCGGCGATCTCGACCACCATCCTCGTGCGCTCGGGCCAGCCCGACGGGGTGCCCTTCTCGAACCAGGGCGGCTACGCGAACCCCGATCTCGACGCGCTGATCGACGAGGCGCTGGTGACGCTCGACCCGGGTAAGCGCGTCGCCCTTTACAAGGACTTCCAGCGGATGGTCACCGCCGACCTGCCGCTGATCAACGTGGCCGACTGGTCCTTCACCTCGGTCGTGGCCGACAGCGTGACCGGGGTCGCCACCAACCCGCGCTGGGTCGTCTCGAACTGGGCGGAGACCGGCCTTTCCGAATGAGACGGGTACGGCCAACCGCCCATGAGGCAGTCTGATGGCGCGGCTTGGCCGGGTCGTTCTGGTGCGCCTTGCGGGCAGCCTTCCGGTGCTGCTGATCGTGCTGGTGGGCGTGTTCGTGCTGCTCGACAGCGCGGGCGGGGATGCCGTCGACGCCTATCTGCTGTCGATGGGCGGGGGCGACGCGCAGATGGCGGCCGAGCTGCGCGCCCGCTACGGGCTCGACGGGTCCGTGCTGAACCGGCTGCTCTTCACGCTTGGCCAATATGCGCGGGGCGATCTGGGCTGGTCCATCGCGCTGAACCGCCCCATCGGCCCCGTGATCGCCGAGCGGTTGCCGAACACGCTCTGGCTCATGGGCAGCGCCACGGCGCTGTCCTTCCTGCTGGGCTCAGCCCTCGGCGTTCTGGCCGGACGCCGCCCCGGATCGGTCCTCGACCGGGTGCTGTCGGGCGGCTCGCTGTTTCTCTATTCGATCCCCAGCTTCTGGCTGGGTCTGGTGCTGGCCGTGGTCTTTGCGGTGCAGCTGCGCTGGCTGCCGGTCTCGGGGATCGAGACCATCGCCTCGGGCAAGGCGGGGCTGGCCCGCGCCGCCGACATCGCGCGGCATCTGGTGCTGCCGGTGGCAGCGCTGGGGATGATCTATCTGGCGCTTTTTCTCAGGATCATGCGCTCGGGCATGGCCGAGGCCTGGGGGCAGGACTTTACCCTCGCGGCCCGGGCGCGCGGGCTGCCCGACTGGCGCATCACCCTCAACCACGCCGCCCGGAACGCCCTTTTGCCGCTGGTGACCATGCTGGGGCTGCAATCGGCGGCGATGCTGGGCGGCTCGGTGGTGATCGAAAGCGTCTTCGCCATTCCCGGCTTCGGTCGGCTAGCACAAGAGGCCGTCGCGGGCCGCGACGCGCCCTTGCTGCTGGCGGTGATTCTGACCTCGGCCTTGATGGTGGTGATCGCGAACCTGCTGGTCGATCTGGCCTATGGCTGGCTCGACCCGCGCGTCGGGTCGGGAGCGGGCCATGACTAGACCCTTCCTCCGCCGGCCCGAGGCGCTTCTGGGCGGGGCGATCCTGCTGGCGCTGATCCTGATCGCGGGTCTCGCGCCGCTGATCGCGCCGGGAGATCCGCTGGCCATCGCGGGCCGCCCGCTGATCCCGCCCTTCACCGATGCGGGCCTGCCGCTTGGCACCGACCGGCTGGGCCGGGACCTGCTGGCCGAACTGATCCACGGCGCGCGCACCTCGGTCGCGGTGGGGCTTTCGGCGGCTCTGGTCGCAGTCTTCGCGGGCATGACGGTCGGCACCGCGGCGGGCTTTGCCGGCGGCGCCATCGAGGCCGCGCTGATGCGGATCGTCGATGCTTTCCAGATCGTTCCGGGCTTTCTTCTGGCGCTGGCCTTCGTGTCGGTCATGGGACCGTCGCTTTGGGTCGTGGTGCTGGCCATCGCGCTTGGCGCCTGGACCGGGCCCGCGCGGCTGGCCCGCGCCCGGGTGCTCAGCCTGCGCGAATCCGACTTCGTCGCCGCGGCAAAGGTCATGGGCATGTCCCCGGCCGAGATCGCCTTTCGCCAGATCATGCCGCTGGCGCTGCCGCCGGTTCTGGCGGTCGCCTCGGTGATCGTCGCGGCCGCGGTGCTGACCGAGGCGGCACTTTCGTTCCTCGGGCTTGGCGACCCCAATTCCGTGACCTGGGGGGCGATGATCGCCGAGGGGCGCAACCAGCTGCGCTCGGCCGCCTATCTGTCGATCATCCCGGGCATCGCGCTGGTGCTGACGGTGATCTCGACCTATCTGGTCGGCGAGGCGCTGACCGACAGTCTGACGGGGCGGGACAAGCGATGACCATGCTTCTGGGCCTTACCGGCCTGTCGGTCCGCTATCCCGGCGCCCGCGCCCCGGCTCTGGCCGATCTGGGGCTGGCGCTCTTCGAGGGCGAAAAGCTGGCCATCATCGGCGAATCCGGTTCGGGCAAGTCGACGCTGGCGCGCGCCATCGCCGGGCTGCTGCCCCCCGGCAGCCGCATCGAGGGGCGGATCGACTGGGGCGACGGGCCCATCCCCCGGCCGGGCCGCGATATCGGCTATGTGTTTCAGGACCCGGGCGGCAGCCTCAACCCGCTGCTCTCGGTCGGTCGCCACCTGACCGAGGTGCTGCGCACCCATCTGCCGCTGTCGCCGCGCGCCGCCCGCGCCCGCGCCGCCGCGCTTCTCGAGACCGTCCAGATCCCCGGCCCGGCGCAGGCACTCGACGCCTATCCGCACCAGTTCTCGGGCGGGCAGCGCCAGCGCATCGCCATCGCGCTGGCCATCGCCGCCGGGCCGAAGCTGCTGATCGCCGACGAGGCGACCAGCGCGCTAGACGTGCTGGTGCAGGCCGAAATCACCGCGCTCTTGCGCAGCCTTTGCGGCGCAAAGGGCATGACGCTTCTTTTCATCACGCATGACATGGCGCTGGCGGGTCAGCTCGCCGACCGGATCGCGGTGATGCATGCCGCCCGGATGGTCGAGATCGGCCCCGCCGCCCGGGTCCTGCAGGCCCCCCGCGAAAGCTATACCCGCTCGCTTCTGGCCGCCCATCTTGATCTGGCAAGCCCCCGCCTCGTCGGAGAGCCGCCATGACCCTCCTTCAGGCGCGCGGCCTGACCAAGACCTATCCCGGGGCCCGCCGCATCCGGGCGCTTGACGATGTGTCGTTCGAAATCGCCCCGGGCGAAACGCTGGGGCTGATCGGCCCCTCGGGCTGCGGCAAGTCCACGATTGCGCGGGTGCTGACCCGGCTGACCGAGCCCGATGCCGGAACCATCCAATTCGACGGACAGGACTGGGGCGGGCTGAAGGGCCGGACGCTGCGCCGCGCCCGGGGCGCCATGCAAATGGTGTTTCAGGATCCCGGCGCGGCCTTTCATCCGCGCGCCACGGTCTCGGGCGCGCTCTGCGAGCCGCTGCGCCTGCATGCCATCGCACCCCGGTCCGACTGGCCCGACCATGTCGAGAGGCTTCTGACCCAGGTCGGCCTTTCGCCCGAGCTTGCGCCCCGCCCGTTAAGCGCGCTGTCGGGCGGCCAGCGCCAGCGCGTCGCCATCGCCCGCGCCATCGCGCCCCGGCCGAAACTGATCGTGCTGGACGAGGCGGTCTCGGCGCTCGACGCCTCGGTCCGCGCGCGCGTCCTGGACCTGCTGGCGCAGTTGCAGCGCGAGATGGGGCTGGCCTATCTGTTCGTCAGCCACGATCTGGCGGTGACACGGGCGCTGTCGCACCGGATCGCGGTGATGGAGGCCGGCCGCATCGTCGAGACCGGCCCGGCCGAGGCGCTGCTGGCCGCGCCCCGGACCGAGATCCTGCGCCGCCTGATCGCGGCCGTGCCGACCATTCATACCGAGAAGGTTTCGTCATGAGTTCCCGCCCCCCTGCCCCCTTGCCCCCGTCCTGGCTGCCGCTGCCCGATGCCCCGGCCTTCCCGGCCGACGGATACGCGCCGCTGGCCGATGCCATCGGGCGGCTGATCGGCACCGCCAATGACGTGCTGCTGGTGCAGGGCGAGGCGATGGTCGCGCTTGAGGCGGCGGCCAGTTCGCTCGGGCGGCCGGGTGTCCGCGCGCTGAACGTCGTGACCTCGCTTTACGGGCGCTGGTTCGGCGGCTGGCTGAGGCGCGCGGGCGCCGAGGTGACCGACCTCGCGGGCGCCGCCCCGGGCCATCCGATCACGACGGATGCCGTGGCCCGCGCGCTGGAGGCCGGGCGTTACGATCTGGTGGCGCTGGTCCATGCCGAAAGCGCGACCGGCATCCTGAACCCGCTGCCCGGGATCGTGGCGCTGGCCAAGGCGCATGGCGCGCTTGTCGTGGTCGATGCGGTGGCCTCGCTCGGCGGACACCCGGTCGAGGTCGACGCGCTGGGAATCGACGTCGCGGTGATGGGGCCGCAAAAGGCGCTGGGCGGTCAGGCCGGAACCTCGGCCATCGCCGTCTCGCCCGCCGCCTGGGACCGGATCGCGCCCCCGGGCGAGGCGCCCTCGATCCTGTCTCTGGCCGATCTGCGGACGCTCTGGCTCGAGACCGGCCGGGGCGCGCTGCCGGGCACCCCCTCGGCGCTTGAATTCCACAGCCTCGCCCAGACGCTCGCCCGGGTCGAGGCCGAAGGCATGGCCGCGATCCGCGCCCGCCACGGTCGTGCCGCCGCCGCCGCCCGCGCCGGAGCCCGCGCACTGACCGGGGCCGAGTGGGTCGCACCCGGGCAGGCCTCGAACCTTGTCACCGCCGCGGCCCTGCCCGAGGGCCTTTCGGCCACCGAACTGCTGACCCATGCCAGCGGCGATGCGCTGAGCGCGGGCGTGGGTCCGGCGGGCGAGCGTTTGGCGCGGCTCAATCACACCGGCCCCCGCGCGCGGCTTGAAACCGTGCTGGGCGATCTCGCCACGCTGGGGGCGGCGCTCGACGCCGCGGGCCACCCGGCCCGCACCGGCGCCGCGTTGTCTGCCGCCGAGGCCGCCTGGCGCGAGGCGGAGACGGCCTGAGCCATGCGCCCGCCCCGGACCATCCTTCTCGACCTCGACGACACGTTGCTGACCGCCTACCGCCAGCCGGAACGGACCTGGGCCGCGATCATCGCCGAACATGCCGATGCGCTGGGCGAACATTCGACCCGCTGGGTCACCGCCGAGGTGCTGGACCGGGTGCTGAGCTTTCTTGCCGATGAAGAGGGCCGCAAGCTCTGGCGGCTCGAAGGCGACGCGACCCGGCGGCGGGTGGTGCGCGCGGCCTTTCACCGGCTGAACCTCGCCCGCCCCCCCGGGTCCGAGCCGCTGCACGGGGTCGATGCCGACCGTATCGCCGACCGGTTCGAGACCTATCTCGAAGAGGCGATCACCCTCAAACCCGGCGCGCGCGAAATGCTGGCGGGGCTTGGCGCGGCCGGGTTGCGGCTGGGGCTTCTGACCAACGGCACCCGCACGCGCCAGCGCGCCAAGATCGCGCGTTTCGGGCTTTCGCCCTTCTTCCGGGCGATCCAGATCGAGGAAGAGGCGGGTTTCGGCAAGCCCGACCCGCGCGCCTATCTGCGCCTGCTGGCCCGGCTCGATACCGCCCCCCGCGACGCCTGGATGCTGGGCGATGATCCGGTATGGGACGTCGCCGCCCCCGCCGCACTGGGCCTGACCGCGATCCTCTACGACGAGACGGGCCGCACCCCCCTGCCCGAGGGCGCGGCCGCGCGGATCGACCGGCTCGAGACCCTGCCGCGTCTTCTCGCCCAGACCGCCTGAGGCCGCCCTCTCAGGCCGAAACCGGATGGTGCGGCGCCTCGGCCCCCAGACAGTCGGGCGTCGCGCGCCATTCCGGGCCGAACAGCACCGGCCCTGCAAAGAAACAGATCGCAGGCAGATCCGCCGGACAGGGGCCAAGCGCCACGCGCGGCACGAAGGGCGGCAGGTCCCAGACCGCCCCGGCCCCGGTCAGCTCGCGCCAGCGCGTCTCCAGCTCGGGCGCGCCGAAGACCAGATCGACACCGCCCGCCGGGGTCCGCTCGAAGCGCGGCCTTTGCGGGGTGATCGCGATCCGGTGCGGGTCCGGCTCGAAGACCTTGAGGCCCCAGTCGACCGGGGCCGTGCTATGGGCCAGCGTCACATGCGGGTCGTCGGGCATCGTCTCGAGCCCGAGCTGGCGCAGGACGGGCCGCAGCACCTCGCGGTTGAGGATCGAGCGGCGCAGGTGCAGGGGGTGGGCACCGCTGCGCGTTTCGCGCTGGGCGGCAAAGGGACAACGGCCGGTTGTGTGTTCCATGGAGCGCTCCATTTCCGAGTCGCATCATGCGGCCCGGACGGGCCTTTCATGGATGCGATAAATCGCCCCGTTTCAAGAGGCTGCTCCACCGGGGCCGGTTCCGGGCGGGTCACCGCGCATGCGCCGGGCCAGCGCCGCCGCCTCGGCCAGCCGCGTCGGGTCGAGCCCGGTGTCGAACCCCAGTTCGGCCAGCCGCGCCGCCACCTTCTCGGTCGCGGCATTGCCGGGCGCCCCTCTCGCAAAGGGGCAGCCGCCAAGCCCGCCCACGGCGGCATCGAAGACCCGAAGCCCGGCCTCCAGCGCCGCCTCGATATTGGCCATGGCCCGCCCGCCGGTGTCGTGGAAATGCCCGGCCAGGCGCGCGGGCGGGGCAACGGCCAGCACCGCGTCAAGCATCGCGGCAACCGTCTGCGGCGTGCCCCGGCCGATGGTCTCGCCCAGGCTGATCTCGTAGCAGCCAAGCGCCAGCAGCCGGTCCGCCAGCGCCGCGACCGCCCCGGGCGGCATGGGCCCGTCATAGGGGCAGTCGGTCACGCAGGAGATATAGCCGCGCATCGGCAACCCGTCGGCCTTCGCCGCCGCCGCGACCGGAGCAAAGCGGCGAAAGCTCTCGTCGATCGAGGCGTTGATATTGGCGCGGCTGAACCCTTCGGAGGCCGAGGCGAAAATCGCGATCTCGTCGGCCCCCGCCGCACGGGCCCGTTCATAGCCGCGGATGTTCGGGGTGAGCGCGGCATAGCGCACGCCCGGCGCACGGCGGATGCCCGCCAGAACCTCGGCCCCGTCGGCCATCTGCGGCACCCGTTCGGGCCGAACAAAACTGGCCGCCTCGATCCGCCGGAACCCCGCCTGACCGAGGAGGTCGATCAGCGCGATCTTTTCAGCGGCCGGAATAGCGCGGGGTTCGTTCTGCAACCCGTCGCGCGGGCCGACCTCGAAGATCTCGACCCGGTCAGGCATCGTCCTGCTCCGGGACAAGCCGCACCAGCGCGGCCCCCGCCTCGACCTGCGCTCCGGGCGCGGCCAGCACCTCGGCCACCACGCCCTCGCGGGGGGCGGCCAGCGTGTGTTCCATCTTCATCGCCTCGAGCACCGCCAGCGGCTGGCCCGCGGCGACGCGGTCGCCCACGACGACGGCCAGCGACTTGAGCAGCCCCGGCATCGGCGCCTCGATCACATCCGCTCCGGCCCCCGCCGCCGTCGCCCGGTCCAGCGGATCAATGGGCGTGAAGCTGAACGTTCCCTGAGCGCCCGCGAAGACATGGATCGCGCCGCCCGCCCGCCGCACGGCGCCCGCCGAGGCACCGTCGATCCGCCAGCCGTCGGCGGCGCAACGGGCCTCAAGCACCGCCTCGCCGATCTCGACCGTCGCGTGATCGGGCCCGTCGAAGAGAAGCGTGCCGGTGACCTCGTCGCCGTCGCGGCCAAGCGTCACCACGCGCCGCAGAGGGGCCCAGAGGGTGAACCCCGCCAGCGGGCCGGCGGACGGCGCTGCGGCCTCAAGCAGGGCCACCGCCTCGACCGCGCGGGCGGGCGGCGGGCTTTCGGCAAGGCTTTCGATGTCCCTCTCGATCAGGCCGGTATCGACCTCCCCCCGGGCAAAGCCCGCATGCCGGGCTAGACGCCCCAGAAAGGCAAGGTTCGTGGTCGTACCCGCGACCTGCGTGTCGTCGAGCGCCCGGGCCAGCCGGTTCAGCGCGACCGCGCGGGTCGGGCCGTGGGCCACGATCTTGGCGATCATCGGGTCGTACCAGGGGCTGATCGTGTCGCCCGTCCGCACGCCGGTATCGGCGCGGATACCGCGCGGAAAGGCCAGATGCGCCAGCGTGCCGGTTGCGGGCAAGAACCCGGCAGGCACGTCCTCGGCGTAAAGCCGGGCCTCGAAGGCGTGACCCGTCAGCGGGATCCGGTCCTGCGTCAGCGGCAGCCCCTCGCCCGTGGCAACGCGGAGCTGCCATTCCACCAGATCGAGCCCGGTCACGGCCTCGGTCACCGGATGTTCGACCTGCAGCCGCGTGTTCATCTCCATGAACCAGAACCGGTCGGGGCGCAGCCCGTCCGAGCCGTCGACGATGAACTCGACCGTGCCCGCCCCGCGATAGCCGATGGCGCGCGCCGCGCGCACCGCCGCCTCGCCCATGGCGGCGCGCATCTCGGGCGTCATGCCGGGCGCCGGGGCCTCCTCGATCACCTTCTGATGGCGGCGCTGCAGCGAGCAGTCGCGTTCGTAAAGATGAACCGCATCGGTGCCGTCGCCGAAAACCTGAACCTCGATATGGCGGGGGGCCTCGATCAGCTTCTCGATCAGGACGGTATCGTTGCCGAAGGCCGCGCGCGCCTCGGACCGGGCCGACGCGAGCGCTGCGGCGAAGTCGGCCGGGCGCGTGACCTTGCGCATGCCCTTGCCGCCGCCCCCCGCCACCGCCTTGATCAGGACCGGCCAGCCGATGGCCTCGGCCGCGCCTTCGAGATGGGCGTCGTCCTGGTTGGCCCCGTGATAGCCGGGCACGACCGGCACGCCCGCCTTTTCCATCAAGGCCTTGGCCGCGTCCTTCAACCCCATGGCGCGGATCGCGTCGGCCGTGGGGCCGATGAAGGTCAGGCACGCGGCCTCGACGGCCTCAACGAAACCGGGGTTTTCCGAGAGGAACCCATAGCCCGGATGGATCGCCTCGGCCCCGGTTTGCAGCGCGGCCTCGATGATCCGGTCGGCGCGCAGGTAGCTGTCGGCGGGCGCTGGCGCGCCGATGGCGACCGCCTCGTCGGCCAGCGCCACATGGGCGGCGCGGGCATCGGCCGTCGAGTGGACGGCGACGGTGGCAATGCCAAGGCGCCGGGCGGTGGCGATGACCCGGCAGGCGATCTCGCCGCGATTTGCGATCAGGATCTTGCGGAACATGCCGTGCCTTTCGTTGCGGGCGTCGGGATTTGGGTATTTTTGCCAAGAAGAAGCATGCGCGTCACATCCGGAAGACGCCGAAGCGGGTTTCGGGGATCGGCGCGTTCAGCGCGGCCGACAGCGACAGGGCCAGCACCTCGCGCGATTTGCGCGGGTCTATGATGCCGTCGTCCCAGAGCCGGGCCGAGGCGTAAAGCGGGTGGCTTTGTTCGGCGAACATCTCGATCGTCGGGCGCTTGAAGGCGGCCTCGTCTTCGGACGTCCAGGTGCCGCCCGCCCGTTCGATGGCGTCGCGCTTCACCGTAGCCAGCACGCCCGCCGCCTGTTCGCCGCCCATCACCGAGATGCGGGAATTGGGCCAGGTCCAGAGGAAGCGGGGCGAATAGGCCCGTCCCGCCATGCCGTAATTGCCCGCGCCAAAACTGCCGCCGACCAGCATGGTGATCTTCGGGACCGCCGCGGTCGCGACCGCCGTGACCATCTTGGCGCCGTGGCGCGCGATGCCCTCGTTTTCGTATTTGCGCCCGACCATGAAGCCGGTGACGTTCTGCAGAAAAACCAGCGGCGTGCCGCGCTGGGCGCAAAGCTCGATGAAATGGGCGCCTTTCTGGGCGGCCTCGGAGAAGATCACGCCGTTATTCGCCACGATTCCGACCGGGCAGCCCATGACATGGGCAAAGCCCGTCACCAGCGTCTCGCCGAAGCGCGGCTTGAACTCGTCGAAACGCGAGCCGTCAACGATGCGCGCGATCACCTCGCGGATGTCATAGGGCGTGCGCAGATCGGCGGGCACGACGCCCAGGATCTCATCGGGGTCATAGGCCGGGTCCTCGGGCGTTTCCCGGCGCACGGTCGCGGGCCGTTCGCGGTTCAGATGCCGGACGGCGCGGCGGGCCAGTGCCAACGCATGGGCATCGTCCTCGGCCAGATAATCGGCCACACCCGAAAGCCGCGTATGCACGTCGCCGCCCCCCAGATCCTCGGCCGAGACGACCTCGCCCGTCGCAGCCTTGACCAGCGGAGGACCCGCGAGAAAGATCGTGCCCTGGTCGCGCACGATGATGGTGACGTCGGACATGGCGGGCACATAGGCCCCGCCCGCGGTGCAGGACCCCATGACGACGGCGATCTGCGGGATGCCCGCGGCCGACATCTGCGCCTGATTGTAGAAGATCCGCCCGAAATGATCGCGGTCGGGGAAAACCTCGTCCTGGTTGGGCAGGTTCGCCCCCCCGGAATCGACGAGGTAGAGGCAGGGCAGATGGCACTCGGCCGCGATCTCCTGGGCGCGCAGGTGCTTTTTCACCGTCATCGGGTAATAGGTGCCGCCCTTTACCGTGGCATCGTTGGCCAGCACCATGACCTCCTGGCCTTCGACCCGGCCGATCCCGGCGATGGCCCCGGCGCAGGGCGCCGCACCGTCATAAAGCCCATGGGCCGCGGTCGCACCGATTTCGAGGAAAGGACTGCCGGGGTCGAGCAGATTGGCCACCCGGTCGCGCGGCAGCATCTTGCCGCGCGCGACATGGCGGGCACGCGCCGCCTCGCCGCCGCCCGCGGCAGCCAGCGCCGCGGCCTCGGCGACCTCGCGCAGCGCCGCGAGATGGGCCGCGCGGTTGGCCTGAAACACGTCGGATGCGGGAAGGGCGGCGGATCTCAGGCGCATCGCGTGTCCTCCGCGCACCATTGTATGCAACACCATACCGCGAATTGATACAAGTCAAGGAAATCCGCCCCGATCCGCCCCATGGACGCGAATGATTCAAATTCCAACTCTAAGGATCGCTGCAATGAAGACCTCCCTGTTTGCCATTGCCATGACCGCAGCCGCTCTGGCCGGGTCCTCCGCGTTTGCCCAGTCGCAGGGCGACTGGACCCTTGGCCTCGGGCTCGGCTACGTTCTGCCCAAGGACGACAACGGCAGGCTCGCCGGAAGCGAGTCCCATGTCGGCGACAACGCGCGGCCGACCATCACGTTCGAGTATTTCTTCGCCGACAACTGGGGCGTCGAGGTGCTGGGTGCGCTGCCCTTCAAGCACAACATCCATATCGACGGCGTCGGCGAGGCGGACACGCTGCAGTTGCCGCCGGTGGTGTCGTTGCAATACCACTTCGTGACCAGCAGTTCGGTCACGCCCTTCCTCGGCGCCGGTTTGAACTACACCACCTTCTGGGATACCGACAGCGCGCTTGGCGATGTCGATATCGACGACTCCTGGGGGCTCGCGCTCCATGCCGGCGTCGATTACGCGATCGACGAGCGCCACGCGATCCGGGCCGATGTGCGCTGGATCGATATCGACAGCGACGTCAAGCTGAACGGCTCGAAGATCGGCACCGCGCATATCGACCCCTGGGTCTTCGGCGTGTCCTATATCTGGAAGTTCTGACCCGTCCGGGCCAGTCCGCGCCCTGCCCGGATCGTGCCGGGCCGGGTATCGCATCCGATGACGCGCGCCCTGCTGCAGCCGGGCGCGCGGTCCTTCCCGCGTGCGCATCGGTTCCTCCCTGGCGGCACCGCCCGCATGACCCGATGCGAGGCGGCGGCGCTATTTGGTCTCCATGTATTTCACCGCGCTTTCCATGAACATCGCGCGCGCGGCGATCTGCTTCATCGTGCAATTGGCGGCGGCGGTCATCCGGTAGGGCGTGCCGCGACGCATCATCGCCTCGACCCAGCACCGGGTCTTCTGCCAGGTATCCCATTGCTCCTGCTCGTTCTTCAGGTCGTTGACCATGGTCGCGTGCAGCGGTTCGTCCTGGGTTTTCGCAAAGTCCTTGTCGGCGGTCTCGGCCAGGCCCAGCAGCTTTTCAAAGGCGCTGTCCATGCGCGCCTTCCAGTATTCGCCTTCAGCCTGCTGGCAGGCGGCAATGTCGCTGACGGCAGGCGACTTCATCTTCTGAAAGCAGGCGCGCGCGGATTCACCCACGCAGGCGATGTCGGCGCCCGGCATCTTCTGCTTGTCCATGCAGGCCAGCGTCGCATCGGGCTTGAAGTCGTATTGCTGGGCCAGCGCGGGGGTGGCCGCGGCCAGCGCGGCGGCGAGGATCAGGGACAGTCGCATCTGCGTCACCTTCTAAAGTTGAGTCTGTGACTCGCATTTAGTCCATCGCCTTCATCAATTCACGCCCCACCAGCATCCGCCGGATCTCGGATGTGCCTGCACCGATCTCCATCAGCTTGGCATCCCGGAACAGCCGCGCGACCGCGCTGTCGGCCAAAAACCCAGCGCCGCCCATGGCTTGCACGGCCTGATGCGCCTGTTTCATCGCCTCTTCCGAGGCATAAAGCACGCAGGCCGCCGCATCCTGCCGCGTCACCTGGCCGCGATCACAAGACCGTGCGACGGCGTAGACATAGGCCCGGGCCGAATTCATCGCCGTGTACATGTCGGCGATCTTGCCCTGCATCAGCTGAAAGCTGCCGATCGGCTGGCCGAACTGCTGGCGGTCGCGCAGATAGGGCATGATCTCGTCGAGACAGGCCGCCATGATGCCGGTGCCGATGCCCGCCAGGACCACGCGCTCGTAATCGAGCCCCGACATCAGCACCCGGACGCCCTTGCCCTCTTCGCCCAGCACGTTCTCGAAGGGCACTTCGACATCCTCGAAGATCAGCTCGGCCGTGTTCGAGCCGCGCATCCCGAGCTTGTCGAAATGGCGCGAGGTCGAGAACCCGCTCATGCTTTTTTCGACGATGAAGGCGGTGATGCCCTTGGGGCCGGCCTCGGGATCGGTCTTGGCATAGACGACCAGCGTGTCGGCATCCGGGCCGTTGGTGATCCAGTATTTCGTGCCGTTGAGGCTGTAATAGCCGTTCCGTTTCTCGGCCCGCAGCTTCATCGAGACCACATCCGACCCGGCGCCCGCTTCGGACATCGCCAGCGCGCCGACCTGCGCGCCCGAAATCAGCCCCGGCAGGTATTTGCGCTTTTGCGCATCGGTGCCGTTCAGCTTGATCTGGTTCACGCAGAGATTCGAATGGGCACCATAGCTCAGCGAGACGCTGGCCGAGGCGCGGGCGATTTCCTCGACCGCGATGGTATGGGCCAGATAGCTCATGCCGGCGCCGCCATACTCCTCGGGCACGGTGATCCCCAGCAGACCAAGGTCGCCCATCTCGCGCCAGAGCTCGGCCGGAAAGACGTTGTCGCGGTCGATCGCGGCGGCCATCGGCCGGACCCGCTCCTGTGCCCAGCGGTGCACCATGTCGCGCAGCGCGCGAGTCTCGTCGTCGAGATCGAAGTCCATTGTCGCGGTGAACATCGCCCGGGCTCCTCCTCCCCAGCTTATTGAACGCTTGTTCATTTCCTAGCATCGACAGGGGTGCGGCGTCAATCGCCGTGGCAATGGCCGCGCCGATGCCTACCTTTGAGCCGTAGTCAGAGATGAGGACCGTCCGATGACCCGCCCTGCCCTTCTTGCCCTGCTTGTCGCAGCCCTGCCCATCACTGCCCCGCTTGCCGCCCCGGCCGATGAGGTCGGACGCGTCGGGGTGGACTGGACCGGCAACGATATCGTGATCGAGGCGATCCAGGACCCCGAAGTGAAGGGCGTGACCTGCCATGTCGCCTATTTCTCGCGCTCGATGCTGGACAGGCTGAGCCAGGGCAACTGGTTCGAAGACCCGTCGAACGCCTCGATCGCCTGCCGCCAGACCGGACCGATCGAGATCGGCGATATCGACCGCAGCCCGGAGGGCGAGGAGGTGTTTCGCCAAGGCCGGTCGCTGGTTCTGAAATCCCTCCGGATCAAGCGGATCTTCGACGACGCGAACCAGACGCTGATCTATCTGGCCCATGCCCGCGAACTGACCCAGGGGTCGGCCAAGATGTCGATCTCGACCGTGCCGCTGTTCAATTCCGGCGCGAACTGACCGGGGCCCGGGCAGATATCTGGGGGGGGGCTGCGGCCAGGACGCGGCGCCGGGCGCCTGGACCGGGCGAACGCAGAACAGCGCGAGAGGGCCGCACGCTGCGCGCAGGCGGACAATCTGGGCCTGGACGGAAAGGCCCTGCTCGGGCAGGAACAGGCAGGGATGGCATTCGCCGCCATCCTCGCCACAGCCCGGCAGGGGCCTTCTGGTAAGGCCCCCGACCGCGATCTAGCGGTAAAGCGAGGCCATCAACCGTTCGGGCGCGTCGATCGGACCCTCGCCGGTCAGCATCTGCGCATAGGTCGGATTGCTCAAGAGGCTGGCCAGCGACACCGCGCGGCCATTGAGGAAGGCGGTCTGGCTGACCAGCCGTACGCCATGGCTGTAATCGGAATAATAGGCACCATGAACCGTGCTGAGCGGCTGGATCGGGCTTCCGTCGCGCTTGTGCCAGCCATAGATCGCCACGCGTCCGGGATGGCTGCGCAGGCGGTTGGTCAGGACCAGGTCCTTCTTCTGCCCGGCGGTCAGCTGGCCCTCGCGGCCCCCGGTTTGTCCTTCGACGGTCCGGTTATGCTGCAGGAAATAACCGGTCGAACTCATCTGCGCCCCGGCCGTCATCGGGCGGGGATCGAGCCGGAGCCCGGCCTGCGCATAGATCGCATCGACCATTCGCGTCGTCGGCAGCAGAAAGCCAAATCGGTCGGCGATCCGCGCCGCGGCGGGCAGGCCCATGGGAACACGAACGAAATCGGCATCGCTGCCCAGCGCCAGATAATCCGGCGTCACGCAGATCGTCACGTCGGCGCGGCCGCCGCCGGGCAGCGTGCCCGACACCTTGACCGGGGTCAGCTCACGCAGGAAATGCGGGATATTCCCGGCCAGCGCCTGCTGCACGATCAGCGAGTCCCGGTCGCCGCCATGCAGCCCGCCCATCCGCGAGCCGATCTCGCGCCCGTCGAGCGCGCCGCGCCCGCGGTTCGGGATGCCCCGGGCAAGCCGCATCGAACAGCCATTGGCACCGCGCGCGATGTCGGTATGGGCGAAGGGTTCGGCACGGGGCGCCGCGCTGCGGCGCTCTTCGGGTACGAGGGCGCCGCGCGCGAGCCGGGCCAGCGCCGCCGGACGGGTCTGGGGCCGCAGCGACGCCTTCAGCCCCTGTTCGGCAGGGGCGGCCGACGCAGCCTCAGGCACTGCCGCCTCTGCCGGTGCGGCCACAGGCGGGACAAAGGCGGCAGCGCGCTCGATCCCGGGGGCCGGAACGAGGCTCGCGCCAGAGGCCGCCACGGCCAGTGGGATTGGACGCGCCTGGGGACGAACGCTGTCGGCCGCGTCCGCCAGGATGACGGGACGGGCCAGGGGCCTTTGCGGATCCGTACCGCTCGCCTCCGGCAGAGCGGTTCCCGCAGTGTCGGCATCTGTCTCGGGACGCGCATGGGGACGCGGCGCGTTTTCCGCCGACAGGCTTGCGACCACATCGGTCGCGGCAGCCGGAGCCTCGGCGCTGGGACGCGGACGCGGACGCCGGGCATCGCCCCCCTCAGCCAGGGGGCGCGGATGCGGCCGAAGTTGTGCCAACTGGTCCTCCGGCGCGTCAGGCTGGGCGCCGGGCCTCGCCGGAGGCGCGACATCGGGGGGGCCCGCGTAAACATGAAGACCGTTCGGCAAGGCGGTTCCCCCGGCAGTCGCCGGATAGGCGGCCAGCATCAGCCGCGCGGCCTGCTGGCCCTGCGCGGCGCGGGCCTCGGCCACGGCATCGAGCCCATCCTCGGCAGGTCCCGTCACCCGGGACAGAGCTTCGGGCCGGGTGACCGGCGCCAGAGGCGCGGCGCGGGCGGCATCGGCCCCGGCCAGAAGGACCGAGCCCTCGACCGGCGTCGCATCGCGGCCCAAAGCCAGAGCCGCCTCGGGCGCCCGGCCTTGCGCGGGGGGCACTGCGGTCACGGCCAGAACCGAAACCAGCGCAGTGAGCGCGGCCCCTGCAACGGCCAGGACGGGGAACACGCGGATGCGCGCATGGGCGTCGGGCGCCAGACGCGAGAATGACAGGGCCACATCCGAAGCCGGTCGCTGGATCGACGGTTCGGTCTTGCCCTTCTGGGTGTGATCGGGGGTCATGGCGATTCCCTAGCCGCAGTCTGGTTCACCGACAAGCTGGCCCATTGACCTTGAAACAGGGTAAACGGCTTCCACGGCAAAAAACCGCCAAGACGGCTGGCCACCGGCCCCATGACCGGCAGAAACGCGCTTGTTTCCGTGGGAATTCCCGGATCGGCAGCCCCCCGCCGACAGACGCCGATACGGACGGGACGATTTACCAGGCCGCAACCGGGCCAAGCTGCCGCCCGGTTCGGGGCCCGAAATTGCCTCTTCGCAGCCCTTGTTGCCCCGTCCAGACCGGGGCGCCGCCCGAACGGACCTCAGAACTCGAAATCGGGCAAGCTGTCGAGGGCCGCTTTCAGTTCCTCGCCCCAGCCGGTCGAGATCTGCTCGAAATAGGGGTCGTTGGCACGGATGCGGATGCGGCGGCCCAGTTGCAGGCTGTCGGCCTCGTAGACTTGCAGATCGAAGGGCATGCCGACCGAAAGATTGGCCTTGAGGGTGGAATCGAAGCTGACCAGCATCAGCTTGACCGCCTTCTCGAAGCTCATCGCCGGGTCATAGGCACGCACCAGGATCGGGCGGCCGTATTTGGTTTCGCCGATCTGGAAGAAGGGCGTGTCCTCGCCGGCCTCGATGAAATTGCCTTCGGGATAGATCAGGAACAGCCGCGGCGCGCCGCCCTTGATCTGGCCGCCAAGGATCAGCGTCGCGTTGAAGGCGGCATCGGCGCGCTGGCCGACATCGGCATGGGCCGCGATCACGTCCTTCAGGGTCCGCGCCACCAGCCGCGCCGCCTGAAACATCGAAGGCACCTCGAAAAGCGACGGGTCGCGCTCGCCATGCGCCTTGGTGCGTTCGTCGAGGATCGAGACCACCGACTGCGTGGTGGCCAGATTGCCCGCCGTCATCAGCACCAGCGCGCGGTCGCCGGGCTTTTCCCAGGTGAACATCTTGCGGAAGGTCGAGATGTTGTCGACGCCGGCATTGGTGCGGGTGTCCGACATCATCACCAGCCCGCGCTCGAGCATCAAGCCCACACAATAGGTCATCGCCGTCCCAGCCCCTGCACCGGCGCGCCAGCGCTATTGCTGGGCCACCTCGATCTCGACCGACAGCGCCTCTCCGGTGCCGCCCATGCGCGATCCGGTCACCGGCGCGGCCTCGGCATAGTCGAGGCCGGTCGCGACGCGGACATAGCGCTCGTCCGGCGACATCTCGTTCGACACGTCGAACCCGACCCAGCCCAGGCCTTCGACATGTGCCTCGGCCCAGGCATGACTCGCTTCGTGCTGAACGCGGTCGCCGGTCATCAGATAGCCCGAGACATAGCGGGCGGGAAAGCCCATCTCGCGGGCGCAGGCCACAAAGACATGCGCGTGATCCTGACACACCCCCTTGCCCGCGGTGACAGCATCCTCGGCGGTCCAGTCCGGACGCGACACCCCGATCTCGTAGCCCACAGCGCCATGCACCATCCGCAAAAGCGCGTGCAGACGGTCCAGATCGCCCTCGCCCTTGACCTCGCGCACCAGCGCCCGACAGCCCTGTCCGGCCCGGGTGCGGGGCGTCGCGCGGCGGAAAAGCCACAGCGGCGAGGGCCCGCGATGCGGTCCGATCACGCCCGAGCTATCCAGCACCTCGACCTCGCCCTCGCAGCGCACGACCAGCTCGGTCACGTCCTTCTCGAAGCTGATCAGCTCGACCGTATTGCGGTGATGATCCTCGAAGCTCAGCTCCTTGACGCCGCCCTCGACGGTAGTCTTCCAGGCGATCACCCGCTGTTCGGGACCGTTCTTGGGGGTCTTGCGCAACTGCTGGAGCCCGTAGATCACCGGGTCGTCGAAGGCGTAGCGCGTTGTATGCCGGATCTTCAGGCGCATCGGATCACTCGTAGAATCTGTAGTCTTTCTCGATCTGCTGGCCCAGCTCGTTCAACGAGCCCAGCACGTCCTGCAGAAATTCATGCAGACCGTAATCGAAGATGGCGTCGATGTCGTGGGCGGTAAAGCGCTGTTTCAGCGCCTCGGCCAGCTCGTGCGAGCGGTGCCGGTCGCCATAATCGAGCGCGAGGTATTCGAGGTTGTCGCGGATCTTGGTGACCGAGAATTCGAGGCTCCGCGGCATCTTGCGGTCGAGCACCAGGAACTGGGCGATATCGCGCGGGCTGGCCTGGCTGCCATGCACCATCCGGTAGCCGCCCCGCGCCGACACCGCGCGCAGGATCGTTTCCCACTGCACGTTGTCGATCGAGGACCCCACCGAATAGACCGAGGGCAGCAGCACGTAATACTTGACGTCCAGAATGCGCGCGATGTTGTCGGCGCGTTCGAGGAAGGTGCCGATCCGCGCAAAGTTGAAGATGTCGTTTCGCAGCAGCGTGCCCTGGGTCGTGCCCCGGACCAGCGCGGTGCGCTCCTTGATCAGGTCGATCACGGCCGGAAGGTCGCGTTCGTTCACGCGCCGGGACAGTGCGTCCTTCAACGCCATGTAGCAGCCGTTCATCGCCTCCCAGACATCGTGGGTCAGCGCGGTCCTGACCACACGGGCATTCTGGCGGGCCGAGGAAATCGCCGACAGAACCGAAGACGGGTTCTCCTTGGCGCGCAGCATCCAGTCGATGGCGGCTTCCTTGGTCACGGTCTCGTGGTGACGCTTGTAGGCCTTGGCCACGCCCGCGGTCTTCATCACCGAGACCCATTCGTCATCGGGGCTGTCAAGCCGGGTCAGCGCGATGCGCTGGCCGGTCTCGACCAGCCGCGAGATATTCTCGGCCCGCTCGATGTAGCGGTACATCCAGAAAAGCCCGTTTGCGGTCTTGCCCAGCATCGCGTCAGTCCTCGAGCACCCAGGTGTCCTTGGTGCCCCCGCCCTGCGACGAGTTCACCACGAGCGAGCCCTTCTTCAGCGCCACCCGCGTCAGCCCGCCCGGGGTAATCTTGATGCCCGCAGGGCTGACCAGTACGAAGGGGCGCAGGTCGACATGGCGCGGCGCCAGCCCCTTCTGGGTGAAGATCGGCACCGTCGACAGCGACAGCGTCGGCTGGGCGATGTAATTGCCGGGCCTGGCCTTCAGCTTGTCGCGAAAGGCCGCGATCTCCTTCCTGGTCGAGGTCGGGCCGATCAGCATGCCGTAGCCGCCCGAGCCATGCACCTCCTTCACGACGAGGTCGTGCAGGTTGTCCAGCACATAGGCCAAAGCCTCCGGTTCGGAACAGCGCCAGGTCGGCACGTTTTCCAGGATCGCCTTCTCGCCGGTGTAGAATTCGACGATATCGGGCATGTAGCTGTAGATCGCCTTGTCATCGGCGATGCCGGTGCCGGGCGCATTGGCGATGGTGATCCGGCCGGCGCGATAGACATCCATGATGCCCGGAATACCCAGGGCACTTTCGGGGTTGAAGTTCAGCGGATCGAGGAAGTCGTCGTCGACCCGGCGATACAGCACGTCGATCGGCCGGTAGCCTTCGGTCGTCCGCATCGCGACCTTGCCGCCGACGATCCTGAGATCCTGCCCCTCGACCAGTTCGACCCCCATCTGGTCGGCCAGGAAGGCATGTTCGAAATAGGCCGAGTTGTAGATGCCGGGGGTGAGAACCGCGATGGTCGGTTTCTCGTCCACATCGGCGGGCGCACAGGCCGCCAGCGACCGGCGCAGGTCCAGCGGATAGGTCTGCACCGGCTGGACACGGTTCCGCGAAAACAGCTCGGGGAACATCTGCAGCATGGTTTCGCGGTTTTCCAGCATGTAGCTGACGCCGCTGGGCGTACGGGCATTGTCCTCGAGCACGTAGAATTCGTTGTCGTCGGTGCGCACCAGGTCGATGCCCACGATATGGGTATAGACGCCGCCCGGCGGCTTGACCCCGATCATCTGAGGCAGGAAGGCGTCGTTGCGCGAGACCATCTCCTGGGGGATGCGCCCTGCCTTCACGATCTCCTGCCGGTGGTAGATGTCATAGAGAAAGGCGTTGATCGCCTGCACCCGCTGCTCGATGCCCCGCGACAGCTTCTGCCATTCGCGCCCCGAAATGATCCGCGGGATGATGTCGAAGGGGATCAGACGCTCTTCGGCCTCGGCCCGCCCGTAGACGTTGAAGGTGATGCCGGTCAGCCGGAACACCTCTTCGGCCTCGCGCTGCTTGGCACGCAACCGGGCGATATCCTCGCCCTCGAACCACTCGTGAAACCGCTCGTAGGGGGGGCGCAGAACCTGTTCGCGGCCCCACATCTCGTCGAAGGTCTGGCTCTCGTTCATGGCCTCACGCTATTTCCGCCCCGTGGCAGCGGCAATGGTTTCCCATCATCGAACGCGCAACAGAAATGCGGATGCCCAAAATTTACGCAACAACCTGAGCCGATTTTCCCGGCCTTCAAGGACATAGCCGGGAAAATCGGGTTGTAAAAGGTGGAACAGGACACCCTCAGGGTGCCCCTGCCCCGGTTCGAGGATCGCGTCAATCGCGCCCGAGGCTGCCCAGACCGTGACCCGAAAGCCCGCCCGACACTTCCTCGGTGGCCTCGGAGGCCAGTTCCTCGGGCAGGATCAGGTTCAAAAGAATGGCGATCAGCGCGGCCGGCAGCAGCCCGCTCGTCATCAGGATCTGGACCGACTCGGGCAGGTATTGCACCGCCTTCGGTTCCAGTTGCAGGCCCAGCCCGACCGACAGCGCGATGGCGAAAATCACCATGTTGCGGCGGTTCCAGTTCACGTCCGACAGCATCGAGATACCGGCGGCCACGACCATGCCGAACATGACGATCACCCCGCCGCCCAGCACCTCGATCGGAATCGTCGAGATCACCGCCCCGACCTTGGGCACCAGCCCGCAGAGGATCAGGAAGATCGCACCGATGGTCACCACGTGACGGCTCATGACGCCGGTCATCGCGATCAGCCCCACATTCTGGCTGAACGACGTGTTCGGCAGCGCCCCGAAGGCCCCCGCGATGGCGGTGCCCAGACCGTCGGCATAGGTGGCACCCGCGATCTCGCGGTCGGTCGCCTCGCGGCCCGCGCCCCCCTTGGTGATGCCCGAGACATCGCCCACGGTCTCGACCGCCGAGACGAAGGCCATGAGACAGAAGCCGACCACCGCCGCGATGCTGAAATCGAACCCGTATTTGAAGGGCAGCGGCACTTCCAGAACGGCGGCGCGGTCCCAGCTGGTCTCGATCCCGCCAATGGTCACCATGCCGGTGGCCAGAGCGAAGAGATACCCGGCAACGATCCCGACCGCGACGGCCGACACCGACAGCAGCCCGCGCGCGAAGAACTTCAGCCCCAGCGTGACGAAGATCACGACGAGCGCCGCCGACCAGTTCAGCAGGCTGCCATATTCGGGCGTGTCCATGGCCGGGACACCGCCCGCCGCATACTGGATGCCGACCTTGACCAGCGCGAGCCCGATCATTGTCACCACAAGCCCGGTGACCAGCGGCGGCAGGGCAAAGCGGATCTTGCCGATCACCGTGCCAAGCATCGCGTGGAAGAGCCCGCCGAGAAAGACCCCGGTGAACAGCATCGGCAGCGCCTCGACCCCCCTGCCCGCAACCAGCGGGATCATGATCGGGATGAAGGCGAAACTGGTGCCCTGCACGATCGGCAGCCGCGCGCCCACCGGGCCGAAGCCGATGGTCTGGAAAAGCGTCGCGATACCGGCGAACAGCATCGACATCTGGATCATGTATTTCATGTCCGGAAAGCCCTGCGCCCCCGCCTCGGACCCGAAGCCGAAGCCCGCCGCGCCCGCGACGATGATCGCGGGCGTCACGTTCGAGACGAACATTGCCAGCACGTGCTGGATGCCCAGCGGCACCGCCTTGTGAAGCGCAGGTGTATAGTTCGGGTCGCGCAGCTGCTCTGGCGTCCCGATCGAGCTGTCTACAGCCATCGTTTCATTCTCCCTGTTGGTCTTTTTCGCCTAGCCCTCCGGGGCCAGCGTGACGGTCACCGGCTCGGGCAGCCGGACTTCTTCCAGATTGGGACCCGGCCCGATGCGGTCGACGACCGCGAACAGCCCGGACCCGGAAATCGGGCACAACACCCCGTGCCAGACATTCCGGCCGATATTGACCCCTTGCCCCGCCCCGGCAACGAAGGCCCGGGGCGCACCCGGCCGCCCGCCCGCATCTGGCGCAACAATGACCAGAAATTCGGCATTCCGCATGGGAATAAAGCATTGCGAGCCCAGCGGATGCCGTTCCAGCAAGCCGCAGTCATAGGGAAGGCTGCGGATTTCGGCGTTGAAAAGGCTGATGCCAGGCGCCCCATCGACGATGTCGAGCGTCGCAAGATCGGAATACCGGCGGCAGAACCCTTCGTTGATGGTCTTGAACTCGCCGCCCAGCTCGACGACCTCGCCGAAGGGCGCAAAGTCCTCGGCGGTGATCGGTATCGCCGTCAGCATCACAAGGCGCCCAGCGTCAGGGCAGGATGCCGGTTGACGTCCTTGTAAAGAAGATAGCGGAACCGGCCGGACCCGCCCGCATAACAGGCCTGCGGGCAGAAGGCGCGCAGCCACATGAAATCGCCCGCCTCGACCTCGACCCAGTCGCGGTTCAGCTTGTAGACCGCCTTGCCTTCCAGCACGTACAGCCCGTGCTCCATCACATGGGTTTCCTCGAAGGGGATCAGCCCGCCCGGCTCGAAACTGACGATGTTCACATGCATGTCGTGGCGCAGATCGTTCGGGTCGACAAACCGCGTCGTCGCCCAGCGCCCCTCGGTCCCCGCCATCGCCACCGGCGCGATATCGGCCTCGCTGACAAAGAAGGCCTCCGGCCGGTCGATGCCTTCGACCGCGGCATACCGCTTGCGCACCCAGTGAAAGCACGCGGGCGCCTCGCCCGGGTTCAGCACCGTCCAGTCCGACCCCGGCGGCAGATAGGCATAGCCCCCCGCCGTCATCAGATGCGGCAGCCCGTCGAGCCTGAGATCAAGCGCGCCCTCGGTGACGAAGATCACCCCTTCGGCGCCCGGATCGGGCTCGGGCCGGTCCGACCCGCCGCCGGGCCCCACCTCCATCACATATTGCGCGAAGGTTTCGGCAAAGCCCGTCAGCGGCCGCGCGATGATCCAGGCACGGGTGCCCCTCCAGTGCGGCAGATTGCTGGTCACGATGTCCCGCATCACGCCCTTCGGGATCACCGCATAGGCTTCGGTGAAGACGGCGCGGCCGGTATGCAGAGCGTCCTGCCCGGGATGGCCGCCCAGGGTCGAGAAATATCCGGTCATTGCGGCAGCATCTCCTTCAGGCGCAGCAGCGCGATCCGTTCCACCTGGGCGCAGGCTTCGGCAAATTCGGCCTCGGCAGAGTTTTCCAGCCGCCGCTCGAACGCCGCGAGAATGCCCGCCTTGTCATGGTCGCGCACGGCGATGATGAAGGGGAAGCCGAAGCGGTCTGTATAGCGGCGGTTCAGGTCCTCGAACCGCGCCCGCTCGGTATCGCTCAGCGCATCGAGCCCGGCCGAGGCCTGTTCGGCGCTCGACGCCTCGGTCAGCCGTTTCGCCTGGGCGAGCTTGCCCGCAAGATCCGGGTGCGCCTTGACCACCGCCAGCCGCTTTTCGGCATCGGCCGACCGGAAGACCCGGGCCAGTGCATTGTGCAGCCCCACCGCGCTGTCATGGGCCGGGCCAAGCTCCAGCCCGAACGCTCCTTCCGCGATCCAGGGCGAATGCTCGAAAACGCCGCCGAACCGCGCGACGAAGGTCTCGCGGTCCATGTCCGTGGGCCTCTCCCACTCCACCGGCGGGTTGACCCGGGCCCAGTGCTCGGCGATGTCGAGCCGCCGCGCGACCCAGACCCCGTCGAAGCCCGAGATGTAATCGAGGAACCGCTTCAGCGCCGCAAGCCGGCCGGGACGCCCCGCCAGACGGCAATGCAGCCCCACCGACATCATCTTGGGCACGCCTTCCACCCCCTCGGCGTAAAGCGTATCGAAGCTGTCGCGCAGATAGGCATAGAACTCGTCGCCGGACCCGTAGCCCGCCGCCACCGAAAACCGCATGTCGTTGGCATCGAGCGTGTAGGGGATCACCAGCTGATGCCGGTCGCCCACCTTCTTCCAGTAGGGCAGATCGTCGTCATAGGTGTCCGAGACATAGGCAAACCCGCCCTCCGCGGCCGCCAGCTGCACGGTCTGCGCCGAACAGCGCCCGGTGTACCAGCCGCGCGGCCGCGCGCCGGTGACCTCTTCGTGCAGCCGGATCGCCTCAAGCATATGGGCGCGTTCGTCGGCCTCGGCATAGTCCTTGTATTCGATCCATTTCAGGCCGTGGCTGGCAATCTCCCAGCCCGCGTCCTGCATTGCGGCGACCTGTTCGGGGCCGCGCGCCAGAGCGGTCGCAACCCCGTAGACCGTGACCGGCATGTTCCGCGCGGTGAACAGCCGGTGCAGCCGCCAGAATCCGGCCCGGGCGCCATATTCGTACATCGTCTCGATGTTCCAGTGGCGCTGGCCCGGCCAGGGCACCGCGCCCACGACCTCGGACAGGAAGGCTTCGGAGGCCGCATCGCCATGCAGGATGCAGTTCTCGCCGCCTTCCTCGTAGTTGATGACGAATTGCACGGCGATCTTGGCGCCGTTCGGCCAATGCGGATGGGGCGGCGTCGCGCCATGGCCCCGGAGGTCGCGCGGATAGCGGGTCAAGGTGTCCTCCTTCGGAATACTTTCGCATAAACCAGGATGAACATGCCGTCTTTCAAGAATTGCCTGAAAGTCTTTCGGGGTCTTCCGTAGTTCCGGCCTTTCAGGCCATAAGCGATCTATCGGCCCGAAGCAGCGCGAGGACAAGATGCCCGGATACCTGACCACCCATGTTCTGGACACCGCCACCGGCGCGCCCGCCGCAGGATTGAGGATCACCCTCTACCGCGTCTCGGGCAATTCGCACCGCAAGATCGCCGAGGTGGAAACCAATGCCGACGGCCGAACCGACGCCCCGATCCTGCCGCCCGGCGCCTTCAAGACCGGCACCTATGAACTGGTCTTCTTCGCGGGCGACTATCTGAAACGCGCGGGCCTTGCGGGGGGCGAGGTGCTTTTCCTCGACCAGATCCCGATCCGCTTCGGCATGGACGACCCGGAGGCGCATTACCATGTGCCCCTGCTGCTGTCGCCCTATGGCTATTCGACCTATCGCGGCAGCTGATAGATCCGGTCGCGGGCACGCAGCGCCGTCTTGATCCGCCCGGCCATGAACTCGATGAACAACCGGCTTTTCGGGTCCTGGTTGCGCTTGTGCGGAAAGAGGCAAGCGAGCCGCGCATCGGGCGGCGGGGTCTCCTGGCAGACCGGAAGCAGCGCGCCCGAGGCCAGATGCTCGGCCACGTCGAAGACCGGCTTCAGCACCACGCCCCGCCCGTCCAGCGCCCAGGCGGTCAGCACGTCGCCATCATCGCAGGCATAGGGCCCCTTGACGTTGAAGGCCTGCGGTCCCTCGGGCGTCTGCAATGTCCAGCGAAACTCGCGCGAGCCGGGAAAGCGCAGCAACAGGCAGTCATGGCCCTGCCCGATCAGGTCGGCCCCGCTGCGCGGCATCCCCCGCCGCGCGATATAGGTGGGTGCTGCGCACAGCACCCGCGGGCAATCGCCAAGCGACCGGACCTTCAGCCCCGAATCCGGCAGATCGCCCAGCAGAAACCCCGCATCGAGCCCCTCGCCCGCCAGATCGACCCGCCGGTCCGACAGCCTCAGCCGCACATGAATGTCCGGATACCGGTCCTGGAACAGCACCACATTGGGCGCGATCAGCCGCCGCCCCACCCCAAGCGGCGCCGACACGTATAACGAGCCGCGCGGGTGATGGGTGATCTCCTGCACCGCGGCCTCGGCCTCCTCCAACGCCTCGAGCACCTGCACCGCCTTGGGATAGTAGATCCGTCCCTGTTCGGTCGGCTGGATCGAGCGCGTGGTCCGGGTGAAAAGACGAATACCCAGATGCCGTTCCAGATCCGCGATCCGCGACGAGGCGACCGCCGCCGAAACCTGCAGATCGCGCGCGGCCGCCGACATGTTGCCCAATTCGTAGACACGAACGAACATGCGGATATTGTTGATGCCGGCCACGCTCTATTCTTCGGGATTTATTGAAACTGCTCGGGATAATCGGGAATTATCAGAAAGCCGGTCCCGCGTATAGCCTGCGGCCAACTCAGGGAGAACACCCATGTTCGACATCGCGCTGGTCTGGGACTGGCTTGAATTCGCCGTACGCTGGCTGCACGTCATCGCCGGTATCGCCTGGATCGGATCGTCCTTCTACTTCATCGCGCTCGATCTGGGGCTGACGAAGGACCGCCCCCTGCCCGAAGGCGTTCTGGGCGAGGAATGGCAGGTTCATGGCGGCGGTTTCTACCATATCCAGAAATACACGGTCGCGCCCGCGCACATGCCCGAGCATCTGACCTGGTTCAAATGGGAGGCCTACTGGACCTTCCTGTCCGGGCTGATGCTGCTGGCGCTGGTCTACTGGATGGGGGCGGATCTTTACCTGATCGACTATGACAAGATCCAGTGGGCGCCCTGGCAGGCCATCGCGCTGTCGGCTGGCTCGCTGACCATCGGCTGGATCTGCTACGACCTGCTCTGCCGCAGCCCGCTGGGCGGGCGGCCCACGACACTGATGCTGATCCTCTTCGCGATCATCGTGGCGATGGCCTGGGGCTACACCCAGATCTTCACCGGACGGGCGGCCCTGCTGCATCTGGGCGCCTTCACCGGCACGATCATGGTGGCCAACGTCTTTCTGGTGATCATGCCGAACCAGCGCGTGGTGGTGGCCGATCTCAAGGCCGGCCGCACGCCCGATCCGAAACACGGCAAGATCGCCAAGCTGCGCTCGACCCATAACAACTACCTGACGCTTCCGGTCCTCTTCCTGATGCTGTCGACTCATTACCCGCTGGCCTTCGCAAGCCCCTATAACTGGCTGATCGCAAGCCTTGTCTTCCTGATGGGCGTCACGATCCGGCATTTCTTCAACACCATGCATGCCCGGAAGGGCCGCCCCTGGTGGACCTGGGGCGCGACGGCCGCGATCTTCCTGGTCATCGTCGCGCTGTCTCTGGCCCCGACGCAGAACGCGGTCCAAGCCCCCGAGACCGCCGCCCTGCCCGCACCGCTGGACCGCGTCGCGGCCGCCGAGGGCTTCGACGAGGTGCGCGACATCGTCGAAAGCCGCTGTTCGATGTGCCACAGCGCCGAGCCGCTCTGGCCCGGGCTCGGCCAGGCGCCGAAGGGCGTACGGCTCGACAGCCCTGGCGGGATCGCGCTCCATGCCCGGGACATCTACCGGCATGCGGGGCTCAGCCGGGCGATGCCGCCCGGCAACGTGATGATGATGGCGGCCGAGGAACGGGCCCGGATCGTCGCCTGGTACCAGGGGATCGACCGGGCGGCCCGCTGACGCGACCGGTGCTGCGCAGGCTGTCTGTGCTTCAGGATTGCGGACCGCATAAGGACGGGCGGACCGGCCGGGAGAACCTGGTCCAGGTGTTCGATCCCTGGGTTTGATGGTGTGGTCCCTTCGAAGGAATGGAGGGATGCGCTACGGGGCAAGTTCGTCACGGAAACGCCGCGACCACGTACGCGGTCAGAGCAGCGATACAGCGATCGCAAGCGTCGCTCGCGACGCTGAGCCGGGACCTGCGGAGCGGGGAGGATCGGAAAACGATCCGGTGAATCGTTTTCCCGACGACCCCCGAGACGGTAGCGAAGTGGCGCAAACATCAGACGGTCGATGATCGCAAGACCGGCCCTAAGAAGCCACGTTCGATGGTTCCGTCTGAGGCCGAGGAGGCGGCCATCGCCGAGCAGCCCCGGAACCGGAATACCGCGTCTTCACGGCCGATGCGCTTTGAGGTGCCCCTGGATTTGTGGACGCTTTGCTCCCTGACTTTGAGGCAAGGAGGCGGCGGTGTTGCAGAACTCGCGCCTGAGGCATGACTGCCCCATACCCCACTGACGTCATGCGACGCGGACGATCTCGGCTGTTGCGAGGGCGTTGAAGCGGTTCATAAATGAGCCATGCCGCGCCATTGGTCCGAGCGACAATGGCGAATGATGCGGATCTGGATTTCGGCGGTCTGGCGATCGGGGTCTCTCGCGGCGATGCGCTCTCCGAAGGACTTGAGCTCGAGCCGGTTCAGCGCCACCGGTTCGAGCGAACCGGCGAGGGCATCTTGGTCTCGGCGCGGCTGCGGACGTGGTATCCCGTCCACCGTTTCCAGAGCGCCCGGCCGTAGTGACGCGTTACGCGCAGGGTTTCGTTGCGGGCCCGAGCAGCCGGGCTGTCCTCCTTCCACGGTCTGCCATTCTTGCGGATCGGGATGATGGCCGTGCCGCCCCGTGCGATGATGGCGCCGCGGCAGCGGCGGGTATCGTAGGCCCCGTCTGCGGTAACGGTGCCGATGGCTTCGTCGTCCGGGATCTGGCCAAGGAGGTCCGGCAGGACAAGGCTATCGCCTTCTCGACTGGGCGTGAACTCGACCGCGCGGATGTCGGATGTGGCGGTGTCCATGGCCAGATGGACCTTGCGCCATTGGCGCCGTCCCTGAACACCATGCTTCCGGACCTGCCATTCCCCGTCGCCAGGGAACTTGATGCCCGTGCTGTCCACCAGCAGGTTCAGCGGTCCGCCGGCTCGGCGATACGGGATCTGAACCGTCAGGGTCTTTTGCCTGCGACACAGCGTGGAGTAGTCCGGAACAGGCCAGTCGAGCCCCGCCAAGCGTAGCAGGCTCGCCACCACCCCGGCGGCCTGCCGCAGCGGCCACTTGAACAACACCTTAATCGACAAGCAAAACTGGATCGCCGCGTCTGAGAAGACCGGCGGGCGCCCAGGGCAGCCCTCATGCGGCGCGGACCAGGCCATCTCCATATCCAGCCAGATCAGCAACGCCCCCCGATTGCGCAGGGCTGCGTTGTAGGCGGACCAGTTCGTTGTGCGGTAGCGGGCGGGCTCGGGCTTGCTCATGCCACCCGTCTAACCGCCTGGATTCGTCATGTGAATCCTTCGCGGCCAGAGTTCTGCAACAACGCCAGGGACTGAACACCTAGGTCATGTTGACAAATGGCGGACCCAGAGACGGATCGACGTGATGTCAATGAAGCCGAGGAAGCTCTCAGCGGTCTTGTCGTAGCGGGTC
>NZ_SOEB01000030.1 GCF_004365965.1 Rhodovulum visakhapatnamense
TCGGATACAACGTCCCGATTGCCATGCATTATCCCGATGGCGTCACCGGCCCGTCATCGTGAGGCAGCCGGAAAAATCCAACTTCCCGCGGTCCAGTTTTCAGGGAACAGAGCAGGCCGCATGCGCATGTCCGCCGGTCGTCGAGTACAGCAGGGAATTCCAGGCTCAGGCGGCAGAGGAGTTGGCCGTGCTGCCAAACGGATCGGCAGTCGTTGAGATGCTCGCGGACTATGCCGTGATGCGGGAACAGGCGCGAAACACCTCCTCATCCTGCCGAGGCTCCTCCGGTGAAGCTCTGACCCCTTTGGATTACATAGCCAAACGCACCGCTTGACGGAGTTCCGGGTGAAGGATCCAGTTACCCGTTTGTTCTTCGGTTGCCGTTGCCCCTCTGAAGCCGAGGAATGCGGTGCCTTCTGGGGTGCCCGGGGCGTCGTCATCTTGAGGACCAGAAAAGAGATATTCGGCGATCAGCAAGCCCGTCGCCGCGAAGGATTTGTTTGCGGAAGCCTCGGACTTGTAGCCTGCAGCGTAGGCCAAACGCGCGTCGGTCAGCCCGTCCTCATCGGCAAGAGACAAGGCCGTCAGCATGGCGCGCTGGGGGCCGGAAAGAGTGACCTGACGGACCGCTTCCAGATATTCCTCGACGCAGGGGACATCGACGCCGTTTTGAGTATCTCTGCGCCGTTCTCCCGTCCTTCGATCTTCCCGCGCGTCGATGACCTCGTGCAGCGCCGAAATCGCGGCCTCTTCGGTCGCGCCGGTCGCCTCGGCGATCATGCCCCGCGCTGTCGTCGGCGGCTTCGGAAACGCTCGGGCGACGAATGTCCCCGCGAGCCAGCCCGACTTGATCTGGTAGCGGCTGTGTTCGCCGAGCAGGATGGCGGGCGCTTTCTTTGGCTTCTCTGCGGATTTTTTGGCCTTGCCCATCTTCTTGAACGGGTCCTGGACGGCATCGGCTCGTTTGTTTGCAACATGGGTCGACATGCTTTGGCTCCTTGGGTTGGATGGGCGGAAACGAGAGTGCAGTGCCTTGAAGTCCCGTCAGACGGTGCGCGGATCGCATCTGTGTTGCCCGCAAGGCGATGAGGATCGAGCCCTCAGCCGAGACGGCTACGCGGTCGGCCGCTGCCGACATGCTGGTCTACAGGATCAGCCACACGACGAGAAAACGCCCGATCTTGGCGGCATCCACCGGGGCTTTGACGCTACGGCGTACCATGCGCCGGGTTTGAAGAGCATAAAAGCATACTGGAGACCGGCGCGGCGCAAGCGCAAGACGGGCTGCGAAGACCTGCAGCTCATTCCTGCGCTTCCCATTTAGGGACCCGGCGGATGTCATGCTTGCGCGGGTTGGCTCATGCACGACCCTGATCGCGTTCGGTCCCGCGTACAGTCGGGCCATGCGCGCAGAATGCGCCCACGGCCCCTGATTGATCACGCCAGGGCGAGATTGGTCGCGCTTTCGCGACCGTCGCGGCCGGTCTCGACCTCGAACGTCACCTTCTGAGCGTCGGAAAGGCCGGTGAGACCGGCACGTTCGACGGCGGAGATGTGGACGAAGACGTCCTTGCCGCCCGTATCCGTTTCGATGAAGCCGAAGCCTTTTTGGGTATTGAAAAATTTCACGGTGCCATTGGTCATATCCGTGGTCTCCTGTTCATATGCTGCCCACAGGATGCGGCAGCCCGGCAAAGTCAGACTGAGAGATCGACTGAAGCCGGATGAACGGAAGCAGAAGGTCGCAGAGAAAAACGCTCGCCCCAATGACATGCGCCCTACCGACGCGACTTACAAGGGTTGCCTTGCGACTTTGCGAAATTGCTTCACAGGCGATGACCGCTGATGGGGCGGCATTGAAAAGCCATCGAGGGCTCCCCATGTCTAACTTGCGTTATCGCTCTGCCGCGTGAGCAGGCGGGTTCACTTCCGCCCCTGGCCGTGACGCACCGTTTTCCCAGATCACGAAGGGGGGACGCCGCTGAAGGCGGCTCCGGGCACAATGCGGTGTCGGAGTGTTCGCCCCGAGTGCACCCCGAACCGACCGGGCACATGTGTGCGCGTCGGTCACGCCGGCCATGAGGCCCGGCAAAGGACTGACATGACTTTCAACGAACTTGGGCTCAATGCCCGCATGGTCTCACGGCTCGATGCCGTGGGGCTGAAGAAGCCAACCCCGATCCAGGAACAGGCGATCCCGCAGGCGCTGCAAGGCCGCGACATTCTAGGCATCGCCCAGACCGGTACGGGCAAGACCGCCGCCTTCGGCATTCCGCTGGTCGTGGCACTGTCGAAAACGCCCGAACGGCCATCGCCGCGATCGGCCCGCGGCTTGGTTCTCGCACCGACCCGGGAACTCGCCGGCCAGATCGTCCAGAGCCTTCAGGGGCTGACCAAGGATCTCCGCATCACCCTCGTCGTCGGCGGCAAGTCGATCAATGCGCAGGCCGAGAAGCTCGCCCGCGGCACCGACATCCTTGTGGCCACGCCGGGTCGGCTGATTGACCTGATGGATCGCGGGTCCATCGACCTCGGACAGACACGGTTCCTCGTTCTCGACGAGGCCGACCAGATGCTGGATATCGGCTTCATCCATGCGCTGCGCCGGATCGCGCCGAGGCTGAGCACAGACCGGCAGACCATGATGTTCTCGGCCACGATGCCGAAGGCTATGGCAGAGCTGTCCCGCCAGTATCTGGACGAACCGATCCGCATCGAGGTGTCGCCGCCGGGCAAGGTCGCGGACAAGGTCGCCCATTCGGTGCATTTCGTCGCCAAGGCGCAGAAACAGGATCTGCTGATCGAATTGCTGCACGGGCACCGCGACGACCGGGTTCTGGTCTTCTCGCGCACCAAGCATGGTGCGGAGCGGTTGATGAAGAACCTGGATCGCGCCGGATTCGCGGCGACGTCGATCCATGGCAACAAGAGCCAGGGACAACGTGACCGGGCCATCGCCGCGTTCAAGGCGGGATCGGTCCGCGTGCTCGTGGCGACGGACGTCGCCGCCCGCGGGATCGACATTCCCGGCGTTCGGCATGTCTACAACTACGACCTGCCGAACGTGCCCGAAAACTACGTGCACAGGATCGGGCGGACGGCCCGGGCCGGGGAAAGCGGTCGCGCGATTGCGTTCTGCGCCGCCGAGGAACTCACCGAACTCAAGGCGATCGAAAAGGTGCTCGGCACCCGTGTCGAGATCGCCGGCGGCCGTCCCTGGGAGGTGGTGAACGGCGCACCGCAGAAGAAACGGCGGCCGCGTCGGCGTTCGGCCGGCCGTCCGGATCGAATGGCTGCGTGACCTCGGGCCACGGGCATTGCGAGACCTGAGACAGAGACTGCGCTGTCCCGGCAGCTGACTGCGACCTGGACAAGCTTTCACAGCGAGGCGGCGCTTTCTCCGCACTAGGATACTTCAATGAACACTCCCGAATGGCTCAAACCCGGCATCTATGGTGCGGCGATCGGTGCCGCGGTCGTCGGTATCGGCGGCTTCACCTGGGGCGGCTGGGTGACGGGCGGAACCGCGCATGACAGGGCGATGGCGATGTCCCGTGACGACGTCGTCGCAGCCATGGTGCCGGTCTGCCTCGACATGGCGCAGGCCGATCCGGACCGCGCAGCGAAGCTTGCGGTTATCCGCGACACCCAGACCTACCAGCGCCGAAATGCGCTGATGGATGCAGGCTGGGCGACTGTGCCCGGCGCCGAGGCACCGGACCGCGACATCGCGCAGGCCTGTCTGGCCTCGCTTGACGTCGACGCGTCGCCGGAGCGCCCGGAAGCCGCGGCGGACGAGGGATGAGCGGTTTCATCGCCACTGTCAGATCACGTATCCCGACACCGGGCCTTGGTGGGACAGTCATCGTCGCGGCCGGCATGATCGCCTCCCTGGCGCATCCGGTCCTCGCGCAGGACGGCACCGGTCCGATGCCCGAGAATGCAGAAGCCCGGAGCTATGGCGGCGGTTGGAACTGCGCGCTCGGATACCGGGTGGCGGGCGAGGAGTGTGTCGCCATCGACATCCCGGAGAATGCTTATGCAACCGGCCGGTCCTTCGGTTCGGGCTGGGCGTGTCGGCGCGGCTACGAGGAAGCGGGAGGGACCTCTTGCGCAGCGATCCCGGTGCCCGACAATGCGTTTCTGCGATCCTCCGGCTATGAATGGCAGTGCGATCGCGGGTACCGGCAAGATCGCGAGGCTTGCGTTCCAATCGTCCTGCCTGACAACGCCTATCTCACCGACGACACCTCAGGCTCCGGATGGACCTGCGAACGCGGTTTCACGGCCAGTTCCAGCGCCTGCGTTCCGATTGCAATCCCCAAGAACGGCTATCTCACCAATGCGGACTACGGTGACGAATGGGCCTGCGAAAGGGGCTTCCTTGAAATCGATGGCCGCTGCGATCCCGTAGCGCTTCCGGGGAACGCCTTTCTGGACCCGGCGTCCCACGGCCCGGGATGGCGCTGTGAGCGGGGATTTGAGACCGTCGACACCGCCTGTGTCGCGATCGACCTACCGGCAAACGCGCATCTCGATCGATCCGGAAACACATGGCGCTGCGATCGCGGCTTTCAACTTGCAGAAGGGGAGTGCGTTCTTGGACGATAAAGTGCCCCGATCAGACCACGGCGACGCCTCCGGCATCCGGATGCGGATCGGGTGCCGTCTGAAATACCGGCTGACCCAACCCACACCACTCATCGCCATGTTGAACGTGCACTATTCGCGCTTCGGCGACCTGGAGCGCGCCGATTATCTGGTGACCTCGCCCAGTGTGCCGCTGGAAAGCTATCGCGACGGGTTCGGAAACTGGTGCACGCGGATGGTGGCGCCGGCCGGCGACTTCACGGTGTCCACCGACGGGATCTTCCGCGATAGCGGACTGCCCGATCTGGTCGCGCCCGACGCCACGCAGCAGGCCGTGCAGGATCTGCCCTTCGAGACGCTGGTCTATCTTCTTGGCAGTCGCTACTGCGACACGGATCTTCTGTCGGAAGAGGCGTGGCGCCTGTTCGAGAGCGCTCCGCCGGGCTGGTCGCGGGTGCAGGCGATCTGCGACTTCGTGCACGATGCTGTCTCGTTCGATTACATGAAGGCCGACGCGACGCGCACGGCGTCGCAAACGCTGGCAGGACGGCACGGTGTCTGTCGGGACTTCACGCATCTGGCGATTGCGTTTTGCCGGTGCATGAACATTCCGGCCCGCTACTGCACCGGCTATCTAAGCGACATCGGCGAACCCGAACCCTATCCGCCGGGCGACTTCGCGGCATGGATGGAGGTCTATCTGGGCGGCCGCTGGTGGGTCTTCGACCCGCGCAACAACACGCGGCGCAAGGGGCGCATCCTGATTGGCCGTGGCCGGGACGCGGCCGATGTGCCTCTGACCCAGACATTCGGGCCTAACGCCCTGACGCAGTTCGAGGTGTGGACCCGGGATGCAAGACACGACCCAGCCGAGGCGCCGCCTGTGTCTCGCGATTAAGCGGTAGCGTCCCATCGCAGGACGGGTGCGTTCGTTCGTCGTCGGCTCGCGAGGCCGGCCGCTCTGCCGGTGTTCCCGTCATGGCATCCCAAGTCACCATCCTGGAGAACCGAGATGACCAATTAGATCAAGACGGCCGCCGTCTTCCTGCGACCGTTCCAGCTTCCGAGCTTCAACGAGACCCTTCCGCCGGGAGAATACGAGATCGAGACCCAGCTGCTGGAACCTGTGGACTGGATCGAACCGGGCACATGGACGTCGTCCGTGCTCGTCCGGCTGCATCCGCGCGCCTCGCATCCCGGACTCAGCCGAACGCTCGCCGTCCCGCTCGCCGAACTGGAGCACGCGGTTGCTAAAGACAAGCTGACCGGCAAGGCGCTGACGGATTTCTTCCTCGAGAAGATGCTGGCCGATCCGATGACCCGCCTTGTCATGCAGGCCGACGGCGTGGCCGAGCAGGACCTTCGCGGCCTCTACTCTCCCCGGTCCGACCAAAGGCAGGCAGAGCAAGACCACCCGTCCAAGATGGGAGAGCCCCGCCGCGGGAGGATTACGGATGTTTCCGGCCCGCGGTTCGGAAGCGCGCGCCCGGGCATCGGAGAATGACAGCCGTGTCAGGCGGATCGTTCGCCGTCCACTGTGGGATCGACGGGGGGCCGCAGTGACCGATGGCCCGATCAATCTCGACGGCCGCAGGTCCGTTGCCGGACAGCGTGCGTCGGAAATGCGACGGCGCCCTGCGAACGGCCAGCCACCACTTGCGCTCTCTCGGCAACCTCACCTTGAAAGCCCCGAAGATCAGATGTTCGCGGAACCGGCGTGGACATGGGCCGAAGTCCTGAAAAAATGGCGTTTCCTTCTCGACCTTTACGCGATGACGCCCGAGGCTGGCGATGAACGCATTCAGAAATTCATCAAGCGCGCGCTTGGCGACATGGAACGATTGAAAAAGCGCGAGGAGCGGAAATGACGATCAAGTCTGCGGAGATCGAGTTCGGGTCAATCAAGGCCGCGGCCGACGTTGCTGCCGCGCGGGCCTGCCTGAGATGCAGGTCAACCTTCTGGAGCGAGGGGTTCGGCGAACGGATATGTTCCCGTTGCAAGGGATCGGCCGTCTGGCGATCGGCAATTCACGAGGGCAGCGGACAGGGTCGGCGGCGCTCGGGCGGTCGATCGTCATAGGTCCGACTGATGCCATCCGTCACGATTACTCACACGACACAGTATCAATATGGAGCTGAGGTCCCTCTCGGACCGCACAGACTGATGCTCCGTCCGCGGGAAACCCGGGATCTCATCCTGACGTCCTTCGACCTCGAGATCAGTCCGGAAGCTCGCATCGACTGGTCACACGACGTTGCCGGCAATGCGGTCGCGACGGCACAGTTCGTCACCAACACGACGTTGCTATCGATCCGGTCGTGCGCACGTGTGGAACTGCGCGCTCCGGTCTGGCCTGTCTTCCCGATTGCCGCCGCCGCGGCCTCGTACCCTTTCGTTTATTCACCCGACGATTCGACCGATCTCGGCGCCCTGGCCATGCCACAATATGCGGACGAAACCGGCCGGCTGTCGCGGTGGGTCGAGAGCTTTGTCATGGCACGGCCAACGGATACGCTTTCGCTGCTGAAAGATATCGGCAATGGCATCACGGCCCAGATTTCCTACCAGAGCCGGGAGACGGAGGGCACGCAGGGACCGCTGGAGACGCTCGACAGGGGATGGGGATCCTGCCGGGACTTCGCCGTGCTGTTTGCCGAGGCGACCCGGACGCTTGGCTTCGGGGCCAGGCTCGTATCGGGATACCTGTTCAATCCCGCCGGAGATCAGGTCGGATCGATGGACGCCGGTTCCACACACGCATGGGTCGAGGTCTTCGTTCCCGGAGCGGGCTGGATCCCCTTCGATCCCACCAACAGGTCGGTCGGATCCAGTAATCTCATCCCCGTGGCCGTCGCGAGGAGGATCCAGCAGGTTGCTCCGGTGTCCGGCAGTTTCCACGGCAGACCCACCGATCTGCTTTCAATGGATGTTACGGTGGATGTCCGAGAGATCTGAATAGGCGGGAGCTCGCACGCTTCTCTATCCGGGCGGCACGGCCCTTGAACTGCTGCCACAGGTCATGATCGTGGAGCCTGACGTCCGAACGACAAGAACGCGCGATGAAGTTTGGGCGTGCCGGAGTGACCCGGCCTCCGACACGCCCCGAACTGAACGCAGCCGCATGCGAGGCCGCGCGGCCGGGGAAAACTCAAGTCGACCTGGTGGGCCCCGAGCGGGTTCGCCGCCATCCCCACCGCCGCGCTCGATCCGGCCCACGGTCCGGCGTCTCCCGCGGTCCCCGCGCTTATCGGGTCCGGGTCCCCCTCAACTCTGCCGCGCCGGCTATTCCGCGTCGGCCGGCATGACGGCGTCCGTCTCGGCAATCGTCTGAAACTCGGACAGGAATTCGGGTCGCGTCTGCATCAGGTAGCGAACGACCCTGGCGTTGCCGAGCAGCTTGCCGACGTAGGCCTTGATCACGGTCAGATGCAGGTGATCCTGGCCGTAGGTGTCCTGGATCGAGGCGATGCCCTCCTGCAGGCGGGCGAGTTCCTGTTCCATCCGCGCCATCGCCTCGGGCGTGATGCCTTTCACCTTCTTTGGCTTGGACGCGTCGACCAGCTGGGCCTGCGGCGTGCCAGCGAGGATCGCCTTCACGTAGGCGACGGAGTAGGTGTTGGCGTTGACCAGCAGTTCGGCCGCCTCGATCTGCGCAGGGTCTTCATCTTGCGGAGCGCGTCGAACACGGCGCCCGCAGCAGGCTTGTCTTTCAGGATCGCAATGGCTTCCTCGGAGATGCCGTCGAGAAGCTTGATCTTCTTCTGGATGCTGCGCGTACCGAGATCCAGAGCGGCTGCGATCTTCTCCTCGGGTACGCCGCGCTCGATTGCCTTCCGGATCATCCTGTGCTCCTGGATCGGCGCAAGGCTACTGACTTGCCGGTTGTAGGTGAACGCCTCGTCGTCGGTGGAGACGAGGCACTCCACCTTCTGCACGCCGTCATCCTTCAAGGCCTCGATCCGCAGGTGCCCGTCGAGCAACAACCAGGTGGCAGATTTGTCGGGGTTCGGGACGACAACTGGCGGTTCGACGATCCCGATCTGGGCGATGGAGGCGACGATCTGCCGGTACTTTCGGCTGGATTTCGCGCTCTTGCAAAGGGTTCGCAGCGGCAAGATCACGTCGATCGGCAGGGTGACACAGTCGTCTTCGAAACCGTGGTTGACGCTGGCCGGGCGTTTGTCCGCGGCCCGTTTCATGACCAGGGTCCATCGCTGACCGCCTGGGCGAGATCAGCGGGCATCGTCTCCAGCCCCTCGGCGCGAAGCAGCGTCATGAAGTGCTCGTCCGCGCATAGCTTCCGGAACGCCTCGCGCACGAACATGAGCCGGCTCTGCGCCAGTTCGGCCTTCTTGATCAGCAATTTCTGGCGTGCCGCTTCCTGCTGATAGGCTCGGACAAGTCCCTCGCTGGTCAGCGCGCGTTTCGCCACCATCCGCCCGAGCGCATTGCTCTTGATCTGGGGCCCGCGGAGCTCGCGCTGCTGGATCAGGCGGCGCACAAGCGTCAGTTTCCGGCCACGCAGCTTTTTCTGAGTATAGGCGTCCATCAGCGCCTTCTGCGCGCCCTTGGCGTCGGTCTTGGAGATCTGGATGGCGAGGTTGAGCGGCAGCAGTCCGGTCTCCACGGCGGAGACGAGGCGCTCCTCGCCCTTCTCCAGCAGTCCGGCGATCATGTTCACGTATTCGTAGGAGACCCCGATCTTTTCGCCGATCTGGCGGTCTTTGTAGCCACGTTCGCGTAGCGAGCCGATCTCGCGCATCAGATCGATCGGGTTGTGCTGCCGCCTTGCGCAGTTCTCCACAAGGCTCATGACGAGGCAATCGCTCTCGTCGGCTTCGATCACGATGGCCGGGATGTTGTCCTGCTTGAGGTCGATGAAGGCCTCGAGGCGGCCTTGGCCGCAGACGAGGTCAAACTCCTGCGGATCGGTCCCGGCGCGCGGCGCCACGGTGATCGGGCGCTTCAGGCCGATGCGCGCGATGTTCTCCACCATCGCCTCGAAGGTGCGCCGGTTGCGGACGCGAGGGTTGAGGATCCGGATCCGGTCACAAGGGATCAGGGTCACCTGCTTCTGGCTGGTCGGCTCCATGTCGTCGGGCATCACGCCACCTCCGCGATCCTGGCCCGCGATGCGAGCGCGTAGAAGAAATCGAGCGTGTCGAACCGGTACGCATCGAGCGCGAGCCCGTTCTGCTCGGCGAATTTCAGTTTCCCGGAGGTCATGTCGATGCTGGGAAGCACGTAGTAGTCGCGCGGCGCCTCGTTCACCTCGTCCATGCGCACAGCGATGGTGATGTCCGGCACGAGGCCCGTGTCGAGGCGGATACGCCAGCGCAGCGACCCGGCCGCCGTCGCGGTGCAGCGGGCCAGAACGATGGACACAGTTAACTCGTCGTTGACGCGAACCAGGTCGGTATCCAGGTCCTGCACAGCCCGCCCGCCGTGGCGTGTGACCCCGGCGATGACTTCGGCCACGACCTGCGGATGCGCCTGCCGCAGGGCCCGGTTGACCTCAATGTAGCTGTAGTCCCGGTCGGGCTCGTAGCCAATCAGTCGATAGGCGCGCAGCAGGCTGCCGAAGCGGCTGCGATAGGCGCTGGAGGACGGAAGATCATCCTCCTCGTCGATGATCAGCCCGGACAGCATGCCCTGCTGCTTCAGGATGGCGCGCAGTGCGTCGAGCAATTCCCGGTCCGAGAAATGGCGGCTGCGGGCATCCACGATCTCCCGGGCGCGCAGGAACAGCGCCTGATTGACGATGGCCGGATAGGCGCCCTCGGCCCGGATCCACATTTCGCGCGGGTTTACCACCCGACGCTGCTTCAGCTTGAAGGACACCTTCGCGAAGACATTGTTCCCGATGTATTTTTCGTTGGTCAGCACCTGATGGACGGTCGCCCGGGTCCACGGCCGGTCGAGATCAGTGCGGTGGCCTTCTGCGTTCAGGACCTCCGCGATCTCCCGCTCGGGACGCCCCTTGTTCACGAACATCTCGTACATGCGCTGGACGACCCGCTGTTCCTCCTCCGGTCCGGGGACCAGGATCACGCGGTCGGTCTGCAGGCTCTTCTGCTCGCCGCGCGACAGCTCGCCCTTGGGGTTGCCGTGCTCGTCGATCAGTACCCGCCGGAGCCCATATCCGGCCGCGCCGCCCTGGCGATAGCCAAGCTCCACCAAGCGGCACTGCCCGGCAAAGACCTTCACCGACAACTCGCGGCTGTATTCGCCCGCCATCACGCGCTTTACGGTCTTCAGGAGGTTAGAGCCGATGCTGCCGTCGTTCTCGAACTGCTCGCCGCAGTAGTGGACCCGGATGCCGGCACGGGAACAGACGTGCCCGTGGTACGCGCCTTCGTCGGCATCCTGAAACCGGCCCCAACGGCTGACATCGTAGACGAGGATGGCCTTGAAGTCGGCCTGGCCTGATTGAACTTCGCCCATCAGGTTCTGCAGCGCCTCGCGACCATCGAGGCGCAGGCCAGAGCGCCCAGAGTCCTCGAAAACGCGCAGGATCTGCAGGCCGCGGGCGGCGGCATAGCTGCGGATGACGTCCAGCTGGTTCTCGGTCGAATACCTCTGGTGATCGGTCGACATCCGGACGTATGCGACGGCGGGCAGGTCGGGCTCTGATTGCCTGGCGCCAGTCTCCCTGCTTGCCTCACGCCCTCGCATCTGCCCGACTCCGGTTCACGGCGCAGCAATCCGGTCGGGATGGTCCGGACCGTTGCGCATGCTGCCGCAATCGTTCGAGCATGCGAGCGCCGGAAAGTCGTTTCCGGAAGAGCGCCATTCCTTTCCGTGCCCGGCGCATTGGCGGATCGCCTGCGGCGCGCGGCCGCCCACGCGCTCGATAATCTGCGGTCCCGTTTCGCAGTTCATATCCGCCACCTTCAAGTGAATGGTCCGTTCCAACAGGCGGCGAAACAGCACCGTCGCGGGAACAGATGGATTCTGCCGTTCTCATGGCTCTCCAAAGATTTAGCGGAGAGAAACATGAAGATGCGCGTGAAGATGGGCACAGTTGTGCCGAAGATGGGCACAGTTGTGCACCCCGAGGACGTTCCGGCTGACTATCGCGCCGCCATGGCCATGGCATTGCACGCCGAGCTCGGATCGACCCATCGGGCGATCAAGTCCGCCATGCGGTGGACAGGTGCCAGCGAGCGGACCGTGAAATACTGGTTCGCAGGCGAGCGGGGGCCGAGCGGCGAGCACCTCGTGGCGCTCGCGCGTCATTCCGATACCGTGCTGATCGCGCTGCTCGCGCTTGCGGACCGGTTGATCTTGGAGGAGGCCGAGGACCGGGAGCGCCGATAGGAGAAGCTGTCGCCCGGCCTCGCCACCCTTGTATCGTGTTCGATTTTGGTTATCTTGAATACGCGCCGAGCAGGGAGAGCGCCATGCCCCGCACCACCACCATGACCGTCCGCGTCAGCGGCGCCCTCAGCGAGTTCGTTGCGACCAACGTCGGCGAGGACGGCGCCTATGAGAATGTCAGCGAATACATCCGCGACCTGATCCGTCGCGACAAGGAGCGTGCGGAGCGCGAGGCTTTCGACCGATTGAAGGCCGAACTGAACCGAGCCTTCGCTGCGCCCGAGGACAGTTACAAGCCGCTGACCGCTGCTGAGGTGATCGCCCGGAACCGGACCTGAGTCCATGGCGATCCGCGTCCAGGAGACGGCCTCTGTCCGCCTTGATGTGATCTATAGATACACCCGGGACCGGTGGGGGGAGGCACAGGCCGAAACCTACATCACCGGTCTGTTCGCCGCCTTCGAGCAGATCGATACACGCGGCGTCATGTCGAGGCCCGTGCCGGCCGAGTTCGGAGTGGAAGGGTGTTTCTTCCGCTACGAGCGGCATTTCGTGTACTGGCGACGGCTTTCCAATGGCGACATCGGTATCGTCACGATTCTTCACGAGCGGATGCATCAGATGGACGAGGTATCGGGGGTCACAGCAGGGGTCACAGCATCTTCTGGAGGGTGATCGAGGAGACCCGCACGCCCTCGAGCGCCAGCATCGCCTCGAAGCGGTTGCAGCCATAGGCCGGATGTTCGAGCGCCAGCGCCTTGATCCGCTTGACCGTCTCCGGCGGGGTCGTTTGCGGGTGGGTCTTGTGGATCGGCGGCAGGTCCTTCAGCCCCTCGAAGCCCGTTCCCGGGCTTACGCGGCGCCACGGTCCCTCAAACCCAAAACCGACGTTTCCACTCGTAGAAGCTGGTGCGATCCATGCCGCGCTGGCGACAGGCCTCGGCCACGTTGCCGAGTTCTTTTGCCAGTTCCAGAACGCTCATGCGGGTTTGCGCGATCTTGGTCTTCGCGTCACGAGCCTTGGGTTTCGTCGCTTTCGCTGTTCCATCCATGGCCGGGTCCTCCTTTTCCAAATAGCATGGAAAGAAGGGTAAGTGGACACCTTACCGCTTTGGCATGGCATGACACTTGCCGCCTCCCGCCTTGGCCCGGTCGATGCCGCCGATCTGCCCGACTATCCGCTCGGCCCCGAGGACGACCTGAACGACGCGATGCGCAACGCTGGTCACGCCTTGCGATCCCGGACACGGATTCCGCCTTGGGGGACGAGACGCTTCCTGGGTGCGAAAAGGAACTGACGGCCCTTTGGCCGCCAGCGTGCAGATCCGCAGATCAGATGAATGGGTGCGGCTCAATAGCCGCGGTGGCCACGGTCGACGAAGCCGCCAACCTGTCTCACGCAATCAAGGCCGTTGTCGTCTTGTGACGGTCCCCCAATTCCCCCCTGAAAAGGTCTTGTGAAATATCTGTCAAAAATCGTCCTCAATATAGACTTATCATAACCCAAATTTGATCCAGCGCAAAGCGGAACCGAGTTGCCGGAAAGGAAACTTTTTGTTTCAGAAAATGACACCGCCCCGGGTTCTGGACCGGGGCGGTTTGTTTTCAATGGCTTGGTAGCTCACCCGGCCTTGGCAAGGTTGCGCAGAACGTAGTGCAGCACGCCGCCATGCTCGACATATTCCTTCTCGATGGCGGTATCGATCCGGCATTTGAGCGTCACGGTCTTCTCGGTCCCGTCGGCATAGACGATAGTGCAGGGCACCTCGGCCTGCGGTTTCAGATCGCCCGCGAGGCCCTTGATCGAGAAGCGTTCCTCGCCGGTCAGGCCCAGCGTCTTGCGGGTGTCGCCGCCGGTGAACTCGAAGGGAATGACCCCCATGCCTACCAGATTCGAGCGGTGGATGCGCTCGAAGCTCTCGGCGATCACCGCCTTGACGCCCAGAAGCGCGGTGCCCTTGGCCGCCCAGTCGCGCGAGGACCCGGCACCGTATTCGATGCCGCCGATCACCACCAGCGGCACGCCTTTCTCCTGCCAGGCCATCGCGGCCTCGAAGATCGAGGTTTCGGCGCCGTCCGGACCCAAGGTATAGCCGCCCTCGACGCCCGAGAGCATCTCGTTGCGGATCCGGATATTGGCGAAGGTGCCGCGCATCATCACTTCGTGGTTGCCGCGGCGCGAACCGTAGGAGTTGAACTCGCGCACCGGCACCTGCCGTTCAATCAGGTATTTCCCGGCGGGCGTCGTGTCCTTGAACGACCCGGCAGGGCTGATGTGGTCGGTCGTGACCATGTCGCCCAGGATCGCCAGCGGACGGGCGTTCTCGAGATCGGTGATCTCGCCGGGTTCCGTGCCCATGCCCTGGAAGTAGGGCGGGTTCTGCACATAGGTCGAGCTGGTCGGCCAGTCATAGGTTTCGCTGTCGGTGGTCTCGACCGCCTGCCATTTCTCGTCGCCCTTGAAGACGTCGGCATATTTCGACTGGAACGCCTCGCGCGTGACGGTCTTTTCGACCAGTTCGGCGATTTCCGCCTGGCTCGGCCAGATGTCCTTGAGGAAGACATCCTTGCCGTCCTTGTCCCGGGCGATGGGATCGCGGGTCAGGTCGATGTTCAGATCGCCCGCAATGGCATAGGCGACAACCAGCGGCGGCGAGGCCAGGTAGTTGGCGCGCACGTCGGGGCTGATCCGGCCCTCGAAGTTGCGGTTGCCCGACAGAACCGAGGTCGCGATCAGGTCATTGTCGTTGATCGCCTTCGAGATTTCCTCGGCCAGCGGCCCCGAATTGCCGATGCAGGTGGTGCAGCCATAGCCCACCAGGTTGAAGCCGATCGCGTCCAGATCTTCCTGAAGCCCGGCCGCCTCGAGATATTCGCTGACGACCTGCGAGCCGGGGGCGAGCGAGGTCTTGACCCAGGGCTTGCGGTTCAGGCCCAGCTCGCGGGCCTTGCGCGCCACCAGCCCCGCGCCGATCATCACATAGGGGTTCGAGGTGTTGGTGCAGGAGGTGATCGAGGCGATCACCACCGACCCGTCGCGCAGCTCGTAATCCTGCCCCGCGACCTTGGCGGTCTTGCGCGGGTCCGAGGCGCTGTCGGGGGCGGGCGCCTCGGCCAGCATGTCATGCGCCTCGGCGCTTTCGTCCTTGCCGCGATAGTCGGACACGACACGGAAGAAGGCTTCGGCGGCCTGGTCGAGCGGGGTGTGATCCTGCGGCCGTTTCGGCCCCGAGATCGCGGGCACGACGGTGCCCATGTCGAGATACAGCGTGTCGGTATACACCGGATCGTAGCCGGCATCGCGCCACATGCCGTTGGCCTTGGCATAGGCTTCGACCAGCGCGATGCGGTCCTTGTCGCGGCCGGTCTGGGTCAGATAGCGGAGCGTCTCCTCGTCCACCGGGAAGAAGCCGCAGGTCGCGCCGTATTCGGGGGCCATGTTGGCGATGGTCGCGCGGTCCGCGAGCGGCAGGTGATCGAGCCCCTCGCCGTAGAATTCGACGAACTTGCCGACGACACCCTTCTGGCGCAGCATCTGCACGACCTTCAGCACCAGATCGGTGGCGGTGGTGCCCTCGACCATGCTGCCGGTCAGCTTGAAGCCCACGACCTCGGGGATCAGCATCGAGACCGGCTGGCCCAGCATCGCGGCCTCGGCCTCGATCCCGCCGACGCCCCAGCCCAGAACGCCCAGCCCGTTGACCATGGTGGTGTGGCTGTCGGTGCCAACGAGCGTATCGGGATAGGCCACTTCGGCGCCGTCCTGATCGGTATCGGTCCAGACGGTCTGGGCCAGGTATTCCAGGTTCACCTGGTGGCAGATGCCGGTGCCGGGCGGCACCACGCGGAAGTTGTTGAACGCCTTCTGGCCCCATTTGAGGAAGGTGTAGCGTTCGATGTTGCGTTCGTATTCGCGGTCGACGTTCATCTGGAACGCGCGCGGATTGCCGAACTCGTCGATCATCACCGAGTGGTCGATGACCAGATCGACCGGGTTCAGCGGGTTGATCTTCTGGGCATTGCCGCCAAGCCCGAGGATGCCGTCGCGCATCGCGGCCAGGTCGACCACGGCCGGAACGCCGGTGAAGTCCTGCATCAGCACGCGGGCCGGACGATATGCGATCTCGCGGGCGGCCTTGCCGCCATTCGCGGCCCAGTCCGAAAAGGCCTTGATGTCGTCGACGGTGACGGTCTTGCCGTCCTCGAAGCGCAGCAGGTTCTCAAGCACCACCTTCAGCGCGGCGGGAAGACGCCCGAAATCACCGAGCCCGGCCGCCTCGGCCGCGGGGATCGAGTAATAGGCATAGCTGGCGCGTCCGACGCTCAGCGTCTTGCGGGTCTTGGCTGTGTCCTGTCCAACGGTGATCGGCATGAAAGATCGTTCTCCATCAGGGTGTCGCGCGGTTCACGAAATTACCTGCACGCTCTTGCCCGATCCCCCGGGGGCGATCAAGAGGGTGCGGCGAGATTTGTATACCGTTGTGCACAAAAATGTCCAGCCAAACTCCGGTCCTGCGCGGCCGATCCGCACGGCCCCCTCCCGAATCCTTGATTGGCAGGTGTCCGGGCGCTTGGGTACGAAGATCTGGCGAAGGGGAAATCAAGGCGAGTCTGATGCGCGCAGTCCTAACGGTCCTGTTGGCGGGGTGTGTTTCCTTTGCCGGTCCCGCCCGGTCGGATCCGAGCCCGGTGGTGGTCGAGCTCTTCACCTCGCAAGGCTGTTCGTCCTGCCCGCCCGCCGATGCGCTGATGGCCGAACTGGCCCAGCGCGACGACGTGATCGCGCTGGCGCTGCATGTCGACTACTGGGACTATATCGGCTGGAAGGATGTCTTCGCCGATCCGGCCTTCACCCGGCGCCAGAAGGCCTATGCTCATGCCGCGGGCAAGCGGTCGATCTATACGCCGCAGATGGTGGTCGAGGGCGAAGACCACGTCGTCGGCTACCGGCCGATGGACCTGGCCCATCTGATCGAGGCGCATGCCGTGACCGAAAGCCCGGTCACGCTCAGCCTGTCCCGGCAGGGTGACACGGTGACCGTGTCGGCGGTCTCGACCCAGGCCTTCGGCGAAGACGCGGTGCTGCAGATCGTGCGCTACCAGCCCGAACAGCTGGTCGATATCGAGCGCGGCGAGAATGCGGGCAAGTCGCTGCTCTATACCAACATCGTCGACGCCTGGACGCCGGTGGCGCGCTGGAACGGCGCCGATCCGCTGTCGATGAGCATAGAGGCCGCCGGAGGCGAACCCGTCGTGGCCATCCTGCAGCGTCCCGGACCGGGCGAGATCCTGGCGGCGGCGCGCCTGCGCTGATACGCCCCGTTGGCGTGACCGGTCAGCGAACCTTCCAGCGGCGGTGAATCCAGAACCATTGCTCGGGGTGGCGGCGGACCCGCGCCTCGAGACTGTCGTTCAGCGCCTGCATCATCTCGCGCGGGGTCGAGGGCTGCACCGGGGCCTCGATCTCGACATCGAAGTTCAGCCCGTCGGCCCGGCGCGTGGCATAGAACGGGATCAGATCGGCGCCGTAGCGCAGGGCAAGTTCGGCCGCCGAAAGCGCGGTCAGCGCGGGTTGGCCCATGAAGCGCAGCTCGGTCCCCCGGCGGGCATGCTGGTCGGTCAGCAGCACCAGCATGCCGCCATTGCGCAGATGCCGCACGAACCCGGCCGTGCCGCGCCGTCCCTGCGGAAAGACCGGGCCGCCGAAGGCCTCCATCGTGCGGACGTAATGGGCGTTGAAGAACGGGTTCGCCATCGGCCGGTAAAGCCCGCCGATCTCGAAGCCGCGCGCGACCAGTGCTGCCCGGGCCGCTTCGTAATTGCCGAAATGGCCGGTGACCAGAATCGCGGGGCGCCCGGCCGCGCGGGCCGCTTCCAGCGCCGCGAGGCCCGGCCCCCGGGGCTCGACCCCGGCCATCCGTGCGAGGAAAGCCCGGGTCGAGTAGTTCTCGATCAGGGTGCGTCCGGCATTGTCGGCCACGGCATCGGCGATGCGCCGCCGCTCGCCGGCGGGCATCCCGGGGTGGACCAACGCCAGATTGGCCTCGGCCCGGGTGCGATAGCCCGCAACGGGCGCAATCAGCCGCCGCGTGACCCACCCGCCGAAGGGCACACGGCGTTCATAGGGCAGGGCCAGCGCCGTGCCGATCAGCAGCCGCGCGACGCGGTCCGTCAGCCAGTCGCCAAGCCGCCGTGCGCGCCTGTCCCGCTTGCCCATCGGACCGGTTTCCTTTCGTGCCTTTGCCCGCTTGGCGGGACCGCGATGCCTCATGCGGCCCCGATGCGCCGCCCGTCAGGGGCAGCCCGCCGCGCTGGTGGCAGACATAATCGCCCCGCGTCCCTGCCACAAGCACCGGACCCTTCGGCCAGGTTTTGCCCGAGGCAGGACGGTCCGAGGGCTTCGGCGGCCGCCGGTCCGGGGAGGTTGCTGCGTTGCCCAAAGCGGCGGCGCGTCGCGCCGGGTGCGGAAGCGGCGGGGCAGGGTGCGGCGTCCGCGATCCCCGGCGCGGCCACACCTGGCCGCGCGGTTGGTCGGAGTGGCGGGGCGGACCCGAGGCACGATCTCATTCATCGCTCCGTCCCGCCGTGTCATGCCATCCGTGTCAGTTCCTGTGGATCGGTCGCGGGGGGGGGGGGCAGCCTCGAAGGCCGCGCCAGCGGACGGACCCTTCGAGCGACCTTCGTCGGCCAGCCCCGTGAGAGCGGTCGCCGGATTGCAGCGTCCAGGTGTTCAGTCCCGGCATTTGGTGGATCGGATTTCGGATGAATCGGTCCGGCTCTGACGTCCAGTTCTTGCAGATGTATTCGTAAGGCGTGAGACCGCCGAGGGTCTTGAGCCTGCGCGCGAAGCTGCAGGCCGCCAGCAAGTCGGCGAGATGGGTTCGCAGCAGGTCATGTCTGTCGTGGTGGAAGCGTCTGACGTTCAGCGGGGAGACGCGCCACTGGCGCCTTTCCTCATCCGCTTCACCCTCCTTGATCGTGCGGTTCCCGGCTCAGCTGCGCGAGCTGAGCTTGCGATCGCTGTATTGCCGATCGGACGGCGTAGGTGGTCGTGGCGCTGCCGTGACGAACTTGTCCTACAGGGCATCCTTCCATTCATGAGAAAGGGTCGCACCATCAAACCGCGGGATCAAACATCCAGGGCCACGCTCATGGACCAGACCTGACGGGCCGAACCCACCGGTTGGCCCCTCGACAGACGGCGATCTGGTCCAGGATCCGTGAAACCGCCCGCCTTGGCGTGGCCTCGAAAGCCAGGCCCTGCGGGCAGACCCGGCGGCTCATTGACGGGCCACTCAAGGTCCAGCCTCTCGGGCATGCGATATGGGCGGGTCGCAGCTGTTCAGAGCTTGAGGCGCGGTCTCGACGGTCAGGCCGAAAGAGCAGCGCGGATAAACCGATCATCGGCGCAAATCGTCGCGCGGGTCCTTGAACGCCGCCTCGATCGCGATGCCATTTGGCCAGGCGCAGCGGGGGCAGGGGCCGCCGGGCGCCAGCGCCGGGCGGCCCCTGTCATCGGTTCGGCCTGATCCGCCCGATATCAGGCAGCCTTGCTGGACTTCCTGAGCTTGATTTCGCCCGCGGCTTCCATGCCGCGGATCGCGGCGATGACATCGGCCATCGCGGCTTCGGCTTCGTCGGCGGCGGGAGTGCCGCGTTCGTTGATCTCGTCGCGCAGGGTGTTGGCCATCCGCTGGGACATGTTGTTGAGGATGAATTCGACCGCCGGTCCGGTCTTGCCGTCGGCGCCCGCCATCGCGGTGATGAGCTTGGCCTGTTCGATCGCCCGGGTCAGCGCAGGCACGTCGCGTTCGTCCAGGCGGTCGGGGATGTCGGCGAAGGTGAAGACCGCCTGACGGACCTTTTCGGCCAGTTCCGCATCGGTCTCGCGCAGGCCTTCCAGCACGTCCTCGCGGGTGGCGGCGGGCGCCACGTCGAGGATCGCGCCCATCCGGGTTTCCGGCGCGAGATCGAAGGCCGGTTCGGGCGCGGAATTGATCCGGTCGGCCAGCGCGCGGCCGATTCGCACCACTGCGGCAGGGGGAACCTCGGCGGTGCGCGAGATCGCGAAGGCGATGCGCCGGGCGTCGGACCCGGGCATCTTGCCAAGGGTTGCCGCGGCGATCTGGCTGGGCAGCTTCGACAGGGCCACCGCCGCAACCTCGGGGCTTTCGGCCAGCAGGATCTCGGTCAGCCGGGTCGGGTCGAGCCCGGCCAGCGTCGCCCAGGGGTCGCCGCCCCGTTCGGCGCCGAAGCGGGCGCGGATCGCGGCCGCGGCCTCGGGGCTGAGATGATCGCTGAGCAGGCGCATCGCCTCGTCGATCCCGCCCGGGAAGGCGAGGCCGAACTGTTCCAGCTCGATCAGGAATTCCTCGATCACGACCTGGAGCGTGTTGCCGTCGATATAGCGCATGTTGGCGATCTCGTCGGCAAGATCGGTCTGCACCGTCGCGGGCAGCGAATGCAGCGGAAGGTCGATCCCTTCGTTCAGCACGAGACGAACGATGATCGCGGCCTTCTGGCGCGACGTCAGGCCGGGAGAGGCAATGGGGGCTCCGAAACTCTGCACGTGGGTCTCCGTCTTCTTGGGGAAGAGGGTTAATCCCCGGGTGTTAAGCCAGGGTTATCGGAGACCGTCAGCAAGGAGGAAATTTGTCGGGACTGCGGCGGTTTCGCAGAAAAGGGCGGCGCGCCGGGTCGGTCGGGCGCCGCCGAAGGGCCGGATCAGCTGGTGCTCTGGTCCACACAGGTGCCGGTGGCCGTGTCGAAGGTCTGGCCTTCGCCACAGGTATTGGCGTTGATGCGCTTTTCCCAGCCGCATTCGGCCGAGGCGAGCGCGGGCACAAGCGCAAGCGCCGCCGCTGCAAGGATCGTCCTGGTGGTCATGGTGCATCTCCCCAATGAAGGTGGACCTAGGATAGCACCGAATCGCTTGGCTCCGCGTTCACGGAAATATCAGCAGGCGCGTTCCCGCCCGGAACCGCGCCGCCGAACCGGGCTCAGCTTTCGCCGAAGACTCGCTTGAACAGGGTGTCGACATGCTTGGTGTGATAGCCGAGGTCGAATTTCTCCTCGATCTCGGCCGGGCTCAGCGCCGCGGTGACTTCGGCATCGGCCAGCAGCTCTTCCTTGAAGTCCTTGCCCGCTTCCCAGACCTTCATGGCGTTGCGCTGCACCAGACGATAGGCATCCTCGCGGCTGACACCGGCCTGGGTCAGCGCCAGCAGCACCCGCTGAGACATCACCAGCCCTTTGAACTTGTTCATGTTCGCCAGCATGTTCTCGGGGTAGATCACCAGCTTGTCGATCACGCCCGCAAGCCGGTTCAGCGCGAAATCGAGCGCCACGGTCGCATCGGGCGCGATGCCGCGCTCGACCGAGCTGTGCGAGATGTCGCGTTCGTGCCAGAGCGCCACGTTCTCCATCGCGGGGACCACGGTCATGCGCACGAGCCGCGCGAGCCCCGTCAGGTTCTCGGTCAGGACCGGGTTGCGTTTGTGCGGCATCGCCGAGCTGCCCTTCTGGCCCTTCGAGAAGAACTCTTCGGCCTCCAGCACCTCGGTGCGCTGCATGTGGCGGATCTCGATGGCGACATTCTCGATCGACGAGGCGATCACGCCCAGTGTCGCGAAGAACATGGCGTGGCGGTCGCGCGGAATGACCTGGGTGGAAATCGTCTCGGGGACAAGGCCCATCTGCTTGCAGACATGCTCTTCGACCGAGGGGTCGATATTGGCGAAGGTGCCGACCGCACCCGAAATGGCGCCGGTCGCGATTTCCTCACGGGCGGCCAGCAGGCGGCGCCTGCCGCGCTCCATCTCGGCATAGAAGCGGGCGAAGGTCAGGCCCATGGTGGTGGGCTCGGCATGGATGCCGTGCGACCGCCCGATCCGCACCGTATCCTTGTGCTCGAAGGCGCGGCGCTTGAGCGCGGCCAGCAGCTTGTCCATGTCCGCGATCAGCAGGTCGGCCGCGCGCATCAGCTGGACGTTCAGGCAGGTGTCGAGCACATCCGACGAGGTCATGCCCTGATGGACGAAACGCGCCTGGTCCGAGCCCACATGTTCGGCCAGATGGGTCAGGAAGGCGATGACGTCATGCTTGGTGACGGCCTCGATCTCGTCGATCCGGTCGACATCGAAGACCACGTCCTTGGCCTTCCAGACGGCTTCGGCATTCTCCTTCGGGATCACCCCCAGCGCGGCCTGGGCGTCGCAGGCATGGGCCTCGATCTCGTACCAGATGCGGAACTTGGTGGCGGGGTCCCAGATGGCGGTCATCTCGGGGCGGGCATAGCGGGGGATCATGGGCGCAGCCTTCGCTTGGACGTGGGTTCGCGGTCTGATACCGCCTGCGGTCAGGCGCGGCAAGAAGCGGGGGCAGGGTGCCGGAACTTGAGGATTTCGAGGGAGCTTGGCTGCTGACGCGCCGGATCGACGACCGGCTGACCGGGCAGGTGCTGCGGCTGACGGGCCGGGCGGTCTTCGCGCCCGATGACGCGGGGCTTGTCTACGACGAAACCGGGCGGCTCGAACTTCCCGGTCAGGCCGCGGCGGTCGCGACAAGGCGCTATCTCTGGCGCGCGGGCGCCGCGGGGATCGAGGTCTTCTTTGAGGATGGCCGCTTCTTTCATGCGCTGGGTCCGGGCGACCGTCCCGAGGCGCGGCACGACTGCGCGCCCGATCTTTACCGCGTCCGCTACGATTTCGCCGCCTGGCCCTGCTGGTCGAGCCGCTGGGAGGTGCATGGCCCGCGCAAGAATTATGCGATGGAGAGCGAATACCGGCCCGAATCTTAGCCGAGGGCCGTCGTCGCGTCCCGCCGGGTCTTGCGCCGGAAGCGACGCTCGGGCAATACGGGGCGCAACGGATGCAACGGGAGTGACCGTAATGGCGTATGCCCTGACCGAAAAGGTCCTTGTCGACAACATCATGCCCCGGAACGGCGCGCTTCGCGTGGCGCGGGACGCGGCTCTGGTCGTGGCCGGGATCGCGATCCTGGCGCTGGCGGCCCATATCAAGGTGCCGATGATCCCGGTGCCGATGACCATGACCACCTTCGCGGTGCTGACGCTGGGCGCCGCCTACGGGCCGCGGCTGGGTCTGATCACCATCCTCGGCTACATGGGTGTCGGCGCGCTGGGCTTCGACGTCTTCGCCGGCTCTTCGGCCGAGCTGTCGGGGCTGACCTACATGATGGGCTCGACCGGCGGCTATCTCGTCGGTTACGTGCTGGCCACCCTTGCGCTTGGCACCTTCGCCCGCGCCGGCTGGGATCGCTCGATGGGCCGGATGGCCGTGGCGATGCTCGTCGGCAACGTGGTGCTCTATGTTCCGGGCCTGATCTGGCTCGGCCAGCTTTATGGCTGGGACCAGCCGATCCTGGCCTGGGGCCTGACGCCCTTCCTGCTGGGCGATGCGCTGAAACTGGCGCTGGCCGCGCTGGCGGTTCCGGCGGTCTGGCGGCTGATCGGCCGCGACTGATCGCCCCAAGATACGGCATTTCGGAAAGGGCGCGGCCTGCGGGGCGCGCCTTTTTCGTTTTCGCCCCCGGGCCTGAGCCACGGTCCCTTGACGGGACTTGCCGAGGCACCCGCCGCGGGCTCTGATCGGCCCATGACCCAAGCCGCGCCGATCCTCCAGACAACGCTGCCCTACACCGCTGCGATGCAGCTTGCGGAAGCCGGGTGCAGCGACAGCGAGATTGCTGCCGTGACGGGGCACCGCACGTTGCAGATGGTCCAGAAGTACCGCGCCGGAGCGAACCAAAGGCGCCTGTCCAGGCAAGCCCAGGATCGCAGGGACAGAACATGAACAGAACGGGAAACTGGAAAACTATGCGGAAAACCGCCGCCGCAGGGGGTACCGAAGCCTCCCCCGACAAGGCGAATTATTTTTATATTTCATAATGGTGCGGGTGAAGGGACTCGAACCCCCACGCCTTGCGGCGCCAGAACCTAAATCTGGTGCGTCTACCAGTTCCGCCACACCCGCACGCCAGGACCTGAACGCGCGCCCAAGCAAACCGCCGCGTATCGATCCGCGCCCTTCTAGCAAAGCCCCCGGAAGCTGGCGAGCCGAAAAACCGCCGTCGCCGGCCGCTCCCGCACTCTGACCCGACCGCACCGCCTCTCCAAGGGATAGCCCGACCGGCACCGGATACACGCGGGCGCCCCTCTTTCTTCTTGGCAAAAATACCCCATCTCGGCCGCCCGAAGGGCGGGCGTCCGAAAGAAAGAGCGCGCCGCAGGCGCTCTGCCGGATCGGCCTAAAGATCGAGAGCGCGGAATACCGCGGGCAGGGCCTCGGGCAGATCCTCGGCGATCAGCCCCGGACCGAACCGGCGCGCGGCTTCGGCGTGCAGCCAGGCGGCCTCGGCGGCGGCCTCGAAGGCAGGCCGCCCCCGGGCCAGCAGGCCGGTCACGAGCCCGGCCAGCACATCGCCCGATCCCGCCGTCGCGAGCCAGGGGGCGGCACGCTCGTAAAGCGCCGCATGGATCGCGGCCCGGCCATCGGGAGCCGCAATCGCGGTGTCGGCGCCCTTCAGCAGCACCACCGCGCCCGACCGAGCGGCCGCGGCCCGGACCGCCTCGACCCGCGAAAAGGCAGGGCCGCGCGCGGCGCGGGACGCAAGCCGCTCGGCGAGATCGGGGAAAAGCCGGGCGAACTCGCCGCCATGGGGCGTCAGGACGCAATCTGCCCGAAGACCCGCGAAAGGATCGGCCGCCGCTGCCAGCAGGCTCAGCGCATCGGCGTCAAGCACGGCGGCACGGCCGCTGGCAAGGGACGCCGCAAGCAGCGCCGCCTCGCGCGGTCCGGCCCCCATCCCCGGCCCGATGCAGAGCGCCGAGAACCGCGGATCGTCGAGCAGGGCGGTCAGGTCCTCCGCGCTATCGACCCGGCGCAGCATCGTCGCGGTCAGATGACAGGCGCATTCGAGCTGCGCCGAGCCGGGCGCGGCCAGCGTCACGAGCCCCGCCCCCACCCGCAGCGCCCCGCGCGCAGCAAGCCGCGCGGCCCCGGTCCGTCCCGGCCCGCCCGCCAGCACCAGCGCGTGGCCATGACTGTACTTGTGTCCGCCGACGGCGCCCGCCTTGCCGATCCGGGGCCCCGGCGCCTGCACCAGCGCGACCGCCCCCGGACAGCGACCGGCCGGATCGAGCCCGATATCGGCGATGACGACCCGTCCGCAGAAGGCGCTCGCTTCGGCGGTGAACTGGCCGATCCGGGCGCGGTGGAAGGTGACGGTCAGCGTGGCAGGCAGCACGCCTCCGAGATCGCGCCCGCTGTCGGTGCACAGTCCGCTTGGCATGTCGACCGCCAGCGCCCGGCCACCCGCCGCGCGGAAGACCTCCAGCGCGGCCGCCGTCCGCGCCGCGATGGCCCCGATGCCGCGGGTGCATCCGCTGCCAAAAAGCGCATCGACCGCCAGATCGGCCTCGCCGCCCGCCAGATGCGCGGCCACCGCCGCATCGTCCCAGGGCCGCACCCGGCCCATCGCGGCCCAGCTGTCATGGTTGCGGCGCGCATCGGGCGGCAGCCGGTCGGACGTTCCGAAAAGAAAGAGATCCACCCGCCAGCCACGCTCGGCCAGCAGCCGGGCCACCACGAAGCCGTCGCCGCCGTTGTTGCCGGGTCCGCACAGCACCAGCGCGGCCTTGGGCCCGGCCTCGAGATCGGGCCATTCGGCCAGGGCCGCCGCGACCACGCCCTCGCCCGCGCGCTCCATCAGCGTCGCGCCATCTGCATCGCCACGCGCCATCGCGTCGGCCTCGATGGCGCGCATTTGGGCAGAGGTCAGAAGCTCGGCCATCGGAACCCCCAAAATCCGTTTCCATAACGCCCATTCCGAAGGCATGTTGCCCACTTACCGGGCGGCACCCCAAGATTCCATGAACGCCCAACTTGCGCGTCAGCCTAGCCAATTGTGCGCCTCGGGGGAAAGTGGTCTGTCGGGCGTCGAACCATACCAAGAGGGAGTCGCGCGCCGTGAAGAAGATCGAGGCGATCATCAAACCCTTCAAGCTCGACGAGGTCAAAGAGGCGCTGCAGGAAGCCGGCGTTCAGGGTCTTTCGGTGATCGAGGTGAAGGGGTTCGGCCGCCAGAAGGGCCATACCGAGCTGTACCGCGGCGCCGAATATGTCGTCGATTTCCTGCCCAAGGTGAAGATCGAGATCGTCCTTCCCGACGATCAGGTCGAGGCCGCCATCGAGGCCATCGTCAACGCCGCCAAGACCGAGAAGATCGGCGACGGCAAGATCTTCGTCTCGCCTGTCGAGCAGGCGATCCGCATCCGCACCGGCGAGACCGGCGAGGACGCCCTTTAAGACACCCGTAACGCATGCGCCGGGTCCGCCCGGCCAGGACGCGACCAAACCTAAGTACAGAGGGGAAGAAGGTCACATGAGCAAAGACAAGGTTCTCAAGACCATCAAGGACGAGGACGTCGAATACGTCGACATCCGCTTTACCGATCCGCGCGGCAAGCTGCAGCACGTGACGGTGATGGCCGACCTGGTGGACGAGGATTTCCTGGACGAAGGCTTCATGTTCGACGGCTCGTCGATCGCCGGCTGGAAGTCGATCGAAGCCTCCGACATGAAGCTGATGCCCGACCCGGACAGCGCCTATATCGACCCGTTCTACGCCGAGAAGACGCTTTGCGTGCACTGCTCGGTGGTCGAGCCCGATACCGGCGAAGCCTATGACCGCGATCCGCGCGGCACCGCCGAGAAGGCCGAAGCCTATCTGAAATCCTCGGGCATCGGCGATGTGGCCTATTTCGGCCCCGAGGCCGAATTCTTCATCTTCGACGACGTGCGCTATGCCGTGACCCCGAACAAGGTCGCCTATGCCATCGACGTCGAGCATGCCGCCTGGAACACCGACACCGAATACGAGTCGGGCAACCTCGGCCACCGTCCGACCTACAAGGGCGGCTACTTCCCGGTGAACCCGTCGGACGAAGGCCAGGACATCCGGTCGGAAATGCTGTCCACGATGAAGCGGATCGGCATGAAGGTCGACAAGCACCACCACGAGGTGGCGACCTGCCAGCACGAGCTGGGCATGATCTTCGACAGCCTGAAGAAACAGGCCGACAACCTGCAGAAATACAAGTATGTCATCCACAACGTGGCGCTGGCCTACGGCAAGACGGCGACCTTCATGCCGAAGCCGATGGCGGGCGACAACGGGTCTGGCATGCACTGCAACATGTCGATCTGGAAAGACGGCAAGCCGCTCTTTGCGGGCGACAAATATGCCGATCTGAGCCAGGAAGCGCTTTGGTACATCGGCGGCCTGCTGAAGCACGCCAAGACGCTGAACGCCTTCACCAACCCCTCGACCAACTCCTACAAGCGGCTGATCCCGGGCTTCGAAGCCCCGGTGCTGCGCGCCTATTCGGCCCGCAACCGCTCGGGCTGCATCCGTATCCCGTGGACCGAGAGCCCGAAGGCCAAGCGCGTCGAAGCCCGCTTCCCCGATCCGTCGGCAAACCCCTATCTGTGCTTCTCGGCGCTGCTGATGGCCGGTCTCGACGGGATCAAGAACAAGATCGATCCGGGCGAGGCGATGGACAAGAACCTCTACGACCTGCCCCCCGAAGAGCTGGAAGGCATTCCCACCGTTTGCGCCTCGCTGCGTGAAGCGCTGGAGAGCCTTGCCAAGGACCACGACTTCCTGCTCGCGGGCGACGTCTTCACCAAGAGCCAGATCGAAGGCTACATGGAGCTCAAGTGGGAAGAGGTCTACGCCTTCGAACACACGCCCCACCCGATGGAATACAAGCTGTACTACAGCTGCTGATCGGGTCCTTCGGACCGAATTCGGAAAGGGCGCCTTCGGGCGCCCTTTTTGCGTCCACTCAAGGGTCAGGCCGGGCGCGCCGGGTCATGGCCGATCGGATGCGCCTCAAGCGCCGCGCGTTGGGCAGGGTTCAGGCTCTCAATCGCCACGACATAGGTGTGGATCGAGAAGCCGCCCAAGTCGGACAAGCGGCGGCCCCTCGAGCGGCGCCCGCACCCCGTCGGGCCGCAGCACCTCCGTGGCGCCGATGACGGTCCCGGGACGCCGGGCCAGATCGGCCAGCACCAGATCGTAAAGCTCCCAGGCCGCGTCCCCGGCCTCGGGGCGCATCGCATGCACCGCATCGCGATGGGTCGCGGCGCTCGGCCATCTGGGCGCCATAGGCCTCGTCGAGGATCAGCCAGCGCTGCGGGTCGAGCGGCTGGATGCCCGGCAGGCGCCGCATCGCGGGCCCGGCCCAGGGGGTGTAGCGCCAGGCGTGTCGCGCCCCGCTACGACAAGACCACTGAGAGCTTCCTCGGCTTCATTGACATCACGTCGATCCGTCTCTGGGTCCGCCATTTGTCAACATGACCTAGCTTACAACCTTCAACCATTTCCTGATGCGCACGCGCGCATTCGCGTAGGGCGACGAGGTATTGAACTGGACCATCCGCCCCTTCGTCCACTTGCCATACCAAGGGTGGCCATAAAGCTCGTCGTTCGTCCGGGATGAAATCGTTTCGACCAGCCTGAGATTGGTTGCCGCAAGGCCGGCCAGGAGCTCATGCCAGTCGAGATGCCGGTAATCCGCATAGAATTTCTGGGCCAGTGAGCCGAGTTGATTCCACTTGAAACCGGTTTCGGGAAGCTCCAGGGCCTCGCCACGATCATCCCGATCCAACCATTTCAAAACGAGTTCATTCCAGCCAAGCAGATAGGCCACCAGATCGGCGGGGCTCATCATCGTTCCAGCGGCATGGCCCTCCATGGAGGCCGTGCGTGCAAGCTCCGGTGGCACGCGCTCTAGGTCGTATATCAGGTTGCCGAATGTCGTTGAAATCGCATCCAGAAGTTCGGCTTTCGATACCGGCACGCCCATACTGTTCTCTTACGCATTTTGATTCGAAGTTAGGCCCGACGCGCATCATCGCCAATGATAGATACGGGCTCGGAGCGGACCTGCGGCGGTGCAGCATGGCGCCGGAGCGCATCGGGCCGCCCACTCGGGCGCTCGCTGCCGATTGCGGCCGTTGAGGCCCCGCTCCCTGCTGCCCCGCGGAATCGCGAAAGCGGCCGTTCATCATGGCTGCGGCGCGCCCCGAAGCTGCCGAGGTCCGGAAACGGGACGAAACTGCCATCCCTCGAATTTCGGCTTCCGTTCTAGGGACAGAGACGGTCGTTATCACCCGTTACAGAAACGCCTGAGATTTGTCCACATGCACCGCTCGTTACTCATGATTTTAGGCTCAGTGAAGCGGGAAGCGGGCGTAACCGCCATCATCGTGACCCCATTCCCATCCTGAAACCCTAAACGGATGGAGGCTTGCAACACGGAAGTCTGCGGCTCCGGCGCCGAACCAAGTCTCTACCGACGATGTTTGGCCGAAAGCAGGACGAGAGGCTGGCTGCACAGAACTGCTATCGATCCGGATCACCTGATCGCCACGCCGGACGATGAAGCCATAAGGTTGCAATGCCTCATCAGGCGCGCCTGCCCGCCTCCAGGTGACCTGCCCCCCGGTCGTCCCTCGTTCATAACGAGAGTCCTTGGGGTTGTGTGCCCTGCTCCCCAACCTTGGACCGCGGGAAGTTGGATTTTTCCGGCTGCCTCACGATGACGGGCCGGTGACGCCATCGGGATAATGCATGGC
>NZ_SOEB01000031.1 GCF_004365965.1 Rhodovulum visakhapatnamense
ATGCTCAGGCCGTTCTCGGATTGATCGGGGGCTGGATCGAGGACTACAACGAAAACCACCCGCACTCAGGGCTGAAAATGCGCTCGCCCCGCGAGGTCATCGCAGCTCAAACCGAAATCGCCTGAGTGTCCGGTGAAACGGGGGCAAGACCACCCTCGCGGGAAGCCGACAATGCCCAGATTGACATGACGCTGACGAACGGGCGTCGCATGACGATCCCTGCTTCGCTGGCCCCTTCGCATCTGGCGGCGCTGCTGGCCGTGCTGGATCCACGATGATCGCCTTTCCGGCGGGGGCGCGCGTCTGGATCGCGGGCGGTGTTCCGGTTGCGCGGCTGTTCGGCGAACTGGATGCCGTTGTCGGTCAGGATCGTGTGGATGCGGTAAGGAACGGCCTCCAGAAGGCGCTCCAGGAACTCCCAGGCTGTCCGCCTGTCGGCCTTCTCGACCAGCTGGGCGATTGCGAACTTGCTGGTCCGGTCGATTGCAACGAAAAGATAGAGCTTGCCCTCGGCGGTCTGCAGTTCTGCGATGTCCATGTGAAAGAAGCCGATGGGATAGCGCTTGAAGCGTTGCCGCTTTGGCTTGTCGCCGTCCACATCCGGCAGGCGAGAGATACCGTGTCGCTGAAGACAGCGATGCAGCGCAGAGCGGGTCAGATGCGGGATCGACGGCTGAAGGGCATAGAGACAATCGTCCAGCGGCAGCAGCGTGTGCCTTCGGAAAGCGACGATCATCGCCTCATCGGCCTCGCTGAGAACGGTCGTGCGCGGTTCCTTCGGACCAGTCTTGCGGTCCGCGACCGTCTCGCGCTTACGCCACTTCGCGACCGTCTTCGGATTGATCCCGAGTTCCCGGCTTAGCGCCCCGGAGCGCGCATCGCGCAAGCCGCGAAGGGGAACCTCGGCGCCATAGGCCCAGCCCCGGCAGGGTCAGAAAAATTGCAAAGAAGGATATGCTTGCCGGAAGGGGAAAATGTGCTACCACGACGGAGCTTTCCAGATCGTAATAATACATGACATGTTGCGCCCAGTATGAGCGGCCGTCCAATTCAAACCAAGGCCATTCATCTGTTTCTACGTAAAGCAAAGCCGAGGACAGGACCCCGCCCCCGCCAAAATAGCCCCAGAATCCTGAAAGCTCTCCAGAGAGGTAATTGTAGGTAAGTTTGGTAGGATCGACATAGCTGCAGAAGGCCCACATCATGCCGGTGCAACTCGACCTGTCGATCAATGCCTCGCCATTCGCACCCATCTGGAATTCGAACGTGCCGGAGCTTTCGCGGCTAATTCGCCCTAGGGCCAGGACGTCATCGCCGGCAAGCACCAGATTGACCTCGACCGGCCCTACGGTTCCGGTTTCATCATTAAACTCATCCGTGTAATCAAGGACTTTAAAGAAATCCACGGATTGAAGCGTTGCGGTCGCCTCCAGTCGGTATGTCACTGCATTGGCCGGTAGTGCCGCTGCAAGGAAGATCGCAAGAAGCGAAAAAAATCCAAGACGACGCATAGCCTTCCCCCGAGGCAAAAATTCCACTTCCGGAGCAAGCATCTGCACCGTGAACCGTTCGGCATGATACAGCTTGGCTGTGTTCAGGCCAAGCTATATCGCATCCAGCGTGAGTTCGCCCCCGAATTCCGACCTGAGCCGATATTCACTATGCGGCCATCTTGGCGGTCATTTCGCCCCTTGCCTTCTCCGGCATCCGGTATCCTATACCCAAGCAGATCGAACACTGTGCGCTTTAACAGGCCGCTGAAAAATACCGGCTGTCCACTTAACCTTCTTTCCATGCTATTTTGGGAAAGGAGGACCCGGCCATGGATGGAACACCGAAAGCGACGAAACCCAAGGCTCGTGACGCGAAGACCAAGATCGCGCAAACCCGCATGAGCGTTCTGGAACTGGCGAAAGAACTCGGCAACGTGGCCGAGGCCTGTCGCCAGCGCGGCATGGACCGCACCAGCTTCTACGAGTGGAAACGTCGGTTTTGGGCTTGAGGGACCGTGGCGCCGGTGGCGCCGCGTAAGCCCGAGAACGGGCTTCGAGGGGCTGAAGGACCTGCCGCCGATCCACAAGACCCACCCTCAAACGACCCCGCCGGAGACGGTCGAGCGGATCAAGGCGCTGGCGCTCGAACATCCGGCCTATGGCTGCAACCGCTCCGGGCTGATCGTTCAGGCAGATCTGACGCAGGCGGATGGCTACGCCGAACGCCGTGCCGCCATCGACATGCTCCATCGGCACTCGCCTGGATCAATGCGGCGGCTGAGCTTGGCAGCGGATCGCGGCTACGACAGCGCCGACTTCGTCGCCGAGTTGCGCCAGATGGTTGTGACGCCGCATGTCGCCCAGAAGTCCAGGCACTCCGCCATCGACGGCAGAACTACTCGGCACCCCGTCTATGCCAAATCTCAACGATGCCGGAAGAAAATCGACTTGCGTCAGGGCAACGATCCACTGTACCGTTGCCTGTTCCTACTCACCTTCGGCTGGGCCAAGACCGTCGGCGGCATGGCACAGACCATGTATCGCGGCATCGAGCGGGTACGCGCCCGGTTCACCCTGACAATGGCGGCCTGCAATCTGGCGCGGCTACCGAAACTGCTTGCGGCCTGACGAGGGAAAGCGCCGCCGGGGCTTCCTGCCCATGATCCAGCCCACCCCAGCATCCGCGCAGATGGAAACCGTTCCTCCCTGCAGGGTTTTTCAGCGGCCTGTTAAGAAACGGCTCAATCCTTCGGATCCCACGAGGGCGCATACGCGGCCTCGACCGCTCTGATGGCTCGGGACTTGCCCTGAAAGACCGCGCGCAGTTGGTAGCCGCGGATGAAGCGGATCAACTCGGCATCGCCATGGCGAGGCGCGCCGCGCAGCATCGCCGCCAGATAGCCCTGCAGGATCGCGAGGCTTCCCAGAACATAGGGTCGCGTCCGCATCTTGTTGACCACCGAGGCCAGCAGAAACACCGGATGCGTGCCCATGTAATACTGTCCTAACCCGTGGCGGCGGCGGCCGGTATAGATCGAGCTCTGGCTCGACCCCATCGGGCGCAGATGCTCGAAGCGCAGGTCCGGATCGTCCCAGCTGACCGGCGTCCAGCCCAGGCTGCGGGCCTTGTGGCAGTCGATCGCATCCCACATCACCTCGCGCACGAAGCCGCCGATCTGGCGGAAACAGGCCACCGAGAAGAACTTGGTCATGCCCAGCGAGAACTCGTCCGAGATCTGTTCGCTGACCAGCGCGCCCGCAGCGTCACGGAAATAGGCCTTGCCGGAGCAGGTGCCGATGCGCGGGGTGGCCTGCATCCGGTCCATCAGGATCTCGAAATAGCGGGGCGGCAGGTCGAGATCGAGATCGAGCTTGCAGATATAGTCGAAGCCGTCCATGCCGACGCTCTCGAGCCCGTAATAGAAGGCCTCGATCACCCCCGGTCCAACCGCCCGGTGGCCCCGGTCGGGCTTGGTGATCACCCGGATCCAGTCGTGCCGGGCAGCATAGTCCGCCAGGATCTGCGGGCTTTCATCCGTCGAGCCGTCATCCACGATCAGCCAGAGCGCGGGCCGTTCGGTCTGTGCCACCATGCTGTCGAGCGTGCGGCGCATGTATTTGGCCTCGTTCCGGCCGGGAGAAATCACGAGATAGGAGCGGCCTGTCATGGCTGGGTCTCCGGCAGATTGCGGGAGGCGAGCCTCCGGTTGAATGCAGCCTCGCTCGCTGCACGCCCAGCCACGCCCAGCCGGTGCAAAAGCGACCAGACCAGCCATAGCAGCAGCGGGAAGACGACGAAGTCATACGGTCTCTCAGCTGCCGGATTCGGTGCGGACAGTGTCCTCCGGGCCCGGTGCAAATGGAAAACGAAGATCGAGAACCGCCCTGCCGCGATCTGGTCCAGAAGGATCATGGCGATCAGATAGCCCGAGATGACCGGAACGACATCGCCCCCGACATGACTGCCCGAAAAGACCGAAATATCGCTGTAGAACAGGATGACGGGCAGGACGGCAAGGGAACGCAGGCCGTCGATTTCCAATCTGTACTTCATACGCGCGCGCTGGAAACGAATACCTGAAAATCGAGAGGACGCCTTGCCGTCTGTCTAGACGTTCACCTCTTCCGTGGCTACACAAAACCGGCAGGCTGGCCCAGATATGGGACCGTGCCATTCTTGCATGTGCCCGACGTCCCGGGGAGGTTTTCTCTTGTCCTTTGACGCCCGCCCCGGTGCCCCACGATGAATTCGATCGCTGTCATCATCGTGAATTACAATGCCGCCGGTCTGGCCATCGAAGGGGTCGAAAGCGTGCGGGCCCGCACCCATGGCGGGCGGACGGTCGAGATCCACCTTGTCGACAATGCCTCACCCGACGGCAGCGCAGAGATCCTGCAGCGTGCCCATGCGGACCGGGGTTGGGGCAGGGAGGTGACGCTTTACCTCGAGGCCGAGAACCACGGCTTCGGCCGCGGCAACAACATCGTGCTCGAGACGCTCGCGGCCCGGACCGATCCCCCGGATTACGTCTTCCTGCTGAACCCGGACGCCCGGCTCGAGAACGAGACCCTCGCCATCCTGGCCGATTTTCTCGACGCCCATCCGGGAGCCGCCTTCGCGGGGGCAAGTGTGACAAATCCCGGCGCGGAGGCCCCTGTTCCCGCTTCGGCAGCTTTCCGCTTTCCCTCGCTTCCGGCCACCTTCGGGGCTGCGGTCAATTTCGGTCCCATCACGCGGCTCTTCGCGCGCTGGACGGTGGCGCTGCCCGCAGATATCCCCACCCGGCGGGTCGACTGGGTCTCGGGGGCAGGCGTGATGGCCCGGCGCCACGTCTTTCAGGAGACGGGCAATTTCGATCCCTACTACTTCCTCTATTTCGAAGAGGTCGACCTGATGCGGGCCTGCGTAGAGGCGGGCTGGGAAGGCTGGTACGTGGCCGAGGCGCGTATCTTGCATGTCGAGGGCGCCTCGACTGACGTGCAGAGCCGGACTGCCGCGCAGCGCCCGCGCAAACCCGCCTACTGGTACGACAGCTGGCAGCACTATTTCGTCAAGGCCCATGGCAGACCTTATGCGCTGGCCACCGGGCTGGCTTGGATATTAGGGGCATCCATGAATCATGCCATCACCCGGCTTCGCGGCCGCACGCCGATCGCCCCCGCCCATTTCTTCCGCGATTTCTGGGCCATGGGCTTGCGCCCGGTGTTGGGGCTGAAACAGGAGCCCTACTGACAGCCACCTGCAGCCCCCCAACCTTGGGCAGCCCGGGGCTTTCTCACATCAGCGGGTCACCTGCGCCGAGGTGATCAGCAAGCGCTGTCGGGACACGATCACGATAAGGGTAGCGCGATAGCGTCGCGTGTCATAGGCGCCGTCGCCGGTCACGGGGATCAACACCGACTGCATGTTTGTGCAACAAAGCGTCCGAATCGGCGCGTTGACGCCCAAAACAAGAATCAGATGATGCGGGAAACCGCCCATTTCCGGTCAGTACCATTGCGGCCTCAGAAACATACTGTGACTAGAGCGGCGACTGTTTCCCTACGTAAGCCAAAATCTGCCCGGAATGAGTGAAACCCAGCTCCGTCAAGGATTGGATAACGATCTCTCCCGCACAAGGGCTGGGAAAATCGCTCTCGGCAGAATTGACGAGCCCAAGGATCGCGTCGTGCGCACCGGCCCTTGGGATTGGCACAGTCTGGATAGGTTCCACAATGTCTCTGTTCAAAGTCTCTCCCAAGGGCTCGCTCAGGTACACCCTGCTGACGGCCCCTCTCGATCTGAATATCCCCGGGACATCTCTCCCCTCCGCTCCCGGCCCTCAACAGTCCACGCCCCCCCTGGAAATGTCGCTGCAGCCCACCTGTGCAGACCTCTCTCCGATGATGACGGCATCTCTGGAGAAGGCCCCTCCCCTTTGGGAAAAGCGAATATTCACGTCGGAAGACCGGGCATCGGACGCCAGCGAAGAACTCGTGCAAACCGATACGGCAGCGGCAGAGGTGACCTCGGTCGCGTCCGGCTCGCTTCCCCTCACCAGGATCAGAAAGATGCTGACACCAACAGAACTCACCTCCGGAACCGGCGACGGGACCGATGACACCGGGGGCAGCCCGGCGGTCGGAGCGCCCCAGGACCTGGGCATGATCCGGGTCGCGGGTCATCTTCCCTCCATCATGGCCTCTCTGGCGGCGAGGGCCGCAGCCGCCCAAACCGGCGGCGATGAGACCGGGCAGCCCCCCGCGGAACCGGAAAGCCCTGCGGAAGAACCGGACATTACCGAAGAGCTATCGGAGGTCGTGCATCAGATCGACCCCACGCTGATCGCCGAAGATGGCAGCCCCCTGGACGTCGCCGGCGGCCGGGTGACCACGCTTGAACTCGCGGATGCCGGGAACATCACCACCCTGGAAATCGTCAACCAGCCCGATTTCGGCCGCGTCACGGTCAACCCCGACAACACGCTGTCGGTGGTCCTGACCGGCACCAGCGACAGCGGCAGCCTGTCCTTCGCCTATCAGGTGACCCTTGCCGATGGCTCCGTGGAAACTCGCAGCGCCGATCTGACGGTGGCGCCTCTGACCCAGGAACAGGGCTGGGGGTTGGGCCTGCACTACCTCCTGGAGGAAGATGCCAATGGCAACATGGTCGTCGAATACGGAGACAACCACCGCTGTGTCTATATCTCGGGATCGGCTGACGCCCTGACCAAGACCGATATCGCCGCCCTCGAAGGTCTTTCGGAATCCGCCATCACGACCGCCTGGCTGGTCGCACATCCCGAATATGGCGGCTCTGAAGAGATGGCGCTGTCTGCAGATGTGGGCATGCCGATATGGTATCAAATTACCAGACTAGATCAGGATCCCGGTTCTCATTGGCTGCTGTTCGAGAAGGGCTATACCTATAGCGACCTCGGCCGTGTCATTGAACGGGGCTCGACAGGTGAGGATGAACTGCATCCACTGCTCATCACCTCCTACGGAGAGGGTGACAAGCCGATCATCGACAGCAAGATATGGATCTTTCAAGAGACTGCATCGAATATCGTCGTGACGGATGTGGAAGTGGCGGAGGGGCTGACCGCGCTGACGGGTTCCAACCTTCTCTTCGACGATGTCCGTTTCAGTTCTTACGGAGATTTCCAGCACATCGACGGATTGACGATCCGAAACTCTGAATTCGTTGATGCCATTACTCCTGCGCCGGTCGATCCCTCCGGGGAATGGTCTCCACATGCGGACCGGACCACGGCGCTTTACGGCGCCGATCTGGAAAATGTCCTGATCGAGGGATCCCTTTTCGATCATGCCGGTTGGGCCGATGGCTATGACGGAACGGCAGATGAGGGCCAGCCGCCGAGCATGTTCAGTCACAACCTCTACTTTCAGGAGAACACCTGGGACGTCACCTTCCGCGACAGCATCACCATGCGGGCCGCTTCGATCGGCGCCCAGTTCCGCGGCGGGGTCCATGCCGAAGGCAATCTCTACCTCGACAACAATGTCGGCACGAACTTTCTCGGTGGAAACTATGCTGACGCGGGCCCGATCGGGAACTATACCTACTTTGCCGACAACGTGATCACCTCGGGCGCGCACAAGGAGGCGTTCATGATCGGGGCCTATGCCATGGGCGTCGATAACGGAGCGATTGACACAACGCTGCTGGACAACATCATCGCCCATCTGGCCGACCCTAACAACGCAGAGGAATTCGCCGAAAAGCTGTGGAACAACAGCTCGCTGATCAACCGCCACGAGGCCTTCTACGACGACACCATCATCTACAACTGGATCGGTTCGCGCTATGACAGCTACGACAAACTGTGGAGCAATGGCGGTGCAAACGGGCTGACCGCGGAAGAACTGAACAAGATCACGATCCAGAACTTCATCGCCGATCTGTTGATCGATCCCGATGCCACCATCGCGGATCTGGCCGATTATCTGCGCGCACAAGTCTCTCAGGACGGCCTGGCCGTGGTCAAGGCCGCCCAGGACATCATCACCTTCTTCCAGCAGGGCTTCGGCATCGCTCCCGATGGCGACGGCAGCGATGCCGTCGTGGCCTTCGTTCCGAATGCGCTTGCCGATGGCGTCCGCTGGGACAATGCGATCAACTGGACCGGCGAGGCGGTTCCCACCGATGGCGACAAGGTGCTTCTGGGCGGCAACTGGGTCACCTACGGCTCGGCCGGGACCAACGCGATCTCGCTTCTCGACCTCGGCCCCGGCGGCACGCTGGACATCCATTCCGGCAAGCTGACGGTAAGCTCGGGCGTGATCCTAGACGGAACCGGCGAAATCAACGTCACCTATTCCGGCCAGTTCTGGCTCGACACCTATTCCGACGGCGACACCTTGAGCCTGACGGTGGAGGGCGGCCGTTTCGCCAATACCGGCCTCGTCTCGGGCGGGCTCGACATGAGCGTGTCCGGCGGTCAGGCCCTGCTGGGAATCAAGAATGCCGTCTTCGACCTGTCTGCAGGGTCGGAGCTCAGCATCGAGGGCACCGGCGCCAAGATCGGCTTCGACGGGCTTGCGGGCGATCTGGGCCTCCTCCGGATGGAGGAAGACGCGGTCCTGTCCTTCGTCTTCGACACGACCGGCGTGTCGGCGATCGGCGAATTCCGCTCGGGCTATTACGGCAGCCAGGCCTCGGATGTCGCAAGCGGGGCCAATCTTGGCGGTGGCACCCTTGCTCTGGACCTGTCCGCCCTCACGGCTGGCACGGGCCACTATACGCTGATCGAGTTGGACGAACTGACGGGCCGCTTTGACGAGCTGTCCGTGACCGGTCTGGGCAACCGCAATGCCACCATCACGGTCGACTACCTCAACGACGTGGTCACGCTGGATCTCTACAGCGGCACCGGCAAGGTCGAGCAAACCGTCATCGGCAACGATGTGCAGGATGTCGACGGGAATACGGCGCTCTGGGATGCCCTGACAGGCCAGTTCGGGATCTATCTGGACGACGTGGCCTGACCGGCCTCCCCGCCCGCAGGGTGGCAGCAGACCCCGTTCCGGGTTTTCGCATGCGAAAAAAGGGGGCCGACATGGCCCCCTTTTCCGTAACGGCCCGGTCTGGACCGCCTTGCAATTTCAGGCGGCGTCGCTCCGGGCCGTTTCGGCGGCCTGAGGCTTCCAGTTCCACGGGAGTATCTCGTCGAGCCGGTTGATCTTGTGGTCATGGATGCGGTCGCGGACATAGACCCAGATCCGGCCCTGCTTCACGCCCTTGCCTATCTTGTCGATCAGCGGCGCCAGCTCCTTCATCGCGCCGCCGCACCAGTCGACCAGCGTCGTGTCCGGGATCTCGGCGCCAAGACGGGCGAAGATCTCACTGAAGAGCCGGTAAGGCGGTACAAACCGAGTGCTTACCTTTTCCAGTTCCGGTGTTGCCGCGATCTCACCGGCCGGCTGACTGGAGACGGCATTTCGCAAGACGTCAGCGCCGGGCGGCAAGCCAGGCCCGAAGCTCGGCCGCAAGCTCGCCGGTCACCCCTGCCCCGCTCAGAACCACCCGGCCATTCGACGCCGCCATGGAGATGCCTGTCGCTACCGGCTCGGCCTTGGGCGTTTCCGCGAAGGATCCGGCCGGCTTGCGCAGGCTCTCGTCGAGCACCCGCCGTTCGGCCGCAGCCGTTTCCGGCTGTTCAGCCTCGAGGTCAGCCCGCAGCCGGGCGGCGAAGGCCGCATCTCCCTGATGCGCCTTGACCAGCGCCAATCCGACCTTCTCGGGGATCGCCTCGGGAAAACGCAGCGCCTCGCCGAAAGCCTCATGCAGGACCACGAAAGCGGCAATCTTCGATCTGCGCGCCGGTGTGGTATTGGCGAAAAGCGCCTTGACCGCGGCCTGCGGACTGTCGAAGACCCCTCGCCCGGCAGCCTCCCAGGCCAGCCGCGCCCTTTCGTAAAACGACAGATCCGACCGGATCTCGTTTTCTTCCACCATCGCGATATAGGCTTCGGGCGCGCTATCCAGCGGCTTGATCAACGCCTTGACCCTGGCAAAGCGGTCTTCGCCGGTCTCTTCCTGCAACTCGCGCAGGGCCGAGAGCCGCCGCAATCCTGAAATCAAACCATAGGCCCCCTGCCCGGTCTCGATCACCTCGATCGGAACCTGCTGGCCGCGGGCCGCAATCGAGGCCTTCAGAGCCGCCATCTCTTCGGGGTCGAAAACCCGACGGTCGCGCAGCAGGTGCCCCGCCTCGATCCGGTCGAGCGGCAGCGCCTGTACCAGCCGCCCTTCCGAGCGCGCCGCAGCCATTTCCCCGGCCAGCGCCTCGGCCGCGGCCAGCGCCGCCGCATCGCCCGCCACCTGCGCGATCGGGGCGCGCCGGGTCGTGGTGGGAGCCACGCCAAGCGGAAAGGCCTTGGTCTCCGGGGCGGCATCGCCGGTTTGCGGGGCGCCAAGGCGTTTGCGTCTGGCCATGTCAGATCCTTTCGGAGAGTTCGGACGGCCCCGCAGGGCCCGAAATGCGCGTCACGCGAGCCATCAGAAGGGCAGGGGGGCTTGTGGCGCGTTTTCGCATGCGAAACTCATTGCGCGGCCTCTTGCACCGCCAGGGTCTCGCGGTGCCAGATGCCGATCAGCAGTTTCTTGAAGGCGGCATAGGTTTCGTCGAAGGTTGCCCGGCCGCGGGCATAGGTCTCGCGGTTGAAGTCGCGATAGTCGGCTTCGTAGATGCCATGGACCTGTTCGCCGGCCTGACCGATCAGCGCGGTGAAATCCTGCCGGTAGGGGCTGAGAGTCGATCCCATATAGGTCTGGATCAACGTGGCCATCTCGGCCTGCTGGGCACTGTCGTAGCGGGTGATGACCGCGCGCACGGCATCCCACTCGAAGGCCAGTTCCTCGGTCCCGAGGGCGCGGGCAGCCATGTTCTCGCCCTCCTCGATCGAGGAGAAGGTGGAATGCAGCATGTCGAAGAACCGCCCCGTGGAATCGAATTCCAGGAAAGAGGCCCCGAAGGGCACCAGCAGCACATCCGCCGCCGCCAGCCCGTTGATGGTCAGGTAGCCGAGGGCAGGGGGCGTATCGAGGAAGACGATGTCATAGCGGTTCAGCACCCCGTCCTCGGCCAGGATGTCGCCAAGCGCATTCCAGAGCTTCCAGGACCGGCTCTGCATCCGCCAGACAGGGATCTGGAACTCGGACCAGTAGAGGTTCAGCTGCGCCCCGATCAGGTCGATGTTGGGCCAGTGGGTGGGCTTGATGACATCGGCTGCAGTCATCTTCATGCCTTCGGCGATGCTGTCGTCGAGGGGCAGGGGAGGTTCGCCCCTATCGATCCGGCGCTGGTTCTCGGTCCGCAGCGCGGCGCCGTAATGCCGCGCCAGAAGAGGGAAGACCGTGTCCCATTCATCGGCCACCTGGCCGCCGAAGATCGACGTCATCGATCCCTGGCTGTCGAGATCGATCATCAGTACCCGATAGCCGTCGAGCGCAGCCGACATGGCCAGATGGGCGCAGGTCGAGGTCTTGCCCACCCCACCCTTGAAATTGGCCACCGCAACGATCTTGGCGGACAGATTTGCCGGCCGGTAGGGCAGGTAGTTCTTGGCCTTCGACCCTTCGGCGGCGAAATGGGCCCGAAGCCGCAACACTTCGTCGAAGCTGAACCATTTCGCGCCGCCCTCGGTTTCCGACCCGCCCTGTGGCAGATCGGGGTTCTGCCGCAGGACGCGCCGGAAATGTGCAGGTGCGACAGGGATCAGATACTTGGTGATTTCCCAGGTCGAGAAGGGCCGCAATGTCTTGGCGCCGGTTTCGTCCAACCCGCGTCCCATCAGGTCGTTGCGACCGCGGCGGCAGGCCTCGGCGATGGAGGCCAGATCGGCGGTGCCCGACGGGGCGCCAAGCTCGTTCATGGCAGCCTTTGGGGACAGGTTGAAATAGGGCGGTAGAGAGGTGGTGCTCATGGGCCGGTCTCCTGCTCGGACCTGCGCTCTTTTCGGGCGGCCGGAGCGGCGCCTCCCTCATGTCACAGGTTTTTCCCAAGATACCACAAAACGCATCACATGCAAGAAAAGGCAGGATGCGAGAGGATTTTTCTCTGCATTTCACAGAACTACTGTTCTCCCGTGCGGTGCCGGGGCGGGGTCTGCAAGATATTTTGCCGTTATTATTGTCGTTAGAGTTACGTTACGGGTGTCCGGAGTGGTCACAACTCCTTTTTTTCAAGCTCCTATGGCACAGGGGGCGATTCCGAAGCCACGATGAGGCGACTCTGAAACCACGGGGCGCTGACTCTGAACCCCCGAACCGGACGGGGTCCCGGGCTGGACCGGGGGCTGTGGATAACTTACCAAGGTGTCAATGAAACGACGAATCCTCGCAGAGCGTCAGAGGCAGGCGCCGGAGGCGGGCAAGGGGACGGACCATGGCAGGCGTTCAGGCGGCAGCGGGCGCGCCGGATTTCTTCGTCTGCGATTTCTTCGCGGCGATGCCCAAGCACGATCTGGCCTCGATGGAACATCCGGTCTTTTCGCTGTCGACCCGGCCTGACCGCCGCATTCTCAGCTACGACCACAACGGTACCGAGATCACCGTGACGCCCTCGGTCAAGGGGCGGGCGACGATCTTCGATGCCGATATCCTGATCTTCTGCATCTCGCAGCTGATGGCCGCGATCAATGCCGGACGGCCGACCTCGCGAAGGCTGACCCTGACCGCCCATGACCTGCTGACCGCGACCGGGCGCGAAACCTCGGGCGATGGCTACCGCCGGCTGCGCGATGCCTTCGAGCGGCTGGCGGGGACCCGGATCACCACCAACATCGTCACCGGCAGCGAAGAAATCACCCGCGGCTTCGGGCTGATCGAAAGCTGGGAGATCGTGCGCAAGACCCGGGCGGGACGCATGGTGTCGGTCTGCGTGACGCTCAGCGAATGGCTTTACGATGCGGTGCTGGCGAAGTCGGTGCTGACGCTCAGCCGGGACTATTTCGGCCTGCGCAAGCCGCTGGAGCGGCGGCTCTACGAACTGGCCCGCAAGCATTGCGGGCGGCAACGGGAATGGCGCATCTCGCTCGAGACGCTGCTGAAGAAATCGGGCTCCTCCTCGCCGCGGCGCGTGTTCCGCGCCATGGTGCGCGAGATTGCCCGGGCCGGGACGCTTCCCGATTACGTTCTGACCGAAGACGCCGGGGATCTTTTCGTCTTTTCCCAGCGCGAGGTTGTCGTTGCGCCCGGGGCAGGTCCGCAGCTCTCGCCCGAGGCCCTGGAAGAGGCCCGGCGGCTGGTGCCGGGGGACGATGTCTATGCTCTGGAGGCCGAGTGGCGGGCGTGGTGGGGCCGGACCGGAAGCCCTCGCCTGCGCTCGGCCGACAAGGCGTTTTTGGGATGGGTTCGGGCGCGCCAGTCCGGCCGGCCCAGCAGCGGTGCGTGAGACCGACCCCGCCAGGCGGGAGATTCGCCGCACATCTGCGACATTTTAGATCTATTCTCGGTCGAATCCACTCAGGGGGTGCGCGGCAGGCGCAACAATCTTGCCCGTTGCCCGTGAGATTGTGTCAAAATTCAGGCCGCCGCCTCGATCTTGCCAATATTTCTTTAACAACACCCCGAAGAAATGGTAGGATGTATGTGTACAAGTCCCAGGGGGGGACTACTGCGAGTGGTTCGGTTGGGTGACCACCACATTATCACGAAGGGTGAGACATATTATGAAGAAGATTTTGATGACCGCAGGGGCGGCCCTGCTTGCTATGGGTACAGTGGCTTCCGCGGCAACCTTCTCGATCATCGGTGGCGTGGCGGATTCGGTTCCGGGTGGCTCGACCGGCTCGCAGCTCGAAACGCCCGAGAACGAGGTTCTGGATGCCCTGCTCGGGGCTGTTGGCTCATCAATGGACGGCTTTTCCCAAGGGACGGTGCACCTGAACCGTGACACCGTCCTTCGTGTCGAAGTGCTTGGCTGGGAAGCCGGCTGGATCAACACCTTCACCATCGACGGAACGACTGTTGGCAAGGCTGTCGGCGATTCCGCCTTGGTGACAGGCGATCCCGTCAGTTCGTTCGACACGTCGTTCATGACGGCTGGTGACCTTGATTTCTTCTTCAAAAGCATCGGCGGCAGTCTGCTGGTCCCGGTGGTGGTGGCGAACGGGGATACAACGGTTCCGGGCGCGGGGCCGAACTTCATCGCCTCGTTGGATGCGTCGGATCAGACCGACGGCGATGTTCTCTGGCTGTTCTTCGATGACAACGCTATTGCGGGCGACAACCACGACGATCTCGTGATCCGCATCTCGGCCGTTCCGCTGCCGGCGGGCGCGCTTCTGCTGCTCTCGGGCCTCGGGGCGCTGGCCCTGCGGCGCAAGCGCAACGCCGCCTGAACCACGCAATTCCGCTCTACGGTACGACAAAAGGGGGCCATATGGCCCCCTTTCCCGTGATTACATCTATGATGCCTGATGTATAACGATTTCGGTCGCGTGGCTCTAGAGACGGCTGCGGAAATCTGAACAACCGGGATAAGTGGATTTTCTGCGCAAGAACGGCATGATGCTGCGAGCGAGGGCGAGAAGGCCATGATCTAGCTGGCGCAAGACTTCGACGTCCATCCGAACCAGATCAAGCAGTGGCGTGACCCGTTGCTTGAGGGAGCGACCGGGGTGTTCGGCAAGGCCCCGAAGGCTGAGCCCGAACCGATCCTCGACGTGAAGACCCTGCATGCGAAGATCGGAGAGCTGACGCTGGAGAACGATTTTTTGTCCGGCGCGGGACGCACTGCGCGGTGAACGCCATCGGTTCGAGCGAACCGCGCAGGGGTCTGTTGCCGAGCGCAAAAAGATGATCGATCCTACCGCGAAGCTGAGCGTCAGCCGGCAGGCTATCGTGCCGAGGATCAGCCGCGACAGCTCCGCCCGTTGGAAAAGACGATCGCGACCTCCCCGACCCGGGACGCCATCGCGGCAGTGGGGGCGATGTCCGCGCTATTGGCCGCCGCCAGCTCGACCGGCAGGAACAAGGGCGCTTCGCCGCCGCGCGGCCATAGCCCCTTGCGCCTCAGCTCGCGCTGCCAGTGGTAGATGTTCTGTCGTCCCACATCGTGCCGCCGGGCGACATCGGACACCGTCCAGCCGTTGACGCCGACCTCTTCAATGATGGCCAGCTTTTCCTCGGCCGACCAACGCCGCCGCCGTTCCGGGCCTGTGAACACCTCATGCCGCATGAAAACCTCCGTCCTCGTGGACACCGAAAATGACGTCCATAGCGACTGTAGGCTAAGATCTCACTGAAGAGCCGGTAAGGCGGTACAAACCGAGTGCTTACGAGAAGCAGAACCCGTGCTTCCGGGAAAGGCATGTTGAATCAGGCACTCCCGGCGAGCTGCTCTCGGCCGATACCTTCTTCGTCGGCTCGTTGAAGGGGATCGGCAAGGTCTATCTGCACGCGGTCGTCGATACCTTCGGCAGCTACGCCTTCGGCTTCCTGCATGTCTCCAAGCAGCCCGAGGCGGCGGTGGCGGTCCTGCACAACGACGTGCTGCCCTTCTACCGCGCCCTGGACCTGCCGGTGAAAGCGGTGCTGACCGATAACGGCCGCGAATTCTGCGGCACCGAAAAGCACCCCTACGAACTCTATCTCGAGCTCAACGCCATCGAGCACCGCCGCACCAAGGTCCGCACGCCGAAGACCAACGGCTTCGTCGAGCGGTTCAATGGCACGGTGCTGGAGGAGTTCTTCCGCGTGAAGATGCGCGAGACCTTCTACGAGACCGTCGAGGCGCTCCAGGCCGATCTCGACGCCTGGCTCGTCCACTACAACACCGAGCGCCCGCATCTGGGTTACCGAAACATGGGGCGACGGCCCATCGAAACCGTCATGTCATTCGTTAGCCAAGAAGGTTAGTGGACACTTCAGAATCGCGTTGTCCGGCATCTGCTCGGCCAGCAGCTTCTTCAGCTTCGCGTTCTCATCTTCGAGCGCCTTGAGCCGTCGGGCGTCCGACACCTCCAGCCCCCCGAACTTGGCCTTCCACTTGTAGAACGTCGCCGAACTGATCCCATGCTCGCGACATACGTCCGCTGTCGCCACGCCGCTCTCCTGATGCTTAAGGATCGCGATGATCTGCTCCTCCGTGAACCGTGATCTCTTCATGCCGTCCGTCTCCTTCGTTGGGACGGACTCTACCTCAAACCGGAGGAGGAAACGGGTCTCAGGTCAGAGGCTTCCCGCGGGACTTCGGAAAGAACGGACGCAGCCGCTCCATCTGCGCTTCCGTCAGCCAGAAAAGCTCGCTCATGATCCCCTCCCCAAATCAGGAGTTTGAATCACGCGGCGAGCCCTCGCTCAAGCGGATTTATGGGCCCTGACTCTAGGTCAGGGCACTTTGCCATAACTGACTATCTGCGCTGGGTTGCCCATAGCGATTGCTCCGTCAGGGACATCCGTCAGCACCAGTGCATTGCCGCCGATCCGCGCGCCCTTGCCGATATAGACGGCTCCGACCAAAATGGCGCCGGCACCAATGTCGGCTCCTGCAGCCACGATTGGAATTTCTTGGAGGTGGCGTGCGTTACGCACCCCCATGGTCGTGTTCTGCCGGATTTGGGTGTCATCTCCGATCGCCCGGGCAGAAATGACAATTCCACTATGGTGCCAGATCCGTACCCGCCGCCCCAGCTTGACGGTGTACCACAGCGAAATCCCGCAGAACCATTCCACCAGCTTGAAGAGGATGTTGTAGACCAGTGTCGCAGGGGCGCGGACGATCTTGCGCTGCCCCATCCGCCAATTGCCGAAGCGGTGAACGAAGACGGCCCAGAAGCCCTGTTCGAAGAGCCTGCGCTCATGGGTGCGGAAATCCTCGGCCACCAGCGCCCAGAAGCCGATGCCGGGCGGGTTCTGGTTCGTCCGCCCCCGCTGCGAGACCGGAGGGATGGCCATTTCGGCTTCGGCGGCGCGATAGGCATCGGATCCGTGGGGCATGGTCTTCTGCGTCCTTGTCTTTTTGCCAGCAGCGGGACGGGATCAGCCGTCACACATCACTCTGAACCGCCGGTCATCGGCACCGGTTCTGGACGGGGGCCGCCCTTCAGAACCCATTCGTAAACCTGCGCCACCTGCCGGGCTTTCGCATCCCATGTGAAACAGGTCAGCGCATGGGTTCGGGCTGCGGTTGCCATCTGCGGCAAGGCCGAAGGATCGGAGACGATCTCTTCAAGCAGGCTCCGGAACCGGGCGACAATCTCGTCACGGGATCCCAGTGGAACCTTGTAGCCGGTTTCGGGTCTCACGAGTTCGCCCGGCCCCGCATAGTCCGCGATCACCGGCACCACTCCGAGAGCCATCGCTTCCAGTACGGCGCCGCCCCCGAATTCGCGGATCGACGGGAAGGTGAACAGATTCGCCCGGGCGGCCACCGTCTGAACCTGCCGGTGCGGCAGGTTGCCGTGGAATGCGACTGCGTCCGCAAGGCCCGCCTTGTCGGCCTGGGCTTTGAGAGCCTCCAGCATCGGGCCGTCGCCGATCATGTCCAGCACAAGACGCCCGCTGCGCAGCAGGCCGGCCGCGGCCTCAAGCAGCATGTCAGGTCCCTTGTAGGGGACCATCCTCCCGATGAAACAGGCGCGGAGCGGTGCGGAAATATCCTGTTCTGAAACCAGACTGAACCGGTCCGGGTCGATCGCGTTCTCGGGCAGCCAGAAAACCTTGTTCTGGAACCGCGCTGGGATTTCTCCGCCGGTATGGCGCGATCCCGCAAGGATCGCCGAGGCTGCGTTCAGGGTCCGGCCACGGGCCGGATTGATCTTGTAGGCGGCACGCACATGGGACAGCCATTCGCGTTCGCGCCGCCGCTCCGCCGCGAACCCCTTCGGCCATGGCACGCCGCCATTGAGAGGTCCCAGGACAAAAGGAACGCCGGCTCCGGCCACTTTCGGGGCAAGAGGCGAGGCCACGGTGGGCGAAAGCGGCGTGATCCGGTGCACGATATCGTACCGACCCGACCGGATCTCTTCCCCGAAGCGGTTCCAGACCAGACGTTCGAAATAGGGATAGGCCAAGGCGTTGATGGCTGTGTTCATCGTCCAGCCCTTGCCGGCCCCCATGCGCAACAGGCTTGCCGCACGATACATCGGCCGGGCCAAGGCTTCGGAATCGATCACCGTGAAGTCTCGGCCCTCCACCAGTCCCGTTCGTGTGATGGCCTCACGGTTCCGGATCTGCGTGACCAGGTGAACGTCCGCCACCTTGCGCAGGGCATGGGCCAGCGACCAGCCGACGAGAGGAACAGAGACCCATTCGGGATTGGCTGCTTCCGCAATGGCAAGAACCGAAAGTCTGGTCATGCAAAGTCGCCTCGATACAAATGATTTCCTCTTCGGCTTGAGCTACCCTAGGCTCGGCTCAAGAGCAATCGATGAAGGCCCGCGGCCCGGCCTCATGAGGGGTGCTGCCCGCAAGCATCCCTCATGAGGCCGAAAATGGAGGATGACAGCCATGCCCCGGCATGCCACATGCCATCATGGCGTCGAAAAGATCCGGGGCCAGTCCTGATGTCCTTTCCCCGGGCGGAGGCCTTCCCGGGTTTTCCGACGCCACGGACATCTGTAGGGCCTCGATTGCCGAGGCTTTGCCTCGTTGGGGGGGTGATGTAGGGTGTGCTCAATGTTTCATTCGAGTTTTCAATGACCTCAGCCAGCGATTATACTGCACGGATACGTAGTCTGCGAATTGCGAACCCAGGTGGGCTTGTCTGCCTGCTGATCGCGATTCTTGCCGCCGGGATCTATTTCCGGACCGGAATCGAGGCGCTTCTGACCGCTTGGCAGACCCCGGAATACAGCCACGGCCCCATCATTCCCGTGCTGTCGGCCTGGATGTGGCTGAAGGAGCTCAAGGCCGTCCCCGAACGGCCGGGACCCAAGCCGGACCGCTGGCCGGGCGTGGTGCTGGTGACGACCGCTCTGGCGCTGGGAGCCCTGGGCATCCTGTCGAATATCGGTGACATTGCCGCTTATGGCATCATCCTCTGGATCGGAGGGATGATCCTGATCAGTTTCGGCTGGCAGGACGGGCGGAAGTTCTGGCCCCCGGTCCTGCATCTCGTCTACATGCTGCCGCTGCCTGCGACGCTTTACTACAAGGTCACGACCTCGCTGCAGTTCATCTCGTCCGAACTGGGGGCCTGGTTCCTGCACATGCTGTCGATCCCGGTCTATCTGGACGGCAACATCATCGATCTGGGCGTCACCAAGCTTCTGGTCGCCGAGGCCTGTTCGGGGCTGCGCTACATGTTCCCGATCATGTCGTTTTCCTATGTCTTCGCGGTGCTCTACCGGGGTCCGAAATGGCACAAGGCGGTGCTGCTGATCTCGGCAGTGCCGATCGCGATCTTCATGAATTCGGTGCGGATCGCGCTGGCCGGCGTCATCGTGCAGCATTTCGGCCTGGACTGGGTCGAGGGCTTTTCCCATTTCTTCGAGGGCTGGGTGATCTTCCTGGCCTGCATCCTGATCCTGTTCGGACTGGCCTGGCTGATGCTGCAGTTCCAGCCGGATCACAAGAGCCTGAGCGAGACGCTTGATCTGGACTTTTCCCGGGTCGGCGAGCAGGTCATGCGGCTGCGCCTCGTGCGCCCCTCGGCAGCCCTGATCGCGGCGATGGCAATCGTGCTGGCCGCGCTGGCCGCGCTTTCCAGTCTGCCTGAGCGCGGCACCCACGCCCCCGAGCGCGATTCATTCGCTATGTTCCCGCGGACGCTTGGCAACTGGACCCAGCAGGGCCCTCAGCAGCGCTTGGAGCGCCGCATCGAACAGGGTCTGGCGGCGGACGATTATCTGCAAACCACCATCGCGGAGCCGTCCGAAGAGGCTTCGGTCGGGCTGTTCATGGCCTGGTACAACGACCAGAGCAAGAACGGCGTTCATTCACCCGAAGTGTGCCTGCCCGGATCGGGCTGGGAGATCGCCTGGCTGGAACGGATCGACATCGCCCCCGAGATCGGGGCGGACCGCCCCTTCCATATGAACCGCGCGATCATCCAGAAGGGCGAGACAAAGATGATGGTCTATTACTGGTTCCAGCAGCGCGAGCGGCGCATCGCTCTCGATTATGCCGCGAAATTCTGGTTGATGGCCGACGGGGTGATGACCGGCCGTACGGATGGGGCCTTGGTGCGACTGACCACCCTGATCGGTCGTGAAGAAACCGAAGCCGATGCCGAGCGGCGCCTGAACAGCGTGCTGCGCCCCCTGCAGACCACGCTGCCGCGTTTCATTCCTGAAAGCTGAGATGTCCAATTAACCTTATTGACTGACGAAAGAGGCGGTTCGGGAAATCTGAACGGCTGAGTTAGGTGGATTTTCCGCTCCTGATCCGGCAGCGTTGCCGGGACGAAGGAGCGAAGATGACGAGACGACCGAGACGGAACCACAGCCCTGCCTTCAAGGCGAAGGTCGCGCTGGCAGCGTTGAAGGGCGACAGGCCTCGGCCACGTTGCCGAGTTCTTTCGCCAGTTCCAGAACGCTCATGCGGGTTTGCGCGATCTTGGTCTTCGCGTCACGCCCCTTGGGTTTCGTCGCTTTCGGTGTTCCATCCATGGCAGGGTCCTCCTTTCCCAAAATAGCATAGAAAGAAGGTTAAGTGGACAGCTGATGCGCCGGATCGACGAGTTGCACATGGACTTCCCCTTCGCGGGCAGCCGGATGCTGAAGGGGCTGCTGTGCCAGGAGGGCTTCACCGCCGGTCGGCTGCATGTCGCCACGCTGATGAAACGGATGGGCATCGAGGCCCTCTATCGCCGGCCCAACACCTCGAAGCCGGCGCCGGGACACAAGATCTATCCCTACCTGCTCCGGAAGCTGGCCGTGACCCGCCCCAACGAGGTCTGGGCGATGGACATCACCTATGTGCCCATGGCCCGGGGGTTCGTCTACCTGACGGCGGTCGCCGACTGGTTCAGCCGCAAGGTGCTGGCCTGGCGACTGTCAGTCACGCTGGAAACCGGGCCCTGCCTGGAGGCGCTGGACGAGGCCCTGGCCCGATACGGCGCGCCGGAGATCATGAACACGGACCAGAGCAGCCAGTTCACGTCCATAGACTTCATCAAGGCACTGAAGGACGCCGGCATCCAGATCAGCATGGATGGCAAGGGGGCCTGGCGCGACAACGTCTTCGTCGAGCGGCTCTGGCGCAGCGTCAAATACGAGGAGGTCTACCTGCGCGCCTATGAAAGCGTGACCGTCGCCCGGGACGGGCTGGCCTGCTATCTGGCGTTCTACAACACGAGGAGACCGCATTCATCGCTGGACGGGCGGACGCCCGATCAGGCATATCTCACCCCGCCACGGCCAATCCCGGTCGCGGCATAACCGAGCGGGAAATCCAATTAGGAAACGGCTCGAAACTGTTCAAACGAACCGAGCCACCTCTAATCCTGTCCGGGATTCACTTCACGAATCCGGTAGGTTAGACCGGCGGCATGCCGAAGCCTGCTTCTCCCCGCTATCGCACAACGAACTGGTGTATCTATAACGCCTCGCTTCGAAGGCGGGGTTCGCTGCTGGTCTGGTTCGACCGTGATATGACCTGGTTTGCAGACCGAAACGGCAAACGCGGGCGCCCCGAGACGTTCTCCGACGTTGCGATCCAGTTCTGCCTGAGTGTGAAAGTGTTGTTTGGCCTGCCGCTTCGCCAGACCTCCGGTATGGTCGCCAGCCTTCTGGAAATGGCTGACCTCGACTGGCCGGTGCCGGACTTCAGCACGTTGTGTCGGCGCCAGAGAACCCTGAACGTCCAGATCCCTTATCGCCGCGCGGACGGACCTCTGAACCTGCTGGTCGACAGCACAGGCATCAAGTTCCTCGGCGATGGCGAATGGCCGGCGCGCAAACACGGGGTGCAGGGCCGGCGCCAATGGCGCAAGGTGCATCTGGCCATGGACACGGTCACCGCCGACATCCGCGCCGTGGAATTCACCCCCAGCCGCGACGGCGACAGCCCCGTTCTTCCGGACCTGCTGAGCCAGATCCCGGCGGACGAACAGATCGGCACCGTGACGGCAGACGGCGCCTACGATACCCGCAGGTGCCATATCGCGATCATTGCTCGAGACGCGGATCCGTCCACACGGCACAGCGGCAACGCGGTCACCCCCAAACGACAGCGGGCGAGAACGGGACTGGGTCCGGTAGGGCGAGGCAGGGGCGCTCGCCCCAAAGTCTGCACACCTGACGCAGCAAGCTGCCCATTGCCTTCAAGCTTTTGGTTACAAAGGCTTTTTGGCTGTTTTCGCCCCGCAAAGCTCTACCGGGGCTCAGCCATCTGTTTTTGCAGCATTTTCGGGGCTTGTGGCACACGGTGCCACGTGCATGGCACGGTGTGCCACGACTGGTTTCGGATAGTGTCCCACAGCGTGGTGTAGGAGCGCTGACCTTCGGAGATGTCCGGGCCTGGTCAGAATGCCACGGCGGGCAACCTGACGGTGGGATTGTCGGTGACGCGGGCCAGGGTTTCAGGGCTCATGTATCGCCTCGCCACGGCCCACTCGTCGTTGGTCTCCAGCATCAAGGCTCCGACGAGGCGGACGATAGCGGCGTCGTTGGGAACGATCCCGATGACATCGGCACGTCGCTTTATCTCTCGGTTCACCCGTTCCAACGGGTTCGTGGACGCGATCTGTGTCCAGTGCTCTCGCGGGAAAGACATGTATGCAAGGACGTCGTCGCGCGAGGCATCCATCAGGGCGCCAAGCTTGGGTTGTTTTCAGTGTGGCCGTGTTGCCGCTGTGCCGTGTTGACGATTCGCCGCGTTGCCTTGACGCTGTCTAGACGGGTCGCCGTGTGGCCATGTTGCCGTCATTCCGCCGTGACGTGTATTGCGGCCGATGGCATGAAGCTGAGGAAATCTGCGAGGGACACCAATGAAAGTTATTACGGCGTATAGCCATAAGGGCGGCACGGGGAAGACAACGGCGCTATTCATGCGAGAGTGTCCGGTCTTTTATGTATGACTGATCCAGTCCATGCTTCACCGAAAGGGAGCATGAATGACCATCTCGAAAGAGCTCCTGGACGAATTGCTGAAGGGCGTGGAGCGCCCCGAGGACCTGCTCGGCGATGGCGGGCTGATGAAAGAGCTGAAGATCAAGCTGATGGAGAGGATGCTGGGGGCCGAACTTACTGCGCATCTTGGCTATGAAGAGGGCGAGAGCGCGCCGCCGGGCCAATCCAACCGTCGCAACGGCACATCGGCCAAGGTTCTGAAGGGACAGGACGGGGAGTTGCCGGTGGCGATCCCGCGGGACCGGGACAGCAGTTTCGAGCCGGAGCTGGTGAAGAAGGGCCAGACCCGGATCGACGGGATGGATGACAAGATCGTCGGGCTCTACGCCGCCGGGCTGACGGTCCGGGACATCCAGGCCCATCTGCTTGATCTCTATGGCCTGAAGGTCTCCCCCGACCTGATCAGCCGGGTCACCTGGCTCAACACCTCGACCCGGTTCAGCTCGCGCTCGCTCATCAAAACCCATCCCATGACCGCTCTCTCTGCCTGTTCTTGTTGGGGCAGAGTGTGACACTTCCACTTTGCAGATGTGGGACACTTTAACTTTGCGGGTACAATCCTGAGTCCAATAAGGTATGTTATGTGAAAAATATTGCGCCAAACCTCTATGAGGGCGTTGTTGCATTACCCCGGCCTGAGGCGTGAATGCCCCTTACCCCACTGATGTCATGCCACACGGAGGATCTCGGCGGTGCCGAGGGCGTTGAAGCGGTTCATGAGGGCAATGCGGATGTGAATTTCTGCGGTCTGTCGGTCGGGGTCTCGTGCCATGATGTGCTCGCCGAAGGCTTTCAGGCAGCGCATCTTCGCCTCGATCCGGCTGCGGGCGTGGTATCCGGTCCAGCGTTTCCAGAAGGCCCTGCCGTAGTACCGCGTGGCGCGCAGGGTGTCGTTTCTGGCGCGTGCTGCGGGGCAGTCTTCTTTCCAAAGACGTCCGTTCCTGCGGATCGGGATGATCGGGGTGCCCTGCCGGTTGACGATGGCGGTGTGGCAGCGGTGCGTGTCATAGGCGCCGTCGGCGGTGACCGTGCCGATTTGCTCGTCCGCCGGGATCTGGCTCAGCAGGTCCGGAAGCACGGGGCTGGGCAAAGGCCTCGACCATCATGTAGCGGCTTTCTCCCCATTGGCCTCTCGGCTTCGGTCTTGATTTGAGGCCGGGCATTCTGCTCGTGAGTGCAGGCACGGAGGGCGGAATGAAGGATGGGTTTGTCGGGCAGTTCGATGTTCTGGATGAGCCGACGGGCTGGCGGAGTTGGCCGGATGAGGTCAAGGCCCGGATTGTCCTGGAGAGCTTTGCGCACGGGGCGCGTGTGGGCGATGTCGCCCGGAGGCATCGGGTGCTGCCGTCGCAACTGACGACGTGGCGGCGCCAGGCTCGGATAGCCTTTCCGGTGGATGCACCGGGCTTGCCGACACCGGCGGAGTTCGTGTATCGACCCAGCGGAATCTGCTCAGGTTAGGCCGCTAATCTGAATGCCTCGGCAGGCGTGCGCATGGCAAGCGCCTGATGAGGGCGGCGGTGGTTGTAGAATGCGATCCAGTCACCGATCACACGCATCGCATGTTGAATGCTTTCGAAGCGGTGGCGATGCACGCACTGCTCCTTGAGCGTCCGGATGAAGCGCTCGACCATGCCGTTCTGCTGCGGGCAGTGCGGGGTGATGAACTCCTGCTTCAGCCCGTAGCTGCGGACGATGGCCGTGAAGTGGTGGCTGGTGAAGACCAGGCCGTTGTCCGAGCGGAGCAGGAACTCCTCCTCGACCCGGCCCAGGGTGCCGAACCTCGCGATCAGCGCATGTTCCAGCGCGGCGCTGGCCGTCGTGGCCTTGCCCGACTTCGACAGGTGCCAGCCCAACAGCTCGCGGGTGTGGCAGTCGATCACCAAGGCCAGTGAAGCCCAGCCGTCCTTGCCGGTCCAGATGCGGGCGAGATCGGTCGACCATCTCTCGTTCGGCGCAGCTGCGACTGAAGGAACGGCCTGAATGCGGGGCCGCATGCCCACGGCGCGCTTGCGAACCTGCCAGCCCTTGATCTGGAAGATCCGCTGCACCGTGTTCTTGTTGAAGCCCAGGAGCCAGGCCACGGTCCGATATCCGAAGGACAGCTCCTCCTCGATCATCTTCTTGATCGGATCGGCAAAGCGGGGATCGACCTTCGACGCGGCTTTCACCGGTTTGTAGTAGACCGTGCGCCGGGGAATGCCGAACCACGTGCAGAGCTTGGCGATCGACACCGCAACGCCCTCCGCCAAGAGGCCCTGCTGGATGCGACGGATCAATTCCCGTCCTGCGCATCCAGCAGGGCCTGAAGCTTTTTTCGGGCCCGTAGCTCCAGCATGGCCTCGCCATAGGCTTCCTGCAGGTCCCGGAGCTGCTTCTCGTATTGCTCGCGGATGTCGAGCGGGGTGGCTCGCAGGGAATTCTCCATACCCCGCTTCGCGTCTTCGACCCAGCCCTCGATCTCGGAGGGTGTAAGGTCGAACGATCGACTTGCCTCCGACACGGTCGTCTTGCCCTGAATGATCTCGATGACCAGAGCCGTCTTCCGCTTCGCCGTCCAACGCTTGATGCTGTCGTCCATCGTCATACTCATTGCTACGTTCTCCCTTGTAGCATGAGCAGGTTTTCACTGCGTCGATACACCTGTGGATTTCCGGTGGGGTCATGACTGGTCTTGCCCCCGTTTCACCGGACACTCAGGCGATTTCGGTTTGAGCTGCGATGAACTCGCGGGGCGAGCGCATTTTCAGCCCTGAGTGCGGGTGGTTTTCGTTGTAGTCCTCGATCCAGCCCCCGATCAATCCGAGAACGGCCTGAGCAT
>NZ_SOEB01000032.1 GCF_004365965.1 Rhodovulum visakhapatnamense
TCTCGATCAGACCGCGCAGGATCTCCACCGCCTCCGGCCGGCTTGCCGGATCGTTCAGCGCAGCCGCCAGATCCGAAACCTTCGCCGCGTAAACAGTATCCGTCCGTTGTCGCCGCACTGACGTTGGGAGCCGGCCGCCGATAATGTCCATGATCGATAATGGACATCTTGAGGCACACGATGGCGGGCAAGAAAGGGCAGGCCCGGGCCCAGGCCCCGGTTGAAACACTGCGTGTTAGGTTGCGATAGGAGGATCGTGTCGCGTTTTCATGGGGGTGCGAACCACGACAAGGCCCGGCAAGACCCTATAAAGCGCGTTGAGGATGACTTAAAATCTTATTTTCTTTATGAAATTATGGAGCCGCCCCCCGCCGCCCGTACCAGTCAGGATCGGCCGCCAAGCCCCCGAACGCGGTCACCGCCCGGGAAACCGCCCCAGCCGTGGACCACGCCCGGGCTTGCGCCATCGCGCATCACCGGCTAGACCGCGCGGCGCACCCTGTGGTGGACCGACGCCATGACGGACCATGCACATGATGCGCCAGGGCATCTTCCGCCCGGAGGGCCGATAGCTCAGGGGTAGAGCGGATGGTTTACACCCATCGACAGCGGGGGTTCAATTCCCTCTCGGCCCACCACCTGAAACCTAATCATATGAATTTAAAAATTAAATCCGGAAATTGCTCCGCGACGGATCAATCGTGGGGCGCCTTGCGGATTTCCGGCGGCGTTTCCAGCCAGAGAATGCCGCCCCATCTCCGATAGCCCCCCCTTTGCAGCGGAGCGTGCCCCGTGCCGAACCTGACCGGACCGTCGGTGGCGGCCGCAGGCCGGACCTGGGACCCGCAAATGACAAAGATACGAAAGACGGACGTGGCGACATGCTTGCGCGACGCCTCTCCCCCATCGGCCCTCCGCCCCTCCGGCTGCAGAGCTCGCACCGGACGGCCTTTGAAACCGCCAGGCTGTCCTGCGATCACCGACAAATCGCTTTCAGAGCATGTCGCCGCCGCCATCGGCGAGGGTCGAACGCGGTTCTCGCAACACGGTCGGCCTGCCCGACCTGCGGCGAACCGCCTCCGACGCGCTAGCCGATCCGGCCCCGATTGCCGCCCACCTGACCGCGATGCAGCAGCAGATGGTCCAAGAGAACGCAGGCCGCCATCGCCTCGCCCACCGGCACCGCGCGGATGCCGACGCAGGGGTCGTGGCGTCCCCGGGTGACGATCTCGGTCTCTTCGCCCGCAACCGTCACCGTGCGCCGGGGCGTCAGGATCGACGAGGTCGGCTTGACGGCGAAGCGCACCACCACATCCTGCCCGGTCGAGATCCCGCCGAGGATGCCACCGGCATGGTTCGAGGCATAGACCGGTCCGTCGGGCCCCATGGTCATCTCGTCGGCATTCTCGACCCCGGTCAGGGCCGCGGCCGCCATGCCCTCGCCGATCTCGACCGCCTTCACGGCATTGATGCTCATCATCGCGGCCGCCAGATCGGTGTCGAGCTTGCCATAGATCGGCGCGCCTAGGCCCGCGGGCACACCCGAGGCCGCGATCTCGACCACCGCGCCGACCGAATTGCCGGCCTTGCGGAGCCCGTCAAGGTAGCTTTCCCAGTCCGACGCCGCCTGCGCATCCGGCGCCCAGAACGGGTTGCGCTCGATCTGATCGGCATCGAAACGCGCGCGGTCGATGGCATGCGGACCGATCTGCACCATGTAGCCGGTGATCTTCAGGCCCGGCGCAAGCGAAGCCAGCGCGGCCCGCGCCACGCCGCCCGCCGCCACCCGCGCCGCGGTCTCGCGCGCCGAGGACCGGCCGCCGCCGCGATAATCGCGGATGCCGTATTTCTGCCAGTAGGTGATATCGGCATGGCCGGGCCGGAACTTCTGCGCGATGTCGCCGTAATCCTTCGACCGCTGGTCGGTGTTGCGGATCATCAGCTGCACCGGCGTGCCCGTGGTCTGCCCCTCGAACACGCCTGACAGGATCTCGACCGCATCGGGTTCCTGCCGCTGGGTGGTGAACCGGCTTTGCCCGGGTTTCCGACGGTCGAGCCAGTGCTGCAGCATCGCCTCGTCGACCGCGATGCCGGGCGGGCAGCCATCGACCGTCGCGCCAAGCGCGGGCCCGTGGCTTTCGCCCCAGGTGGTGACGCGGAACAGATGGCCGAAGGTGTTCAGGCTCATTCTTGGCTCATGGGGGCGATCTCCTTTGGCTTATGGGCATAGCCGCCGGGCGCCCGCCTCTCAAGGGGTTTGCCCAGGGCGCGCGGGACGGGACCTGAGTTTGGCTTGCGGACCGCGCGGCGGGGCGCTAGCGTGACCCTCACCTCGGGGTGCCCCATGGGGCTGAGATGCGCGACCCGCGAACCCGTTGAACCTGAACCGGTTAGAACCGGCGGAGGGAAGGCCCATGGACAGATTTCCACCCTTGCCCGTCCGCCCCCATCTTTGGAGGAGGACCATGCGTTTCACAGTCTTTGCCGCTGCGCTGGCCGCGTCCGCCCTGCCCGCAGCGGCGGACGAGCGGCCCGAGCTGACCGTCTACACCTATGAAAGCTTCGTGACCGAATGGGGTCCCGGTCCGATCGTCGAAGCCGCCTTCGAAGCCCAATGCGGCTGCGATCTGACCTTCGTGCCTGCGGGCGATGGCGCGGCGCTGCTCGCGCGGCTGCGGCTGGAAGGCGACCGGACCGACGCGGATGTCGTGCTGGGGCTCGATACCAACCTCACCGCCGCCGCGGCCGAGACCGGGCTGTTCGCGCCGCATGGCCGCGACGACGCCGTGCTAGACCTGCCGGTCGGCTGGGAGGACCCGCTGTTCCTGCCCTATGACTGGGGCTATTTCGCCTTCGTCTACGACAAGACCCGCCTGCCCGAGCCGCCCGCCAGTTTCGAGGACCTGATCGCCGCGCCCGAGGACCTGAAGATCGTGATCCAGGACCCGCGCAGCTCGACCCCCGGTCTGGGGCTGCTGCTGTGGGTCAAGGCCGCCTATGGCGACCGCGCGCCCGAGATCTGGGAGGGGCTTGCGCCGCATATCCTGACCGTGACCAAGGGCTGGACCGAATCCTACGGCATGTTCATCGACGGCGAGGCCGACATGGTGCTGTCCTACACCACCTCGCCCGCCTATCACCTGATCGCCGAAGAGGACTATACCAAGGCCGCCGCCCGTTTCGACGAGGGCCATTACCTGCAGATCGAGGTGGCGGGCATCGTGGCCTCGTCCGACCAGCCGGAACTGGCACGGCAATTCCTCGACTTCATGCTGACAGAACCCTTCCAGGCGGCGATCCCCACGACCAACTGGATGTATCCGGCGGTCACTCCCGAAGCCGGGCTGCCCGCGGGCTACCAGACGCTGATCCGGCCCGAAACCGCGCTGATCTTCCCGGCAGGCGAGGCAGCCGAGGTGCGGGACGAGGCGCTGGCCGAATGGCGCGACGCGCTCAGCCGCTAGGCATCGCGACCGGGCTGGGGCTGGGCGCCGCCGCAGTGACGCTGGCGCTCGCGCTTGGCACCATCGCGGCCGTCGCCTGGCGGGCGGAAGGGGCCGCCCGGCTGGGCGCTGCCGATCTGGCGGCGGTGCGCTTCACGCTTTTGCAGGCGCTGGCCTCGGCCGCGCTCAGCACCCTGCTGGCGGTGCCCGTGGCCCGGGCGCTGGCCCGGCGCCGCTTTCCCGGCAGGGGGCTTCTGATCACCCTTCTCGGCGCACCTTTCATCCTGCCCGTGATCGTCGCGGCGATGGGCCTTCTGGCCGTGTTCGGCCGCAACGGCCTTCTGTCGGCCGCCCTTGCGCCTCTTGGGCTTGGCCCCATCGACATCTACGGGCCGGGCGGCGTAGTGCTGGCCCATGTCTTCTTCAACCTGCCGCTCGCCACACGGCTGGTGCTTCAGGGCTGGCTGGCCATTCCGGCCGAACGCTTCCGGCTTGCGGCCGCGCTCGGCTTCGGCCCGGCCGCGCACTTCGCCCATATCGAACGCCCGATGCTGCGCGAGGTGTTGCCCGGCACCTTCCTTGTCGTGTTCCTGATCTGTCTGACCAGCTTCGCAGTCGCCCTGACGCTGGGCGGCGGGCCGCGCGCGACGACGGTCGAGCTGGCGATCTATCAGGCCTTCCGCTTCGATTTCGACCTCGGCCGCGCCGCCTGGCTGGCGCTGATCCAGGTCGGGGTCTCGGTCGCGGCCGCGCTGGCGGCCTTCGCCATCGCCGTGCCGGGCGCCTTCGGCCCGGGGCTCGGCCGCCCTATCCCGCAGTTTGGCACAAACGGGCGCTGGCTCCGGCTGCAGGACGGGGCCAGCCTGACGCTGGCAACGCTGTTCCTGATCCTGCCGCTTGTCATGGTGGCCTTCCGCGGCCTGCCGGGATGGGCCAGCCTGCCCGCCTCGGTCTATTCCGCCGCGCTGCGCTCGCTTGCCGTGGCGCTTGGCTCGGCCGCGCTGACACTGGCGCTGGCCCTGCCGATGGCCATCGCCATCGACCGGCTCAAGGGCCTTCGCGGCCGGGCGGTGCAGGCCGCGGGCACGCTCACCATCGCCGCTTCGCCGCTGGTGATGGGCACCGGGCTTTTCATCCTGCTTTACCCGCTGGCCGATCCGCGAATTCTTGCCCTGCCGGTCACCGCGACCGTCAATGCCGCGATGAGCCTGCCTTTCGCGCTGCGCGCCCTGGTGCCCGCCGTGGCCGAGGCCGAGCGCAACCATGGCCGCCTTGCCGACAGCCTCGGCATGGCCGGGCGCGCGCGGCTCAAGCTGATGCTGCTGCCGCGCCTCAGGCGACCCATCGGGTTCACGCTGGGGCTGTCGGCCGCGCTCTCGATGGGCGATCTGGGCGTGATCGCGCTGTTTTCCGACCCGGGCCATGCCACCCTGCCGCTGCAGCTTTACGGGCTGATGGCGGCCTACCGGATGGACAGCGCGGCCGCCGCCGCCCTGTTGCTGCTGGCCCTCAGCCTTGGGCTTTTCTGGATCTTCGACCGCGGAGGACGCGCCCATGCTGAGCCTTGAACGCCTTGCGATCCTTCAAGGCGGGTTCTCTCTCACCGCGGACCTGACGGTCGCGCCGGGGCAGATCGTGGCGCTGCTGGGCCCCTCAGGCGCGGGCAAGTCGACGATCCTCGACACCATCGCGGGCTTTCTTGCACCCGACCGGGGCCGGGTGCTCTGGAAGGACACCGATCTTGGCCCGCTCGCGCCAGGCGACAGGCCGCTCTCGGTGCTCTTTCAGGACAACAACCTCTTTCCTCACCTGACCGCCGCCCAGAATGTCGGGCTCGGCCTTCGCCCCGGCCTTCGGCTCGACCGGGACCAGACCCGCGCGGTCGAAACCGCGCTCGCCCGGGTCGGGCTGGCCGGACTCGGCCCCCGGAAACCGGCGGCGCTGTCGGGCGGCCAGCGCGGCCGGGTGGCGCTGGCCCGGATGCTGTTGCGCAACCGGCCGCTGATGCTGCTGGACGAGCCCTTCGCGGCGCTCGGCCCCGCGCTCAAGGCCGGGATGCTCGATCTCGTGGCCGAACTGGCGCGCGAGACCGGCGCCACCGTCCTGTTCGTCACCCACGACCCGGCCGATGCCCGCGCCATCGCCGATCAGACGATCCTGGTCGCGGAAGGTCGCGCCCATGCGCCCCGGGCGACGGCCAAGCTTCTGGCCGACCCGCCGCCCGCGCTGCGCGCCTATCTGGGCTGATCGCGCCTTTCGCTTCTTCTTGGCGAAAATACCCATGACACGCCCGGTCCGGGGCACGGTCGGCGGCCCAATGCGCAAACCGGTGCGCAAACCGGAGCACAAACGAAAAACGCGCCCCGAAGGGCGCGTTTCCGTCAACCGGAGGTCCGGCGATCAGACGTTCTTCTTGGGCTTGTAGGGGGCCCAGAGACGCTTGTTCGTCAGATAGAGCAGCACGGTCAGCACGCCGAGGAACAGGACCGAGATCACGCCCGCCTCCTTGCGCGCCATCAGTTTCGGTTCGGCCGTCCACATCAGGAAGGCCGCAACGTCCTTGGCCTCCTGTTCCATGGTCGCCTCGGTCCCGTCGGCATATTCCACATCATCACCGAACAGCTGGGGCGGCATCGCGCTCCAGCCGGTCGAGAAGACCGAGTTCTCGTAATAAAGCGTCCCCGCCTCTTCCTTGGTCTCGTCGCTGAAGGCGAGCAGGTAGGAGGTGATGTATTCGGGTCCGCCCATGCCGTTGAAGAACTGCGACAGGCCGGTGCCAAGCGGACCGTGGAAGCCCGCCCGGGCCTTCGCCATCAGGCTCAGGTCCGGGGCGCCCGGATAGGTCGCCTCGGGGAAGTGATCCGTCGGCTTGCCGTCGCGGTAATCCTCGAGCTCGGGATCGAAGATGCTGTAGCTCGCCGCATAGGCGCGCATCGCATCGTCGCTTAGCGTCGGCCCGCCCGGCTCGGAGAGCGACCGGAAGGGCACGTATTTCAGACCGTGGCAGACCGAGCAGATCTGGGTGTAGATCTGCAGGCCGCGCTGCAGCTGAGCCTGATCGTATTTGCCGAAAGGTCCCTCGAAGGAAAACTTGTAGTCCTTCACATGGCCGCCCTCGGCGGCCCAGGCGCCACCCGCCCCCAGCGTCAGGGCGGTCAGGGCGGTGATCGTCAGTTTCTTGAACATCTTATCCGATCCCTTCTGTCACTCGGCCGGCGTGGCCTTGCCGGCCGCGGCGCCGTCGCCGTAGTGGGCGTTGAAGTCTTCCTCGATGGTTTCCGGCTGCGGCAGCGGCTTCTCGATCACGCCCAGCACCGGCAGGATCACCAGGAAGTAGGCGAACCAGTAGGCGGCCCCGAGGAGCGAGATGTTGGCATAGACCGCCTCGGCCGGCATCCCGCCCGCCCAGGTCAGCAGCACGAAGTCGGCCACGAAGAGCGCATAGGCCAGCTTGAACTGCGGACGGTAGCGGCCCGAGCGCACGTTCGAGGTGTCGAGCCAGGGCACCAGCGCCATCACGATGATCGAGCCGAACATCGCGATCACACCGAAGAACTTGGCGTTGACGACGCCGAAGGTCAGCCAGTCGACGATCATCACCACCCAGACGTCGGCGGTGAAGGCCCGAAGGATCGCGTAGAAGGGCAGGAAGTACCATTCCGGCACGATATGCGTCGGCGTCTGCAGCGGGTTCGCCTCGAGGTAGTTGTCGGGGTGGCCCAGATAGTTGGGCATGAAGCCCACGATCGCGAAGAACACGACCAGAACGACGCCCAGCGCAAACAGGTCCTTCATCACGAAATAGGGCCAGAAGGGCAGCGTGTCCTTGTCGGCTTCTTCCTTAGACCCGCGGCGAACCTCAACACCCGTGGGGTTGTTGTTGCCGGTGGTGTGGAACGCCCAGACGTGGACGATCGACAGCCCGAGGATCACGAAGGGGATCAGGTAGTGCAGCGAGAAGAACCGGTTCAGCGTCGCGTTGCCGACGGCCGGTCCGCCCAGCAGCCATTGCTGGATGTCGTGACCGATCCACGGGATCGCGCCAAAGAGGCCGGTGATCACGGTAGCGCCCCAGAAGGACATCTGGCCCCAGGGCAGAACGTAGCCCATGAACGCGGTCGCCATCATCGCCAGGTAGATCAGGATGCCGATGATCCAGGTCACCTCGCGGGGCGACTTGTAGGACCCGTAATAGAGGCCGCGGAAGATGTGCAGGTAGACCGCAACGAAGAACAGCGAGGCGCCGTTCGAGTGCAGGTACCGCAGGAAGTGGCCGCCGTTCACGTTACGCATGATGTGCTCGAGCGAGGCGAAGGCCATCTCGGTGTTCGGCACATAGTGCATCGCCAGGACGATGCCGGTGACGATCTGCAGCACCAGCGTGAAGAACAGAACCACGCCCCAGATCCACATCCAGTTGAGGTTCTTCGGCGTGGGAATCATCAGGGTGTCGTAGATCAGGCTGATGACCGGCAGGCGCCGTTCCAGCCATTTCTCGGGGGCCGACCCCGGTTCGTAATGATCGTGAGGAATACCGGACATTCGGGGGCTCCCTTAACCGAGTTGGATGGTCGTCTCGTCCACGAAGGACGCAACCGGGATGTACATGTTCTCGGGCGCGGGGCCCTTGCGAATGCGGCCCGCGGAATCGTAGTGCGAGCCGTGGCAGGGGCAGAACCACCCGCCGAAATCACCGGACTGGTTGCCGATCGGAACGCAGCCGAGATGGGTGCAGACGCCGATCATGACCAGCCATTTGCCCTCTTCGTCCATCGTCCGGTTCTGGTCCGTCGCCTCGCCCGGCTTGTTGGGGTTGCGCGAGTTGTTGTCGCGCAGGTCGCCCAGCGGAATCGAGCGCGCCAGTTCGATATCTTCGGGAGTGCGCAGGCGGATGAACACCGGCTTGCCGAGAAACTTGACAGTAATCTGCTGGCCTTCGGACACCGACGAGACGTCGACCCGGATCGAACTCAGCGCCTGCACGTCGGCGGAGGGGTTCATCTGGTTGATCAGCGGCCAGATGGCCGCACCTGCGGTCACAGCACCGGCGCCCGCCGTGGCATAGTAAAGGAAGTCTCGGCGGGTGCCGTCGTGATCTTCTGCGTGCGACACGAGAATTTCTCCTTTCCAGGACCGGGTCGCCCCCGGTCGATTCGAAAAAACGGGCCAAGGGATTCCTCGGCCGTTTACCAGACTTACCTAGCCCCGGCAGGAAAATTGCGTCCAGCGGACATAGCCGCGCAGCGACGGCGGAGGCTCAGACGGATTCCGGTCGACCGCCGTATACCCCTCAGGGACAATTCCAGCCAGAGGGAATCGGGTTATTAGACCGATTCTGAGACGTTCAACCGCATCCCGGGACACTATATTGCGCTATTTGGGCCGTTGTTCAGGCCCCCGTCCCGCCCCGGCGTCACACCCGGCGGACCCGCAGCCGACCGAACGCCGAGGCGTCGATCTCGACCCCCGGGCCGGCGGTGCCCATGCGGAACGTACGGCGCATCCGGGCGGCCCCGTTCACCTGTTCTTGATCGCGACGGAAGGTCAGCCCTTCGCCCAGCTCGTCCATGGCGTCTTCCGTGCGCTGGTCGCGGCGCAGCCCGTCCCGGCTTTTCGACAGCGCATAGGCGGCCAGAGCGACCGCGCCATAGCGCAGGCCGTAGCGCAGGGCGACGGTCGCGATGGGGGCGAGAGGCAGGGGCATCGGCGAAACTCCTGGAAGATTGCCCAAAATATAGGCTGCCGAGGGGCACCTGTCCATTCACATATCGGTCGGCGGTCCCGGGCAGCGTCGCGCGCGGTCTTGCGAGGGAGGAAAAGCCCCTAGTCCACCTGAAGCCGGGTCTCAGAGCATCCGGCGATGGTCGCGGTCACGATCCGGCCCTCGGGCCGGTCCGACGCGAAATCGACCTCGGTGAACTGCTCGGTCCGGCCCATGCGGGGGCTTTCCATCAGAATCCGGTGAGAGAGCCCGATCTGGGCCGCCAGATGCCGCGCGACCTGCGCGTCGCCCGCGGCCCTGAGCCGCGCCGCCCGGTCGCGGATCGCCGCGCCCTCGACCTGAGGCATCCGCGCCGCGGGCGTGCCGGGACGGGGCGAATAGGGAAAGACGTGCAGCCAGGTCAGGTCGCAGTCCTCGACCAGCCGGAGCGAATTCTCGAACATCGCATCGGTTTCGGTCGGAAAGCCCGCGATGATGTCGGCGCCGAAGGTCATGTCGGGGCGCAGGCGCCGCGCCTCTTCGCAGAACCGGATCGCGTCGGCACGCGAATGCCGCCGCTTCATCCGCTTGAGGATCAGGTCGTCGCCCGCCTGCAGCGACAGGTGAAGATGCGGCATAAGCCGCTCTTCCCCGGCAATGGCGCGCATCAGGGCGTCATCGGCCTCGATGGAATCGATCGACGAGATCCGAAGGCGCGGCAGCTCGGGCACCAGTTTCAGGATGCGCGCCACCAGATCGCCCAGCCGCGGCGTGGCGGGCAGATCGGCGCCCCAGCTGGTCAGGTCGACCCCGGTCAGCACCACCTCGTTATAGCCCGCGCCGACCAGCCGCCGGATCTGGTCGACCAGCACCCCCGCGGGAACAGACCGCGAATTGCCCCGCCCGAAGGGGATGATGCAGAAGGTACAGCGATGATCGCAGCCGTTCTGGACCTGCACGAAGGCGCGACTGCGGGTGCCGAAGCCGTCGATCAGGTGGCCCGCCGTCTCGGTCACCGACATGATGTCGTCGACCATGACCTTCTCGGTCTCGCCGATGAAATCGGGGCCCTTCGCGATCCCGGCCCAGGTCTCGGGCCGCATCTTTTCGGCATTGCCGATGACCAGATCGACCTCGTCCATCTCGGCAAAGCGCCCGGGCTCGGTCTGCGCCGCGCAGCCGGTGACGACGATCCGGGCCTCGGGGTGTTCGCGCCGCAGCCGCCGGATCTCTTGCCGGGCCTTGCGCACCGCCTCGGAGGTGACGGCGCAGGTGTTCACGATCAGCGCGTTTTCCAGCCCTGCCTCGGCGGCCAGCGCCTTCATCGCCTCGGTCTCATAGGCGTTAAGCCGGCAGCCAAGCGTGGTGAAGCGGGGCGCGGCGCCGTCCATCAGCCGACCTCCGCCAGGAAAGGGGCGGTGAAGACCCCGTCGAAGACATGCGCCGTCGGTCCGGTCATCCAGACCCCGTCCGCGCGCCAGTCGATCTGCAATTCGCCGCCATCGAGCAGGATGGTCACCGCGCGCCCGGTCAGCCCCCGTCGCGCCGCCGCGACCGCCACCGCACATGAGGACGAGCCCGAGGCCAGCGTGAGGCCCGTGCCGCGTTCCCAGACCCGCATCCGGATGCGATCCGGTCCGGCCAGATGCGCGACCTGCACATTGGTGCGCTCGGGAAAGAGCGGATGATGTTCGTGCTCGGGGCCGAAGGTGGCCAGATCGACCGCCTCGGCATCGGCGACGAAGAAGGTGCAATGCGGGTTGCCCATCCCGGTCGCCACCGGCTCGCCCGCAATCGGCAGCCGGTCGAGATCGACCTCGCGGGCCAGCGGCACGCCCTGCCAGTCGAGGATCGGCGGCCCCATGTTGACCGAGGTCCGCCCGCCGCCCGCGTCGCGCGCCGAAAGCCGCCCGCGTTCGGTGACAAGCGTCAGCTCGCGCCGCCCGGTCTCGTCGATCAGATGCCGGGCGATGCAGCGGGTTGCATTGCCGCAGGTGGCCGAGGGCGAGCCGTCGGCATTGTAGAAGACCAGCCGCGCATCGGCCTCGGCGGAGGGTTCGATCACCGCCAGCTGGTCGAATCCGACGCCCCGGTGCCGATCGGCGATGGCCGCGACGAGGCTGGCGGACAAGGGCCTTCCGCCCTGCCGCCGGTCGATCACAACGAAGTCGTTGCCCAGCCCGTGCATCTTCATGAAGGGCAGGCGTTCGGGGTCATTCCTCCGTGCCATGGGGCGGTCCTATACACCCGGCCCGGGGGCCTTTCCAGCGTCCTGCGAAAAATGATGGATTTTGCCCTTGACCGCCCTCGCGGGTTTTTCTAGGTAGCAGGCCTCAAGTGGGCCGTTAGCTCAGTTGGTAGAGCAACTGACTTTTAATCAGTGGGTCACAGGTTCGAATCCTGTACGGCTCACCACTTAAGACAAAGAAAAGAAACGACTTTTCGCATGTTCGAAAAGTGAAGCGTCCGCCAGTCCGCGAGCGTCCGCCGCGGACGCTGCTGGCAGGGGCGGTTTCTGGGTGCTTTTCCACGTCGATCATCCTGCCTTACGACAGGTGTTGCAGAGCCGGTTTCCGGCCCCATGGCTGGTAAATTCCACACCGCAACAGAGACAGGATCTTTGCCGCTGCTGCAGACGCTGGACGATTGCGCGCTCGGCGCAGATCGCAGCCTCGCGCTTCGGGAAGAATCGGCTGACGCGCTCATCTCCCCTGTACACGGCGCAGGACGATCCCGTGCCGCGGATCTCCAGGGTGATCACGCCCGACCTCCCAGCGACACGGGCCTTCCGAGCACCGAAGCCAGCGTCTCGCGCCCTTCGGCCGATGCGGCCCAGGCCTCGCTCTCCTCGAAGCTGGCGTCGAAATCGCCCTCGATGTGGCGGGCGATCAACTGAGCGGCGCCGATGTTGCCGGCCATGCGGGCCTTTTCCAGGTCCCGCATCAGCTCCAGCTCGGGGAAGTCGAGCGGCGAAAGGAAGTCGTGATAGTACCCCTCGGCCGCGCGGGCTGCCATGTCATTGAGCCCCACCGCGCGCAGCGCATGGGCGAGTTTGTTGGCGGTATGGTCCTCGGGCAGCGTCAAGCCGCGTCCTCCTCGTGATCCGCCAGCCGAGCGACGCACACGGGCTGAGTGTCGATCGCGCAATCAATATCGCGTCCAGTCACGCACCACGCCGCGTGGCACATCCTCGAGCCATCCAAGCCGTGCCCCGGGAAAATAGCCGAAGCGCTGCGTCACCGCTGGCATGAAGAGATGCCATTTCAGATACATCGCGCGCCGCTGGCGGCGATCGTAATCGCGCCAGTAGGCGAATTGCGCACCAACCATCACGATCCGGTCCAGCCGACAGGCTCAGGAACTGGGCGGCTTCCTTGGTGCGCAGATAGCGCGGGGGAAGTTCGGTTGAGATGGCGGACATCGGGCTTCTCCCTACCTGAGGATCGTAGAAGGTGGCAGATCGGCCAGCTGTTCGCGTGGCCATTCGGCGCGACCTGTCCTTGCTGTGTTCAGTTCCAGCATCTTCAGGGCGGGACCCGGGCATGATGCAGATGGTGTCACCCCTGACGCTCATCCGACTGAAACGTGAGCCCTTCGATGAAATCTACGCGGTGGCGCCGACCGCCCATCAGAGCGACCGGGCGAGGAAGGCCGTCGGGGCGAGAGACATGATGCTTCTTTCAGGCGCCATGGCCGACGCGGAAGCGGGGCGCCATTCAACGCGAAATCTCTCCGGCCGATGAATGAACCGCAACGGTCGACATAAGAAACCCAGAAAGAACCAGAGCCTCGTCGGCAACGAGCGGTCGCGCAAGAAAAACCTTGTTTCCCGGTTTGTTGCCGCATAGACATCCCCTCGGAGATGTGGCCGAGTGGTCGAAGGCGCTCCCCTGCTAAGGGAGTAGGCCCGGAAGGGTCTCGAGGGTTCGAATCCCTTCGTCTCCGCCATAAGCCCTTGAAAAATAGGTGTTTCCCAAGATGGTTCACCTGAGATGGTGTTCGTCTAGGGAGCGGTGCCGTTGCCATTTGGTAATTCTTAACTGAGATAGTAGGCACTTCGACGCTGCTAGCCACTTTCCTACGCACCTAACGTGGCTCTCGGGATGAGTGCTCACACTCAGCTCACAGATGAAGAAAAGGGATGCCTCCTGGGCTCATTAAGTCTCGGATCGATCTAGCGAGGCTGCTTCATGTCAATGTACATCCTGCGATCTTCGGTACTTCAGTTGTCGGGCTCGTCGCGATTCGGGCTTCGACGATCAGCTTTCGGGCTGTTTTGATGAGCTTCCCCCAGAGGGCGCCGCGCAGGAGCTCGGCGACTTTCGTGGCGGCCTCGCAGAGTTCATCGGCGTCAATTTCGGGCTTTGCTCTGCACAGATACCAATCGCTCTCTGACATCGCGTCGGCGGTATCAAAGCGAAAATCCCAGTAATATCCCTTAACGGCATCTTCTTCGCGCTCGAACCAAAGGTCTTCTCCGACGACTCCGGCGATGCCAATCGCTCTCCAGACTTCCGGGCGACACTCAGACCCTGCGATGACCTGGATCTGCCCGCCCCACGTTTTCTCTAGAAGTGCGTCTTGGCGCGGAGTCGGCCAAATCGCAGCACGGACGACATCGATACCGAAGTGTTCTGAGATGACGATATGTGCCGCTTCGTGGATTGCTGCGCCGCGTCGGTCTCGGGCATTAATGCGGTTTAGTTCGAGCATGTTGTGCTTTCTCTCCGTTGGAAGGCTCTCCCGCCAGCCGGGCCGGAGAGCGTCAGCGAGCTTCCAACAGACGATGACGCGAGATGTCGGCACTACGCCCTTAGCCAACACAACAGCACAAGCTTTTGCGGAGGAGCCTCAGGCAGACGTAAAGTCACAGGAAGTGACAAGTGAACTGTTTTTCAACATTCGGAAACCGTATTTACATTCATCCTATCCTTATGAAAATGAGAGAACTAAGCTCACTTAGTCCACTTTCTATGATGGTTCTGGTTGGAAAACAGTCCACCGGCCTCAAAACGGCAGGACCTACGTTGTCGGAAACTCTTCTGAGCGATATACGATCTTTTGGACTGATGGGTTGTATCGGTACAAATGCAAGGTGCCGTCCTCGATCAGCTTGGCCGCCTGGCCGACATGTTCGGGCAGGACATAGAACCATTCCTTCGGAAACACCTTTTTCCCAAAGCGATCTGTGACGAAGAGCTCGCCCGGACGGGCCGCTGCGAAGAAGCGATGCAGTAGGCTTTCCACCTTGCTGCGTGATAGGTTTTGCAGACTGTAGGTCGCCACAATCTCCACCGGAGCTAGAAGAAACGTTGGATCGTTTTTGGCGTCTGCAACGCGGCGGGCAACGTCCTGACTAGTTACACCGATTTTGTGCAAGATCATGCGTTGCCCCTTGATCTCGGGGTTTTCGGATCGAGAACGGGCAACATAGATCGTTCCCGAGAGTTCGAGCTGATCACTCTCCCATTCAGGATCAAGCGGCCCGAGGCCAACCTTCTGGACCATGCGAGCTGTCTTGTCGTCATTCAGGGATTTGCGGAAGGACGACATGAGCGGGTCGCTCTCTGTGCCGTTAGAAAAGATGACGCGGAGCCGATGGTCGCGCGCACCGCCACGGGCGGTCATTTCCGACTTCTCGGCAATCATGGCCAGCAAGCCGTTCCTGATGAAGAAGTCCCCTTCGATCGGCTCAATTACCGACCATTTCCGCACCGGGCTTGCTTTGCGTTCACCAGCCTCCAGGCCGCGCTGGACGGCTTCGAAACGCTCCCGGAACTGTTCGAAATCCTGACAGGGCACGAAGTCCGCGCGATGATCCGGCACATGCCTGTCTGCGGAGGGCGTGGTGTGCATAAGGCTGACCAGTGAGGCATCAACATCAAGATCGTCATCTGCGAAGATATCATCCAAGCTATCGGGGATATCAGCGTCGACCGGGTCATCTTGCCATGAGCGCGGCGTTGGCGCGGCGTCATCGCTCAGCAGGCCCAACCGATCGAAGGCCCGCATCTGATCGGTGGGAGCCTGCTTCACCGTATCCCAGATCGCGCCAAGGCGCATCTCGTCGTGATCCATCGCGTCCGGGTCAGGGAGGCGCGAATGCCGCTCATGGAAGGCTGTGACTTCGAGCAAGGCGGCGACGCCACGATCCTGCGCTGGACCACTGCGCCCGGCGCGAGGTTTGACATCTAACAAGCCGAATTCGTCGTCTTCCGCGAAAATGTCTTCCAAGCTGGGGCGCGACATCACAGAGCCCCCTCACGCAGGCGCTTGGCCTTTTCGGCCTTCAGCCAGGCAAGTGCCTCTGCCATGCGCTTTTCAAGCGGATTGGCGGAATGGACATTCGGCTCACGCCCTTCAGTGGCGCGGAAGGCCTTGATGCGCGGCCACAGCGTTCTGGCTTCGTCGCCGGTCATGTTCACGCGCAGGGCAACCATCGCCGACTGCACATGCGACAGCAGCTCGGAGTTCAGCGACTTCGACGCGACCTCAAAGCGCTCCTGGAAGGTGTTCACGCTATCGATCAGCTCGATGTCGATGTCCCGGACGTTGATGAATTTCCGAACCATCTCCAGCAGGGTATTCGGGGCGCTGGCGGGTTCGCCGTCATCGTCTTCGCCGCTCGGCTTCGGAGGCGTGCCGCTCAGGGGGGACTGCCCCTCGGTGAAACCACGTTCGGCCTCCTTCCGCGCCAGCGTCAGGACGTTCATATGCGCCGCAAGATGCTGACGGACCGATTCCGCTTCCTCGGCGTCCAGCGTCTCATACCGCTTCTCGATAATGTCGGTCAGCACCATCTGCGTGGCGACCTCGGGGGCCGTGTCTGGCGACAGCACGCGCCGGTCCATCTCTTGATAGGCTGTCGCCATCAGATCGTTCATATCCTTCTCGCAGATCTCGCGCGAGCGGTCCGTGGGCGGCTCGACCAGCCCCTTGATGCCAATGGTGATATTGCCCTCGTCGTCGTTGCCCATCGGCGCGCGCACATCGCCATCCTCGCGGCGGTAGAACTTGAAGTTCGGGGCCAGCACCTGCTCCATCAGCAGGGAGCCCGAGATCGCCTTGAGCATGTCGTTCACGGCATCAGCCACGACGCCGGTTTCCACGCCGGGTTCGGCAACAAGGTTCGTAAACAGCGCGCGGGGCTTGCCGGGTGCATCGCGGGTCGCGCGCCCGATGATCTGCACGATCTCGGTCAGGGACGACCGATAGCCGATGGTCAGCGCATGTTCACACCAGACCCAGTCAAACCCTTCCTTGGCCATCCCAAGGGCGATGATGATGTCGACCTTGGCCCGATCCGCCAGATCATCGCGCTTGCCATCTGGCCCCTTGATCTCGCGCGACAGCGCAGCCTTGACTATATCGCGCCCCGGCCCGTCATCGACCAGGTCGGCGACCTTCAGGAGCTCGCCATCGGGTTTGCGCACCAGATCGAACCCCGTCTCGGGATCGCGCCCTTCATGCGTGCCCAGCAGGTCGAGGATCTTGCCCACCTCGTTGAACTTGTCATCGAACGCCTCGGACGACCCACGATGCGGGATATGGATGATCGTCTTCTGATCAGGGTTCAGCACGCCGGGCAGCCCGTTGACGTAATTGCCCTTGTAGAATTCGTAGTTGATTCCGAGCGCCTTGAGCCAGGCATAGCCCTCCAGCTGCTCGTAATAGCTGTAGGTGATCTTGGTGAAGCGGTCTTCGTCCTCGGGGCGCAGCACCGGATCGGCGTCGCCTCGGAAATAGCTGCCGGTCATCGCCATGACATGACACTCAGCGCGATTGATCAGGCTGCGCAGGATCACCCCCAGCCGATTGTTGTCCGAGGCGGACACATGGTGGAACTCATCGATGGCGATGAAGCAACTGTCAAAGGCCTCAATCCCCTTGGTCTTGATCACCTCGTCAAAGCCGAAGCGGAAGGTGGCATGGGTGCAGACCAGCACCTTGGCGTCGCTGTCCATGAAGGTCTGGAAGGCGCGCACCTTCTGCTTGTCGGCATCCTCGCCGGTCAGGCAGAGGTTCCAGCGGTCTTCGACCTCCCAGTCGGCTTCGAACCCATAGCTGGTCAAATCGGTCGAGCGGAACGAGCCACCGATCGAGGTTTCGGGCACGCAGACGATCACCTTTTCCAGCCCCTGATGGCGCAGCTTGTCGAGCGCCACGAACATCAGTGCGCGGCTCTTGCCCGCCGCGGGCGGCGCCTTCAAAAGCAGGAACTGCGCGGCGCGGGCGGCATAGGTGCGGGCTTGCATAGGGCGCTGACCAAGGGCGTTCGTGGTCGCCTTGGAGGTGCCATAGGTAACATTGAGCATCTGAACCATCTTACTCTTTACCTCTTGGTCGTGCGTTGATGATTTGGTTGACCCTGCAGCGGCCAGCGACCCAAGCCTCCAATGCGGGCGATGACCAAGAGATCAAGGTGAGAGCGTCTTGGTATTTTGCTGACGGCCCCTTATCGAAGACCGCGTTGTGGTGAGCGATACGGTTACGCCAGCGACGAACGCTCTCGATCAGATCATGCAACTCGTCTAGCTCGGCTTTCCAAGGGGCGTGCTTGAAGTTTTTCTGAAAGCCCTTTGGAAACAGGTATCGTTTAAAACGCTTGGTCGTCAGATGCTCCCAGAAGCCAAAAGACAGTGCGGAAACAAGGTGATGCGTGTCAAAGCTGTCGGCATGCTGAGCACGCTCGTCTGCCAGAGCCATATCGAGATCGTTCAATCGTGGGCCGTCCAGGAGCTTCCTGAACGTGCTGTCCTCAAACCACCTATTGCCCTTGTAGAGCAAGGCGGAGTGAATGCTGTTGCGGCAAGTGATTTCAGCCATGTGGAGAGCGAACTGGAATGCATCCGCCAGGTCGCAGTTCCACAGGTAGATGTCCTCGCGTGCCACGCCTGCGTCGCCTGCCGCCGGCGCATACCGCTGGAGCCTCCGCTCGCTAAGGGACTCGGTTAGCAACTTCTGAATGGTAAGATCTGTGAGACTCGGCACTTGATTGATATGGCTCTTATCGCTATCTGATGAGGTGTGAGACGTGGTGAGGTTGCCTTTAGGTGCTTCGGCAGGCTTCTGGCCCCTCCTGCGGACAAGATCATGAGGCGGGCCTTCGGGCGCCGCCTCGCTTCTTTTTTTCAACCCACTCTGATCGGTCATTTCGCACCTGCCTTTTCAGCACGATCTTTCAGTATCGCCTTCTCGAACCAAGCTGGCACGCTGGTAACATCAGACTCAGAAATGTTCTCGGGCACGTCCTTCCAGAAAGACACGATGGCATCAGAGAACGCCTGAAATTGGACATCGCTGACCTTCAGATATGTATAATCAAGAAAATCGATCGAAGCCCGTGTAAGGCGCGTCCCTGCATTCGGGTCAGGGAGATATTCGGGGAAACTTTTCTTCAGATCGTCCAGCGACGTCCCTTTGCCATGCTTGTAGACATTGACGACCAGACGGCAGGCATCCAGCAGCTTAAAATATCCTGTGCTACGGATCTTCCACCCGAGGCCTTCGAGCAGGTCAGCGAGATCTGAAAAGCTCGCCTTCCAGATCTTTTCGGCGGTTAGGTCCCCTCGGTGCCAGTGCCTGACCTCGGCAACCAGCCAATCGCGAAGTTGCTTGTCCCATTCATGGAACATACCCGCGACGACACTCAGCTGGGTCTGGTCACGCATATCGGAGAGCAGGCGGTAGAATTCGATGCCAGCCTCACCTGCCGCCTCATAGAAGCTCCCGGGATCGTCTCGGTCAGGATCGAAACGATGGCTGTTATTCTCGAGCCAGTCTTCCGAGGCCTTGTCAGCCTCGGCTTCAATGTTCTCAAACTGCGTGAGCAGCCGCTTCCGCGCTTGTTCGACGTAGAAAATGTGCCCGTCGATCAACGACTGGCGAAACGGACCCCACATCTGAAACAGCACATAGTTCCCCGTCATGCCAGCGCCCTCTTCTTATCTTGCGATTTCACCTTGGCGGCATAGAGCTTGAAAAGCTTCTCCAGCCGTTCGGTGTCATTGCGGAAAGGGCGGCCGATATACATGCTTTCCAGAAGCTCGTCGTTTTCCCGATGCACGGCGCGCAGGTCGTCGGGCATCTTGTCGGGGTCGTAGAGCTCGGCAATCGTGGCGGGGTAATGGGAATAGCGCGTGCGCAGGATCTTGCGGGCCGATGCCGAGAGTTTTTCCAGCTGATCCTCGGTAAATTTCGGCACCGGGAAGGTGTTCCAGCCCAGAGTGTTGGAGTAGCGGAAGTCGGACTTCAGCTTGCCGCAGACGGTGGCGATCCAGACAAGGTGCAGGCGCGAGGCGATCAGCGCGATGCACCATTCTGGGGCGTCGTAAAGCACTTGGTTGAGGTCTGATGAGATTACATCAGCGCCGACCCGTTCGACAGGTAGGTAGGGGCGGCGCTCGGAAGTTACCCTTGGCACCAGAATTGAGTGAGCCCCTGGCACAACTTTCACCTCATCAAACCGATGAGGAGTCGCAGCCTTTTTCACAGTGGCAGCCTTTGAGCTGTCGAGGCGGAAGCTACGAACCTTTTCGATGCGCTCGGCAATCGGTGGGACGGATTCCGCAAGTGCCAAATCGGCGTCTTCGATCCAAAGACACATTCTGACTTGCCCCCGAACCACCTCCTGAGATCCCATGTACTTTTTCAAGAACGTCTGCGAAGCTGCGTGTTCGGCAATCAGAGCGTCTGCTTCCTCGCAGCTCAATATCAGGTTTCCGCCATCCGTAGGCTGGTTTCCTCGCACCATTTCCGGAAGCCCGAATTTCGCAGAGGTCGAAGCGTTCACATATACTTCTGGGGCATTCACCAGATATGCATTGATGTTGTCGCAAACGCTTTCCAGATCGGCGTCAAATAGACGTTTCGGCGCGTTAGATTGATTGCGAATGCCGATGATCGAACAAATAACCGCAGCGTTCGATGATGCGTTGTTCTTCCATTTGAAATCTTTGTTGGCAAAGAAGATTTCAAGATCATCGCCCAAGATATGCGGCCATAACGTAGCCACCGCCTGACCTTGGCATATCGAGTTGGTGGACACCAACGCGGCTCGTGCTGCACGCTGCCTGATGAAGTGCGACGCCTTGAAGAACCATGCAGCAACGAAGTCAAAAGCTGCGTAGCTTTTCACATGCTCCGAAAAGACGTGCGCGAGGTCAGCTTTCTGTTCTTTCCCTTGGAAGCTTGAGCCAAGGAACGGCGGATTGCCAGCGATGAACACTTCCTCGCCTTCACCGGGGGGCGGGCAGACCTCCTCCCAGTCGATGCGCAGGGAATTCCCGGTGCGGATATGCGCCGCGTCCTTCAGCGGCAGCGCGGCGGGGCGGCGGCCAAAGACCTCGGCAAAGCTGGCATTGGCCTGATACTCGGCGATGAACAGCGCCAGCTTGGCGGTCTCGGCGGCGAAATCCGCGATCTCAATCCCGTAGAAGTGGCTGATCGGGATGGCCGAGAACATGGTCAGCGAGCCGGGGCCGTTCAGCTCTTCCAACCGCCGCAGGATGCGCGTCTCGCGCGCCCTCAGCTCGCGATAGGACACAACAAGGAAGTTGCCCGATCCGCAGGCCGGGTCGAACACGCGGATGCGCGACATCCGGTCCAGCACCTGTTGCAGCCCGCGGCCACGGTCCCAAGCCTTGTGGATCTCGGCATCGAGGTCATCGAGGAACAGAGGTCCGATCACCTTCATGATGTTTGGCACCGAGGTGTAGTGCATCCCCAGTTCCGAGCGCTGCTTTGGGTCCGCGACAGACTGGATCATCGAGCCGAAGATGTCGGGGTTGATCTCGCGCCAGTTCAGATCGCAGGCCTCGCGCAGATAGCGGAAGGCCACGGCATCAAAGCGCGGCGCGTCGATGGTGCCCGCAAACAGCCCGCCATTGACGTATTCCAGCTCGCCCGTCCAAGCAGGCAGCCCTTCGCGCTTGGCCTTGGGTAGGTTCATCGCCTGGAAGGCCGCGATGATGGTTTCGCGCGCTTCCTCGCCCTTGTCGCCCGCATGGGTGAACAGCAGGCGCGAGAACTGATTGTCAGGGAAGATCCCGACGTCCTCGGCGAACATGCAGAAGATCAGCCGCATCATCAGCTGGTTCATCTCGTGCCGACGCTCGTCGCTGCCCCAATCGGGGTTCGCCCTAGTCAGCGCGTCATAGAGGCGGGCCAGCTTTCCGGTCGCCTTGACGTCGACGGGGTTTTCCTCAACCGCGCGGTAACGTTCCTTGCCTGCTGCGGGCAGGAAGAAGCCGAAATTGTCGCCAAGTTCGGTGAAGCCGCAGTGGAGCGTATCGCCCGAGGCCGGGTGCTCTGCCGAGATCATCTTGCCATCCGTCGCGATCAGGATCGCGGGCTTCGAGGTCTTGGTCTTCTTCGAGCCACGCAGCTGGTCCAGCGTGACATCGGTCATGCCCGCCAGCGCGGGAGCGAAGTGGAACTTCTTGCCAAAGAGCACGCCGCCGGGAAGGTCGGACTTGTTGGTCGACCCGCTCCGCAGCTTGGAGATCGCCGCTTTGGCACCATCGGTGGCGGCGGCAAAGGCGAAGGGGAATTCGGTGGCGTCAAACGGTTCGGCGGCAATCTCCGCCAATGCGTCATAAATTTCAGTAGGGTTCATCAAGGGCCTCGGCGTCGTTGCCCTATTGGTAGGGTAAATCGCCCGAGCGGGCCAGAGCGTTTGGTGCTCGCCGTCTCCAGGCCGAACCTGAAGCTACTATAAGGCCCGATAATATGATGCGTGGTGGGCACATTCATATTATCGAGCCCTGCCAGAACTCATTTTAAGCTCGTATTTCTGCAAAATAAAATATGACGCGGAGATGCCGCTAATCGCTCGGCTTGAGCATCTCGATCAACCACATGTTTTTGCCATCGCGCATTCGGCGCCGCAGAACTCGATCCTGGGCAGGCTGATCAAGCAGCCGGCTGAGAACAATGCCAATGCCCTGGGCTGTCCTACCACTACCAGATGGGAAAACGGTACGAACCAGATCGTCCCACGCTCGGTCTCCCAAACAGCGCTCACGTACATCTGCAGATGTAAATTCTTCCCCCTGGAAATGAGCCTGTAGAAAACTCAGGAGCTCGCCCGTATGCTCCACATGTGTATCGGCAGCCATGCCAGATTGAAGGAAGGCTAGCGGATCGACAAGATCCAAATCCGGCAACAGTTCTGCAATCGCAGCAAGAGGGTCGCGAACAAGACGAGACCACTGCTCATAACTTGCGAAATTCCGTCGTGACACGCATACGGCCTTTGCGGCTCTGGTGAGTGTCAGGACAGCTGTGATGATGTCGTGCCGCCGTTTCAACGCCAAGTCTTGCGGAATGAAGTCGTAGGCTTTGGTCAGATCCGCCGTAGAGCTTGGCTTCAACCGGATTGGAATATGCCGTCTGGCCATACCATTTCCGAAACTGAGATTGCGGCCATTGATCACCAGGAGCGCCCGATTAGGCAGGTGCTTGTTGATTTTGCTCACGCCAAGAATTCGCCCAGAGATGCGTGCAGCCGTGGCATAGCTAGAAAGCACCGAACTTTGAACATTCTGATCGGCGTTGTCGAAGTGAACGAAACGGCTCCCCTGCATCAGATGTGAAAACAACACCTTTTCAAGCTCGACAGACGTTTCAGGAAGCGACTGACAATCAGGGACTTCTCCTGTCGCGATCGCTCCGAGTGCAGTCGCCAGGTACGATTTTCCCGCTCCCAGACTGGGAGACGTGATTGCGATGACTGGCGCAACAGGGACGGCGGGTCGCAAAACTGATGTCATGACAGCTGCAAGAACTGCACTGCGCCCCTGGGTGTGGTTTTCGAACTGAAAGTGAGTGAATGGCAAAAAGCATGTTTCAACGGCCTTTCGCAGGTCCTCTTCGGAAGGCACCTTAGGAACATCAAACAACGCCGGATCCTTCGTCAGAAACAAACCAGCCTTGTCAATGTAGCCGGGCATTTCGGGCAAAATGCCGTCCTCGTCAGGCAGCGGATAATCGATGATTGATTCCAGCGGCTTCAGCTCACTCGGCACCAGGTCAAGAATCTGTTTAATCTGCCGGATCGGCATCTGTTTAGCCTTGTATTCTCCCTCTGCATTTTGAGTCATGAGGTCAACGTGTCGCGATATCTCGAAGTCCAGAAGAGGCTCAGTCAGAATGCTTACGCGATTATTTCTCAGCAAGGCTGCGGCCTCACCCATGCAAAAGAAACGCTCTGTGGCTTTCATCTGGTTGATACAGCGCAAAACAATCTCTGAAGGGTTGCGCTCGTTCCAAATGAGCCTTTTCCGACATACATTCGGCTCGTCCGCGCTTGAGAAAAGTCTGTAAGTCATTCCGCCATGTGCCAGCGAATGGAGCGTGGGCGTCGCGCTCTTCAAAAACAGCTTACCCACCACACTTGAGCTGTTATATTCAGGCTCAAGCGGATCCAATGTCTGGCAGCCATTAAATTTCTCGCGATCATCAAGAATGTGACGAACCGTAAAAGCCGATGTTTCTTTTTTCCCTTTCTCGATGACCTGAATTTCGAAGTCACCCGCGAGTTCCAGCTTTCGAGCGGCGCGATCAAGTGTCTCGCGGAGCGCCGTGGGCGCTGCGGAGGTACGCGACTGCATTGACTGCTGGCGCATCTGCATCCACCCCTCGCGAACGGCGGCAGCTTCACGCTTTTTATCCTGCAGGGCACGGTTCATTGCCTCGCCAGCGCGCTGCAAAATCTGCTCGTCAGTCGCGATCAGATCGGCTGTGATGAAACTTTCGATCCGCGTCATTGCAAATACTCCGGCGATCCACGACGCTGCTCGAGCCCCGGGCCCGTGACGGCGCCGGCGGCGAAGTCCAGCCGAGACGGCTGGTAGACCGCATTGTCGATTAGAGAATTTTTCAGGAGAGCCCCTGACTTCGAGACCTTCACAAAGCCATGCCCTGAAGCCCAAAGGCGCTGCCAGATTGCTTCCGAAATGTCGGGGATGTCCGACCCGCGGTCGACGGGCATGTAAATGCGTTGCCCGCGCAAGCCCGTGAGACTTTTGCCATCTGTAGTATAGATGTAGCTGGACGACGATGGCATCCAAATCTTCGGGATCTCCCGCAGCTTCGGACAGGCGGCAATAAGCACATCTAGCGCCTGTCGCTGGCTAACACTTTCCGCCTCCGAAGGCGGATCGATGTCGATCATCAGAATTGAAGGGCCATCGGACCAATGGAAGTGCTCATTGGTACGCGTCAGCGTTTCCGCCTTGGCATCCTGAGAGAGTTTGTCGAATGCGTCTTTTGTCACGACAGCAGCCGATGTCGTCCCTTTGGGTAGACCATATGCCAAGGCATCACTTTCCCGCAACTGAGTCAGCTCACCGATGAAATCATAGAACATGGTGATTTCACGAACCACCGCGAAGCCCCGTACCATTTGTGCGCTGACGCTTTTCGCCAGCTTCCCGTTCTTGAGCTCATATTGCTTGCTCAGGATAGTCGGCTTATAAGAAGTGATGCGCGTAAACCGCAAGCTCATGCCATTCCTCCGTTTCTGAATGTCTCGAGCTATTTTTGCGGCCTGACCCCGGTTAGACAACTGGCCGAACTGTCGGAAATGTGGATAACCTCTTATATTTACATCGACTTTTGAATTATAGAATAGGATTTTCGGCATGCGGCGCCAGAGGCCCTGACGCAGCTGTTAAGGGTCTTTGCCCGGATCATGGTCGGCCTGGCCGCAGAGAGTGCCGAGCATAAGACCATCATGATCGACGCGACCTATCTCAAGGCGCACCGCACGGCATCGAGCTTGTGCGTGAAAAAGGGGGGCGCGGACGCCAGATCGGGCGAACCAAAGGCGGGATGAACACCAAACTGCACGCGGTTGCCGATGGCAAAGGACGGCCGATCGGGTTCTTCATGTCCGCAGGCCAGGTCAGTGACTACACCGGCGCTGCGGCTCTACTGGGCAGCCTGCCGAAGGCGGGTTGGCTGCTGGCAGATCGGGGGTATGATGCCGATTGGTTCAGAGAAGCGTTGAAGGACAAGGGGATAAAGGTCTGCATCCCCGGTCGGAAGTCCCGCAAGAAGGCCGTCAAATACGACAAGCGGCGATACAAAAGGCGCAACCGCATCGAGATCATGTTCGGGCGCCTCAAGGACTGGCGGCGCGTCGCCACGCGATACGACCGGTGCCCGGAAACGTTCTTCTCCGCGATCATGCT
>NZ_SOEB01000033.1 GCF_004365965.1 Rhodovulum visakhapatnamense
GTCCGACATAAGATCTCGTGCCAAGCTGGTCTCCATCGCAGATGCCAGCTTGAATCATGCCCTACGCACGAGCGGAATCCCTTTTGTCAACACGATCTAGGCTTTTTCGGCGCAGGGAGGCCGGGCGGCATGAGACGGTTTGCGATCCTTCTGGCGGCAGGCCTGCTGCGCGCGGCCTCGGTCCAGGCCCAGATGTGGATGCCGCTGACCGGCACCGGCGGCGAGTTCGACGGTGCCGTGGTCTGCGAGGATCACCCCTGGGGCGAAAGCTCCTGCATCCTTTTGGGATGCCGCGCCGGGCAGCCGATCGATCTTTATGTCGTCTCCCGCACGCTCACGCGGTCCGGGCTGACCGATGCGATGCTGACCGTCGACGGGCGCGTCATCTCCGTTGCCGCGTTCCAGCGACAGGAGGGCCATGACGATCTCTTCTTCGCGGGCGCGACCCGGCAGAGCATCGAGGCCATCGCGGAACCGCTGCGCCGGGGCAGCCGCTTCGCGCTGGACTTCGAGGGCGGCGCTGCGGGACTGACGCTTCAGGGCTCGCTGCGGGGGTCGTCCCGCGCCATCGACCATGCGCTGTCGGTCTGCCCGATGCCGCTGCCCGCGCCCGTGGCCGACCCCGCCGGGGACGCGCTGGCGCAGGTGCAGCGGGATTGCGCCGAGATCGGCGGCACCGTCACGCCAGAGCAGCCGATGGCCCGGCCGGTCGATATCGACGGCGTCGCGCCCATGGATCTTGCCGTCGATTTCGGGGCGGTCCGGTGTTCGAGCGCGAGCTCGTTGTATTGCGGCTCGGGCGGCTGTTCGCAGCAGATCTACCTGGGTGTTGCGGGCGGGGGCTATCGTCCGATCTACGGCGATACGATGTACGGATTCGAGGTGCCGAGCCCGGGGGTGCTGCGCGTCGATGTGCATGGCAGTGCCTGCGGACGCGTCGGGGCCTCGGGGGCATGCAGGCTGACCTTCCGGGTCGATCCCGACGGCGTGACGCTTTTGTCGAAGGAGTAGGGGCGGTTGGGATGCTGCCCGCGGGCATGATCCGGCGGGCCGGAGCGCGGGGGCGCAGGCCAACGGATCGGCCAGCGCGCGGGGGCGGCCGTGGCCGGGGCGGGGTCTCTCAGAGGCGCATCGTCTGCCCGGCTGCCGGGCAGCGGCGGCCACATCTGCCCAAGGATGCGGCAGATGTCAGCGTACCCGCCGCCGGGCGTCCGGGCGGGGATGGCGGGCTCGCGGGGCTCCGCTAAGAGAAAGGGGCCCGTCGGCCTTGGCCGGGGGCCTGCGAACGCGGTCGGGATGGGGACGGGCCGGATCGTTTCACGCAGCCTTCAAGTTCTGCGTTGCACTTACGGGTTCAGATGATACCTTTTTGGGCAACGGACGCAGAGCCGACAAGAAGAGCGGCCCCAAAAAGGGGGCGCCAGAACGACAGGGGATACCGGTTGACCGGAACAAGCGACGGTTTCGTGGTCTTCGACCGCGTGCAGAAGAGCTATGACGGGGAAACCCTCGTCGTCAAAGACCTCAATCTCTCCATCGGCAAGGGCGAGTTCCTGACGATGCTTGGACCCTCGGGGTCGGGCAAGACCACCTGTCTGATGATGCTGGCCGGGTTCGAGACCGCGACCCATGGCGACATCCTTCTGGACGGCAAGCCGATCAACAACATTCCGCCGCACAAGCGCGGGATCGGCATGGTGTTCCAGAACTACGCCCTGTTCCCGCACATGACGGTGGCCGAAAACCTGGCCTTTCCGCTGGAGGTGCGCAAGATCGGCCGATCTGACCGCGAGGCGAAGGTGCAGCGCGCGCTGGAAATGGTGCAGATGGGCGCGTTTGGCGGCCGCCGACCGGCGCAGCTTTCGGGCGGCCAGCAGCAGCGGATCGCGCTGGCCCGCGCGCTGGTCTTCGAGCCCGAGCTGGTCCTGATGGACGAACCGCTGGGCGCGCTCGACAAGCAGCTGCGCGAGCATATGCAGTTCGAGATCACCCGGCTGGCCCACAATCTGGGGATCACCACGGTCTATGTGACCCATGACCAGACCGAGGCGCTGACCATGTCGGACCGGGTCGCGGTGTTCAACGACGGGCGTATCCAACAACTGGCCCGGCCCGACGAGCTTTACGAGAAACCCGTGAACAGTTTCGTCGCCCAGTTCATCGGCGAGAACAACACGCTGCTTGGGCGCGTCAAGGAGATCGACGGTACCGCGCTGGTCGAACTGGACGATGGCGAGGTCATCGACGCCATGCCGGTCAATGTCTCGCGTCCCGGCGAACGGACGCTGGTCTCGATCCGGCCCGAGCGGGTCGAGATCGACCCCAAGCGGCTCACGCCCGGGGCGCATCTGATTCATGCCGAGGTGCTGGAATTCATCTATATGGGCGACATCTACCGGACCCGGCTGCGGGTCGCGGGAAACGACGATTTCGTCATCAAGACCCGGAACGCCCCGGATCAGCGCCGGCTGAGACCCGGCGAGCATATCGAGATCGGCTGGTTGCCGGAGGACTGCCGCGCGCTGGACGCGCCCTGACGGTTTCCGGGCCCGCCTTGCCCGGGGGCGGTGGCCGGAGCAACACTGAACCGGGCCAAGTCAGCAGGGAGATCGCAATGACGATCAGACATCTTCTTTCCGCAACCGCGCTGGCGGCGCTGCCCGCCGGATTTGCCTTTGCCGAGGACCTGCCGCCCTGCGAGGGCTGCGCCGACAGCTTGACGGTCGTGTCCTGGGGAGGGGCCTACCAGACCAGTCAGCAGAAAGCCTATTCCGAGCCCTATGCCGAGATGACCGGCACGGGCTTCACCTGGGACGAAAGCTCGAACGAGGCGGTGGCCAAGCTGCGCGCCATGAACGAGGCGGGCAACGTCACCTGGGATCTGGTCGATGTCGAGGGCCCGGACAGCCAGCGTCTTTGCGACGAAGGTCTGGCGATGGAGGTGGATCTCGACGAGATGCTGGCGCCCGGGGCCGACGGCACCCCGGCGTCCGAGGATTTCGGCGACAGCGTCATCAACGATTGCTTCGTGCCGCAGATCGTGTTCTCGACCACATTCGGTTACCGCACCGATGTCGCGGCCTGGAACGGCAAGGAGCCCGAGAATCTCTGCGCGCTGTTCGATACCGAGACCTTCCCGGGCAAGCGCAGCCTCGAGAAGCGTCCGAAGAAGAACCTCGAATGGGCGCTGCTGTGCGACGGCGTGACCAAGGACGAGCTTTACGACGTGCTCGACACGCCCGAGGGCGTGGACCGCGCGCTGGCCAAGCTCGACACCATCAAGGACGACGTGATCTGGTGGTCGGCGGGCGCCGAGACGCCCCAGCGCCTGGCCGATGGCGAGGTGGTCATCGGCTCGACCTATAACGGCCGTCTGTTCAGCCTGATCGTCGAGCAGAAACAGCCGGTGAAGATGCTCTGGGACTGGCAGGTCTTCGACTATGACGGCTGGATCATCCCCGCCGACCTGCCCGAAGACCGGCTGAACCGGGTGATGCACTTCCTGCATTTCGCGACCGACACCCAGCGCCTGGCCGATCAGGCCAAGTATATCTCTTACGGCCCGTCGCGCGCCTCGTCGCAGCCGCTGGTGTCGACCCATGCCGAGCTTGGCATCGAGATGGCGCCGTTCATGCCCACCAACCCCGAGAACCAGAAGAACTATCTGGTGAACAACATCGAATGGTGGGCCGACAACCAGGATGACGTCGAGGCCAAGTTCCAGGCCTGGCTCGCCAGGTAAACCCGCCCGTCGGGCAGCGCGCCCCTGCGGGCGGCGCGCTGCCCCGACATTCCGGCCGGGGCGCGCGCGTGTGCCTGACGCGTGCACGCCCGGGCTCCAAGCACAAGACCAGGGGGACGCGCGAGATGCCCAAGGGGTATATCATCGCCCATATCACCGTGACCGATCCGGAGGCCTACCGCGAGTATGTCGACCGCGACACGCCCATTCTTGAAAGCTTCGGCGGACGGTTCATCGTCCGGGGCGGCGCCTCGGAAGCGCCCGAAGGGCCGATGAAGGACCGCCATGTGGTGATCGAGTTCCCCGATTTCGAGACCGCGAAGCGCGCCTTCCATTCGCCCGAATACCAGGAGGTCGCGCGCATCCGCCACGCCACCGCGTTCAGCGACATCGTTCTGGTCGAGGGCGTGGCATGACCGAGACCGCCACCGACCCCACCGGCCCGGTCCTGGCCGCCGACGGCCTGCCGCTCAAGCGCAGCCTGCGCCGCGCGCTCCGGGCGCAGAAGCTGCGCGCGCTGATGCTGATCGCGCCGCTGCTGATCTTCATCCTGGTGACCTTCATCGCGCCCATCGCCGACATGCTGTTCCGGTCGGTCGAGAACGAGATCGTCGCCGATACCCTGCCGCGGACCGCCCGTGCGATCCAGGATTACGACCCGGATCTGGGCGGGATGCCCTCTGACAAGGTTCTGGCAGCCTTCACCTACGATCTGGTCGCCGCGGACGAGCGCAAGCAGCATACCCGCCTCGGCTCGCGGCTGAACTACGAGTATTCCGGGATCTCGTCCCTGTTCCGCAAGACCGGTCGCCGGGTCGACGATTTCGGCGAGACCTATCGCGACCAGTTCGCCGCGGTCGATCCCGCCTGGGAAGAGCCCGCCACCTGGATCGCGCTGATGGCCGATCCGGACTGGGTCGCCGAATACCGGGCCTGGACCGCGGCGGGCGATGCCGCCAAGGCCGCGCGGCGCGATTTCGCGCAGGCCCAGCCGCTGTTCCGGCTGCGCGACGGGGTCGAGGACATCCTGCCCGAGACCGCCAGCGCCTATGCCGAATTCGCCCGCATCGTGCAGGTCGAGGACGGCGACGACCCGGCGGCCGAAGGACCCTGGGCGCCGGTCTATCTGGCGCTTTACCGGGACCTTCTTCATGTCGGGCCGGGCGCCATCGCCCAGCTCGGCCCCGAGGCCGAGGCGATGCTGGATGCCGCCCATGACGCGGTCGAGGATTTCGCGCCGGTCGATCTGTCCGGGCTGTATCTGAAAGCCGACAAGGATTGGGCCGATCCCGGTGTCTGGGGCACGATCAAGGCCTTCTCTCCCGCCTACACGCCCGGCTATTTCCTGAATGCGGTCGATCTGCAACTCACGCCCGGCGGGGTCGCGGCCCAGCCCGAGGACCGGCAGATCTACATCATGCTGTTCGAGCGGACGCTGTTCATGAGCCTGATGATCATGGGGTCCTGCGTGCTTCTGGGCTATCCGATCGCCTATCTGCTGTCGAACCTGCCGCTCCGGACCTCGAACCTGTTGATGATCCTGGTGCTCTTGCCGTTCTGGACCTCGCTTCTGGTGCGGACCTCGGCCTGGAAGGTGCTCTTGCAGCAACAGGGGGTGATCAACGACGTCCTCGTCTGGCTGGGGATCGTGTCGAACAGCGGGCGGCTGATCCTGATCAACAACCAGACGGGCACCATCATCGCGATGACGCATATCCTGCTGCCCTTCATGATCCTGCCGCTTTATTCGGTGATGAAGACCATTCCGCCCACTTACGTGCGGGCCGCGAAAAGCCTTGGCGCCACCAACTGGACGGCCTTCTGGCGGGTCTACTTCCCGCAATCGGTGCCGGGGATCGGCGCGGGCTGCATCCTCGTCTTCATCCTGGCTATCGGCTATTACATCACGCCCGAACTGGTCGGCGGGACCAACGGCACCTTCATCTCGAACCGGATCGCCTATCATATCTCCAGCTCGCTCAACTGGGGGCTGGCGGCCGCGCTGGGCTCGATCCTGCTGGCGGTCGTGCTGATCCTTTACTGGGCCTATGACAAGCTCGTGGGCATCGACAATGTGAGCCTGGGGTAACGCGCATGTCACAGATGGACCTTCCCCCCTATGCCACGGCCGGTCAGCGGATCTGGCATTATGCCTTCTACGTGATCTGCGGGCTGATCTTCTTCTTCCTGATCGCGCCGATCCTCGTCATCATCCCGCTCAGCTTCAACGCCGAGAATTTCTTCACCTTCACGCCGAAAATGCTGGCGCTCGACCCCGAGGGCTATTCGCTGAAGCATTATCAGGAGTTCTTCACCAGCAATTCCTGGCAGCATGCGCTGTGGAACTCGGTCAAGATCGCGCCCGCCGCCACGCTTCTGGCGGTCGGGCTCGGTACGCTCGCGGCGGTGGGGCTCAGCCAGGAACATGTGCCGTTCCGCCGGGCGATCATGGCGATCCTGATCTCGCCGATGATCGTGCCGCTGATCATCTCGGCGGCGGGGATGTATTTCTTCTATTCCCGGATCGGGCTGCAGGGCACCTATGTCGGCGTGGTGCTGGCCCATGCGGCGCTGGGCATTCCCTTCGTCATCATCACCGTGACGGCGACGCTGGTGGGGTTCGACAAGTCGCTGACGCGCGCGTCGGCCAGCCTTGGCGCGAACCCTGTCACGACCTTCTTCAAGGTGCAGATGCCGCTGATCCTGCCGGGCGTCGTCTCGGGCGGGCTTTTCGCCTTCATCACCTCCTTCGACGAGGTGGTGGTGGTGCTGTTCGTCGGCTCGGCCAACCAGCAGACGCTGCCCTGGCAGATGTTCACGGGGCTGCGCGAACAGATCAGCCCGACCATTCTGGCGGTCGCGACGATCCTCGTGGTGATCTCGATCGGGCTGCTGACGGCGGTCGAGATCCTGCGGCGCCGGTCCGAAAAGATGCGCGGCATGAGCCCGGGCTGAGCGGGCGGGGCAGGGCCCCGTTCTCCGCTTGACGGAACAACCGCCGCGCCTGTCTTGTTGAAGAGATGTCTACGGCAAGGGAGGGGAGGCCATGAAACCGTTCAAGACACTGGTACTCGTCGCCAACGAGCGCGAGGCCCGACTGCTGGTCAATCTGGGTCCCGGCAAGGGGCTGAGGGAGGTCAGCCATTTCCAGAAGGCGCGCGAGATCGAATATGCCGACGGGCGCGGCCGCGACCAGGGCGGACCGGCGGCCGGGCGCCACGCGCTGGAGCCAGCGACCAGCGCGCGACAGCTGAGCCGCGAGAGCTTTGCGATGCATGTTCTGTCGGTCGCGGCCGAGGCCTGGGTGCGGGGCGACTACGACCGCTTCGTGATGACCGCGCCGCCGCAGATGCTGGGCGAATTGCGCAACCGCATCGAAGGCCCGCTTGAGCGCGCGCTTGCCGTCGATCTGAACAAGGACATCGTGGGGGTTGCAGCGACGGACCTGCCTCGCCATTTCGAAGAGGTGATCGTGTTCTGAGACGGGCTGCGTGGGGTAGCCCGGGAATGCGGTCGCAGCGGAGGCTGGACCAATGACCGATACCAACTCGACGCTCAACGACGGCGCGCGGGCATCGGGCGCCCAGGGCAAGGGCTACCGTCCCGCGCTGATCCGGGGGGGCTGGATGCTTGTCATGCTGGCCCTCTTCTACGCCGCGCACACGGTGCTGATCATCGCGGCCGTGCTGCAATTCGGCTGGATTCTCTTCGCCAAGGAAGAGAACGAGCGGATCGCCGAATTCGGCGACAAGCTGGCCAACTGGATGGCGATTGCCGCGCGCTACCTGACGGTGGCGAGCGAAGCCAAGCCTTTCCCCTGGACCGACTGGAGATAATCGGCCGATCCCGGGCGCAATCGGACCGGGTGGCGCAGAGCCTGCGCCGCCCGGCAGTGCGGCGGGGGCTCAGTCCTCCATCGCCTCCAGTTCGTCGATGAAGCCCGAGATCATCGACAGGCCCTTGTCCCAGAAGGCCGGGTCCGAGGCGTCGAGCCCGAAGGGGGCCAGCAGATCCTTGTGGTGCTTGGACCCGCCCGCCTTCAGCATGTCGAGATACTTGTCCTGGAAGCCCGGACCGCTTTCCTCGTAGACCGCGTAAAGCGCATTCACCAGCCCGTCGCCGAAGGCATAGGCATAGACGTAGAAGGGCGAATGGACGAAATGCGGGACATAGGCCCAGAAGGTCTCGTAGCCCGGCATGAACTCGAAGACGGGCCCGAGGCTTTCGCCCTGAACGCTCATCCAGATTTCGTTGATGTCCTCGGGTGTCAGTTCGCCGCCGCGCCGCGCCGCGTGCAGCTTGCATTCGAAATCGTAGAAGGCGATCTGGCGCACGACCGTGTTGATCATGTCCTCGACCTTGCCCGCCAGCAGGGTCTTCTTCTGTGCCTGCGTCGTGGCGCCCGCCAGCAGCTTGCGGAAGGTCAGCATCTCGCCGAACACGGAGGCCGTCTCGGCCAGCGTCAGCGGCGTCGAGGCCAGCAATTCGCCCTGACCGGCGGCCAGCACCTGATGGACGCCGTGCCCCAGCTCATGGGCGAGCGTCATCACGTCGCGCGGCTTGCCCAGATAGTTCAGCATCACATAGGGGTGGACGTCGGTCACGGTGGGATGGGCGAAGGCCCCCGGCGCCTTGCCGGGTTTGACGCCCGCGTCGATCCAGCCCCGGTCGAAGAAGGGTTCGGCGATCTCGGCCATCTTCGGCGAGAATTCTGCATAGGCCTCCATCACGGTGGTCTTGGCAGCGTTCCAGCCGACCGTCTTCGGCTCCTCGATGGGCAGCGGCGCGTTGCGGTCCCAGACCTGCAGCTTGTCGAGCCCCAGCCATTTCGCCTTCAGCGCGTAATAGCGGTGCGAGAGCTTGGGATAGGCCGCGACCACGGCATTGCGCAGCGCCTCGACCACCTCGGGTTCGACATGGTTCGACAGATGCCGCCCGGTCTGCGGCGTCGGCATCTTGCGCCAGCGGTCCTCGATCTCCTTCTCCTTGGCGAGCGTGTTATGGACCCGGGCAAAGAGCTTGATATTGGCGCCGAAAACCTCGGCCAGCGCGCGCGCGGCCGCCTCGCGCCTGTCGCGGTCGGGATCGGTCAGCAGGTTCAGCGTGCCCTCGATCCCCAGCGCCTCGTCGCCGACTTCGAAGCCAAGCCCGGCGACGGTTTCGTCGAACAGCTTGTTCCAGGCGCTCGCGCCCACCACCGACTGGTCGTGCAAGAATTTTTCCAGCTCGTCCGACAGCTGATAGGGCCGCATCGCCCGCATCCGGTCGAAGACGGGCTTGTAGCGCGCAAGGGCCGGGTCGGCCGTGATCACGGCCTCATAGGCACTGTCGCCGATCCGGTTGAATTCGAGCGAGAAGAACACCAGCGGCGTGGTCGCCGCGGTGATGCGGTCCTGGCAATCCGACAGGAACTTGGCGCGGCCCGCATCCATGGTGTTCTGATAATAGCGCAGCCCCGCAAAGGACATGATCCGCCCGGCCACGCGGTCGATGGCCTCGTAGCGCTCGACGCAAGCCAGCATGCCGGCGGCGTCGAGCCCGGCCAGCTTGCCCTCGTAATCGGCCGCGAAGGCCGTGCATTCCTGTTCGAGCCAGTCCATGTCCCGGGCGATTTCAGGGGCGTCGGGGGCCGCGTAGAGATCGGACAGATCCCATTCCGGCAGGTCGCCCAGAGCGCCGCCGGCGCTGGCATTGGCGTCGAAGACGGGGGCGGGCGGGGCGATGCGCATGGGCGATCCTCATTTGTTGTCTCGACCCAGAGATAGAGTGCCGGGGGGCGGCGGTTCAAGCGCCGGGCTGTCCTTCAGGGCCTGCGTCCGGGTCCGGCGCCTCCAGCAGGGCCTTCAGATCGTCCAGGGTATTGGCCTCGGCCGCGGGCTTGTCGCGCCGCCAGCGCGCCATCCGGGGAAAGCGCAGGGCAAGGCCGGATTTGTGGCGCGGACTGGCCCGGATGCCCTCGAAGGCGATCTCGAAGACCAGTTCGGGCGCGACCTGTCGCACCGGGCCGAAGCGTTGCAGGGTATTCCTGCGCACCCAGGCGGTGATTTCGCCGAATTCGGCATCGGTCAGCCCGGAATAGGCCTTGGTCACCGGCACCAGCGCCTCGCCGTCCCAGACCGCGAAGGTGAAATCGGTGTAAAGCGTCGCGCGCCGCCCGTGCCCCGCCTGGGCATAGATCATCACCGCATCGACGGTCAGTGGATCGAGCTTCCATTTCCACCAGTCGCCTTTCCTGCGCCCGGCCAGATAGGGCGCGTCCGCGCGTTTCAGCATCACGCCTTCGGCCTCGGCCATGCGCGCCGCGCCCCGGGTCCGGGCCAGATCCTGCCAGTCGTCGAAGGGCAGGACCGGCGACAGGCGCAGCGGCCCGCCGGGCGGCACGCCTGCGATGATCTGTTCCAGCCGGGCGCGGCGTTCGGCCAGCGGGCGGGACCGGAGGTCGGCGCCGCCATCTTCCAGCAGGTCATAGGCAACGAAGGCGGCCGGCGCCTCGGCCAGCAGCCGTTTCGACACGGTCTTCCGCCCGATCCGGGTCTGGAGCACGGCGAAGGGCAGGGGGCGGCCGTCTTTCCAGGCCAGGATCTCGCCGTCGAGCACGGTGCCTGCGGGCAGGAAATCGCGGGCTACGGCCAGTTCGGGAAAGCGGTCCGTGATCAGGTCCTCGCCGCGCGACCACAGGAAATGCGTCCCGCCGCGCGCGATCAGCTGGCCGCGGATGCCGTCCCACTTGTATTCGGCGATCCAGTCGACGGGCGCGCCCAAGGCCTCGGGCGGGCCCTCGATCTGATAGGCCAGGTAGAACGGATAGGGGCGCGAGAGCGCCGCGGCCGGGTCGGGCGCCTCGATCAGCGCCCGCCAGCTGGTCGTCGCGGGGGTCCAGTCGCCCATCAGGCGGTGCGCCAGCTCGGCCTCGTCCTGCCCGGTGGCACGGGCCAGCGCGCGGGTCATCAGGGTCTGGCTGACGCCGACGCGGAACCCGCCGGTCAGCAGTTTGGTGTAGAGGAACCGTTCGGTCCCGCCGAGGCTGTCCCAGGCGTCAAGGATCGCGGTCTTGCGGGCGGGCTCGTCCATCGCGGCCATGGCAAGGATGTCGGCCATCCGGGCCGACAGGCTGAGGTCGCTGTCCTGCCCGGGCGGCGGCAGGACCAGCGCGATGGTCTCGGCCAGATCGCCCACCACCGGGTAGCAGTCCTCGAACAGCCAAAGCGGCAGCCCCGCCCGTTCGGCCGCCCATTCCCGCAGCCGCGCAGCCGTCACCGCCCGGCGCGGCCGCCGCCCCGACAGAAGCGCCACGGTCCAGAGCCGGTCGGGCTCGGGCGCCTCGGCCAGATAGGCGGCGAGCGCCTCGACCTTGGCGTTTGTGCGGGTGGTCCGGTCAAGAGCGGTATAGAGGGCGGCGAAGCGGTTCATTCCGCGTCGCCTTCGGTCGTTTCGCCCTCCCAGGCGGTGGCGACGATGCCCGCATCATAGCCCTGTTCGGCCAGCCAGCGCCGGAACGGGCCGGTATAGCCATGGGTCACCAGAACCCGCTCGGCCCCCGTCGCGCGGATCGCGGCGTTGAGCCCGTCCCAGTCGGCATGATCGGACAGCACGAAGCCGCGGTCGGCCGCGCGCCGCCTGCGCACACCGCGCAGCGCCATCCAGCCCGAGGCGAGGCCGGTCGAGGCCTGCCCGAAGCGCCGCGCCCAGGCGCTGCCAAGGGCCGAGGGCGGGGCCAGCACCAGCGCGCCGGGATGGGCGCGCGGGTCGGTTTCGGGCGTGACCGGCACCGTGTCGGGCAGGGCGATGCCTTGCGCGCGCATCACCCGGCAGGTGGCCTCGATGGCGCCATGGGTCAGGATCGGGCCCGGCCCTGCGCCGTCGCCAAGCCCGACCAGCAGCCGCTGTGCCTTGCCAAGCGCATAGGCGCCCAGAAGGCTCGCGCGGCCCCGAGCCGCGTTTTCCGCCCACCAGTCGCGGATTTCGGCCATCACCTGCGCTTGCGGGCGCCAGCGGAAGACCGGCAGCCCGAAGGTGCATTCGCTGATGAAGGTGTGGCAGGGCACCGGCTCGAACGGGTCCGACAGCCCGTCGGGCTCGGGCTTGTAATCGCCCGAGACGACCCAGACCTCGCCCTTGTGCTCGACCCGGATCTGGGCCGAGCCGGGCACATGGCCCGCCGGGTGGAACGAGACCGACGCCGCGCCGATCCGGCGCGTCTCGGCGTAGCGGATCGTGTCGAGCGCGATGGCGCCCAGCCGGTGGCGCATGACCGGGGCGGCGGTGTCGGTTGCCAGATAGCGGCGGTGGCCGGGGCGGGCATGGTCGGCATGGCCATGGGTGATCAGCGCCCGGTCGACCGGCGCCCAGGGGTCGATGTGGAAATCGCCCGCAGGGCAGTAAAGCCCTTGCCCGGTGACGGTCAGAACGCTCATGACCCGACTATAGCGCGGCCCGGGGCCGGGGCGATTGCATTCGGTGCGGCGGCGGCGCATAGCGCCTCCATGGCCGATGTGCATGTGACCGAACCGATCCATCCCGACGCGCTGGCGCTGCTGGCGGCGGCGGGGCTGAGTGTGTCTTGCGGCTGGGAGGACAGCGACCCCGCGGCCGGGCTGGCCGCTGCGCGGGCCTGGATCCTGCGCACCTTCGTGGTGAGCCCTGCGATGATCGCCGGGGCGGCCGCATTGCAGGCGATCTGCAAGCACGGGGTCGGCACCGACAACATCCCGGTGGCCGAGGCAGAACGCCGGGGCATTCCGGTCTTCAACACGCCCGGGGCCAATGCCAATGCGGTGGCCGAGCATACGATGATGCTGCTTCTGGCGCTGGCGCGGCAGGCGGTGGCGATGGACCGTGTCGCGCGGACGGGCTTTCAGGGCGTCGAGCGGCTGGCGCCGGTCGAGCTTTCGGGCCGGCGGATGCTGATCGCGGGCTTCGGGCCGATCGGCCAGCGGGTCGCGCATCTGGCGCGGGCCTTCGGGATCGAGGTCACGCTCTGGCACCGGCGGCTCAGCGAGCAGGAGGCAGGCGTGCCGGTGCTGCGCGATCTGCGGGCCGCGCTGCCCGCCGCGCAGATCCTCAGCCTGCATCTGCCGCTGAACGAGGGCACGCGCGGGCTGATCGGCGCGGCCGAGCTGGCGGCGCTGCCCGAGGGCGCGATCCTGATCAATACCGGGCGGGGCGGTGTCGTCGACGAGGCGGCGCTGGTCGCGGCCGCGCCCCGGCTGGGCGGCATCGGGCTCGATGTGTTCGAGACCGAACCGGCGCGACCCACCGACCCGCTTTTCGCATTGCCGAATGCGCTGGTCTCGCCCCATGCCGCGGCGCGGGGCGACCAGAGCTTTCGTCGGATGGGGATGATGGCCGCCGAGGCCGCGATCCGGGCGCTCGGCGCTTGACAGTGGGGGGAACCCCTGTATAAGCGCGCCATTCCGGCCCCTCGCGGCCGGGATTTTCATTGGTGTTGGTGGCCCCCGCAAGGGGATGCCTGTCAGGGTCCGGGCCGTGCCGGAACGGGTCCAGAGGACAACGCCCTTCATTGCCGCCCCCGGGCGGCGCCCGTTTGAAGGAGATCAGCCGTGACCAAACGCACGTCTGCCAAGTACAAGATCGACCGCCGCATGGGCGAAAACATCTGGGGCCGCGCCAAGTCCCCGGTCAACCGCCGCGAATACGGCCCCGGCCAGCACGGCCAGCGCCGCAAGGGCAAGCTGTCCGACTTCGGGATCCAGCTGCGCGCCAAGCAGAAGCTGAAAGGCTACTACGGCGACATGACCGAGAAACAGTTCCGCCGCATCTTCGCCGAGGCCGAGCGTCAGCGCGGCGATACCGGCGAGCTGCTGGTCGGTCTGCTGGAGCGCCGTCTCGACACCGTGGTCTACCGCGCCAAGTTCGTGCCGACCATCTTCGCCGCCCGCCAGTTCGTGAACCACGGCCATGTGACCGTGAACGGCCAGCGCGTCAACATCCCGTCCTACCGGGTCAAGGAAGGCGACGTGGTCGAGGTCCGCGAGAAGTCCAAGCAGATGGCCGCGCTGCTCGAAGCGACCCAGCTGGCCGAGCGTGACGTTCCCGACTATATCGAGGCCGACCATTCCAAGATGACCGCTACCTTCGTGCGGATCCCGGGTCTTGGCGACGTGCCCTATCCGGTGCTGATGGAACCCCACCTCGTCATCGAATTCTACGCGCAGAACTAAGGTTCCGCGCCGACCCGCAAGATCTGGGGCCCGTCCTGCCGCGCGCAGGGCGGGCTCTCTGCGTTGCGGGCGCTGCGGCCTCGGGCGCCGGTCCGGCGGAATCCCTGTCGCCGCGCCGGTTCGCCCGCTTGCCCGAATCCGGGCGGCGCGCTATGGGCCGCTCGCAGAGGGTCCCTGGGAGTTCCGATCATGGCCGAAAAACCTTCCGTCGAGCAGGCGTTCGAACGCGGGCTTTTCGCATCGCGCTGGCTGATGGCGCCGATGTATCTGGGCCTCGTGGTGTCGCTGGCGATGCTGGTCGTCGTCTTCATGCGCGAGATCGCCTATTACGCGCCGCAGGTGCTGACCATGTCCAGCGAGACCGCGATCCTGGCGGTGCTGACGCTGATCGACCTGACGCTGGCGGCCAACCTGCTGCTGATCGTGCTGTTCTCGGGCTACGAGAATTTCGTCTCGAAGCTGGATATCGGCGCCCATAGCGACCGGCCCGACTGGATGGGCACGGTCGATTTCTCGGGGCTCAAGATGAAGCTGATCGCCTCGATCGTGGCGATTTCCGGGATTCACCTGCTGAAACGCTTCATGGAGATCGGGCAGGCCAAGGCCGATGCGATTTATGGCGATACCGAACTGTTCTGGCTGGTGCTGATCCACATGGTCTTCGTGCTGTCGGGCGTGCTGCTGGCGGCGATGGACTGGCTGTCGGCGCGCGCCGGGAAACACTGAGCCGGGGCGGCCCGGCCACGCCGGTCACGCGGTCCGCCGAACCGCCCGGGCGGGGTCTTTTCTTGCTGGCCTTGGCCCCGGCCGTGGGCTACGGATGCCCGCCAAGGAGACAACGAAAATGACCAGGATCCCCCCCCAACCCGGAATTCTCGAGATCGCCCTTTACCAGGGCGGGCAGTCGAAAATCGAGGGGATGAGCGATGTCGTCAAGCTGTCGTCGAACGAGAACCCGTTCGGCACCTCCGAGAAGACGAAAACCGCCTTCTCGCGCTGCGTGCACAGCCTGCATCGCTATCCCTCGACCGACCATGCCGAGCTGCGCGCCGCCATCGGCGAAGAGCACGATCTCGATCCCGAGCGGGTGATCTGCGGCGTCGGGTCGGACGAGATCATCGCCTTTCTCTGTCAGGCCTATGCCGGTCCCGGCGACGAGGTGATCCATACCCGGCACGGCTTTGCCATGTACCGGATTTCGGCACTGGCCGCGGGGGCGACGCCTGTCGAGGTCGAGGAGGTCGAGCGCACCGTCGATGTCGACGCGATCCTTGCCGGGGTCACCGACCGGACCCGGATCGTGTTTCTGGCCAATCCGGGCAACCCCACCGGCACCATGATCCCCGAGGCCGAGACCCGGCGGCTGGCCGAAAACCTGCCCGAGCGCGTGGTGCTGGTGCTTGATGCGGCCTATGCCGAATATGTCGAGGGCTTCGATGGCGGCCGCGCGCTGGTCGACCGGCACCATAACGTGGTGATGACCCGGACCTTCTCGAAGATCTACGGCCTCGGCGGGCTACGGGTCGGCTGGGCCTATGCCGCGCCCGAGGTGATCGGCGTGCTGAACCGGGTCCGCAGCCCCTTCAACCTCGGCCAGGCGCAGCTTGAGACCGCCGAGGCCGCGGTGCGCGATCAGGCGTTCGTGGCGCGCTGCCGGGCCGAGAACACGCGGCTTGCGGCCTGGCTGGCCGGGGCGCTGACCGAGGCGGGCGTGCCGACGGACCCGACCTTTGCCAATTTCGTGCTGCCCCGCTTTGCCGACGCGGCCGAGGCCGAGGCCTGCGATGCCTATCTCAAGTCGCAGGGGCTGATCGTGCGCCGGGTCGGCGGCTACAAGCTGCCCCATGCGCTGCGCATCACCGTGGGCGACGAGGCCGCCTGCCGCCGGGTGGCCCATGCCGTGCGGGCGTTCAAGGAGGGGGCTCGGTGAGCAGCCCGCTCTATGATCGGGTCGCGCTGATCGGGCTGGGCCTGATCGCGGGCTCGATGGCGCTGGCGATGCGCCGGGCGGGGCTGGCGGGCGAGATCGTCGGCACCGCCCGTTCGGCCGAGACCCGCGCCATTGCCGCCGAGATCGGGCTGGTCGACCGCGTGGTCGAGACTGCGGCCGAGGCCGCTGAGGGTGCCGATCTGGTGGTGCTGGCCGTGCCGGTCGGCGCGATGGGCGCGGTTGCGGCCGAGATCGCGCCGCATCTGGCACCCGGCGCCACCTTGACCGACGTGGGGTCTGTCAAGCGCGCGGTGATCGAGACGGTCGCCCCGCATGTGCCCGAGGGCGTCCATTTCATTCCTGCCCACCCGCTGGCCGGGACCGAGCATTCGGGGCCCCGGTCGGGCTTTGCCGAACTGTTCGACAATCGCTGGAGCCTGATCGTGCCGGTGCCCGGCACCGACCCGGCCGCGACCGAGCGGCTCCGGCGGCTCTGGGAAGGCATGGGCGCCAATGTCGAGGAGATGGACCCCGACCACCACGATCTGGTTCTGGCGGTCACCTCGCATGTGCCGCACCTGATCGCCTATACCATGGTCGGCGTCGCCGACGACCTGCGCCGGGTGACCGACAGCGAGGTCATCAAGTATTCGGCCGCGGGCTTTCGCGATTTCACCCGGATCGCGGCTTCGGACCCGACCATGTGGCGCGACGTGTTCCTGACCAACAAGGAAGCCACGCTGGAAATTCTCGGCCGCTTCACCGAAGAGCTGTTCGCGCTGCAGCGGGCGATCCGGACCGGGCAGGGCGACGAGCTGTTCGACTATTTCACCCGGACCCGTGCCATCCGGCGCGGCATCATCGAGGCCGGCCAGGATACCGACGCGCCCGATTTCGGCCGCGGCACCAAGGCCCGGACCTGATGCGGCGCGCGGGCCTCGGTCTTGCGCTGGTTCTGATCGCCGGAACGGGAAGCGCCGCCACGCTCGACAGTGTGCTGCGCCCGAAGCCGCGCCCGGCCGCCACCCAGGCTGCCACCCGGGCCGATGCCGCGACTGTGGCGATGGCAGAGGGGCCGGCCGCCTTGGGCAGGACCCTTGCCCCGGCGCGCCCGCAGCCGCGCCCCGAGGGCGATGCCGAGCTGCCGCTGGCCGGGACCGAGCCTGACCCGGCCCCGGGTTTCGCGCTGCGCCCGCATGCCCGGCCGACCGTCGCGGGGGCGCCCGCGCGCGTGCGCGAGGTGACGGCCGATATGACCCTCGGCCGGTCCGCCCGGCCCGAGCCGCGTCCGAGAACGCCCTATCAGGTGGCGTCGCTGTCGGCGGCGGGCATCCGCACCCAGCCCTCGGCCATCCTGACCCCGCGCGGCGGTGTCGTCTGCGGCGATCCCGCGATCACCGGCCAGATGATCGCGCCGATCCCGGGCCGGATCGCGGGCTGCGGGGTCGACCGGCCGGTGAGGGTGACGGCGGTCGACGGCGTGGCGCTCAGCCAGGCCGCCACCATCGATTGCGACACTGCCCGCGCGCTGCGGGTCTGGGTCAGCGACGGCATCAAGCCCGCTGTGGGGCGTCTGGGCGGGGGCGTTGCCTCGCTGAAGGTCTTTGCCCATTACGCCTGCCGTCCGCGCAACAACCAGAAGGGTGCCAAGGTGTCCGAACACGGGCGCGGCCATGCCGTCGATATCGGCGCGGTGACCTTGCGCAACGGCGTGTCGATGACGGTGGCCCGGGGCTGGAACGACGCCGCGCAGGGCAAGATCCTGCGCCGCATCCATCGCGCGGCCTGCGGTCCCTTCGGCACCGTTCTTGGCCCCGGGTCGGACGGGTTTCACAAGGATCACATCCATGTCGACACGGCGCGCTACCGCAGCGGGTCCTATTGCCGCTGACGCGGCCGGAGCCGTCTAGCGCAGCCGCAAATTCGGCGCAGGTCCCAGCGGCACCGGGCCGAGCCACACTTGCCCCAGCGCAAGGCGCAGCGGCACGTCCAGCATGCCGGGCCGCCCCGACAGCCCCGCCAGCAGCCCCAGCGCCTCTTCCAGCCGGTCCGCGAGCGGCGCGGAAAGCCGCCCCGAGCCGCGCGCAAGCGCGATCATCTCGCGCCAGTTGGTGGCCCGCAGCGTGAGGCTGCCCGAGGGCTGGCCTTCGGCATCGACATCGAACCGGCCTGCCGCCTGCAACGCCAGATCGCCCCATTGCGCGTCAAGCCGCCCGATCTCGACCTGCCGCAATTGCGGCCGCCGGTCCTCGACCGCGTGCCGGTCCCAGGGCGCGTCGAAGACCGCCACGGCCTCGATCGCGACCTGCTGGAAGACGGGCGGCAGCAGCCCGGCCGGATCGAGCGTCGCGACAAGCTTCTCGGGCGGGCGCATGCCGCTCGCGGACAGGCGCAGCCGCTGGGCGCCGGGGCGCTCGTCAAGCGCGGCCGTCTCGATTTCGGCGCCATCCATCGAGGCGCGCCAGCCCGCATCCGACACCAGCCCGAAGGCGCCGATGGAAAGCTGCGCCGAAACCAGCTCCAGCGCCAGACCCGGGCGGAAGGCAAGCGCGCCGGTCATCGCCTCGGCGGTGACCTCGATCCTCTCAGTGGGTGTCGCGATCCGCTGGGTCTCGGGCCAGCGAACGGTGACGCGCTGGGGCCGGTGGCTGTGCGCGGAAAAGCCGAACCAGGGCAGCGACCAGGCCAGCCCCGTGGCCGGATCGGCCAGGTCCAGAGGCGCGAGACGGGTGTCGAAGCGGGCCGGGAAGCCGGTCACCGAGATGCGGCCCGCATCGGCTGCCCACCCTTCGGCGCGGCGGGCATCGAGCCAGCCTGCAAGACCGCGTTCGATCCCGCGCGCGGCCAGCGCCCAGTAGCCCGACCAGGCCAGCGCCGCCAGCACCGCCAGAGACAGAAGAAACCGCATCGCCTTCGCCCCCTTTCGTCCCACGCCCCGATAAGGGTAACAGGGGGCGACGGGAAAGGACCAGACGATGCAGGACGGCTTGTGGGTTTTCGGCTATGGATCGCTTCTGTGGAAGCCGGGCTTCGAGGTGGCCGAGAGGCGGCTCGCGCGGCTCGACGGCTGGCATCGCAGCTTCTGCATGCGCTCGATCCATCATCGCGGCAGCGAGGCCGAGCCGGGGCTGGTGCTGGCGCTGGATGCCGCGCCGGGGGCCTCTTGCCATGGCGTGGCGCTGCGGGCCGCGCCGGGGAGCGAGGAGGCGACCCTGGCCGCGCTGCGGGAACGCGAACTGATCTCGTCGGCCTATTTCGAGGTCGAGCTTGAGGTGACGCCGGAGGCTGGCCCCGACGGGACGGTGCCCGCAGCCTTGCGGGTGGTGGCCTATGTGATCGACCCCGATCACGTGCAGTATTGCGGCGGGCTGCCGCTGGACGAGCAGGCGCGCATCATCGCCCGGGCGAAGGGCGGGATGGGGCCGAACGACGAGTACCTGTTCAATACGGTGGCGCATCTGGCCGAGCTGGGCCTCGCCGATCCCGATCTGGACTGGCTCGCCCAGCGGGTCAGAGCGCTGCAAACGGATTGATTGTTGTGGGGGCGCCCGGCTTCGCCTAGTCTCTGCCCCAAGAATGACCGGGCCAGAACCCAATCCCATGGACAAGACCCCTCGCGAGGCCGAACCGCAGTTTTCCAGGCCGCTGCGGCAGGTTGTGTTGATGACAAGTTCCTGCGTGCTGTTCGCGACGGGGGCCTATCTGGCCTATCCGCAGGTGGCGCCGGTCTTCATGGCCAGCCCCTATCTGAACGGGGCGATCTTCTTCGTCTTCCTGATCGGCGTCGCGACCTGCTTCCTGCAGGTGATCCAGCTGGGCGCCTCGGTGCGCTGGATCGAGGATTTCGCCAATGGCGTGCCCGGCCATAACCTGACCCGCGCGCCGCGCCTGCTGGCGCCGCTGGCGGCTTTGCTGCGCAAGCGCCGCGACAAGCGGATGCAGATCAACACGGGCTCGGCCCGCACCATCCTCGATTCCGTTGCCTCGCGCATCGAGGAACAGCGCGACATTACCCGCTATCTGACCAACCTGCTGATTTTCCTCGGCCTTCTGGGCACCTTTTACGGGCTGGCCACGGTGGTGCCGGCGGTGGTGGACACCATCCGCTCGCTTGCGCCGCGCGATGGCGAGGGGGGCGTCGAGGTGTTCGGGCGGCTGATGACCGGGCTCGAAAGTCAGCTGGGCGGCATGGGCACGGCCTTTGCCTCGTCGCTTCTGGGGCTCGCGGGCTCGCTGGTGGTGGGGCTTCTCGAACTCTTCGCGGGCCACGGCCAGAACCGGTTCTATCAGGAGCTCGAGGAATGGCTGTCGTCGATCACCCGGCTCGGGTTCTCGACCGGCGAGACCGAGGGCGAGGTCAGTGCCGAGGTCGGGCTGCTGGCCGCCACGCTCGACCAGCTGGCCGAGCAGATGGAGGGGCTGCACACGCTCTTTGCCGAATCCGAGGGCGAGCGGGTGGCGCTGGAAAGCCGGGTCGGCACGCTTGCGGAGGCGGTCAACACGCTGGGCGCGGCGATGGAGCGCCAGCTTGACGACACGCGCGCGGTGACCGAGGCGCTGTCGCGGGTGGCCGATGCGCAGGGACGCGCGACCGCCGCCATCGAGGCGCGGATGGGCGAGGAGGGCGCGCTGGCCGATGCCGAGGCGCGGATGCGGCTGCGGTCGATCGACGTGCAGCTTCTGCGCATTCTCGAAGAGATTTCCGCCGGGCGTCAGGAGACGGTGACCGATCTGCGCGGCGATCTGGCGGCGCTGGGCCGGGTGCTGTCGCGGCTGGCGCCCGGGGACGAGCGGTGGGGCTGAGATGGCCCTGACCCGGCGCGGCGGCGGGCGGTTTCAGGCCACGATCTGGCCGGGCTTCGTCGATGCGATGACGGCGCTGCTGCTGGTCCTGATGTTCGTGCTGTCGATCTTCATGCTGGTGCAGGAGATGCTGCGCGAGACCATCACCGGGCAGAAAAGCGAACTGACCGAGCTGAATGCCGAACTGTCGGCGCTGGCCGATGCGCTGGGCATGGAACGGCAGCGCGCCTCGGGGCTGGAAGAGCAGGTGGGCGAGCTGGGCGCGGCACTCAGCACGGCGCGGACCGATGCCGAGGCAAAGGCGGCGCTGATCGCGGCGCTGCGCGACCGGGTCTCGACGGGCGAGGCCGATCTGGCCGCCGCGCGGACCCGGATCGAGGATGTCGAGGCGCGCATGGCTCGGCTTCTGACCGAACGCGACGCGGCGCTGGCACGTGGCGATGCGCTGGCGGGCGAGGTGGCCGAGCTTGAGGGCACCCGCGACCGGTTGGAGGCGGCGCTGGCCTCGACGCGGCAAGAGGTCGACGCCCAGACCGAGGCCGCGCGGCTGGCTGCGGCCCGGCGCGAGGCGCTGGAGGCCCTGATTGCCGACCTGCACGCCCGGAACGCGGAAACCGAGGCGGCCCGTGCGGCGCTGGCGGACAAGGTCGAAAGCACCGAGGCCGCGCTGTCGCAGGCCGAAAAGGACCGTCTGGCCGAGGCGGCGGCGGCTGCGGCGCTGCGCGACAGGCTGGCCGGGTCCGAGGACGAGCTGACCGCCATGAGCCTGGCGCTGGAAGAGGCCCGCAAGCGAGCCGAGGACACGCTGACCCTGCTGGCGGCGGCCGAGAAGGCGCGCGATCAGGCCGCGGCCAGGGCCGAAGGCGCGCTGACCGAGGCCGACCGGCGCGCGGCGTTGCTGGCGGTGGCGAACGAGACGCTGGACAAGGAAGAGGCCAAATCGGCTGAAAGCCAGCGGCAGGTCGAATTGCTGAACCGCCAGATGGCGGCGCTGCGCGGCCAGTTGGGCGAGTTGCAGGGGTTGCTGGACGCCGCCGAGGATCGCGATGCCGCGGCCCAGATCCAGATCGAGACGCTGGGCCGCAAGTTGAATGCGGCGCTGGCGCGGGCGGCGTCCGAACAGCGCGCCCGGGCCGAACTGGAGGAAGCCGCGCGCCGCAAGGCCGAGGAAGAGGCCGCGCGGCTTGCCGCCGAGAAGAAGACGCTGGAAGGCTACCGGTCGGAATTCTTCGGGCGGATGCGCACGCTGCTGGCCGGGCGCGAGGGCGTCAGGATCGTGGGCGACCGCTTCGTGTTTTCCTCCGAAGTGCTGTTCGAGACCGGCAAGGCGGATCTGTCGGACGATGGCGAGTCGCAGATCGCCAATGTGGTCTCGATCCTGCGCGAGGTCGCGGGCGAGATCCCGCCCGATATCGACTGGATCCTGCGGGTCGACGGCCATACCGACGACGTGCCGCTGGCGAAGGGCGCCGATTTTGCCGACAACTGGGAACTCAGCCAGGCCCGCGCCCTGTCGGTGGTGCGCTACATGACCGAGGATCTGGGCTTTCCGCCCGACCGGCTGGCGGCGGCGGGCTTCGGTCAGTACCAGCCGGTGGCGCGGGGCAACAGCCCCGAGGCGCGCGCCCAGAACCGCCGGATCGAACTGAAGCTGACCGAGCGCTGAGGTTCAGCGCCGCCGCCGTCCCTTGGGAACCGGCAGCGGGCGCACCCGCTTTTCGATCTCGTCATAGAGCATCCCGGCGATGTTCTTGCCCGAGGCCTTCTCGATCCCTTCGAGCCCGGGCGAGGAATTGACCTCCAGCACCTTGGGCCCGTCATGGGCGCGCAGAACGTCGACTCCGGCGAGGTTCAGCTTGAAGGCACGGGCCGCGCGGACGGCGGTTTCGCGCTCCTGCGGGGTGATCTTGACCGGAACCGCATAGCCGCCCTGATGCAGGTTCGACCGGAAATCGCCCTCGGCGCCGGTCCGCTTCATCGCCGCCACGACCTTCGAGCCGACGACAAGACAGCGGATGTCCTCGCCCGCGGCTTCCTTGATGAAGCGCTGGACGAGGAACGAGGCCTTCAGTCCGCGAAAGGCCGAGATCACTGATTCGGCCGCGTTGTTGGTCTCGGCCAGCACCACGCCCTTTCCTTGTGTCGATTCCAGCAGCTTGACGATCAGCGGCGCGCCGCCCACCAGCGAGATCAGGTTGCCGGTATCCTTGGGCGAGGCGGCGAAGGCGGTGGTCGGCATTCCGATCCGGTGGCGGGCGAGGATCTGATGCGCATGCAGCTTGTCGCGGCTCGCGGTGATACCTTCCGAGCCGTTGACGCAATAGGTGCCGATGGTCTCGAACTGGCGGATCACGGCGGTGCCATAGGCCGTGACCGAGGCGCCGATCCTGGGAATGATCGCGTCATAGCGCGGCAGGCGGGCGCCATCATAGTGGACCTCGGGCGCCAGTGCGTCGAGCGCCATGTAGCAGCGCGCGGTGTCGATCACCTCGACCACATGGCCGCGCGCCTCGCCCTCGGCCACCAGCCGCGCGGTCGAATAGTTGTGCGGCTCGCGGCTGATCACGGCGACGCGCAGCACCCGCGCGGGCGCCACCTCGCGCACCCGGGCCGTGTGATAGACGTCATAGGACAGGCGGGGCTGGCAGAAGCTGTCGACCGGGCTGACCAGAACGTCCTCGCCCAGCGCCTGCCGGCCCAGCAGCATCCGGTAGGCCATGCCGCCCCGGTGGGTCAGGGTCAGCTCGATCGGCCAGCGCCGCTCGCCGACCACGATCTCGGCGGCGATGACATAGCGCCATTCGGAATCGCCGTTCGACGAGGTCACCTCGCGGCGGTCGACGATGGTGGCCGAGCAGGGGATCGACAGATCCTCGCGGCCCGGAATCGGATGCACCGCGAACCGGACCTTGGGCCGCGAGGCAGGGCCGAAGGGTTCGATGTCGAAGGCATGCAGCGCCGAGGTCTTGGCGCCGGTATCGACCTTGGCCTTCATCGCGGGCAGCCCCAGCTCGGGCAGCGAAATCCATTCTTCCCAGCCAAGGCGAAAGCCCGGGAGCGCCGGTTCGGTGTGCTCGGTCATGCGGATCGTCCTGTGCGGTGGCCGGGCGCCGGGCCCGTTCCCTTCCCCAAGTGCTGTCCGGTATCCTGTCCCGAGGCCGGACCTCTCGCGCCCTGTTAGCGAAGCCCGCTCCGGGGGCACAAGCGGCGCATCGTCCCGGGGCCGAAGATTTTCATCTGAAGCGGCGCGCCGGAGCCTCTGTCCCCGGCCGCGCCAGGCTGATATGCGAACGCCCATGACGACATTCGGTTTCACCCTTCATGCCACCGACGGGGCCGCGCGCAGCGGCGCCATCGCAACCCCGCGCGGCACGATCCGCACCCCCGCCTTCATGCCTGTCGGCACCGCAGGCACCGTCAAGGCGATGCTGCCCGAAAGCGTGGCCGCGACCGGGGCCGACATCCTTCTGGGCAATACCTATCACCTGATGCTGCGGCCCGGGGCCGAGCGGGTGGCGCGCCTTGGAGGGTTGCACGCCTTCATGCATTGGAACAAGCCCATCCTCACCGATTCCGGCGGGTTCCAGGTCATGAGCCTCGCCGGGCTGAGGAAAATGTCGGAAGACGGGGTCGCCTTCCGGTCGCATATCGACGGCTCGACCCACATGCTGAGCCCCGAACGCAGCATGGAGATCCAGCGCCTCTTGGGGTCCGACATCGTGATGTGTTTCGACGAATGCCCGGCGCTCCCGGCCTCCGAGGCCGAGGTCGCGCGCGCGATGCGGCTGTCGATGCGCTGGGCCGAGCGGTCGAAGCAGGCGTTCGGCGACCGTCCCGGCCATGCTCTGTTCGGGATCATGCAGGGCGGCGTCACCCGCGAGCTGCGCGAGGAATCGGCCGAGGCGCTGACGGCCATCGGCTTCGACGGCTATGCGGTGGGCGGGCTCGCGGTGGGCGAGGGGCAGGAGGCGATGTTCGGCGTCCTTGACTACGCGACCGGTTTCCTGCCCGCCGACCGGCCGCGCTATCTGATGGGCGTCGGCAAGCCCGACGACATCGTGGGCGCGGTCGCGCGCGGCATCGACATGATGGATTGCGTTCTGCCCTCGCGCTCGGGGCGTACGGGGCAGGCCTTTACCCGGCGCGGCGTCGTCAACATCAAGAACGCCCGCCATGCCGACGATCCGCGGCCGCTGGACGAGCACTGTTCCTGCCCGGCCTGCCGCAACTATTCGCGCGCCTATCTGCATCATGTGTTCCGCGCGCAGGAGATCCTCTCGTCGATGCTGCTGACCTGGCACAACCTGCATTATTTCCAGGAGCTGATGGCGGGCATGCGCGCGGCGATCGCCGAGGGCCGTTTCGCGGCCTGGCAGGCGGCGTTCCATGCCGGGCGGGCCGAGGGCGATATCGAGCCGCCCTAGGTCGTGTTGACAAAAGGGATTCCGCTCGTGCGTAGGGCATGATTCAAGGTGGCATCTGCGATGGAGACCAGCTTGGCACGAGATCTTATG
>NZ_SOEB01000034.1 GCF_004365965.1 Rhodovulum visakhapatnamense
TACAAGCGGCGCAACCGGATCGAGATCATGTTCGGCCGCCTGAAGGACTGGCGCCGCATCGCAACCCGCTACGACAGATGCGCGAAGACCTTCCTCTCCGCTATCGCCCTCGCCGCAACCGTCATCTTCTGGCTTTGAGGATTAATGAGTCTGGAACCTAGCCACGGTCATCGGTGGGGTAGGGGCTCTTCGCACCCATGGCGGGGACGCCCACGGCCGCGAGAAGGGCTATGCCCGTATTGACGCGCGGATTGCCCGTTTGTCGATCCATGCCGCGAGTACGGCCGCTCTCTTCCTCATCGAAACCTGGCAACGGAAATTTCCTGCCCGCCCGCTTCCAAAAGTCGACGATCCAGCAGGGTAACGGCCAGTTTCATCCTGTCAGTAGCACCGGTTTTGGCCGGTCTTTTCTTCCTCGTTTTTGAAGGCGGCTGAATGGTATCCCTCCGGCGGAGGCCGTCTGACGGGATTTCGGCGTCGGTGCTAAGTCCGACCTTATGGCCGACCATAAGTTCAGACCCGAGATCGAAGTCCTCTCCGCCGCGGACGTGCCGCGCCGGCGACACTGGGATGATGCGGACAAGATCCGTATCGTAGAGGAGAGCTTTCTTGGGCATCGCCAGGTCTCGGCTACGGCGCGGCGGCATGGCGTGTCGCGCTCCCTGCTAACCATATGGCGGCGACAGTATCGCGACGGTGAGCTTGGCACCGAGACGCCGCCTTCATTCATCCCGCTGGCGGTTTCACCCAAGGCGCCTGCGGCAGTGCCCGTGACGGCACAGGAGGCGCCGCGCGACACCCCGGACGTTCAGCTCGAGATCGTGCTAAGGAACGGACGGCGGCTTCTGGCCCCTTCGTCGGTAGACCCGGAGGTTTTGGCGCGGCTGCTTCCGGCCCTGGAAGGCCGATGATCGCCTTCCCGGCGGGGGTGCGCGTGTGGATCGCGGGCGGGGTCACCGATATGCGGCGCGGCATGAACACCCTGGCGCTGACGGTGCAGCAGGGGCTCGGGCGCGACCCGCATGCCGGCGAGATCTTCTGCTTCCGAGGGCGCAAGGGCGACCTGGTCAAACTGCTGTGGCACGACGGGGTCGGCATGTCGCTCTATACGAAGCGGCTGGAGGCGGGGAAGTTCATCTGGCCGACGAGCGGGAGCGGCGAGGCCGTGCAGATCTCCGCAGCCCAGCTCGGGTATCTCCTGGAGGGGATCGACTGGCGCAACCCGCGCTGGACCCAACGCCCTGCAAAGGCGGGATAAATCAACCTCACCGGCCTTGTTTGCATGGGCTTTCTGATGGCCGCATGGTAGGTCTCACCCATGTCAGATGCCGCTTCCGAGATCGCCAGATTGCGCGCCGCGCTCGCGGCCTCGGAGGCTCGTGCGGAGGCCGCCGAGAGCGAACTGGCGCAGACCCGGGCGGTGGTCTCGACCTCGGAGGCGATGATCAAGCATCTCCGGCTCGAGATCGCCAAGCTCCGGCGCGAGCAATACGGCCACAGCTCGGAACGTCGCGCCCGCCTGATCGACCAGATGGAATTGCAGCTCGAGGAACTCGAGGCAGCGGCCACCGAAGACGAGATCGCCGCCGAGAAGGTGGCGAAGACCTCGATCGTCGCCGGGTTCGAGCGCCGCCGCCCGGCGCGCAAGCCCTTCCCGGAGCATCTGCCGCGCGAGCGTGTGGTGATCGCAGCCCCCACGGCCTGTTCCTGCTGCGGCTCGGATCGCATCGTGAAGATGGGCGAGGATGTCACCGAGACGCTCGAAGTCATTCCCCGGCAGTGGAAGGTGATCCAGACGGTCCGGGAGAAGTTCACCTGCCGACAATGCGAGAAGATCAGCCAGTCGCCGGCGCCGTTTCACCCCACGCCCCGTGGCTGGGCCGGCCCGAACCTGCTCGCCATGGTGCTCTTCGAGAAGTTCGGCCAGCACCAACCATTGAACCGTCAGGCCGAGCGCTATGCGAAGGAAGGCATCCAGATCAGCCTCTCGACGCTGGCCGATCAGGTCGGGGCCTGCGCCGCCGCGCTCGCGCCGATCCATGCGCTGGTCAGGGCCCATGTTCTCGATGCCGAGCGGCTGCACGGCGACGACACGACGGTGCCGCTGTTGGCGAAGGGCGGCACGCAAACCGCGCGGCTCTGGACCTATGTTCGCGACGATCGCCCCTTCGGCGGCGACAGCCCACCCGCCGCGCTGTTCCACTTCTCTCGTGACCGTGGCATGGCCAACCCGAACCGGCATCTCGTCGGATGGCAGGGCATCCTGCAAGCCGATGCCTATGGCGGCTACAACGACCTCTATCGAGCCGACCGCGATCCGGGACCCGTCGAGTCTGCACTCTGCTGGAGCCATGCCCGACGCAAGTTCTTCGAGCTCGCCGACATCAAGGGGAATGCCCGGAAGGGCAAGCCCGCCCATGACATCTCCCCCGTCGCGCTGGAGGCCGTCGCCCGGATCGACGCGATCTTCGACATCGAACGCGGGATCAATGGCCTGACGGCTGCGGACCGTCAGGTGGCCAGGCACCAGCTGTCCCGGCCTCTGGTCGAGGAGCTTCATGGCTGGCTGCGTGCCGAGCGCGACCGGCTGTCGAAGCACAACCCGGTCGCCAAGGCGATCGACTACATGTTCAAGGCCGAGCGCTGGCCCGCCTTCACCCGGTTCCTCGACGAGGGAAGGATCTGCCTGACGAACAATGCAGCGGAGCGGGCGCTGCGCGGTATCGCGCTTGGCCGCAAGTCCTGGCTCTTCGCCGGCTCCGAGCGCGGCGGTGACCGCGCCGCCTTCATGTATTCCCTGATCGTCACCGCCAAGATGAATGATGTCGATCCACAGGCCTGGCTCGCGGATATCCTGGCCCGGTTGCCCGGCACGACGGCATCCCGGGTGCCGGACCTGCTGCCGTGGAATTGGTCTCGAACTCCGCAAAGGATGGCCGCATGACTCTGATTGCCCGTCTCAGGATCATCCTGAACGACGTCGACCCGCAGCCGATGCGCCATATCGAGGTGCCGCTGAAGATCAGGCTCGACCGGCTGCATGAGGTCATCCAGGCAGCCATGGGCTGGACCGACACCCATCTCTACGAGTTCCGGGTGGGCGATGCCGGTTGGGGCATGTCCGACCCGGACGGGTTCTACGACGGCCCCATGGATGCGAAGAAGATGACCTTGGAAAAGCTGCTCGACCAGACCGGCACCAGGACCATCCAGTATATCTACGACTTCGGCGATGACTGGGACCACAGTATCCGGATCGAGCGGGTCAACGAGGCCGCCCCAGGCATGACCTATCCACGGCTGCTGAAGGCCGCCGGGGCCTGCCCGCCCGAGGACGTCGGCGGCGCGTGGGGCTACGAGGAGTTCCTCGAAGCACTCGCCGATCCCGATCACGAGCAGCACGTGGATATGGTCCACTGGTCGGGCGGGCACTTCGACGCCGAAGATGCCGGGATCGACAGCATCATCGAACGCTTCGATCGGCTTGCGAAGAAATGGGCCCCGCGGCCCCGCAAACCCAAGTCTACGATCTGAGAGACGCCAGCGACCGCGGCCTACGCCGGATGGTTACGCTGAATGTCCCCGCGCTTGTGTCCCAACTGAGCCCCAAGTGATGGCGACCGAATAGGCCGCCTCTTTACGCCCTTCCCGGCACGGAGGAGAGCGCCGTACCAATGGAAGACTCCAAGTTGCCCTGCCAACATGCTATATCTAGGTTGGAGCGAACGGTACGCTACAAGATGTTCTGAGGTTGCGAGATGTTTGAAGAGACACAACGATTTTTGCGGAGCCTCGATGGCGGCGGCCAAGTCCCGGTCCTCATTGAGGACGACGAGGAAGGCTACTTTGACCGTGAATGCCCATCGGATGAATGCCTTTTCCAGTTCAAGATGCTCAGCGAAGATTGGCATAAGGCCAAGGAAGCAGAGCGGCTTCACTGTCCCGCCTGCGGCCATACCGATCACAGCGACCGTTGGTGGACACAGCAACAGGTCGAGCACATGCACGCGGCTGCCGTGGCGCAGATTCAAGGCGGCCTCAATCGAGCACTGAAAACCGATGCTGCCCGGTTCAACCGGAGCAGGCCGCGCGGCGGCTTCATTTCGATGACGATGAAAGTGGATTCCCGGCCGCAGCATGTCATGCTGCCCCCGGCCGCCACCGACCCAATGGCGCTGAAGATCACCTGCCCGTCCTGCGCCTGCCGCTATGGCGTGATCGGGGCTGCCTATTTCTGTCCCGCTTGCGGCCACAGCGCCGCCGAACAGGTCTTTGAGCAGACCATCGCTGGGATCAAGGCCACCCTGAAGGCGCTCGACCAGGTGCGCGCCGCCATGCCGGATCGCGACACCGCCGAAATCACCGTGCGCGTCGTGATCGAGAACGGCTTGCAGAACGCCGTCACCGCCTTTCAGCGTGTGGTCGAAGCACTGTTTGTGGAGCTTCCCGCGCCTCCTAAGACAAGGCGGAACGCTTTCCAGAACCTTGCCGAGGGCAGCACCCTTTGGCAGCAGACAACGGGGCAGGGCTATGACGCCCATCTCGACGCCCCCTCCCTCGACCAACTCGCGCGGGCGTTCCAGCAGCGCCATCTGCTTGCCCACCGGCAGGGACTTGTCGATGAGGAGTATATCGCCAAGAGCGGTGACACCCGCTACCGGCCCGGCCAGCGGCTTGTACTTCGCGCCGAAGGCGTCACCGAGGCCGTCGAGCTTGTCGAAAGGCTCGTTGCGGGGCTTCGGCATGATGCAAGCATTGCCCGTTCAAGGCAGGGGCCTTCACCATAAATACAGTCAGGGGCGCGGCGCCACGATATTTGAAGGCCACCGGCTTCCAGTCTGCCCTTGCCGCTCCGAGAACAGTGCGCGTGCGCTCGTGGATGATCGATCCGTTGCCTCTGTGATCCCTCGCCGCAAAAGCTACGCCTTCAAAGGAGCCGCATTAGCGTGGCGCGGTAGGTTGGACAGGGAGGCTGAAAGAAAAGAAATTGGGCCTGTCGGAACGGGTTCGGTTCCAACGCATGAGTTATAGAATTCTATTCTATAACTCATGATGCGCTGAATTTGGTATGGCCTGCTGTGCGACTGGCACTCTGCACCGCCCTTGATCGCCTGGCCCGCAGTTAGATCACGCCTGTCAGGCGGCCTCGACCATCGGCTCGTAGCGCACATCGGGCATGGCATCATTGAGCCAAGCAGGCTGCAGGTCTCCATTGTTCCATTGGTACAGGTAGCCCACCAGCGTGTCGGTCTTCTTGCAGAGGATGCGCATGATCGGTTCGGCCGTTAGCCGCGGTAAAATGGTCACGATGTGCTCCTCTCAAACTGACCTCAGGACTTGTTAACAACGAGGCCGCAATATCGTTTTGAACGTCTTAGGGTTGGGTTTCTGCAACTGCAAGATGAAGTCGGCGGCCTCGGCAAGAACCCACCGACAAAAGGACAAGTTGTCTTTATAGACAGGTTTCTGGCGTATCCTTTTCTGCATTCTGCGCTGCAGCGCGAACGGCGATCTCGTCCAGGAGTATGTCGATCTCTGCCCAGACGCGCGGCTCGATCTGGCCGCGGACCAAGGCCCACTTGCTCAGCACATCGAGCGGATCGTGGGCGCGCAGGAGGGTTGTCAGCGCAGGGGCGTCGACCGCCAGCGAGGTGCGTGCGCGCCATTCGGTGATCCGCGTCCGCTGCTCTTCAGACGGTGGGACGAACTCGGACCCGAGCTCCCAGTTCTTGACCGCGCGGCGCAGGGCGGCGCGGATGACATGGGCGGGATCGACGCCGCAATCGATCAGGGCTTCCTCTTGCCGTTCCAGCGCATTCACCCGGATGTCGATCTTGCGCGTCGCCGGACTGTGCCGCGTTCGGGTTGGCGATGACATGACCGCATGCTCAGCGGGTCCAGTTGCCTCCTGTCTGGCTTGATGAGAGGGCGCAGGCTGCGTCCTTGGCGGCGAAGCAGCGTGATCGTCTAGGACTGCGGGCTGCACGCTACCAGGTTCTGGCATCACCTCCGCGCGCGGCACCTCTTCCCTTCCCGGGTCTTCTCCCACCTCTGGCCGCAGGGATGCGGCATAGGCCGGGTCGGGCCGTGTAATGGTCGGGATCTTCTTCCTCACAACCCTGTCCTCACGCGGCCAGGATGTTGTTGAGGATGTCTGTGGCCTCTTCGAGGGCCTCGACGACGTGGCGCACATGGGGGCGCATGAGCGGATTGGGATCGGCCTGCTTCTGCAACGCCACAGCGTGCAGGAGGCCCTTCTCGTCCATCTCCTTGTAGACGTTCCGGCGCATCATCACGGTCTCGACCACCGGGAACCGCGCGATCGCTGCTTCGATGAGGGCGGCATCGGCGCGCGTGGTCTTTGTGTCGACCATGTTCAGCACGACATGGTGACGGGGCAGGCTGTCGGGGTCATCGACGCGGGCGCGGAGTTTCTCGAACCAGTCTGCCGTCTGCGCGCCGACATCGAGATCCGAGGTCGAGAGCATCACGGGCGTCACGATGTGATCGGCCAGAACGGCGATCCCGTCCGACCACTCCGCCCCGACGCCTGCTGTATCGATGAAGATGAAATCCGCCGAGTCCGCCGCATAGACCTGCTCGATCCGGCGATCCACGGCGCCCACGCTTTCGACAGTCGCCGAGCGCAGCAGGGGCGATCCCAAACCCGCGGCTTCAGCCCGCTTGTGCCAGGTGCCGAGCACACCGGTGCTGTCGGTATCGATCAGAAGGACGCGACGGCCAGCGGCAACGGCAGCGCTGATCAAGGCGCGCGAGAGCGTGGTCTTGCCACTCCCCCCCTTCCGGGCCATCGCGGCGATCACCATGAGATTGTCGTTCGGCATGGGGCGGACCTCTCGCAATAATAGGGAAACGCGACAAAGATGTTTCGGCGTCGCTAACCTCCGTGTGCGACGGCGTCAAGCAGAAGACGGGATACGGGCTCCCTCAGGCGGAATGCGGGGCGCATGGTGCATTGCGCAGGGGGCGAAAGACACGCTGCACACGGCACCGGGCGTCCTCCCTTCTGCGCGATGCGTTCCCCAGATGGCGCGCGACATTCGACATGGGCCATTGTCTGCGTCGCAGGAAACGCGACGCATCCCGCACTAAACGTGTGCCATCCGGCACCACGCGCGATGCAGGCGGCACATGCCATCGGGCACTCGCCAGAAGACGTGCTGCAGGGCGCGCAAAACGCGGTCCAAAGGACGCGATGCGCGGTGCAGGGAACGCGGGACGCGTTGCATTGAGCGCGTTGCGCGCTGCATTTGCCAAAGGACGTCAAATCGGCCCGTGAGGCCGATTTTCTACATTGAGTACAAGCCCTTGGTGCCTTCTCCGCTTGTGCTGGGAGAAGGCGGGCTTGTACGAAGTTGGCAAGAAATAGGAACGTATACTTCACATGGGACACAGTCGCAGACTGACCGATCAGGAGCGCCGTCAGATCGTCCGGGAACGGGCGAAAGGCGTTTCGGTCAGTGCGATCAGTGCAGCGCTGAAGGTCTCGCCCAAGACCGTCTACAACGTGCTGAGCCGGGGCCGTTCCGCCGTCTCGGCCAATGACAGCCGCACCCGCGTGCTGACCATGCGGGTCACCGAGCGCGACCTTCGCGGCTTCGATGCGGCCCTCGCACGGCGCGGCATTGCCCACCGGTCAGATGCCATGCGCTGCCTGATGCTGGCCGCCGACGATCTCCTGCGCCCGGATGAGGGCATGACGGATGAACTGAAAGGGATGAGCGCGGCGCTGAACCGGGTCGGCAATAACGTGAACCAGGTCGCGCGCCGCCTGAACGAGGCAAAGCTCAAAGGCGAGCGTCTGCCCTATACGCCCGCCAGCCATGCCGAGATCCGCGATCTCGCGGTGCTCGTCTTCGATATGGCCGACCAGATCCAGGAGATGTTCCGCGCGCGGCGTCGCGATCTGGACCTCGAGGTCACCAAGGCGCTCGCCGGTCTGGCGCAGCAGGAAGCGGAGCAGGTGGCCGAGCATGGCGAGGAGTGAGGCGCGCGGTGTCGGGCCCGCCCTCTTCGATCGTGACTGGAGCCGGGTCTCGGGCAGCTGGCAGGGGCTGTCGAAGAAGGCGCAGATGGTCCGGGCAGCGCGCGGCTACTCGCCGGCCATCTTCAAGCCGATCTCGAAAGGCGGGTGCCACACGGGCGCCCAGCTCAAGGCCCAGCTGACCTACCTCACGACCAAATCGAGCCACATCCTCGACAGTCGTGGCACCCATGATGGCAAGAAGGCCCTGACCGCGGCGGAGATCGACCGGGTCGTGCGGCGCTTTGAAAATCAGTGGGGCGAGCGGCACAGCCCGAAACTCGGCCACACCTCGCATCTTCTGATGGCCTTTCCCGTCGGCACCAGCGGCGAAGAGGTGCGCGCGATCACGGAATCCGTCTGTGAGAGGTTCTTTCAAGGTGAGGGGTCGCAATTCGACTATATTGCTGCAATACACCAAGATCGCGCGCATCCACATGCGCATATCGTTCTGAACCGCCGCAGCAAGGATGGCGAAATGTTCTTTCTCGGGAAGGATCACCACTTCAACTACGACGCCTTCCGGGTGGCGATGGTCGAGGCGGCACAGGTCCACGGGATCCGGCTCGAGGCGACACGGCGTCTTGACCGGGGGGTCACGACCTACCGCGCCGAGATCGATGAAGTCTACAAGGCCCGTGACGAAGGCCGGCCGCCAGTCGAGCGCCAGCGCACCGGGGCTGACCTGGCCGCAGCCCTGGAGACGGTGGCGCGCAATGCGCTGACCTATCGGGGGCTGGCGCTCGAGGCATCCCGGTCGAACTTCGATGACGTGGCCGAGGCGCTTGAGCGGGCCAGCACCATCCTTGCCAGTGGCGGTCAGATTCAATCTGACGGAGCCATCTACATGTCCCAAGACGAAACGGCGTGCGACACGCTGATCACCGAGTTTTCTCAGAACATCCGTCAGATCGAAGCCGCGATCGACCGGGCGCCCGCGGCCGAGAGGCCGGAGATCGAGCGCAAGCTCACCGATGTGCTGGCCTCCGTTGCGCATCTGAATCCGCTTGGGGATCGCTCGGCTGCCCTCCTCGATGCGCCGTCCCGGGACGGGGTCTATGCGCGGGCCAACATGCGCGAAGACCAGATGGCGCGCCTCGACGAGGATGCAGTCAAGGCGCGCCTCGGCGAGGCGCTGCAGGGCACCGGGATCGATCCCGAAGCCGTGGCCGCCCGCATGCGCGAGGGTGCCGACAATGCCGCGCTCGAACGGCAATGGCTGGCGCAGGATCTGCGCGCCATCGCCAAGGCGGGCGATCTCGACTTGGAGAAGGGCGAGGATCGCGAGGAAGCGCTGGACCGGCTGGAAGCCGTCCATGTCCGCTTGGGCGATACTCTGACCGATGCGCGCATCCTGCGGGCGGTCGATGACGTGGATCAGACCGAAGATGACCCGGTTGCCTTGGCGCAGCGCGTAACGCTGCCGGAGCGCGAGCGCGCGGCGGGCGAACCCGACATATTCGCCGCCTCCGAGCGCCGGGATTTCCAGGAGCTCGTAGCCCAGTTCCGCCGGACGGATTTTGACCATCCCTTCTCGGACGACCCAAGCGTGCGCCGGGCTGGTGCTATCGAGGTGGAAGAGGCCCGCGCCGCCTTCAACGCCTTCGCGCAGCGGTCGCCCGATCATGCTGAACTGGCCTCGATGGCCTGGGACAAGATCACCGACAGCCGCAAGCCACAGGAGTTCGCAGTCGAGGAAAGGGACCGAAAGCTCCACGCCGGCGACATGGACCTCGCCCTGCGCGACCCCATGCAGCATCTCGGCCCGATCACGGAAGACGACCGTACCTTCGCGCGCTACCGCGCGGAAATGCCGGACGAGGAGTTCGGGGCGGCGGTGCAGGAGGAAATCAACCGTCTGCGCGCCATGGGCGCATCGCGCGCCTATATCAGCGAGCGGAGCTTCGACATAGAGGATAAGGCGCGGCAGGACTATGCCGAACGGCGTTTCATGGCAGAGACGGCCCCTGACGTGATGACCTTCCTGCAGCGGGCCGAGGACGTGAAACCGCTCAGCGAGACGGATGGGCAGCGCCTCGTCGCCCAGATCGACCGTAACCTCACACCAAACGCGGTGACCGCCCTGCGCGCGGGCCACGCCGATGTGCTGGAGAATTTCACCGAGCACCCGCTGCGGCAGCTGGAACTCGCCAAAGCCTATCTGGAAAGCAGTGAGGTGACTGCCCACGGACCTGCCATGGAGCGGGTGCTGGATGCCTTGGCCGAGGAACAGATCGAGGCGCAGCGCGCGCGTCACGCGGCGACCCATGGCGAGAAGGGGATCACCCATGGATAAGGGCAAGATCGCGGGCGGGATCCTCAGCCTGACGCTGGTCGGCCTCGCCATCGGCTACGTCGTGGCCACAGGCTATCTGATCCTGCGTTATGGGCTGTCGACCGAGCGCATTGATTTCACATTGCTCGCGCGGGAATACCGCGGGCTTGGGACCACCGCCCCGAAGGACTTCCTTTGGGTGAACCTGATCCTGGGCGGCTTTGGCATAGCCGCGCTCATGCTGAGCGTCACGCTTCTGGGCGACGCACTGACCCGGTTCGGCACGACACATTGGCAGACCAAGGCCGAGATGAAGCGCAACGGCTTTTTTGCCAAGCCGGGCGGTGGGTTCCTGTTGGGCAAGCTTGGTCGCCCGAAATCGAAGCGTCCCTTCCTCGTGTCAAAGACTTTCCCGCATGCGCTGATCGTGGCGCCGACGGGCCGAGGCAAGGGCGTGGGCTTCGTCATTCCGAACCTGCTCACCTACAAGGGCTCGGCTGTGGTGCTCGACGTGAAGGGCGAGAACTTCCGCGAGACCTCGCGCTTCCGCGCCAGCATGGGCGACAAGGTGTTCCGCTTCGCGCCAACCGACTGGGATCGGCCGACCCACCGCTACAACCCGCTGGCGCGCATCGCGGCGATGACCAATCCCGACCGGCAGCAGATGGAGCTGAAGCTCACCGCCAAGCTCTTCCTGCAGACGGACAACGAAAAGCTGAGCGGCCTCCTGGCCGGGGGCATCGACCTTTTCGTCGCGGCCGGTCTTCTGGCCTTCGAGCGCGGCGTTCCGACCATCGGCGAGATCTACCGCATAACCGCATCGGGCGGCGACAAGCAGAAGGAATACCTCAAGCGCGCCCATGAGGTGAAGAACACCTCGGCCAAACTGATCTTCGAGCGCATGGCCTCGACCAACAACGATACCCTGACCTCCTACCTGTCGCTTCTGATGACTTCGGGTCTCGACACCTGGGACAACCGTGCGATCGACGCGGCCACCGCGACCTCGGATTTCTCCTTCCGGGACATTCGGCGCCGCCCCCACGCCATTTATCTTGTGGTCGAGTCCGAGATGATCCGCCCACTCGCCCCGCTGATCCGGCTGTTCTTCTCGGACCTGATCGCCTCGCTGCAGGCGCAGGAGCCTGGGGACGACGAACCTTGGCCGGTCATGATCATGCTCGACGAATTCGACCGGCTCGGGAAGATGCCGATCGTCGCCGAAAGCATCAAGACGCTGCGCTCCTTCGGCGGCAACCTCGCCATCGTCACTCAGACGATCCCGGCGCTGGACGAGATCTATGGTGAAAACACCCGCCGGTCGCTGCAGGGCGGCGCGGGCGTCAAGCTCTACCTCACCCCGTCCGAGCAGAAGACCATCGAAGAGCTAAGCCAGGCCGTGGGCAAGACCACCAAGCGTGTGATCACCCGGTCCCGCGCGGTCGGGCGCAACCCCTTCGAGGGGCGCAGCGTCTCCGAGCGGACCGAGGATACGCCGCTTCTGACCGAGGATCAGGCCCGACGGATGGACCTCGACGAGGTGATCCTCGTGATCGACGCGCAGATGCCGATCCAGGCGCGGCGGATCAAATACTTCGAGGACCCGGCACTAAAGGTGCTGCATGCCGGTCAGGCGGGAAGTTTCCCGTATCCGGATGAAGACGGACTGCGGCGCGATCGGCAGATGACCGAGACGCGCGAGACCGTCGAGAAGCTGAAGCTGGAATTGCAGGCGGTGCGAGCGGCTGCAGGGGCGCAGGGGTCTGAGGGAGATGCGCTGCCCAAAGCGGCTCAATCTCCCTTGCAAAAGCTGCGCGAGCTCAAGCCTGCGCCGTCGGGTCGGGCGCGAGGGCGGGCTGCACGAGCCTCTGCGGGTGGTGGTGGTTCGGGTAAACTGTCGTTCGATGTAGCGGCGCTGGGGTTGATGGAGGCAGACATGACCGAGCTGGCGACAGCGGTTCAGACGACCAGAGCCATTATCGCCGAGTATACCTGACCCGAACCTTCTCTCCACTCACTTCTGGCTGACGCTATTCAACGGTGCCTCCCGAAGTTGCCGGTCAGACATGGTGCGGCGAAATCCCTGTTTCGACATACCGTACCAACTGATCACTTCCGTTACCTAGCCTTGTGGTTAGATATGTGCAAATCGGTGAGGGTAAGGAGCAGTCTTTAGACTCGAATTCGTGCCTGCGTAGTAATGTCCGCTAACCGCAAACCGCGTCTAAGGACCTCAGCTCGAACTTCGTCGTAAACAGGAGCAACCCCCTTTGGGTCGCTGATGGTCATTAACAACGCGAAACCGATGCCTTCATCCGGAATAACAGCACCGGCCCGAGTCAAGGCGCTCAGGGACAAACGCCAGTCGCTTCGATTTCCGACGCCACGCATTTCCCTGAAGTAGCGCTTGATCGGCGTCCATTTGAGGCCGCTCTCAAGTAGATACTTCTCCGTGTAATCCAGATTCTGTGGCAGCTCATTATCATAATGTTTCAGCTGCGATGTATGATTAGGAATGATCTCGCCTTCGTCAGTAATTGTCTCGTTGAGCTGATGCAGAGTAGCCGCCAACTGTACACGCTGACATTCTGCATCGAACGCAGCGTCGACCACTGGTGAGTAGGCAAGGGTGATGTCGACAGCACCGCGGCACTTTCCATCTGGCCCTGTTAGGGACGACGGCCAAGTGAAGACGAACGAAAGTTCTCGCTTTGCTGGAAGGACATCCGTGAAGACCAGCGTAATGCAATGTGGATCATCAGCAAGGCAAGCCTCAGAGTCTCCGGGTACGCCGAAGCCTACAAATTCCCGGGCAATCGGGCGCAATGGCTTCTTCATCATCGCCGGATGGCGCGTCGAGCGATGCACCGGAAGCGCCATCAGCAGTTCCCGTGACACCTGCCCCCCGAGCCGGTGGTCGAGGGCCGCCACCGTTGCTGCTACCAAGGGGGCCGCAAAGCTGGTGCCGGATTTTCTGACAACCGATCCATCGGCGTCGAGCGAAGCAAGGCCCGTGTCATTCCCAGTGCGCTGTGCGGCACCGCCGTAGTGAACCAGTTCGGGTTTGCGCGCCCCGCCCGCGCCAGGACCACGTCTTGTGTAGGCCGTGGGTAAACCATCCACCGCCGCCGTCAATCCCGGTGGGTTCACGGCGCCCACCGACAGCCCAAACATGTGCTCGGCCGGTGCCGTGATGCCATCATTGCGCGCGCCCCGTTGCGCCAGCATTTCCAAAGCCTTGTCGGTTTCCGCCGGCCATTCGGGCCGCCGCTCGGCCCCATCAAGGTTGCCGGCAGAGACAACAAAGATAACGTCGTGCAGCCGCGCGATTTCATCCAGCCGGGCGGCAAAAGTTGAATAGCTGTGACGGGTGCGTGCGTTTGGGGATCCAAGGCTGAAATTGAAGATCCGCGTTCCGGCCTCGACCTTGGCATGTGTCACTAGCTCCTCCAGCTGGTCGAAGAACTCATCCGGCGTCCCGTAATATTGCCCCAGCAGAGACTTCCTCGGCATGATCGCGAGGTCGAAATACCGGCACGGCTCGCGTTCCAGGCGATCTGCGAAGCCTGGGTTGAGCGCAGAACCTGCCGCCACAAGCCCCGCTATGAACGTGCCATGCTCGTGATCGCTGTCCCCGGGCAGCAGCGGGCCGGCTACCCCGGCGCACCAGGGATCGAGCGCGTCCAGCGCGGAAACACCGCCATCAATCACGCCCACCACAGGATAATCCCGGTCCGCCAGCGGAGCCGGCAGGTCGATGGCTACGCCCGATTCGGAAGCGTCCGCGGGGGCCGGCGCGATTTCCATCGGCAAGGCGATTCGCCGCACCAGCGGCTCTTCGGCCAATTGCTCCAGTAAGAGCTGATGGCGCCTTATAGACCGGTCGCGCGGGGCTGAGGCGACGGCTCGTCCGGCTGGCCGCTCCGTTGCTTCGGTCGACCCATCTGGCGCAAGCAGCACGATGTCGTTCGGGGTGCCGGCTGACAGAAGGTCAATGCTAAGCGCAAGACCGGTCGGCCGCCGCTCTCTCAGACCGGCCACAGGCCGCACGAACAGGCTGCCGACACTCGCCAGCCGATTTTTCAGGGCTTCCATCTGCGCGCGGACAGCATCGCCGGAGACCGCGGGATCGGGGCGGAACAGCTCGACCAGATAGCCGCCGATGGCCCCCTCCTTCTCAAGGGCTTCGACAGCCTCGGACGCTGAAAAATCTAGCCGATCCGGTGCCTCAAGCAGGCCAATGCTAGCAATGGCACCAAGCTCGCTGCGATATCCGGAAACACGCTCCTCGAACTCTCCGGTGCGTGGGTTTTCCCGTTCCTGTGGCACGTCCTCGGCCCGCTCGGCAATCAGCGTGTCGAGCGCGTCCAGAGCGTCTGGCGTTGCCTGAAAGAACATCTCTCCTATCCCGCGACCGCCAACGAGCGCGAACCGGTTCCGCTCGCAGAAGAGCTTGTCGATTGGACGATAGCTCTTCGCCAGGGCGTCCTCTCGCATCTGCACCAACACAAAGCCGAGGGCCGAGTGCTGTTCCCGCAGCCTCAGGCTGCTGGCGCGGAGCTGCTCTCGCATCTTTGCCTTGTGGCGACGGAAGCCCTCGTTATCACCCTGAAAAAAATCCCTGCTGGGGCCGCGCGTTCCGGGCGCCGGCGGGTGAATGAAGCGCCGGGTGTCGAGGAAAACTTGGACCGGGCGCTGGATACTGTCCCGTTCAGCCATCGCTCACCGCCTCTGTCCCCGATGATGTCACTCGTGCTGACTGGCTGCGCTCCCGCAGGCGGCGCGATACCGTCGACTGGGATACACCGACGATGGCGCCCGCTGCATTCTGGGTCAGCCCGGCCTGCTCAACGAAGGCAGCAGCAAGATCCTCCTCGGGTCCAAGCAGCAGTGCCTTGCGAATGCCCCCGAACAGATGGCCGTTTAGGGTTGCCTGCCGTCGAAGCCCCGCCAGCATGGACTGGCCGCGACCGGCGCGGCTACTGTTTCCCTTCGGCAGATGCAGTACTAGGAAGCGTTTCCCCCCGGCGACAAGCGTTTCCAGATCGGCGCCGCTCATGCCTTCAGTGAGCCAGACCAACATGTCGATTTCTTCGCGGGTCAGTTCGATCGGACGCACAAACCGCTCAAGCAGAACCCGGCGCGCGGTTTCATCCGGCAGCGCGATCTCGATGCGCCCGTCGAACCGGCGCCAAACAGCGGGGTCCAGAAGATGCTCGTGATTGGTGGCTGCCAGGGTGAAGCCCCTGTCTCCCCGTGCATCGAGGCTTTGCAGGAGCGTATTCACCACCCGCTTGATCTCGCCCACTTCCTGGGCGTCATCTCGAGCCTTGGCGACGGCATCGAATTCGTCGAGGAATAGAATGCAGCGATAGCGATTTGCGAAATCGAATAGCGCACCGATGTTGCGCGCCGTAGTTCCGAGGAAGGACGAGACAAGGCCATCCAGTCGAGCTTCGACAAGGGGAAGGCCGAGTTGTGCTCCGATGTAACGGGCGAGCATGGTCTTGCCGACACCCGGTGCACCATAGAGCAAGCAACGCAAATTCGGTTGCACGCCGAGCGCTGCCAGCTCCTTTACGCGGGACCATTCCTCGATCAGATCGGTGACGGCGGACTTGAGCGCCTCATTGAACACCGGCTCCGCGTCGGCGGCTTCGTCGGGCTGCACGACGCGCACCAGCGGTGTCCCCGTTTCCTTGTCATGTGGCAGCGGCGTATTCCGGCTCAGCACTTCGCCGGGCAAGGCCTGCGCCGACCCGGCACGCATGCGCTCCAAAGACATCGGCGCGAACGACTGTTTGCGGACCTCGCGCGACAGCAGCCGGCTCAGCTTCTCGGCCTGCCGTGGTTCCGACTCCCGCAGCGAGTCCCGCAGCCGCTCGATCTGGTAACGCGCGCGGTTGCTGTCGCCGCTTGCGGCAGCTCGTGACAGGGAAAGTATGATCTCAAAGTGGTCCATATCCGAGATGCGCCCGCAGTATTCATGGTTTGGGACGCATGATGCGATTTTTGCCTCAGTTATGCAACGATCTTCGACATGATGCTGACGATCGGTTCCCGTGTTACCAGTCAGCACGCCGACGTCGCGCTGCGCAACGTCCGCGCCCCTCTGACTTCCAAGGATATCGTGATGATTTCGAGAAGACATAAAGGTACAATCAGACGGTACCGTGCGGGGTGTCAGCATGTTAGGCCTCTGGCCGGTCTCGGGTCGATAGCCCGTTGATGTTCGATCCCGGGTGACCGCTGTCGCGACACCATTCGACCCGGCCCGCCTTGATCCAGAAGTGGCAGCGGCAGCCATTGGTCTGGCGGATCGACGGCGAGATGCTGGGGCGGCCGAACCAGTCGACGGCGATCGACCATCGCGGCCTGCGCTGCTGGCTGAGCGATAGCTGCAACTTCTCGCCGCAGCCGCCCGGGCAGCGGAAACAGCCCCATTTGTCCAGACTGCCACTTCGCACAATGACCAGGCACCCGGAGGTGAGACGCTCCGGGTCTGGATGCGCCTCCTGAACCGAGGCGATCAGGTGGCTTCTGGGAAGCCACCTGATCCGCTCCAGAACAACGCGGCAAAGTCCCCTTAGGCACTTCATCAGCTGATCCGATCGAGAAACGGCTCGACATCGGCACGGCCCCAGTAGTGCGTATCGACGCAGATCGGGCAGTCAGACCGCTGCTTTGCCCCCTGACGGCGCTCCTCGCCCCGGTCCAGCCGCCGGACCCGCTGCCAGGCCCACCGGCCCTCACCCCGATAGTCTACCAGGCCCTGCAGAAGCTCGTTGACCGCGATGCTGGCCGTTTCCGTGGTGAACGTCACCACGGCCGGCGCCGGATTGCCGCCACCCCGGACATACGCTTCACGCTTCTGCCGCTCGTACTCGGCGGGTGCATTCCGACGCAGCGCCTCCTCGCCGGCGGCCTGGGCGTCCACGACACCCCGGCACATCAGGCACGGTGCGCCAGGCGTCAGGACTGTCACACGGGCGCTCATATCGCGCAGGCCGCCCTCAGGACTGGGTTCGATTGCCAGGCCCATATCGATCACCGGCACAAGATAGAAGTGCGCGAACCGGTTCAGGAACAGGCGGCCACCGTGATCGTCGGTGCAGCCGAAGATCACATCACAGGCTTTGAGCGCATCGCGTACGGACGGGTCCTCAACCCAGCGCTGATAGGCGCGTACCCGTACCCCAAGTCCCAGTTCGCTGATTTCCCGCGCCACGACTTCGACTTTCGGTCGCATGGCATCGGCATCCGCCCGCCGTGCGCCATGCAGCCGGTTCAGGTTGGTCACCTCAACGATGTCTTCGTCGAATAGCGCGATCTGGCCGACACCCAGCCGCGCCAGCAACATCGCCGTCGCGCTACCCGTGCCGCCGCAGCCGACGACGCCGACCCGAAGTCCTCGCAGGATACTGTTCAGCCCGGCGCCGAACGCGCGAGCCTGCCGGTCGAAAGCGGCCTCCGGGGTCGCCGCACCGACCGTCGTATAGATGAGCTGGGTGCCAACGGAGCGGATCGTTCCGATCTCAATGGGAGTCTTTTCATCGACCCAGAGCCGGGCCCGGAGCCGATCCTTCCCGATCAGCAGCAAGCTCAGCAGCCGGGCTTCATCGCCATTCCGGTTCCGGGCCAGCCTGAACAGCTCCCGTTCGTTCTGGTCGTCCTGCGTGGAAAAATCCGGGAAGCCGCCCGGGTGACTGTGAACGATGCCGGGCAGCAAACCCTCCTCAGCCGCGCGGCGGCAGAGGCTGACGTAAGAGTCTGTACGCCAGGTGATATGGCGCTCGCTGGCCGAGACCGCGTCATCAGGGGGTATCGAGATGATCTCGAAAGAGGTTAACCGAAGCCGCCCCTGCCTTGACCAGGGATCGACGCCGATCTGGTTCACGCCATACAACACATAGGCAGCCGCCTCCGTACCATCCTCCCGATGGAGCAGGTGCTTCAGTTCGGCCTGATGGGCCTCCTGGAGCGTCAGTTCGACATCCATCACGCAGCCTCTTCCAATGCCTGTTCGACCCGCTTCAGCATGGTGCTGAGACCGTCGACGCCGGGGCGCCAGCTCGTATTGTGGCGTGACCAGCGCTGCCACCGCTGGCCCTCGAACTGCACGGGCTGATCCGCCGCTTTCGGATAACGCTGGTCAGGGACCAACTGGAGCCACGGCAGCGCGTAAAACATGTCCGGCGCCACGTCCGGATAGCCGCTCGGCAACAGGATCAGGATGCTGGCTGCATCCACCTGGTACTTCGCCGACGGCAATCTGAAACCGGTGAGGATGACGCCCTGCTGGGCGCCATCCGTCACCTCCCGATACGCGAGACCACGCCCCGCGAGATACCGACGATCGGCGGAAGGCAGCAGGCTCATGCCGCCCCCTCCGTCGTCTGCGTGATCCCCGTGAAGAAGCGCTCCAGCCCCTTCCCGTCCAGCCGCACCAGCTCGCTGTCGCCGACCGGCTGATCTTCGCCGCCCCTGACCTCGAGCCAGACGCCGTAGGTGGCGGGGTCGACCCCGGCCAGCCGCTTCAGGACCCTGCCGCTGATCGCGCAGGCGCCCCACTCGAACACCTTGCGGTCGAGTTCGATGCGATAGGATTCCGCACTGGCGAAAATCAGGAACCGCTCGACGCCCCCGCCCCGCAGATCGGTGGTCTCATCCAGACGCAACTCCTCGAGCTCGCCATTGCTGAGAACCAGGAACAGAAGATGCTCCTCGACCTGCCGGATACCCGCCGCGTCGAGAATCTGGCGGCCCGTCGGAACCGGATCGTCGATCCGAACCGGCCGGAAGGCGAGCTCTGCATCGCCGACCTCCATCCGGTACGGACCGTGCGCACGGTGTTTGCTGCCTGCGGCAAGGGAGGCCGCAACGTCTTCGATGTCTGTCGTTCCAGTCGTCATGGCGACCTCCTATGGGTTTGCGGCCTCTCAGCCCTTGCCAATGTCGCCTTCGACATGGCATCAATGTCGGGAATATATGGTCATCCGAAAAACCCGTCAACCCCACCATGTCGAAAGCGCCATGACAACCACCTCCGACAATCCATCTGACATCTTCAAGGAACGCCTCCGGACCGCACGGGAGGAACTCCGCAAGCTGAGTCAGGCCGAACTCGCGCGCGAGACCGGCCTGCCCCCGAGTTCCGTTGCTCATTTCGAAGCGGGCACGCGGAAACCCTCCTTCGACAACCTCCGCAAGCTCGCCAACGCCCTCAACGTCACGACCGACTACCTGCTGGGGCGGTCAGAGGATCCGGCAGGCGCCGCAGAAGCTGACCCGATCTATCGCGACGTGCACAAGCTGACCGACAAGAACCGCAAGATGGCGGCTGACTTCATGAGGTTCCTAGCCCAGCAGGACGAGAAGGAGCGCGGGGAGGACGAATGATCCGCAATCCCGATCTGCAGCAACGGAAACTGGTCCGGCTCGCCGAACATGTCCTGCGTGACAAGGGCCTGCTTCACCTGCCGGTCAATCTGGAGGCCCTGGCTTCGGCCTGCAGAATCCCGCTACAGGCGATGGATGCCGACGAAGAGGGCGTATCTGGCATGCTGCTGCGGGTCGGAAACGCTTTCGGCATCCGATATGCGACCCATATCCCGAGCGTGGGCTTCCAGCGCTTCAGCATCGCCCACGAGTTCGGCCATTACTTTGCCGAAGGCCATCTCGACCACATCCAGTTCGAGGCCGGCATCCATAGCTCTCGGGCGGGGTTCGTCTCGCCCGACCCGTACGAGCGCGAAGCCGACTACTTCGCGTCGGGACTGCTTATGCCCTCATCGCTTGTCCGCACCCTCCTGAAGCGGGCTCCCGAAGGCCTGCAGAGCATCGAGATGCTCGGGCGCGCGGCCGAGGCCTCTACCCTGGCGGCCGCCATCCGCTACATAAGCGAGACTGAAGACGCAGCCGCCATCATCGTCAGCCGCAACGGCCATGTCGACTACTGCTTCAAGTCAGAAGCCCTCAAGCAGCTCAAAGGACAGACCTGGCTCCGCAAGGGCGCGGCCCTGCCGGAGGGTACGCTGACAGCCGCTATCGCCCGGCAGCCTGCTGCAGAGCGGCGGCGGCTCCGAGACGAAGCCGACAGCGACATACTCGACTGGTTCGGCGGCGCCCGCGCCGTCCCAGCTACCGAACAGGTTGTTGACCTAGGCCGCTACGAACGTGTGCTGACCGTGCTGTCCTGTGCCCAGCTGGTCGACGACACCTACCGGGATGAGGACGAGCTCGACGAGTCGGACGAGGCTATGGAGGAGCGCTGGACCCCGCGCTTTCGACGACGTTGAGCAGACCTAACTGTTCGACGGATTCCTGCCGCTTTGGCGAATGGACGGCACTGCGGGTCACGCTCTGCGGCGGGAACTGCATCACTATCGAGGTTTTCGGCGCGCCAGACACCGCTTAGGAGACGTGTCGACTACAAGAAATCAAATCATTCCATTCCATGCGACTTCGATAACGACGAACGGTAGCAAAGTGGCGTTGGACATCAACTCCCCAACCGTTTCGCCCGCTCAGCCATCCTCACCACCTGCGCGCTCGCCGTCACCGCTGCACTCCTCACGGCAGTGGGTGCCTGCACAGCCCCCCGCCCGATCGCCTCGCCCGTGGTCAGCGCACCGATCCGCGCCCTGCCCTTGACGCCGTCGGTATTGAGGATCCCCCGCATGATCCCGGCCGATCCCGCGACCACAGCGGGTGCTGCAGCCACCATCAGGTTCCCCGATATCCCGCGCACGATGAGGGGTGTTGCTGCGACGAAGCCCTTGGCAAGGAACACCATGACGAAGAACGGAACCAGCGAGCCTATGTTGGTCGCCGAATTCGGATCACCGAGCTGGGCCAGCAGAGAATTCGCCATACCGACCACGGTCGAGAACATGGCGGCGATGGCGATGGGGTAGAAGGCGTAGCTGATCGTCGTCGAGACCCATCTGTGGAAGAAATCCTTGGTCGCATCGAAGAGCGACAGCGCGATCATGATCGGCGCGAGGCCGAGCATGAGTGTCAGCATCATCTTGGCAAAGATCAGGACGATGCCAGTCATGAAGCCGAGCAGGCTCAACATGACAAGGCCGATCCCGCCCAGGATCGCGCCGGTCATCCAGTTCAGGTTGTTGCCGATCGCATTCAGGTATTGGCTGAACTCTGTGATCAGCCGGTCAAATTCGCCCGCGAAGTAGGTGGCCCCTGCCCCGCCGCCGCCTACAGAGGAGATCAGGGCCCCGGCGACATAGTCGAGCCCGCCGATCACGGCATTGGCGACCGCATTGAAGTTGGCCCAGTTGAAGGCGAATAGCCCTATCAGCGTCAACTTGATGAGATACCAGAAGAAGCTGGCCCCATCCATGCTTCGGAACTGGAAGGCCATGTTGATGCAAACGCCGATCAGCGAGAGCGTGACCATCAGCAGGACGATCGTGCCGGTATTGCTCGCCACGGCCCCAAACTGGGACTCGGCGGCATCGGCAAGAAAGCCGTCGGCAGTTCCGACCATCCAGCTGACGATGCTCATTACCAGTTGCCTTGCGCTTCGCAGATATCCTGGACGTCGCGGGCGATCTGGTTCTGCTCGTTCCGAAGGGCCAATTGGGCCTGAGTGTGCTCCGCTTGGGTGCTTGTCGCGAACCGTTCCTCGTACTCGGCCGAGGCTGCATCCCATGACGGGAAGCGCACATCACAGCCGCAGTCGCCAGTTTCCTTGATCGCCTCCCATGACCGCAGCTCGTAGAGCCGCATCAACGTCAGCGCCTTGTAGGCCTCACGCGGGTGAATCTCGTCCATCCAGGTCGGGCGAGCGGGCCGGTCGTTGCAGATCCGGTATTGCTGGGGCGTGATGGTCACGGTGAGATCGTTCGTCACCTGAGGCGAGGTCTGGGCCGCGAGGGGCGCGGCCATCAGAGTGACAGCGGCGGCGAGGGTGATCTTGCGCATGGGGGTTTCCTTTCGGGTCTTCATTCGGCCACGACCGCGGGACGATGAGTGCCCCCGGTTCCGACAGTGTTCTGGTCTGGATGTTTTGCCTGCCCGGGCAGGAAGAACTCGGTGATGCCGCGGGCGCCGTCATGGCGGCCGGCCTGGATGATCACGTCGATGGAGCCTTCGATGTAGTCGACCATGTCGGCATAGGTCATCGGCACATCGGTCTTAAGGGCCGCGATGGCGAGGCGGCGGACGGCGAGTTGCGGGGTCTCGGCGTGCAGTGTGGTGAGCGAGCCGCCATGGCCGGTGTTGATCGCCTCGAGGAAGGTCATGGCCTCGCGGCCCCGGACCTCGCCCAGCACGATCCGGTCAGGCCGCATCCGCAGGGTCGAGGCCAGAAGCACATCCGCGCTGCGGGCGTCCGCGTCCCGGTCGGCAATCAGGGTCACGGCATTCGGCTGCTCGGGGCGCAGCTCGGCCGCCTCCTCGATGGTGATGATCCGTTCCTCGGGCGGGATCAGCGAGAGGATCTTGCGCGCCGCGACTGTCTTGCCGGTCGAGGTGCCGCCTGAAACGATCATGTTGAGCTTGTTCTCGACGCAAAACCGCAGGGCGGCGTCGATATCGCCGGACGCCACCACATCGCGCAGGGCGGCGTTCCGTTCGCGGCGCAGGCCTTCGAGGCTGCGTTCCTTGCCATAGAGGAAGCCGAGCTTGATGGCCTCCAGTGGCAGGGAGGAGAAGAACCGCAGTGAGATGGAGAACCCGCCTTCGACGGCCGGCGGCTGGATCACCTGCGCCCGGATCGGACGGTCGCGATAGAGGATCGAGACCGAGACGATGGGCTTCTTGGGGCTGAGCGTGGTCGATGCGGCCGAGGCGATCTGATTGCCGAGGTCCTTGATCTCGGTCTGGGTCAACGGCGTGCCGAGACCGCGCATGAAATGATCACCCTGGAACTCGCCCCAGACCTGTCCGTCGGGGTTGATGCAGATCTCGATCGTGTCGTCCCGTTGCACGGGTGCGCCCAGACGGTCGAGCGAGGCTTCGAGATAGCTCGCCGCCATGTCAGAAGTATCCGTTATGTTCAAGCACGAGCTTCAGCCCAGATGCGGTCGTCGCGCACAAGCGCGTTGGCAAGGATGACGAGCTTGCGCATCACCGC
>NZ_SOEB01000035.1:0-11028 GCF_004365965.1 Rhodovulum visakhapatnamense
TGCTCGTCGGTCAGCCAGAAAAGGTTGCTCATCATCACCCCCGTCAGTCCGGGAGTTTGAATCACGCAGGCCGGGCAGCCTCAAGAAAATCAATGCGTCCTGAGCCTAAGTGGACACATGCGTTTTCTTCCTATGAAAACCCGCGGAGGATCAATTCAACCCAACCGCCTGGTCCATCCGCAGGGGCGCACTCCAATACGGGGTCACGATTCAATGCCGATTGACAGTCCGGTTTTCGGGTAACACCTCAATCTTCAGGGAAGAAATATGCTACGCGCATATGTCTAAGCTCCGGTTCGATCATGGGATCGTACCCACCTTCACGGCTTTCGATCAGGAGCTTCCAGGGATACCCCTCGGTTCGCGCCGAAAGCTTCGCTGCGTGTTCGGCAAACCCCCGCACTTTGCGCGCAGGGTTGCCGGCAACGATTGTGTCCGGGGGGACATCCTTACCGACAACAGCACCGGCCCCAACGATTGCTCGAGGACCGATGCTTACCCCCGGAAGGATGATGGCGCCCCGGCCAATGAAGACATCGTTATGCAAGATCACGGGTGCAACTGTATCGAACTTCTTCCCAAGCGCGTTGCCTGCCATGACGGCGCTGCCGTCATGGCAGGCAACCCATGCCCCAACAATCCAGACATTGTTACCGATCGATGTCAGATAGGGATCTGTGAAAACCGAATCCGGCATAATAAAACAGTTGTCGCCAAGCCTGTGAAACCCGCCATGCCGTTTGAGATAAGCCGTCCAGTCCTCTGCGCTCGGCCGACAGAGCCTTTTCCAAAGGCGCACCATCTTCCCTCGCTCAACAGCCAAATGCCGAAGTAATTTATTGTACATTTTCAAAACCTTATGCTGTGATCAACGGCGGTATGGGTAACGCGCGAAAGTTGGTGATGCCGGATCAGGCGGCGATTTGAAGTTGGCGCCGGCCGTAGCGGAACTCAACCCCCTCGATAATCTCGGGCAACCGGTTCCGGGCACCTCTCTCGGCCCCGTCGGCGCAGGTCAGGTCTCGTTTGCCACCTGCTGAAGGTACTGCCCATAGGCATTCTTGCCCAAGGGGGCGGCGGCCCGCAGAAGGTCCTCCTTGCTGATCCACCCCTTCTGGAAGGCAATCTCTTCAGGAGAGCCGGTCTGCAGACCCTGTCGCGCAGTCAGCGTACGGACGAAATTACCCGCATCCAAAAGAGAAGCATGGGTGCCGGTGTCGAACCAGGCATAGCCGCGGCCCATCTTTTCGACCGTCAGGGTTCCGTCGGCCAGATACATTTCCAGAAGCTCGGTGATTTCCAGCTCGCCACGGGCCGAAGGTCTTACATGGGCTGCCCGCTCCGGGGCGGTTCCGTCGAGGAAATAGAGCCCGGTCACCGCATAGTTCGACGGCGGATCGGCCGGTTTCTCGATGATCCGTCGTACCCGGGCGCCGTCGAGGTCGAGCACGCCATAGCGTTCCGGATCGGCCACACGATAGCCGAAGACCGTCCCGCCGTTGGCCTGGGCATCGGCGCGCCGAAGGATGTCTGGCAGGCCATGGCCGAAGAAGATGTTGTCGCCCAGAACCATGGCCGAGGGGCTGCCCGCTAGGAAATCGCGGGCCAGCAGGTAGGCCTGGGCCAGCCCGTCGGGAGAAGGTTGGACAATGTAGTCGAAGCTGAGCCCCCATTGTGACCCGTCGCCCATCAGTCGGCGGAACTGGTCCTGATCCTGGGGCGTGGTGATCAGCGCGATCTCGCGGATCCCGGCCAGCATCAGCACCGACAGAGGATAATAGATCATCGGCTTGTCATAGACCGGCAGCAGCTGCTTCGAGACGCCGATGGTGATCGGGTAAAGCCGGGTGCCCGAGCCGCCCGCCAAAATGATCCCCTTGCGACTGGTCATGTATCAAGCTCCTTCAGAACGTCCTTGAGGCCTACCAGCCAGTCGGGCCGGGAGATGCCGTAATCGCGTTCGAGGGCCCTGCAATCGAGCCGCGAATTCAGCGGCCGCCGCGCAGGCGTCGGATAGGCAGAGCTGGGAATGTCCTCGATCTCGACCGCCTGTCCGCCAGGGTTCCGGGCTTGGGCGAAGATCTCGCGCGCGAAGCCCGCCCAACTCGTGTCCGGGGCACCGGAAAAGTGGTAGATCCCCGAAGCCCCCCCTCGGGAAAGACCCTGAACCAGCCTGAATGCGGCATCTGCGATGGCGGCCGCCGGTGTCGGCCCGCCGATCTGGTCGGCCACGACGGTCAGGCGGTCACGGGTCTCCGCAAGCCGGAGCATGGTCTTCACGAAGTTCTGCCCATGGGCAGAGAAGACCCAGGAGGTGCGCAAGATCGCATGACGTCCGCCCGCCGCGGTGACGGCCTCTTCGCCTGCCAGCTTGCTGCGGCCGTAGGCTCCGAGCGGGGCCACGGGATCACTGGGCGCCCAGGGGGTATTGCCACGACCGTCGAAGACGTAATCAGTCGAGATATGAACGAACGGGATGTCCCTTTGGGCACAGATGCGCGCCATCGCTCCGGGGGCCGCGCCATTGACGCGGGTGGCCAGAGCCTCTTCCTCTTCGGCGCGGTCAACTGCGGTATAGGCCGCGGCATTGACGACGGCATCGACCTCGATCTTTGCCAGAGCGGTCTCGATCGCTCCGGGGACAGAGATATCTGCCATTTCGCGGCCGAAGCAGATCAGGTTCGCGCCATGAGGCATGTGGCGCGCCAGTTCGGTCGCGACTTGGCCACTACGTCCAAAAACCAGAAGTCTCATTGAAGATCCTTCATGTCCGCAACGAAACCGGCGTACCCAACATTCTGGAAATGGCCACGGATCGAGAGCCCCGAGGCTGAGCAGTTCTTGCCGGAGGCATTGTCATGCATCGTGGCGTGTTTCCCCCTGGCACCACCGACAGTGCCATCTGCTGCCGCTTTGTTTTGATCGTCTCCAAGAATCCGGCGATGTTCCGGATGTTCTTTGACGAATTTGCACAACCCGGCCGGTTTATGTTTGAAGCCGAAGGAAAGCGTGAGACCGCGGCAAGTCCCCAGAACATGGCCCCCTCCCTTGATTTCAGTGCATTGCGCCAAACGCTGGGACGGTTTGCGTGATCCTCTGAGCAAACTGAAGTCACACCCGAGCGAGGCGGTAAAAGTCTTCCTCATGGGATGTGCTCCAGCTTGGTGATGTCCTGCAGAACGGTCACGATGTCCCGGGCCCAGACATCCCAAGTCAGGCGCGTGCGGCAATGCTCGAAACTCGATTTGCTGAGCTGGCGGTAGGCAGCGGGATCGGTAGTCATACCGCGCAGAATCGTGGCATAGGCCGCCCCGTCCGCTCCCGGCGGCAGCATTCGCCCATTACGCCCTCGGGCATCCATCAGCGTGGCAATTCCTCCGGTATCGCTGATCAGTACCGGACAGCCATGGGCATTGGCTTCGGCGACCACCATGGGGGTGCAATCGGCCCTGGTCGGCAGAATGAGCACATGGGCATGGCTCAGGGCCTCGGCCAGTCGCGCGGCATCGGTGGAGTCATTCTTGTCGAGATAGCCCAACACGGTGGTATCGGGATCGGCCAAGGCCTCGGGCACGGTGGCGCCGATCACTGTCAGATGCGCAGCAACCCCACTGTCCCGGAGCGCGTCCAGCGTAGCCAGAGCGATGTCCCCACCCTTCCGAACCCAGTCCTGACCGATAAAGAGCAGCTCGAGTCTGTCCAGTGGCGGCTTTTCCGGCGGGGTTTCCGGCAGTCCGTCCAAGTTGACCCCGAAGGGGATGACATGGATCCGGCTTGGGGCCAGTTCCGGAAATTCCGCCTGAGCACGTGCCGCCATGTAATCCGAGGAGTAGATCACCCGGACGGCCCGCGACAGCGCCCGTGCCTCGGCTTCATCCGCTTCAGGTGGGATGGGCTTGCTGTAAAACTCGCGCAAGAATTGCGGCGTGGCATCGGTCAGTAAAAGAACTGGTGCAGTCAGTGCATCGCCGAGGTGGGCCACCAAGCTCGAGGAAACAGGCGCCACGATTCCGTGAAGACCCCGATCATCGATATCTTCACACCCTATGTCTTTTCTGCGTGCCCCGGAAACAGCACTTTCCAGACGGGTAATCAGTCGCCCTCCAAGCCTCGTGGGGGGGGGGCTATGACGACCGAGCACACGCACCTCAAGGCCGGACTGGGCCTCAAGTGCGCGTAACATGTAATAGGGCGTGCCACTGAAGCTGTTGCGATCATAGGGGTTATGTACCGAGAGGAACCCGATCCGCATCATGTCAGTTACCGCTTCGTTCCCAGCCGAACGCCCACGCCCTGCCGATCCAGCAGTGGGCGCCACCAGGTCTCGTTTTCCAGATACCAGATCACCGTCCGCCGAAGCCCCTCTTCCAGCGTGACCGAGGGCCGCCAGCCCAGTTCCTCGCGGATGCGCGCGGGATCGATCGCATAGCGCAGATCGTGGCCGGGCCGGTCGGCGACAAAGCTGATCAGGCTGGAATAGGGTCGATCTGCGGGCTTTATCTCGTCGAGGATCGCGCAGATCATGCGCACCAGATCGATGTTCCGGGCCTCGTTCTCGCCGCCGATATTGTAGGACCGCCCGACCTGTCCCTTCTGCACCACCAGCAGCAGCGCCGCCGCGTGGTCCTCGACATAAAGCCAGTCGCGCACGTTCTCGCCCGCACCGTAGACCGGGATCGGCTTGCCCGCCAGCGCGTTCAGGATCACCACCGGGATCAGCTTTTCGGGGAAGTGGTAGGGGCCGTAATTGTTCGAGCAGTTGGTCAGCAGAACCGGCAGCCCGTAGGTTTCGTGCCAGGCCCGGACCAGATGGTCGGACGAGGCTTTCGAGGCCGAATAGGGGCTGCGCGGGTCGTAGGGCGTGGTTTCGGTGAACTTGCCCTCGGGCCCCAGCGACCCGAAGACCTCGTCGGTCGAGATGTGATGAAAGCGGAAGCTCTCGGGACGGCCCCTGCCCTCCCAGTAGCCGCGCGCCGCCTGCAGCAGCGCATAGGTGCCCAGAACGTTGGTCTCGATGAAGGCTCCGGGGCCGTCGATCGAGCGGTCGACATGGGATTCCGCCGCCAGATGCATCACCGCATCGGGGGCATGTTCGGCGAAAACAGTCTCTAACCCGGCGGGATCCCGGATATCGGCCTGCACGAAGACATAGCCTGGATGGCCTGCAACAGACGCCACGTTTTCCAGGCAGGCAGCATAGGTCAGGGCATCGAGGTTCACCACCTCATGGCCGTCCGCGATGGCTCGCCGCACCACCGCCGAACCGATGAACCCCGCGCCGCCGGTGACCAGAATTTTCATGGGGCCTCCCATGTGAAGGGGCTGTCGAATTCCTCAAGCCGCGGGGCGGTCCGGTCCTTGTCCGAAAGCACCGGGTCCCCGCTCAGGTCCCAGGCAATCCCGCAACTGTCCCAATGCACGCCGCCATCGGCTTCGGGCGCGTAGAAAGCGCTGCACTTGTAGGTGATTTCCGTCTCGGGCACGCGGGTCGCGAAGCCATGGGCGAAGCCCTCGGGGATCAGCAACTGGCGGCCGTTCTCGAAACTGAGTTCGACGCCGACCCACTGTCCGTAGGCGGGGGAACCCTTGCGGATGTCGACGGCCACGTCGAACAGCACCCCGCGGCCGCAGCGCACCAGTTTGGCCTGGGCATAAGGCGGAGCCTGGAAATGCAGGCCGCGCAGGGTGCCCGCCTGCATCGACAGGGAGTGGTTGTCCTGGACGAAATCGTGGTCGAGACCGGCGGCCGCCATCGTGCGGCGGTTCCAGGTCTCTTCGAAGAAACCACGCGCATCGCCGAACCGTCGGGGTTCAAGGATCAGGACACCGGGCAGAGAGGTTTCAATGATATTCATCAGGTTCCAAATGGGTCGAACAAGGGCAATTGTGACTGGCCCGCCCGGCTTAGCAGCGCGGGTCCTTCGCGTCACCATGACTTTCTGGCCGGAGGTTGCAAACCGGTCCGGTTCACGGCGTCACGGCTGTCTGCGGGATCCTATCGTGAACCAGTTCGGCCCGGGGCCGTTGCCAAGGAAAAGCAAACGCGCCAAGAAGGCTGGCAAAAGAGGTAGAGTGGGACATGCGCAGCTGGATCCAGGCGTTTTTCACGGGCGATTCCCTCAAGATGCGCGCGATGCGCGGGTCGATGATCACGTTTCTGGGCTTTGGTGGCACTCAGGTGCTGCGGCTGGCGGGAAACCTGGTGCTGACCCGGCTGCTGGTGCCGGAATATTTCGGCCTCATGACCATTGTGCAGGTGGTCACGACAGCGGTGCAGATGTTCTCGGATACCGGCGTGCACGTGTCTATCATGCAGAGCAAGCGGGGCGACGATCCGTTGTTCCTGGACACAGCCTGGGTTGTGCAGATCCTGCGCGGGGCCCTGCTCTGGGTAATCGTCACGGCGCTGAGCGGCCCGGCTGCAGCATTCTATGACCAGCCGGAACTGGCTGCACTGCTGCCGGTGGCCAGCGTCGGCCTTCTGATCTGCGGTTTTCGGTCGACGAAGATGGCCACGGCGGGTCGACATCTGGCCTTGGGGCGGGTGACGCTGATCGAGCTATCGACCCAGGCGATCTGCCTGGTGATCCTTGCGTTGCTGGCCTTTTGGCTAAGATCGGTTTGGGCGCTTCTGATCGGCGGGCTCGTGGGACAGGCGCTGAACACACTGGCCTCGCATCTGTTCCTGCCGGGGCATGCCAACCGGTTCCGGCTGGAACGAGCCGCCTTCGGCGAACAGTTCAATTTCGGCAAGTTCATCTTTCTTAGTTCAACCCTGGGGTTTTTACTCAACCAGGGAGATCGTGCCATCTTGGGAAAGTTCGTTTCAATGAGCGAGCTCGGGATTTACAATATAGGCTTCTTTCTTGCGACGGTTCCGCTGATGCTGACGCGGCAGTTCGGGGACCGCATCCTCATTCCGCTTTACCGCGAGAAGCCTCCCTCGGCCGGGGCCGAAAACCGGGTCAAGATCCGCAAGGCCCGGCTTGGCCTGACAGGTGCCATGCTGGTCCTGAGCCTTTTCCTGGCAATAGCCGGAGACTGGCTGATCCGCCTTCTCTACACCGAAGCCTATCACGAAGCCGGGCCGATTCTGGTGCTTCTGGCGCTGTCCGGCATGCCGTTCATCATCTCGAACGCCTATACTGGGCTTTACCTCGCAGCCGGCAGGTCCCGTGATCTCACACTGCAACTGTCCTTCACGGCGGCGGTGCAAATGATTGTGCTCTATACCGGCGTGAAAGCCTTCGGCTTACTGGGTGCTGCGATTGCGCCCGCAATCGTGGCAATGATCTCCTATCCGGTCACAGTCTATTTCGCCCGCAGAAACAAGGGCTGGGACCCGGGGCTGGACGGAGGACTTGCGCTAGCGGCCCTGCTGGGCGCGGGGGCAGTTATGCTTTGGATCCATCCCGAAATCGTCTCCCGTCTTTAGGCATGCGGCTGAGCGCTACTTGTATTCGATCAGCCGCCCCCGGGCACCGGAGGCCCGCCGCCACAGATAGGTTAGCACCCCCTGCACCTCTGGCAGTTTCGCCAGCACAAGAAAGATCGCCCGCATGGGGTCATGACCTTTCCGTATCAGGCGAAGAACCTGCAACGGATAAAGCAGCAGAAGCGCCAGAGCCCAGGGAGATATCAGCACCGCTCCGGCGAGAGCTGCTAGCGGCAGGGCAAAGCCCCAGACCATGGCGCTGCGGGTTTCGCGCAGCTTGTGCCGCTCGGGTCCGAACCCATGCATCGCGGCGCCTTCGGCATAGGCATGGCCTGCCCGCCGGGCCCGCTGCCACCACTGGCCGAAACGGGTCATGGCCGCGTCATGCAGTGTCATCTCGGCATCGAGCCGCCAGACCTTCCAACCTGCGGCCCGCAACCGGATGCAGAGTTCGGGTTCCTCTCCCGCGATCAGGTCCGGGTTGTAGCCGCCGGCAGCGATCAGCGGAGCGGCCCGCATCATCGCGTCCCCGCCGCAGGCCCGCGCCTCGCCCACGGGAGTGTCCCATTCCGCGTCAACCAACCGGTTCCAGAGCGTCGCGTCAGGGTGGCGTTCGCGCCGGCGGCCGCAAACCACGGCCGTCTCGGGATGATCTTCGAGGAAGGCTTGTGCCGCGGCGATCCAGCCGGGTTGCAATTCGCAATCGCCGTCGATGAACTGGATCAGGTCCACGGAGCCGTCCGCCATCAGCGCCTGGATCCCGGCATTGCGTGCCCGCGCCGCGGTGAAGGGGTGTGCCGTATCCAGACAGATCACCTCGGCTCCGGCCGCCTGCGCGGCCTCAATGCTGCCATCGGTGGACCCGCTGTCCACATAGACGCGACGGGTAACGCCGGGCGGGATCGCGGCCAGCGCCCGGATCAGGCGCTGGCCCTCGTTGCGGCCGATCAGAACGATCCCGATGGATCCGGCACGGCTCATCTAGGTCTCCTTGTTTCCACCCCGCCTGACCCGGCGGGTCTGACGCGTATAGGCAGAGAGGGGGGATGTTTCCTGCACAGGATGTGACGGCGCCTCCGGCGGGTCGCCGGAGGCACGACGGTTCCCGGGCCGGGCACTCTCTCCAGCGGCAATGGCAGGTTCTGCAAGACTGTCCTGCCCCACTTCGAGCCTTCCCCAGAGAGCCCCGGCCAGAAGCCAGGTCACGGGCGTGATCGTGGCATTCGGGATGAGATCTATCAGATTGCCAGCAAGGATGATGGCGATGATCCCGGTTTCCAACCCGGGCCGTCGGCGGCGCCATCCCAGCAGCAGCAGAAATATCGGAGCCGTGAGCAGGCCGAATTCGGCAATATACCGTGTCCAGCCGCCAACCCCGAGAACGATCGTCCAGTACCCGTCGGCAATGGGACCGGCGGTGTTTCCCTCACTGCTGTCGATCACGCGCGACCGGCCCCAGCCACCCCAGCCGAAAACCGGGCGCTGCAGCGCTTTCGCCAGCATGATGTCTTCGTTCAAGATCCGGGTCCTGAACGATCCCGCCCGATCGGGATTGATGCTTTCGGCAAAGTTCAGCACCCGATCCAGAGGCACCTGATCGGCGCTTCGCAGGACGGGATAAGTGAGAAAGATCGCGGCAATCACGCTGGCCACGACCAATTGCCCGCGTGGACGCAGCAGCAGAGCCACGGGCAGGAGCGCGGCGGTGATCATCATCGCGCCAAGCGACGTCGACAGGATCAGCGTACCCAGCAGCCAGATCCCGGCGATGCCGAAGAACTTGCGCGGGATTGCCTTGAGCCGCCACAATCCACAGGCGGCAATTGCCGTCGCCATGAAGAAGATCGACAGCCATAACCCATGCGGCAGGAAAACGACCGGCCGCCAGACACCGCCTCCGCGATAGTGTTGAATAAAGGAATGCTGAAAGAATCCGTAGATCCAGATGTTCAGCTGCGGAGACATCCGCACTTCGATAAGCGCGAGGAAGGAATAGGCGAATCCGCCAATGGCCAAGGCACCCAGCAGCAGGCGGTGATCTCCGGGCCTGGCAAGGACCTTGCGCGCAAGGAGCATCGGCAGGACGGACATGAATATCGCCAGGACGGCTGCAAATCCGTCATAAGGGCGCATGCCGGGCAGGACTGCCGAGCCGTAGCGGACAGAATCCCCGTTCGTCAGCACGGTCAGAAAGGATCCGGCGACCAGAACTCCGAGCAGAACCAACCCGGCCGGATGCCGCGGAAGCAGGCCCCGCAGAACGTTGGGGGCAGGTCTGGTCTGCCATCTGTTCCGGGACGCGCCCGCCACAAGCAGAACCGCCACAAGTGCCGTCATGGCCGGGACCGTCTGCTTGTCGAGTTGCGGCAACAGCGGCAGGTTGAACGACGTCTTTTCCGGAAGCAGCAGATACCCCCCCAGAAGCGCCGCGCAGAGTGCCGTTTGCAGGCGGTACTTGCGAAAGAAGGCGATGCAGGCCACCGGCCAGAGATAGAGGGCGACAAAGGGCGGCAGCAGCATGTCTGTCCTTGCATCTGCCTCGGGGTCGGCAGGTCGAGAGATGCTCCGTTCTAGGCCAGAATGATCGCGTGGCCAAGTCTGGCGCCCCGGTACGGCACACGCTGCGTGCGCCCCCGTCAATCCTGATTAAGCAGGTTTGAATAAATTCCCCGGGTTCCGGCGTCTCAAGGCGTCCGCAACGCCAGATCGCGCCATTTCCTCACGGCTTCGCAGGAGCAAGACCCCATGAACGATATCTTCGCCAGACACACCGGCGGCCTTGAAAGTCCAGCCGCCGAACTGACCCCGATTTCACCAAGCGATTCCAGTGATTTGACTCATGCCTCGCGGGCCCTGAATGTCGCCACCACCGGATTTGTCCGGGTGACGACGGTCAGGGGCACGACCGCGACCGTCTTCATCGCCGCCGGCATCGCCTTCCCGGTCCGGGTCACCCGGGTCTGGGCGACCGGCACGACGGCCGACGGCATCGTGGCCCTGCTTTGATGATCGGACTGTCTCTCGCCGCGCTCGCGTTTCCGGCTCCCGGCACTGACCGGGATCCCGAACGCCTTCCACCCCGCGTGATCCTTGCCGCGGACAACACGCTGATGGTCGATCTGGCCGAGGCGGCAGGCGAGGCCCGGATCACCCTCACCCTCTCGGATGCCGCGCTGGGGCCCTTCACCATCCCTCTCGCCGATTACCTGAGCCCCGAGACCAACCTGGTGGCCCCGCGGGTCTCGGGCATCCCGGCCCGCGGCGAGACGCTGGCCGTGACCCCGGGCATCTGGCTCGTCGATCCCGCGGCGGGGCTTTCGGCCCGCCACCAGTGGACGCGCGGCGGCCAGCCCATCTCTGGCGCGACCGGCCCGAGCTACACCGTGACCGCCCAGGACGAGGGCCAGCTGCTGGCCTGCCGCGAAACCGTCGGCTCCGAAACCGTCCCCAGCGGCGCGATCGCCGTGCCCGAAATCGTGGTCGAGCCCGTCCCCGACCCCCGCGTGATCCTTGCCGCGGACAACACGCTGATGGTCGATCTGGCCGAGGCGGCAGGCGAGGCCCGGATCACCCTCACCCTCTCGGATGCCGCG
>NZ_SOEB01000035.1:11126-19664 GCF_004365965.1 Rhodovulum visakhapatnamense
CTCTGGCGCGACCGGCCCGAGCTACACCGTGACCGCCCAGGACGAGGGCCAGCTGCTGGCCTGCCGCGAAACCGTCGGCTCCGAAACCGTCCCCAGTGGCGCGATCGCCGTGCCCCGCTAAGATCCCTCTAAGATTTTGCCGCAGCGGGGCATTTTTCCCGATGCCGTCCTGTGGCACCAATGAACCCAGCCCATGGAGTGCTTGAAATGGCAACCAGACGTAGTTTTCTTGGCATCACCACCGGGATGGCGGTTGCTCTTGCTGTCACGCAAGGGAGCAAGACCGCAAGCGGGCAAACCGGCCCCGAAGGGTGGGGACAAGCCGTGGCCCCGGGCACATCGCTGTCCATCGAGGTCCGGCGCAGTAATCATCATGTGGCTCCCGAGGGCATCTGGCTGAAGGCCGTCCCGTCTGGTTTCGACGTGGAGCCCATCGACTTGGCGACGAACGACGGCGACTATGATCCGTCTTTCGGCAAGATTTCCTACACTTGGACTCGGCACAAGGTTGGGGAGGTCTACACTCCAGAAGCCTATTCGATTCCGTTGCGCGTACCAGCAGCCATGAACGACAAGCATCTGCGGACCGGCCGCTGGGTCCACTTCACCGCCGACGAGCCCGGTGACTGGGTTTATACTTGCGTGGCCATCGACGAAAGCGGGCATATGAACACCGCTTCGGTCACGCTCACGACCCACGATCCAGAGGCCTACTTCACAAATGCGACGACCATCGTCGTCTCCAACGATCCGCGGGAAACCTGGGCGGGGGCGCCGACCGATGTCGCCGCAAACCGGGTGAAGAATTGGGATGAAGCCATTGCGCGCTCCGGGGTCATTGCACAACCGGTCCGCATTCTCTTCAAGGGCGGCCAGTCGTTTGTCCCCTCAGAGATTGAAGTGAACTGGACGTTTCCGGGTGCCCTGTTCAGCAAGTGGGGAGAAGGAGAGGCCGTCCTCGACGGAACCCTAAAGCTCGGGCGCATGCGCTATGACTGCGATGTCACCTTTCAAGACCTGACCCATACGGCCGGATATGATCTGGCTACGGACACCAATCTCGGAGACTCCGCCGTCAACACATTCGACGGGCGGGTGGAAAAGATGTTTGTCTGGCATCGGGTGAAGTTCGACGGCAATTCCGGTGCCGTTGCCATGCTGAGTCCGGTGTCTACTACCCAAGGTGAAACCTCTTCGTACATCTTTACAGAGTGCAAGATGTCAAACTGGTTCAAATGCCCCATTTTCTGCCAGGAGCAGCGGGCGTCGATTGGGATCTCGGGCTGTGATATGAAGGACACACCAGGCCTCGCCATGATGAAAAACAACTGGAACGACGCAGGTTGGGCAGTCCGTTCCTCAGGCCGGATCATCAACGTAACTTGTAGCGACTTCTTCTGTTATCGGGGTTGGTTCCGCAACGGTGCGGCTTTGTCCGCGCAGCCTGCGTTCCGACTTGGAAACGATGGTGCACTCGGCCTTCATGCAGTCCTTGAACGCAACTTCTGCGAGGGAACATTTCTCACAGGATCGGCAACGTCTGGGGTCTCTCCCGTCGTCAACATTCTGGCCGAGCGAAACATCATCGTCGGCATCGCGAGTAACTTTACCGGCATGATCTCCGTTCTCTCAGGGGGAACATTTGTTCGAAACAACCACCTTGTCATGCCGAACGCGCAACCGCAACAGCATGATAACCGGTTGTGGACAACGAGGTACTTCCACGGAAGCTCGGTAATTCTTGGGCTTGCTGCGGTTACACCGAGCGCGGCGTCGATTGCTGCTCCTATCCGCATTCAGCGGAATACCAGCATTTATCTTCGTGATCTTACAGATAGCGGAACTACGCTGACGACAGTCCACATCAATAACCCCCCTGTTTTCACGGATATGGTCATTTCTAACAATGTTACCTACGGCCCGAACCTCGCCGATCAAAGTCCCGTTGTTGCGGATGGCCCGTTCGATACCTTCGATTGGTCCAGCATTTCGGCCAAATTGCTCTATGAGGGCTATTGGTCGGAATACGAAAGCGACCTGGGGCTGAAGGACAAGCCCACCCACGTCCTTTCGTATAGCGACGAGAGCCCGACCGGGACTATCGGCTCGACTTCTGTCCGCGCAATTTACGGTGCTACCTCTGGGGCCGCAGGATACGTGGTCGAGCGGACGCCAGATGCGGCGTCAGGCACGGTCAGCCTCTCGCAAGTGGTGGGGGCCTTTGTCTCGGGCGAAACGCTGAAAGCGGCCGCCAATGCCCGAGTCACAGCAATAACGGAATCCGGTACCAGGCTGTCACTCTCAGACAAAAATGGCCCGGCCTTCCCGGTCGGTGCGACAGTTGTCGGGTCATCGAGCGGAGCGACCGCGACAGTGGTCGCGGACGCCGGAGGCTATATCACTGTAAGTAATACAGTCGGCGCCTTCACGACCGCTGATCGGATTTATGCGGCGGGCGCAACCACCGTCGCCACTGCGGCCGGGGCTTCGACCGCAATCCCGGAAGATGTGACCAAGAAAATCAACATCTACGCGGAAACTGGGACGCCTGTTGCGGTCGGAGCGACCATCACCGGCGTAGACAGTGGAGCTACGGCCAAGGTCATCCGCCGGAGCGGCACGGTCCTCTTGCTCCAAGAGCTTAGCGGAACGCTCTACAGCCTCGAAGTCGTCTCTTTCTCCGGCGGAACCGGAGTTATCAACGACACCAATGAGTCGTTCCTGCCGTGCCAATTCATCCCGCGCACGGTCACGCCGTCGCATGAGATCAGCTACACGGGGGCCTCTGGGACTTTCGAGGAAGGTGAAACCCTCACCGGAGGAACCTCCGGTGCCACGGCTATGCTGACCTATCACCAATCGACGCAGAGCAAGATGATGCTCTGGAAGGTCACTGGGGCGTTCCGTAACGGAGAGACGATCACCGGCAAGTCTAGCGGCGCCCAGGCCAAGGCGAATGGACCGAGCCGCAGGCACGGGGCGGATTTCCTCTATGTCCCGACCGGCGACTTCACCGGGGGAGGTGTCGTCGGACAGATGCAGGAGAGGGTGGCCTGGGCGCCGCCCGGCAAGCGCGGGGCTTTCGCCTACAACTGAAAACCTGACCCGCCCGGTCTTTCCTCCGGGCGGGTCAGCATTCGCCATGCCGTTGACACGGGCCCGCCTCCCCTCAATATGTCTGGCAAAGAACGGAAGGAATTTATCTCAGGGATGGCCGATGCCGCGAAGCCTCTGGTGTCCTGAGTATCGGTGCGGGGCCTTAGATATTGCGTTCCATTGCCATATGCAGGAGTGCCGCGACAGCCTCGCCCGAGGGCGTGCAGATGGTTCATTCTGCCGCAGATCACTCTTATCAAGAGTATCTGAATACACATCATTTCGGATCACTCGATGGGCTGCGCTTCATCTGCATCGCAGCCGTAATCTGGCACCATGGACTACTCTGGCAGCACCTCATCGGTTTCTCGCCGATCTTCGGACGCGGCTATACGGGGGTGGATTTCTTCTTCGTCCTGAGCGGCTTTCTGATCACCACGCTGCTGCTGAGAGAACGTAGCAAGAAAGGGCAGTTCGATCTGCGCGGTTTCTACTGGAGGCGGGTGTTGCGGATCGTGCCCGTCTATTTCCTAGTGGTAACGGTCGCAGGGGTTCTCGCCGCCCTACGCGCAAGCGAGACGGCAGAGCTTCTGCCTTTCTATTATCTCTTCCTGTCCAATTTTCTGACGGAGCACATCCCTCTTCTGACGGTCACCTGGTCGTTATCCATGGAAGAGCAGTATTATCTGGTCTGGCCGGTGCTGTTGATGCTGCTGCCAGCTCGCTGGGCCATTCCGGTCCTCGTGGGATTTGTAGCCGTCAACCTTGCCGCGGTGCTGGGAGCTCTGGCGCCTCTCGGAATTCATCCCGCTTGGGCCGGGCCACTGCGCTTCGCGATGCCAGCATCCACCTATGCGCCGCTTCTGATGGGCTCGCTTGCGGCAATCCTTCTCCATCAGCCACACTGGTTCGACAGGATCTCCCCCTTACTCGCCCCGCGGATCATGCCATGGCTCCTGTTCACCGCCCTGGCCGCGGTTCTGGCGAACTGGCCCGAAGGTCTGGCTGGCTGGCCGAACCTGCTGATGCATGCACTGATGACACTTATCCTGATGAGTCTGGTTGTGCGCGAGGACAACGGCATGCACAGAATTCTGTGCTTTGCGCCGATCGCCCGGGTCGGACAGATCAGCTATGGCATATACCTCTATCACCTCTTTGCGCTTAGTGCGGTTGTAAAGATTCTCAGACCTGTCGGCCTAGAAAATCAGATCGCCATCATGATCATCTATCCGGCACTTGCTGTCTTCGTCGCCGAGATCAGTTTCCGCACCTACGAACGCTGGTTCCTGGGACTGCGTCACAAAGGGCTGGGCCGGGTCTAGCAGGCTGCTGAAAAACTCCGGCCGCAACCGTTTCGACGCGAAAGTGCGTCACCTTTCGGGCTCTCTCGTCGAGCTGTTGAAAATCCAGCGCATCGGAGCGTGACGAGCGGGCCGACAGGCGCGCGCCTGAGACTTTTTCAGCGGCCTGCTAGAGTTTGGGTAATTCTCCCCTGTATCGACCCAGCGGAATCTGCTCAGGTTAGGCCGCTAATCTGAATGCCTCGGCAGGCGTGCGCATGGCAAGCGCCTGATGAGGGCGGCGGTGGTTGTAGAATGCGATCCAGTCACCGATCACACGCATCGCATGTTGAATGCTTTCGATGTAGCCATTCTGCTGGGGCTTGCCCGGATCGATGTAGTGCCATTCAACACCGTTCTCGTTGGCCCATTTCAGGATGGCCTTGCTGGTGAACTCGGTGCCATTGTCACTGACGATGCAGGCCGGTTTTCCGTAGACCCTGACCAGCGCATCAAGCTCCCGCGCCACCCTGGCCCCCGAGATGCTGGTGTCAGCGATCAGCGCCAGGTTCTTGCGGCAGCAATCGTCGTTCACGGCCAGGATGCGGTACTTCCGGCAGGCCCCGAATGTGTCCGATAGGAAGTCCAGCGACCAACGCTGATTTGGCTGCAGGGGCACTGGCATCGGGGTTCGGCTGCCGCGCGCCCGTTTGCGGCCACGGCGGCGGCACACCGACAGGCCCTCTTCCCGGTAGATGCGGTAGAGCTTCTTCTCGTTCATGATCATGCCCTTGCGCTCCAGCAGGATACCGCATCTACTGCGAGCTTGGGCTGAACCTGCGCATCAAGCCGCGGCGACGGCTAAAGCGTGAAAAGCCCGAGGAACTGGCTGTGCCGCCTTCGCTGCCATCGATCCCCCGGATCGATGGCTTTACGCTTCGGCCCCCGAACCTCGTTTGGTCGATGGATTTCATGGTCGACCGCCTGGCCGACGGGCGGCAGTTCCGGCTGCTGAACGTGCTGGACGATTTCAACCGCGAGGGTCTGGGCATCGAGGTCGACTTCTCGCTGCCGGCCGAGCGGGTCGTCCGGTCCCTGAAGCAGATCATCGAATGGCGTGGCAAACCCTTGGCGATCAGGGTGGACAACGGCCCCGAATATGTCAGTTCCACGCTGATGACTTGGGCCGAGCAGCAGGGCATCGCCCTGACCTACATCCAGCCCGGCAAGCCGCAGCAGAACGCCTACGTCGAGCGCTACAACCGGATGGTCCGGCACGAATGGCTGGACCTCTACATCTTTGACACCATCGAGGAGGTGCAGCAGATCGCCACCGAATGGCTATGGACCTACAACAACGAACGCCCGAACATGGGCATCGGCGGCGTCACACCCGCCATGAAGCTGAAAATGGCCGCGTGAGTTCTACGGTCGCGCCCCGTTAAAACGGGGAGGATTACCGTTCCGCATGCACGACCCGGGCGCCGCCGCGAACGAGGATCTGGTCGATCGGCAGTCCGAACCGGCCAAGCCCGGCAGGCCAGGTCGCCACCGGGCGGCGCAGGCCGCGCATTCCTGTCTTGTGCAGAAGCAGCCGCATTGGCCGGCTCCAGGGCGGGGCATTGAAATCGCCCACGGCCACCACCGGTCCCGTGATCCAGCGGTACTGTGCAGCGATCTTCTCGCGTTCGGCCTCTGCCCCCCCCGTGAACCAGGGCTTGACGCTCTGGCTGGCCGCAAGCGCCACGCGCTTTCCGGACGGGGTCTCGAGTTCCGCAAAGGCATAGCGCGCCTCGAAGACCGGGTTCAGTTGCAAGGTCCAGAACCGCACCGGTTTCCGTTTCACCGCAACCAGCACTTCGCAGCTTTCCGGGGAACAGCCCGGCAGCACCTCGTAGCGGTCCTTCAATTGCGCCAGCGCGGGCCCGACTGCGCGGCTTTCGGCAAAGACGATGACATCGGGATCCTTCGCCATGGCCGCGGACACGATCCGTTCGGCCCGGGTCTCGTCCCCGGCAAAGGCATTGAAGAAAAGCACCGTCAGGTCGGGCGTGAGGCCCGGAACGGGCGGCAGACTGGTCCGGTACTGCCCGCCAGCCCTGCCAGGGCCAGAACGCTGCCCCTGCCCCCTGTGCCGTCAGGAGCCTTTTCCTGTCCGCGGGACACGGCGGCCTAGCCATTGCCGGGCCGTCTGCGTTCCAAGCGGCGCGGGGCGCAGGTCCTGCCCCGGCCCTTCGGCGATCAGCCGGGCCATGCGGGCGGCCTCGGTTGCAATGTCGAATTCGGCCAGGACCCGTTTGCGCCCCGCCTCTCCCATCGCGGCGCGCAAGGCGGGGTCGCGGGCGAGCCGGCGGATCGCCGCCGCAAGGCCCGCAGCATCTCCGGGCGGCACGATCAGCCCGCTGCGGCCATGTTCGACCAGTTCGCCCACCCCCGCGACCTGGGTGGCGATCACCGGACGGCGGCTGGCCATCGCTTCCATCAGCACGACCGGCACCCCTTCGGCAAAGCTGGGCAGCACGACGATATCCGTCTGTTTCATCTCTGCGGCCACGGCCTCCTGGGACAGATAACCGGTGAAGCGCACCCTGCCCCCCAGCCCGGCCACCGCCGCTTCCAGCCCGGCCCGGTCCGGGCCGTCCCCGGCCAGCGTCAGGCGCAGCCCCGGCAGATCGCCCCCGATCGTCTGCAGCGCTTCGAAGAGCACGCGCAGCCCCTTGACCGGCGCCAGCCTGCCCACGAACAGAAGCCGGATTTCGTCATCCTCGCGCCGGGGGTCCGGCCCCTCATACCGACCGGGCGCGACCCCGCAATGGACGATCCGGATCCGGTCCCAATGCGCCGGATCCGAATTCAGCATCGTCTGGCTGCGGGCATAATGGCTGATCGCGGCCACGAACCGGGCCCGGGCCACCTTTTCGTCCAGCCGCCAGCGGGACGGTTCCAGCAGATCGGCGGGCCCGTGCAGGGTAAAGCTGCAGGGAATGCCCGTCAGATCCGAGACCAGCATCGAAACCGTGGCGCTCCCCGAAACGAAATGGTTATGCAGATGCCCCACCGCGTGTCGCTCCAGATGGCGGCCGAGCACCAGCGCCTCGAGGAAATAGATCAGCTGATAGACCGCTCCTTTAAGTCCCGGCGCCCGCGTGGCCCAGGCAAGCCTGAGGCCCCGGGCGCAGCGCCTTGGCCGGGTTGCCAGCCAGGACAGCGCCGCGACCAGCGTCAGTGGATTGCGCAGCGCCTTCAGCACATAGAAGGTGGTGGCCGCGGCCTCCCTCTCGGCCGGGCCGGGGTGCAGGTTCGGCGGAGTCTGCCGGGCCGAGCAACTCAGCACCTCGGCACCCATCGTCCGCAGCGCCTCGATCTCGCGCAGGATGAAGGTCAGCGAGACCTGCGGATACTGGCCGGTGAAATAGGCGATGCGGGGCAGAACCGGGTTCGCTGCGCCATCGGCCGTCCGGGTCCGCTCGGGCAGTCCCGAGGGCTCAAAGGGAATCGTCATCTCATGGCCCGCCCTTGGATCGCGTGGGTCAGTTCGGTCAGATGCAGGGCGAGGTCGGGCGACGAAAATGCGGCCCCCTGCCCCTGAATTGTCCAAGATAAAGCACGAACTTGCGAGCCACACCACCGGTTCTGAGGATCGTGTCCCGTGGCGGGGTGTAGCTGAGGGTGGCCATCGGGTTTCTCGGTAGGGTCGGATTGCTGACCCTCACCTGCACCGAGGGATGGCAATCGGCGCCTCCGAGGCCGAGCCGTTCTGGACCGAGTTCCTGCACGATCTCGTGCGCCGAGGTCTTGGCGGCGTGACGTTGGGGATCTCGGACGCGCAGGAGGGCATCAAGGCGGCCACAGCACGGGTGCTCTCCACGACCTAGCAGCGCTGCCCCGTGCATTTCCAACGCAATGCCCTGACCCATGCCGGAAAGAACAGCCGACACGTGGTCTCTGCCTTCATCGCCACAGCTTTCGCCCGACCGGATCACGCGGCGGCCAAGGCCCTGACCTGCCACGGGATTTTTCCTCCACCGTCGATTAGAGTCCAGCCCAACCTTAGGCTCAGGACCCATTGATTTTCTTGAGGCTGCCCGGCCTGCGTGATTCAAACTCCCGGACTGACGGGGGTGATGATGAGCAACCTTTTCTGGCTGACCGACGAGCA
>NZ_SOEB01000036.1 GCF_004365965.1 Rhodovulum visakhapatnamense
CGCGGACGGCGAGTATGAAACCCTCGAAGAACGCCCATTCCTCGTCCGACATAAGATCTCGTGCCAAGCTGGTCTCCATCGCAGATGCCACCTTGGATCATGCCCTGCGCACGAGCGGAATCCCTTTTGTCAACACGACCTAGATGAAGAAGATATCCGAGCCGTCGATGAGGCTCGGATCCACTCCTTCAAGCAGGACGTAAGTGTCATTGTTCATGTACAGCAACGCACTTCCATTGTGATCAAACAGTTGCAGGCTCGTCGCTCCTGAGAAGACCAGCATGTCTTCCCCGTCGGTAAAGTCCATGACCCTATCGACCGACTTATCTTGCATGAAGACGAACTGATCGGCGCCTGCGCCTCCGGTCAAAACGTCGCTCCCCTCGAAACCCATCAGGATATCGTTGCCCGCCCCCCCATTGATCGAGTTGTTTTCTTTACTGCCGATGATGGTGTCGTTGGCGTCCTGCCCCAGTATGTGCCGAATTCCGGTGATCTCGGTATTGCTGAAATCAATTTCTCCATCGACCAAGATATCGACGTCTTTAGTCGTGTCTTCGTTAGTAATGTGTTCAACAGAGTCCAGAGATTGGATCTTGATCTGCCCCCACATCGAGTAGGATGAGACCGCTTCGACAAGAATGGTGTCGTCGCCGCTGCCACCAAAGTAGCAGTCCCAGCCGTCGCTTCCGGTATGCTGGAAAGTGTCGTTGCCACCGTCGCCATAAAGCATGTCGTCTTGCTGACCGCCGTTGATGGTGTCGTCGTGCTCGCCTCCATGGATGACATCGTTACCCATACCTCCCTTGAGATGATCATTTCCGTCACCTCCGAAGATATGATCGTCTCCGTCGCCCGCGTTCACCGTGTCGTTGCCGGAGCCCGCATCAATGTAATCGTCGCCGGAGCTGGTGTCGACGTAGTCATTACCCGCCTTGAGATACACGGTGTCCGCGTAATACCACGGACCGCCGTCGTAGTTGGGAACAATGTAGTCGTTGCCATCAGTACCGTTAACAAACGCCATGAGCTTACCTTTTTACTGGCTTCACTTAACACCTTGCGTCTAGGAGGGAGACATTAAAACTGTGTTAGCGACCACAGCGGTCTGGTTTCGGCGGGTATTTGCAGAAACTGCACCTTCCAAGGTAATTTTGTCGGGCCTTCTGCGACCTATCACGTTGAGTGCGGTCTTGACGTTACGTCGCCGTGAAGGGATCCCCGAAATTTATACCCTCAAGGCTTGCATAAGGTGTCCACTTAACCTTCTTGACTGACGAATGACATGACGGTTTCGATGGGTCGTCGCCCCATGTTTCGGTAACCCAGATGCGGGCGCTCGGTATTGGGCTCGGTGGTTTCTTCTATCCCGGTCGTGCCGTCCGGGTGTGTCAGCCGCCGCTTGACCGTCTTTTCCGCGCCCAAGCCTTCGACCGCCTTGTTCAGGCGGTCGGTGATGAGGCCCTGTTCGGCCACGTCCACCTGCTTTTGCGCGACGATGGAGCGCCAGACCAGAAACGGCACGCCGACAAGGGCTGCCAGGACCAGACCAGCATTGCGGATCGCCTCATATTGTCCCTCGATGCTGGCGAACCGGTTCGTAAGGACCAGGGCGCCAGCGAACTGAACCACGGCCAGGACCGCCGCTCCGAGCGCGATGATCGCCAGTGCGAGCAGGGGCAATGCCAGCACCAGGCGAACAATCCAGCCGAAGCCGCTGAACCGTTTGAAATCCGGCCGCCAGAGATGGCTGGCCCAGTCGACGAGACGCGAGCGGTGTGCCGTCATTGTCGTTCCCCCCTGCGCCCAAGACTGCCCGGAATGCGCGCGGGAGGGAACCGGTTTGCGCGGCGCGGTCCGGCGCGCCTAGCGGCCCGCGAGGAAGGCGGCGCTGGGGCGGGCGGCGACAGAATGGACCTCGCCCGCGCCGCTGACCGAAGCCGACACGACGCCGACCACCGACCAGCGCGATCCCTCGCGCTGCAGCACCGGCGCGCCCGAGGTGCCCTGCACGACCGGGCAGCCGAGGCCGGCCATGCCGGGGCTCTGGACCACGACCCGGCAATCCGTGACCTTCGTCAGGGCGTTCAGCCGGTCGCGGCGATAGCCGATCACGGTCACGCGGGGGCCGACCAGATCAGGCGCGGCGACCGGCAGGGGCGGGATGTCCGTGATCGGCGTTTCCAGAACCAGAATCGCAACATCGCTGCGCAAGCTGCGGGAATCCGGTTTCTTTCCCGGATGAAAGTCCGGGTTCGACAGGACCGCGCGGGCGATGCGGTGGGCGGCATAGGTACCCTTGTACCAGCCCGCGAGGAAATGCACCTGTCCAGGCTGGGCGCGCGCGCTGCCGCGCAGCGCATAAAGACAATGGGCCGCGGTCAGCACCCTGTCGGGCGCGATCAGCGTGCCGGTGCAGAAGCCGCCGGTGTCGAAGCCTGCCACGTTGACCCGGCCGATGGCCCGCCAGGCGCGGTGCTGCGCCTCGGCCAGCGGCTCGGCCCGGTTGCGATCCCGGTCTTGGGCGCCCGCGGCATGGGCGGCGGGCAGGGCGGCCAGCCCCAGCGCGGCGGCAAGGAGAAGGGACAGCGCGGCACGCGGGCGGATCGGAGGTCGCATGGCCCTTGATATGCCTGCTTCGCGCCGCCATTTGAAGCCCCGGCGCAGCGCCTTGCCAAGCAGAAGACCCACGGATAGGGTGCGCCGCGACTGAAAACCGGGCGGCCCGATCGCCCTTCGGACACGGGGATTTTCCATATGTTTGCAACGCCTGCCTTCGCGCAAGCGGCCGGCGGCGGCGCCGCTGGCGCCTTCGGCTCGTTCATTCCGCTGATCCTGATCTTCGCGATCATGTATTTCCTTCTGATCCGTCCGCAGCAGAAGAAGGCCAAGGAACACAAGGCGATGGTCGATGCGCTGCGCCGTGGCGACCAGGTCATCACCCAGGGCGGGCTGATCGGCAAGGTGTCCAAGGTCAAGGACGATGGCGAGGTCGAGGTCGAGATCGCCGAAAACGTCAAGGTCCGCGTCGTGCGCCAGACAATCGCTCAGGTGCTGAACCGGACCGAGCCGGCGGAAAAGGCCTGATCGCCCATGCTGGATTTCGCGCTTTGGAAACGGGCCACGGTCTGGGGGCTTGTACTTTTGGGGCTGCTCTTCGCCGCGCCCAACGTCTTCTACTCCCGGGTCGAGGGGCATAACGATGCCCTCAAGGCCATCGAGACCCAGGGCGCGACCCCTGAACTGATCGCCAGCCGCGACGGATGGCCCGGCTGGCTGCCCTCGGGACTGGTCAATCTGGGCCTCGATCTGCGCGGAGGCGCGCATCTGCTGGCCGAGGTTCAGGTCGAGGATGTCTATGCCGACCGCATGGACGCGCTCTGGCCCGATGTGCGCGACGCGCTGCGCGCGGTCCGCGACCAGGTGGGTCCGATCCGCCGGGTCGAGGGCGCGCCGGGTCTTCTGCAGGTGCGGCTGAGCGAGCCCGAAGGCATGCCCGCCGCGCTTGAGGCCGTGCGGGCGCTGGCGCGGCCCATCGTCAGCCTTACCGGGGTCGGGGCCTCGGATATCGAGGTTTCGGGCGAGGGCGCGGTGCTGACCGTACAGCTTTCCGAGCCCGAGAAGCAGGCCACCATCGACCGCACCCTGCGCCAGTCGCTGGAAATCGTGCGCCGCCGGATCGACGAGGTCGGCACCCGCGAGCCGACGATCCAGCGCCAGGGCGAGGACCGCATCCTGATCGAGGTGCCCGGCATCGGCTCGGCCGACGAGCTGAAGGCGCTGATCGGCACCACCGCGCGGCTGACCTTCAACCCGGTCGTCTCGCGCACCACCAACCCCAACGAGGCGCCCGGGGCCAGCAATGTCCTGCTGCCCTCGATGGACGAGCAGGGCACCTATTACATCATCGAGAAGACGCCCGTCGTTTCGGGCGAGGACCTGACCGATGCCCAGCCCGCCTTCGACCAGAACGGCGCGCCCTCGGTCACCTTCCGGTTCAACCCGTCGGGCGCCCGCAAGTTCGGCCAGTACACGGCCGAGAATGTCGGCTCGCCCTTCGCCATCGTTCTGGACGACGAGGTCATCTCGGCCCCGGTGATCCGAGAGGCGATCCCGTCCGGGTCGGGCCAGATCACCGGCAACTTCTCGGTCGAGGAATCGACCAACCTGGCGGTTCTTCTTCGCGCGGGCGCGCTGCCGGCCGAACTGACCTTCCTCGAGGAACGCACCATCGGTCCGCAGCTGGGCGCCGATTCGATCGAGGCCGGCAAGATCGCGTCGATCGCGGCGTTTATGCTGGTGCTGGTCTTCATGTGGGCCAGCTACGGGCTGTTCGGGCTTTTTGCCAATGTCGCGCTGGTCGTGAATATCGGGCTGATCTTCGGCCTCTTGTCGCTGATCGGGGCCACGCTGACCTTGCCCGGCATCGCCGGGATCGTGCTGACCATCGGCATGGCGGTCGATGCCAACGTGCTGGTCTTCGAGCGCATCCGCGAGGAACTGAAAACCGCCAAGGGACCGGCGCGGGCCATCGAGCTGGGCTATCAGCGCGCGCTTTCGGCCATTCTCGACGCCAACATCACCACCTTCCTGACGGCGGTGATCCTGTTCGCCATGGGCTCCGGTCCGGTGCGCGGCTTTGCCGTGACGCTGGCCATCGGTATCGTCACCTCGGTCTTCGTCGCGATCTACGTCACGCGGCTGATGATCGTGATGTGGATGGAACGCCGCCGCCCCAAGACCATCGTGCTGTGAGGGAAGATCCATGCGCCTGAAACTCGTTCCCTCCGATACCAGCTGGGACTTCTTCAAGTTCTCGCATGTCTCGCTCGGCGCCTCGGCGCTGGCGATGGTGGTCTCCATCGTTCTGGTCTTCACGATGGGGCTCAACTTCGGCATCGACTTCAAGGGCGGCACCACGATCCGCACCGAAAGCAGCCAGCCGGTCGATGTCGGCGCCTATCGCGATGCGATCTCGGCGCTCGATCTGGGCGACGTCTCGATCACCGAGGTCTTCGACCCGAGCTTCGGCCCGGACAAGAACGTGGCCCAGATCCGGATCCAGGCCCAGGGCGATGCCGAAAGCGTCACGCCCGAAACCATCGCAGCCCTTGAACAGGCGCTGACCGGGATCGATCCCTCGATCACCTTCCCCTCGGTCGAAAGCGTGGGGCCGAAGGTCTCGGGCGAACTGGTTCAGTCGGCGGCCATCGCGGTCAGCCTCTCGATCCTCGCCATGCTGGTCTATATCTGGCTGCGCTTCGAATGGCAGTTCGGCCTTGGGGCCGTGGTCGCGCTGATCCATGACGTGACGCTGACCATGGGCATCTTCGCGGGGCTGCAACTGAGGTTCGATCTGGCGATCATCGCGGCAATTCTGACCATCGTCGGCTATTCGGTCAACGACACCGTGGTGGTCTTCGACCGCGTTCGCGAGAACCTGCGCAAGTTCAAGAAGATGGACCTGAAGGACGTGCTGAACCTCTCGATCAACGAGACGCTCTCGCGCACCACCATGACCTCCTTCACGACGATTCTGGCGCTGATCGCGCTGATCGTGCTGGGCGGCGACGTGATCCGCGGCTTCGTCTTCGCGATGACCTGGGGCATCATCGTCGGCACCTATTCCTCGATCTTCGTGGCCTCGAACATCCTGCTGATGCTTGGGGTCAAGCGCGACTGGTCCAAGGATGGCGATGGCGGTGCGGGCACGCAGTTCGCCAAGGCCGAGGGCTGATCCGCACTGGCCCCCGCGGGCAATGACCTGAAGATCCCGGGCGCCGGGCGGTTTCCTCCGCCTGGCGCCCGTGCCATGATCGGGCTTCGCGACGCGACAGGAGAGCCCGATGAAACTGACCGAGATGACCATCCCCGAGGGCCTGCCCATCGACGGCTACGGCCCGGGCTTTTTCCGGATCGGCGGCGAGGTCCGCGAGGGCGGGGCGCTCGTGGCCCTCGGCCGTGTCGAGCGCTGGGCCGGTCCCGAGGACGAGGCGCCCCTGATGGCGCTGGCGGGCCGCGTCGATATCCTGCTGATCGGCACCGGGCCGACGCTCGTGCCGCTGCCGAACCGGCTCCAGTCCCGGCTCGAGGCGGCCGGGCTCGGGGTCGAGCTGATGTCGAGCCCCTCGGCGGCGCGCAGCTACAACGTGCTTCTGGCCGAGGGCCGCCGAGTCGCCGTCGCCCTGTTTCCGATGCCTGCGCCCGGGGCCTGACGGCCTGGTCCTGCTGGCTGCCGATCGAAGGTACCTCTCCACCGTGTCAGGTGGCCGACGCCGGAAACGGTTGGCCGAACGCGGAACGGCGTTGGGCTTGGAACTCACCAGGTCGTCTTGCCGTCTTGAGCCAGCCCATCCATTCGGCTCGACCGGAGGAGCGTCGGGACTGCTTCACATGGCCTTCCCTCTGGCGCAGGCAAGCCTTGGGACGCCCGTAAGGGGCGTTCAGGCCTGGAACCCTGCGAGGTGCGTGGGGACGGACACCCGCGCCAGCCCCGATCCCGTGATCCGCCCCGGCCAGTTGCCCTGAAAGCCGCCGTCATCCCTGATCGTGGCACCTCCGTTCTTCTTGGCCCAAATACCCCCGCCGGAGGCTGCGCGCGCGGCACGCGCGCGCCCGGCCCAACGCCGGACAAGCGGGCGCGTCAGCGCCGCGCCGGCCGGGGGCGGGAGCCGCCCGTTTCCGGCTTTCCGCCTGGCGCCCTTTCGGCTATGCGAAGCGCATGGAACTGGTGGTGACGGATCTGGCCTGCGCACGCGGCGGCGTGCCGGTCCTTGAAGGGGTGGACTTCACCCTCGTGGCCGGGCAGGCGCTGATGCTGCGCGGACCGAACGGCATTGGCAAGACGACGCTTCTGCGCACGCTTGCGGGGCTGCAGCCGCCGCTGGCCGGCTCCGTCTCGGCGCCGACCGAGTCGATTGCCTATGCCGCCCATGCCGACGGGCTCAAGGCCACCCTCACCGTGACCGAAAACCTGACCTTCTGGGCCCGGATCTTCGGCCAGACCGATATCGCCCCGGCGATCGAGGCCTTCGATCTCGCGGATCTCGCCGGGCGTCCGGCCCAGAACCTGTCGGCCGGGCAGAAACGCCGCCTCGGCCTCGCCCGGCTGCTGGTCACGGGCCGTCCGATCTGGATGCTCGACGAACCCACCGTCTCGCTCGACGCGGCCTCGGTCGCGCAGTTCGGCCGCGCCGTCGCCCGGCATCTTGACCGGGGCGGCGCAGCCCTCATCGCGACCCATATCGATCTTGGCTTCGAGGCGGGCGTACTGGACGTCTCGGCCTTCCGCGCCCGGCCGCGCCGGATCGACAGTTTCGACGAGGCTTTCGCATGATCGCGCTGCTGCAGCGCGACCTCAAGCTCGCGATCCGCGCGGGCGGCGGCTTCGGGCTCGGGCTTGCCTTTTTCCTGATCGTCGTCGTGCTGGTGCCCTTCGGCGTCGGTTCCGACAGCGGGCTTCTGGCCGCCATCGCGCCCGGCATCCTCTGGGTCGGCGCGCTTCTGGCCTGCCTGCTCTCGCTCGACCGCATCTTCGCGCTCGACCACGAGGACGGCTCGCTCGATCTGCTGGCAACCGCGCCGATCCCGCTGGAAGGCGCCGTCGCGATGAAGGCGGCGGCGCATTGGGTGACGACCGGCCTGCCGCTGACGCTCGCCGCCCCGGGCCTTGGGCTTTTGCTGAACCTGCCCGCGTCCGGATATGGCTGGCTGGCCGCGAGCCTCGCGCTTGGCACGCCCGCGCTCAGCATGATCGGCAGCTTCGGCGCGGCGCTGACCGTGGGGCTCAAGCGGGGCGGGCTGCTGCTGTCGCTGCTGGTGCTGCCGCTTTACGTGCCGACGCTGATCTTCGGTGCCGAGGCTGTGGCGCGCGGGATCGACGGGCGCGACACCGGCACTCCGCTTTTGATGCTGGCCGCGATCACGCTGGCGGCGACCGCGCTCCTGCCTTTCGCCGCGGCTGCGGCAATCCGTATCAATCTGCGCTAGGGGCCTCACACGCTCGTCACTTGAGGGCCTTCCGAAACGCCACTAGGAACACGCTCATGTCGTCGCTTTGGGAATATGCCAACCCGCAGAAATTCATGCGGACCTCGTCGGTCCTGCTGCCGGTCTTCGCGGTGGCGGCGGCGATCTCTCTGGGGGTGGGGCTGGTCTGGGGCTTCTTCCTGACGCCCGAGGCCGAGAATTTCGGCTCCACCGTCAAGATCATCTACATCCACGTCCCCTCGGCGATGATGGCCATCAACGCCTGGGTGATGATGCTGGTGACCTCGCTGATCTGGCTGGTCCGCCGCCACCATGTCTCGGCGCTGGCGGCGCGGGCGGCCGCGCCCATCGGCATGACCATGACCCTGATCGCGCTGGTCACCGGCGCGATCTGGGGCGAGCCGATGTGGGGCACCTACTGGGTCTGGGACCCGCGCCTGACCTCGTTCCTGATCCTGTTCCTGTTCTATCTCGGCTATATCGCGCTCTGGGAGGCCATCGAGAACCCCGATGCCGCCGCCGACCTGACCTCGGTCCTGTGCATCGTGGGGTCGGTCTTCGCGGTGCTCAGCCGCTATGCGGTGAATTTCTGGAGCCAGGGCCTGCATCAGGGCGCCTCGCTCAGCCTCGACAAGAAGGAAAACGTGGCCGACGTGTTCTATATTCCGCTTCTGCTCTGCATCGCGGGCTTCGTCTGTCTGTTCGTCGCGCTCGTTCTGCTGCGCACCCGGACCGAGATCCGCGCCCGCCGCATCCGGGCGATGATCGCGCGGGAGCGGATGGCATGATGCCCGATCTGGGGAAATACGCGGTCGCGGTGCTGTCCTCCTACGGCATCACCCTGGGGCTTCTGGCCGGGCTGGTGGCGCTGTCGCTCTGGCGCGGGGCGCGGGTGAGGCGCCAGCTCGACGAGGTCGAGGCAAGGAGAAAGCCGGATGTCTGAGAAACGCAGGATCTCGCCGCTTCTGCTGGTGCCCCCGGTGATCTTTGCCGGGCTGGCCGCGCTGTTCTTCATCGGCATGACCCGCGATGATCCGAACGCTTTGCCCTCGATGCTTGTGGGCAAGCCCGCCCCGGCGCTCGAGCTGACCGATCTGGGCGAAGAGGCGCCATTCACCGCCGAGACGCTTCGGGATGGCCAGGTCAAGCTGGTGAATTTCTGGGCCAGCTGGTGCGCGCCCTGCCGCGAGGAGCATCCGGACCTGAAGGCTCTGGCCGAGGCCGGGGTTCCGATCTACGGCATCAACTACAAGGACGATCCGGCGAAGGCGCAGCGCTTCCTCGACGAGCTTGGTGATCCCTTCGCCGCGATCGGGGCCGATGCGTCGGGCCGCACCGCCATCGAATGGGGGGTCTATGGCGTGCCCGAGACCTTCGTTCTGGACGGCAACGGCACGGTGCTCTTGCGCCATCCCGGGCCGCTGACCCCAAAAATCGTCGAGTCCACGATCCGGCCGACGATGGAGGCTGCCGCGCAGTAGACCGGGGGCGCGGACGAGCCCGGTCCCGGGACGCCGCCATAGACCCAAGAGATCAGGTGCCGGTAGGATCGCACTGCCCGCGAGGTCGAGCCGGACCGTCACGTGACCTCCCGTCTTCTCATGGGCAAGTCCGATGCCGTGCTGATCGGTGATGGCCCCGGACAATCGACAGCCCCGGTCCCGCGCCCCGCGCCGCTTGGCACAGCGCTCGGAGGTCAGATCGGCCGGTCCATCGACGGGATTGGCGATGCGGAGCACCGGACCGGGCGACAGCGCGATCTCGACCGGGCCTCTGCCATGCTCGCGGGCATTGCCGATGAGATTGGTCAAAAGGATCGCCAGACTGTGGGGCGAAAGCGCCAGATCGAGCCGCTCGATATCGGCGTCGTCGAAGCGGACGGCGGCCCCCGGGGCGGTCGCGGATCAGCAGATGCAGCACACCGATCAGACCGCGCGGTCGTCCGACCGGCCGGTCTCGGTCTCGGCGCTGGACAGTTGCAGGAGCCGTTCCACAAGACGCCCGAGCCGGTCGAGGGTCAGCTGTCCTTCCGGTATGGCCCTGTCGGCAGTCCCTCTCTTTCGGCGGCCTTCGCCATGGACGAATACCGGGAGGCGCTGGAGCCTGCGTTCGGCTTCGGCAAAGGCTGACCGGAAGGCCCGGGCGGGGCATGTGTCCCGGCCCGGCCGTTTGGCCGTTGCAGATCCTCTGTCCGGGGGCGCGGCCAATGCAATTCAACCCGCGTGTTCCCCCCAAAAATACCGGGCGCTTGCCCTTACGTCGTCCTAAAGCCCTGCGATCCGGTGCGGGCGTGCTCTCACGCACCCCCGCACTTGTGCAGGCGGATCTCCGGCACAACTTGACGTAGCGTTAAGTTTTTCGGGCTAGAGAGGGTCGAAGATCACAGGAGGCGACGATGGCGACCAGCCTGATCCACGGAATCGACGGGATCGACCTTGAAATCGCCGAGGATTTGCGGGTCCGGCTCATCTCCGATCTGAGCTCGAAAAGGGCCTACCGGATCGACACGGCGGAATGGACGCGCTGCGACCTGTCGGGGGTCGCGGTGCTTCTGTCGGCCGTCAAGACGGCCAGCGTTCTGGGAGCAACGCTCGAGATCGACCTGCCGCCGGATGGGCTGGTCGAAACGTGCATGCGCGGTTGCGGCCTCGATCCGGCCTTGCTGCGCCGCGCGGGCGCGATGGCGTCCGCGCAGGTGTGACCAGGACTCAGGAGGTTCAAAATGGCGAAGAAGGTCTTCATCGTCGACGATTCCCCGTCGGTGCGGCAGATGGTGAAGAAGACCCTTGCGGGGGCGGGCTATGACGTGATGGAGGCCGGCGACGGCGAGGAGGCCCTGTCGCTGCTCGCCTCGGTGCGGCCCGACGCGATCCTGACCGACCAGAACATGCCGCGGATGGACGGTCTGTCCTTCATCCGCGCCTATCGCGGGCGGCCGGGCGGGATGGGCGTGCCGATCGTCTTTCTGTCGACGGAAACCCGCGACGACCTGCGCCAGCAGGCCAAGGCCGCCGGGGCGCTGGGCTGGATGTCGAAGCCGTTCGACCAGGCGCAGCTTCTGACCGTGGTCAAGCGAATGGTGGGCACATGACCGACGACGACGATGGCGCGGCCGTCTTCCTGATCGAGGCGCGCGAACTTCAAAGCGCGATCGAGCGTAATCTTCTCGACCTCTCGGAGGCACCGGGCGACCGTGCCCTGATCGACGCGCTGTTTCGCGACATCCACACCCTCAAAGGGTCAGGTGCGATGTTCGGCCATGTCGATCTCGCCCATTTCCTGCACGGGTTCGAAACGGCCTTCGAGGCGTTGCGCGCTCCCGGACGGACCGCCAGTGACGCGTTGATCAACGTGGCGCTTCGGGCCTGCGACCAGATCACCGCGCTTCTGGACGATCCTGCTGCGGCCCGCGCGGGCAATGCCAGTCTCATCGAGTCCCTGGACGCTGCCCTGGGCGGGGGGGACGCAGCCTCCGGCCCTCATCCCGCCTCCGCTCAGGCGACGCCCGCCGTTGCCCCGGCCGAGGACGGGTGGCGCATCTCGTTCTCGCTCGGTCCCACGGCGCTTGGCCTTGGGGTGAATGTTCCCGCGCTCCTTGGGGAATTGAAGGATCTGGCCCCGGATGCGGTACGGATCGCCTGTGAGACCGGGGCCTTGCCCGGGCTGGATGCGCTCGATCCGGCCTGTCCGCCCTTCGTCTGGACGGTCGAGATCGCAGCCGACCTCGATCCGGCGCGCATCGACGAGGTGTTCCTGTTCCTGCGCGACGATCTTGTGCTGGAGGTGACGTCGCTGGCCGAAGCGGCCGCACCCGAAAGTGTTGCCGAGACGCCCCAACAAACCGTGGCATCGGCGGAACCGCGGCCTTCGGAGCTGCCCCCTGCGGATGTCCCTGCCGAGCCCGCCCCGGCCACCGCGTCGCGCCAGCGCGAACGTTCGACGATGCGGGTCGCGACCGAGCGGCTCGACGAGATCATGGATCGCGTCGGCGAACTGGTGATCGCGGAATCGCGTCTTCACGATCTTTCGATGGCGCTCCAAAGCCCGGCGCTGATGGCAGTGGCCGAGGATATCCGACGCCTGACCTCTGGCATGCGCGAAACTACCATGTCGATCCGCATGCTGCCGATCGGTAATCTTTTCAGTCGCTTCCGCCGTCTCGTCCACGACCTCTCGGACCAGCTCGCCAAGCCCATCGACTTTGTGACCGCAGGCGGCGAGACCGAACTCGACAAGACCGTGATCGAGCTTCTGAACGATCCGCTGGTGCATATCCTGCGAAACGCCGCCGATCACGGGATCGAAGACGGTGGCGCGCGGGCCGCCACCGGCAAGCCGCGACAGGGCACCATCACGCTGAGCGCGACCCATGCCGGGGCCGAGGTTCATATCCGCATCCATGACGATGGACGGGGGCTCGATGACGGGCAACTGCGCGCCAAGGCGATCGAGCGCGGGCTGTTGCCCGCCAACAGCCAGGTCACCGGCCCCGAGTTGTACCGGCTGATTTTCGAGCCGGGGTTTTCAACCGCGCCGGCTGTCACGGAGCTTTCCGGGCGCGGGGTCGGCATGGATGTCGTGCGCAGTGTCGTTCAGGGGCTGCGCGGCCAGATCGATGTCGACAGCGAACCGGGGCATGGCACGACCGTGACCCTTCGGCTGCCGTTGACGCTGGCCATCACCGACGGGCTGCTGGTCGAGGTTGGCGGCGAACGCTATTCGATCCCGGTCGCGGCCGTGGAGGAATGCGTGGAACTGCCGCCCGACCTGGCTCTGGGCGCAGGCCGGTCCAATTTCCTCAACATCCGCGGCGATCTGGTGCCCTTTCTGCGTCTGGCCGATGTGTTCGAGACCCCCGGGCTGCGGCCGGACTTCCAGAAAGTGGTGATCGTGGCGGGCAGCCATGGCCGGATCGGGCTCGTTGTCGACCGGATTGTCGCCAATGCCCAGACCGTGATCAAGCAACTGTCCTGCATCCATGCCGGGCTCAAGGCGTTTTCGGGGGCAACGATCCTCGGCGACGGGACGGTCGCGCTCATTCTCGACGTGGGCCATCTGATCGCGCTGGGCACCGCGATCGAGGATCGGGCCCGCAAGCGGAAAGGAGCCGCATGATGCAGGCCGTCACCCTGACCCTCTCCGACGAGATTTTCGCGTTTCCGACACGGATCCTGCATGAGATCCTCGAACCGGTTCCGGTGACCCGCGTCCCGCGCGCCGGGTCCTTTGCCACCGGTCTTATCAATGTGCGCGGCACGGTGGTTCCGCTGACCGACCTGCGGGTGGCCTTCGGCATGACATCGCGTCCGCCGGACGAACATACCCGGATGCTGGTGCTGGATGTGCCGGTCGCGGGCGCGGAGACCACCGTCGCCGTCATTGCCGACCGGGTCCTCGACGTGACCGAACTCGACGATGCCGCGGTTGGAGAGATCCCCGAAGTCGGCATGCGATGGCCCCCCGAATTCCTGTCCGGGATCGCGCGAACGGACCAGGGTTTTGTGATCGTTCCGGATCTCGCCCGGATCTATGCCGCCGCCCTGTCGGAGGACAGCGCGGATTTCTCCTTCGAAAAGGACCCCTCGTCATGCGTCTGACCATAAAGCTGAAACTTGCCGGGGCTTTCGTCCTGCTGATCGTCATGTCGGCACTGGGCATCGGCATCACCCTGTCCGACATGTCCGCTCTGAACAGCCGGCTGAAGGATATTGTCGATAACGGGGCCAAACGGGTCGAACTGACGCTGGCTGTCACCGCCGAGGCGTTGCGCGCGCAGATGGATGTGCGTGAATATATTCTGGCGGAAACCCAGGCGCAGCGCGAGGCGGTGGCCCAGGCGCTGACGGCTTCGCGCACAGTGCACGAGAGATACGTTTCGGATCTGCAGGATCTCAGCACACCCGAAGGGCGTGCCGCGCTTGAGGACTATGGCGCACTCTACCAGGAGCTGCGCGGCACCTCGGCCAAGGCGATGTCGCTGGCCGAGGCAGGACAGAAGGATGCCGCCTACGCCGTCTTGTCCGAGGAGGCGCCAGTCATCTGGTCGAAGATGGAGGCCAACCTGACCAGCATCCGCGACCGCAACAACGATATGATGCTGTCCGCAGCGGCCGACAGCGCGCACCGCTTCGAACTGGCGCGGCGTCTGGCGATCGGGATGATCGTCGGCGCGGTCGTCATCGGGTCGGTGCTGGCCATTCTGATGCTGCGCTCGATTTCCAGCGGTCTGGCCAGAGCCAACCGTCTCGCGCGCGCCGTGGCCGAGGGCGATCTGTCGCAAAGCGCCCGGGTGACCGCCAATGACGAGGTGGGGGATCTGCTGAAGACCCTGAACCTCATGTGCGAAAAGCTGCGGACGGTCGTGGGAGAGGTCAGCACCGCCGCGCGCAACGTCTCGACCGGGGCAGGGCAGATGTCGGTGACCTCGGAAGAACTGAGCCAGGGCGCGACCGAACAGGCCTCGTCAACCGAGGAGGCCTCGGCCTCGATGGAAGAGATTGCCGCGACGATCCAGCAGAATGCCGAGAACGCGGCCGAGACCGAGCGGATGGCGCGCAAGTCCGCAAGCGACGCCCGGGTCAGCGGGGTGGCGGTGAAGGAGGCGGTCGAGGCGATGCAGACCATCGCCGAAAAGATCATGGTGGTGCAGGAAATCGCCCGCCAGACCGACCTCCTGGCGCTGAATGCTGCGGTCGAGGCGGCGCGGGCAGGCGAACACGGGCGCGGCTTTGCGGTCGTCGCCTCCGAGGTTCGCAAGCTGGCCGAACGCAGCCAAAGCGCGGCGGGCGAGATTTCGGCGCTGTCGGGCAGCACCGTTAAGGCTGCGCGCGAGGCGGGAACCATGCTGGAAAGTTTGGTTCCCGATATCGAGCGGACCTCCGAACTGGTCACCCAGATCTCGCGTTCGACCCAGGAACAGGCGACCGGCGCCGGTCAGGTCAACCTCGCGATCCAGCAGCTCGACAAGGTTACCCAGGAAAACACCTCGGCCTCCGAAGAGCTGTCCAGCACCGCCGAGGAACTGGCCAGCCAGGCCGAACAGCTGCAATCCGCCATCGGCTATTTCCGCCTGGCCGAGGGCGGTGCGGCCCCTCGTCCGGCACCGGCGCGCAGCAAGCCGCGCAAGGATCGCCGAACCGCGGCGCTGGGCTTCGACTTCAATCTCGACAGCGAGGAGGACGGACTCGACGCCAAGTTCATGCGCGACTGGAAGAAGGACAGCGCGGCATGAGCGGTATCGGGCAGGTCGTGACCCTGGGCGTTGGCGATGAGAGATTCGCGGTGCCGGTGGACCGGGTCCAGGAGATCCTCGACCGGCGCCGGATCGCGCGCATTCCCAATGCACCTGCCCATGTGCTGGGAGTGATCGACGTGCGCGGCACCGGCGTTTCGGTGGTGGATCTGCGCGTGGTTCTGGGCCTGCCTGCCGCCGAGGAGGACGACGCAACCCGCATCGTCGTGCTCTGGCTCGAAACCGGCAGGCGGCGGGCGCAGGTTGCGCTTCGCACCGACCGGGTTTTCGAAGTGGCCGCGCTGGATGGAGATCGGGTCGAGGATGTGCCCGAGGCGCAATTGCTCAACTGGGACAAGCGGCTGATCTCGGGGATCGGCCGCCGTCAGGGCGAATTCGTCACGCTGCTCGACCTCGACCGCCTTTTCGATGCGCTCCCGGAGTCGCGGACCGCCGATCCGCTTGACGCGTGAAGGGAAAACTGTCCGATGTCGATCCTGTCGCCGTTCCGAGCCGATGAAGCCGAAGATCCGGACGGATCGGCACGCCGCGGCGCCCCGCGCCGTGCCGGTTCCGGCTTTGCCCGCTTCGCGGCCTTCGTCGAGGCCGAGATCGGCGTGCGGCTGTCCGAGAAGAAGCGCACGATGGTGGACGGCCGACTGCGGCGGAGGATGTCGCAGCTGGGCATTTCCGATCTCGACAGTTATTTCAGGCACCTCTTCGAGGATGGCGCGCTCGATGAGGAACGCACGGCAATATTCGACGCCGTCACCACGAACAAGACCGATTTCTTTCGCGAATCCGCGCATTTCGACCATCTGATGGACGTGGCTGCGCCGGCCGCGATCGCGCGGCGCTCGGGGACAGGACAACCGGTCAAAGTCTGGTCCGCCGCCGCCTCGACCGGGCCCGAGGCCTGGTCCATCGCCATGTGTCTTGCCTCGCTTGCAGACCGGGACGGGGCGTTCAACTGGGCGATCCTCGCGACCGATATCAACACCGAGGTGCTGGCCATCGCGCGCCGGGCGATCTACCCCGAATCGATGCTGGGGCCGCTCCGCCCGGAGGATCGCCAGCGCTGGCTGATGCAGGGCCATGGCGATCACAGGGGCAGCTGGCGGATCGTGCCCGAACTGCGCCGCCGGGTCCGCTTCGGTCAGCTCAACCTGATGGATCTCGACTTTTCGATCGATACGGATATCGACGTGGTCTTTCTGCGCAATGTGCTGATCTACTTCTCGGCAGAGGACCAGACCCGCCTCATCGACCATATTTCGTGCCATCTCGCGGTCGGCGGCACGCTCTATCTTGGGCATTCGGAATCGATGGTGGCCCACCGCTCCGACCTCCGGCAGGTCGGCCCCGCAACCTTCGTCAAGGCTGAGTGACATGGCGCGTTCCAAGATCTCAGACCCGATCCGCGTTCTCCTGATCGACGATAGCGCCTCGATCCGGATCGCGTTCAAGAAGCTGATCGCCGAAGATCCCGGGCTGGAGCTGATCGGCGCCGCACCCGATCCCTTCGTCGCGGTCGAGATGATGCGCGACCGCCTGCCGGACGTTTTGTTGCTCGATCTGCAAATGCCGAGGATGGACGGGCTTACCTTCCTGCGCAAGATCATGAGCCAGCGTCCGCTGCCGGTGGTGGTGATTTCCGCCTTCACGAAGTCGGGATCCGAGGCGTCGTTCAAGGCGCTGGAACTGGGCGCGGCCGAAGTTCTGGCCAAGCCCAGCGTGTCCACCCCCGACGAGCGGCGCGAGGCCGCAATACGAATTTCTGATGCGATCCGGGCCGCGGTCCAATCCCGTCAGCCGCGCGCCCGGTCGGCCCGGGTGGCCGGGCCGATCCAGGTCGGCGAACGCCACACCGCCGATGTGATCCTGCCGCGCATCGCGACCGCGCCGGGGTTTTCGGGTCCGCCGGTGATCGCCATCGGCGCCTCGACCGGCGGCACAGAGGCGCTGAAGGTCGTGCTGGAGGCGCTTCCCTCCGGGCTGCCGCCCATCGCGGTCGTGCAGCATATGCCCCAGCATTTCACCCGCGCCTTTGCCGACCGGCTCAACCTGACCTGTCGCCTTCACGTCAAGGAGGCCGAGACGGGCGAGGTACTGACCCCGGGGGTCGCGGTGATTGCGCCCGGTCATCGCCATCTGGTGCTGCGGCGCAGCGGCAAGCTGTATCGGGTCGAGCTGCATGACGGTCCCTGCGTGGCGCGCCACCGTCCGTCGGTCGATGTGCTTTTCCGGTCGGTGGCGCAGGCCGCGGGGGGCGGCGCCGTGGCGGCGATCCTGACCGGCATGGGCGATGACGGCGCGCAGGGCATGGCCGAGCTGCATCAGGCCGGTGCCTGGACCCTGGCCCAGGACGAGGCCAGCTGTGTCGTCTACGGCATGCCGCGGGCTGCCGTTGAATTGGGCGCGGTCGACCGCGTGGCCACGCTTGGCGACATCGCCCGCGAGATTACCGCCCGCGTGACTCGGGAAGACAGAAAGGCCGTGCCGTGACCGCCCACTCGCGAACTTTTTCCCAGCATGGATCGCGCCATACCGGCGGGGCCGAGGTGCATGTGCTGCGTCGCGAGGTCGAGGCGGCGTTTCTGGCCGCCGGCCGGTCGCTCGTGTCCATGGACGAGCGGATCGAGGTCCTGACCGTGCCGCTGGGCGATCTGGTGAACCGGGCTCCGACCGTGCTGGACGCGGTCGGGGCCTATGCCAACCGGCTGCAGACCTCGGCCGGGGCGCTCGACACCGACCTGCTGGCCGGCGCCCGGAACGTGACCGAGCTTCGCTCGATGATCGAGAAGCTGGGCGCCACCGTCACCGATATCGGGCGCAAGCTGAAGACGATGAAGTTCGTTGCCACCAATGCGCGGATCTATGTGTTTTCGCTGAGCACTAGGCATATGCGTCTGGAGGCCTTCGCCGAAAGCGCCCGCGATCTTGTGGGCCATTCCGATGCGATCGTGACCGATGTCGCGACGGTCACGGAATGCATCTCTGACTGTCTGGCGGTTCTGGCGCATCGCGACTTGCCCAGCCTGAGGCGAGAGGTGGCGGCGCTTTTGCCCCAGTTCGCCGAGGTCGGGCAGATGGTCTCTGCCTTCCGCGGCGAGAGGCGCAACGAAACCGCCTTCGGGCGGCCGCTTGCCTCGACCATGGACCGGATGAAGGATGAATTCGGCCAGTTGATCGTCAGTCTTCAGGCGGGCGACCGGGCCAGCCAGCGGATCGACCATGCCGGCCAGATTCTCGACCTGGCGAACGCTCCGGGCGGCGATCCGGCGCTGGCGATGCTGGCCCAGGCCCAGCTTGCCGGGGCCCATGCCGATCTTGCGGCCGAAACCGAGAACATCCTGATGGGCCTGCGCGACGGCGTCGCGCGGTTTGAGGATATTGCCGGCAGTTCGGGCGCCGGTTCGGAACGGCACCGGCTGACCCTCTTCGAGATGCTGCACGACCGGGTCCGGTCCGCCGAGGCGCGTGTTGATGAGATCCGGCATCGGCGCACGGTCATGCTCGAGGCGTCCGAGCTGTTGCTTTCCGAGATGGAGCGTCTGCGGAAGGTGTTGACCGATATCTCGTCGCTGGCCGAGGATCTGCGTCTGGTGGGGACCAATGCCGTGCTGGCCTGTGGCGAGCTGGGCGATGACGGGGATGCGCTGCGCGAGATCGCGACGCAGCTGCGCCATCTGGCGGCGGGGGCGGCGGGCGAGTTCGGCACGGTCTGGCGGTCGCTTGCCGCGACCGACAAGCGGATCTCTTCGCTGGTCGAGGGGATCCGGTCGCGCCTTGCGACGGCCATCGCCGAGATCGAGACCTCCGGGTCGCAGATGGCGGTCGAACTGGAGGATGTGTTCAGCGCGGGCAAGGCGGTCAGCCAGGGCACGGGCCAACTGCTGGCCTCGCTGCGCGAGACGGTCCCCGAGACCTGCGAGGACCTGCAGTCGGTCCTGGGCCGGATGGGTCGGATCGCCGAGTCCCTGCGTGATGCCGAGGCGGTGGCCCCTCAGGTCGATCCGGACCCGGAGCTGCTGCGCACCGCCTGGGACCTTTACACGATGGACGCCGAACGCGTGCTGCATCGCGACTTTTGCGACCGCATGCGCTGGACCCCGCCTCCCGATTGTGCTGTCGCCCAGGTCAGCAGCGCGGAAGATGTGTTCTTCTAGGTCGTGTTGACAAAAGGGATTCCGCTCGTGCGTAGGGCATGATTCAAGCTGGCATCTGCGATGGAGACCAGCTTGGCACGAGATCTTATG
>NZ_SOEB01000037.1 GCF_004365965.1 Rhodovulum visakhapatnamense
GACCCGCTACGACAAGACCGCTGAGAGCTTCCTCGGCTTCATTGACATCACGTCGATCCGTCTCTGGGTCCGCCATTTGTCAACATGACCTAGCGGTCATTTTCTCCCTGAGTTTTCAAGAGTGCCACAACCGGCTCAACAGCGTTGCGAAGATGGACCGGTCCCACATCCAAGCCGTTCGGTCGGAACGGCTGGACCCCTTCGCCCTGCAGGACGGCCCGAATTGTGTTCAAATGCGCACCGGTTTCGGCCGACAGCATCGATGGTGTCGTGTAGTTGGCCTCAAACGCACCGATGTCGTCGCGGCTCATCCTACGCCGCGCCGTCAGCGCCCATCATGCGCATCAGGAAATCTCTTTGAAGGATATCCAACAGGCGCGCGCAGCACGACGAAAGGCTTTGCGCAACGAGATCACGGCGAAATCGCGGCGGGTCACGGAGTTCCTTCCGCACCCTGCGCCGCTCCCAAGCCTTGAAAGGCAAGAGCCCGCACAACCGGACAGCCCGGTCCAAAAGCTGATCCTGTACAAAACGGACAAGATGTCATGAACCGCCAAACCCGTCGCACTGGCACTTTCATTGTTACCCGTGAACACAAGCGCTTTGTCGAGTTCGCCACCACGGTACGCCGCAATGCCACCATTGCCCGGTATCGAGAAACGCATGTCCCAGTACCCGCAGCTCTACAGCCGCATTGGATTTGTGCATGAATACCCGCCACTCTCCAAAGACGAGATGCAGTTCGTCCTGCAGCGTCAATGGAAGAAACCCGGCTTCGGCCAGGATGATGCCGACTTCACCGATGCCCGCGCCGCCGCAGCCGTCGTTCGTCTGACAGCTGGCAACTTCCGCCTCCTGCAACGCCTCTTCATGCAGATCGAACGCATCGCCCGTATCAACGAAATCGCCGCCATCACCGAAGAGGTCGTCGAAGCTGCCGCTCAAACCCTGGTCATCGGCAACGCCAATTGACGATCAATAAACGCCGCCACATAGCGATCAAGTTCACAGCCTGACCCCACGTGCCATTTTGACGCAGAATTAACCCATGCTAGCTTAACCTTACCCAAGCAGGGGCCATCGACGACCGGGAGACCGTCATGCTGGACGATTTTCGCGCCTATACCCGCGCCGAGCGTCTTTCCGACGCCGTGGTGCATGTGACCGGGCTGGCCGCTGTGGCCATCGGGGTCCCCATTCTCGTGGTCCTGGCCATCCTGATCCGCGGCGACACGCCCGCGGTATTGGGAATTGCCGTCTATGGGGCGGCGCTCTTCGCCATGATCGGCTTTTCGGCACTGTACCACATGGTGCGCCATCCGAACTGGACGCCGGTCTTTCGCCGGCTCGACCATTCCGCCATCTACTGGAAGATCGCGGGCACCTACACGCCCTTCACCTTGTTGTCGGGCCATGGGGTGACGCTCCTGGCCGGGCTCTGGGCGGCGGCCGCGGCGGGCACGGGACTGCGCGTCCTCGCGCCCTACCGGTTTCGCGCGGTGAACCTCGCGCTTTATCCGGCCATGGGCTGGGCCGGGGCGGTCGCGGGCTGGAGCATGTTCGCCACCCTGTCGCCCCCGGTGCTGGGCCTCGTGATCGCGGGAGGCGTGCTTTATACGGTCGGCATGGTCTTCTACCTGTGGGAACGGCTGCCCTATCACAACACGATCTGGCATGTCTTCGTCCTGGTCGCGAGCATGCTGTTCTTCGCCGCCATCACCACCCATGTGGTCCAGACCGCCTGAAACCTGCCTCACCCGATCTTGCCCCGCCCTGCCCGGTTGCGGGGACCTGTTCGTCTGCGCTATTGTCGCGCAAAGACACGCGTCCGGAGTCGGAAGAGCAGACCGCCACCGGACCAGGAGAGCGATGATGACAGTGAAGCCCCTTGCGATCGCGGCCGTTCTGGCCAGCATTTCCGCCTTTGCCGCCGAAGCCGGACAGATCGAGCGCGCCTGCCTTTCCTCGGGGCGCCCGGGCGTCACCCGGGGCCTTTGCGGCTGCATCCAGCAGGCCGCCGACATCACCCTGACCCGCGGCGACCAGAGCCGCGCCGCCGGGTTCTTCCGCGACCCGCATCAGGCCCAGGTGGTCCGCCAGTCCGACCGCCGGAGCGACGCGGAATTCTGGCGCCGCTATCAGCTGTTCGGCGACACCGCGGCCGCCTATTGCAGCTAGGCCGATGGCCGGGCGCGCCGACGGGCTGTACCCTCCGCTGTCGGTGCCAAAGCCGCTGGGACAAGAGATCTGGGTCGTGGACGGCCCGGCGATCCGGTTCTACGGCATGCCCTTTCCCACCCGGATGTGCGTGGTCCGCCTGCCCTCGGGCGGGCTCTGGCTGCATTCGCCGGTCCGGCCCGACGAGGACCTGATCGCCCGGATCGAGACGCTGGGGCCGGTCGCGCATCTGGTGGCCCCGAACGCCTTGCACTACGCCTTTCTGCCCGCCTGGGCCGCCCGGTTTCCCGAGGCCGCGGTCCATGCCGCGCCCGGTGCGGCCGAACGCGCCGCCCGACATGGGGTCGGCTTTCCGGACCACGCACCGCTTGGCCCCCGCGCGCCCGAGGCCTGGCGGGGCACGATCCGCCAGCGCCTGGTGCCGGGACATCCCTTTTTGAAAGAGGCGATCTTCTTTCACCGCCCGTCGCGCACGCTGATCCTGACCGACCTGATCGAGGCGTTCGAGCCCGCCCGGCTGGGTCCGGTGATGAAGCTTGCCACCTGGATCGGCGGCATCCGCAGCCCCGGCGGGACGCCGCGCGACGCCCGGCTGACCTGGACCGACACGGCCGCGGCCGCCCCTGTCCTGCGCGAGGCCCTGAGCTGGGCGCCCGATCGGGTGATCATGGCCCATGGCGCGCCGATCGAAACCGATGTCACGGCGCGGCTGCGGCAGGCCTTCGTCTGGGCGCTTGGCCCCGATGCGGATGCCCGGGCCTGACCGGCACGCGAGCCGCAAGCCCCGCCCCCCGTACCGCAACGGCGCATCTGGACAGCGACCGGTTTTCCCGCTAAAGGCGCCGCCCATGACCCGTTGCGTTCATATCCCTGCGCGCCGACGCCGCCGCCGTTTCTGAGACGGCTGCCTGCGCGTGCCTCCACGCGCCCCCCCGCGCGTCGGCGCATTCCCGAAGACATTGACACCCCGTTCCGCCCGAGGCACCCATAGGGCCTCTTTTCCGAAGGATTTCCCAGATGATCCCGTCCGTCCTGCCAACCTATAACCGCGCGCCGCTCAGCTTCGAGACTGGCGAAGGCTCCTGGCTTGTCGCGACCGACGGCACCCGATACCTGGACTTGGGCGCCGGGATCGCGGTCAACGCGCTTGGCCATGCCAACCCGGCGCTGGTGGCGGCGCTGACCGCCCAGGCAAACCGGATCTGGCATCTGTCGAACCTCTACCACATCCCCGAGCAGGAGGCGCTGGCCGACGCGCTGGTCGAGAAGACCTTCGCCGACACGGTCTTCTTCACCAATTCGGGGACCGAGGCCTGCGAACTCGCCATCAAGATGGCGCGGAAATACTGGTACGAGAAAGGTCGGCCCGACCGGGTGAACATCGTCACCTTCTCGGGGGCGTTCCACGGCCGGTCCTCGGCCGCCATCGCGGCGGTGGGGTCCGAGAAGATGACCAAGGGGTTCGGGCCGCTTCTGCCGGGCTTCATCCACCTGCCCTTCGGCGCCCATGGCTCGGTGCTGCAGAATGCGATCGACGACACGGTCGCGGCCATTCTGGTCGAGCCCGTCCAGGGCGAGGGCGGCATCCGGCCCCTGCCCGATGCCTGCCTCAAGGGCCTGCGCGATCTTTGCGACGAGACCGGCGCGCTGCTGATCTATGACGAGGTGCAGTGCGGGATGGGCCGGACCGGCAAGCTGTTCGCCCATGAATGGGCGGGCGCCGCACCCGATATCATGATGATCGCCAAGGGGATCGGCGGCGGATTTCCGCTGGGGGCGGTGCTGGCGACGGAAGCCGCCGCCGCGGGCATGACGCTCGGCACCCATGGCTCGACCTATGGCGGCAACCCGCTGGCCTGTGCGGTCGGCAAGGCGGTGCTCGACATCGTCGCCGAGCCAGCCTTCCTCGACGAGGTGAACCGCAAGGCCGGGCTGTTCCGGCAGCGGCTCGAGGGGCTGGTCGCGAGCCATCCCGACATCTTCGAGGAGGTGCGCGGCTCGGGGCTGATGCTGGGGCTGAAATGCCGGGCCGCGGCTAGCGATCTGGTGCAGGCGGGCTATGCCCAGCACCTGCTGACGGTGCCCGCGGCCGACAATGTGGTGCGGCTGCTGCCGCCCCTGACCATCACCGATGACGAAATCGCCGAGGCGGTGGCCCGGCTTGACGCGGCCGCCGCGGCCGTCGCAGCCAAGGAGGCCCAGGCATGACCCATTTTCTCGATATCGCCACGACCGAGCCCGCTGATCTCAGGGGGATCCTCGATAACGCGCTGGCGATGAAGAGGGCCCGCGCCGGGCGCAGCAAGGGCGCGCCCGATGACGACCGGCCGCTTGACGGGCGGATGGTGGCACTGATCTTCGAGAAGCCCTCGACCCGAACCCGGATCAGCTTCGATGTGGGCGTGCGGCAGATGGGCGGCGAGACCATGGTGTTGTCGGGCAAGGACATGCAGCTGGGGCATGGCGAGACCATCGCCGACACGGCGCGGGTGCTGTCGCGCTATGTGGATCTGATCATGATCCGGACCTTCGAGGAGGCGACGCTGCAGGAGATGGCGGACTATGCCAGCGTGCCGGTGATCAACGGGCTCACGAACCGCACCCATCCCTGCCAGATCATGGCGGACCTGCTGACCTTCGAGGAACATCGCGGGCCGATTGCCGGGCGCAAGGTGGTCTGGTCGGGCGACGGCAACAATGTCTGCGCCTCGTTCATCCAGGCGGCCGGGCAGCTTGGCTTCGATCTGACCTTTACCGGCCCCGCGACGCTCGACCCCGAGGCGGTCTTTGTCGAGGCGGCGCGGGCGAAGGGCGCGACCGTCACCATCGAGCGCGATCCGCTGAAGGCGGTGGAAGGCGCGGATCTGGTGGTGACCGACACCTGGGTGTCGATGCACGATCCGCAATCGGCGCGCGAGCGGCGGCACAACCAGCTGCGCCCCTATCAGGTGAACGAGCGGCTGATGGCGGCGGCGAAGCCCGATGCGTTGTTCATGCATTGCCTGCCCGCGCATCGCAACGAAGAGGCCACCAATGCGGTGATGGACGGGCCGCATTCGGTGATCTTCGACGAGGCCGAGAACCGGCTGCATGCCCAGAAGGCGGTGATGCGCTACTGTCTGGGTGTCTAGGAGGCGGCAAGCGGGTCGCTCCCGCCCCCGGGCCCGCACGGGGCTGCGCCCCGCTTGTCCGGCGTTGGGCCGGGCCGCGCGCGTTCCGCGCACGGCGCCTCCGGCGGGGGTACTGGGGCCAAGAAGAAGGCATGGCAGATTCCGAGGCGACGGCCGTCCGGCCGGAGCCGAGACAAGAACCGTGCGCCGCACGGCGCTCCGTCTTGCAAGCGCTGTTTCGTCAGTTCCGGCGTTTGGTGCGGAGCGTCGGGTCGGCGGCGGTCGGGTCCTCGGGCCAGGGATGGCGGGGATAGCGGCCGCGCATCTCCTTGCGCACCTCGGCATAGCTGGTCGCCCAGAAGCCCGGCAGGTCCATGGTGACCTGAACCGGCCGTCCGGCGGGCGACAGCAGCGCGATCCGGAGCGGCAGGCGCCTTGGACCGACCGTCGGGTGCCGGGTCACGCCGAAAAGCTCCTGCAGGCGCAGTTCGATCCCCGGGGCCTCGGCGTCGTAGTCGATGGGGATTTTCCGGCCCAGCGGCGTTTCGAAACTGGCGGGCGCGAGGCGGTCGACCATCTGCTGTGCCTCCCAGTCGAGGCGGCCGGTCAGCGGGGGCAAGAGATCGAAGCGTCTGAGGTCCTCCGCCGTCCTGAGCCCGCCGAGATGGGGCAGCAGCCAGTCCTCGAGGTCCGCCATCAGCCCCGCATCGGAGAAATCGGGCAGATCCGCGCCCTCGGTACGCAGAAGCTCGACCCGCGCGCGAAAGCGGCGCGCCGCGTCGCTCCAGGGCAGGCCGAGGCTGCGGACCCCCTCCAGAATCGCGCGGGCCAGGGCCTCGGACGGGGCGTCGGGCCAATTGCGATCGTCAAGCACCAGCGCGCCGAAGCGTTCCTGCCGCCGCGCGGTCACCCGGGCCTCGCGCCGGGACCAGGCGCAGACGTCCTGCCAGGCGATGGCCGGGCCATGCACCGCGCGCAAGGCCGCCTCGGACAGCGGGGCGGCCAGGCGCACACGCGCCTCGCGGGTATCGCCGTCGAGATCGAGCGCCACGATCAGCCGCTGGCCCGCCAGCGGGTCGGCCGGGTCGATCACCGCGCCCTTGCCGCCGGACAGCACATAGCGCGGGTCCTCGCCCTTGCGCCGCAGCCCGATCCGGTCGGGATAGGCCAGCGCCGCCATCTCGCCCGGGCCCATCGGGCGGGGGGCGTCGGGCGCCTGTGCTGCCAGGCGTTTGGCCTCGGTCCGGATCCGGGCCAGCGCGCCCCGGTCGGGCGGCACCGGGGTCGGCGCCGTCGGGTCGGCGATGCAGCGCAGGCGCAATGCCAGATCGCTGCCCGCCCCGCGCAGCGGATCGCGTTCGGACAGGAGCGCGGCCAGAGGCGCCGCCTGACGGCCCGCCGCAAGCAGCATATGCCCCAGCCGGGGATGCAGCGGCAGCGCCGCCAGCGCGCGGCCATGTGCGGTGATCCGTCCGGCGGCGTCGAGCGCGCCGAGCCCCGCAAGCAGCGCCCGCGCCTCGGCGAAGGCGCCTGGATTGGGCGGTGTCAGGAAAGCCAGATCCTCGGGGCCGGAAGTGCCCCAGGCCGCCAGTTCCAGTGCCAGACCGGTCAGATCGCCCGCCTCGATCTCGGCCGGGGGATAGGCGGCGAGCGCCCCCTCTTCGCCCTTCGTCCAGAGCCGGTAGCAGGCCCCTTCCGCCACCCGCCCGGCCCGGCCGCGGCGCTGGTCGGCCTCGGCCCGGGTGACCCGTTCGGTCACCAGCCGTGCCATGCCGGAATTCGGGTCGAACCGCGCCCGCCGGGCGCGGCCCGCATCGACCACCACGCGGACATCCTCGATGGTCAGCGAGGTTTCGGCGATGGCGGTCGCCAGTACCAGCTTGCGGCCCTCGCGCGCGGGCTTGATCGCGGCCTGCTGTTCGGCGAAGGGCAGCGCGCCATAAAGCGGGCGGACGTGGCAATCATCGGGCAGCCTGCCTTGCAAGGCACTGGCACAACGCCGGATCTCGGCCTCGCCGGGCAGAAAGACCAGAACCCCGCCTGCGGTCTCCGCCGCGGCCTGGGCCACAAGATCGGCCGTGGCCTCGGCCAGCCGCGCGCCCTTCGGCAGGGGCGCCGGCAGCCAGCGGGTCTCGACCGGGAAGGCCCGGCCTTCCGAGGTCACGACCGGTGCGTCGTCCATCAGCGCGGCGACCGGGGCCGCGTCGAGCGTCGCCGACATCACCAGCAGGATCAGATCGTCGCGCAGCGCCTGGCGCGCCTCCCAGGCCAGCGCCAGCCCCAGATCGGCATTGAGCGAGCGTTCGTGAAATTCGTCGAAGATCACCGCACCGATGCCGTCGAGCCCCGGATCGGACTGGATCATCCGGGTCAGGATGCCTTCGGTCACGACCTCGATCCGGGTGGCGCGGCCGGTCTTCGCCTCGCCCCGGATACGGTAGCCCACGGTCTGGCCGACCGGCTCGCCCAGGGTCTCGGCCATCCGTTCGGCGGCAGCGCGCGCGGCCAGGCGCCGCGGCTCGAGCATCACGATCCGGCCCGCCGTCAGCCCGGCCTTCAGGATCGCCAGCGGCACCCGCGTGGTCTTGCCCGCCCCGGGCGGCGCCTGCAAAACGGCCCGGCCCGCGCGGGCGAGGGCCGCGGTCAGCTCGGGCAGGACGGCGTCGATGGGCAAGGGCGTCATGCCCGCCTTATGGGCCAAACCGCCGCGCCGGGCCAGAGGGCGCGGCAACCCGACCGGGGGGCTGGACAGCCCGGCCCGGGCAGGGCAAGACAGGGGCCGCCCCTGACGATCCGGAGCCGCCGATGACCCCTGACGAGCTTGCCCCCCGCATCAAGTCCGGCGAACGCCGGGCGCTGGCCCGGGCGATCACCCTGATCGAAAGCGGCCGCGAGGATCACCGCGCCCAGGCGCAGGAGCTTCTGGGCCTTCTGGCCGATGCCCCCGGACAGGCGTTGCGGATCGGGCTGTCGGGTACGCCGGGCGTCGGCAAGTCGACCTTCATCGAAAGCTTCGGGATGATGCTGACGGCCGAGGGCCACAAGGTCGCGGTGCTGGCGGTCGACCCGTCCTCGGCGCGCTCGGGCGGGTCGATCCTCGGCGACAAGACCCGGATGGAACGGCTGAGCCGCGAGCCCAACGCCTTCATCCGCCCCTCGCCCAGCCAGTCGGCGCTGGGCGGCGTCGCGCGCCGCACCCGCGAGGCGGTGGCGCTGTGCGAGGCGGCGGGCTTCGGCATCGTGCTGATCGAGACGGTGGGCGTCGGCCAGTCCGAAACCATGGTGGCCGAGATGACCGATCTGTTCGTGCTGCTGATGGCGCCTGCGGGCGGCGACGAGCTGCAGGGCGTCAAGCGCGGCATCATGGAAATGGCCGACCTCATCCTCGTCAACAAGGCCGATGGCGATCTGAAACCCGCCGCCGAACGCACCCGGGCCGATTATGCGGGCGCCCTGCACCTCTTGCGCCGCCGTCCCCAGGACCCCGAGGGCTTCCCCAAGGCGGTCGCCGTCTCGGCGGTCGAGGAACGCGGGCTGCGCGAGGCCTGGGACGATATGCAAAGGTTGGCCGACTGGCGTCGCGCGCAGGGCCATTTCGACGCCCGCCGCGCCGAACAGGCCCGCTACTGGTTCACCGAAGAGGTGCGCCGCGGCTTGCTGGCCCGGCTCGACCGCGACCCGGCGATGCGGGCCCGGATGGCCGATCTCGGCGCGAAGGTGGCCGGGGGCGAGCTGACCGTCGCCCATGCCTCGACCGAGATGCTGACCGCGCTCGGCGTCAGCGCCTGACCCATCGGCAGGGCCGCGCATGAAGCCCTTCCTGATCCTCCAGCTCCGCCCCGAGGCCGAGGCCGCCGATGACGAATACGCGGCCTTCCTCCGGAAAGGCGGGATCGCTCCCGAAAATGCCCGCCGCCTCCGGCTCGACTGCGAACCGCTGCCGGCCGATCTCTCGCTCGATGCCTTTTCCGGGGTGATCGTGGGCGGCGGCCCGGGCTGCGTCTCGGACCCCGAGGCGGCAAAATCCGCCACCGACCGCCGGATCGAGGCCGCGATCCTCGGCCTTCTGCCCGACATCACCGCCCGCGACATTCCCTTCCTGGGCTGCTGCTACGGCATCGGCCTTCTCGCCCACCATCTTGGCGCGCCGGTGGCCAAGGGCCGCTTCGGCGAGCCGGTCGGCACCACCACCTGCCGCCTGACCGAGGACGGGCGCGCCGACCCGCTGACCCGCGACCTGCCCGACGCCTTCGCCGCCTTCGTCGGCCACAAGGAGGCGGTCGAGGCGTTGCCCCCCGGCTGCGCCCATCTGCTGGCCTCGGATCCCTGTCCGTTCCAGATGATCAGCCACGGCGCCAATGTCTACGCCACCCAGTTCCACCCCGAGGCCGACAGCGCGGGCTTCGAGCTGCGGATCCGGATCTACCGCGACCGGGGCTATTTCCCGCCCGAGGCGGCCGACGACCTGATCGCGCTTTGCCGAGCCCAGGCAGTCGACTGGCCGGAAACCATCCTCGCCCGGTTCGTCGCGCGCCATGCCCGCCCCTGAGCCAGCACCCGGGATGAATCGCTTGACGTCGCCCCCTCTTCCCCCTATCAGGCCCGGACGGAATTCTCGGCGCTGCCTTTGCGGCGTCGGTCGCTTTATCGAAACGAGGATATGAACCATGTCGCGCGTCTGCGAACTGACCGGCAAAGGGCCGATGACCGGCAACAATGTCAGCCACGCCCATAACAAGACCAGGCGCCGGTTTCTGCCGAACCTCAACGAGGTCACGCTGATCTCCGACGTTCTGGGCCGGGCGTTCAAGTTCCGCGTCTCGGCCGCCGGCCTGCGCACCGTCGATCACCGTGGCGGTCTGGACAACTTCCTGGCCAAAGCCCGCGACGCCGAGCTGTCCGACAAGGCCCTGAAGGTCAAGAAAGAGATCGAGAAGGCCCAAGCCACCGCCTGATCCGGCCCGACCGGCCTGCCTTGCGCCATTGCTTGACGGCCCCGCACCCGCGGGGCCTTTCGCGTTTCCGCGTTCTTCTTGGCGTCAATACCCCCGCCGGAGGCGCCGCGCGCTTGCGCGCGGCCGGGCCCAAGGCCGGGCAAGCGGGGCGAAGCCCCGTGCGGACCGGAGGCGGGAGCCCCCCGCCCCGGCGCGCCTGCGCGAATCCGGATCGCGCCGGGCCTCGAGTCGTTCTAGGATCGCGCCATGACCCGGCTCCGCCCCGCCTTCGGCCTTGGCCTTGCCCTCCTGCTGGCGCTCACCTCGCTGAGCCTCGCGGCCGCGCGCGCCACGCCGCGCCCGGTGGACCGGATCGTGCTTTGCACCGGTTTCGGCCTGCAGACCGTCGAGATCGACGCAACCGGCCACCCGGTCGGCGCGCCCCATATCTGCCCCGACGGTCTGGCGGCACTGGCAGCCCTTGCACCCTTGCCGCCCGCGCTGCCGCTGCGGTCACTGCGCGCCCGGCCGCTCGGCCGCCGCAGCCACGCCCCCGCGCCCTGCGGGCGCCGCCCGCCGCAGCCCCGCTCGCGTGCGCCTCCCGCCCCCATCGCCTGACCCCGACCACCCTTGTTTCAAATCCAAAATGACCAGGAGGCCAGCGATGTCCCTGAAAACCACCCTTGCCGCGAGCCTGATCGCGCTCGCTCCCGCCCTGCCCGCCGCCGCGGGCGAAATCGCCGTCGAGGGCGCCTATGCCCGTGCCTCGTCGATGATGGCGCAATCCGGCGCCGCCTTCATGACCCTCGTCAATAGCGGCGGCGCCGACGACCGGCTGATCGCGGCCGCCTCGGACGCTGCCGACCGGGTCGAGTTGCACACCCATGTCTCGGACGCCAATGGCGTGATGCAGATGATCGAGGTCAAGGAGGGCTTCCCGGTGCCCGCCCATGGCCGCCACGAGCTGCGCCGGGGCGGCGATCACGTCATGCTGCTGGGCCTCACCCGGTCGCTGACCGAAGGCGACAGCGTCCACCTGACGCTGACCTTCGAAAAGGCCGGCACGGTCGAAATCGAGGCCCCGGTCGAGGTCGTCCGCCAGCCGATGGGCGGCCAGATGGGCGCCCGCCCCGCCATGGGGAACTGACAGGCCGGGACAGGACCCGGCGCCGGGGGCCGAACCGCCCCCGGCATGTCATCCCCTTGTCAGCTGGTTCAGACACTCGTCGACCCAGACCGGCACGATCCCCGAGGCCGGACCCTGCCGCACCCGGTCGAAATCGCTGACCGTCTCGGAGGGCTCCAGGTTCAGCTCCAGCGTCTCGGCCCCGGCCCGCGATGCATCCTGCACGAAAGCCGCCGCCGGATAGACAGTGCCCGAAGTGCCGATCGCCACGAACAGATCGGCCGAACGCAGCGCCTCCCAGATCTCGTCCATGTAATAGGGCATCTCGCCGAACCAGACGATGTCGGGCCGGGTCGCGGGCGCGCCGCAGGCGGGGCACGGATCCTCGGCCCGCATCACCGGCGGGGCCGCCCAATCCGCGCCGCAGGCCGCGCAGCGCGCCCGCGCCAGCTGCCCGTGCATGTGCCAGACCGCGCGGCTTCCGGCGCGCTCGTGCAGATCGTCGACATTCTGGGTCACGATCCGGACCGCCCCCGGCGGCAGCGCGGCCTCGAGCCGGGCCAGCGCCAGATGCGCCGGGTTCGGCGCCGCCTCGGCCGCATTCCGGCGGCGCGCATTGTAGAACTCCATCACCAGCGCGGGGTTGCGGGCAAAGCCCTCGGGCGTCGCCACGTCGTTCAGGTCGTAGCGGGTCCAGAGCCCGTCCACGTCGCGAAACGTGCCAAGCCCGCTTTCGGCCGAAATCCCGGCCCCGGTGAGAATCACGATCTTGGTCATCGGGCGTACCTCCGCTATCCCTCAGAGCAAAAGGAGGCCGCCATGACCACCCGAATCCTGTTCGTCTGTCTGGGCAATATCTGCCGCTCGCCGACCGCGCACGGGGTCTTTCAAACCCTGGCCGAGGCCGAAGGGCTGGCGGTCGAAGTCGAAAGCGCGGGCACCGGCGGCTGGCATGTGGGCGACCCGCCCGATCCGCGCGCGATCCGTGCCGCGGCCGGGCGCGGCTATGACCTTACCGCCTTGCGCGCCCGGCAGGTCAAGGCGGCCGATTTCGCGGCCTACGATCTGATCCTCGCCATGGACCGCTCTAACCTCACGGCCCTGGAACGGATGCGCCCGATCGACAGCGAAACCCCCGTCAGGCTGTTTCTCGACTTTGCCGACGCCGACCGCGACGAGCTGCCCGACCCCTATTACGACGGCAGCTTCGATCTGGTGCTCGATCTGGTCGAGGACGCCTCGCGCGGGCTCATCCGCCATCTGGCGGGCTGAGCCCCGACCGCTCAGCCGACCGGATTGGGCAGCGGACGGCCGCCCAGATGGGCGCGGATATTCTCGACCGCCATCAGGCCCATGGCGGTCCTGACCTCCTGCGTCGCGGTGCCCAGATGCGGCAGCAGCGTCACATTCTCGCGGCGCCTGAGGGCCTCGGGCACCTCGGGCTCGAATTCGTAGACATCGAGCCCCGCCCCCGCGATCTTGCCCGCCTCGAGCGCCGCGATCAGCGCCGCCTCGTCGATCACCTCGCCGCGCGAGATGTTCACCAGATGCGCGGTGGGCTTCATCGCCGCCAGCACGCCGGCCCCGATCAGATGCCGGGTCGCCGACCCGCCCGGCACCGCCGAGACAAGGATGTCGGCCTCGGCCGCCAGCGCCTCGGGGCTGCCCAGCGCCCGGGCCGGGAAATCCAGCGCCTTCGGGCTGCGGGTGTGATAGAGAACCTCCATCCCGAAGCCGAAATGACAGCGCCGGGCGATGGCCTGCCCGATATTGCCCATGCCGAGGATGCCGACCGTCCGGCCGGTGACATGCAGCCCCAGCATCTGCGTCGGGTGCCAGCCCTGCCAGCGGCCCGCGCGCACCAGCCGCTCGCCCTCGCCCGCGCGGCGGCAGGTCATCAGGATCAGCATGATGCCGATATCGGCGGTCGCATCGGTCACGGCGCCGGGCGTGTTGGTCACGGCCACCCCGGCCGCCTTTGCCGCCGCCACGTCGATATGGTTGAAGCCGACGCCGAAATTGGCCAGCAGCCGCGCCCGCGGCGCGGGCACATCGGCGAAGACCCCGGCCGAGAACGCATCGCCCAGCGTCGGCAGCACGATGTCATAGCCCGTCAGCGCCGCGCGCAGCTCGTCGGGCGACAGCGGCAGGGTGGATGCGCGGAATTCGGTTTCGCCCAGGGATCGGACCGCCTCGGCGACCGTCTCGGGCATCGGGCGGGTGACAAGGATCCTCGCCATCAGAACATCCGCCCGCCAATCGGCACGTCCTTGTCGGGCACGATCAGCACGACCTCGCCGTTTTCGTCGGGCAGGCCCAGCACCAAGACCTCGGAGCGGACCTTGCCGATCTGGCGCGGCGGGAAGTTGACGACGCCCAGCACGCGGCGGCCCGGAAGATCCTCGGGCGTGTAATGCGCGGTGATCTGGGCCGAGCTTTTCTTTTCGCCGATCTCGGGGCCGAAATCGACCCAGAGCTTGATCGCGGGCTTGCGCGCCTCGGGATAGGGCTCGGCCCGGGTGATCTGGCCCACGCGGATATCGACCTTGAGGAAATCGTCGAAGGAAATCTCGGTCATGCGCCCAGTTCCCTGCCGCGCGCCGTTGCCGCGGCGACCGCCTTTTCCAGCAGCGGCGGAAAGCCGGTTTCCGGGTCCATCAGCACCGCCAGCGCGGCCGCGGTGGTGCCGCCCGGCGAGGTCACGTTGACGCGCAGCTGGGCGGGGTCCTCGGCGGCCTCCTCGGCCAGCTGCCCCGCCCCCGCGACCGTGGCCTTGGCCAGCGTCATCGCCATCGCGGCCGGAAGGCCCGCGGCCTCGCCCGCCCTGGCCAGCGTCTCGATCAGATGGAAGACATAGGCCGGGCCCGAGCCCGAGACCGCCGTCACCGCATCCATCTGGGATTCGTCGTCCAGCCGCACGGTCTGGCCCACCGCCGACAAAAGCGACTCGGCCAGCGCCAGCCCGGCCTCGTCGACCTTGGCGTTGCCGATCAGCGCGGTGATGCCGCGCCCGACGGCTGCGGGGGTGTTCGGGATGGTCCGCACCACCGGTGCCCCGGCGCCCAGCCGGTCCGCGAAATACCCAAGCGTCTTGCCCGCCGCGATCGAGACGAAGAGCGTCTGCCCGTCGGCAAGGCCCGCGACCTGCGGCAGCGCCTCGTCCATCAGCTGCGGCTTGACCGCGATCAGCACCAGCGCGGGCGCCTCGGGCAGCGGCTGGTTGAGATGAAGCCCCTCGGCCGCGCGGGCGCGCAGCCAGTCGGACGGGTGCGGATCTATGGCCCAGACCGCGCCCGCAGGCAGGCCGCGCTTCAGCCAGCCCTCCAGCAGCGCGGACCCCATCTTGCCGCAGCCCAGAAGCACCAGCCCCCGGGCGGAAAGGTCGTCGAATTGCATGGTTGCCCCCTTTACGCCTGTCGGGGCGCGAGGTTAGGCGCGCCCGAAGGCATCCGCAATGGCCACCTGCAGGGCATTGGCGGGCGTGCGGTCGGCCCAGACCACCAGCTGGAAGGCCGGGTAGAACCGTTCGCAGGACGAGACCGCAGCATGGATCAGCTGGTCGACCTGCTCGGGGCTGGCGGTCTGCCCGCCCGACAGCATCAGCCCGTGGCGCCAGACCATCAGCCGCTGGTCGCGCCAGAAGGTGAAGGCCCCGGCCCAGCACATGTCGTTGGTGGCGTTGAGCGCCTCGTAAAGCGCGGGAAGCCGTTCGGGCGGCGGCTCCATCTCGAAGGTGCAGATCAGCCGCAGCGTCTCGTCGAAGCCCGACCAGGCGAGCGTGATCGAATAGGTCCGCCACTGGCCCACCACCGCCATCGCGATCTGGTCGTCGGCGACCCGGTCGAATTCCCAGTCGTGATGCGAGGCGAGGGTCTCGACGAGGTCGATGGGGTGGATCTCGTCGCTCAGCAGGAAGTCTTCGGAAGATCGCATGCCCGGCCTCTTTGTTTTCTAGCCCAAGCCGACCCGAGGCCCACTAGGCTTTGGTTCCTGCTCTAGGTCCGGGGTGATATCCCCGGCTCCTCACAAAATATGGTGAGCGGAAAGCCGGAGGCTGTAAAGCGAATTTTTGTTAAGATTGAAAGACGCACCGCAATATCTTGTGGACAATGTAGCGCGACATTGAAAGCCGGAGTGTGTGACAGTCAAAGTCGGAGCTCAGACGTTTTAGTTCGGCCCCGGGCAACCCGCCTTCGAATGACGCTTGAACGGTCCGTCAACGAGCGTTCGGATTCCGGTCATTGCCCCATCCGCCGGCAGACGTAAGCCAGCAGCGCGCCAGTCCAGGGTGCCAGAACCAGCGCGGGCAGAAGCCCGGCCTTCACGGCCACCAGACCGATCGACGCAAGCGCGAAATCGGCTCGCGCGTCGCGAGGCGGGCGCCCTGGCTGGTCTGCCACCAGTGCAGGGCGCTGTAGCGCGCCCAGGCCAGCAGACCGAGCGGCAGGCTGCACCGCGCTGCTGAGAAGCCCGATCAGAGATCCCAAGCGGACCGCCTCCGACAATCTCGAAAACACGGCCCGCCCTCACCGCCATCGCGGCGGCGCGGTGGGCGATCAGGAAATGGGCCTTGCCATGCGGGTCGGTCGAGCCGTTCACGTGGATGTCGGCCGACCCCGAGAAGGTGCCGGTATTGGCGAACCGCCCGCCCTTGACCGTCACCGTCAACGGCGCCGCGCCCTCCTATCCCGCGATCCAGACCTGGCCGCTTTCATCGGTGGTGCGCGCCCCGCCTCCGCTGCAGACCGGCGCAGCCGAGACATTCAACCGTCCGTTCACCGCCTGCAGATGCCCGCCCACGCCGAGATCGAGATCGGCCACGGTCAGGGTGTGGTCCTGGAAGAACACCTTGTGCCCGTTGAGCGTCACGGTATCGCCCGCGAAACTGCCCCGAGATCGGGTCGCCGCCCCGGTTGTGGGGATTGTCCCGGCGGCGGCCGTCCTCGGCCGGATCCGGCACGAAGGAACCGGCCGCTGGGGCTTGGCGCCAGGTCGGTGTGATGCCGAATGGCGCCTGCATGAAAGCGACGGCCGACTCGACCAGAGGTCCGATTTTCGGCCCCTCGCGTCCCGTCAGCCTCCAGTAGATGTCCATGATATCGGTTGTGGCGTCCGGGGCATTGCCCCGCTGCGCATCGTACCAACGGAAGATCGTAGCATCGTTGCCGTTCGTCAGATCGCGGTTGAAGAGGGTATAGGTCACGCCCCGTCCGAAGCTGGTCAGGTCGCGTCAGGGCATTGTTGCAGAACGCCCGCCGTGAAGGATTCACACCACGACTCCCCGCGGTTGGACGGATGGGACGAGCAAGCCCGAACCCGCCCGCCGCCGCACGGCGACCCGGTCCGCCTGTCGAGCCATCGCGGCGCCATCCGGTTCGGACCCGATGGCGAGGGCTGCTCTGCGCAAGCGCGGGGCTCCGATGGTCCGGCGGGACAAGCAGATGGCGTGGCACGCGCCGCGTGAGGGCCGTCCAGGACGCCCGCCGGTCTTCTCGGATGCGGCAATCCGGTTCTGCCTGTCGATCGGGGTGCTGGTCAAGCCGCTGCTCAGGCAGACCGCCGGGATGGTCGCGAGCCTCCTGCGCCTGGCCGGGCCCGATTGGCCGGTTCCGGACTGCCCGACGCTCTTCCGGAGGCAGA
>NZ_SOEB01000038.1 GCF_004365965.1 Rhodovulum visakhapatnamense
CATCGCAACCCGCTACGACAGATGCGCGAAGACCTTCCTCTCCGCTATCGCCCTCGCCGCAACCGTCATCTTCTGGCTTTGAGGATTAATGAGTCGGGAGCCTAGACACCGATACGGCAGGCGTTCAGGACGGCGCCCAGCACGTTGGTGTGTTCGCCGATTTCGCGTTCGCAGATGTCGAACTGGCCAAAGCGGGTGTGTTCCGCGCGCGCCACGATCAGGGCGCAGTCGACATTCTTCAGGAAGGCCCGGGTGTCGTCATTCACCAGCACCGAGGGCAGGTCGAAGATCATCACGTCAGGCTTGTAGGTGGCCTCGATCTCGTCCAGGGCCTCGGCGGTTTCCTCGGAGAGCAGCAGCCGCGTCGGGTCGAGTTCGTGTCGCGTGGCCATGGAAATGGCGAGGTTGCTGCCGTGGCGCACCGCATGCTTGCTGAACGGAACCGCACCCGTCAGGACATCGCCTATCCCGTAAGCCGGCTCGACCTGCAGGAACTCGTGGACCGAGGGATCGCGCAGGTCGAGATCGAACAGCATCGAGCGCAGGTCGTTCTGCCGCCCGAGCCCCAGCGCAAGATTGCAGGCGACCGTCGTCTTGCCCGATTTCGGCATCGGCGATGTGATGGCCAGCCGCTTCCAGCCATTCTGGCGCATCTGCAGCAGGGCCTTGGTGCGCAGGATGTCGAACGGTGTCGCCTCGGCCCCGGCCTCCTGGGTGACGATGAGATGCTGGGCGAGGGCTTCCCCCCCGAGTGTGATCGGGGTGAGCGCCTCCCAGGCCCCCATGGCGTCCGGAGACGGGGTGGTCTTGAGCTGTGTGCGGGAGGAAACCGTGGTCGACCTCACGGCCCGTGTCTGCCGGGCCTTGTCGAGCGCTGCCTGTAGCTTTTCCATGATACGGTTTTGCTCTCTCTGCCCGGATCTAACGATGCATGATCCAGTAAAGGCCTGCCGGCCTGTCGGGGCCCTGGCCTGGATGATCGGAACTGTCCTGTCCGGAACCGCCCAATGGCATGCCGAAGCCCGCCAGAAGAACGACGCAGGCTGCGGTGGCACCCCGGCGCGTGCGGCGGCGCCTCGGCCGCTGCGGCGGTTCGAGATAGGGGATCGTGGTCAACGGCGTGATGTTGAATCTGCCGGTCAGTTCGGATGGTGTGCGGATCGTCCGGTTGATCAGTTCCAGCAGAACGAAATAGGCGCCCGCCAGGCCGATACCTGCGCCGACGCCAAGCGCCGCGACCTTCTTGCGGCTGGGTCCACTGGGCAGTTGGGGCACGCTGGCATTCTCGATCACCGTGATCCGCTGACCCTTGGCCGAGGCCTCGACGCGTTCGCTCATCCGCGCCTCGTTGAGATTGGCAACGGCGGCGTTGTAGCGGGTCTGCGTGATTTCGTAGTCGCGCTCCAGGGCGGCGAGCTGGATGCCGTTGGAGGCGCTCTTGCCGATCAGGGCCTGCAGATCGGCAAGTTCCGCATTCGTTGAACTGATATCGTCCTGCAGGGATTTCAGCCGGCTGTCGAGCTGGGACAGGGTGGCGTCGAGCAGGGCCTGCTCTGGCGAGGTGGCAGTGGGGTTCTCACCGGCCGTTCCGGCCGGATCTTGTTCGGCTACCGTCTTTTCCAGCCGGTCCACCACCGCTTGCAGGCTGGTCACGCGGGGGCTCGTCTCGGAATAGATGGCTCTTGCCTTGTCCAGTTCGGCCTTGGCGGCGGCCAGCCGCTGTTCCTCCGGGCTCATGTTGCGGACCGCCCCGCCGTCCGGCCGCACGGTCCCGGTCGCCTCGAAGATGCGGACGATGTCGTTGCGCTGATCCTGCCCGGCCTTCAGATCCCGTTCGAGACGGGAAAGACGCTCCTGCAACAGGTTCTGGCGGCCCAGGCGGTAGCTCTGATCTTCCGGCAGGGCATCGGCATTCTCGGATTTGAAGGTCGCGATGGCCGTGCTTTGCCGGTCGAGATCCTGTCCGAGCCTCTGGGCTTCCTGATCGAAGAACTGCAACGTGTTCTCGGCCCGGGATTTCCGGAATTCCGAGTTCTCTTCCAGCACCAGCGTGACATATTCGTTGACCACATTGGCGGCGATCTGGGGCGATTCCGAAGAGAACGAGATCATCATCAGGGTCGCCTGGTCGCGGCCGGCCGAGCGATGCACACGGGTGGCGCTGCGCATCGCGCTCACGACCTCGTCTGGTTCCATCTCGCGCAGGTTCGGGAACACGTTGAAGCGGTTGGCGATATCGATCATGTTCGCCCGGGTCAGCAGCTTCTGCTCGATGATGTCGAGTTGTTCCTCCGCATCGGTCTGAACCGTCGACGTGACCATCCTGTCGGGGATCTGTGCAGCTTCCACGAGCAGCCGGGCCGACGTCGCATAGGTCTCGGGCAGCTTGAACGCGGCGACCACCCCCGCCACCGAACAGGCAATCAAAAGGACCGCCATGACCGGCAGGCGCCGCAGGAGAAGCCGCCAGTAGAGGGTCAGGTCGAACGTCATTCCGCTGCCTTTCCGAAGGGTTTGATCGCCCCGGACAGCAGAAGCGGATCGCGGAAGGGCTTGAGGATCAGCCCATCCTGGATCAGTTCCTTGATCGTGTCTTCGCCGACCTGCCGCGTTCCCGCGCTTGAGGCGTAGACCAGCGCAAGGTCGCACAGCTTGTTCACCATGCGCGGGATGCCCTCGGCCTCTTCATGGATGTGGCGAATCGCGGTGGGGGTGAATTCCTCGCCGCTGCCGCCTGCATGCTGCAGCCGGTGGACGATATAGTCCCGGGTCGTCGCCAGGGTCATCGGTTCCAGATGGTAGACCGCGCTGACCCGTTGTGCGAACTGGCGCAGTTCCGGCTGGCGGATCAGGGTGCTGAGTTCGGGCTGTCCGACAAGCAGGATCTGCAGCAACTCGTCCTTGCCGGAGTTGATGTTGGTCAGCATCCGGAGTTCTTCCAGGGTCTCGGCCCCGAGGTTCTGCGCCTCGTCGACGATCAGGATCACATAGCGTCCGGCGGCATATTCCTCCAGCACGAAGCTCTGGAACTGCTGGAACATCGAGACATAGTCGGCGCCCGTCGGCACCGAGATATCGAACGCATAGAGGATCCAGCGCAGCAGATCGCCGCGGCCGCCCTGGGCATTCGAGATCAGCCCGATGGTCAGGTCCTCGTCGAGCTGGCGCAGAAGGGCCAGGATCAGGGTGGTCTTGCCGGTGCCGACCTCGCCCGTGACAACGGTCAGGGGCGCACGGGAGACGATCCCGAACTCGAGAACGGTGAAGGCACGGCTATGGGCCTTTGACCAGAACAGGAAGTCCGGATCCGGCGGCAACGCGAAGGGCCGTTCGCGGAAGCCGAAATGGGCATTGTAGAGGGACCCGCTCATTTCTTGCTCATGCTGTCTATGCTTCCCGGCGGTTTGCGGCCCTGGCCTTCCCTGCGCGGACCGCGTCCTGCCGTAGAGTGCAGGGGCCGCAACAGCAAGGCACTATTGTGTGCGGATTCTAGCGTCTTCGCCGGTAGGTGCCTAGCCAGCGGCGATGTGAGTCGCGATATTGCCCCAACAATGCCCCATTAAGTTTCCATCGTCCTTACAGTACAAGGTGTCGCAGCGTACTGTGGACGAACCGATGCTGCGCCGCCGCAACCGGAGCGTGTAATTCGGGCGGCGGGCGGGCATCAGGAGGGCTTTGGGGCGGAAATTTGGCAAAAAACCGGACCCGACGGGCTTCGAGGCTTTGATTAAAATTATCCCGGATGGTACCACAGAAGGCGGGGATGCCAGATGGTCCATATCTGGCGTGGTTGCGGTGCTGGGACGCCGTTTCGAAGACTTGTTTTTCTGGAAGGGCCGGCTTCAGCCGGTAGATTATCATGACTTTATATTTGACAGGCTTCAACGCGGATTCGGAGGCTCAACCTGTTTCCAGAGCGCTTCCGAGCCGTCATCCGCGGCGCGGATGGGGCGCCTACCGGAATATTTTCAAGCGTGTTCTCGATCTCGTCCTCGTCATGCTGTCCGCTCCGTTCAGTCTGACGCTTGTGGCGATCTTGGCCTTCCTTGTTGCGCTTGACGGCCACAATCCGTTCTACACGCAGCAGCGCGTGGGCCGGAACGGCCGCTATTTCAGGATCTGGAAGCTGCGGACCATGGTCCCCGATGCCGATCAGATTCTGGAAAGCTATCTGGCCCGGCATCCGGAGGCCCGGAAAGAGTGGGACCGCGACCAGAAGCTGAGACACGACCCCCGGATCACGCGGGTGGGGCGGGTTCTGCGCAAGCTTTCGCTCGATGAGGTGCCGCAGCTTCTGAACGTCTTCAACGGGACCATGTCTCTTGTCGGTCCCCGGCCGATGATGATCGCGCAGCAACTGTTCTATTGCGGCGAGGCCTATTACCGGCTGCGCCCGGGGATCACCGGCCCCTGGCAGGTTTCGGATCGCAACGAGTGCGAGTTCGTCGGCCGCGTCGCCTATGACGAGCGCTACGACGAGGATCTGTCCCTTGCGACGGACCTGCGGGTGCTGTTCCGGACCGTTTCCGTCGTGATCCGCGGCACGGGCTGCTGAACCCGGGCCGCGGTCTTCCGGCCATCGGCTGTGGATCGCGACTTCTTTGCCGGTTAGAGTGAGGCGGGCCCTTGGGCCCGCTTTCGGATTCCTTACGCCAATTTCCTGACCAGAGGTCTTAGACTCGTGCCAGCTCCGCTTCGTCTCTTCGCAACGGCCTTTCTTCTGAGCACCGCCCTCACGCTTTCCGGCTGCAAGTCGGACGAGGAGAAGGCCGATGAGCATTACCAGAATGCGCTGACCCTGATCCAGCAGGGAGATCCCGACCGCGCCATCGTCGAGTTGCGCAACATCTTCCGGTTCGACGGCAGCCACAAGGACGGCCGCCGGACGCTTGCAGAGCTGATGCGGCAGCGCGGCAACCTTCAGGAAGCCTACAGTCAGTATCTGCGTCTGGCCGAACAGTATCCCGACGATCTCGAGACCCGGATCGCCCTGATGCAGATCGCGTTTAGCGTCAACAACTGGGACGAGATGGAGCGGCACGGCAGCAAGGCGGCCGAACTGGCGCCGGACAGACCCGAGGTCAAGGCCTTCGAAATCGCCAGGGCCTACCGGGATGCGATCCGGGGCAGCGATGACGATGCCCGGCGGGCCGCTGCGGCCAAGGCACGGACGCTTCTGCAGGATCAGCCCGAAGACTTCATGCTGCGCAGTACCGTGATCGACAGCGACCTGCGCGACAAGGACCTGAACGGCGCTCTCTCCGGGATCGACTGGCTGCTTGCGCATGGCAATACCGACATGCGCACCTATCAGATGCGCCTGGGGATTCTGGCCGAACTGGGCGACATGGATGCGGTCGAGACGCAATTGCGCGAACTGGTCGCCAAGTTCCCCGATGACAAGAACAGCAAGGCGGCGCTTCTCAGGTTCTATCTGTCCCAGAAGAAGCCGGATCAGGCCGAGGCCTTCCTGCGCGAACTGGCGGCGGCATCGGCTCTGGACGATCCGGGGCCGACGATCGATCTGATCCGCTTCCTGTCCGAAACCGGCAAGTCCGACGAAGCCAGGGCCGTGATCGACAAGGCCATCGCGGAGCGGCCCGATCCGGCGCCCTTCCGGATGATCGGGGCCGGGCTCGATTTCGAGGCCGGGCAGCGGGAAGAGGCGATTGCCACGCTGGAATCCGTTCTGGACGGGGCTGAGCCTTCGGACCAGACGCGCAACGTGAAGGTGGCGCTGGCCAGGATGCTGCTGGCAACCGGCAACGAGGTCGGCGCGCGCAAGCGCGTCGAGGAGGTTCTGGCGGAGGATGCCACCAATCCGGAAGCCCTGAAGATGCAGGCCGCCTGGCAGATCCAGGCCGACGATACCGATACGGCGATCTCCGGTCTGCGGGTCGTTCTCGATCATCAGCCCGAGGACGCTCAGGCGATGACCCTGATGGCCGAGGCCTATATCAGGTCGGGCCGCCCGGAACTGGCGAACGACTATCTCGCCCAGGCGGTCGATGCCTCGAAGAACGCTCCGGCCGAAACGCTTCGCTATGTGCGTGTCCTGATCGGTGACGGCAAGCTGCAGCTGGCCGAGGATCTTCTGATCAAGGCGCTGCGGCTGGCCCCGTCGAACCGGGATATTCTGATCAGCCTCGGCAAACTCTACCTGCAGATGGAGGATTATCCGCGCGCCCAGCATGTCGCCGATACGCTGCGGCGGCTGGGGGACGACACCTCGGTTCAGGCCGCGAACCAGATCGAGGTGGAACGTGTGAACCGCCAGAGCGGCACCGAGGACGCAATGACCCTGCTCGAGGGGATTGCGGGGGATGCCGAGGCCAGCCTTGCCTCCAAGATCGCCCTCGTCCAGGCCCAGATCCGGACCGGCGATCTGGACGCGGCCCTGCAGAGGGCCAAGGATCTCAAGGCGGAAAACCCGGACAACCGCGCGCTCGACGTGGTTCTGGCCACGGCCTATGCGGTTCATGGCGATCTCGATGCCGCCGAGGAAATCTACCGGACTCTTCTGGCCTCCGACCCGGCCGTCCCGGGGGTGTCGCTGCAGCTTTCGAACCTGCAGATGCGCAAGGGCGATGCCGCTGGCGCCCGGCAGACGATCGAGGAGGGGCTCGAGGCGACTCCGGCTGATCCCAGGTTGCTCTGGGCCAAGGCGTCCTTCCTGGAACGCGACGGCGATATCGGGGGCGCGATCAAGGTCTATGAGGACCTATATGCGCGCAATTCGTCCTCGCTGATCGTGGCCAACAACCTGGCAAGCCTTCTGGCCTCCTACAATGACGATCAGGACAGCCTCGATCGTGCCTGGACCATCGCGCGCCGGTTCCGCGACACCGATGTTCCGGCGATGCAGGACACCTATGGCTGGATCGCGCAGCGCCGCGGTGACAGCAAAGAAGCCCTGCCTTATCTCGAAGCCGCGGCGAAGGCGCTGCCGAACGATCCGCTGGTGCAGTACCATCTGGGCAAGACCTACATGGCCTTGAGCCAACCCGAGGCGGCCCTTGCCAGCTTCCGCAAGGCGGTGGAGATCGCAGGGCCCGGCGATCAGAGAAGCCAGATCGAGGAGGCCCGCCAGGCGATCCTGACGCTGGAGAACGGGGCCTCTGCGCCCGCTGCCGAAAACTGAGCGGCCGGAGCAGGAGCGCCCGCTGCCGGACTGTGTCGCGGGCACGTCAGCGGGCGAAAGATCTGTGCAGGATGTGAATCCGCGCTTTTACTTGGCGTGCCCAGCCCTCAAGGATTGGGAAAAATCAGGCAGGAAAGCGGAAACCATGTTGTCTTTTATTCGTCTCCTGGCCGCGCTGGTTCTGACCATCGCGGCAACGGCTGCGCCGGCACAGCAGGAATACACGGTCCGCCCCGGCGACGTCCTGTCCATCGAGGTCCTGGAGGACAGTTCGCTCAACCGGTCGATTTCCGTTCTGCCCGACGGACGGTTCAGCTTTCCCTTCGCGGGATCTGTCACCGCCGCCGGCAAGACGGTGTCCCAGATCCAGGCCAGTCTCACCGATGCGATCCGGTCGAATTTCTCGGTGCCGCCGAATGTCTTCGTGTCGGTGCAGCCGGGATCTCCGGCGGCCTATGCCTCGGAAAGCTCGGTGCAGGCCATCGACATCTACTTCCTGGGAGAGGTCAACAAGCCCGGCCTCATCGCGGCCGCCCGCGGGACGACCTTTCTGCAGGCGCTGGCGCAAAGCGGCGGCCTGACCCCCTTCGCGGCGACGAAGCGGATTCAGCTGCGCCGGACAGACCCCAGGACCCATGCCCAGAAAGTCTATGAAATCAACTACAAGGCGCTGAGCCGCGGGGCCACGCTGTCGCGGGATATCCAGCTTCTGGACGGTGATGTGATCCTCGTTCCGGAGCGGCGCCTGTTCGAGTAACCGCGATGGCTTTGCCGCGGATACACCAGGTGACGGCAGGGATGGCCGCAGCGGGCCTGTGCCTGCTCGGGCCTGTGCCAGCCCTGACCCAGGGAACCGATGGCGGCCGACTGGCGGAACTGCGGTTTTCGCAGCAGCTCGAGCGCGACGATGGCGTATCCAGCACGACCACGGGTCTGGGCGTTTCGCTGGCAAGCCGCACACGCAGTTCGCATCTCGAGTTTTCCGCCGATGGCGGGCTGGAACACGATTTCAACGACAGCTCGCCCTCATCGGTTCAGGATCCGCGCGTGATCCTGTCCTACGGCCGCGAGTCGCGGTCGAGTGCGCTGGATCTCTCCTTCAGCTACCGGGAGGATGATGTCGATTCGGACTTCACCGAAGAGGATCTTGACGGCAGGGTTCTGAATTTCGGAGACGGGACCCGCAGATCGATGTCGACGGATTTGTCCCTCGTCACCGGCCGCGATGCCGTATTCGGCACCAGTCTCGACCTTGGCTATGACAGTCTCACCTATTCCGGAACGAATGACCCCAGCCTGATCGACGAAGAGACGCGCCGCGCCGCGCTGGCGCTGCGCTTCCAGCTCGATCCGCAGCTGTCGACGGAGTTGCGGGCAACCTTCCGGGACCGGGACCGGGCCGATCAGGGCACGGATACCCGGTACGAATCCTTCGGGGTGTCGGCGGATTACGCCATCAGCGAGGCCCTTTCGACCTCGCTTTATGTCGGCCATTCCCGGACCACCGAAGACGGCATCACCGGCGAGAGCACCGAGAAAGGGTTCACCTACGACCTGTCCGTCATCCTCGATCGGCCGAACGGCACCCTGACCGGCAGCCTGTCCTCCGATATCGACGAGGCCGGCCAGCGCACGACGGCCCGGCTGACCCGCAGCATGGACCTGCCCACCGGTGCCCTGACCGCGGGCGCGGGGCTCAGCAGCAGCCAGGGGGACAGCCTGCGTCCGCTGGTGAGCCTGGCCTATTCGAAAGACCTGCCGCGCGGATCTCTGGGCGCTTCGGCCGAACAGGCCTTCACCACAGATTCGGATGGCGACGAAGTCCTGAACAGCCGGTTCAGCCTGTCCTACCGCCATTCCCTGACGCCTCTGTCCAGTTTCCAGGCCGGCCTGGGGTTGAGCCAGACCGATTACATTTCGGCGGACAGCGAAGACGGCGACAGGCTTTGGCTTGACCTGTCCTACCGTCACAATCTGGCCGCCGACTGGGATATCGTCAGCGGATACAGTCACAGCCTGTCCAAGAAGGGCGATGCGGACCGGGAATATTCCAACAAGGTCTACATCAGCCTGGAAAAGAGCATTCAATGGCGGTTCTGAGCCGGGGCAACCTGATGCTTTGGGGCCTGATCGCCTGCTGCACGTCGATCGAGCTTGTGCTGAGCCTGTCCGATGCGGGGGTGCTCTTTCCGGCCAGGCTGCGCAGCCTGGCCTATGATTACGGCGGCTTCTGGCCGGGGCTTCTGGGAAGCTGGCAGCCGAACTATCCCGCGCAGCCCTATCTGATGTTCTTCACCTACGGGTTCCTGCATGGCGGCCTCGCGCATCTTGCGGTGAACATGGTCACGCTCTGGTCGCTGGGACGCGCGGTGTTGCGGCGGGTCGGGGCCATGGGGCTTGCGCTGCTTTACGGCGGCTCGATCCTGGGGGGGGCTGCGGGCTTTGCCGCGCTGGCACCGGATCTGCGGCCCATGGTGGGGGCCTCGGGGGCGCTGTTCGGGCTGATCGGCGGACTGCTCGCCTGGATCTATGTGGACCGCTACACCTATCGCGAGGGGCTCTGGCCGGTGGTCCGGGCGGTCGTGTTGCTGGCGGTTCTGAACGTGGTGCTGTGGTGGGCGATGGATGAACAGCTGGCCTGGCAGACCCATCTGGGCGGGTTCGTGGCCGGGTGGGTCCTGGCGCTTCTGATCGATCCGCGTCCTGGAGACGCAGAGGACGATCCGGCCTGAAGCCCCGGGCGGGCAGGGCCGGTTGACAGCTTCCCCGCTTCGGGGCCTGAATGCACACGATCTTGGCAAGGCAGGTCAGGCATGGCCCCAAAATTCGGAACGAGCGGCCTGCGGGGCCTGGTGGACGACCTGACCCCCGGTCTGGTCGGCGGCTATACCGCGGCCTTTCTGGCAAGCTGTCCCACGGGCGGGCGCGTCTTCGTCGGACGCGACCTGCGGGCGTCGTCTCCGCGGATCGCCGGCGATGTCATCGCGGCGGTGCGGGCCGCGGGGCTCGAGGCGGTCGATTGCGGGATCGTGCCGACGCCCGCGCTGGCCATGGCGGCAATGGCCGGCGGGGCAGGGGCGGTGATGGTCACCGGCAGCCACATTCCCGCTGACCGGAACGGGCTGAAATTCTACGTGCCGGGCGGCGAGATCTCGAAGGCGGACGAGGCCGCGATTTCGGCCGCCTTCAGGCCGGACTGGCACGCCCCGGCCGCACCTGCCGGCGGGCCCACGCACACGGCGCCGGGGACCGGCCACGCCTATGCCGCACGTTATGTCCGGGCCTTCGGGCCGGAGGCGCTGAAGGGCCTCGGGATCGGGGTCTACCAGCATTCCTCGGCCGCGCGCGAGGTGATGGCCGAGGTGGTCCGCGGCCTGGGAGGCGATCCGGTGCCGCTGGCCTGGTCGGAGAGCTTCATCCCGGTCGATACCGAAGCCGTCGATGCCGCCACCCGCGAGATGCTGGCCGGATGGTGCGCCACGCATGGTCTGGATGCCGTGATCTCGACCGATGGCGATGCCGACCGCCCGATGCTGACCGATGCCGGCGGCCGGGTGGTGCCGGGGGACATCCTCGGGGTCATCACCGCCCGGGCGCTCGGCGCGCGCGTGGTCTGTACGCCGGTTTCGTCGAACACGATGGTCTCGCTCGTTCCGGAATTCGAGCGCGTGGCCCTCACCCGGATCGGCTCGCCCTTCGTGATTGCCGCGATGGAAGAGGTTCTGGCTGCAGGTCCCGGCGCCCGTGTCGTTGGGTTCGAGGCCAATGGCGGCTTTCTTCTGGGCTTCGAGGCGTCCGGGCCCGCAGGCGCGTTGCCGCCGTTGATGACCCGGGATTCCCTGTTGCCGATGGTGGCGGTCCTGACGGCCGCCAGGACGCAGCCGGGGGGCGTTGCGGGGCTGCTGGAGACGCTGCCTGCCCGGCGCACTGCGGCGGACCGTCTGCAGGGCGTGGAAACCGGGCGCGCGGCGGCGCTTCTGGACAGGCTTGCGGCCGATGGGGCGGCGCGCGCGGCCTTCTTCGCCCCGGCCGGGACCGAAACCGGGTGCGATCTGACCGACGGGCTGCGGGTCAGCTTCGACAGCGGCGAGATCGTCCATCTGCGCCCGTCGGGCAATGCGCCCGAGTTCCGCGTTTATGCCGAAGCCGACGGGGCCGGGCGGGCAGAGGCCTTGCTGGGGGTGTTCCTGGACCGGGTGGCCATGGCGCTTGCCGGATGAAAGGGCGGGGCCGGTCACGTTGATGTTTTTCGGCCCGGCTGCTACGATCGAACCCGAAGCGCATCATTTCAAAGCAGTTTTCCAAATTGATACATATACTCAGGTTTGTTTCGGGCCGGGAAAGGCAGCTTGCCTGGCTGATCGCGGCCCTCACGGTTGCCGTCTGCTGGATCGTCATCTTCAAGGATGGCGGTCGGGTGAAATCCATGGACGAACCCGATTTTCTGGCCATCGCCAGGAACCTGGCCTTCGAGGGTGTCTTCGCCCGCGAGGACGGCACGGTGACAGCCTATCGGGCGCCAGGGCTTGTATTCTTCTTCGCCCCCTTCGTGCGGCTGGGCGCCGGGTTGATGGAACTGCGGCTGATCAATGCCGCTACAGCCGGGCTGGGGCTGGTCGTCCTGTTCGATCTGGTTCGGCGGCATGGCGGCCCATTGGCGGGGCTTCTGGCGGTGGCTCTGGTCCCGGCATGGCCGGTGATGATCTATGCCGCGACGACCATCTATCCGCAGACATTGCAGGCGGTCCTGCTGGTTCTGACGGTCTGGTGTCTGGACCGGGCCACCCGCAGCCCCGGAGTGCTGCCCGCGCTCCTGGCCGGGCTGGCCTGTGGCGCCGCGATCCTGACCGCCCCGATCGTCCTGCTGGTCTTTCCGATCCTGGCGGGCTGGCTGCTCTGGCGGTCGGCCCGCCGGTGGTCCCATACGATTCTGTTCTGTCTCGTCTCCGGCCTGTTGGTCTCGTCATGGACGGCGCGCAACTACGTTGTATTCGACGCCTTCATTCCTGTCGCGACGAGTTCAGGGCTGAACCTGCTGGTCGGCAATTCCCCGGAGACCCGCCCCGATACGGCCCTAGAGATCCGCTTTCCCGAGTATGTCTATACCGAGATCACCGGCAAGGACGAGGTCGAGCGCAACCGGATCCTGACCCGGGCCGCGGTTCGGGAAATGACCGGCGACCCAGCCCGGACGATCCGGCTTTATTTCGGCAAGTTCCTGCACTGGTTCGATTATTCCAACAAGCTCGTCTCGGATGATGTGGTGGAGGGGGGCGCCTCCGCGATCAAGGCGGATCTGCGCGATATGATTCTGTTCGGAGCCTACATGATCATCGTCCTGCCGCTGCTTGCGCATCTGATCCTGATCCGGCGCTACCCGTTCAAACCGGTCGAGATCCTGTTTCTGGCGCTCTGGATCGGGGCCGGGCTTGCCTATGCGATCTTCTTTACCCGTGTCCGGTTTCGCCTGCCCTTCGACTGGTTCGTGATCGCAAGCAACGGCATCTTCCTCGCTGCCGTGATCGAGGGCTGGGCAACGCGGCGCGGCCTGTCCGTGCGGGGGGCGGCGTTCAGAACACGAGAGCCGCAGCGATGAAGCCCAAGATCAGCAGCAGGCAGATGCGGCTGATCCTGTCCTTGGCGGCATAGACGACAGGGTCGTCATGCATCTGGCCGCGATGGGCCAGAAGCACCGTGCGCGAGATCCAGTAGAGCAGAACGCAGCAGATGCCCCAGAGCGCCTCGGGCTGGCCATAGGCTGCAACCGTGGCCGGTGCGTTCACGTAGAGCGCCGACACCAGTACCGAGACATATCCCGAGGCCAGAGCCATCATCGTGATGACCGGAAGGTCTTCTGTCGTATAGCCGCGCCCCGAGGCCGTCAGCTTGCCGCGCTGCGCCATGTCGACCAGTTCGGCCTGGCGCTTGACGGCCGCCAGCGCGAAGAAGAGGAAAATCGAAAAGGCTAGGATCCAGACCGACAGGGGCAGCCCCGCCGCGGCCCCTCCGGCGATGATCCGAACCGTGTAAAGTCCGGCCAGAACGCAGATATCCACCACCGCACGCCGCTTCAGCCACATCGAATAGGCCGTGGTCAGCCCGTAATAGCCCAGCATCACCAGCAGGAACGTCCCGCCGAGCGCGGCGGCGATCCCGAAGCCCCCCAGCAGCAGCCCTCCTGCCATCCAGGTGCCATGGGCGATCGGGATGCGGCCGGACGCGAAGGGCCGACGACGCTTGCGCGGGTGCTGACGGTCCGCCGCAAGGTCGAGCAGGTCGTTGATCACATAGACGCTGGACGCGATCAGGCAGAACGAAACGAACCCCAGGGTCGATGCCGCCAGCTCGGGTCCGGCCAGGGCGTGGGCCGCCAGGACCGGCAGAAAGACCAGGGTGTTCTTCAGCCATTGATGCGGCCGCAATGCCTTGAGGTGGTCCTGCAGCCGGGGCGGCTCGGCTGTCATGTGCTCGATCTGCGGATTGACCTTCTCGGCCGCGGCGCGAAGGGCCGGCGGCGCGTTTACGGTGATGGCCCGGCGGGCATGGGGCCAGACCTCGAGATCGGCGGCGGAATCGCCCATGTAATCGTACTGCCCCGCCCCGTAGCGGCCGTTCAGGAAGGCGGCTTTCCGGTGACCTTTCAGGTTGGTCTGCCCATCGGAGCCATGGATCTCGTCGAACAGGCCGAGATGTGCGCCGATGCGTTCGGCCAAGTCCTGATCCGTGGCCGTGACCAGAACCACACGGCCGCCCTGGGCACGATGCGTGCGCAGGCGGTCCAGAACCGCTTCTGAATAGGGGAGGGAGGTCACGTCGATCTGCGCGCGGTCTGCCAGATAACGCTTCATGCGGGCGCGCCCCTGCCGGAGCGCCAGAACCGCCCCCGGCAGCGTTCGCCAATTCGCCGAGAGGGCCGACCAGAAGCTTTCGAACAACGCATCGCTGCGCATCAGGGTACCGTCCAGATCGACGGCGAGGACGGGGCACTGATTTTCGGACATAGGAGACGCGATCAAAATAAAATTTCGGAGAAACCTTTACCGCCAAACAGGTTCTCCCGCATGGGGAAGGACCGAAAATCTGCTAGGTGTTGCCTTTTGGCAGGCTGCTGACAAACTCTCTCAGGCGGCGAGTTTCGTCCTGCTCGTCGCGCCCCAGCCTGATCAGAATCTAATAGCGCGGCGAGAGCGCTTTCGAATGAGGTGCTCAGGTACCGCATCGAAGGCCGCGAATGGCAGCGCATCACCGTCTCCAGCGTCTGGTTGGGACAGAACCGCCCCCAGAGCCAACGGCTGTGGCCCAGCACCATGCTGAACAGCCAGACCTTGCGGATGACGCCGGGCTCCGAGGTGAATTCAACCTGGACCTCGGCAAAATCCACCTGCGCCTGCTGCCGGGCAGGCGTCTCGAAGCGCCGCTCGAACTGGCACGAGGCGGCGCGGATCAGCCTCAGATACTCCGTCAGCGTCGAATAGGCCCCTCGAAGCCCATTGCTTGCCTTGATCTCGCGGTGCAGCCCCGGCCAGGTGGCCAGCCTGTCGACCAGGCAGTTGTGGTAATCTTCCGCCAGCCGCTCTTCCGGCTCGCGCGGCCCGTAGACCTGAGCCTCGAGCCCGTGATCAAGGTATTTCCTCACCGTCTTGCGGTCGAGCCCGGTCTGCAGCGCGATCGCGCTGACGTCGAGGCCTTGCCCTCCGGACCATCGGCAACAGCGCCAAACTAGGGAGATTACATCCAGCACTCACAACAACGCCCCCATAAGGCTTCCTTCCATCCCAACGAACGGATTGCACCATCAAACCGTGGGATCAAACACCTAGATAAAGATTCCTCTCTCGGACAAGAAACGGCGCAATGACCCCGAAATCTGGTCAGGGTGGATTGCAGCACCGAAGGCGCGGCAGCTCTCCGCTAGATTGCGGTATGTTTCCGGTATCATGTCCCGAGCGACGCGCAGCGCGGTGGTCAGGCCTTCGGGATCCTCGGGGTTATAGATCAGCGGTAGACATTCTTCGGGGACAGCCTCGCGCATTCCGCCAAGGTCGGGCGCGATGACCGGGACGCCGAAGCCCATCGAAAGCGCGGCGGCCCCAGAGGTCAGGCTTTCGGTGTAGGGCAGGACGAGAAAATGAGCATTCGCGAAAAGCTCAGGCACCGCCTCGTCCGGGATGAAGCCAAGCTGTAGATCAAGATGCAGGTTCCTACGATAGGTCTCCTCTGGCAGCATCACGCCGCCGCCCATCTGCCCGGCAATCGTCAGGGCCTCGAAGCTGCCGGGGGCCAGCGTATCGAGTGCATTGCCGAGGCCTTGATAATCCTTGTAGGGTTTGAGGTGGCCGAAACACAGAAGACGCCGGCGGGGTGCCAGATCGGCCACGGCATCCCCTGATACAGCATCAGGATAGAGCGGTGCGTAACTCGGATGCCGGACAACCAAGACGCGCGCGGCGTCTACACCGAAATTCTGGACGATGAGCGCCTTCGCCGCCTCGGAATGGACGTGGACGAAGTCGGCCATATCGCGCAACTGGGCACGAATGTCGCGAATACGGTTCTGCTCGGAATCGTTGAGATGAAGCCCTTCATCATGAACCGTCCAGACCAGCTTGCCGTCCTTGGCTGCCCAGCGCCGGAGGCTGCCAATGTAGCTGCGATAGCGGGGTCTGTTGCCGGAGGGGGCAGAATAGTACGCTAAGGCGGTTTGATCATCTTTTGGGCCATCTGTATTCGCCAGTGAGCAGGATGTGGGCCCA
>NZ_SOEB01000039.1 GCF_004365965.1 Rhodovulum visakhapatnamense
CATAAGATCTCGTGCCAAGCTGGTCTCCATCGCAGATGCCAGCTTGAATCATGCCCTACGCACGAGCGGAATCCCTTTTGTCAACACGACCTAGCGACCTTGCTACCACGCAAGGTTCGCAAAGTCCCGCTCTCCGGACCTTGGCGGCCTGAGTGCATGCTGCAGCGGAGATGAGCGGCCGCTTTCGTGATTCCGCTGGCAGCAGAGGCCGGGGCGCTCAACGGCGCCTATCGGCAGCGGAGCGCTCGAGCGGGCGGTCCGAGGCCCTCCGGCGCCATGCTGCGCCGCCGCAGGTCCGCTCCGAGCCCAAAAGCTCCGTTGGCTCTGGCTTGCAAAACCGCCGAGCGACCACTATCTTTTAAAGACATCCTGCAACTGGAGATGCCATCAACATGGACCTGAACCTCGCCGCATTCGCCCCTTCGACTTTGCTGCGAGAAGTTCTGTCCCATGCCTGCATCCGTTTCCCTCTCCGGTCTGTCTTGGTCCACGCCTGACGACGCGCCCCTTCTTACCGACCTCAACCTGACTTTCGGCTTGGAGCGCACCGGCATCGTCGGACGCAATGGCATAGGCAAGAGTACCCTCCTTAGCCTGATTTCCGGTGATCAGCATCCCGCTTCGGGGCAGGTCCGCGTGACCGGCTCCATCGCGATGATGCGGCAGGAGGCGTTGGAGCGGCCCGATGACATCATCACCGATCTCTTCGGCGCACGATCCGCGCTCGATCTGCTTGACCGGGCGGAGGCGGGGCTTGCCGATGCCGATGAACTGGCAGACGCGGATTGGACCCTGCCCGCGCGGATAGAAGGGGCGCTTTTGCGCTGTGGTTTGTCGGTCGGGCCGCAGACCCTCCTGGCGACGCTATCCGGCGGCCAGCGCAGCCGTGCCGCTCTTGCCGCCCTGATCTTTGCCGAGCCGGATTTTCTGTTGCTGGACGAACCGACGAACAATCTCGACCGGGACGGTCGCAAGGCGGTGATCGACCTCATCCGGGGTTGGACAGGTGGTGCGATCATCGCCAGCCATGACCGCGAGCTTCTGGAGGAAATGGACGCCATTGTCGAACTCACCTCGCTTGGCGCGTCACGGTATGGTGGGAATTACAGCGATTTCCGGCAGCGGAAGGAAACCGAGTTGGACGCGGCGGCGCGTGATCTCGCGCAGGCAGAGAAAGCCCGCGCCGAGGCTGCCCGTCGTGCGCAGCAGGCAAGCGAACGTAAGGCCCGCTCAGACAGTGCCGGACACCGCGCGCGCGCAAAGGGCGATCAGCCAAAAGTTCTGATGGACGCCGCCAAGGGGCGTGCCGAGACGTCGGGCGGTGCGGGTTTCCGGCTGCGCGATGCCCGGCGCGAGGCGGCAGATAAGGCGTTGTCCGCCGCCCGCGTTAAGATCGAAACCCCACAACTTTTGCGCATGGACATTCCCCCAACCGGCCTTGCCACCAGTAGAACGGTGCTGCGACTGGAGAAGGTGACCGGCGGCCATGACCCCGATCATCCCTTGATCCGTGATCTGTCGCTGACCGTGACTGGTCCCGAGCGCATTATCATTACAGGGCCGAATGGCTGCGGAAAGACGACGCTTCTGAAGATCATCACCGGACAGATCGTGCCGCAAAGTGGTCTCGTGGCGCTTTCGGTTCCATTTGCCCTGCTGGATCAGCATGTCCAGTTGATCGACACCGCTCTGTCCCTTCGCGATAATTTCCGTCACCTTAATCCCTTGGCTGATCCCCTTAACGCTCACGCCGCACTGGCCAGGTTCGGTTTCCGCGCTGCGGATGCCTTGCGTTACGCGGGAGAGTTGAGTGGGGGCGAGCGTCTGCGCACCGGCCTGGCTTGTGCCCTCGGGACCACCCCGCCGCCACCGTTGCTGATCTTAGACGAGCCGACCAATCACCTTGATCTTGATGGTATCACAGCACTTGAGGCTGCGCTGGCTGCTTATGATGGGGCAGTTTTAGCGATCAGCCATGACACGGCATTCCTTGAATCCCTCGCACCTGACAGAACGATTGAACTTGGGGCAGGCTCGACGTCATCTCGTTGCTGACGCTGACGGGCAGATACCGCGCGGCGCGCCGAATTCATAGCAGCGCACTTAGCGTGCTGACGAAGGCACCCCACGCCATACCCGCGCACCGCGATCTGATGCACCGCGTCCCGCTTGAAACCGTCACTGTAATTGCTTGTCCCCATGTCGGCCTCCTTGCCTCAAAGTCAGGGAGCAAAGCGTCTACAAATCTTGGGGCACCTCATTTTTCTGCTTTCTCTGACCGCTCGGTTTTGCCCTGTATCGCGCTGGGATACATTGCGCAGGTTCAGGACCCGGCCCTGCCGCATCCCGGTTGCGCGACCCGGGTCCGGGGCCGCGCCTCCGCTCAGCCGTCGTGGCCGTCGCGTCTGGCGTCGCCGCGCTGTCCGCGCCGCCAGTAGGTACCGATCTCTTTCCGCTCGGCGGGCAGGGCGGCGGCGATCCGCCGGGCCTCATGAACCAGCGCGTGTTCGGCGCCGACCCAGACCCGCGCTTCGGGCCGGGCGGCCAGAGCCTCGGCGAAGCACCCGGCGGCACTGGCGGCAAAGCGCTCTGGGCCCAGCAGCAGGGTTTCGAGCGGCGAGGCGGGCAGATAGCCGGCATCGTCCGGGCGCAGCGGCGCGATCACGCAGCCTTGGGCGCTGGCAGGCAGGGCCTCGAGGATCCGCAGGAGGGCGGGCAGCGCGGTGGCGTCGCCCATCAGGATCAACGGCCGGTCGGTCGCGGGGGGCAGGCCGCCGCCGGGGCCCATGATGCCGATCCGGTCGCCGGAACGGGCGGCGCGGGCCCAGTCCGAGATCTGGCCGTCCGGATGATCGACGAAATCGATCGCCACGCGGCCGGCCTCGGCGTCCAGCCCGAGCAGGGTGAAATAGCGCACATGCAGCCGGTCGGCGCCCTTCGGCCAGCGCGTGGCGCCATTGGCCGCGACCCCGGGCCAGACCGGGCTCCGGGCCCGGTCGGCGGGCAGCATCAGCTTGACATGGATGCCGTCGCGGGTCAGCGGCTCGAGATCCTCGCCCGCGAGATGGAGCCGGGTCATGCCCCCAATCGGGCGGGACCGCTCCAGCACCGTCAGCAGCCGGAAATTGGGCGGCGTCCGGTGGCTGTCGGCGCCGTCGTCTCCGGGCCAGCGCAGCTTGCGCGCGGCCGCGGGATCGGCCTCTTCGAGGTGATGCGCGACCGCCTCCTTGAGGAAATAGAGCGTGTTCGGGCTGACCGCCGACAGCCGGATCCGCATCCGCCCCGGGACGGTCAGAAATTCCAGCCGGTTGCCCTGGAAGGAAAAGGCCAGATGCCCGGGGTCGTCGATCTCGGGCGGGATGTCGTGGCTTTTGGCATGGGCCGACAGCGCGGCATGGGCGGTCTCGGCCCCGGAGAAGGCCAGTTCGGTTTCGACGTCGATCAAGGGAGCTCTCCTCTCAGTGCCTTTCGCAAGACCCTTTCCAGGGGCCTTGCGGGTGCCTTGCGGGTGCCGGAAGGGCAGGACAGATGCGCTCAACTCGCGTCCAGCGACAGCCAGAGCGGGCCGGGCAGGGGTCTGGCGAACCGGTCGTTCAGCTCGGCCAGCGTCCTGCCGGGACCGAGCTCCGCGCCGGTTTCGGGATGGAGCCAGGCGCCGAGGCAGTCGGCCAGCACCGGCGCCATCAAGGGCGCGGTCGCGAGCCCGGACCAGATGCCGTGGACCCGGCCTGCGCGCGTGGCCGCGCTGTCCTTCAGCGCCGGGCGGGCGGCGGCGCGGGCAAGGCCCTCGCGGCCCTGCTCCGGGTCCAGCCCCGGCGCGATCCCGGGTTGCAGCTCGGGGGCGAAGCTGCCGCCGGTGGCGATATAGACCTCGGGATCGAAGGCGATCAGGCCCTCGGGACCGAGCTTCGCGCCCCAGCCGTCCGACGCTTCCAGCAGATGGCCGCCCGCGATCTCGAAGATCCCGCCCCAGAAGGCATGGCCCGCGGCCCAGCAGCAGGTGTCATAGGTCGACATGATTTCCATGTAGGTCCGGGGCCGGGGCCCGGAGGTGGCGGCGCGGACCGCGTCGAAGCGGGCGCGGCCCCAGGCGGCCAGCTCGCGCGCCGCCTGGGGTCGGTCCAGCACCGCGCCCCAGAACCCCATCGCCCGGTCGAGCTTGTCCCCGGGCGGCAGCGCCCGGTCATGCCCGCCGGTCCAGGCCAGCGGAATTCCGGCTGCGCGCAGGACGCTTTCCAGCACCGATCCGCCGGGCGGCAGCATGTAGGCGCTGGCCACCACCAGATCCGGGGACAGCGCCAGGATGCCCTCGGCCGAGACGGTGTCGGGCGAGAGCTTGCCGACCACGGGCAAACCCTTGGGCGCCAGCCAGTCGGCGCGCCCCAGATCCAGCCGGGGCACGCTGGCCCAGCCCGCCAGCCGCTCGCCCGGCGCGGCGATCAGGGCGGCCATCGAGATCAGGTCGGTCGCGTCCAGAAGCACGATCCGTTCGGGGGGCGCGGGCAGCGCGACGCGGTTGCCCAGAACGTCGCGGGCCTCGATCCCCGCGCCGGCCCGGGCCAGCCGGGGGGCCGCCAATGCCGCCGCCGCCCCGGTCAGAAATCCGCGTCGGCCTACCATGTCTTGCGCAGCCCGACGGTGACGATCCGGCCCTCTCCGTACTGGCAGAAATAGTCGTAGCTGCAGCTGGAATAATAGGTCTCGTCGAACAGGTTGCGGACGTTCATCGTGGCCTCCAGCCCGGCCAGAGACGGGTTGCGCGCCCCCAGATCGTAGCGGATCGCCAGATCGGCCAGGGTATAGGACCCGGATTTCAGGCTGTTCGCGTCGTCGCCATAGCTCGATCCCACGAAGCGGACGCCGCCGCCCAGTTCCAGCCCGTCAAGCCTGCCGCCGAAGCTGCGGTTCAGCCAGAGCGAGCCGAAATAATCCGGCACCGCCTGCGGCCGGTTGCCGATGATCGCGGCATTGGACGAGGCCCGTACCTCTGTATCCAGAAGGGTCAGCGCGCCGATCAGTTCGAGCCGCTCGGTCAGCTTGCCGCGGCCCTCGAATTCCACCCCGCGCGAGCGGATCTTGCCGGTCTGGATGAAATAGCCCGGCACAGCACCCGGGGTCAGCACATCGGTCTGGTCGATGCTGAAGGCGGCCATGGTGAACAGCGCGTCCATGCCCGGCGGCTGATACTTGATCCCCAGCTCCCATTGCTCGGATTCGGTGGGCACGAAGGGATCGCCCGCGGCATCGACGCCCGAGGTCGGTTCGAGCGAGGTCGAATAACTGACATAGGGCGCGGCGCCGTTGTCGAAGAGGTAAAGCAGGGCGGCGCGGTAGGAGGTGTTGTCGCTGCTCTGTTCGGTGGTGGTCCCGCTCAGCCGGTTCAGGCTGTCGGTCTCGATCCGGTCATGGCGCAGGCCCAGCACCGCGCGGAACCGGCCGAAGGAGAGCTGGTCGGTCAGGTAGATCCCGGCCTGCCGGGTGGTCTGGTGGCTGTCGGTCATGGTCGTGAACGGACCCGAGACGCCGCCATAGACCGGGTCGGTCACGTCGAGCGGCGCGGCCGTGGTGTAGGAATACTGCCAGTCGCTGTCATTCCACAGCAGATCGGCCCCCGCCAGCAGCCGGTGCGAGACCGCGCCGGTCTGGAAGCGGTATTCCAGATTGGTGTCCCAGTTCAGCGCCCGCGCCGTCTCGTCCGAGATCAGGGCATTCCGCGCGAGCATGCCCGATGCGTCGAGCGGCGCGCCCATCTGCAGGCCCTTCATATCCGCGTCGATCCGGCCGTAGCGCAGTTTCGAGCGCAGCGTCAGATCGGCCGAGAAGGCATGTTCCAGCCCGGCATTCAGCGCCCATTGGGTGCGTTCGAAACTGTCGAAATCCGGGTCGCCGACGTTCAAGTCGCGGTCGAGATAGCGGGCATAGGCCGCGGGCGCGGCGCCCTTGGGATAGATCGAGTTGAAATAGCCGCCTTCGGGGTCGTCCTGCCAGTAGCCGCCGAAGGTCAGCCTTGTATCGGCCGAAGGCTGCCAGACCAGGACCGGGGCGATCGCATACCGTTCCTCGTCGACATCGCGATAGCGGGTGTTCGCGCTGCGGCCGATGGCGGTCAGGCTGTATTGCAGGGTGCCTGCCTCGTCGAGGGTGCCATGCTGCTCGAACCCGGCCTGCGCCCGGTCATGGGTGCCGTATTCCAGCCGCGCCTCGCCGCCGGTGCTGCCATCGGGGGCGCGGCTGACCATGTTGACCAGACCGCCGGGGCTCGACGGCCCGTAAAGCAGCGCCGAGGGGCCCTTGAGCACATCGACCCGGTCCAGCAGGAACGGATCGACGGCGGGCTGGGCGAAGGCCTGGCCGCGCGGCAGCCGCAGCCCGTCGAGGGAGCTTACGAATTGCGACGAGATGCCGAAGCCGCCGAAGCCCCGCAGGAACACGCTGTCATAGCGGGTCGAGGCGTCGATCTCGGACAGCACGCCCGAGGTGTAGCGCAGCGCCTGGCCCACGGTCTGGGTGTTCTGGTCGTCGAACTGCTTGCGGGTCAGCACGGTCAGCGCCTGGGGCGTCTCGACCACCGGCGTGTCGGTCTTGGTGGCCGAGCGCATGTCCGGCAGCGCGTAGGAGCTCGACGTGTCGGCCACGTCGGCCTGCAGCACGATGGCCTCAAGCGCGTAGGCATCGTCCTGTGCGGCGGCGGCGGTTGCGGCCGTGCCGAGTGCGGCCGCCAGTGCCGCGGTCGTCCTGCCCAAGGTTCCTCTGTCCATCCGGCATCTCCGTTCCCTGAATGTCGAAGCGGCGTTAGCAAAACGGGACGATCACGTCCAGTTAAAACCATAGTATTTTTGTCGGAATATCGGGATGCTTGCCGTCCGGCCGGAAAATTGCCCATAAGGCGGCTGAACTTCCGGAAGGCCGCACGGGAATGACGACAGCCAAGACCCCGCGCCCGGCGCGCGCCGGACGCCCGACCAAGCGTCAGTCCGAACGGATCGCGGCCGAGATCGTCGCCCGGGCGCGCGAGTTGTTCATCGCCCAGGGCTTTGCCGCGACGACGATGGAGCAGGTGATCGCCGCTTGCGGTATCGGCAAGGACACGCTTTACCGCCGTTTCGCCACCAAGGAGGAGCTGTTCGCCGCGGTGACGCAGAGGGCGCTGGAGCGGACCGAGGCCTGGTTCGAGGCGGTGGCGGCCGATTGCCCCGAGCGCCCGCTCGACCGGGTGCGGCATCTGGCGCGCTGGTTTCTCGATGCCAATCTCGACCCCGAGCTGCTGGCGCTGAAGCGCGAGGCCTTCATCGAGGCGATGCGGGCCCGGCCTCTGGTCGGTGCGGACCCGTTCACGCCGAAGCTGGCAGAGGCGATCCGCGCCGCCGCCGCCGCGGACGAGCTTGCCGCCCCGGATGCCGATTTCGTCGCCGACCAGCTGATCGCGGCCCTGGTGCTGGGCCCCAGCAACGCGGCCCTGATGGGCGATGACGCGCTGGCCGATCCGGCTGCGCGGGACGCCTGGTTCGACCGCGCCTGGCGGCTTTTCGTCGAGGGTGCCGCGCCCGGCCGGGGCTGACCCTTGGGGGCGCGCCGTCAGGGCGGCTCAAGGCGGTTGGAACGGCTCCGCAAGCGTGATGCTCCGCGCGCCGCTGCCGGTGTCGGGCGGGATGGCGGGTCCGGTCAGGCCGTGGCCGTCGCGGATGCGTCGGAGATGTCCTGATCCGGATCCGGGGGCAAGCTCGCCCGCGGGAGCTGTGGTTTGGAAGATGGGCGCCGGTTGGGGCCTGGCCTTGGCTGTGAAACGGCGCCTCGAACCGGGGCCGGGCTTGTCGCTGGCGGCCGGGGCGGGTCGGCCTGATGACACACCCCTGTTCTGGTTCGGGTTCGACGCGGTGCCGGGCGATCACGGCGCTCTGCCGAGGCAAGAGGCGCCCGGTTGCCGGGCCTTCGCCGTTGTCATCAAGCAGCGGATCACCCGCTCCGCCTGTCCGGTCGCGGCGGTGACGGCGGCGTTCAGCGGGCTTGCGCATCTGCCCGAGCGGCCCGGGTGCCGGTCGCATATCGAGTATGCTTGCTGTCTGCAGCAGATCGTCCGGGTCCGGTCCGTTGGCCGAACCCGGCTTTGCCGCCCCTAAGCCAGGCGTTGCTGACCCGAACCAGACCTTCGAGCTGTGAGGCCCGGAGGACGGTGTGAAGCTGCCGTCAGGAGTCAGCTCGGCCATTGGCGATAAGCTCAGCCTTCATCCAGTGGATTTCCGACTGAACATGTCCTTCCCTGACATATTTTCCCATCCGCCTCGGCATGTCGCTTTCTGGGAACGAACCGGCGATCCTTGCCACAAACCCCTCTTGCCTCGACAGGTCGAGGGCCCGCGCCAGATCCTCGAACAGACCCGTGCGGTAGGCGCCCCGATAGAGCGTCGCAACAGGCTGGATGCCCAGCTCCTCGAAACGTGCCTGCGTCAGGTCCCAGGACTGGATTTCATCGCCAACAATCCACGCGAAGCCGAGGAAATACGAAGGCAACGCATCATAGGCGACGGAATGACGGGCATAGAGGTTCTCGCCGACAATACGTTCGCCCTCTGCCAGATAGGGAGAAATCCCCGCCGCGAACGCCTTGAGCCAGTCTCGGGAAGGATGGTAACGGCTGTCAGGGCTGCGCGCATGTGAGCCGCCAGCGTGAATCGTCGTATTCTCACCGTCCATCTTTTCGGTGACGACGAGGTCTTCCGCCATCAGGCCTTCAAGCGAAGACATGACCTTGTCGTCGCTGGTGGCGCCGGGCGAAAATGGCAGGTGGAATGTGCGACCATACTTCTTCAAGCGCCCAGCATAGCACGATGGCCGACTTGCGGCCATGGCCTCATTCCGGACCGTCGCTGCGTTTTCCGTGAACGACCGCTTTGCTCCGCGCCCGGCCCATGAGCGGGTCGTCCTGCTCAGGCGAAGGGGATCAGACTGGCTTTCGTCGGCACGGCCCCGGCCCATAGATCCTGTCCGAATGACCCCCGGCCTGTTTCGCCCTGCGCGAACCTTCTGCCCTGATCGGCGATGATCGGCCTCGGGGCCGCGCCGATGCGCCCTTCGGATAACGATCATCGGGGCGGGACGGCATCGATCTGAAATCCGGGGCGGCAAGGCGGCATGAACGTCGATATTTCAAGCGTCTGGTTCTGATGCTGGCGCTAGAGCAGGAAGGACACATGCCCTGCCGGTTCCGGTGCTGTTTAAGGCGATGCGGAAACCCGCGCCCGAAGGACAGGGACCGCTGGCGGGCAGGACCGGCGTGCCGATCGGGTGCGGTCCCGGCCGGGGGCGGCTACGGGATCACCGCCTCGGCGCTGGCGGCCAGCGAGACCACGATGGCGACGGTCAGCAGCACCGAGGCCGCGCCCATCACAAGCCCCCAGATCGTGACCCGGCCATCATGTTCGACCATGCCGACGCCCGCGACGAACAGCGAGATCGCCGGGAACCAGCCGCTGCCCGGCACCGGCAGGAACAGGGTGAAGGCGATCACGAACAGCGCCGCCCCCAGCGCGCGTTCGTTGCGGCGGCGGAACAGGGCGGGGTTGCGCGGCCTCAGAACCCGCTCCAGCCGCCGGGTGACGGGGCGCAGGCGCAGCACGGTGCGGCGCAGCTTGTCGTGATCCAGCCGCAACCGCGCCAGCGGTCCCGGCAGGCGGACATGGCGGTAGCCCAGCATCATCTGCGCGGTGGTGACCAGCACCGGCAGAGCTGTCACCAGCGAGGATCCGGGCGGCAGCGGCAGCATGGTCATGAGCGCGAACACCACCACCGCCCAGCCGAACGAGGTCTCGCCCAGCCCCGACAGCAGGCTGCCGAGGGTCAGGTTGCCGGCATCGTGCTGATCCCGCGAGGTCCGCAGGATCGGAAGCGACAACGAAACACGTCGCCGGGAGCCGCGATTTCTGTTCATCAGGATATCCTACGCGGGCCGCTGTTACGCGATATCGCCCCCGGATGCCATGACTTGGATTGCGGGCGCGGGCAAGTGTTTGCCGGGCTGGCGGGTTCCCGCACACGACCGGGTGCGTCGCAGGTCTTTTCCGGTCCGATCCCGGCGGATCGCCCCCGATTGTCCCGATGTACGGGGGCGGCGGCGCTGGGGGGCGGCTTCGACCATGACAGCGAAGCGCGAGCGGGCTAGGGTCGTGCCGCTGGGGAGGACCCCGGAAACGGGCCGGAAGGCTGGTGAAGGGAACGGACGAATGACCGGAACGGCGGCAACCATGGCGGGGCGCGACCCCATGGCGGGAATCGCTGCGATGTGCGCGGGCGTGGCCTGCCTTTGCGTCAATGACGCCTTCGCCAAGGCGCTGACCGAGGGCTATTCGCCGGTCCAGATCCTGTTCCTGCGCAGCCTGATCGCGCTGCCTTTCGCCGCCGTGATCGCGGTCGGGACCGGAGGGCCCCGTGCGCTGGTGTCGCGCCGTCCGCTGGCGCATCTGGCGCGGGGCGGGCTGGTGATCGTGGCGGCGCTGATGTTCTTCACCAGTTTTCGCTATCTGGGGCTGGCCGAGGCAACCGGGCTGATCTTCGTGGCACCGATCTTCATCACCGCGCTGTCGGCGCTGGTCTTGCGCGAGCCGGTGGGCTGGCGGCGCTGGCTGGCGGTGGCGGCGGGCTTTGCCGGGGTGCTGATCGTGGTCCGTCCGGGGGCGGCGGCGTTTCAGCCGGCCTCGGTGCTGCCGGTGCTGGCGGCGCTGTTCTATGCGGTGCTGATGCTCAGCGCGCGCTGGCTCGATGCGCGCGAAAGCGTCTGGACTATGCAGCTTTGGCTGGTCGGCAGCTCGGTGCTGCTGAGCGGTCTGGCGGTCGGTTTCGTCTGGACCCCGGTCCCGGCGGGCGATTTCTGGGCCTTCGGCTGCATCGCCCTGTTCGGCACGCTGGGCATGACGCTGATCACCCAGGCATTCCGGATGGCGCCCGCGGTGGTGATCGCGCCGCTGGACTATACCGCGTTGCTCTGGGCCACCGGTTTCGGCTGGCTGTTCTGGCAGGAGGTTCCCGACCGCGCGACGGCGGTGGGGGCCGCGGTCATCGTGGCCAGCGGCGTCTTCATCATGATCCGCGAAAGGCGGGCGGCGGGCTGAGCGCCGGCCCCTCTCAGCCGGTCGGCATGATATGGATTTCGCGCAGCTCGGCGCGGGGGTTCTGCTCCAGCGCATAAAGCACCGCATCGGCGACATCCTCGGGCCGGATCTTGTCGGGCTTGGGGCTGTCGAAGAACGGCGTGTCGACCATCCCGGGCGAGATCACCGTGCAGCGCCCGCCCCATTCGCGCATCTCCTCGGACATGTTGCCGCCATAGCCATGCACGAACCACTTGGTCGCGGAATAGATCGAGCCCTTGATATGGGTCCGTCCCGCGGCCGAGCCGGTCAGCACCAGATGCCCCTTCGTGCGGCGCAGATGCGGCAGGGCGGCACGGGCGGTGAACAGCACGCCCATCACGTTCAGATCGACCATCCCGCGCCAGTCCTCGGGATCGCCCGCCTCGGTGCCGGGCCGTTCGAGGCCGCGCCCGGCATTGGCGAAGGCCGCATGCAGCGCGCCGAAGTGTTCGACGGTACGGGCCACGGCTTCCTCTTGCGCGGTCGGATCGGTGGCATCACCGGGCAGGGCCAGCGCCGCCGCGCCCAGCTCGGTTGCCAGCGCGTCCAGCTTGTCGGCCGAGCGCGCCATAAGCCCCACCGACCAGCCGCGGGCGACGGCGGCGCGGGCGGTGGCGGCGCCGATACCGCTGGAGGCGCCGGTGATGAACAGGGTTCGGGTCATGCTCTGTCTCCTTCGGGTCTGGGCCAGGACCTGTGGCGCGGGCTGCGGGAGGCAAGACCTGGCCCGCCGCCGCGGCGGTTCCGACCGGGCGAAGGCGTCTGCTCAGGCGGCGTCGGCGAAGGGGTTGACGATCTTAAGACGCCCCTCGACGGTCAGCCCGTCTTGCATGTCCTCGGACCAGAGCCTGGTGCAGCCGCTGAGAAGCGCCGCGGCGACGATCATCGAATCGCAGACCGACAGCTTGTAGCGGGCGGCCAGCGCGCGGCCGACATCATGGGTGTCGACGGTCAGCTCGACCGTCTCGCAGAGATCGCGGATCCCGAACAGGAATTCGCCCGCCTCGTCATGGCTCATCCGGGCCTTGCGCAGGCAGTTCACCAGCGCCTCGTTCAGCACCTGGACGCTGATCGCACCGCCCTGGGCCAGCAGCGCCTCGGCCCGGTCGGCCTTGGGCCCGTCGTCCAGCAGGTAGAGGATGACATTGGTGTCGAAGAAGTCAGCGGCCATTGGCCGCGTCGCGGCTCAGCCGGTCTTCGGGCGCCAGACGGCCGCGAAACCGGCGCAGCCCCGACAGCACCTCATCGGCACGGGGATGGCGGCTGACCGCAAACCGACCCTCGCCCGAGGGCTCCAGCTCGATCCGGTCGCCCTCGCGCAGGCCGAGGGTCCGGACCAGATCCGCGGGCAGGCGGACAGCAAGCGAATTTCCCCATCTGGCGATCTGCATGGCAGCCTCCGTCGCGGCAGGTTGGATAGACATTGGCGAATGTATATCATCCGAGCTCGTGAGACAAGTCCCGAGGCTTGGTCCCGAGGCTTGGGCGCGGCGCGATGAAGAGGGCCTCCTCGATCCCGGGGCGGGTCCGGTAGGTTTCTGGCGCATTTCTGGCGTGGGTCCGGCGCCTCGTGACCTGCTCCCCTGAAATGTCCTCGTTTTGAGGTTAGCCTGTTCTCCAGACGAGGAGACAGACGATGAAGAGAAACCGTTTCAGCGAAGAGCAGATCATTGGCATCCTGAAGGAGCATCAGGCCGGGCTGGGCGCGAAGGAACTGTGCCGCAAGCACGGCGTCAGCGACGCGACCTTCTACAGGTGGCGCTCGAGATATGGCGGCATGGAGGCGCCGGATGCCCGGCGGCTGAAGGCGCTGGAGGCCGAGAACGCGAAACTGAAGAAGATGCTGGCTGAACAGATGCTCGATGTTGCGACGCTGAAGGACATGTTGGGAATGGGAGCAGGCGAACGCCATGCGTTCGAGTGAGCCTGCGGACGCTTCTAAGGCCCGGTTCGAGGCGGCGTGCCGTGGACTGGGTCATGAAGGAGAAGAGCTGCTCGCGGCGGCGAGCCTGTGCGCTGGCCGGGATCGACCCGCGCGTGTATCGGCGGCAGCCGATCAGGCCGGAGGACCGGGAGTTGCGCGAGCGGCTGCGGGACCTGTCCGGCGAGAGGCGGCGGCTCGGATTGAGGTGCCCCCAGATTTGTAGACGCTTTGCCCCCTGACTTTGAGGCAAGGAGGCCGACATGGGGACAAGCAATTACAGTGCCGATTTCAAGCGGGACGCGGTGCATCAGATTGCGGTGCGCGGGTATCCGGTTCGGGAGTTTCCCGGCGTTTGGGCGTCAGCACGCATTCTCTGTACAAATGGTTGAAGCGGTTCGGTGATCCGGCGCCAAGGAAGCCCGACGTTGATCATGAAGCTGAGAACCGGCGTCTCAGGCGTGAGCTGGCGCGGGTGACGGAGGAGCGCGACATATTAAAAAAGGCGGCCGCGTACTTTGCGCAGAATGCAAAGTGAAGTACGCATTCATCAGCACGCACCGTGGGCAGTTTCACGTTCGGTCCATGTGCCGGGTTCTGCGGGTCCATTTCAGCGGCTTCTACGCATGGCTTAAGAATCCGTTAAGCCACCGTCGCGGGAAGATATCCGTCAGACCGAGCTGATACAGCAGGCCTCGGCCGACAGCGGCAAGGTCTATGGAGATCGCAAGCTGACCGACGATCTGCGCGACCAGGGTGTCCACTTAACCTTCTTTCCATGCTATTTTGGGAAAGGAGGACCCGGTGCTCTGTTCCCTGAAAACTGGACCGTTTGAAGCTGGAGTTTTCGGCTAATCTTTCCTGGCTGGGAGAGGAGCGGAAACGCATGAAGGCATCGA
>NZ_SOEB01000040.1 GCF_004365965.1 Rhodovulum visakhapatnamense
CGACCCGCTACGACAAGACCGCTGAGAGCTTCCTCGGCTTCATTGACATCACGTCGATCCGTCTCTGGGTCCGCCATTTGTCAACATGACCTAGGCGTCTACGGAAGGTGAGTGAAAAAACTCTACCTCTTTCCGGGTTTTCGTATTGCTCTTGAACATCCATCGGGAGGGGAAAGCCTTCCCCTGCGGCCGAGCCTGTCGTCTCGGCCGGCCCCTTCTGCGGGGACACCCCGCAACGCCCCCTTTGAGAGTGAGAGTGCGGACCGGTTTGCCGTGACGGGTTGAGGGCTGGAGGAGAGGCCTCCGGCGCCCGTCGCGGAGACACGCGATGTCCAGACAGACCCGCAAATCCGGCGCCAGGGGCGACCGGACCAACCTCTATTCCGAAATTACCGACAAGATCATCGCCGAGCTAGAAGCCGGTCGGGTGCCATGGGTCCAGCCCTGGGGTACGGCCGCCGCGAAGGCCGGCGTCTCGATCGAAGAGCTGGCCGAGGACATCGCCCGCCGCGGTCTCCTGCAGAGCCTCAACGTTCGACCGGTTCTCGATGCCGATGGCACGGAGACCGGCGTGTTCGAGATCCCCGCTGGCGGTCGCCGCTACCGGGCGCTCGAACTTCTCGTGAAGGCCAAGCGCCTCAACAAGACCGCGCCGGTGCCCTGCGTGGTCCGCGAAACCGGGACCGAAATCTCGGCTGAAGAAGACTCGCTCGCCGAGAATGCCCATCGCGCGGCGCTTCACCCCCTCGACCAGTTCCGGGCTTTCAGGACGCTGCGCGATCAGGGTCTCACCGAGGAGGAGATCGCCGCGCGCTTCTTCGTCTCGACCGCCATCGTCAAGCAGCGGCTCAAGCTCGTCACCGTCTCGGAGACTCTGCTCGATGCCTATGCCGAGGACGAGATGACCCTCGATCAGCTCATGGCCTTCACCGTCTCCTCCGACCACGCGCGCCAGAAGCAGGTCTGGGAGTCGATCCAGCATAGCTGGTCGAAGGAGCCCTATCAGATCCGCCGGATGCTGACGGAGAACACCGTCCGCGCCTCGGATCGCCGCGTCCGCTTCGTCACCATCGAGGTCTATGAGGAGGCCGGCGGCATCGTCCTGCGCGATCTGTTCCAGGACGACGACGGGGGCTGGATCGAGGATGTCCCGTTGCTGGAGCAGCTCGTCGCCGACAAGCTGAAGGCCGAAGCGGAGGCCATCGCCGGCGAAGGCTGGAAGTGGATCGAGGTCGCGGCCGACTTCCCCTATGGCCACACCCAGGGCCTTCGGTCGATCACCGGGACGCCGGTCGATCTGACCGAAGACGAGCGCGCCCGGCGTGAGGCGCTGCGCAACGAGCTCGACGACCTCGAAGCCGAATATGCCGAGGCCGACGAACTGCCCGACGAGGTCGATGCACGGCTCCAGGGCCTGCGGCATCGCGCGTTCGGTGCGGGTATCGAGCGCGCTCGTCGCCTCGTCCAGCAGCAGGATCGGCGGGTCGCGCAGAATGGTGCGGGCCAGCGCCAGGCGCTGCTTCTCGCCGCCCGAGAACCGGAAGCCTCCCTCGCCGACCAGGGTGTCATAGCCCTCGGGCAAGGCCGCGATATGGTCATGGATCTGCGCCACCTTCGCGGCCGCGATCATATCGGCCCCGGTCGCCTTGGGGCAGACAAAGCGCAGGTTCTCGGCCACCGAGGCATTGAGCAGATAGGGCTCCTGCGACACGACCCCCAGCATCTGCGACAGCGTCGCAAAGCCGAGATCGCGCAGATCCACCCCGTCGAAGCGGATCGCGCCAGCGTCGACATCGTAAAGCCGCGCCAGAAGGTAGCCGAGCGTGGTCTTGCCCGAGCCCGTCGGCCCGACGATGGCGACATGGCTGCCCGCCGGGATGGTCAGGGTCACATCATCGATCGTCCGAAGGGACTGGCCCGCATAGGCAAAGCTGACATGGTCCAGCTGCACCGCGCCGCGCATGTCGGACCGGGGGATGGTCACCGGATCGGCGCGCTCGGTGATCTCGACCGGCTTGTCGAGATATTCGAAGACCCGGGCAAAGAGGGCAGATGCGCGCGCTCAGAACGATCTGAAGCGCGCCGATCCCGGCCGAGGCCAGCGCCGCCGCGATCATGCCGCCCGCCAGCCAGGCCAGCAGCGAAAGATCCTGTTGCGGCAAGGCGATGTCGATGATCGCCCGCAGCAGGAACGGCCCGGCCAGACCGATGGCCGATGCAAGGATCATCAACGCCACCACGGCCCCGATCCGCGCCCGGTAGGGGACGAACAGCCGCAAAACGCGCCGTATCGACACATGCCGCGCAGCCAGATCGTCGTAATGCCCGGGATCGTCAGTCATCGGTCTGTCCGGCATGCAAGGCGCTTTTCGGCAGGCGGAGTTCCACGGTCAGCCCCGGAGGCGGCTGCGGGATGATCCGCGCCTCGCCGCCATGGGCGCGGGCGATGGCGCGCACGATGGGCAGGCCGAGGCCCGAGCCGCCCAGACTGCGCCCGCGCGAGGCATCGGCCCGCCAGAACCGGTCGAAGGCGCGCGCCCGGTCTTCGGCGGAAAGCCCGGGCCCGGTATCCGAACAGCGAAAGACCACCGCGTCACCATTGGCGCGGGTCTCGACATGGACATGGCTTTGCGGCGCATAGCGGCGGCAGTTTTCCAGCACCGCGACGCAGGCCTGGCGCAGCCGGGTCCGGTCAGCCTCGATCCGGGCCGGGGCAAGCGCGCGGGTCACGGTGATGCCCGCCGCGGCCAGGTCCGCCTCCAGCCCGTTCAGCGCGGCGCCGACCTCCTCGGCCAGATCGAACCGGTCCCGGATCAGCTCGAGCTGGCCCGCATTGCTCAAGGCCAGCGTGCGCAGCTCCTCCACAAGGGCCGAGAGATGATCGACATGCTCGATCAGGCGCGCATAGAGCTGTGGCGTCGGATCGAAGACGCCATCCGACATGCCCTGCAGGCGGCCGCGCAGGATCGTCAGCGGGGTGCGCAGCTCATGCGCGATGGCCGAGTTGGAATAGGCCAGCTCGGCCTCGGCGCGTTCGAGGCGCTCGGCCATGGCGTTGAAATCGGCAAGCAGGTCCGCGGCCTCGCGGAAACTGCCCGACGGCAGGTCGGCCCGTGCCGAGAAATCGCCGGTCGCGATCCGCCGCGCGGCCGCCGCCACCGATTTCAGCGGCTCGACGATGCGCCGCGCCAGCCGCCAGCCGATCCCCGAGGCGGTCAGCAACCCGAACGCCAACAGAAGCAGAACCATGACGGTGTCGGCGGTCCGCCACCCCGCGAGGTCATCGCTGTCGGGATAGATCCAGTCGTAGATGAACAGGAAATAGGCCATCAGCCCCAGAGAGACGACGAGCGTCGCAATCAGCGTCAGCGCGACCATCGTCTTGGTGATCCGGGCGTTCAGGTTACCGGACATGGGGCATATCCAGGCGGTAGCCGATCCCGCGCACGGCTTCGAGCATGCCATCCGCCTCCGCCGCCGCGAGCTTGCGGCGCAGGTTGCTGACATGGCTGTCGACGGTGCGATCCAGCGCGGCCCCTTCGGGCAGGCAGGCATCGACCAGTTCTGCCCGGCCGAAGGCCCGCCCCGGAAAGCGCGCCATATGGGCCAGGATGCGGAATTCGGTCGGGGTCAGCTCCAGCGGGAGCGGCCCGGCAGCCGCATCGATGACAGCGCGGTAAGCTTGCGGGTCGACCGTCAGCGGCCCCAGCCGCAACAGGTGATCCGGCCCCCGTCCCATCGTGCGGCGCAGCACGGCGCGGGCGCGGGCCACCACTTCAAGCGGGTTGAAGGGTTTGACCACGTAATCGTCGGCCCCGATCCGCAGCGCCTGCAACTTGTCGAGATCCTCGGCCAGGGCCGTCACCATGATGACCGGCGTCTCGCCCCGACGCCGGATCGCGGCCAGCACCTCGTAGCCGTCCTGTCCGGGCAGCTTGATGTCCAGCACCACCAGGTCGGGGCGCAGGCGCTGATGATGGGCCAGCCCGGTCGTGCCATCGCGGGCGCAGATCACGCGAAAGCCCTCGCGCGCGAAATAGGTCTCGAGGATCTCGGCGATCTCGGGCTCATCCTCGACGATCAGGATCAGGGCATCGGTCATGGCGCGGTCTTTCGCAGCTTCTCCCGAGCCAGTCCGCGAGTCAGGCGGCTGACAGTGACATAAAGCACCGGCACGAAGAAGACGGCCAGCATCGTGGCCGAGACCATGCCGCCGAAGACGCCGGTCCCGATGGCATTCTGGATCTCGGATGCGGCGCCTTGTGCCAGCATCAGCGGCACGACGCCCAGGATGAAGGCCATCGAGGTCATGAGGATCGGCCGCAGACGCAGCCGCGCGGCCTGCAGGATCGCCCGGTTCAGCCCCATGCCCCCGGCCCGCAGGTGGCGGGCATATTCGACCATCAGGATCGCGTTCTTGGCAGACAGGCCGATGATGGTGACGAGTCCCACCTTGAAGAACACGTCATTATCCGCACCGCGCAGCAGAACCGCGGTCACCGCCCCCAGAAGCCCCAGGGGCACGACCAGCATCACCGCGAAGGGCACCGACCAGCTTTCGTAAAGCGCCGCCAGCACCAGGAACACCACCAGCATCGAGGCCGCCAGCAGCATCGGCGCCTGACTGGCCGATTGCCGTTCCTGCAGCGATTGTCCGCTCCATTCGACGGCAAAGCCCTGCGGCAACGCCCCGGCCAGCCGCTCCATCTCGTCCATGGCCGCGCCGCTGGACACGCCGCTGGCCGCCTCGCCCGAGATCTGCGCGGCCGGATAGCCATTATAGCGATCCAGTTGCAGCGCCGTGCTTTCCCAGACCGGGGTCGCCACCTCGGACAGGGGCACCATGCCGCCCTCGAGGTTGCGCATCTCCAGCCGCAGCACGTCCTCGACATGCATCCGGGCGGGGGCATCCGCCTGCACGATCACCTGTTGCATCCGCCCCTGGTTGGGGAAGTCGTTCACATAGGTCGAGCCGATGGCGGTCCCGATCGTCTCGCTGATCGTGTCGAAGCGCAGCCCGAGGGCCTGGGCCTTTTCCCGGTCGATCTTCAGCGCGATGCTCATGCCGTCGGGCAGGCCCTCGCTCATCACCCCGCTCAGCAGCGGGCTGGCCTGCGCGAGGGCGATCAACCGGTCCTCTGCCGCCTTCAGCGCGGCGGGTCCGGCATTGGCCCGATCCTCCAGCCGCAACGAAAAGCCCGAGGTGGTGCCCAGCGATTCGATGGCCGGAGGCTTCATGATCATGGCCATCCCCTCGGGGATATCGGCCATGGCGGCCTCGGCGGCGGCGATTTCCTCGTCGACGCTGGTCTTGCGCGCGCTCCAGTCCTTCATGCTGGTGAAGGCCTGCGCCGCATTCGGCCCCGATCCCGAGAAGCCGAACCCGAGGATCACGGTATTCTCGGTGATGTCGGGACGGGTGGCGGTATGGGCCTCATAGGCGGCGATCACGGCCCGGGTGCGCTCTGCGGTGGCGCCGGCGGGCAGTTCGAACATGGCCATGAAGCTGCCCTGATCCTCGTCCGGAACGAAGGAGGTCGGCAGGCGCATGTAGCCCGCCGCCATGACGCCGATCAGCACGGCATAAAGCACCAGCATCCGCCCGCCGCGCCTCAGCGTCCAGCCGACCCAGCCGGTATAGCGCCGGGTCATCCTGTCGAAGCCGCGGTTGAACCGGCCGAAGAAACCGCGCGCCTCGCCATGCCCTGTCACCGGCCGCAGGAGCGTGGCGCAAAGCGCCGGTGTCAGGGTCAGCGCAAGAAAGGCCGAGAACAGGATCGACACCGCCATCGACAGCGTGAACTGGCGATAGATCGCGCCGACCGATCCGCCCGCCAGTCCCATCGGGATGAAGACCGCGGACAGAACCAGCGTGATCCCGATGATGGCGCCCGAGATCTCGCGCATCGCCTGCTGGGTCGCGGCCCGGGGCGAGAGCCCCTGCCGCGCCATGATGCGTTCGACATTCTCGACCACGACGATGGCATCGTCGACGATGATGCCGATGGCCAGGACCATGCCGAACATCGTCAGCACGTTGATCGAATAGCCCGCCAGCGCCATCACCGCGAAGGTGCCCAGAAGCGCGACAGGTGCGACGATGGTCGGGATCAGCGTATAGCGGACCTTCTGCAGGAACAGCAGGATCACGAGGAAGACCAGCACCATGGCCTCGATCAGCGTGTGGATCACCTTGGTGATCGAGACCTTCACGAATGGCGCGGTGTTGTAGGAGATCGAAACCTCGATATCCTCGGGCATGGCAAGGCGCAGCTCGGCCAGCCGCTTCTCGATCGCGGCAGAGGTGCTGACGGCATTGGCGCCGGGCGACATCTGGATGGCGGCGGCGGCGGCGCCCTTGCCGTTGCTGCTGACGCTGAAGGCCATGGTCTGCGCGCCAAGCTCCAGCCGGGCGACATCGCCCAGCACGAGGCGCGCGCCGTCGGTATTGGCGCGCAGCGTGATCCCGGCAAAGGCCTCGGGCGTGGTCAGCTGACCCCGGATGGTAAGCGGGGTCGAAACCCGGGTGTCCGGTACCGTCGGTTCATCGCCGACCCGGCCGGGCGTGGCCTGGGCGTTTTCGCGCGCGATCGCCCCGGTCACATCGGCCATGCTCAGGCCATATGCGGAGAGCTTCGCCGGATCGACCCAGACCCGCATCGCGCGTTCCGAGCCGAATTGCTGCACGCGCCCGACACCGGGGACCCGCTTGAGTTCCTCGGCCAGATTGCGGGACAGGTAATCGCCAAGGCTCAGTTCATCCGTCGCCCCGCTGAGCGACCTGAGCGTGATGACCATCAGGAAGCCCGATTCTGCCGCCTCGACCCCGAGACCTTCGCGCCGCACGGGGGCGGGCAGCAGGGCCTCGGCATTCTTCAGCCGGTTCTGCACTTCTACCTGCGCCATCTCGGGGTCGGTGCCGGGTTTGAACGTCACCGTGATGCTTGCGCCGCCGGTCGAGTCGATGCTGCTCTCGTAATATAGCACGTTCTTGACGCTGGAGAGTTCCTTCTCGATCGGACGGACCACGCTGTTGCTGACCGTCTGCGCATCGGCCCCGGCATAGGTCGTGAAGATGCTCACGCTGGGCGGCGCAATGTCGGGGAACCGCGCCACCGGCAGGCGCGGGATCGCGACGATCCCGGCAAGCATGATGAAGATCGCGATCACCCAGGCAAAGACCGGGCGCAGGATGAAGAACTGGGACATTCCCTCTGCCTTTCGGGATCAGGTTTCGGCCGGGCGGGCGTCGACCGATACCGCGACCCCTTCGGGCACGCGGTTCTGCCCGCGGATCGCCACGACCTCACCGGGCGCCAGGCCCGAGACGATGATGATGCGGTTGCCGATGCGCGCGCCCGGAACCACGTCGCGGCGCCGGGCCTTGCCCTCCGGCGAGACGACGACAAGCTGCGCCCCGCCGCCCGCGGTGTGCAGGATGGCGTCCTCCGGGACCAGCAGCGCGTCGGGAACGGCGCCGCGGGGAAGCTTCGCGCGCACGAACATGCCCGGCAGCAGCGCAAGCTTCGGGTTCGCGGTCTCGATACGGACGCTGACATAGCCCGTGCCCGGATCGACGATGACGTCCGAGGATTTCAGCACGCCGGTCAGGGGCGCCGCCCCGTCACGGTCTCGGATGATCCGGATCGGTCCCAGCCCCTCTTCGGCCGCCATCAGGACCGCGTCCAGGTCGTCTGCCGGCAAACGCAGGTCGACATAGACCTTGTCCAGGTCCTGCACCACCGCCAGGGCCTTCTCGCCGCCGACCGTGACCAGCCCGCCGACATCGGCCAGCCCCGCCGCGACATAGCCGCCGATCGGAGAGCGCAGCGTCGCGAAATCGAGGTCGAGGCGTTTGTGTTCCACCGCGGCGCGCGCTTCTGCAACACCGGCCGTCGCAAGCCGCAGTTCGGTATGGGCGGTATCGTTGCTCTGCTGGCTGATGGCCTTCCTGGCAAGCAGGGCATCCGAGCGTTCGACCGCGCGACGGGCATGGGCCTCGGCGGCTTCGGCACGCATCAGCGCGGCTTCCGCGAGGGCTAGATCGGCTTTCAAGGGTGCCGGATCGATGCGGAACAGGACCTCGCCCGCCGAGATCCGCGTTCCTTCCTCGACGCGCCTTTCCAGGATGAGACCGCCGATCTGCGGACGGATCTCGACCCGCCGGGCGGCCGAGACCCGGCCGGAATACTCGGTCGCGAGCACGATCGGTTCGGGCCGGATCGTCTCGACGGTCACCTGGACCGCCATCTCGGTCCCGCTCATCTCCGCCGGGGCCGCATCGGGGCGATCGGCAAGCTGGAACAGTGCAAGGGTCCCGGCCATCAGGCCGAGGAACGAGAGGATCAGGATGTTTCGGTGTGCCATGTTGCGTCCCGTCGGTTTCACACTGCAGCCAACTGGCATCGGCCGATGGACTAACCGCCGAGGTTTCGTGGAGATATCGTGGAGATGTTCCCTCTGCCTGTTCGTCGGACTACTGCGCGACGGGTGCTCACACACCCCACCCACGACGCGCTCTGCACGCTGAAGCTCGACGGCAAGGCCGAAGCCTTTGCCGAATTGCTGTCGGAAGATCACGGCCGTGATCTCGATCCCGCCACCTGGATCGGGCTGATGCTCGATCGTGAAAAGGCCAGGCGCAACACCCGCCGGTTCCAGACCGGGCTGCGCGCCGCCGCCCTGCGCCACGGCGACGCCTGCATGGAGGACGTGAACTACCGCATCGCGCTGGACGGCCCATCGATGCGCAAGGACCGCAGCGATGCCAAGAAAGAGTATGAAAAATGACCTGCCCAGACCCCACGGGTTGCCCACAGGACCCTCCCGCGCGCCCGGCACCTCCAGCCGCGCGGGCGGCGCGGCGCCCGGCGCGCGGGTCCCTCCCGTGGACAACCCTCCGTTCCGAAATCGCCCTTGTGCGTCAAAAATGGGGGCGCGGGCGCCAGATCGGGCGCACAAAAGGAGGCATGAACACCAAGTTGCACGCCGTCGCGGATGCGAAGGGGCGGCCAATTGGGTTCTTCATCTCCGCCGGACAAGTCAGCGACTACACCGGCGCTGCGGCTCTGCTGGGCAGCCTGCCGAAGGCGGGGTGGTTGCTCGCCGACAGGGGTTATGACGCTGGCTGGTTCAGAGGAGCGTTGAAAGACAAGGGGATAAAGGCCTGCATCCCGGGCCGGAAGTCCCGCAAGAAGGCGGTAAAATACGACAAGAGGCGTTACAAGCGCCGCAACCGCATCGAGATCATGTTCGGCCGCCTCAAGGACTGGCGACGGGTTGCTACCCGATACGACCGATGCCCGCAGACTTTCTTCTCCGCTATCGCCCTTGCCGCAACAGTCCTCTTCTGGCTCTGAAACTCAATGAGTCTGGACCCTAGGCGTCGCCGCTTTCAGCATAAGCTTCCACCGTCGCGAGACATCGCCCGAGACGCTCCAACACCGGCCCCGAGATCCTCTCCGGGAAATCGCCCGGCAACCCGACTTCGACCTCAGCGAGGGCTGGGCGACCGATCTCCACGATCTCGATTGTGGCGTCCCGGATCACCCGGATGGGCACGCGCGCCGCGCGGGCGGTCTGGGTGAAATGCCGCGGATGGATCTGGTCCATCCGGTAGTGGCGCGCGTTTCCCACCGACATCGCCATCTGGATGTCCTTGTGGCGAAAGTTGTTGCGCAACTCGGCAGGCGCCGCGGTGAGGACATCGTAGAGCGGCGTCATCCGGAACCCGCCGCCCGGCAGGTTGAAGATCGAATAGTTCTTCGCGTGACCGTCGGTCGCGAGAAGCATCCAATTCAGGATCTGCGCCTTGAGGAACAGATTCTGGTCCGAAAGCGGGTTTTCCGAGGCTGCCAGCAGCTCGAGGCAATCGCGCATCGAGGGGCCACCATGGTCTTGGTATTTTAGCCCGGATTCGAAACCTGAGGCCTGCAGAAAGTCCTCCTGGGGAAGTCGCACGATCCCGCCCTTCGCGCGCGGGGCCCGGTCGAAGCGCTCGATGACCAGGACCCGTTCATCCTCGAAGCGCGCCATTTCCACGTTGTTCGCCTCAAGCCCGAAAGCCTGCAGGATCTTCAGGCACAGGTATTCGTTCTCGACGCTTTCCGAGAGGTCGAGGCCGCGCTGGGTCACCCCGATCGGGCGCTTGAAGATATGCGTGGTGGGCGTGAGGCCGCGCGGCTTCACCCAGTTGTCCCCCTGTTTCAGGTAGGCCGTCTTCTCCTGGGCACCGGCGAGCGAAATGCGCAACGGCTCATCCTCTTCCGCGATCCCGAGCGGATCGCGCGCCAGGTGGCGCAGCGTTTCGGCAATCTGTGCCTCGCTCTGCACTTCCCCCTCGATGACGAAGGGATCTCCCGGATCCTGGCCATGCGGCACGAACTGCATCGCGCCCACGCAATCGCGCCCGATCGCCGCCAGCAGATCATGCGGCCTGTCGCTCCGCGCCTCGGTCCGCTCCGCGATCATCCGCCGGATCGGCGCATTGTCGGGGAGGAGGTTCTCGAAAACCGCGTTCACATGCCTGCCGCTTTGCGACCGCGCGACCAGGGGCAATTGCCGCGATAGCGGAAAGGCATGCTCCCAGTCGAGCCATTCCCTCTCGTACTGGAAGCTGACGCCGCCCGACGGGCTGTAGCGGTAGTATCCCGTGAGCCGGCCATTCACCCAGACATCCAGGGTTCGAGTCTGCGGCGCGCGCCCCATCAGAAAATGTCCTCGACGCGCGAGGACGCACCAGCCCGGTCCGTGACAGCGAGGTCCAGGCCCAATGCCGCGGCCACTCGCAGAATGGTCGTGATCTTGGCCTCATGCGCCGCGGTCTCGATACGCGAGATCTGCTTCGCGTCGACCCCGCTCATCGACGCCAACTCCTGCTGCGACAGGCCATGCAGGTCGCGATGGCGCCGCACGAGGCTGCCGAGTTCCTTCAGATCCCGAAACGGCTCTGGTTTTTGCAAGACGCTCTCCACACCACGCGACGCACCTTTGGCTTTTATACCATGCGGTGCACCATTTCAAATTATACCATGCATGGTATTTTCGGGTTTCTTACCATAGATGGTAAACTATTGTCGTCCCTGAAAGCGAAACGAGCGAGAGGGTAAGATCGAGCGAGCCCGGTTCATGCCCTGGGAAATCCGTCTCGCCGGAAGGAGATGTGCTCACGAGAAGCAGGGTTCGACGCCTCCGAGACGGTTGTAGTGCGGGTTCGACCACCAGGCGCGCAGATCCTTGTATCGAAAGACCCATGGCTTACTGGCGGCACCGTCGGTGATCGCGGTCCCGAACTGCGCGGATCGGTCAGCCGCGCTGGCATAGAACCAGTCGAAGCCTTCGCCGCCCGCAATGTTCGCCTGCAGATATGCGAATCGGCGGTGTGTTATCATGCGAGCATGCACCGCAGTTGAGGCAAGGGACGACGGTTGTGAGCCCCCGCAACCAACACTAATTCTCCAATGCTATCAATGCCTTCCAGCCGATCCCCTTCCGGGGTGTCGGCCATTCTCGCCTGCGTCAGGGCCTTCGCACCTGTCGCAAGACGCAGAAGACCCGCCAGCGCCCCGTGAAGCTCGATCGTCAGGCCTTCCCCCTCCGCAGCCGGTGTCAGAACGATCCGGTCCACAAGCGCCCGAAGCGCCTCCTTCGCCTCTTCCATCCCCGCGGCGTCCCCGAGACCGCGGATCAATGCGCCCACCCGGTCCCGGTAAGTCAGCGCCATCGACGGATGAAACCGGACGGGACCGGAGGCCGGGGCCGAGGAAAGCGCCGCCTCCAACTCTCTGCGCCGCGCATCGAGCGCCAGCATCCGGTCCTTTACCTGCTCCGCCGGGATCCCGGCCACAATCGCGTCCACAAGCTTTGCGTGGCTGCCTCTCACGCGCGCCAGCTCCTTTTCCAGGTTGCCTCGACCGGCCAGGGCCGCGTCCTGCAGCCGGTTGCGCTCAGCCGTGTATTCCTTGCAGAACGCTTCCACCAGACCGGGATCCATCAGGTGGTGTTCCAGCGCATCCAGGACCCGGCGCTCCAGATCCACGCGCTTGATCGTCCGCATGTTGGTGCAGATCGCGCTGCCCTTGTTGCGGGCCCGGGAGCAGCCGAAGGCGTCCTGGCTGACCTTTGCGAATCCGCCGCCGCAGCAGCCGCATTGCATCAGGCCCGAGAACAGGAACCTCGGCCGCCGCCGGTCCCCTACCGGAACCCGCGTCCCCTTGGAAATCAGCGCCCCTTGGCGGCTACGTACCGCCTGCCAGAGCTCATCGTCGACGATGCGCAGTTCGGGGACCTCCGTGATCTCCCACTCCTCTTCCGGGTTCATCCGGCTGACCCGCTTGCCGGTCATCGGGTCCTTGGCATAGCTCAGCCGGTTCCAGACCTGCCTGCCCACGTAGAGCTCGTTGTTCAGGATGCCGGTGCCGCGTTCGCGGTTCCCGTGGATGGTCGACGCGCCCCAGCTGCCGCCGCGCGGGCCAGGAACCCCTTCCCTGTTCAGCTGTTCGGCGATCTTCTTCGGTGAGCGCCCCTGGGCATAGTCTCGCAGGATGCGCTCGACCACGGCGGCTTCCTCCGGATCAATCTCGCGATCGCCCCGGATCCGCTCGCCGGTCGCGTCGAAGGCCCGGACCGCGCGGTACCCGAAGGTCAGACCGCCGGCAGACTTCCCGGCGATCGCCCGTCCGCGCAGTCCTTCCCGCGTCTTCTTCGCCAGGTCCTTGAGAAAGAGCGCGTTCATGGTGCCCTTGAGCCCGATATGCATCTCTTCGATCTCACCCTCGCTCACGGTCTCGATCGGGATCCTGACGAATTGCAGCTGCTGGTAGATGCTCGCGATATCCGCCTGGTTCCTTGACAATCGATCAAGCGCATGGGCCAGGACGATGTCGAAGGTCCGTGCTTCTCTCGCATCTTGCAGGAGCGACTGGATCCCCGGCCGCATCAGACTCGCACCCGATGCCGCACGGTCGAAATAGACCTTCACCACCTCATATCCCTGGCGATCTGCCTGGGTGCGGCAGGCCCGGATCTGATCTTCGATTGACGCATCACGCTGCAGCTCTGTCGAATAGCGCGCGTAAATCGCCGCGCGACGGGGCGTGGGCATGGCGGATCTCCTCCGTGATCTTCGGATGGGGTCAGTCTTCCCGGAACGTGTCAACATGGTCGGCCCCTGCCGCTTCCCGGGCAATGGACCGGATGAAGGCAAGCAACCGGGCGTGATCCCCATCGAGCCGCGTCCCGGACACGGGCCTGACAGGCGGCGGGACAGGCAGCTGTTCTGCCCTGTCCTGCCCGCCGTCTGTCCGCTTGCCCGCCATGACATGCCTTTCCCGGTCCCGCACGCGAAGGTC
>NZ_SOEB01000041.1 GCF_004365965.1 Rhodovulum visakhapatnamense
CCCGCTCCTGCGGGTCGCGCAAATTCTGGAAGGACTTTTGCATATGACTTCCTCCAATATGACCGCATGGGCCGGTCGCCGCTGAAAAGAGGACGAGAGGGGGCGTCGAGGGCATCAATTGGTGCCCCCTTCGCTTTTGGCTTTGTTGGGAAAGAAATCGTCCGGCGAAATGGCAACAAGACCTTGCCGGGCGGCCTCCATGATCTTGAGCTGAGCGGTGCGCGGGATCTCCCCGCCCGTGCCGCCTCGTTCCCGAGGCAGCCGCCAGCGGTAGATCCAGTTCTTTCTCACACCAACGATCTCTGCGGTACGCGCAACGCCACCACATTTTGCAATGATCTTGTCTGCCACGCTCATTGGCCCCTCCTGCGGTGGTGGCCTGAACTTTCGTTTATCGAAAGTCTCATGTCAACAGCCATGACCATCGAGCTTTCCGCAACAGGCATGGATTTCACCGCCAATATCGAAAATGCTCTGGCATGCGCCTCGCCTGGATAGACGAACAACTGGAAGCCCACGGAATGAGCCGTCGCGAGCTCGCCGCTCGGATCGGCCTGACCGAAGCTCAGATGTCCAAGGTGATGGGAGGAAGTCGCAAGTTGTCCGCAGATGAAGCGGACGCCATCCGCCGCGTGTTCGGCTACTCCACGCCGGACAATCCAGAAGACCCAGATATATCTAGGATTTACAGAATCTTATCACAGCTCGGTGAGCGGCAAAGACGCGCTGTAGTTCTGTATCTGGAAGCCCTTGCGGGTGACGGCGAATAGCCTCCGCGAGCATTTCAACTAGCAACTGAAACGCGTCGCGATCCCTCTCCTGCGCAGCGCGTGCCGCACGCAGGCCTCTGTCGATGTACATTGAGGCAGACTCCATTCTATCGAGCGCGCGCTTCCCTACGACTCCTCCCCCGTGGTCTCGCTACCATCAAGTTTCCGTTTTGGAAAGTTTTCTCTTGACCTGATACTTTCTTTTTTCGAAAGTCTTCCTACCGAAACGGAAAGGGGAGACCCATGAAGACCATCCTGACCACCGCCACCGCGCTTGCCCTGCTGGCCGCGCCCGCGCTCGCCGCCATCAACGCCACCGAGGATCTGTCGGCCATCCGCCAGCCCTCGGCCGATGGCGCGGACTGCTTCGCCGCCATCGCGGGCACCAACGCCTTCCAGCGCACCCACGCCCCGGGCTGCATCTATTACCGCGCCCCCACCGGCACCGACCCGAAGGAGGTCGAGGCCGCCGATCCCGAGCCAGCCGATCCGGGCGAGGCCGAGGGCGAGGACAGCGAGAACGCCGGTCTCTGAGCATCGGTGCGGGCCGCGCGTCGGCCCTCATCCCATGCCCAGACCCGGAGGACCTCATGCCCCGCATGCCCAAAATCCCCGACCTTCCCGCAACCTACGGCTTCGGCACCTGGCGCGATGCGCTGCTGGGCGCCCTGATCGGCGCGCTCTTCGTCGGCTCGGCTTGGGGCGGCGTCACGCTGGCCCGGATCGCGGAGGCCAGCCTCTGATGGCCGCGATCCTCGCCATTGCCCCGCAGATCGCCGACCGCCTCGCGACCGAAGCCGCCAAGGCCCAGACTGAGGCCAACACCGCCCGCGTCGCCGCCAAATCGAGCGCGCGCGACGGCAAGCCGCTGCTCGCCCGCGCCGCCTTCGCCCGGGCCGAGCGGTTGCAGGGCCGCGCCAGCACGCTCAGCGCCTTGGCCGAACAGGCCCGGGCAGGCGGTGCCGCATGAGCCTCATCGACGCCATCGCTCCGCCACCCGACGCGCTGGCCGCCTTCGTCGCCGAATGGCAGGGCGCCGCTCCCGAGGTCCGCCTCGCCGCCATCCGCGGCGCGCTTCGCCGCGACGGGCTCGAAATCCCAGCGCTGCCCGGGCGGGCGCCCTTCTACGAGATCCAGCTCTTCGGGCTGACTGCCACCGGCCGCGACGAGGCCGAGGCCGCCCAAAAATGGATGGAGGCGGCCATCCGCCTCTGCCCCTTCGCCTGACATACAAGGACCGCCCGCCGATGCCCGATGGCGCCCTCTTTCCGGTCGAGCCCGCGACCCGTGCCCCCTTCGACCCGACCCCGATGATCGTCGACAGCTTCGCGGGCGGGGGCGGGGCCTCGACCGGGATCGAGATGGCGCTCGGCCGCAGCCCCGATGTCGCGATCAATTACGATGCCGCGGCGCTCGCCCTTCATCAGGCCAACCACCCGGCGACGCGGCATCTCAATTCCAATGTCTGGCATGTCGATCCGGCCGAGATCTGCCGTGGTCGCCGTGTCGGGCTCGCCTGGTTCAGCCCCGACTGCAAGCATCACAGCAAGGCCAAGGGCGGCAAGCCCGTCGCCCGCAACATCCGCGATCTGGCCTGGGTCGTCGTGCTCTGGGCGCGCCGGGTCCGGCCCGAGGTGATCGCGCTGGAAAATGTCGAGGAGTTCCGCGATTGGGGTCCGCTGACCGAGGCCAACCGCCCCTGTCCCGAGCGCCGCGGCCAGACCTTCCGCCATTGGGTCGGCGAGCTGCGCCGCCTCGGCTATCGCGTCGAGTGGCGCGAGCTGCGCGCCTGCGACTACGGCGCGCCCACGATCCGCAAGCGGCTTTTCCTGATCGCCCGCCGCGACGGCCGCCCCATCGTCTGGCCCGCGCCGACCCACGGCGCCCCGGACAGTCCCGAGGTGCAGGCGGGCCGCCGCGCCCCCTGGCGGACCGCCGCCGGGATCGTCGACTGGTCGCTGCCGTGCCCGTCGATCTTCGACAGCTCGGCCGAGATCCTCGCCCGGCACGGGCTGCGCGCGGTGCGCCCCTTGAAAGAGCCGACCCTGCGCCGCATCGCCCGCGGCGTGATGCGCTACGTGATCGAGGCGCAGGAGCCGTTCCTCGTGACCTACGCCCAGCAGGGCGGCGCGGTGCGGTCGGGCTTCGACCCGCTGCACACCGTCACCGCCAGCGCCAAGGACCAGAACGCCCTCGTCGTGCCGACGCTGGTCCAGACCGGCTATGGCGAGCGGCCGGGCCAGGCGCCGCGGGTGCCCGGGCTCGACCGCCCGCTCGGAACCGTGGTCGCGGGCGGCGCCAAGCATGCGCTGGTCGCGGCCTTCCTCGCCCAGCACAATGCCGGGGCGCGGATGCAGCGCCATGCCGGCCGTCCGGCCGGGGCGCCGCTCTCCACCCTCACCACCCGCGGCACGCAACAGCAGATCGTGGCCGCGCACCTGATGAGCCTGCACGGCACGACCCGCCGCGATCAGTCCCTCGCCGCGCCCGTGCCGACGCTCTGCGCCGGGGACGGGCACGGCGCGCTGGTCGCGGCCTTCCTGCAGAAATACTATGGCGCGGGTACCGGCCAGGCAGCGGGCGCGCCGCTGCACACGCTCTCGACCCGCGACACCTTCGGGCTGGTGACGGTCGAGATCGACGGCGCGACCTATGCCATCGCCGATATCGGCATGCGCATGCTGACCCCGCGCGAGATGTTCCGCGCCCAGGGCTTCCCCGAGAGCTACCGGATCGACACCGCCCCGGACGGCCGTGCCTTCACCAAGACCGAACAGACCCGCATGTGCGGCAACTCGGTCTGCCCGCCCGTCGCCGCCGCCATCATCGCGGCCAACTGTCCGCACCTGGCCGCCGCCCCGCAGCGCCATGCCGGATGACCCCGCGCGCAGCGCCCAGACCATAAAGGAGCCCCTCTGATGCCCCGGACCATCCCCGACCGGATCGAGGAGATCGAGAGCCTCGCCCGGCACAATTGCGACGAGCTGGCGGGCCTGACCGCCGAGCTGGCCGAGCTGCAGGCCCGCGTCGACAAGCTGGAGCGCAGATCGGCCGAGGCACCGCCCCGTCCGAACTGCCCGCGATGCGGAGGATCCGGTGCGATCAAGAAGGAGGGCAAGGACGATGGCTGAACCGCAACGCCCCTACACCCCGGACATGCTGGCCGAGCGCTGGGGTTGCTCGGGCGAAACCGTGCGCGCGATGATCCGGGACGGCCGCCTGCCCGCCTTCCGAGTCGGCGGGCGACTTCTCAGGGTATCAGCGCAGACGGTGAGGGACTTCGAATGCGGGACTATCGGCTCGGCCGCCTCAAGGGCCGACATGTCGTCATCTGGACGGACGACGATGGCAAACGGCGACGCTATCGTCTTGAGGCCCACACGGCCCGGGAGGCCGAGCGGGAAGCGCGCGACCTCATCCTGAGGCTCGACGCCCCGCCCGCAGGCATGACGGTCGCGCAGGTCTGGGACGCCTATCGCATGGAAATGGGCGACCGGCGCCAGGGCGCTAAGGTTGCCCAGGCCGGAGGCGTTGTGCTGCCCCATTTCGGGCACCTGTCGGTCGGGCAGATCACCGTGGCAGACTGCCGAAGCTACACCGCAAAACGCCGCTCGGCCGGGCGCAAGGATGGAACGATCAGATCCGAGCTCGGGTGCCTTCGGTCCGCGATCCTCTGGGCCCGGAAGACCCGCCTGATCTCCACCACCCCGGCAATCGAGATGCCGCCGACACCGGCGCCGCGCGACCGCTATCTGTCCCGGGAGGAGGTGGACAAGTTGCTGGCCGCCGCCATCGACCCGCATATTCGGCTGGCCATGCTGCTGATGCTGACAACGGCGGGACGAAGCGGCGCGGTTCTGGAATTGACCTGGGGCCGGGTCGACCTGGCGAACCGCACGATCAAGCTGGCGACGAACGATCTGGGCCCGCGCAAGGGCCGCGCCACGGTGCCGATCAACGACACGCTCATGGCGGCGCTTCAGGAAGCGAGACAGGCCGCGGTTTCGGAGTACGTCGTGGAATGGGGCGGGCGCCGCGTCGGGTCGATCAAGACCGGGTTCAATGCCGCCGTCGCGCGGGCCGGAATCGCCCACTGCACGCCGCACGATCTGCGCCGGACAGCAGGCCGATTCATGGCCGAGGCCGGTGTGCCCATCGAGGAAATTGCGGAGTATCTCGGCCACACGAATCCGAACATCACACGCTCGACCTATGCGCGCTTCAGCCCCGGCCATCTGCGTCGCGCGGCCGGATCTTTGGAGTTCGGAACGCCCAAATTGGTTCAACGAACCAGAGGGCAATCCCCAAAACACAACCTAAGTATTTGATTTTATGGTGATCCCGGCAGGACTCGAACCTGCAACCTATCCCTTAGGAGGGGATTGCTCTATCCAGTTGAGCCACGGGACCACGCGCGGTCTTTTTCCCCGGAAAACGCCGCAGTTGCAAGACCGCTTCGCCTTGGACATCCGGGCCATTCCCGCTTAACTGGTGCGACCACCCCCCTGAAGGACCCGGCGCCCCGTGACCGCAGACCGTCCCGACAGACCGAGCCGACCGCTGACGCTGCGCGACGTGTCCGAAGCCTCGGGCGTCAGCGAGATGACGGTCAGCCGCGTGCTGCGGCACAGCGGCGATGTCTCGGAAAAGACCCGCGCCAAGGTGCTGGAGGCGGCCAAGCGGCTGGGTTACGTGCCGAACCGCATCGCGGGCGGGCTGGCCAGCCAGCGGGTGAACCTCGTCGGCGTGATCATCCCGTCGCTGTCGAACATGGTCTTCCCCGAGGTGCTGGCCGGCATCAACGAGGTGCTCGAGGACACCCCGTTGCAGCCGGTCTTCGGGCTGTCGCGCTACGACCCGCCGTATGAGGAAAAGGTGCTGTTCGAGATGCTGTCCTGGCGGCCATCGGGGCTGATCGTGACCGGGCTCGAACATTCCGAGGCCAGCCGGGCGATGCTGCGGGCCGCGGGGATTCCGGTGGTCGAGATCCTCGATCTGGACGGCGAGCCCATCGACTCGGTCGTCGGCATCTCGCATCGCCGGGCCGGGGCCGAGATGGCGCGGGCCATCGCTGGCGCAGGCTATCGCCGGATCGGCTTTCTCGGCACCAAGATGCCGATGGACCACCGGGCCCGGAAGCGGTTCGAGGGCTTCACCGGGGCGCTGGCGCGGGCCGGGCTTGAGATCGTCGATCAGGAATTCTATTCGGGCGGATCGGGGCTCGAGAAGGGGCGCGAGATGACGCGGGCGCTGCTGGACCGTCATCCCGATCTGGATTTCCTTTACTTCTCCAACGACATGATCGCGGCGGGCGGGCTGCTTTACTGTCTGGAGCGCGGCTTCGACGTGCCGGGCAAGCTGGGGCTGGCGGGCTTCAACGGCATCGAGCTTCTGAGCGGTCTGCCGCTGCGCCCGGCCACCATGGACATCCAGCGGCGCGAGATCGGCCGCCGTGCGGCGCAGATCATCGCCGATTGCGTCGCGAAGGGCCTGCCCGGCAAGGGCGAGCGCGTGGCGCTGACGCCACGGATCGACCCGGGCCATACCCTTCGCGCCGACCTTGCCAGATGTGGACAAGCCGTCCGCGATCAGGTTTAACCGCGGCCAAATCGCTCCGGCGCCCCAACGAGGCCTCAATGCCAGCCGTTTCCATCGTCATTCCCATGAAGAACGAGGCCGAGAACGTGGCCTTCCTTCTGGGCGAAATCGCCGAGGCCTGTGCGGGTCTCGACAGCCACGAGGTGATCGTCGTCGACGACGGCTCGACCGACACGACGGCGGCCATCGTCGCCGAGCGGATGAAATCCGACCCTGCCTTGCGGCTGCTGCGCCACCCGAATTCGGGCGGGCAGAGCGCAGCCGTGCACAGCGGAGTGCTGGCAGCGCGCGCACCTGTGGTCTGCACGCTCGACGGCGACGGCCAGAACCCGCCTGCCGAACTGCCGAAGCTCTGGGCGCCGCTCCTGGCCGACGAGACCGGAAGGCTGGGGCTGGTGGCGGGCCAGCGGGTCGGGCGGCAGGATACCGCCTCGAAGAAATGGGCCTCGCGCGCGGCCAATGCGATCCGGGCGCGGCTGCTGAAGGACGGCACCCGCGACACCGGCTGCGGGCTCAAGGGCTTCCGGCGCGACCTGTTCCTGACGCTGCCCTATTTCGACCACATGCACCGCTATCTGCCCGCGCTCTTCAAGCGGGACGGCTGGGAGATCGCGCTGGTCGATGTCAGCCACCGCGAACGCCATGCCGGACAGTCGAACTACAACAACCTCCAGCGCGCCCTAGTCGGCATTCACGACCTGATCGGCGTGTCCTGGCTGATCCTGCGCCGCAAGAAGGCCCGCGCCACCGAGGAGGTTCCGCATGGCCATTGAGGCCCTCTTCGGCTGGCTGCATGTCGACGGCTGGGCCGAATTCTGGTGGGTCGTCGTCGGGCTGGGCGGACAGCTGATGTTCACCGCCCGCTTCCTGGTGCAGTGGATCGCCTCGGAACGGGCGCGCAATTCGGTGGTGCCGGTGGCCTTCTGGTATTTCTCGATGGCGGGCGGCGTGATCCTTCTGGCCTATGCGATCTACCGCAAGGACCCGGTCTTCATCCTGGGGCAGGTCACCGGCGTCTTCATCTACACCCGCAACCTCTGGCTCATTCATGCGCACCGGCGCCGCAGCGCCTGACCGCCACGGCTGGCTGATCCCGGCCGCGACAGCCGTCCTCGCGGTGACGGCGATCCGGGTCTGGCTGCTCTGGCTGAACCGGATGGACCTCTTCGTCGACGAGGCCCAGTACTGGCTCTGGGGGCGCGAGCTGGCCTTCGGCTATTATTCGAAGCCGCCAATGATCGGCTGGGTGATCCGGGCGGTGACAGAGATGGCCGGCAATGACGCGCCGTTCTGGGTGCGGCTGCCCGCGCCGCTGTTCCATGCCGCGACGGCGCTGATCCTCGGCCGGATCGCGGCCGGGCTCTGGGGCCGGCAGGCGGCGATCTGGGTGGCGCTGGGCTTCATCACCCTGCCGATGGTCGCGGCAGGCTCGATCCTGATCTCGACCGACACCATCATGTTCCCGTTTCTGGCGCTGGCGCTCGGGTTCTGGCTGCGGATGCTGGCGCGGCCCGGACCGGGATGGGCGCTGGCGGCGGGCGTGGCGCTGGGGCTGGCCTTCCTGTCGAAATACGCGGCGATCTACTACCCGCTTTGCGCCGCGCTGGCGGCCGTTCTGATCCGCCCTGCCCGGCCGCGGCTGCGCGACGCGGGCCTGGCGCTTCTGGCCTTCGCGGTAACGATTTCGCCCAATGTGGTCTGGAACCTGCAAAACGGTCTGACCACGCTCGAACACACGCTCGACAATGCCGACTGGGTGCGCGACCCCTCGGGCCGGGCCGGGTTCAATATCGCCGGGCTTGCCGAGTTTCTGGGCAGCCAGTTCGCCGTCTTCGGCCCGGTGCTGTTCGCGGCGCTGATCTGGGGCGCGCTGCGCTGGTCCGACCGCGACGCGCCGACCCGGCTGATGCTGGTCTTCGCGCTGCCGGTCGTGGCCATCGTCTCGGTCGAGGCGCTGTTGTCCGGGGCCTATGCCAACTGGGCGGCGGCGGCCTATCTGGCGGGGACACTGGCGGTGCTGCCGCGGCTGGGCCGGGGGCTGAGGATCGCGTCCTTCGCGATCAACGGCACGGTGGCACTGGCGCTGCCGGTGCTGGGGGTCTACGCGCCTTCGGCCAGCTTCGGCGGGCCTCCGGTCCTGGAACGCTATCTGGGGCGGGTGGATCTCAGCGACAGGATCCTCGACATCGCCGAGGCCGAGGGGCAGCGGGTGATCGTCGCCGACAATCGCGATCTCCTGGCCGATCTCTTCTATACCGGGCGCGACCGCGACGTGTCGATCCATGCGCCGCCGCCCGAGGGCCGTGCCTCGAACCATTACGCCCTGCGTCACGCCCTGCCGCGCGGCCTGTCCGGCACGGTGCTGTATGTCGCGGCCGGAACGCCCCCGGCCTGCGCGGCCGGGACCGACCCGCTGACTGAGCTGACCCCCGAGACCGGCGCCTATCGCGGCAAGCAGTTCGTGCTGTTCAAGCTTCCGGCCAGTTGCTGGAACGGCTGAGCGCCCGAGGCGCTTCGGCCTGACCATCTCCCATCTCTCGGCCCGCCTGGTCGGGCTGACCTCCTTGGGCATGGCGATCCGGAAGCGGGCCGAAAGCTCGATCGGCCGCGATCACACCGGCATCCATGATCGGGTGCTCCTGCCGCGCTGCCCAGTCCTGGGCCTCGCGCTTGGCGGCAAAAGCCCTGCACCGCCGCTCGCCGCGACACGCGACCTGCGCGCGTCAGCCCTTCATGCCCGTCCTTTCCACGCGCGACACGAACGGCAGGCAGCAGATACGACACGGCAGGTCCGCGCTGCTTTGGCTGTTGGCCTTGGCGCCGGATTTTTGTATGCGAATGGTGATCCGCCCCGGGCCCGGCCTATTGCCGGGTGGTGGCTTTCAGCGCCAGTTCTCCGGACCACCGACATCCCAGACTGCCGCGCCCCCTGCCGGAGCGTCGGCGGCCCGCCACCGGAATGACCATGAACGCACTCTACGCCTATCGCGACCAGTGGATCGGAAACGTCCGCGGTGACATCCTGGCCGGACTGGTCGTGGCGCTTGCCCTGATCCCCGAGGCCATCGCGTTCTCGATCATCGCTGGCGTCGATCCAAAGGTCGGGCTTTACGCCTCTTTCTCGATTGCGGTGATCGTGGCCATCACCGGCGGGCGGCCCGGCATGATCTCGGCCGCGACAGCGGCAACGGCGGTTCTGATGGTGACGCTCGTCAAGGAGCACGGGCTGCAATACCTGCTGGCGGCCACCGTGCTGGCGGGGCTGATCCAGATCGGAGCGGGGCTGGCCAAGCTTGGCCAGTTGATGCGGTTCGTCTCGCGCTCGGTCATCACCGGCTTCGTCAACGCACTGGCGATCCTGATCTTCCTCGCGCAGGTGCCCGAACTGATCGGCGTGACCTGGGTGACCTATGTCATGGTCGCGGCGGGGCTTGCGATCATCTACCTCTTTCCGCTGCTGACGACCTCGGTGCCCTCGCCCCTGATCACGATCATCGTTCTGACGGCGGTGACGATGGCCTTCGGGGTCGATGTCCGTACCGTGTCGGACATGGGGGAGTTGCCCGACACGCTGCCGGTCTTCCTGATCCCCGACATCCCGCTGACGCTTGAGACGCTGAAGATCATCCTGCCCTATTCGATCGGGGTGGCCGCGGTGGGATTGCTGGAAAGCCTGATGACGCAGACCATCGTGGACGATCTGACCGACACCCCCAGCGACCGGAACCAGGAATGCATCGGTCAGGGCATCGCCAATACCTGCACCGGGTTCATCGGCGGCATGGCGGGCTGCGCCATGATCGGCCAGTCGATGATCAACGTAAAATCGGGCGGACGCGGGCGGCTGTCGACCTTTACCGCGGGGACGATGCTTCTGTTCCTGATCGTCGTGCTGGGCGACCTGGTCGGACAGATCCCGATGCCGGCGCTGGTCGCGATCATGATCATGGTGTCCATCGGCACGTTCTCATGGTCCTCGATCCGGACCTTGCGCGACCATCCGCGGTCGTCCTCCATCGTGATGCTGGCGACGGTGTTCTTCGTGGTCTACACCCATAACCTCGCCATCGGCGTTCTGGTCGGCGTGCTGCTGTCGGGCATCTTCTTTTCGGCCAAGATCGCCCAGCTTTTCCGGGTCACGTCCGAGATTTCGCCCGACGGGCGCGCGCGCACCTATGTGGTCGAGGGCCAGCTTTTCTTCGCCTCGACCGAGGAGTTCATGCGTGCCTTCGACTTCAAGGAGGCCCTGGAGCGCGTCACCATCGATGTCAGCCGCGCCCATATCTGGGACGTCTCGTCCGTTGCGGCACTGGACATGGTCGTGCTCAAGTTCCGCCGCGAGGGCGCCGAGGTCGAGATCAGGGGCATGAATGCGGCATCCGAAACCATCGTCGACAAGCTGGCCGTGCATGACAAGCCCGGCGCGATGGACGATCTCTTGGGTCACTGACGGGGGTATGGGACGATGACAGGGATGCTGATGGCGCTGGTCGACGGATCGGCCTATTCCGAAAGCGTGTGCCGCCACGCGGCCTGGATCGCAAAGCGCTCGGGCGCGCAGGTCAAGCTTTACCACGTGCTCGACCCGCGCCGGGCCCAGGGGCGGCGCGATCTGTCGGGCTCGATCCGGCTGGGCGCGCGATCGCAGTTGATGGAACAGCTCAGCGATCTGGATGAACAGCACGCCAAGCTTTCGCAGGCCCAGGGCCGCGCGATCCTGGAGGATGCCAAGGCCTTGATCGAGGGGGAAGGCGTCACCGATGTCATCACCCGGTTGCGCCACGACGACATCGTGAACACGGTCGAACAGAAGGAAGCCGCGGCCGACATGATCGTGATCGGCAAGCGGGGCGAGGCAGCCGGGCTGGAAAGCGCCCATCTCGGCTCCAACTTCGAGCGGATCGTGCGCGCCTGTCACAAGCCGGTCTTCGTCTCGAACCGCAGCTTCGCGCCGATCGAACGCGTGCTGATCGCCTATGACGGGGGTGTCTCCTCGATGAAGGCGGTCGACCATGTTGCCCGCAACCCGGTCTTTGCAGGGCTGAAGGTGATCGTGGCGACTGCGGGCCAAGACACGGCCGACCTGCGCCGCGCTCTGGAAAAGGCGCGTGTCACGCTGAACGCGGGCGGGCATGAAGCCGAGGTGAAACTTCTGAAAGGCGCCCCGGACAAGGCACTGGCCGATCTGGTCGAAACGGACGGGATCGATCTTCTGGTGATGGGCGCCTACGGGCATTCGCGCATACGAACCCTGGTCATCGGCTCGACCACCACCGGGATGATCCGTTCCTGCAAGGTTCCGGTCGTGCTCATGCGCTAGACTGCGGCTGTTTCTGGCAGGAGGTCCCGAGGGGCTCTTGCCCGGCTTGCGGTGTTGCCCGTGTCCATGAAGGCCGACAGCGCGGGCGCTGCCATGATCGCGCGTGATTTCGCCCCGCGCGTGATGCCCGCGTCGTCGCGGTGCAGAAGCCCTGCGGCGGCGCCTCGCCGTCGAAAAGCTGGGTGTAGAGCATCGGCACCGCGGTATCGGTCGTCTTCCGGACCCGGTGGCCCATCGGCACCAGCAAGCGCGCCGCCTTCGAGCTGCTGCACTGGACCGGATTTCGGATTGGCGATGCGGTGATGATCGGCCCGGGCCATGTGGATCGCGCCGGGGTCCTGATCTACACCCAAAGCAAGGTGAAACAGCCCGCCTTCGTGCCCTGGACCGCCAGACTGCCCGCCTATGCCGAAGGCTATGCCGGGGATCGCGAGGCGATGCACGACGCGCTGGCCGCGCTCAATTCACGCCACATGACGTTCCTCGCGACGGCCGCGGGCGCCCCGAGATCCGAAAAGGGCCTCGGCAACATGATCCGGGCCGCGGCGGCGGAAGCTGGCATCGAGAAAAGCGCCTGACCTGCCCCCCGGTCGTCCCTCGTTCATAACGAGAGTCCTTGGGGTTGTGCCCTGCTCCCCAACCTTGGACCGCGGGAAGTTGGATTTTTCCGGCTGCCTCACG
>NZ_SOEB01000042.1 GCF_004365965.1 Rhodovulum visakhapatnamense
TGCTCGCCCCAGAACCCTTCCGGGTCCTCGACCGACTGACGGTACATCGCCTCATACGCCGCAGCATCGATATGCGCCCCGGACACAAAATCCGGATCCGGCGGGTAGATATGCTCAGTCATCTCCGTGATCCCTCTGACTGGAGTAATACCGTCTTCTCCTGCGCCCGCCTTGTGTCGGCAGGTCGCCATTTCAGATGGCCAGGTATTCTGCCCTGAGGGCGTCGTTCTTCAGAACCTCGGCGGCGCTGCCGTCGAAAACGATCTGGCCCGTATCGAGTATGACGGCCCGGTCGGAAAGTTCCAAGGCCCGGATCGCGTTCTGTTCGACAATGACGGTGGTGATGCCCTGTTCCTTGATATGAACCAGCGTTTTCTCGATTTCGTCGACAATCACCGGGGCGAGCCCTTCATAGGGTTCGTCGAGAAGAAGCACCTTGATATCGCGTGCCAGCGCCCGGGCGATGGCCAGCATCTGCTGTTCGCCGCCCGAGAGCGTCACGCCTTCCTGTTTGCGGCGTTCGCCGAGCCGGGGGAAAAGGTCGTAAAGCCGCTCGAGCGACCAGCCCACGGGCGGCACGATCTGGGCAAGTTGCAGGTTTTCCTCGACGGTGAGGCCCGGAATGATCCGCCGGTCCTCGGGCACCAGCCCCAGGCCCGCCGCGCTGGCCTGATGGGCGGCCATCGTGTGCAGGGGCGCATGGTCCAGCCAGATCTCGCCATAGGTGACCTGCGGGCTTGCCAGCCGGGCGATGGCGCGCAGGGTCGAGGTCTTGCCCGCGCCGTTCCGGCCCAGCAGCGCCAGGATCTCGCCCTCGTGGACGTTGAAGCTGACGCCCTGCACGATGTAGCTTTCGCCGTAATAGGCGTGCAGATCGTAGACCGACAGAAAGGCCGGTGCCGTCGCGGCCTGGTTCGCGTTCTTGTTGAAGTCGGGTTTGACGTTCATCTGATCCCCCTCAATGCGCCTGGCCCAGATAGGCTTCCTGCACCTTCGGATGGCCCTTGATCTTCTCGGGCACATCCTCGACCAGCGGCGTGCCCTGGGCCAGAACCGTGATCCGGTCGGCCAGGCTGAACACGACATGCATGTCATGTTCGATGATCGCCATGGTGATGTTGCGCGTGGCCTTGATGTCCTTCAGCAGGTCGATGGTGTTGTTGGTATCGGCCCGCGCCATCCCGGCGGTGGGTTCGTCCAGCAGCAGCAGTTTGGGCTCCTGCACGAGGCACATCGCCATTTCCAGCCGCCGCTTGTCGCCGCGCGAGAGGCTCGAGGCCTGCATGCCCGCCTTGTCGAGCATGTTGACGTCGTCCAGCATCTGTTCGGCCCGGGCCACGATATCCCTTTCATGGGCCACGGTTTCGAAGGCATGCATCCGGAACGCCCCGTCGCGCTTGGCGAAACAGGGGATCAGGACGTTTTCCAGAACCGTCAGGTCGCCGAAGATCTCGGGCGTCTGGAACACCCGGGAAATGCCCAGCTGGTTGATCTCGTGCGGCTTGCGCCCCAGCACCGACTGGCCGTCGAACATCACCGATCCGGTATCGGGGATCAGCTTGCCGACGAGGCAGTTCAGCAGCGTCGACTTGCCCGCGCCGTTCGGCCCGATGATCGCATGCACGGTGTTCTCGGCGACCGAGAGGTTGACGTCGCCCAGCGCCTGCAAGCCCCCGAAGCGCTTGTTGACGCCCTTGACTTCAAGAATGCCCATCGCTCGTTCTCCTCATTCGGCCATGTGCGGGGCGGCGGTCGGGCGGTGTTCGGGGTCCTTGCGCTTGGGCCCGCCGGACTTGCGCCGCCGCACCAGCCGCCAGATCCGCTGCATCCCCTCGACCAGCCCGCCGGGCAGGAAGATCACCACCAGCATGAACAGGATGCCCAGGGTCAGGTGCCAGCCCTTGCCCACGAAGGGGTGGAAGCAGGCGACGATGAAATCCTCGAGCCCGTCGGGCAGGAAGGCGAACCAGCCATGCAGGATGCCGTCGTTGATCTTCGAGAAGATGTTCTCGAAATACTTGATGAAGCCCGCGCCCAGCACCGGCCCCATCAGGGTGCCCGCGCCGCCGAGGATGGTCATCAGCACGACCTCGCCCGAGGCGGTCCACTGCATCCGCTCGGCGCCCGCCAGCGGGTCCATCGCGGCCAGCAGCCCGCCCGCAAGCCCGGCATACATGCCCGAGATCACGAAGGCCGCCAGCGTATAGGGGCGCGAGTTGAGCCCGGTATAGTTCATGCGCGTCTGGTTGGTCTTGATCGCGCGCAGCATCATCCCGAACGGCGAGCGGAAGATCCTGAGGCTGATATAGAAGGCCAGGATCGCCATCACCGCGCAGAAATAATAGCCCACGTTGAAGGTGAAGACCCAGCCGCCCAGATCGACCTGGGCCGAGTTGCGCATCACCAGACCGAAGAGATGCGGGCTGGTGGGCGCGCCGCTGCCCGCAAGGATCTGCGGGTCGCTGGCATAGACCTGCAGCCCGGTCTCGCCATTGGTGATCGGCGTCAGGACCGAATAGGCGAGGTTATAGCTCATCTGCGCGAAGGCCAGCGTCAGGATCGAGAAGTAGATCCCCGAGCGGCGGAGCGAGATGAAGCCGATCAGCAGGGCGAAGGCGGCCGAGATCACCACCGACAGCAAAAGCCCCGGCAGCACGTTGTAGCCCAGCAGTTTGTACATCCAGACCACCGTGTACGATCCCACGCCCAGGAAGGCGGCATGGCCGAAGGACAGGTAGCCGGTCAGCCCGAACAGGATGTTGAAGCCGATGGCGAAGATCCCGAAGATCGCGAATTTCTGCATCAGGTCGGGATAGCCCGCGTTGAACTGGGCAAGGCTCGATCCTTCGGGGAAGGGTTGCAGAAGGATCGGGGTCAGCAGGGTGAGGGCGATCACGATCAGCAGGAAACGGGTATCTCTGGCACTCAGTCCGAACATTGGGTCAGTCCTCCATCACGCCCTTGCGGCCCATCAGCCCGCGCGGGCGGGTCAGCAGGATCACGATTGCCACGAGGTAGATGATCACCTGGTCGATGCCGGGGATCAGGCTTTTCACCTCGTTCATCGAGGCGAAGCTTTGCAGGATGCCCAGCATGAAGCCCGCCAGAACCGCGCCGGGCAGCGAGCCCATGCCGCCGACGACGACGACGACGAAGCTGAGCACGAGGAAATCCATGCCCATGTGGTAGTTCGGCGCCAGGATCGGGGTGTACATCACGCCCGCCAGCCCCGCGACCGCGGCGGCCAGCCCGAACATCAGGGTGAAGCGGCGGTCGATGTCGATGCCCAGCAGGCCCACCGTCTCGCGGTCGGCCATGCCCGCGCGGACCACCATCCCGAAGGTGGTGAATTGCAAAAAGGCGAAGACGCCGCCGATGATCACCAGCGAGAACAGGAAATAGACCATCCGCCAGTAGGGATAGATGATGACATTGGGATCGAAGCCCAGGAGCGTGCCGAAATCGAAGCTGCCGGAAAAGGCCGCAGGCGCGCCGGTCTGGATCGGATTGGCGCCGAAGAAATACTTGATGATCTCCTGCAGCACGATCGCGAGGCCGAAGGTCACCAGGATCTGGTCGGCATGCGGCCGCTTGTAGAAATGCTTGATCAGCCCGCGCTCCATCGCAAAGCCGAGCCCGATCATCACCGGAATGGCCAGCAGGATGCCCAAGGGCACCGACCAGTCGATGATCGCACCTCCCAGATCGGGGCCGAACCAGTGTTCGACATAGGGCACCTCGACCTTCAGCGGATTGCCCAGAAAATCGGTCCGGGTCGGGTCGATCTCTTCATAGGACAGGCTCAGCAGGCGCTGCATCGTCACGGCGCAGAAGGCGCCGATCATGAACAGCGCGCCATGGGCGAAGTTCACGACCCCCAGCGTGCCGAAGATCAGCGTAAGCCCCAGCGCGATCAGCGCATAGGCCGAGCCCTTGTCGAGCCCGTTCAGGATTTGAAGGATAATGGCGTCCATGGTCCCATCCGTGCATTGAGGGAGCGTCGGACCCGCCGGGTCCGGGGCGCGGTCCGGGCCGCGCGGGAAGGGCGCGGCCCGGCCGGTATGTCAGGCAAGAGGGCGGGCGCTCAGGCGCCGTTGTTGCACTGGCCGAGGGTCGCCTCGGCGCCGCCGAACATCGGGTGATCCGGCGGATAGGTGACGTGATCGACCGGGGTGACCTCGACGATCTCGAGGATGTCGTACTTGGTCGACGGGTTGTCCTTGCCCTTCATGACCAGCACGTCCTTGAAGCACTGGTGATCCTCGGCGCGGTAGAGGACGGGACCGTTGCCCATGCCGTCGAATTCGAAGCCTTCCAGCGCCTCGGCCACAGCGCAAGGGTCGAACGACCCCGCACGCGCCACCGCATCCGCGTAAAGCAGCGTCTGCACATAGCAGGTATGGGCCGAGTTCGACGGCGGGCGGCCGTATTTCTCGCCGAAGGATTTCACGAAGGCCTTGGTGCCCGGATCGGAAAGCTGCCAGTTCCAGTTCATCGAGCCGTAGACGCCCTTGATGTTGTCGCCCGCGCCCTCGGCCATCAGCTCGGAATAAAGCGGCACCACGATCTCGAACTGCTTGCCGTTGACCTGCTTGTCACGCAGGCCGAACTGCACCGCCTGGGTGATCGAGTTGATCATGTCGCCGCCGTAATGGTTCAGGACCAGCACATCGGCGCCCGAGTTCAGCACCGGCGCGATATAGGACGAGAAATCGCCCGCGCCGACCGGGGTCAGAACGTTGTTGACGGTTTCCCAGCCGATCGCCTCGGTCGAGGCCTGGATCGATTCCTGCTGGGTGTAGCCCCAGGTGTAATCGGCGGTCAGGTGATAGGCGCGGCGGTCGGTCCCGTAGGCCTTTTCCAGCACCGGCGCGAGCGCCGCGCCCGACATGTAGGCGTTGAAGAAGTGGCGGAAGCCGTTCTTCTTGCGGTCCTTGCCGGTGGTGTCGTTGGAATGGGTCAGGCCTGCCATGAAGATGATGCCGGCCTCCTGGCAGAGGCCCTGCACCGCGACCGCGACGCCCGAGGACGAACCGCCGTTGATCATGACGACGCCGTCCTTCTCGATCATCGCCTTGGCCGAGGCACGGGCGGCGTCCGACTTGGTCTGGGTATCGCCGGTCACGTATTCGACCTGCTTGCCGAGGATGCCGGTGCCGTCCAGCGCCTTCGAGCTGAAGGTGTTCAGCATGCCGCCATCGCCCATGCCGTTCAGATGCTCGACCGCCAGTTCCTGGGCGCGCAGCTCGTCGAGCCCCTCGTCGGCATAGGGGCCGGTCTGCGGCACGTTGAAGCCGAAGGTGACGGTGTTTCCGCTGGGGGCGTTGGTGAAGGCCCGGGCCCGCGAGGTGAAGATGGTGGGCAGCGCCAGTCCGGCGCCGGCATACGCACCTGTCTTGATCACGCCGCGGCGTGTCAGGGTCGATTTCGTCATGGGCATCCTCCCGTGATGCTTGAATGTCGGGCCCCTGCCTCCTCTTGCCGGAGCCCAGCGCTTTACAAAGCACATTCAGTATCGGGGGTGCCGCGAAAATAAGGCAACAACTGCTTTTCCTTGCAGGATTTTTTTGTAAACAATTACACAGGGGCTTTGGGAGGGGAGTCAATAAATTGTCTTGCAGGTGCAGAAAGCCCTTGTCGGGCAACGGGAAATCGCGATGCCCCGCAGCGCGCTGACCGGCACCCGGATTCGCGAACGCCGCACGATGATCGGCATGCGCCAGGCCGATCTGGCCCGTCTCGCCGGAATATCCCCGTCCTATCTGAATCTCATCGAGCACAATCGTCGCAGAATCGGCGGAAAGCTCCTGGTCGAGCTGGCCCGCAACCTGGGCGTCGAGGCCTCGGCCCTGACCGAGGGCGCGGCCGCCGCCCTGATCGAGACCTTGCGTGAGGCCGCCGCAGGCCATGACGAGGCCGAGGCCGATCTGCCGCGGCTCGAGGAATTCGCGGGCCGGTTTCCGGGCTGGGCCGGGCTGATCGCGGACCGGCACCGCCGCGTGCGCGAGCTGGAACGCACGGTTGAGATGCTGACCGACCGCATGACCCATGACCCGTTTCTGTCGGCCTCGCTGCACGAGGTGATCTCGGCCGTGACCGCGATCCGCTCGACCGCGGCAATCCTCGCGGATACCGAGGATATCGACCCCGACTGGCAGCGCCGCTTTCACCGCAACCTCAGCGACGACAGCCGCCGCCTCGCCGAGGGCGCGCAGGCGCTGGTCGCCTATCTCGACGAGGGCACCGAAGATCCCGGGGTGCAGTCCTCGCCGCAGGAGGAGGTCGAGGCCTTCCTGCGCGCCCGCGACTGGCATCTGCCGGAACTGGAACGCAGCCTGCCGCCCGATCCGGCGCGGATCGTGGCCGAGGCGCGCGAGCTGACCTCGGGACCCGCGCGGGAACTGGCGCTGGCGCATCTGAAACGCTACCGGCGCGATGCCGAGCTGATGCCGCTTCAGCGGTTTTCCGAGGCGGCGCGGGGGGCGGCCCTCGATCCGGGGGCGCTGGCCCAGGCCTTCGGCGTCGATCCGGGGGCGGCGTTCCGGCGGCTGGCCGCGCTGCCCGAGGATCGCGCGGGCGGGCCCGTGGGGCTGGTGGCCTGCGACGGCTCGGGCACGCTGACCTTCCGCAAGCCGGTCGAGGGGTTTTCGCTGCCCCGCTTCGGCGCGGCCTGTCCGCTCTGGCCGCTTTACCAGGCGCTGTCGCGGCCGATGGCGCCGGTCCGCGCGGTGGTCGAACTGGGCGGGGCGACACCGCAACGCTTCCTGACCTATGCGATCTGCCAGCCGGTTCTGGCGGCGGGCTTCGACGGGCCGCAGGTGCTGGAGGCGGCGATGCTGATCCTGCCCGAGGGCACTGTCGCGCTGCCGCGGATGGCGGCGCAGCCGGTCGGCACGTCCTGCCGGATCTGCCCGCGTCGCGGCTGCGTCGCGCGGCGCGAGCCCTCGATCCTGGCGAACGGCTTCTGATGTCGGGTTTTGACAGGGACAGGCTTTGGGATGATAGTCGACAGACAAGCGGGGCACGAACGCCCGCACGGGGAGGGGAGAGACCGGGGATGGACAAGCGTGTCCTGCTGATCGAGGACGAGCCGAACATCATCGAGGCGATCCGGTTCATCCTGGCCCGAGACGGCTGGCGCGTCGATACCCATGCCGACGGCACCACCGCCTTCGACCGGGTCGCCGAGACCCGGCCCGATATCGTCATTCTCGACGTGATGCTGCCCGGCCGGTCGGGCTTCGACATCCTGCGCGACATCCGCGCCGATGCGGGGCTTGGCGCATTGCCGGTGCTGATGCTGACGGCCAAGGGGCAGGTCAAGGACCGCGATCTGGCCGAACGGATGGGGGCGAGCCGCTTCATGGCCAAGCCGTTCTCGAATACCGAGGTTCTGGCCTCGGTGCGGGAACTGACGGGCGCCTGAGATGGCCCGCGCGCCGCTGTTCCTGGCCCGCGAGGGGTATCGGCGGCGGCGGCTCGCGGACATGGCGCGGCTGTTGCCGGTGCTGGGGGCGGCGCTGTTTCTGGTCCCCGCGCTCGATGCCCGCGACGGGCTTGGGGCGGGCATGCTGATCTATCTGTTCAGCGCCTGGTTCGGGCTGATCCTTGCCTCGGCCTTCGTGTCCGCCCGGCTCGCGCGCGCGGCCCCGCCCGAGGGCGCAGAGCTGGCCTTCGAGCCCCCCGCCTCCGAGCCCCCCGCCTCCGAGCCCCCCGCCTCCGAGCCCCCCGCCTCCGAGCCCCCCGTCTCCGAGCCCCCAGTCTCCGAGCCCCCAGTCTCCGAGCCCACAGCCGACCCGTCGGAGGGCGCCCGATGATCGCCTTCGACATGCTCGTCGCGATCTGTCTTTTTTACGTGGCGATCCTTTTCGGCGTCGCCTTCCTGGCCGAGCGCGGCGGCAGGCGCGGCAGCAATGCCTGGCTGCGCTCGCCTTTGGTCTACACGTTGTCGCTGTCGGTCTACTGCACCGCCTGGACCTTCTATGGTGCGGTCGGCTACGCGGCGCGCTCGGGGCTGGAATTCGTCACCATCTATCTGGGGCCGACGCTGGTGCTGATCGGCTGGTGGTGGACGCTTCGAAAGCTCGTGCGGATCGGGAAGACCCAGCGGATCACCTCGATCGCCGATCTGATCTCGTCGCGCTATGGCAAGTCGAACATGCTGGGAGTGATCGTCACGCTGATCGCGGTGGTGGGAACGACGCCCTATATCGCGCTGCAGCTGCAATCGGTCACTCTGTCCTTCGCGGTCTTTGCCGCCGCCGGTGCGCCGGGGCCGTGGCAGGTGGTCGACCTGAATGCCGCGGCCTTCAGTGTCGCCGTGGGGCTCGCGGTCTTCACCGTCTTCTTCGGCACCCGCAATCTCGATGCCAACGAACGCCATCACGGCGTCGTCACCGCCATCGCGGTCGAGGCGGTGGTCAAGCTGATCGCGCTGCTGGCGGTCGGCATCTTCGTGGTCTGGGGCATCGGCGGCGGCGTGCAGGCGACGCTCGATCGGATCGAGGCCTCGCCGCTGGCGGGCATGCCGGTGGCGCCGGGCCGCTGGATCGGGCTGACCTTCCTGGCGGGCGCCGCGATCCTGACGCTGCCCCGGATGTTCCAGGTGCTGGTGGTCGAGAACGAGGACGAACGCCATCTGGCGACCGCCGCCTGGGCCTTTCCGGGCTATGTCTTCCTGATGAGCCTGTTCGTGGTGCCCATCGCCGCGATCGGGCTGGCCGAGATGCCGCCCGGCGCCAATCCCGATCTCTTCGTTCTGACCCTGCCGCTGGCGCAGGGCCGGGACGGGTTGGCGACGCTGGCCTTTCTGGGCGGGTTCTCGTCGGCCACCTCGATGGTGATCGTGGCCGCCATCGCGCTGTCGACCATGGTCTCGAACCATATCGTCATGCCGCTTTTCCTGCACTGGACGCGGGCGGGCGCCACCATGTCGGGCGATGTCCGCACGCTGGTGCTGCGCGCGCGGCGGCTCTCGATCGGGGGGGTGCTGCTGCTGGGCTATCTCTACTACCGGCTGACCGGCGGCAGCGAGGCGCTGGCCGAGATCGGGCTGATCTCGTTTGCGGGCGTGGCCCAGTTCCTGCCTGCGCTTCTGGGCGGCATCCTGTGGCGCGGCGCAACCCGGGCAGGCGCCCTGGCCGGGCTGACCCTCGGGTTCGCGCTCTGGGCCTACACGTTGTTCCTGCCCAGCTTCGGCGAGGGCGCGGTGATGAGCGCGGGGCTGCTGGCCGACGGCCCCTGGGGCATCGGCTGGCTGCGGCCGCAGGGGCTTTTCGGGCTCGACGGGCTCGATCCGCTTGTCCATGCGGTGGTGTTCTCGATGGGGGCCAATGCGCTGGCCTTCACGCTGGTGTCGCTGCTGGATTTCCCCGGTCCCATGGAGCGGCTGCAGGCGGCCCAGTTCGTCAACGTGTTCGACCATTCGCCCGCCGGGCAGGGCTGGAGCCAGGGCCGGGCCGAGGCCGAGGACCTGCTGTTGATGGCGCAGCGCATCCTCGGTGCCGACGATGCCCAGCGGCTGTTCCAGCGCGCCGCGGCCGATCAGGGCAAGCAGGGCTATCTGCCCGATACGACCCCCGAATTCCTGCGCACGCTGGAACGCAAGCTGGCCGGGTCGGTGGGCGCGGCCACGGCCCATGCCATGGTCGGCCAGATCGTCGGGCGGTCGTCGGTCTCGGTCGAGGATCTGATGAAGGTCGCCGACGAAACCGCGCAGATGATGGAATATTCCAGCCAGCTCGAGGCCAAGTCCGAGGAACTGGCCCGCACCGCCCGGCAGCTGCGCGAGGTCAACGAAAAGCTGACCGAGCTGTCGGTGCAGAAGGACGCCTTTCTCAGCCAGATCAGCCACGAGCTGCGCACGCCGATGACCTCGATCCGGGCCTTTTCCGAGATCCTGATGGAAGACGATGCGCTGCCGCCCGAGCGGCTGGCCGATTATTCGCGGATCATCCATCAGGAAAGCATGCGGCTGACCCGGTTGCTCGATGACCTGCTGGATCTTTCGGTGCTGGAAAACGGCCAGGTGTCGCTGCATCCGCAGCCGGTCAGCCTTTCGGATCTGCTGGACCGGTCTGTGGCTGCGGCCGGGGGGAGGTCGGGCCGGGCGCCGATGGCGATCCGCCGCGATCCGGCGGCCGAGCGGGTGGACCTGATCACCGATGGCGACCGGCTGAGCCAGGTCTTCATCAACCTCGTGTCGAATGCGCAGAAATACTGCGATGCCGCCGATCCGGTCCTGACCATTTCGGTGACCGAGGCCGAGGGCCGCGTGGCCGTCGATTTCATCGACAATGGCAGCGGCATCCCCGACCGCAGCCAGTCGATCATCTTCGAGAAATTCTCGCGCCTGTCCGATCCGCGCAAGGCGGGCGGCGCGGGGCTGGGGCTTGCGATCTGCCGCGAGATCATGGTCCGGCTTGGCGGGTCCATCGTCTATCTGCCGGGGCGGGGCGGGGCGGCCTTCCGCGTGACGCTTCCGAGCCGCTGTGCCGAGGCGGCCTGAAATCGGTCGCATTTTAGAGGCAACCCTTTCTAAACCTTGAGCGGTCTATCACCGGGAAGAACCCTTCGGGAACGGCGATCGAGAACGGGCGCGACATGGCAGAGAACGGACATCAGGCAATCCTGCGGCGAATCCTCGGTGAAGACCGGGTGTCGCTGGGCGGGGCGCGGGGCGGCGGCAGCGACGGGGTCGCGGCGATGCGGCTTGAAACGGCACGCGCCACGCGCGAGGCTTTTGGGCTGACTGCCCTGGTCGAGGAGTGCAAGGCCGAACGGACCGGTCTGCCGGAGATCGAGGCCGAGGTGACCGACGAGTCGTTGCCGATCCTGCTGCGCGGCCCCGACGGACGGCTTGGCCTCGTGGTCTATTCTGCGGATTTGGCGATGGCGCTGCTGGAATGGCGGCTGGTGGGTTTCCTGTCGGAAACCGCGCCGCCCGCGCGGACCCTGACCGCGACCGACGCGGCGGTTCTGGCCGATCTGACCGATCCGATTCTGACCCGCTTCGCGCGCGCCATGAAAGAGGCCAGCGGCGCCGACTGGGCCAGCGGCTTTGCCCAGGGCGCACGGATCGACGATCCGCGCCATGTTCCCTTGCTGATGGCGGCGGGACGTTACCGGCTCTATCGGCTGAAGCTTGTGGCCGGGCGCGGGCGCAGCGGCGGCCTGATCATCGCCTTGCCCGAGGCGGCGCCTGTGGCGCGGCCGAAACCCGCGGACAAGGTTGCGCGGCCCTGGCCCGAGGCGCTGCGCGCCGGGGTGCTGGGGGCCGAGCTGTCGCTGAACGCGGTGCTCTGGCGGACCCGGATGTCGGCGGCCGGAATCGCGCGGCTGAAACCCGGCGATCTGCTGCCGCTGCCCTCTGCGGCACTGGGCGCGGTCCAGCTCGAAGGGCCGGGCGGCGTGGTGATCGCGGGCGGGCGCCTTGGCCAGGCCCATGGCGACCGCGCGATCAAGCTCGACAGCGAGGCCGGCGCGGCGGACGAACCCGGCTTTGGCGGCGGCATGCTGGACGAGGGCGGTTTGGGCACGGGTCTGCCCGGGGGCGATCCGCTGCAGATCGGGGCCGACCTGCCGCTGGACGAGGGCGGCTTCCCCTTCGGCGAGGCGGCCGAAGAGGGCGGGCTCGACTTCGCGGCCGAGGGATTCCCGGCGGGGGGGCTCGATCTTGGGACCGGGGATTTCCCCTTCGATCCGGGCGGGCTCGACAGCGATCTGGAGAACGCCCTGCAAAACGACCTCGACATCGGCGGGTTCGGTGCTGCGCCGCTTGATCTGTCCGAGGAGTTTCCGGCCGCGTCGGCCTAGGTCGTGTTGACAAAAGGGATTCACATCAGGCTTTGAGCATGATTCAAACTGGCATCTGCGATGGAGACCAGCTTGGCACGAGACCTTATGTC
>NZ_SOEB01000043.1 GCF_004365965.1 Rhodovulum visakhapatnamense
GCGAACATTGCGAAACGCACTCCTTTTCTTTGGATGCGTATCAACTCGCAATGGCTGATCCCGTCGGCAATGTGGGGTGGCGACACCGTTTACGGCCGTCAGCCAGTAGAGGTTGCTCATCGGTCAGGTCTCCTTGGGAGGCCTGAATTACGCGACCCGCCCGAAATCAATGGGTCTGGAGCCTAGAATGGCTGGGAAGTCGGGAGGCTTCACATGCATTTTCAGCGTCGTTGCGGGGGCCGGCCGCAGCGGCGTTTTCTTCGGAGGCAAGGCCACTAAACGCTTTATAAGATACCGGTTCGCTCCCCGCATGTTCGCGGAAGTTCGGGGGGCCGCAGCAAAACGCACCGTATTGATGCTGCGCCATAATGGCGGGATCAGGCAGAAACCTGCACTTCCCCCCATTTTCGAATGATGCGTCTTGGGCAAGCCCGCCGCGCTACCAGCCGCCGGTCAGCGCCCGCCGCAAAAGCCCCGCCCGGCGCGCGACTTCCGCCCCTTCCAGCCCGCCCCCCCGGACGCGATCGGGCCGGGCAGCGGCCCGCTTCAGGATCGCGCCCGTGCGCCAGGCCGTCCGCGCCGCCGGGATCGCACGGGCCGGAAGGCCCGCCGCGTGCGCAGCAGCAAGCCGCGCAAGCCCCGACCGGGCCAGATCGGCAATGGCCTCCGGCCGGTCGTCCGGCAAGGGCTGACGTCCCCGCGCCAGAAGCGCGGGCACCGCCAGAAACCAGCCCGCAAGCCCCATGGCCAGACCCAGATCGGCCAGCGCCGCCTGCCCGTCTTCGGCGCCCAGCACCCGGGCAGCCGCCCCCATCAGCCGACCAGAGGTCGCCGCCAGATGCGCCTCGAGGGCTGCGCCATCGGCGAAGGGCTCGCGATAGGCGTCCCAGCGCCGCGCCTCGACCAGCGGCAGCAGATCGCGGGCAGCCTCGCGGGCCAGCACCTCGGAGAGGGGCGTCGCCACCTCGTGACGGCGGACCGGACCGCCGCCCGCGATTTCCTCCAGCGCGTCCAGCCACCATTGCAGCCGCATCTCGGCGATCAGCGGCTCTTCGGTGACCCAGGGCGCGCGCGCGACCTCGACATTGAAGGCATAAAGCGGCAAGAGCCGCGTCCGCGCCGCGACCGGCGCTGCCATGACCGCCAGAAAGCGGTCGGGATCGCCCTTGCGGACGATCTCGGCACAGGCCTCCAGCGTCATGGGCGGCGCGCGTCGAAGTCGGGCGCGCCGTCACGCACCAGTTTCCAGACCACCGCGTCCAGCAGCGCCTCGAACGAGGCATCGACGATGTTCGGAGACACGCCGACCGTCGCCCAGCGCCGCCCCGCCCCATCCTCGCTGTCGATGATGACCCGGGTCACGGCCTCGGTGCCGCCATTGGTGATGCGCACCTTGAAATCGACGAGCCGCATATCGTCGATGAACGCCTGATAGGGCCCCAGATCCTTGGCCAGCGCCCGCCAGAGCGCGTTGACCGGGCCGCGATCGTTGCCCTCGGCATCGAGGCTTTCCGACACCGACAGCTTCCTCTCGCCATCGACATCCAGCACCACCACCGCCTCGGACAGGGTCACCACCCGGGCGGGATCGAGCCGCCGCCGTTCGACCGTCACCCGGTAACGCTTGATCCGGAAGAAGGCGGGCAGCCGGTCCAGCACGCGGCGCGCGATCAGCTCGAAGCTCGCCTGCGCGGTGTCGTAGGAATAGCCCTGCCCCTCGCGCACCTTCACCTCGTCGAGGATTTCGGCCAGCCGGGGGTCGTCCTTTGCGACCTCAAGTCCGGCCTCGGCCAAACGGCGGCGCAGGTTCGACTGCCCGGCCTGGTTCGACATCGGGATGATGCGGATATTGCCGGTCGCTTGGGGCTCGACATGCTCGTAGGTCGTGGGGTCCTTCAGGATTGCGCTGGCATGCAGCCCCGCCTTGTGCGCGAAAGCCGAAGACCCGACATAGGGTGCGCTTTTCTGCGGCACCCGGTTCAGGATCTCGTCCAGCAGCCGCGAGGCCCGGGTGATCCCCGCCAGCGCCTCCGGCGTGATCCCGGTCTCGAAACGGCTGGCATAGGGCTCTTTCAGCAGCAGCGTCGGGATCAGCGTCGTCAGGTTCGCGTTGCCGCAGCGCTCGCCCAGCCCGTTCAGCGTGCCCTGCACCTGCCGCGCGCCCGCGTCGATGGCGGCCAGACTGCCCGCGACCGCATTGCCGGTGTCGTCATGGGTGTGGATGCCCAGCCGGTCGCCCGGAATGCCCGCCGCGATCACCTCGGCGGTGATCCGGCCGATCTCGGGCGGCAGGGTGCCGCCATTGGTGTCGCACAGAACGATCCAGCGCGCCCCCGCCTCCAGCGCAGCCCGGCAGCAGTCCAGCGCATACCCGGGATTGGCCTTGAAGCCGTCGAAGAAATGTTCGGCATCGAACAGCGCCTCGCGGCCCTGCGCGACCAGATGGGCGACGGATTTCGCGATATTCTCGGTATTCTCGTCCAGCCCGATCCCCAGCGCTGTGGTGACGTGGAAATCATGGGTCTTGCCAACCAGACAGACCGCCCCGGTGCCCGCGTTCAGAACGCCCGCCAGCACCTCGTCGTTTTCGGCCGACCGCCCGGCCCGCTTGGTCATGCCGAAGGCGGTGAAGGTGGCGCGGGTTTCGGGCCGCGCCTCGAAGAAGGCGCTGTCGGTCGGGTTCGCGCCGGGCCAGCCGCCCTCGATATAGTCGACCCCCAGCTCGTCCAGCACATGGGCGATGCGGATCTTCTCGTCGGTCGAGAACTGGACGCCCTGCGTCTGCTGCCCGTCGCGGAGCGTGGTGTCGTAAAGATAAAGGCGGTCTTTCATGCGTCCGCTCCCGCACGGAAAAGAAGGGCAGCGCCCGAGCCCGGGAGGGCGCCCGCAACGGCCGCGCAGCACAAGACATCGCAGCCGCCTCTGCCGCCCCTTCGGCGCAGAACGTCACCAAGGTGCCCTCCCGGGGGGAGGGTCGGGCGCTGCCCGGCGTGCCGCCGGGCGGAACCGCCAAGCCGTTGCACGCTCATTCCAGCGCCTCCAGCCTGGCCGGATCAAAGCCCGCCCCCGGCACCAGTTCGACACCTGCCTTGCTCATCCGCACCTCGACGCCCGCCCCGATCAGCAACGCCTTCAACCGGTCCACCTCGGCGAAATCCTTGCTGTCCATCGCCGCAGCCCGGGCCGCGGCAAGCCGCTCGGCCCAGCCGCCCAGATCGGCCACCGGCGCGTCGGCCCATGCCCCCAGATCCTCGCCCAGAAGACCCAGAAGCCCGGCCGAAGCCTTCAGCCCGGCAAGATCGCCCGCTCCTGCCAGCCGGTGCAGCGCGGCAATCGCGCCCGCCGTGTTCAGATCGTCACAAAGCGCCTCGGTCACCTCGGGCGCGGGGCTTGGCGCGGGTTCGATGCCCGCGACGAGCCCCCTCCACTTGCGCAGCGTCGCCTCCGCCTCGCGCGCCTTCTCGGCCGTCCAGTCCATCGGCTTGCGGTAATGCGTCGACAGGAACACGAAGCGGATCACCTCGCCCGGCACGCCCTGCTCCAGCAGATCCCGCACAGTGAAGAAGTTCCCCAGCGACTTGGACATCTTCTTGCCCTCGACCTGCAGCATCTCGTTATGCAGCCAGATCGTCGCGAAACCGCCCTCGGGATGGGCGCAGCAGCTTTGCGCGATCTCGTTCTCGTGGTGGGGAAATTGCAGATCGATCCCGCCGCCATGAATGTCGAAGCTCGGCCCGAGCAGTTCAAAGGACATGGCCGAGCATTCTATATGCCAGCCCGGCCGCCCGCGGCCCCAGGGGCTGTCCCAGCCGGGCAGATCGTCGTCCGAGGGCTTCCACAGGACGAAATCCATCGGGTCTTCCTTGAAGGGCGCAACCTCGACCCGGGCGCCCGCGATCATGTCGTCGACCGACCGGCCCGACAGCGCGCCATAGTCCTTGTAGGACCGCACCCGGAACAGCACATGGCCCTCGGCCGCATAGGCGTGGCCCTTCGCGATCAGGTCCTCGATCATCGCGATCATCGCGCCGATGAATTCGGTCGCACGGGGCTCCTGACCGGGCCTCAGCGCCCCAAGCGCGTCCATGTCGGCATGATACCAGCCGATGGTCTCTTCGGTGCGCTCGCGGATCAGCTCTTCCAGCGGGCGCGGATCGCCCGCCTGCTTGCGCGCCAGCGCCGCGGCGTTGATCTTGTCGTCGACATCGGTGAAGTTCCGCACATAGGTGACGTGATCGGCCCCGTAGACATGCCGCAGCAGCCGGTAAAGCACGTCAAACACGACCACGGGCCGGGCATTGCCCAGATGCGCGCGGTCATAGACCGTGGGGCCGCAGACATACATCCGCACATTGGCGGGGTCGAGCGGCTCGAGCCTCTGCTTCTGGCGGGTCCGGGTGTTGTAAAGCTGAATGTCGGTCATGCGGTCCAGATCCTTCGCGCGCGTCCCGCGGCGGGTTCTGGCACATATCCTGTCTGAGGGAAATACGACGCCCGGCCCGCCCGAGGGATGTCAGCGGATAATGCAGCAAATGGGGTTGCGGACGGTCGTCATGCGGGTGTCTTATCAGCGCGGCACGGTCCTGCCAAGCCTGCGATCCCTGTCCCGACGCCCGGAACCCCGCCCCATGTCCAACCCGACACCCGACCCGACACCCGACCAGACGCCCGCCCCGATGACCGAAGACCAGATCCTGGCCTTTTGCGACGGCCTGCCCGGAGCCGCGCGCAGCCAGCCCTTCGGCCCGGGAACCGACGTCTGGAAGGTCGGCGACAAGATCTTTGCGCTGATGGCGCCGGGCTCGGGCCGGGTCTCGCTGAAATGTGCCGATCCGGGCTTTGCCGAAATGCTGATCTCGGTCGGCCGGGCGGGCAAGGCGCCCTATCTGCCGCGCGGCGGCTGGATCGCGCTCGAAACCGCCCGCCACGACCCCGAAGAGATGGCCCACCGCCTGCGTGAAAGCTACGACACCGTGCGTGCGAGCCTGCCGCGCCGGGTGCAGGCGACGCTCGACTGACCCCGCCCCCCCCTGCTCCCCCCGCTGAGGCACCCCGCCTCCTTGCCCGCCCCGCCGTCCCGGGCCTATCCCGGACCCGAACGGAGGGGACAGGCCATGAATCACGACGATCTCGCCTATTGGTCGAAACGCGCCGCCGACTGGGCGCAGGCCTACCACTCGGGGCTCCGCGACCGGCCGGTCCGGGGCCAGACCGCCCCCGGCGAAACGGCCGCGAACCTGCCCGCCGCGCCGCCCGAGGCCCCGGAACCGGTCGAGACGATATTCGCCGATTTCGAGGCGCTGGTGCCGGATGCCATGACCCATTGGCAGCATCCCCGCTTCTTCGCCTATTTCCCGTCGAACGCCTCGCCCGCCTCGATGCTGGCCGAGCAGCTGGCCAGTGCCATGGCCGCGCAATGCATGCTGTGGCAGACCTCGCCCGCAGCGACCGAGATCGAGCAGGTGATGGTCGGCTGGCTGCGTCAGGCATTGGGACTTTCCGACCGCTTCACCGGCACGATCCATGACAGCGCCACTACCGCAACGCTTTCGGCGGTGCTGACGATGCGCGAACGCGCGCTGGGCTGGGCGGGCAACACCGGGGGTCTGGCAGGGCAGCCAAGGCTGCGGATCTATGCCAGCGCCCAGACCCATAGCTCGGTCGACAAGGCGGTTCGGATCGCCGGGATCGGGCAGGAGAATCTCGTCAAGGTCGCGACCGACGCCGATTTCGCCATGGACCCGACCGCGCTCGATGCCGCGATCCGGGCCGATCTCATGGCCGGGCGGGTCCCGGCGGGGGTCGTTCTGTGCGTCGGCGCCACCGGCATCGGCGCGACCGACCCCATCGCCGCCTGCGCGGCCGTGGCCCGGACGCACGGGCTTTATATCCATGTCGATGCCGCCTGGGCTGGCTCGGCGATGATCTGCCCCGAATTCCGGGACCTCTGGGACGGGATCGAGACGGTCGACTCGCTCGTCTTCAACCCGCACAAGTGGCTGGGCGTCCAGTTCGACTGTTCGGTGCAGTTTCTGGCCGACCCGGCGCCGCAGGTCCGCACCCTGGGCCTGCGCCCCGACTATCTGCAGACGCCCGGTCAGGCGGAGGTGACGGATTTCAACGAATGGACGGTGCCACTGGGGCGCCGCTTCCGGGCGCTGAAGCTGTGGTTCACGCTGCGCGCCTACGGGCTCGAAGGCCTGCGCACTCGCATCAGGAACCATGTCTCCTGGGCGGCAGAGGCGCGCGACACCATTGCGGCGCTGCCGGGGGTCGAGATCGTGACCGAACCGCGCCTGTCGCTGTTCACCTTTGCCCTGAACGACGAGGCCGCCACCGCCGACCTGCTGAGGCGGGTCAACGATGACGGCCGTATCTATCTGACCCAGACCCGCCACGAGGGGCGGTTGGTGATCCGGGTTCAGGTCGGGCCGTTCGACTGCACCCGCGAGGACGTTCTGACGATCCCGCGGGTGCTGGCCGATCTGACCCGGTGACCGGTCAGAACCGGTAGGACACGCGAACCGCCGCGGTGGTCGCGTCGGCGCCGACGCCCGAGCTGCCGAATTCGTCGAAGTCGTGATACAGCACTTCGGCGCCCAGCACCCAGTTCGGGGTCATCTGGTAATCGACGCCGAGACCGACCAGATAGCCGGTTTCGCTGCCAAGCGAGGTGTCGGTGGGCGCGATACCGGCGGTCGCGTAGGCCAGCGTGCGGCCGAAATCGTAGCCGTACTGACCCTTGATCCGCCACACCGAGTCGACCTCTTCCGACCCGAAGTTCAGATCGGGTTCGCCATACTCGACCTCGACGCCGGCAACGGTCTTGCCGAAGTCCCAGCGATAGCCCGCCATGATGCCAAGGGCATCGCTGCTGTCATCCGGAGCCCCGCTATCGGTATCGACGTCGATATAGCCGTAGCTCAGACCGACATAGGCGCCGCCCCAGTCGCCATCGGGCGCAGCAGCCGGCACGGCGGGCACGATCACGGGTTCGGCCGGAGCCGGGGCATAGCTGCCCGCCATCGCCGGGGCGGCCATCGCCGTGGAAAGACCCAATGCGATCGCGGCGGGTGCAAAATAGGATGTCATTGTCTTCTCCTTGCCTCTCGTTTGTTCTCCGCCTCCAGGGAGGAGGGGCGGTGTGTACGATTCAGGTGCGGAACCGGGAGCCATCCCGCACCTCATAACAAAATCCTCATGCCCGCCCCTGAAAAGAGCAACGCACGGGGATGTGAGCCGGAGCGCCGCCGGTTGCACCGATCCGGCAGATACTGGCCGGTCCCTGCCCCTCGCTGAGCAAAGTCCTGCGCATCTGACGCAAGCGAAACGCCCGCCTCCATGAAAGGCACCCCGACGGCCGCCCTTCAGCCACAGAACGCTGCCCTTGCCCCGAAGTTCCCTGCCCTCGTCCGATTTCTGCCCCAGGCGATCCGTCCCCAGCGGGAGCGGGCACGGATATAGTCACTCTGACCAGGTCAGAACGCTTTTATTTCAGGTGGGGAACTGGCGGTTTTGGTGGCGTGGATCTGCAGGTTTTCGTGTGCGTCATGCGCAAACCCTGCAAGTCCGGATTGCCCGATGAAGCCGGGTCCACGTCCCCGAACAGGATGATCCTTTCCGGCCCAGGCTTGTCGCCATGATCGACAGGCGCCACGCGTCGGTGAAACTGGCCCAGCTCATTGACCGGGGCTGGGTCGACCGCGAGTGGGGCGGGGTTTTCCCCTCGACGCAGGAACGGCCAGAAACTGATCCGCGACTGGTCGCCGGGCTGATGGGCTTTCGGACGAGGCGGTCGTCGCCCGCTTGGTCGAGCCCCCGTATGTCCAGCACTCCACCGGCGAGACGTTCGTCGGGGATCGGACCAGGTGACGGGCTCGCCGTTCAGCTACGCCGATCTCGAACATCGAGTTCCGGCGCGACATCCGCTTCGAAGGATCGGGGCCGTCGTCAACGATGCGCTGCGCGCGCTGGACGCCGAGTTCGACCGGCTCCACTCGGGTAAGGGCCACCCCTCCATCGCGCCGGAGGGGTCGATCCCAGCCAGCCTGCTGCAGGCCCTCTACTCGATCCGGTCCGGGCCGCAGCTCATGGAGCAGACGGATTCCAACCTGCTCTTCCGCTGGTTCGTGGGCCTCGGGATCGATGATGCGATCTGGGTCCCCACGGTGTTCAGCAAGAACCGCGACCGGTTGTTGACGACGGAGATGTCCCGTCGGATCGTGGCCGCCATCCTGGCGCATCACGAGGTGGCGCCACGGCTCTCGGACGAGCATTTCTCGGTCGATGACACCCTGGTGAATACCCGGGCTTCCATGAAGAGCTTTCAGCTGAAGGCGAGAGCGACGTCCGGCGGGGACGAGGGACCCGGCGATCCGCCGGATACGGTGCGCCGAGCGCGAGACATGCGGATTGAGGACCTCGCGCACCACGGCGAGCAGCTCGTCGAGCGGCAGGAGGAGCGTCTTGCGCAGCGCACGCCACCGCCTCCTGCGCCGGGGGGTCAGCGTCGTCTGAAGCCTGTGCGGCGTGTGGCTCCGGTCGTGAACGCCATCGCGCCCCCGCCACGTCCCGACCGTCTGTTCAGAGATCCCGTCGCGCTCGGCCACCATCCGGGCCGGGTCCGTGCCCGCCTGGATCCTCGGTGTCGTTGTCGCCTGCTTGTGAAGAGAGATCGGCACCTCTGCCCTCCATCCCGGACCTCGCGCAGACGCGATCTTGCCATGCACAGGGCAGACCGACGGGGGCTATGTGATCATCCGGGATGGCGCAGGCAGGGTCACCCGGTCAGCAGAGGCGAGCGACCCAAACGACAGAACGTCGGCAGCGACGCCGATCATGCGCAAGACTTGACTCCGATATGACCCTTCCGCTTTTGGCGTCCCGGTCGGCGCACCGACAGGAGTTGCGGCAACGACCCGCTTCGCATTCAAGAGATCTGAAAGCTCGGACGGGGGCGGCCCCCATCCGAGAAATCCTCAATCCCACTGATTCTGTGGGTCGGTTGCGCTGACGGTCCACTTGTAGCATCCGCCGCCCGACTGGCCTCCGCCACCGGTCTGGCAGCTGTCGAGCGCCTGGCATTGGCCCTCGCTGACCATGCCCTGCGGGGCGGGAACCCATTCATTGGTCTGGTTGTTGAGCCAGAAGCAGGAATACCAGGGCTCGCGCGGGGCATCGGCGCTGGCCGCCCACTTGTAGCATCCGCCGCCGGATTCCCCTTTTCCGCCATCGCAGCTATCCAACGCGAAGCACTTGTCCTTGTCGACATCGCCTTGTGGAGCGGGAACCCAGGGATTGCCGGAATCCGTTGACATCCAGAAGCACGAGTCGGCCATCGCAGTGGTCCCCGCGAAACCTGTTGCAACGGCAAAGGCGGCAGCAATAAATCCCTTCGAGATCTTCATGGCAATTGTCCCCATTTTATGGATTGGTTGGACAAAACCGAAGGGACCCTGTCCCCTCTTGCACCTTTCACATGCACTCTGCCTTGGCAGTAAAGAAACATCACACAACTTAGGCGATTCTAGAAGGAAGAATTTCACGTTTCGACGATTTGAGCAGGGACCGTTCCGATGACTTCTCAATTCGCGTCAGAGCCCATTTATTTACGGCCGGGGCGTGATTTGGGGGCCGCATGGAGACTGAGCGATGGGCAAGAATTTCCGGCTGATGGGCGCTGGAGCAGGACCCATAAATCTGCTTGAGCGCGGGCTCGCCGCGTAATTCAAACTCCCGATTTGGGGAGGGATCATGAGCGAGCTTTTCTGGCTGACGGAAGCGCAGATGGCGCGGCTGCGTCCGTTTGCCGGGAAAACAGTCCCCCGGGCTGTTCTCTGATCCTCCAAACTCCCGAACTCCCGCGGGACGCCCCGGGTCACTGACCGACGGGTGTTGAGCGGGATAATCGACATCAAGAAGAACGGGTTACAGTGGAAGGACGCGCCCGCTGTGTATGGGCCACCGAAGACGCTCTACAACCGGTTTATCCGCTGGTCGCGCATGTTCCAGCAGGATTTGTCGCCCTTTTGCGTGACGTGCCAGGCGAGGAAGTCGGGCGCTATGGGCAAGGTTTTCTGTTGTTTGTTGAGGGTATCAGCCATTTTGCTTGTCCTTTGGTTTGGGGTTGGCTCGTTCATGCCATTCCGCAAGACCGGACGGATAAGGGCGGCTGTCATGTCCAACACGGCGCGTCGGAGCACAGCGAAGACGGGGTGGTGCGGGCAGGATATTGACGGGCGACCGCGTTCGGTCAGGAATTCAGGCGATGTAGGGGCAAAGCCCATCCAAGGGCGATGGCAAGCTCTGGCTCCCGCAACGCATGGCGGAAACCGCTGACCCTGCTCTCACTGTCCTTTTCTTCTGGCTGATGCCGATCACGCATTCAGGGGGCTTCTGAGACTTTCAGGTCTGGCACATGCGGCCTGAGAGGCCGGGACAAGGGCAGGCCTGCTTCACATATGTGACGCCCGAAGGTGTCCCCATCAACCCGATGATGCCGGTCGTCCTGTTCAACGAAGCCCCGAATGGTTCGGGCTCGACAACGACAAGAACAGGAGGATCACGATGATCGCATTTTTCACCATATACGAGCTGGAGCAGCTTACCGACGACCAACTGGATGAGCTTTTCGCCGCGCTTGAACGCCTGCTGATGGCCACGGCCACCGGCACGCCCGAGCGCCGCAACATCCTGGCGTCCCTCGAAAACATCACCCGCGTACGCAATGACCGCCGCGCAGTCCCCGCCCCGTCTCTCTGACGGGGCATTCCCTCGCTGGTTTATGATGCGGAGGCCATAATGGCGATATATGATGCAAACATCATGTCTATGCCTTATGACTTTCGCGCCATATTGACAAAATATGATTTTTGCGTCATACTGATAGAAAGAGACAAGACATGACGCAGCTAGCACGCACCCCCAAAGATATCGGCCACGCCATCCGTGAAGCACGGAAGGCCAAGGGCTTCACACAGAAGGAGCTCGCAGCCAGAAGCGGGGTCTGGCAGGAGACCATCTCCAAGATCGAGAATGGCGTCGCCAGTACCAAGCTGGAAACGCTCTTCGACCTGTTCGCTGCGCTCGACCTTGAAATCCAGGTGCAACCAAGAAGCAAGGGGTCGCAAAGCGGCCTGGAGGACATCTTCTAGATGGGGCGCCGCCGCAGCTTTGCACCGTTGAACGTCTTCTTGAACACGCGGCTTGTCGGGCAGCTCCTGCGCGAGAAATCCGGCGCAATCAGCTTTGCCTACGACCGTTCCTGGCTGGAGTGGGAACATCGGATGCCGATCTCGCTCTCCCTGCCGCTGCGGGAAGACCGCTTTCTCGGCGGTGAAGCAATCCCCGTCTTCGACAACTTGCTGCCCGATAATCCGACAATCCGCCGCCGTGTGGCGGAACGTGTCGGCGCGGCGGGAACATCGCCGCAACGGTCGCTGACCTGCCGCACGACTTTCCGGAAGAGATCGCGACATCGGTTCAGGGCGCTATTTCCAAACGCTTAGAGCAGCTTGTCAATAAATCGTGAAGTGATGGCTTGGAGCGCACAGCGCTCCGCCGCTGAAGCGGCCACATAACCGGCCAAAGCCTATCGCGCAGATCGTGCGGGACGGCCAGTGACGGCCAGTGACAGCAACTGCTCTGTTCCCTGAAAACTGGACCGTTTGAAGCTGGAGTTTTCGGCTAATCTTTCCTGGCTGGGAGAGGAGCGGAAACGCATGAAGGCATCGAA
>NZ_SOEB01000044.1 GCF_004365965.1 Rhodovulum visakhapatnamense
CCGCTATGACAGATGCGCAAAGACCTTCCTCTCCGCCATAGCCCTCGCCGCAACCGTCATCTTCTGGCTTTGACGATCAATGAGTCTGGAGCCTACGTCATCGCTTCGTCGTCAACCGCACACGACGCCTCCTCACCGTACCGCGATCAATATCCATTTCCTTGGCAATTCGGGTGTCCTTCTTGCCTGCTTCGAATGCTTTCACGAAATCCTCATCGGTCGCGCTGCGCAGATGGTTACCAGGAGAGATTTTTATTCCGTGGCCCTTAAGCGCCTTTTGAACGCGTCCGTGCGACAAGCCGTGCTTGCGCATTAGTTCCGATACCAAAGCCCCTGCCTGATATTGCTCGGCAACACGCGCGTCGAAATCGCAACCGGCAGCCGTGAGTGCTTTAATCATGAGGCGCGGGCTGAGGTCATGCACCTGGCGCATTTCCGAGAGCCATTCCTTGCTATCGAATAGGGCCCGGAGCCTGGGTTTCGATAACCAATAGCCAGCAGACTTGGATTCAACCCAGATTCCATCTCCCTCAACCCGCATCGGTGCATCCGGTCCTAGGCATCCCAAAATTCAATTCTGTGATAACTTTCAAATCTCCGAGGTTTGGGAACGAATGCCGCATAACTAACTGTTTTATTAGGCTAAAATTTGACGCACGGGTGCGCCTGAGATATCGATAGTTGTCGGGCAAGGGGAATCGATACCCGTGAGTATGGTTGTTGATCAAACGCAGCATAGAGAAATTCGACGGCGACTGCGTGCTTCGGGGTCATCGTTCTCGAAAATCGCACGTGAATTGGCAATCACCCCAACGACCGTGGTGACCGCATCGCTTGGTCGCTGCAAATCACGACGTGTCGAAGAGGCTATCGCTGGTAAGCTGGGCACTTCGCCCGAAGCCCTCTGGCCTGACCGCTACGACGAAGAGGAGGATGAAAAATGACATAGACCATTCCCATAAACGAGGACAGCCACGAAAGCTGGAACTTTCGCGGCCGTCGGGAATATCGATTTTGCCGGTCGATGCTCCTTTGTCCTCCAACCTTCACCGCGTGTCAAGGCTGACGGCCCTCCTGGGACGGCTGGTCGCGCATGTGTCCATCAGCAAAGGAGCGCCCTTGGGCGAACGGCCTGTTGCGGCCGGACGCTATAGGCATTGGATAAATGAACCCTGATAACAAACCTTTCAGCCCGCCTCGGGTCAGCAGAGCCACGCGGAAAATACCTGTACGTTCGAAGGCGAGCAGCCGCGGTATCGTCGTGGCGCAGTTGCCAGCCGACAGTCACCCACGCCGGATTCAGTATGAGAGCAAGCTCGAACACCACATCCTGTATCTGCTTCTCGCTCGCCGGGACGTCCATGATATCTGGGATCAGCCGCCGGGCATCACGTTTCGCGATGGTCAAGGGCGCGTTCGTCTGCATTTCTATGATTATCTCGTTCGATTCAGTGACACACGCCGTGTTGCGCTCGCCATCAAGCCCTTTGAAATTTGCCAGCGCATCGGATTTCGGGAGTACCTGCAGCATGTGCGCGCCGCGACCGATGTGAGCTATGCGCACGATGTCGTCTTGATGACCGACCGATCTTTTCGCCGCGTCGACGCGCTCAATGCCGAGCGACTACACTTTTTTCGACGCCATGCGGATGACGAGGCAAATCGGATAGTGGCACAGGTTGCCCAAAATCTTGCTGGCCCGACGACCATTGAGGCAATTGTCTCTGCGACGGAACTCGGAGAGCGAGGGTTCGCCGCCGCATTCCGCGGGATTTATGCGGGTGTCCTACGCAGACTGGATGAAGGTGAAATCACGCCGCGCTCCCAAGTGTGCGCCGGGCGCGGCGCAGAGGTGATGTCATGAGTTGGCGCCTTCGTTTGCTCGAAACCGACATGGTCATGATTGGTGAGTCCGAACTTCGCCTGGCAAAACAATCAACCAGGGGGGTGTCGCTGCGAGAGGTCCGCTCCCCAGATGTGGTACGAAGCTTCAGCCATGCTGAGTTCCACGCGCTACTCCAGAAACCGGATGTACGCCTGAAACGTGGCTTCTATGAGGAGGCCGAGGTCAGGCGTCGCCTTGCCTTTGACAAGCTGTATCTGGAGAGCATCGCTCTGGCAGAACGCGAGAAGGTTCTTTGGAAAACTGCGTGGTGTGAAGAATACCTGCGAGCTGAGCTGGCTGGCAGGATTCAGCGCACGGAACTTTCGATATCAGCCGCCCTTTCCACGCTTCGCAACGCGGTTGATGAGCGGGAACGAAACGGGCAGGGCAAAGGCAGTACGCCCAGAGCTGGTAGTCCAGTAGCCCTGAAAGCGCCGCCGCATCCGAAAACCTTGCTCCGGTGGGTGCGTCGCTACGAACGTGCCGGGCACTCACCGCTGGCATTGGCTCGGACGCGCTCCAAATCCCAGATCAGGTCGATTGAGAGCTACCGGGTCAGAGAAGCACTGCTTCAGGATTGCGTGAAAGGCTACCAGGAGCGCAACCGCCCCACGATGGAAATCATCGTTGCCAATACGGCGGCGGCTTTTCGAAAGGCAAATGAAGAGCGTGCCCGGGAGGGTCGGCTTCCTCTTGAGCTCCCGTCAGCCTCGACGATCCGGCGGCGGATTCGGCAACTCGATCCTTTTGAAACCTATGCGCAGCGCCATGGCACAGAGGCTGCCCGCAAGAAATTCCGGCCCTATCGGACCGGTGTCTCGTCACTGGCTCCACTGGAACGGATCGAGATGGACGAGTGGCGCATCGATCTGATGACGATCCTCGATGAAGGTGGGGTGTTTGACGGCGCTCCGTCAGAGTTGCGGGAGCGTTTTCGGGTAGGGCGTCGCTGGCTCTATGTCGCAATCGATGTCGCCACGCGCTGCATCCTCTCGATGCGGCTTTGCGAGAAGCCGACGCCAGAGGATGCGGTTCGGTCTCTGGAACTCATCACCGTCGACAAGACGGCCATTTCTGACGCTGCCGGTTGCGAGTGTCCATGGGAGCAGTTCGGTGGAATTGGTACATTGGTGTCGGATCAGGGGCCGTCTTTCGTTTCCGACATGTTTCGAACCGCCGTGACCGATCTTGGCGCGACGGTCGAGACGCCGCCTGCTGGGCTCGCGGAAATGCGTGCGACCGTGGAGCGTGTTTTTAGAACCTTCGGCGTTCAACTCATGCCATGGTTGTCGGGCCGGACATTCTCCAACGTCGTTGAACGTGGTGATTACCCCTCCGAGGCGCTTGCCGTATTTACCGATGACGAGTTGACGGAAATCCTCTTGCGATACGTCGTCGACGGGTATCACAACAGCCCCCACACTGGTCTGGGCGGTGAAACACCGGCAAACGCGTGGCAGCGACTGTGCAGTGAATTGGGCAAACTACCGGCGCCTGACACCATCCAGCGCCGCTATGTGTTCGGCATACCCGGCGTCCGCAAGGTCGAGCGGCATGGTATCCGGGTGTGCAGCCTTCATTATGACCACCCCCTATTGGGGGAATTGTTCCGGCACGGCCAAGATCGATCCGTGCGCTTCCGCATGGATCCACAGGATCTCGGACACATAGCGATCTACATCAACAACGATTGGCACGGTGCGAGCTCGGTAAGATCGGGCTTCCAAGGAGTGTCCCTCGCCGAGTGGACGGCGGCGATGCGCGACATTCGGCAGCGGCATCGCGATGCGCAGCTCATCAACGAAGAAATTGTCCGCCGCGCATTCGAGAGGATCGCGCATATCGACCGCATTGCCAGCCAGCGCGCCCGGCTGACGCCGAGGTTCATGACCGAAAAGGACATTCTGAAGCTTGAGCGCAACCTGTTCATTCATCTGAGTTGGGAGGATAGCGGATCGGGACAGCCCCAGAATGGGGATGAGGGCGACCTGTTCGGTGAGGTCATCAATGCTCCGGGGCATCATCTCCAGCCCCCGGGCGACCTGCACGACGAGAACGATCTGCCAGACGATAGTCAACCTCCCTACGATTGGTGGTTGGAGGACCCACAATGACCTTGCCATTAGCCTCCGAAAATCGTGCTGATCACATCGCGGCCGTCGTCGTCGAGTTGCGAGCCTTCTTCGCGCATCACGAAGGCTATGCGATGCTGCGAGAGCAGTTCGAAATCCTGTTGGCAGAACGTCGCGCCGCTCTGGCGGCCGGACGGCCAGTTGAAGCCCGCGGTATCGCCGTGATCGGGGACACGGGAAGCGGGAAAACCACTGCCGTTCGCCATCTGTTACGAAGCTACCTACCCGAGGCCGGTGAGGCCACAGCTGAAGTCGCTAGCTTTCAGGTGCCATCGCCGGCCACGCTAAAGCATGTTGGTCATGAGCTTCTGAATGCGCTCGGCTATCCGATGAACCGGCTGCCCACCACGGCGATCATCTGGGACAAGGTGCGCTTTCACCTGCGGGAACGACAGGTGAAGTTCCTCCATCTCGACGAGGCGCAGGACCTGGCCATCAGCCAGAGCGACCGCGAGAAAATCGCTGTGGTCAATACGCTGAAATCCCTGATGCAGAACAATTCATGGCCCGTGGGCCTGATCCTGTCCGGGATGCCGGACCTTAGGTCAATGCTGAACATGGACCCACAATTGGCGAGGCGTTTTCACCCGGTAGAATTTCAGCCAATTTCGGCCGCTCGGTCAGGCGGAAATATCATGCAGATCGTTCACGCCTATGGCGCGAAAGCCTGCTTGGAAACAGCCTCAGGTCTCGGCGAGCGCGAATTTCTCGAACGTCTGGTCCAGGCCTCGGCGCATGAGTTTGGCCGCATGATCGAGTTGATCGTCAATGCCATCCGCGAACGCTTGTATGCGGGCGGGGCAACGCTGGAGGCTGGCGACTTCGCCGCAGCCTTTCGCCGCTCGACCGGCGTGGTGGACGGAGTGAACCCATTCATTGCAGATCAGTTTCAGCATCTCGATGCCCGGATGCTTCGAGGAGGCGTGGAACTATGACCCGTCTGGCTCTGACCTTGCCGCTTACCCCATACGAGACCCAAACCTCCTACGTTTCGCGCTTGGCGGCGCGAAACGGCTGCGCTTCCGCCTATGAGTTTTGCCACGATGTCGGTCTAGACTGGCGAGCGGTAATCAACGGCGAATCCCACGAGCTTGCCCGATTGGCCGACATCTCGGGGGAGAATGCGGGTCGACTGATCTCTCAGGCAATCAGGGTGGTCGGACGGCGCAGACTCGCGACTCGCTATGCCGTGGTCTCGGATAAGGTTCTGGAGCGAACACAGGTTCGCCTTTGCCCGATTTGCGCTCGTGGTGCCGAACATGGAGAGGTGCCGTTCTCGGCGATCCAGGTAGTGCAGAACGTCGTAGCACCGGTTGTCACGTGCCCCTGGCACAAGCTGCCCTTGATCATCTTGCCGCGCGCGCGGTTCGCTATCGACAATTTCGACGTGACCGCCGTCGCACGCAAGCACCGACAGATGCTTGAGCTTCCGCAGATCGCCCTCTCCACTGCTCGGCCCGCAGCAGTCGAAACCTACATGCTTGAGCGCCTCGTAGATGGCCGGGCAACCTGCGATTGGCTGGATGAGCTGCCAGCCCACGTCATTGCACGAGCGAGCGAGGTGATCGGACTGCGGGCCAACCTCGGGGCTGATACCGCCTTGTCCGGACATGATTCCTCTGTTCTCAATCACGCACGCGCTGTCGGGTTCGATGTCCTCCAAGGCGGCCCGGATGTGTTGGCGCATTGGCTCGAAACGACATGCATCAGCAACGAAGGCCGCCGTCGTCGCTATGGAAAGGACCTCGGCCCGATCAATACCTGGCTCACGGATTCCCGACTGCATCCGGATTACTTCCCACTACGCAAGGTCTTCGCCGAATTCGTAATCCGGAACTATGCCGTTACGGCAGGGGCAAAGATTCTTGGCGAAATTGTTGCGACACCGAAGCTGTTGCCGACCCGCCACTTTGCCCGTGCAGTCGGGGTTAGCACATCATTCATTCGCGACGTCATCTCTTCGGGACTCGCGCCGCCACCGCCATCCGAACTCGCAGATCTTTCCTATCTGTCGCTGGTGACGGCGGAACAGGCGAACGCGGTTCGAAAGATCAACGGCAACGTCATCGAGCCGATAGAAGCGCGGGAGATGTTGGGATGCAGCGAAGGGACATTCGCCAGCATTCTGAAAGCAGGGTTGGTTCGACCACTTCAAGGCAGTCCCGCACATCTGCGATGGTTTTCCCGGTCGGATGTTGTCGATCTTTTGACGCGCGTCCGAGAACTGCCAGTTGTGAAACAAGCTCACCGGGATGCGGTTCCTTTGGCCGCGGCGGCGCAAGCTTCCAAATGCTCCATAGGTGAACTCCTTGGCATGTTGATGCGGGGTGAAATCCGCATGGCAAGATCACGGCGCGATGGACCGCCTGTGTCGAGCATAGTGCTCGCACGACCCGCCGTCTCCGCAATCTGTCCGTCCTACGACGGTCGAGGTATTCTTCGATCCGATGCCGCGAAAACGCTAGGGGTCTCGGTGAGGACTATCGCCAGGCTGCTGCACCTTGGCCGACTTGAAACGTTGGAAGAACGCCACCCGATGACAGGAGAGGCGTTCGTCACGGTGCAGAAAGAGAGCCTCGAAGCTTTCCGGGCCCGCTACATTGCCATTGCACGCGCCGGTGACGAGATCGGAGAATCTTTTCAGGCCGTTCAGTCCGCTGTTGATAGGTTGAATATTTCATTGCTGTCGGCAGGGCGGCGCGGAGCTCGGTTCCTCCACCGCAGAGACTTGCCCCGCATCGTTGACGACCTTCATGTCCGGGAAATCAACGGCAAACGGAGAAGGCGGAAGGCCGGCGCACCCATCGCCGGATAGACAGGCCGGCTTCGTCGCGCTCAAAGGGATTCCATTGGCAAGGATACGGCATTGCCGTATAGTTCGAGGGCGAAAGACAAAGCAATTGTAGGTGAATCATGGGCTTCGGACGGGAGTTGATCGAGAGCGCACGTGAAGCTCAGGCTATCGCGGAAGGACGAAATGCACCCGGCGCGGCCTTCACCCCTGCAAGTATCGACGTCGCGGCGCTCCGAAAGTCCCAGGGGCTTTCGCAAAGCCGCTTTGCCGCACGATATTCTCTTCCGGTCAGCACCATTCGCGATTGGGAACAGGGTCGGCGACGCCCTGACCGTGCTGCATTCCTGCTCCTTCGCCTGATAGAGGCCGAGCCCGATGTCGTTGCGAGGACACTGGCCGATGTAGATGTGCGAACTCCCAACAGGGCCTGACCGGCTGAAGCATGACAGGGCGTATCTGGCCTATGTCACCAGAGATTGTCGAACCGGCGCGCGGCAGTCCGTGTGTAATGCGCTGTATGTCGCGGATCGCGATGCCCAAGATAGTCCTGAATCAGCCGAAGGTCATGCCCCCGGTTCGCCAAGGCGAAGCCGCAGGAATGGCGGAGCATATGCGGATTGACGTGCCCGAGACCGGCCCGGTCACCAGCGGTCGCCACGATGTAGTTCACCGCTTGCCGAGTTAGCGGCTGTTGCCGTTCCGAGATGAACAGCCAGGGCAAGGCATCGTTGCGCTTGGCGAGCCAGCGCCGAAGGGCACGCAACTCGTCGCCACTTACTGGCTGTTCCACACTGAGGCCATTCTTTAGGCGTGAAATCCAAATCCGGGCCTGGCTGAGATCGGCGTCAGCGCGGCGAAGGGCTGTGGCCTCAGAAACGCGCAGACCATGCCTGTACATCATCATCAGCAATAGCTGATCGCGGATGCCGTGGCGCCCCTTCTTGGCACTAGTCAGCAATCGCTCCATGTCCGGTGGGCTAAGGTAGTCCTGCCGACGTTCATGGGCATCTGCTGCTGCCTGCCCATAACTCTTTACATTTCGCGGCTTGGACATGGCTGATCTCTGATCTGGGGCCTTCGTGATTTCAGCACGTTACGGATGTCGTTGTCGCTATACTCTTTACATTAAACGCTTTATGTAAAGAGTAGAACTGGCGAAATGAAGGCGATCCGCGCAGACGGTCACCACGGCACACGGCGTTTGTTGCTTTTCTGGCGCGTCTTGTTCGCTACAAGCTACGGAAAAATTCCGCCTCACAGCAGGCGAGCTGGGCAGTGCAATGACCGAAGAACAAAAGAAAAAGCTGGAGCAGAAGCTGTGGGATATCGCCAATGAACTCCGCGGCCGAATGGATGCCGATGAGTTCCGCGACTACATTCTGGGCTTCATTTTCTACAAGTACCTGTCCGAGAGGCTGCACATCTATGTCGACCGAGAGCTTCTCAAATCTGAGGGTCTGACGTTTACCAGCCTTGACGACGCAGACGCCGTGCATCGTGGCATCCTCGCAGCTGTCGAAGAGGCTTGCATTGAGCGGCTTGGCTATTTCCTGAAGCCGTGCGAGTTGTTCTCGGCGGTGGCCGCGCGTGGCACCGAGCCGGGCAGTTTCATCCTTGCCGATCTGGGCGAGACGCTGAACAGCATTCAGAAATCCACCATGGGCAACGAGTCCGAGGAGGATTTCGTAAACCTCTTCGAAGACCTCGATCTGAACTCAAGCAAGCTGGGCCGCAGCACCGAGGCCCGCAATACGCTGATCGCCAAAGTCCTCGGCCACCTCGATGCCATCGACTTCCAGCTTGGGACGTCAAATTCGGACATCCTGGGCGACGCCTATGAATACCTGATCGGCAAGTTTGCCTCGGGTGCCGGGAAAAAGGCCGGAGAATTTTATACACCGCAACAGGTCTCGACCGTGCTGGCCAAGATCGTGACAAGCGGCAAGGCGCGACTGCGGTCGGTTTATGATCCGACATGTGGGTCGGGGTCCCTGCTACTTCGGGTCGCGCGGGAGGTCGGGGAGAAGAACGTCGCTGACTTCTTTGGGCAAGAACTGAACCGCACGACCTATAACCTCGCACGGATGAACATGATCCTTCATGGGGTTCATTACAGCAAGTTCGATATCCAGCAGGAAGACACGCTCGAACATCCCCAGCACATGGGCCGCACGTTCGAAGCCATCGTCGCCAACCCGCCGTTCAGCGCGAAGTGGTCGGCCAACAAGATCTTCGAAAGCGATGACCGTTTTGCCGAATATGGCCGCCTAGCGCCCGGCTCCAAGGCCGATTTCGCCTTTGTCCAGCACATGCTGCATCATCTGGATGAAGATGGAACCATGGCGGTGGTCCTGCCCCATGGCGTTTTGTTCCGGGGCGGGGCAGAGGGGGCCATTCGTGAATTCCTGATCCGCCGTAACTGGCTGGATGCGGTGATCGGCCTGCCCGCGAACATTTTTTACGGCACGGGTATTCCCACGTGCATTCTGGTGCTGAAGAAGTGCAAGGAAACCGAGGACGTTCTGCTCGTGGATGCCTCGACCTGTTTCGAGAAGGGCAAGAACCAGAACAGCCTTGGTGAAGATGATGTCGCACGGATTGTCGACGCCTACCGTACCCGTGCGGAGGAGGATCGATTCAGCCACCGCGCGACGCTATCAGAAATCACCGAAAACGAATTCAACCTGAACATCCCTCGTTATGTGGATACGTTCGAAGCCGAACTGCCGGTCGATCTGGAAGAGGTCACGCGACGGATCGAGCGCATCAATGTGAACATGCAGGAAATCGATGAGAGCTTGCGCGCGTTCTGCGCAGAACTTGGCCTTGAGGCGCCGGTATGAGCGTTGAAGGCCAAACCTTCCCAAAGTCGGTTCAGCCGGGTATTCCAAAGTTGGGTTCGACGCCAAAAGGCTGGAAGCGATACCGGATTGGCGATTTGTTCGATGTCGTATCGCGGCCAACAGACCTGCATGACGATCAGGAATATGATCTTGTCACGGTGAAACGTTCGCGGGGTGGGATCGAACGCCGCAGTCGTCTGCTCGGTCGCCGGATTTCAGTGAAATCCCAGTTCCTTCTTGAAGAAGGTGATTTCCTGATTTCCAAGCGTCAGATCGTTCACGGAGCTTGCGCGGTCGTGCCTGCGGAGTTTTCAGGGTCAATCGTATCGAATGAATACTCGGTCCTGCGCCCGAGACCCGTTCTGAGCCTGAACTATCTGCGTTACCTCGTACATTCGATCTACCTGCAACAGACGTTCTTTCACTCCAGCGTCGGCGTCCATGTCGAGAAGATGATTTTCAGGCTCGAAGACTGGTTCAAGTGGCCCATCCATCTGCCGCCCTTGGCAGAACAGGGAAAGCTGGGGCGTGGCTTGATGGACGCAGACGCGAAGATCACCCTTCTGACCGACAAGAAAACCGCACTGGAGGAATACAAGCGCGGGCTGATGCAGCGGCTGTTTTCGTGCGAGCTGCGCTTTACTCGCGACGACGGCAACGCCTTCCCGGATTGGGAGAAACGCAAGCTTGGTGAAGTCTTCGACTGGGTTCGGACCAACAGCCTTTCCCGTGAACATCTCGGGGATGATCCGGCAAGTGGCGTTCAGAATATTCACTATGGCGATGTCCACGGAAAATTCAGGCCGCTGTTCTTCCAGTCGAAGGAAGACGCACCTTTCATTGCCACAACCGCTCCCATTAGGGAATTCAAGGGCGAAGAGTTCCTTCGTCAGGGCGACGTCGTGATCGCTGACGCCTCCGAAGACTATTCGGATATCGGCAAGGCAATCGAGGTCATGGAAGTCGCGCCCGACTCCGCTGTCGCCGGATTGCATACCTATATCGCGCGGCCAAAGGCTGAATCCCTTGTGCTCGGGTTCTCCGGCTATCTGCTGCGCAGCGCTCCGATGCGTCAGCAGATCATGCGGATTGCGCAAGGCATTTCTGTTCTCGGCGTATCAAAGGGCAACTTGGAAAAACTGGTCTTCTGGCTTCCCCACCCCGACGAGCAACGCAAGATCGCTGCTGCCCTCTCTGCCCTCGACGCGAAAATCGACGCCCTGTCGCAAAAGATTTCCGAAATGGAGGCCTTCAAGAAGGGCCTTCTGCAAAAGCTGTTTGTCTAAGGTTCACCGATGAATACCCAGTCCGAAGCCCAGCTCGAAACCGCTCTGATCCGGCGTCTGAACGATCTGGGTTGGGCCTCGGTCGCGATCCCCGACAATGCCGCGCTGGAAGCCAACCTGCGCGCTCAGCTTGAGGTTCATAACGGGTTGCGCTTTTCGGATGGGGAATTCCGCACCATCCTGAACCATCTTGGCAAGGGCTCGACCTTCGAGAAGGCCAAAACGCTGCGCGACCGCATGGCGCTGCAACGCGACGACGGCACCACCGCCTATGTGCAGTTCTTCAACACCCGCGAATGGTGCCGCAACCGCTATCAGGTGACGAGCCAGGTTACACAGGTGGGAAGCTACCAAACGCGCTATGACGTGACATTGCTGGTGAACGGTCTGCCGCTGATCCAGATCGAGCTGAAACGGCGCGGCATCGAACTGAAAGGGTCTTTGCCCGGATCATGGTCGGCCTGGCCGCAGAGAGTGCCGAGCATAAGACCATCATGATCGACGCGACCTATCTCAAGGCGCACCGCA
>NZ_SOEB01000045.1 GCF_004365965.1 Rhodovulum visakhapatnamense
CGCCGCCGGTCACCCGGCCAGCAGGATCGACGAGCTCCTGCCCTGGAACTTCAACCCGTCAAGCTGATCCCGCGTGGGGCGCAGACAGCGCTTACGTTGCTCCGCGAGGTCCTGCCGGTAGCGCTCGGCCTCAGGCGACAATTTTATAGTTGCCGCATGTGGTCGTTTATCACCAGCACAACGGCGCAGGGCCTCCGCCAGCATCAGCGCCTCTTCATCCTGCAAACGACGCTTGGCCTGCAGAGCTTTGTCAATTTTCAACTCCAGAGAGCGCTTGACGACATCGTCCATCGAGCGAGTCGATAGCGCCTGTTTCAAGGACGAGTTAAGCGCATCGGCTGCTTTGACTGCAGCCTCCCGATCAGGGTAGTGATCCGAGAGAATAGTGTCATTGTCGCCGGGCACATAGCGCTCACGCCAAGTGAGTGCGAGTTCATCCTTGTAGACCAGCTCCTGCATGAACCAGCGTTCGAATAGCGGTTGATAATGGGGCCACACCGCGAGAATGGTGTCCGATGCGCGCTTAAGTTCGGACCATTTCACCATGAAGCGAGACCTTCAAAGCGGAAGGGCGTGGCGTGACGGAGCAACTTCATGCGGCCTTCTCCTGGCGGGCTCGAATGTCGACGATCCAGTGCGCCAGCGCGCTGATCTCGCTTTCGATCACCGACGCTGAGGGCAGGGGGGGATTGATTTCGCGGGGCTGACTATGAAGGAGCGCGGAACAACGGCCGAAGGCCTCACGCATGGTTACACAGTCTGTATCCGTGAGAACGGTCAGCTTGATCAGGCCAGTCGTATCGACTTTTCGCGACAGGCGACGGATTACCGGCCCGACTGCTTCTTCTACGGCACGTTCCCAGCAAGTGCGAAGCTGGTCTTGGAACGACGTCACTTCCCGGAGCCATTTCGCCTGGTCGCCGCGCTCGTAATGAATCTTCACATTGTCGAGGTGAGCCTTCATGCCGTCGATCACCTTGTCGAGCGGCATGACGCTGGCTGGCGGGTCCTGATGGCAGAAGCCGGAATTATCGGCGCCACGGCTGATCAGGCGGTACGCGACCGGCGTTGCCTCGCGATCCTTGGTTGCACGGCAGGCTTCGTCGAGCAGCAGCAGAAAGGCCATGTCATGCGTAAACACGATCACCTGGCGGGTGGAGCCCGCTTCGGCCAGGCGTGTGGCAACCCGATCGCGGTGCAGGTGGTCAAGAGAGGAAACCGGGTCGTCGAAAACGATGGCCGACTGCGCGTCGATGGTCGACAGCTCGGCGAGGAAGGCGGCGAGCGCTACGCAACGATGCTCACCTTCACTCAGAACCTTGCCGACCGGTTCGGTCGGTTTGTTGATGAGACGCACCTGGAAAAAGGGCACCCCCGCTGAGGTCTTAGCCTGTTGAAGTTCGATGGCGAGGCCGGCGACGCCGAGCTTGTCGACTTCGGTCGCGAAGCGGCTGCGCAGGCGATTGGTCACAAGAGCCTGGGCTATCCGGGCGCTTTGCGTCGTGATCTTTTTTGTGGTCGTGTCCTTGCTGGCCCTTTCCAGGGCCTCGATGGCTTTGCGGCGCTCAATCTGGGCGAGAACGTCGGCTTGCACAACGCCGAGCCACTTCCGGTCGGCCAGGCCGTCGCGCTCGATGATAAGGGCAGCACGTTGGGGAGAGCCTGCCTCCGATTCCAGGCCTTCGATCCGCGTGGCGATCCCGTCCAGCACATCACGTAATCCATCTAGTGTGGGGATCACGTCCGGCGGCAATGTATGCAAAAACTCGTCGGCGTGGGTTCGAAACACTGCCCGTAGTCGCCAGGACAGTTGGACGATCTGGCGGCGAAGGGTCTTCGCCAGCTCGTCTTTGCCGATATCGTCGCGGATCAGAGTAACGAACGAGGGCAGTTCTCTCATGGGGAAGCTATGTGAGGATAGCTGCTCCAGCAACTCGTCATAAGCTGCGGCGGCTTCCTCTTCACGACGTTTGCTTTCGTCCTGGACGAAGGCTTCGAAGCTGTTCAGTCGGTTAGCGGCTTCCTTGCTGAGCGGCTGCTGGCACAGGACGCAATGGGCATCGGGGTCTGTCACGGGAAAAGGCTTATCGGTATAGGCCGCTTCGCGTGAATAGGTTCGAGCCGCGTCCCACAGGGCTCTCCAGATGTCCGAACCAATGTCTGGGAGAGGTTCCGCAGCGAAAAGATCGACGGATGCGGCCAACGCAGCCGCTCGCGCAGTCGCAAGACGCCCATGAGCCTCGCGGAGCGCGATCCGGTTCTGGTCACAGGCTACGGCGGTCAATTTTCTGATCTGTTCGATCACCGCATTGGTACGGGTTTCCTGAGCCTGGAGCTGACGAACTGTCCGGGCGGGATCGCTGGCGAGGTCGGAAATGAGGGTTTGAAGATGAGCGTCTTCCTGCGCGTTCAGGCCTGCCAGCTTCTCAATGGCTTCGGGTTTGGTCTTTCCAGACAATCCGGCAATCATCTTGCCGACCGCCGTATCCGGCTTGCATTCGGGTTTCGAGAGGACGACGGGTAACTGCTGTTGCAGCTTGTGGATTTCGGCTGATAGTTCGGCTTTCACATCTTGGCACGCCTGCGCGAGGCCGGCGAGAATGCGGAGAGGAAGGGGCGTGTAGGCGAGATCGTTGGTGTTCTCGACATGGACATTGGCGGTCCGGGAGTCGAAGACGCTGACGGCGGACAGCATGGGATCGACCGCTCCGCCCTGATTCCACGTCGCGTTTCGCTTCTGACCGCCGACGAAGAAGTCGATGCTGGCAGTCGGTGCGCCGCCTGCACCGGCATAGATATTCGGAAGGATGGCATCACCCTTCGGTGAGCGTGCCCGGCAAAGCTGTTTGAGGACGCGGGCGTATCCGGATTTGCCAGCCCCATTGTCACCATAGATCACGGTAAGACCGGTCTTGCCGAAGGACAGCCGCTCGCCAGGCATGAGCGCATTCACGTTCGACAGTCCATGCAAGGCGCCGAGGCTGACAACCGCATGGCTTGCGGCAGGATCACGGATATGACTGGCGTCCAGCGGAGCTGCGGGATTGTCGCCCTTGCAGACAGCAACGAGCGCCGCGATATCGGCGGATTCAAGCTTGGTCTGGCTGCACAACCGACGCAAGGCGTCGCGCTGCCAGCCGGGCAGATCGGCAGACCATTTCAGTATGTCGGCAAGCGCCGCGGCCTCATTCGAGGGCTCAGTACTCTGTTGGTCCATCGTTTGTTTCCCCTTACCTTCATCTCAAGCAGCCGGCAATTTGATGATGCTATTGCCGTTCCCCATCAAGTGCCACCGACATTTTTCGGTTTGCCGACCATTTCCAGATTTTCCGGGATTCTGTGTTGAAAACCAGATCCGTGTCAATTTTTCGCAATTTGATCAACAAGATGAAAGTCGCTTCGAAATTTTCTGTGTTGCGCCATCCGGAAAAGTGAGACTACCACACCCATACGGGTAGCTCCTGAATCTGAGAAATCCCGTGGGCATCATCTATTTCACAGAAGGCGTAATCATGAACCTTGCGGACTTCGCTAAACGACTTCCCAAGAACTTCACCGAGCAGGAATTCGTCGATCTGATGAATCAGGTGATTGACTTGAAAGCAATCGTCGATCTTCCTGCGTCAGAACGAAGTGCCTTGTTCAATGGCGTCCAGTATCTCGTCGATTTCATCATGCTGGCCCAAGAAGCGAACGGGGAGCTTCACACCCATGAGGGCCATCCTGTGGTGGATTATGGTGGCCCCTTCATCCCGCATGTGCTGGTTCGGCCTGAGGGTACCGAGATGGACTGCACAGCGCTGGAGACCTTCGGGGTTGGAGAAGCCGACAAGTTTTTCGGAGATGAGTAAGCCTTTGGGCTGAAGGGCCGGATTGCTATCGTCTTGCGATAAAGCTGAACCCACACACCGACACCATCTTGCAAGGGAAGTTTGGCCGGGCCGGCCTTGCGACCGCGGAATAGCTCGCCCTTGCTCCTGCTGAACTGTCAGAGCAAAGATGTTCATGCCGCGCCATATGCGAGTCATCCTTCATGCCATCCAGGTGCGTAGAGGCAATAGCCAGCATGCTGCTAACTCAGTGAACAGCAGGCAGGCCTCAGTCGATGCAGTGTCGTTCCTCGCTCCCTCACTTGATCGACGTTCCGAAAGCCCCTGTGCAGCCTCCGGCTGCCACGCCCGGCTAAACTCGATTGCGCAGGCCATTGGCGCAGTCGTATATACGGATGGATCAACATCCAGCCCGTGTTTATCTTTGAGTGTGGCAAAGGCCTTGCCGACCCATTATGCGACTGAATTCCGTCAAGAATGCAGACCCGTTGCCAAGTGCTGAGCCTGCCACAACTGCAAAAGATTTCCTGAAAATGGGATGACCTCAGATTTTTCTTGATCTTACATGGCCAGGCCCGAAGAAATTGCCTGATAGGGGAGTAAGTGCTGCATGTGGTCTGACAACGAAACGCTTCGTGACCTCGTCAATTTTTCGCATGTGGCGGAAATTGCCGCGGAACGGATCGTTGGAGCAAAGGGCGAGCCGCTGTCGCTTGGCATCTCGGGCGATTGGGGCGTTGGAAAGTCTTCAATGATGAAATTGTTGCGTACCTCCCTGGAGGAGCGCGACGATGTGAATATTCGTTTCGTCGAGTTCAATGCATGGCTCTATCAAAACTACGACGATGCCCGTGCCGCGTTGATGGAAACCATTACCGCAGCCGTGGTCGATCAGGCATTGGCCAAGAAGGCCACTCTGGGAGAAAAGGCGCTCAAGCGCGCTGCGTCCCTTCTCGGTCGAGTCAAGAAGCTGCGCGTTCTGGGCATCGCAGGATCGGCCCTCTTCGACTACGCGACCCAGGGGAGTGTTACGCCCTTCGTCGCTAGCGGGATCTCGGCGGTTAGCGGCCTTCTCGACGGTGATGTCACTGGCGAAGACCTAAGGAAGGTGAAGGAGCTTGCGGCAGACGGGATTCAGAACGGCAAGGAACTCATCAAGGAAGGCGACGAAGCAGAGGTGGGTGCTGAAACGCCGCGCAAGGCCATCCAAGCGTTCCGTGATGATCTGGAAGCGACGCTTGCCGATCTGGACATCACCTTAGTAGTGATGATCGACGACCTGGATCGTTGCTTGCCGAAAACCGCTATCGCTACGCTCGAGGCAATGCGTCTCTTCCTCTTCCTGAAGCACACCGCGTTTGTCATCGCTGCTGACGAGCGGATGATCCGACAGGCTGTTCGTTCGCATTTCGAGGAGGTCGCGCTCAACGACGATCTCGTCACCAACTATTTTGACAAGCTCATCCAGCTTCCAATTCGGGTTCCCCCGCTCGGGACGCACGAAGTTCGTGCATACCTCATGATGCTGTTTGTAGATGCAGAGGCTTCTTTTGAGCTGGAGCAAAAGGAGGAGATACGTATTGCCGTCTGCCGTCGCTTGGGGAGAACCTGGAAGGGCGAGAGGGTCGATAAGTCTTTTGTTTCTGGCCTCATGCAGAACTGTCCACCGGGGCTACTTAACCGGCTGTCGCTCGCGGAGCGGATTGCACCGCTTCTCACAACCTCGCCGAATATCCAAGGCAACCCTCGGCTGATCAAGCGTTTCCTGAATACGCTGTCATTGCGTTCTTCCATGGCGCGGATTCAAGAGGTGGTGGTGGATGAGGCCGTCTTGGTGAAGTTGCTGCTCTTCGAGCGGTGCGGGGATAAGGATGCCTATGCGGAACTGTTGCGCGCAGTAAACGAGTCCGAGAATGGGCTGGCGGAATTTCTTGCGGACAAAGAGGCCTCTGCACGTGGTGACGCGGAGGCTCCGCCCTTGGAAAAACCTTGGAACGACGCGTTTCACCAAAACTGGCTGGCGCTCGATCCCCCCCTCGCAGAAAAAGACCTTCGCGGGGCACTGTATGTCGGTCGAGAAAGCCACCCAATCATTTCGCGTGCCGATGAGCTATCGTCCGAGGCGCTCGAGACCTTGGACATGTTGCTGCGTATGACATCTGCTAGCGCGACGGTTGATGCTGAGGTCGCCCGCCTGACCAATCAGGAGATCGGGCGACTTGCCGATAAGGTCATCGCGAAGGCTCGTCAGGAGACATCTTGGGGGGTTCCGAAAATTCTCAATGCTTTGCAGTCACTTGCGGGAGCATCTCCGTCGGCTGAAGCATCAATCATCGCATTCTTCAGCGAAGTCCCTTCAAGTCAGGTCAAGGCAAGCATTGTGCCACGATTGAGCCAAGTTGAATGGGGAAAACGCGTTCTGGCTGAGTTTCTCACGCGCCCTGACCTGCCGACTCCAGCCAAGAATGCGATTGGTAAAGTGGGAAAGTCTAAGTAATGGGTACTTCAGCTTCGAGCCGCGGCCCTGGTGCCGGCCCTGATATTCCGATCGTCCCGCCGTGGGTTGACGATCCGCCAGGGCAACCCAATCAGCCTCAGCCTCAGCCTCAGCCTCAGCCTCAGCCTCAGCCTCAGCCTCAGCCTGGAACTCCTGTTCAGCCAGCTCCCGGTGGCCCCGGTCACGCGCCTCAGCAACCGCCCGCTGCGCCGCAGCAACCGCAAGTGCCACCCCAACAACCTCCAACCCCCTCGCAACCCGGCCGCTGGCGAGGGGCGAGAACATCGCTTGGTAAATTCGCAGGCGGTGGTGACGGCCGCGACAAGCACCTGAAAAGAGGGCTCGGCCACTACTCACGCAGCGGTATGGGTGGAAGCAGAAATGCGGCTCGCAGAATGGGAGGGTCCGCGAAGGCGGCAAGTGTTCTGCATGGTGCGCTGACCTCGCTTGCCAGCGGACAGCCGCTTCCCCAAGAACTTGGAATCGACCCCCAGACGCTAGCTGGCCGGACGCCGGTTGAACTTGCAGATATTCTTGTGGATGCCATCAGGCCGATCGATGGCACCCAAGATGCTGAGGTGACCCGAGACTCCGTGGCACGGGCGCTATCGGATATCTTGGCTCAACACAATGATCTCACGAACCTTACCGCCGAACAGGTTGACCAAGTCACAGCATCGACGCTTGGCTACGATGTTGCGCATCGTATCGAACTCGACGTCGGGAAGGCCATCATCGACAAGGCTCCGACCAAGGGGGAAGGGCTGGAGAGGCTCCAGGAAATGAAGGACTACATTCGCGAAGTTGTAGCGGCTGAGTACGCGGCTGAACGAGCGCGTGGGAGTGTCGTCGGACACAGCAGTATCGAGCGCATATCGCGGGCAGCGATTCAGCAGACATTCGAGGTTTTTGAAGAGGAGGCTGGCCTGTGACGAGCGTAGCTTGCCTTCCGCAGGATTTGCCGGACATTCCGGACACAGATATTCGTTTCGACATCTATACGAATTCTCGGACACCCGGTCGCGGGCGAGTGGGGGATCTCGTACCGGGGCGGCTGCGTAGGCTCGGGCTTTTTCCGTCCGGGGCGGCGTGGGATTTTATGTCGTTCGCCATGGCAGTTGTCGCAGCAGATGAAGCTGTTTCGCGGGTGCGAAGCCCGGATGGATGGACGCGGAAGATTGACCTGACAGTGGCAGTTTCTGATCCCGCATTTTGGAACTCGGAGAGTGAACGCCTGACCCAAGCCCTTCGCTTCTTGTCCGGCGATATGTGGAGTGTCCAGTTTATTGCGGGCGGAGGAATGCCGTTCCCCCGCGGCCCCAGGCGTCCTCGGCCTGAGGATATGATCTGTCTCCTTTCCGGAGGGATGGATAGCCTCATTGGTGCGATCGATGCGGTGAGTGAAGGCCGCCAGCCGCTGCTGGTCAGTCAAATGGCGAAGGGCGACACGCAGGACCAAAGAACATTTGCTAGCAGCGTGGCCCCTCGCAGTCTGCACCTTCAACTCAACCATCACGCTCGACCGCCTTGCGCATCTGAACGTTCGCAAAGAGCGCGTTCGATTGCTTTCCTAGGCTTTGGAGTCATGGCGGCGACATGCCTGCAAAGCCACGCTGATGGCGAGATAGTTGAGCTAAGGATGCCGGAAAACGGCTTCATCAGCCAGAATGTGCCGCTGACCCCACTGCGCACCGGCTCTCTTTCTACCCGCACGACACATCCCTACTTCCTTAGGCTGATTCAGGAAACGTTGGAGGCTGCCGACCTGAGGGTGCATATCAGGAACCCCTACGAGTTTCAGACCAAGGGGGAAATGTTGAAGGGCTGCCAGGATCCAGCCTTGCTTGCAGCTTTGGTGGATACATCGACGAGCTGCGGTCGCTACTCTCGAACTGGCTTCCAGCACTGTGGTCGTTGCGTCCCATGCCAGGTTAGGCGCGCCGCCTACGTCGCCTGGGGTGTCCCAGACCGTACAGTCAAAGGTTATAAGTACGAACATCTTGGGCAAAAGGACGCGCGGCACGCAGGTTTTGACGATGTTCGTTCCGTCGCAATCGCCATAGAGACTGTAAGTCTTCAGGGAATTTCCGCTTTGATAGGGGGATCAATGAACGTACAGCTCCTCGGCGATCCGACCCCCTACCGCCGCGTCGTGAAAAATGGCATTGCCGAACTCGCGGCGTTACATTCGAAGCTGGGGGTCACTTGATAGATCTGCACTGCCATGTCGACCTCTATCCTGAACCGGCGTCGATACTCAGAGAAGTTGATGCTCGAGGTACCCATGTCCTCGCAGTAACGACAACGCCGAAGGCCTGGCGGGGCACCAGGAAGCTCGTGGGGGCCAGAAAGCGTGTGAAGGTCGCTTTGGGATTGCATCCAGAGTTGGTGGCGCAGCGTTACGGCGAGGTCGCGTTGCTGTGTGACCTCTTGCCGGAGGCTCGGTTTATTGGGGAAATCGGCCTGGACGGGAGCCCGGCTCATCGTTCCAGTCTCGGTCTCCAGCAGGAAGTATTTGAAAGAATACTAGAGGCGTCCGCGAAGCTGGGCGGTAGGATCATGTCCATCCATTCCCGTGGTGCCGCGACACTAGTTCTGGATGGGCTGGAAAGGCATCGGGGAGCTGGAGTGCCGATCCTTCATTGGTTTACTGGAACAGTTTCGGAGCTCGAACGTGCCATCGGTATGGGGTGTTGGTTTTCGATCGGGCCGGCGATGTTTCAATCCAAGAAGGGTCGCGACCTCGCTTCGCGGATGCCATTGAAGCGAGTCTTGACCGAAACCGACGGGCCATTCGCTCGCAATGGGCGAAATGCTATCATGCCATGGCAGGCCTATGACTGTTTGGAGGGGCTCGCTTCACTAACAGGGGGGGAGCCTGAGGAGCTTAAGCAACAGGTTCAGGAGAACTTCCGGTCACTCTCTACTGCACTGTAGAATTGACATGGTTTTCCCGGTTTTGGGAAAACCATGCCTTATGATGTCTTGGTTACGGAAGTGGTCTTTGATGTTTGAGACAAACGACGAGTGGGCCGTGGCACGCCGATCCATGAGCCTTGAAGCCGTGGTCCGCGTCACTGACAGTCCCACAGTCTGGTTGCCCGCCGTTGCTACCTGACAGACCCTGACTTCTTTAGGAGGTCAACGCTCCTACACCACGCTGTGGGACACTATCAAAACGGCACGCACAGTATGGGAGAACCTGAATGAGGTTCATTGTCAAATTCAGGTCAGATGAATCACCGAAGACCAGTCGCTACCCGCATGCGGTGCTAGTTCAGGACAACTGGGATGACTACGGGTACAAGACGACTTTTCAAGTCACGTTGCGCCTGTCGGCTGATGAAAGCTACGATCTCGGCAGCATTAAGATTATTCAGGCGGGGCGTTCCAGCGGCTATACTGAAATGCCCAAGCGTCCTTTTAGAGAGCTGCCGGCGGGCCATGCCTCGTTAGGTGCGGACCTCGACTACTATGAAACGATCTATAAGCTCGGGAGAGCTGTCTTTGAACCTTATTTGAAAGGGCTTCGAGACGTCGCGTTTGACGACGAGATCAAGGCCAGTGTTGAGGATACTGAAGCGTATCAAGTCTCGCTGCTACGCTTTAGCGGAGCGAAGCGTACAATCGCTGACGCTGCGCGATTGCTTCGTGCAGAGGCGCTACCAGCAAGACGGCGAAGCGCAGGATTTAAGGTCAAATTCAAAACTCGAGTGGCGCGAAATGCGAACCCATTCACGATTGAATTCGATTTTCAGCGCAAAGGCCGGTTGCCCAACCGGATTAATGCGCTGATCGGATATAATGGTACAGGTAAAACCAGACTGCTATCAAACCTCGCTATCGTCGCGAGTGGATTTGGATATGGTAGCAAGAAAGATATACTTGAAGATACAGCGGGTCGGTTCGTCGGTAAAGCGCCGCCATTCAAAACAGTGGTTGTGGTATCCTACAGCGCGTTCGATACTTTTGTCATTCCGGGAAGCACCGAGGAGGAGAAGGAGAGGCTTCAGGACAGCGGGGAAATATTTGGTTACGTCTACTGCGGGCTTCGTGAGCGATCAGACGATGACTCACTCGATGACGAGCAGGCTTATCGATTGCGCACTCCATCGGAAATCGAAGCGGAGTTTTTGGCTGCGCTTAAACGGGTTCGCGAGGCTGATCGGCTGGAGAACCTTTTAGAGGTGTTGAAACCGCTCCTTCGTGACCCATCGTTCCAACGCATTGGTTTGACCCAGCTCTATGCTAATCGGGATGAGGAAGACCTGGCGGAACTCTTCCACGGATTGAGCAGTGGGCATAAAGTCGTCCTCAAAATCGTCACTGAACTCACGGCCCATATCTCAGGGTCGGAACCAACCTTGGTTTTGATAGACGAGCCAGAAACCCACCTTCATCCGCCGCTACTCGCTGCCTTTCTCAAGAGTGTCAGATCGTGTCTCGAAGCTTTCGATGGTTATGCCATCATCGCTACTCACTCACCAGTGGTCCTGCAGGAAACACCGGCGAAGTATGTCCATGTGCTACGACGGTTGGCCGATCAAAACCATGTTGCGGCGCCGAGTGTGGAGACGTTTGCTGAAAGTATCGGCGTCATAACGCAGGAGGTTTTCAACCTGGGCGACGGCTCGACTGATTGGCACGAGACTCTTAGAGCGTTGGCGCGCCAGAACAACCTTGAAGAGATTGAAGAAGCCTTCGGCCGCAAGCTTGGCTTCGCGGCGCGCTCTTACATTTTGAGTATTCGCGATGAGATGGAGGAGTAGCAGGATGCGCTCGATCCCGCTGCTGGCCGTCAACGCCACCGATGTATTTGATGAGATTACCGCCGCCAAACGCCAACCGCGCCGGCGACGTATGGTGGCAGTCCGCGCTAGGTCGTGTTGACAAAAGGGATTCCGCTCGTGCGCAGGGCATGATCCAAGGTGGCATCTGCGATGGAGACCAGCTTGGCACGAGATCTTATGT
>NZ_SOEB01000046.1 GCF_004365965.1 Rhodovulum visakhapatnamense
CGCTACGACAGATGCGCGAAGACCTTCCTTTCCGCTATCGCCCTCGCCGCAACCGTCATCTTCTGGCTTTGAGGATTAATGAGTCTGGAGCCTAGGGAAAAACAAGAGCCTAGATCAACAGCGCTGTCTCCGCTGTATCTTTTTGCTTTTATTTGATTTTTTTGGCGGAGACGATGGGATTCGAACCCACGAGACCCTTTCGGGCCTACTCCCTTAGCAGGGGAGTGCCTTCGACCACTCGGCCACGTTTGTACGAGATGAAATTTGCCCAATGCTCCCCTTAGGCAATTGTTTTTCAAGCGTAAGTTCCATTTTTGCGCTGAAATATGCGCTTGGGAGATCTACGCGAACGAAGCCAACAGGAGCCCATATTTCGCTTCTGTAGAGATGAAATCCGACCGAATGTTACCGCGCGGTTACCGGGCTGCTCCCTCGCAACATGCCAGCAAAAGAAAACCCTCCGCAAGGGAGGGTTCCGGGATCAGCGCTGTGCCAGGCGCTTGGCGATAGATGTCTGAAAGTCCGGGTGATGATGCCCGTAGACCTTTTCAATCATCCGGGCCGAGGAGTGCCCAGCAAACCCGGCGACTTTGTAGATTTCCTCGCCGTCTTGCATGAGCCATGTGATTGCGCTGTGTCGGAGCACATGCGGCGTCACGGTGTCCGGATCAAGACTCGCGCGGATGACTGCCGCTTTGAAGCCGCGATGCACAGATCCAAGCCCTTTCCCGGAATGTTCAATGACGAATGGCGACGCGGCCCGATCTTGCGCTTCCCGGAGTTCCTCAAGGATCAGCCCTTCAACCCGGACCTGCGCCCGCGGTTTCTGGCGAACAGCACGTTTCCGGCGCCCACGCTCGTTGCGTTCGACGACTGTTTCTCGATCCGATCTGTTTCGCAGATCGATCGTTCCGGATTCCAGATCAACGCGGCTCCAGGTTAGCTGCAGGATTGCGGTGTGCCGCCCACCGGTCGCAAGACACAGGCGGATAAAGAGGCGGAGATAGTCCTTGTTAGCAGCCGCGATCAGTCGGCCCGCGTCCGCCCTAGAGATAAAATGCTCGCGCGGATCAGAAGATGGCGGCAAGTCAAGTTCCGGAACTGGAAGGTCAGTCAGAGGCGGATTTGAGTTCCGGGCAAGGCGCCACGCAGAAAGCACCGTCGACAGCTCCTGCCTGACAGTCGACTCTTCAACGCCATCTTCGTAGCGCTCCTGCTCATACCAGTACGCCCATTTTTGATCGATGGCGTGAAGGAGCATCTTCCCGGATTTTCCGTAGATCGTCTTGTAGATATACTGCCACTTTCGCTCCCACGTCCCCGGATTCTCACGCTTCCGCTTGTCGGCCCAGATGTCTAGAATATTCCGGAGAGTGGTAGACGCCATCGAGCCGGCGGCCGCTTTCTTTGCGTCCTCGTCGCGCCGCTTCATGTATTCGAACAGCGCCGCATCTGCGTCCGGCTTCCGGGTTGCGCCGGTCGAGATGTACCGCCGTTTGTCCCGGATTTGCCAGCTTGCCTTGCCCTTCGGCCATACAAGATATGGTGCTCTATCTTCAGTCGTCTTCGTCATGTGGTTTCTTCTTGGTCATCATCGCGACGATCTTTGTCGCTGTCTCAAGCTCTATTTCTGCGGCAATCTCCAGCCGAACGAGTCCGGGCGTTGAGCCTGGGCGTATTATGAACTCCGGGTCATCGGGACCGCGCGGCGGGATGCCATCCAGGTTCCGCCTCTTCGGTACGATCCGGGAAGGCTGCGTCTCTAGCGCCTGCGCGATCACGATGAGCTTGGCATCAGGGATCGGGGTCCGCCCGGTCGCATACCTGCTGATCGCTTCCCGGGTCAGGCCGGATCGCCGCGCAAGTTCGGACTGATTAATTCCGGCTCGATCAAGGGCTTTCCGGAAAAGCTCAGGAACAAGCAAGTCGGACAGCGCCTGGTCGTTCATCTCGGGCCCGTCGTAATCCTCCGGGTTAAAGCTCTCTTCATTTGCGTCAGTCATGTGCGCCTCCTTATGTTCGATATTTGTATGATTGTTCGATTCAGTGAGTCAACGTGCATTTTCCGGGTTGACTGGCGTGGGAAGCTCCGGGTAGCGTAAGCCCATGACCAATGCACTCATCATACGCATATGACCGACTGATCCGGACTTCGGGTCATCGTCATGCATGTTGAGAAGCCGCACGCCTCCAGCTTGATTTTGTGCGGATAACAGAAGGTCAAATCCCATGTCTTGGTCGCCCCTGGCGCTCGCTCTCGCGCTTGAGTATGAGCATATCTTTCAGCCTTTGCAGTACTTTGAGCCGGGCATCGTGATCGCAGATGTTCATGTGCCGTCTCTGAAGGAAGCGTGCGTCTGGCTTGATGCGTATGTCCGCCAGAACCCGGACTGCGGCGCGGTGATCATCGATGTCGGATTGTTCGATGCAGGGCTGATGGTCAGCGTTTTCCCGGACATCCCCGAAGTAGATCGGCGCATGTCTGACATCAGACATAAATCCGTCATCGTCATCTAATCAATCTCGGGAGTCAGCACAGGTGTGCAGGCGGGACTTATACCCCCGCGGCGCCAGATAAGCGTGTCCGGCCGGGATCGTTACCCGGGACTCCTACCAATAAAAACTTCCGGGAAGAGGGAGTGTTATCATGTCCAGGAAGCGTCCGATCTCGCCGTTCTGTCAGCATGCCCGGAGCATCGCGTTTGCGATCTTCCGGGCGAAGTATGGCATCCCGGATGACGAACTGAAGGATGTCGTTCCGTCGCGGGTCCTGTCGCGCGAACAGCAAGTGCGGGAAAAATACCAGGTCTGGCGGTCGCCTCGACTGGCCCGCGCCGTTGCGGCCGAGCTCCAGGATATCGAGAACCGGGCGATGCTCGATGTGATCGACAGCTGGGCCTGGCTGCACGCTAAGATGCCGACCGGCACTCGCAGCGTGTACAAGTTCCTCAAGCTCCGGGAACGGCTATTCGGACAGTCCCTCAGCTGGATCATCGGTGACCTCAGAGATCGGCGGCTCGACGATTTCGCCGAGCGTACCTACCTCGAAACTCGCAACGCTCATCTCGCGGCGCGCGGCGAGAAGGCTCTGCTGGAAGACATCTGGGCCGCCACTGAAAAGTCCGGGAAGACTGACGAGGCAAAGGACGAAGACGCCGACAAGATCACGATCTACAAAGCGCCTCCTCGTACCGCAACTATGGAGCGGGATGAGCGCGGACGTGACGCAATCCGTAAACGTCTGGCGATCCAATACCGTGTCCTGGGCTGGACTGATCGGCACGAGATCGACGAGGTTTTCTCGGAGCTCTACGTAGCCGCACCTTGGTTGGCGGAGCCTATTCAGTGGCTTTGGGAGCACCAGCTGCTAAATCTTGATGATGAGCGGAAGAAAGTCGGCTTCCCACCGATGCTGTTGGTGGGCCCTCCGGGCTGCGGAAAGACGCACATCGCCAGGTTGCTCGGCGATATTGTCGGCCTCAAAACGGCTCGGATCGACATGTCTGCCCGGAGCTCGGCGTTCGATATTTCCGGGACCGAATATGTTTGGCGCTCCTCGGCTCCTGGAATCCCCGTCCGGACTCTCGGTGCCAGCGATCATGCCAACCCGCTGATCGTGCTCGATGAGATCGACAAGTCGGGGGCGACAAGCGGCGGCGATCCCGTTGAAGCTCTCCTGCCGCTCTTGCAGCCCGACATGGCTCGAGACTTCGTGTGCCCGTTCTTGCAGGGGACCATCGACCTCTCGTGGATTTCCTGGATCGGGACCGCCAACGATCTCCGCAGGGTTCCAGATCCGATCAAAGACAGAGTGAAGATCTTCCGGGTTGAGGCCCCGCGAGGCGAGGGGCTCCGGCAAGTCGTGGCTGCTCAGCTTGGCCCGGTCGGGGCTGATGCGCACGTAGTCGAGGAAGTCTGCCTCCGGATCGAGTCCGGGGAAATGAGCCTCAGGGCCCTCGGTCGACTGAAAGACGAATTCGCGGCGATCTCGCGCCGCCCCGTACTGCACTAACGAAAGGAAAAGTTATGAATTTTCTCATTAAAATCGCTTACATCGCAGTCGGTTGGGCCGGACTTTTCTGCGCGATCGGGGCGTATACTAGCTGGTCTGCAATGCATAGCGGACCGATCGGCCATTCCGGGTGGGCAATCCTGATGCTGCTCGCATGCGTCACGAGCGTCGCCATGCTCTACCGCTTTCATTGCATTGCTGACAGCATCGCGTTGATTCCGGGTATCTTCCCGCTCGCATGTCTGATCGGAGGCGTCGGCGTATACTTCGTGCCCGTACTCATCATGTTCGCTCTCGGCACGATGGTCGGCGGCGCAACGCTTGAGATGCTGAGCTTCGAGTTGTTCTGCGGCCCGCTCGCCATCCTCGTTCTGCTCGCGGGATGGACGGGCGGATTCGGGCTCTTTGAATGACGCCGTGGACAGAGAGGACAGCACCATGACCTACCTCTTTATGCTCGCACATGTCGGACTCATCTTGATGTCCGGAGTCGGCATCATCTCGTCTGTCACCGTCTGGAGCGACTTCCTGCACACCGGGCTGGGCCCTGTTGCCTGGGGTCTGATCGCTTTGATGTCGGCCGTTCTGGCAACCGCCGCGCACGCCTTCACGCATGCTTCGACGACCGATCGGACTTGGGGCATTACCGAGGTTCTTATCGGCGTGACCTTCCTGCTCCACATGTCAGCGGCGATTTACGCTATCCCGGTGGCGATCATGGCCGTGCTCTACATGCTCGCCGGAGGCTTCTCCGTCGAGGCGGCACTCTCGATCATCACGGCGGCGATCTTGAGCATCTTCATGACGCCGTTTGGCGAAGTGATTTTCGAAATCGCGAGCGACGGATGATGCACACAGCTTACATTATCCCGGATAATGTGTGCTCTGTGAGACAAAGGGCCCCTCACCGGTGACCGAGCCGGACGTCGGGAAGCGTCCGGAGATGGTGAGGCTCACGCCCGCATCCGGAATGTCGACGGTAGTCACGTCGTTGATCGGCAGAGCGAAGACGGGGGGATTGGGTAGTGCATGACGAAAACCGACCGATCGGCGGGGAGGTTTCCGCCGAACCCGGATCGACGTCGTGCAACTAACAATTCTTGCTCGTGGGATCGATGTTGTGCCGTCCATGATCCTGGAGCAGGTCGCGGATGCGACGGAGCCAGATCATCGGATCTGACTTCATCTTACCAAAAACATCCTCCGCTGGAGCGCCGTTAGGCGCGGGCGGCGGCGGCGGACCTCCCGCAAAAGAACAAAAAGTGAATATATTCATCCTATTCGTTGAAAATTGAGCTGAATACTGCTGTATATGGTGACCTAAGAGGCTCGAATCTCAAGATGAGCCAAATCCGAAAGGCGCGTCTTGTCCGAGCACGAATACTCAGTCGTTGGTCACAGCCGATCCAAGATCGGTATGTACATAGCCTTCTTCGCGGGAACGATTGCCGGTGCCATAGCTGTTGGCGCGGGCCTTCTCATGACCGTAGCGCGTGATGCCGGATACCTGAGTTTGCCAGAGATCATCTTCTGGCCGGTGACAGGGGCCGCGGTCTTCGGAATGATGTTCTTCGTATTCGACAGGTTTGGATGGCGCTGGAGGGGAGTTCGCTCCGCTGTTGGTATTCCGGATGTTTCCGGGACGTGGTCGCTTGATGGCGTTTCCTACGACCAAGACCATCAGCCGAAATGGCAATGGTCCGGTCAGGTCGAGATTACCCAGAAATATGAGAAGATTTTCGTGTGCCTCCGTACGGCACAGAGCGGATCGCACAGTATCTCGGCAGCTCTGGTCCCGGAAGGTCGACGGTACAGGCTCATCTACAGTTACAGAAACCAGCCGAAACCGGGAGAGCCGGAGCTTCAGGCCCATATAGGCCACTGCGAACTCCTATTCGAACCTGACCTTCAGACAGCGGAGGGCTGTTATTTCAACGGTGGCGGCCGCTTCACGCATGGAACCATGTCTTTAAAGAGGAGCGTGCCCGATGCCGCGTAATTTTGATGAACGACTCGCGCGTATGCGTTCGCGACGGATGGACGATCAGAACATCGTTCTTAACTCCCAAGGTTTTGGCGAGGCTTACGAGAAACGCGCGACAAGCAAGGCGACGAAATATGCCCTCGGTGCGATGCAGGAGGTTGACCCGCGATCTACCCAGATTTCGCACGAAGAAGCGGAGAAGGTTGAGCGGAACATGAAAGACGGCCTTTCCTCAGAAGGGCTGTATCCCGCCTTTCGGCTTCAGGGTTCGGTCCCCCTGAATGTCCATATCCGTGGGGTCAGTGATGTGGACCTGCTCGTCATCGAAGGTGTCTGCCTTCGTCGGCAATACTGTGAAGGCAGCTTAAAGTCTTATCTCCCGTATTCGGGCGTCGGTTCGGTGGCTGAGGACGTCCTGCTTCTCAGAGCAAAATCAGAAGAAGTCTTGGAGCGCCGCTTCTGGGGAGCGACTGTCGACAAGACGCCAGCAAAATCCATTCAGCTTTCGGATGGTGCGTTTCGGCGAAAAGTCGATGTGGTTCCAGCGAACTGGTGGGACACGGAACACTATCAGCGGACGCTTGAAGAAGCACAGCGCGGCATCGAGATCGTGAACAAGTACACGCGCGAGCACATCACCAACTATCCGTTCATCTATATTGCCGAGATCACCGCGAAAGCCCGCCGAACCAATGAGGGGGCCCGTATGGGTATCCGTTTGGCCAAAAACGTTAAGAACGATGCAGAGGCCGAAATTGCACTCAGCAGCTACGACATCGGCAGCCTGATCTACCATTGCCCCGACCACTACATCACGCATTTGGTCGCAAGAGACCTGATGATCCTGTCAGGCGTCGAGCGTTGGTTTGATGAGTTGTCTCGTGATTATGTTCGGGCGACGTCACTCATGACGCCGGATGGAACGCGGCGAATTTTGGATGACGCAGGGAAATGGGAGGGTCTTGTGAAGCTGTCCGGTGAATTGACCAGTCTGGCTCAGGCTGTCGAAAGGGAGCTAGCGAGTCCCTATGACGTCTCGCTCCCAGATCGTGATATGCTCCGCAAGCGATTGAACGATAACTCTATCCCCCTGGCACCGGAGTTTACCAGCGGGGGCATTCGGTTCTGAACAGCATCATCGAAAGCGTAGACCATGTTCAAAAATCTACAGCAGGAACTCGAAAAGCTTGGGCGGATGAAGGAGATATCCGTCCCGATCGAGCCCGATTCCGAAGGGTATCTCGACAAGGAATGCCCATCTGAACCGTGCCTTTTCCTCTTCAAGGTCCACGGTGACGACTGGTCGAACATCGTTCGCGATGAGGAAGTATTTTGTCCATCCTGCGGGCATGTCGCCCCTAAAAAGTCGTGGTACCCCAGAGCCCAGCTCGAGGCCGCGCGGGACTACGCCCTCGGCACCATCGCCAATTCCATGAACAAGGCTATGAGGGCGGATGCTGCGGCGTCCAAGCGTCGCCAGAACCGCAATTCCTTCCTGAGCATTACCCTTGATGTGAAGGGCGGCAGGGACACTGTCCTTGTGCCAGTAGCGGCAGCGGAGCCCATGCGGCTACGTACCTCCTGCGAGAGCTGTGGTTGCCGCTACTCCTACGTTGGCGCTGCGTACTTCTGTCCGAGCTGTGGGGAGAACTCTGCAAGCCATACCTTCACGCAAACCCTGAACACGATCCGCACCGCTGCGGGACTTGGCGAAATCCTACGGAACACGCTCGGCCCAGATGAGGCCGAGGTGATGATCCGCACGCTTTTGGAAAAGGCGATCCAGGACACGGTAATGTCGTTCCAGAGGCTGAACGAGCAGCTGTATAAACGTCAGAGCGGCAAGACGGCCCGCCGCAATGCCTTCCAGAAGCTCGATGCGGGTTCAGACTTGTGGAAGGCGGAGATCGGACATGCCTATGTCGATTTGATCGGCCAGGCCAAACTTGACCAACTCAAGATTTACTTCCAGCAGCGCCATCTTCTCGCGCATCAGCAGGGAATCGTAGATCAGGACTACATTGATCGAAGCGGCGACAAGACCTACGCCGTAGGGCAACGCCTAATTGTTCGAGAGCGATCGGCGCAAAAATTTGCAGACTTGGTCGAGGAATTAGGTGACGAGCTGAGGCAGCGGGTAGAAGCAAAAAGCGGATGACTTCGATAGATTTCGAAACGGAAATCCGGAAAGCCTAAAAAGTGTCGGCGCGCTCGCCGCTATTAAGCGATGGATGCAATAGCATCAATGCAGTTTAAAGAGCATAGTGCTTTCCGTTAGGTGGAGGGCAAAAAATAATGACATAACTTGCGCGGATAGCATGGCCCAAATTCGAAAACTCGATATCCTCAATTTCAGGAGTATCAGATCCCTTTCCTGGCTTCCTACTGCCGGGATCAACTGTTTGGTGGGCCCCGGCGACAGCGGCAAGTCGACCATCCTCGACGCCATTGATCTCTGCATGGGGGCGAGGCGCACGATCCAGTTCACCGACGCGGACTTCACCGATCTCGCCGTCGATGCTCCGATCGAGATAACCATTACGCTTGGCGCATTGTCCGACCAGTTGAAGGCGCTCGATACCTACGGCCTCTTTCTACGCGGCTTCGACGACGCAAGCGGAGAAGTAGAGGACGAGCCGCAGGCAGGTCTCGAAACGGTTTTGTGCCTCAGGTTGACGGTGGACGCGGATCTTGAGCCGGTCTGGACACTGGTTTCCGAGCGAGCGGCAGTACTCGGGAGCGAGCGTTACCTCGCTTGGTCCGATCGGCAGGACATCGCCCCGACACGGATTGGCTCGTATTCGGACGTGAACCTTTCATGGCGGCGTGGGTCCGTCTTGAACAAGCTATCCAGTGAGAAAGCCGACGCATCTGCAGTCCTTCTCGCAGCGGCGCGGGACGCCCGGGCACAATTCGGTGACACTGCGGACGAGCAGCTGTTGGAAGGGCTGGCAAAGGTCAAGAAAGTCGCTGACGGGTTGGGGATTGGAGACGGGAACGACCTCCATGCTGAACTGGACGCGCATTCGGTATCCGTGTCGGCCGGAACGATCTCTCTACACAATGCGGACGGCATCCCCTTGAAGGGAATGGGTGTCGGATCGACTCGCCTCCTGATAGCCGGTTTGCAGAAGGAGGCCGCTGCGGGATCGGCGATCGTGTTGGTCGATGAGGTGGAACACGGGCTCGAGCCACACCGGATCATCCAGTTTCTGAATGCGCTCGGCGCGAAGGATCCCGAGCCTTCCCTCCAGGTATTTATGACCAGTCATTCGCCGGTGGTTGTTCGGGAACTCGGCCTGATACCTCTGACAATCGCGCGGCAGGGCAATCATGGCCCAGAACTGAAAAGAGCTAGGGATCATCTTGAGCTGCAGGGAACGGCACGCCTCTTCCCAGAGGCATTTCTCGCCAAATCTATCTTGGTCTGCGAAGGTGCTACAGAGGTCGGGTTTGTTCGTGGGATCGACCAGTGGTGCGATGACCAAGGAAAGCCCACGCTGCACTCGGCTGGGGCATGCCTTGTCGATGGGGGAGGCGGTGGCGATCAGATGCTCAGTCGAGCGCAGGCCTTCTGCACCCTCGGCTACCGATCCGCTCTTTTCCGGGACGATGACAAGCGCCCATCTGAAGTGAAGGAGTGCGACTTCCAGCTGGACGGCGGGTGCGTCTTTACTTGGCGGGATGGCAAAAAGATTGAGGTGGAAATTTTCGACTCCATTCCACCAGAAGCCGTGGGCCCGCTCTTGGACATCGCATTGGAAGAGCGAGGGGAACAGTCGATCAACGATCAGCTCAAGACCGTCTCCGGAAACAAGGTTACCTTGGCCACCGTCCGGGCCGAAGTTAAAGCAAACGAACTTAGTCATGCCTCTCGTCACGCGCTCGGGGAAGCCTCTGGTAAGGGTTGGTTTAAGAACATCTCGACCATGGAGCGCGTCGCCCGAGATGTCATCGCTCCGAGGGCCGCGAACTTGGACCCGGAGTTTCGGAAGTCGATCAACTCCATTCGAAGATGGTGCTTGAATGCCAGATGACTTCGACCTTCTTCAGGTCGCTAAGGGTGCGGTAGAGGCACCGGCAGGTTGCGGAAAGACCGAGCTGATCGTCTCGGCCCTGCGCCGACATTCCGAAACAAAACCCGTACTTGTCCTAGGCTCAGGACCCATTGAATTCAGTTGTTTGGCGTGATTCAGGCTCCGCAAGGAGACCTGATCGATGAGCAATCTTTACTGGCTGACCGACG
>NZ_SOEB01000047.1 GCF_004365965.1 Rhodovulum visakhapatnamense
TTGCCATGCATTATCCCGATGGCGTCACCGGCCCGTCATCGTGAGGCAGCCGGAAAAATCCAACTTCCCGCGGTCCAAGGTTGGGGAGCAGGGCAAGCTTGGGTTTCAGGTCAGGCGGCGATCTTCAGGTTCGGGGTCCGGCTACCATAGGCCTCGTCCGGCGTCAGCAGCCCATGCGATGAGTGCGGGCGTCTCTCGTTGTAATAGCTGATCCATGCGCCGATCCCCTTGCGTGTCTCCGAGCCGGTCTCGAAGGCGTTCAGGTAGACGCACTCGTATTTCAGCGACCTCCAGAGCCGTTCGATCATCCGATTGTCGATCCAGCGCCCACGTCCGTCCATCGAGATCCTCACCTTCGCATCCAGCAGCACGCCGGTGAAGTCGGTGCTGGTGAACTGGGAGCCTTGGTCGGAGTTGAATATCTCGGGCGCGCCGTATTTCGCCAGCGCCTCCTTCAATGCCTCGACGCAGAATCCCGCGTCCATGGAATTCGACAACCGCCAGCTCAGCACCTTCCGGCTGTGCCAGTCCATGACGGCCACAAGGTACAGGAAGCCACGACGCATCGGAATGTAGCTGATGTCTGTACACCAGACCTGGTTCGGCCGAGTGATGGACAAGTCATTGAGAAGATACGGGTATATCTTGTGATCGGGGTGTTTCCTGCTGGTCTTCGGCTCCTGATAGATCGGCACCAGCCGCATGAGCCTCATCAGCCGCCTCACGCGATGCCGCCCGCATTTGTGCCCTTCTCTCTGCATGTGGCGGGCCATCTGGCGCGAGCCGTACCATGGGGTTTCCAAGAACTGGCGATCGATGATCGCCATGAAGGCGAGGTTCTCCGCGCTTTCGCCGCGCGGCTGGTAGTAGAGGCTCGAGCGGGCCAGCGACAGCAGGCTGCACTGCCGTCGGACGCTGAGACCGGGATGATCCTTCTTCACCGCTTTCTGCCTCCAGTGCCGGGGATGAGACTGGAGGCTTCCGACAAAAAATCCCGCTCGATCACCAGCTGGCCGATCTTGGCGTGCAGCTTTTCGACCTCGGCGGGCGATATCAGCGGCTCCGATGCCGCCTGAGCGCCGAACGCTGACGCCATGTTGTCGATCGCCGTCCGTTTCCAGCCGCTGATCATGGTGGGGTGGATGTCATACTTCTTGGCCAGCTCGGCCGTCGTCAGTTCCTCGCGGATGGCCTCGAGGGCCACCTTCGCCTTGAACTCCGCTGAATAGCGTTTTCGTTTCGTCATCTCGGGTCAGTCTTCGTCAGGCGCTAAAGCTTAACACCTGGTCCGAAATCCCGCGACCACCTCTGTTTTAGTGGGTCCTACAGCTGACTACATGTAGGACCCACCAAAAAAACGCCATTGGGGTCGCTCGAATGAACCGTAAGTCATTGAAATAACTCAATCTAAAGAATCGCCTTCGCGCCGGCGGCGGCCAATTTGTCCTTTTGGCACAGGATTAATGTCCATCGATTTTCCAAGAAAAATGCCGCCTTTCGGCGGCATCCAATTCAAAATCGTCGGCGTCGGATCAAACTATGGGCAGGTCTGCCTTCTCATAGATGGCAGCACCGAACTCCCTTGGGTCCCAGATCGGCTTGACCCCGCGTTCCCGAAGCAACTTCCCGATGGCGAGCGGTCTCACACCCATGACCAGAGGCAGCCTCTTCTTGGTCACGTATTTCTGCCGGAAGTTCTCGAGCGCCGCGGGCGAAACCCAGACGTCCTCGCCGTAAGGCTCGGATGCGATCAGCGGTGCCGCTTCGGGATGGCAGAACACGCGACGGCCTCGGGAGGGATCGAACCCGAGAATGATGAGCGCCAACTCCCCGCTCATCCCGGGACGGGGAAGCGCAAGCTTCGACTTGATCTCCTGAGGATCCACGAGAACGGCCGCCAGGCCAGCGGCACCGGCCAAACGGCATGCACGCAGCAAGCGCCCCTGCAGCAACATCGATAGAATGACGGACATCTTCACCCTCCCCTTCTCTGCAGCCTTGGCGAGCGTCACCATGGTCGTCGGCTTCTCCGCGACTTCGGGAAGGCGCACCTGCATCCGCTCCAGGAAAGCCGTCATTTCCAGCCCATCGACCGCCTTGCTCGTTTTACTGGAAGCCGCCTCCACCTCCGCCAGCCGCGTGAGCGCACCGATTTCAAGAAGGGCTGCGACCATGGGGCGGGACGCCCCCAGCAACTCCGGCAGGCGACTGACCGGCACAGCATGCTTCAGCATTCGAATGGACGCGCGCGCTTCGTCGTAGCGCAGAAAGATACGACCGCACGGGGCCTCCCGGTCAGAGGCGGAAATGGCCCCTTGGTCGGCGAGCAGGTTCCGGAGCGTCATCGGATGTACGAGTTCTCCGGCCGCGATCTTGGCCACACTGCTGACACGGGGGGCCTCAACAGGGCTGCCCAAGAGGATCTGCCCTTTTGTCAGTGGCACCGTGTCGAGGATGTGCTCCCGCAGAAGAGGGCGGATGGCCCCGGGATCCTTGGTCAGCCGCGATGCGGACATCCAAGCATAGAGCATGCCATAAGCTGTCTTCGGATGCATGGAGCCGGGATTGGTCTCGGAACGCTTCAACAGATCCATAAAGGTGGTACGGATCGCCGCCTCCCCCTCGCTCATCACCGCCCACCCCGCGCGGCCGGCTTCATCCCACATGCTCTCGGTCATGTTGGAGGCCTTCTGCCCAGCTCCGAACGTGATGACCGCACCCAGCATTTCGGTGGCACGGACGCCCTGCTCGATCCCCTGGCCATCAAGCCATGCGGGGCCGGAAGCGCCCGTCAGCCTGGCGACGACATAGTCCTGCAGCGGCGAAGGCCGCAGCGAGGCGTTAGGTCCGACCGCCAGCGCATCTTTCTCCCAAGGCAACGCCTGAAGTTCATGCGCACCGTCGTCCCATTTCCCGCCGCGGTGGCTGAGCAACGGGATCTGATGCACGGGACACACCCTGACCACGGACAGTGACCAGATCAAACGGTGCCGCCACTTGGTGGCGGGACGCGCAGCACCCGCGGCATCCTCGGCCAGGCAGGAGGGGCAGAAGCGGGTGACGGGCCCAGTCAGGAACTCCGCAGCGAAGCGCTCACCGCGGAGGGCATATTGCCGATCACCGAGCGCTGTCACAGCGTTATGCGCGACTGGTGCGCGCTCCTGCCCGGAGATCGAACACAGCCGCGCAAGCGCACACTCTTCGCCACGCTTCAAGGACCAGAGGTCGATGCCAAGGTCGTTCAGAAACGGCACAAGGCGCCCACCCGTGTGAAAGGCCGCGCTACGCGCGGCCCAGGAGAGCGGAGTTTCATCCGGATGAAACGGCAGATGGGGAAAAAGCATCGCCATGATTCAGCCCCTCCGCCGCATCGAGACACGCGGTGCGTCTTCGGAGGCCTGATCGAGGCGCAGAAGCCGATATTGCTCCGCATAGAACACGTTCTGCTCAGCAGGACACCCTTCATGCATGGCCCAGGCACGGGCGAAGTGATCGATCGCCAGATCGCTGGCCTCTGCGTGGAGGGCCACCTCGATCGCGCGCACGATCAGTTCAATCGCCCTGCCGAACCGGTAGCGCGCCCCATGGAAGACCCGCCCGACTAGGTCGGCCTCGAGCGGCGCACCAAGGCCCGCCCGATGGCAGTAGTCGCCGACGATCTGCTGGAAGAGGTCACCGTGCAATTCGGGAACCAACGCCACAAAAGCGACCGTCGAGAAGCGCCGCTGAACCTGGGGGTCCGTCCGGATAACCTGCGCAAGCTCCTCGGTGCCGGAGAGGACAACGATCACGGCATCATCCCCCTGCATCAGGGACTTCAACGCGCGCAGAATGAGGTTTCTGTCCGCGCAAAACAGGTCGTGGGCCTCGTCGATCCACAGGACAACAGTACCCGTCACGCGCATGCGCTCGCGAAGGATCTGGACAAGCGACCAGACCTGCCGGGTCGGCGACACAGTTCCGTAGCCACTCTTCTCGAGCATCTCCAGCACCATGCTCTTGAGGGTTGCCGGGCTCGGTACGGAGCATTCCAGGAACCTCGGGCGGCCGTACTCCCCCTCTGCCAGGACAGGAAACTTCATCAAGGCGCGGTGAACGAGGTGGGACTTGCCGCTGCCAGCGCCGCCCACGACCATGATGCCGCGCGTTTCATTAGTCCGCGTGAAGCGGATCGGTTCGGGGGAGAGTTCCCCATCGTCATCCCGTTTAAGGAGGCGCGCGAGTTGGCTCGTCAGCTCAGTATCCATATCGGAGCCAACGTGGAGGCTCCGAAGATGTTCGAGCGCACGTGCGGTTTGAGCGTGATGCGACATGATCAGTCCTCTTCGATGTTCAGGGTTGTCTGGGTCTTGGGCGCGCTGCCGGCACGTTTCGCCGCGTTGCGCTGCGCCGGAGGCGCGGCATCGGCGGGCTCGACGTGATCGCGAATGGCACGGCCCAGCTCGTTGTCATTCTGCGGGCTGGAGGCGCGCTCGTGGAATTCCACGCCAGCCAGCACGTTCTTCTCCGCACGAGCGAAAGCTTCAGCAGACCAGTCCTCCAGGTTCAGGCTCGCCGAGACCATGGCGGCTTCGTTGCGCTCTTCGATCGCCTTGATGGCCTGACGGACCGCCGGCAGATCCAGCCGGTTCGACTTGGGGTTACCGGCACGAACCGTGCGAGTTGCCGTCAGCCAGGTCTGCGCGGAAACGCCTTCGAGGCTAGCGTCAACAGACGGCACCTCATGCCACCGATCTCCCAGCTGAACCGAAACCGCACCGATGTCCTTGGGATGCCAGCGCACATTGACGGTGCAGCTGTCCTCACGACGAAGCCACGTCGCCAGTTTCTCGGAGTGATAGCGGACCTTGAGGATGGTGATCCCGGTCTTGTCCAGCGTAGCGGTCTTGTGCTGACCGAACACGGTGCGCGCAGTGTGCATGTCCGGCGGAGGCATCACACCCCATTGCGTGCTCAGGCGACGCCAGCAGGCGATGGGCGTCTCTCCGTCCAGCCCGCGGTGAGGCGTGTTGTGGTAGATGTCGACGACCCAGCGAACCAGCGCAAAGGTCAGATCATCTACGGTCAGCGCCGCGCGTTTGGTCGGGTCAGAGTCGCCTTTTTCCAGAATGTTGGAGAAGGTACGGCCAGACAGGCGCGGCATCAGATCCAGGACGAAGGTCTTGAACACACGTTCGATCGTGCCGCGAACTTCCGGAACGCCATTGATGGCGATTTCCGTGGCGATCCCCAGATCGGCGCATGCGAACCGAAAGCGTTCAGACTTGAATGCGGCACCGCCGTCGGTGACGATCAACTCGGGCCGACCATGCATGTCCCAGGCAGTAAGCGCACCGACGGCGTCTGCCCACTTGCCCTTGTTCGTCATGATCATCTGCACCGCCTGCGTTGCGGCCTCCCCCCCGGGTTCCCGGCTCAGCACCATGGAGAGAATGCAGCGCGTGGTGCAGCAGATCGCGGCGGTGATCCACCAACGCGCCTTCTTCTTGTCGAGGCCCAATGCTGCCCTCTCCTCGTCCGTCAGGAGATCGTACATGCCGGAGCTTTTCATGAGTGTAATGAGGTCGATCTGCCATTCGTCGATCTCCACCCGCTGAAGCGGTCTCGCGAGATACAGTCCTTCAAACACCGGGCGGTATTTCTTCCGCGCCGCGGCCTCACCTTCCCGGGCCAAGGTCACCTGGAAGGGGTCGAGTTCGCGCACAGCGCGGCGAACCGTCTCACGGCTTGGCGTGGTCCACACACCCAGCCCAGCTTTCACACGTTCGGCATTCCGCTCGGCGAAGGCGATTTGGACGCCTTCATGGATCATCTTGATCGTCGGCTTCTCGGGCGAAAGATACTTCCGCACCTCGGTCATGAGCAGGCCGATTGCTCCAGAGCTCATCACCCGGGTACGGTTGCCTCGACGATGCATGGCATCGGCCAGCCCGATCAGCCCAAGCTCGTCCTTCGCGACCAGCCAACGGCGCAACGTACGGGGAGAAGGCGCTTCGCCGAAGTTCCGCGAGATGTCGAGCCTGTGGTCGCCAGCGCGGGTATCCTTCCCCGCATACTCCAAGGCCTTGCCCTTGATCAGCACCATGTTGGCGCCAAGGCTTTCATCCGTCATCTTGATCAGGCCATCGCGGCGCAGTTCCAGCAGCGCCTCGCAATAGGCGTCCTTCTTCGAAAGGCGCGCATAGCTCTTGAACGACAGATCGTTCACGAACCCCGCAGACTGAACCAGGCGCTTGCGAGCAGAGGCAACATCGTAATAGCCGGTCTCGACGCGGATACGTCCCTGCGCCCCCAAGCGGCTCAACTGTCCATGCGTATACGCCTGGGCGAGACCGACACTGTCATCGGCACCGAAGACATACCCGTCTTCGGATTGGTGAATGACCTTGCAGGCCATCCCGTTGATATGCACCCGGTCAAACTTTCCGAAGGCATAGCGTGCGTTGTCGATATTGAAGTTGAGTTCCATTTTCTTTCCTTTGGTGGTGTCCGGTCGTTCCGGAATTTGAGCGCGCGGATAGAACCCACTGCCTATGCGCAGTCGGTCCGCCGCAGCGGTTGATGAGGGGATGATTGGTGGAGGGTCTGAGGCGGAGTTGCGGTTAGTGCAGCGCCATCACCCTGATGACCTGGGAAGTTTCGCTGATCTTCTCCTGACGCAGGAGTTGGAGGTGCCCCGATCCGATGTGACGGACCACGGCGCGCAAGCCGGTACCCTCCATCCCGATCCGGTCGCGCAGGGCCCCGATCGTCTCGACGCCGCGCATCATACCGATCACCTCGGCAGCTGCCTGATCTGCGTCAGGCTCCGCGATGCGTACCGAGTGGAGGTGCGTGGCGTTGTGAAGGGCGACGGGGCACACATCACGCTCGGTGAAGAGGCGAAAGTCATCGAACACGCCTTGGGAGAGCGACTGGTGCTTGACCCTGGCCAGTTCGTCCTCGTACCCGGCGCTGACACGATGGATCGGACGCACCGCGTAGCCGATACGACGGCCGTCCCGCAGCCGGCAGACAAGGTCGACATAGTGGGTGTAGTACTCGCCATCAGCATCATACCAGTCAAAGGCTTGCTGCTCCACGAGATCGGCCGTGGTCGGCGCATAGCGGAGGATGAGCGCCACCTTCTTCTCAAGGTTGCTTTCCAGGCCGACGCCGCGCCCGTGGCCTTCGCCAAAAGTGATATGTCCCGTGAAATGGGACTTCGATGCGACTTGAGTGCTGCGGTTGCCAGCGCTCACCTCGGGCAAGCAAATGCCGCCCGGCAGAAAGGGATAGGACATGATTTCTCCCGCCCCGAGAAATTAACATTCTCGGGCTATGACGATCTTAGAAATGCGCGGAGAGCCGTCCTTGTCCTGGCGACAGCAACATGCTAATCGACAGGTGCAACACAGGGATCGGGCTTTCGCACGGTTCATTCGGGCGCCGAGCGCCTATATCTGATTTTGGGTGTTTGAGCCTCTTTGGACAGTTTCTTCCGATGAGCGCCTTTAACCTGACTGGAACTGAGAGATCAGAACCGCGTCAGGAGATCAGCCGCATATTCGGGAATTGCCCATAAGAGACACCGGCACCACCTGTCCAGCCCGCCGGGAGAGCGGGGTTTCGGGGGCCGAATTTTTGCAAATTCCGGCCTCAAGATCGGAATGGCACTCGCCTCCGGTTTCCAAGATGCCGGGCAGGTTTTGCGAAAAGAGGATAGGAAGTTGCTCAATACCGCCCAAAACAGCGGTATTTTCAACTTTAAGATGACAGTATTTTTTCATTTTCATCTCAGTTCCCCGTTTCGCAAGCCGGATGCCGCGACCGACAGGCCGCGCAAATCATCAAATCACTCCGATTTCGCGAATCGAACTCGGCAAATCATTCCGCTTTCCGGGCCAGGAAGGCGCCGGGATTCGATCACGAGGCACCGCTGCGGGCGAGCTGCGACAGCCGCCGGAAGAGCTTGTCCGACAGGATCGTTCGCCGCTCCCACTCCGGTGTTTTCAGGTCCCTGGCAGCATCCCCAAACCAGAGCTTCAGACTGCCCTTGTCGGATCGGTGTGAGAACACGGCATGCGGCCCGTTTGAACTGACCTCGACTGAGACCGGGGCAGAGCTGAACCCTTCGTCTGCGCCAGAGAACCCCTCCTCGAGCCAGTGGCCGCAAAACGCACCAAATGCGCGGTGCAGCTCCAGGTCAGCGACAGGCAGCCGGTTCAGGGCATCGAGCAGCTTACTCCCCCCTTCCCCATCGCAGTTGGCTTCCCACTGGATATGGCCGTCAAGAAACAGATTCCCACGCACAAGCTGAAGCTGCGAGAGTTCCCGCACGGCCTCGGGCGCATCCTTGGTCTCCAACCCCATGACAAGAGCCAGGGTGAGATGAAAGATATCCTCCCCCGTCATGTCCGCCGCCGCCCGGCCACGGCCGCCAGGCGTGCGCAGTCCGGCCCGCGCCATGGCACGCGTCATCGCGTCGACCTTGTTGGGGTTCAGGTCGAACCGCTGGGCAAGCGCCCGCACCATTTCCCCTTTCGTCGCCATAAAAGCTGTCCTCGTGAAGTGTCCTTGGGAGCGTTATGCCACCTCGCAAATCACGCGTCAAGTTTACGGTAAAAGTTTTTCCGTAAAATATGAACCCGCCGCGCGCGGCCTGAGCTTACGCCCCGCGCGCCTCGAGCGGCGCACCGCTGCACCGGCACATCGGGCGCTTCGCCTTCAGCTCCTCCAGGCGGTGCAGCGGCGCGCTTTCCACAAAGCGCCGGACCCTCTCAGGGTCGACGCGGGCACTCCGCGCAGACTCCCGGTAGACCAGCTAGCAATGGACTGACCCCACAACGCTGATCACCATGCCAGCTATGCAGATCAACGGACCAATCATGGGCTTCCCTGTCTGGAGGTCATCCTGGGCGCAAGCAAATGGCACGCGCCCTCACAAGAGGCTGCACCCTGACCGATGGCGTGTCAAATCCGCGGAGGCATGGTCGCGTCATAGCGCCAGCGCGCGCTGCAGATCTTCATGCTTGAAGGCACTGGCCATGCGGTTGATCTCAGCTGACCGCGCACCGACCGACCTCGCGGTCTCGCGCCAGGTGGCGGTGACCGTGGCCACCTCCTTGATGATTGCGCGCATCAAGGCGAAGTATTCGGCGGACAGCGTCAGCGCCTGGGCCGAGAGCGGCAAACACTCCCCCGCTTGATGAGGCTCCTCGCTAGTCGAGAACTCATGCTCTCACATAGTTTGTGGACGAACTGCCTCGAAGCCGCCGTCGCAGAAGTCAGCGTTTCCGGCCAATGCTCGATAGAGCTGGGCAAGCCAGAAATTCGGGCCAAATACATCCTCGAAGTCCTCAGCGCCCTCGTTGAGTTTTTCTACTACTCGTCCAGCGTTTCGACTGCCACCATACGCTCGGCAAAAAGCGGGATATTGCCCCGCCAAATGTTCAAGGCCCATTAACCTGTATCGATCCGCGAGGTTCAACTCGTTGAAGTGCGACCGCAAATGCTGGAACATCTGAAGCGCCATACCGGCCGGCTGGACGAGACGGTACGAAAGTAATAGAGCGTTTGCCTCCATCCGCACCCGCACTACCAAGAACGCCATGTCCGGGACGAGATCATAGCAGGGATGCAGGAACATGCGCACGTTCGTTCCCCCGTCCAGAACGCGGTCTCGCTTGCGCGTGTTGCAGACCGCGCAGCTGGGGATGAGATTTTTCGGGAACACGGAGAACTCCGGATATTGCTCCTTTGGCAGATAGTGATCCAACGTCGAAGACTCGCTGATCCCACAGAAAGGGCACCGGGCGACACTGACTCTCCTCAAGAGATCGCCGCGGAGAGTCTTCATCGGCTCAGTCTCCACTGTGAACGCGTGACGCATCGCCTCCTTCTGCGGATTGGTCATTTGGGTTTCAGCTAGCCCGCCGACCTCTGGGACAGCGCCCTCATAGCCTTCATAGGCAGCAAGCACCCTAGGTCATGTTGACAAATGGCGGACCCAGAGACGGATCGACGTGATGTCAATGAAGCCGAGGAAGCTCTCAGCGGTCTTGTCGTAGCGGGTCG
>NZ_SOEB01000048.1 GCF_004365965.1 Rhodovulum visakhapatnamense
TGAAACGCGCCCCTCGCAGCCGTCAACGCCATGATTTATATGCGAAATATCACGATTACGACAGCGAAATCAGCGACTTACTTGGAGAATGTGGGTTCAAGGGTCGGCCGGATCCGTTCGGCGCCTTGCAGGATCTCGTTGGCGAAAAGCCGGCTTTCGCGCGGAAAATCGCGACTGAGCAACAGTTTGCGGTGCACGTAGCCCAGGATCTCGTCGAGCGGCTCGCCGCCGGGGTCAAGCGCGCGCAACGGCGCGAGCCAGGTATCCATCAGCCCCGCCAGCAAGGCCTCGTGCATCGCCTCTTTCGAGGGGAAATAGTACAGCAGGTTCGGCTTCGACAGGCCCGCGGCCTGCGCGATCTGGTCCAGCGTCGCCCCGCGAAATCCGTGCTGCGAAAACACCTCCAGCGCCGCCCCCAGAATGGTCTCGCGATTCCGCTGCTGGATCCGGGTCCGGGGCGGGTGGTCGGTCATGCGCGCCACCGGAATTTGCCTGATCCGTTAATTCCACTTTCCATAGGTTGCGCAAAATCCCATCATTCCAGGGCGAAAATCGCCAGTCGGTCGGACACTGCGAGAACGACTCGGGCCGGGGCCGGGGCCGTCCGCTTGACTGGTTCCCGACCTCTGCTAGCGTGTCCCTGACCGTTTGGTCAAATGTTTTGGGCCTTTCGCCTTTGCGCGGGCGAAGGGCCATAATTCAAGGGGGTCCCCCATGGCGCTCGATCGCAATTCCGGTCCCAACGACCTGTCGGCTTTCTGGATGCCGTTCACCGCGAACCGGCAATTCAAGACGGCGCCGCGGATGCTGGTGGGCGCTGAAGGTATGTATTACCGCACCGCCGACGGCCGCCAGGTGCTGGATGGTACGGCGGGGCTGTGGTGCTGCAATGCGGGCCATTGCCGGCCGAAGATCACCGAGGCGATCCAGAAGCAGGCGGCCGAGCTTGACTATGCGCCGGCCTTCCAGATGGGCCACCCGAAGGCGTTCGAACTGGCCAGCGCCCTGCGCGACATGGCGCCGAAGGGAATGGATCATGTCTTCTTCACCAATTCCGGGTCGGAATCGGTCGAGACCGCGCTGAAGATGGCCATCGCCTATCACCGGGCGCGGGGCGACGGTGCGCGCACCCGTCTGATCGGGCGCGAGCGCGGCTATCACGGGGTGAACTTCGGCGGCATCTCGGTCGGGGGCATCGTGACCAACCGCAAGATGTTCGGCAGCCTGCTGACCGGCGTCGATCACCTGCCGCATACCCATCTGCCGGACCAGAATGCCTTTACCCGCGGCCAGCCCGAACATGGCGCGCATCTCGCGGACGAGCTGGAACGGATCGTGGCGCTGCATGGCGCCGAGACCATCGCCGCGGTGATCGTCGAGCCGATGTCGGGCTCGACCGGCGTGCTGCTGCCGCCCAAGGGCTATCTGGAACGCTTGCGCGCGATCACGAAGAAACACGGGATCCTGCTGATCTTCGACGAGGTCATCACCGGGTTCGGGCGGCTGGGCTCGTCCTTCGCGGCCGAACATTTCGGGGTGATGCCCGACATGATGACCACCGCCAAGGGCCTGACCAACGGGGTGATCCCGATGGGCGCGGTGCTGACCACCGCCGAGGTGCATGACGCCTTCATGCAGGGCCCCGAGCACATGATCGAATTCTTCCACGGCTACACCTATTCCGGAAACCCGATCGCCTCGGCCGCGGGGCTTGCGACGCTGGAAACCTATCGCGAAGAGGGGCTTTTCGAGAATGCCGCAGCGCTTGCGCCCTATTGGGAGGATGCGCTGCATGCGCTGAAGGGCCTGCCGCATGTGATCGACATCCGCAACATGGGCCTGATCGGCGCGGTCGAGCTGGAACCGATTGCGGGCGAGCCGACCAAGCGGGCTTTCACCGCCTTCCTGAACGCCTTCGAGAAGAACCTGATGATCCGGACCACCGGCGACATCATCGCCATGTCGCCGCCCCTGATGATCAACAAGGCCCAGATCGACGAACTTTTCGGCAAGCTGACCGATGTTCTCAAGGCGCTGGACTGAGCCTTTCCAGCAGCGCGCCCGCCGGAGCGGACCGGCGGGCGCAAAGGCTGCGGCTGGTCCCGGCTCGGCGGGGACCGCTGCGCGCCTATTGGGCGGGAGCTTCGGCGGTTTCCGCCGGGGCGGCTTCGGCCGGGGCCTCGGCCGGGGCCTCGGCCGGGGTTTCAGCCACGGCTTCGACCGCAGCAGTCTCGGTCGCGGCTTCGACCGGTTCCACCGCCTCGGCCACGGGGTCGGCGGCCGGGTCCGCGACCGCCGCGACGTCGGCTTCGGTCCCGGCTTTCGGGTTGGGATCGGCCTTGTTCAGCTCGTAGCCGAGCCCGAACACGCCGATCAGGGCCACGAGGCCCAGCATCCATTTGAATTGGTCTTTCAGAATTTCCAAGGTCACGTCCTCCCGACGGGAATTGTGAATGCCGGGCGAAGGCCCGGCCGGATGAGGAAACGCCCCGCGGATGCGGGACGCCCGAATGTAACCGCCGGACAGACGAAGAATATTGTCTCTGACGCCGCACCCGCCCCGGACGGGCGGGCGGTCGCGCCAAGGGACTGACGGCAGGACGGAAATGACAGGTGAGGTAAGAACGATGACAGCCCCAGGTGAGAATCTGCGCATCAATGGCGACCGGCTCTGGGACAGCCTGATGGAAATGGCGAAGATCGGCCCCGGCGTCGCGGGCGGCAACAACCGCCAGACGCTGACCGATGCCGATGCCGAGGGCCGCGCCCTGTTCCAGAGCTGGTGCGAGGCCGCCGGCCTGACCATGGGCGTCGACCGGATGGGGACGATGTTCGCGACCCGCGCGGGCGAGGACCCGGATGCGCTGCCGGTCTATGTGGGCAGCCATCTCGACACCCAGCCCACCGGCGGGAAATATGACGGGGTGCTGGGGGTTCTGGGCGCGCTGGAGGCGGTGCGCACGATGAACGATCTGGGGATCCGGACGAAGCACCCCATCGTCGTGACCAACTGGGCCAACGAGGAGGGCGCGCGCTTTGCCCCCGCGATGCTGGCCTCGGGCGTCTTCGCGGGCGTGCACAGCCTCGACTATGCCTATGCGCGCAAGGATCTGGAGGGGCTCAGCTATGGCGACGAGCTGACCCGGATCGGCTGGAAGGGCGAGGAAGAGGTCGGCGCGCGCAAGATGCATGCCTATTACGAGCTGCATATCGAGCAGGGCCCGATCCTCGAGGCCGAGGGCAAGGAGATAGGGGTCGTCACCCATTGCCAGGGGCTCTGGTGGCTGGAATTCACCCTGACCGGGCGCGAGGCGCATACCGGCTCGACGCCGATGGCGATGCGGGTCAATGCAGGGCTGGCCGCGGCGCGCATCTTCGAGATGGTGCAGGAGGTCGCGATGGCGGCCCAGCCCGATGCCGTGGGCGGGGTGGGGCAGATGCAGTTCTCGCCCAATTCCCGCAACGTGCTGCCGGGCACCGTCGTCTTCACCGTCGATATCCGCACCCCCGATCAGGCCAAGCTCGACCGGATGCGGGCCGAGATCGAGACCCGCGCGGCGGCGATCTGCGAAGATCTGGGCGTCGGCTGTTCGGTCGAACCGGTGGGCCATTTCGACCCCGTCACCTTCACCCCCGAGCTGGTGGGCACGGTCCGGAGTGCGGCCGAGAAGCTGGGCTATTCGCATATGGATATCGTGTCCGGGGCGGGGCACGATGCCTGCTGGGCCGCCAAGGTGGCGCCCGCCACCATGATCATGTGCCCCTGTGTCGGCGGGCTGTCGCATAACGAGGCCGAGGACATCTCGAAGGACTGGGCCACGGCCGGGGCGGAGGTGCTCTGCCACGCGGTGCTGGAAACGGCAGAGGTCGTCGGCTGAGCCAAGGCCGGGGGGCCCTGCCCCCCGAGACCCCCCGGGGTATTTTTCCAAGAAGAAATGGGCCGCAGAGCCTGACAGGGAGTAAGACATGAGCACGGTTATCAAGAACGGCACCATCGTCACCGCCGATCTGAGCTATGGGGCGGATGTGCTGATCGAGGGCGGAAAGATCGTCGAGATCGGGCCCGATCTTTCGGGCGACGAGGTGCTGGATGCCACCGGCTGCTATGTGATGCCGGGCGGGATCGACCCGCATACCCATCTGGAGATGCCCTTCATGGGCACCTATTCCTCGGACGATTTCGAGTCGGGCACGCGCGCGGCGCTGGCGGGCGGTACCACCATGGTCGTCGATTTCGCGCTGCCCTCGCCCGGGCAGGGGCTGCTCGATGCGCTGAAGATGTGGGACAACAAGTCCACCCGGGCGCATTGCGACTATTCCTTCCACATGGCGATCACCTGGTGGGACAAGCAGGTCTTCGACGAGATGGAAACGGTGGTGAACGAGCGCGGCATCACCACCTTCAAGCATTTCATGGCCTACAAGGGCTCGCTGATGGTGAACGACGACGAGATGTTCGCCTCGTTCCGCCGCTGCGCCGAGCTGGGAGCCATTCCGCTGGTGCATGCCGAGAATGGCGATGTGGTGGCCGAGCTGTCGGCGAAGCTGCTGGCCGAGGGCAATACCGGCCCCGAGGCCCATGCCTATTCGCGCCCGCCCCAGGTCGAGGGCGAGGCCACCAACCGCGCGATCATGATCGCCGACATGGCGGGGGTGCCGCTTTACGTGGTGCATGTCTCCTGCGAGGAAAGCCACGAGGCGATCCGGCGCGCGCGGATGCAGGGCAAGCGGGTCTGGGGCAAGCCGCTGATCCAGCATCTGACGCTCGATGAACGCGAATATTTCAACGCCGACTGGGACCATGCGGCGCGCCGCGTGATGTCGCCGCCCTTTCGTAACCGCCAGCATCAGGACAGCCTCTGGGCGGGGCTGGCCTCGGGCTCGCTGTCCTGCGTGGCAACGGATCATTGCGCCTTCACCACCGATCAGAAACGCTATGGGGTGGGCGATTTCACCAAGATCCCGAACGGCACCGGCGGGCTTGAGGACCGTTTGCCGATGCTTTGGACCTATGGCGTCGGCACCGGGCGGATCACGCCGAACGAATTCGTTGCGGTGACCTCGACCAATATCGCCAAGATCCTGAACGTCTATCCCCGCAAGGGCGCGGTGCTGGTCGGCGCGGACGCCGATCTGGTCGTCTGGGACCCCGAGAAGACCAAGACGATCAGCGCCACGGGTCAACAATCGGCCATCGATTACAACGTCTTCGAGGGCAAGCAGGTCAAGGGCCTGCCGCGCTACACCCTGACCCGTGGCCGCGTCGCCGTCGCCGATGGCGAGATGAAGCCTCAGGAAGGCTGGGGCGAATTCGTCAAGCGCCCGCCGAACGGCGCGGTCAACAGGGCGCTGTCATCCTGGAAGGCGCTGACCGCGCCGCGGGCCATCGAGCGGGCGGGCATTCCGGCCAGCGGCGTCTGACGCGACGGCCCCCCTTTGCGAGAGGGCGGGTGCGGGGGATCCTCGCGCCCGGATGTGAGGGGCGGGGCCGCATGCGCGCGCGCCCCGCAGGCAAGGGACGTGACGTGAAGACACCGGTCATCAAGGCAGAAAACGTCGATCTGGTGTTCCAGACCGGCGACGGGCCCGTGCAGGCATTGAGCGATGTGTCGCTCGATGTCGGGCGCGGCGAGTTCGTGAGTTTCATCGGCCCCTCGGGCTGCGGCAAGACCACCTTCCTGCGCTGTGTGGCGGCGCTTGAACATCCGACCGGCGGCAGCCTGAGCGTCAACGGGATGAGCCCCGACAATGCCCGCAAGGAACGCAGCTACGGCTATGTGTTCCAGGCGGCGGGGCTTTACCCCTGGCGCACCATTGCCCGGAACATCCGGCTGCCGCTGGAGATCATGGGCTATCCGAAGGCCGATCAGGCGGCGCGGGTGCAGAAGGTGCTGGAACTCGTCGATCTGGCGGGCTTCGGCAACAAGTATCCCTGGCAGTTGTCGGGCGGCATGCAGCAGCGGGCCAGCATTGCCCGCGCGCTGGCCTTCGATGCCGATATCCTGCTGATGGACGAACCCTTCGGTGCGCTCGACGAAATCGTGCGCGACCATCTGAACGAACAGCTTCTGGCGCTTTGGGCGCGGACCGGCAAGACCTGCCTGTTCGTCACCCATTCGATCCCCGAGGCGGTCTATCTGTCCACGAAGATCGTGGTGATGAGCCCGCGTCCGGGGCGGATCGCCGATGTGATCGACAGCCCGCTTCCGAAAGAGCGGCCGCTCGACATTCGCGACACGCCGGAATTTCTGGAAATCGCCCATCGCGTCCGCGAGGGGCTGCGCGCGGGGCATGCCTATGACTAGGAAACAGCGTCTGACAGGGGCGGGGCTGGCCGGGCTGTGGCTGGCGGTTCTGCTGGTCTGGGTCTTCGCGCCGTCGGTGATGGCGGTGCCGGTGCTGGGCTGGGGGCTTTTCCTTCTGATCCTGGCGCCTCTGGTCTGGGGCATGCATCTTCTGGCGCGGCGGCTGGCCCGCAAGGGGCGGCGCGATGCGTAGCGTTCTGCCGATCCTGACGGTGGTTCTGGCGATCCTCGCGCTCTGGTACGGGGCGGCGGTGGCGCTGAACGCGCGCTGGACGCTCGATCAGGCGGCGCGCGCGGGGCAGGAGCTGACCGTCAGCCAGATCGTGTCCGACACGCTGCAGCAAGAGCGCCCCAAGCTGCCCGCGCCGCATCAGGTGGGGGCCGAGCTCTGGAAGACGACCGGGGCAATGGCGCTGGAGGGGCGGGCCTTTTCCAAGCGCAGCCTGATCTATCACGGCTGGGTCACGCTGTCGGCCACGTTGCTGGGCTTTGCCATCGGCGCGGGCGCGGGCATCCTGCTGGCGGTGGGGATTGTCCATAACCGTGCGATGGACCGAAGCGTGATGCCCTGGGCCATCGCTTCGCAGACCATCCCGATCCTGGCCATCGCGCCGATGATCATCGTGGTGCTGAATTCCATCGGCATCACCGGGCTGGTGCCCAAGGCGATCATCTCGGCCTATCTGTCGTTCTTCCCGGTCGCCGTCGGCATGGTGAAGGGGCTGCGCAGCCCCGATGCGATGGATCTGGACCTGATGAAGACCTGGGGGGCGCGCGCGGGTCAGGTCTTCTGGAAACTGCGCTGGCCGTCCTCGATGCCCTATCTCTTTACCTCGCTGAAGGTTGCGATGGCCGCGAGCCTCGTCGGCGCCATCGTGGGCGAGTTGCCTACGGGCGCGATCCGGGGCCTTGGCGCGCGGCTGCTGGCGGGCAGCTATTACGGTCAGACCGTGCAGATCTGGAGCGCGCTTTTCGGGGCCGCGATCCTGGCCGCGCTGCTGGTCGGGCTGGTGGGGCTTGTGCAGCGGATCACGCTGAAACGGATGGGGATGGCGCGATGACCTGGGTTCTCGGCGCGCTTGGCTTCTGGGCGGTCGCCTGGGCGGTGAATGTGCGGCTTGCGCGGCTCGACAATTCGCGCGGGCTGCGTCTTCTGATGCCCGCGCTCTTCGGTCTGACCCTGCTGGTGGTCTGGGAGGGTCTCGTGCGCGGGCTGAACGTGCCCGGCGTGATCCTGCCGCCGCCCTCGGCCATCGGGGCGCGGATCGCGACCAGCCTGCCGGTGCTCTGGGCCGATTTCGTCCAGACCTTCGTCAAGGGCGCGCTGTCGGGCTATGTGCTGGGCTGCGGCGCGGGGGTGCTGAGCGCCATCGCCATCGACCGCTCGCCCTTCCTGCAACGGGGGCTGCTGCCGGTCGGCAATTTCATCGCGGCCCTGCCCATCATCGGCACCGCGCCGATTCTGGTGATGTGGTTCGGCTTCGACTGGCAGTCGAAGGCGGCGGTGGTCGTCGCCATGGTGTTCTTCCCGGTGCTGGTCAACACGCTGCAGGGGCTGGCTTCGGCCGATGCGATGCAGCGCGATCTGATGAAGACCTGGTCCGCAAGCTACCTGCAGACGCTGACCAAGCTGAGGTTGCCCGCGGCCATGCCCTTCATCTTCAACGGGCTGAAGATCGCCACCACGCTGGCCCTGATCGGGGCCATCGTGGCCGAATTCTTCGGCAGCCCGATCCGGGGCATGGGCTTCCGGATCTCGACCGAGGTCGGGCGTCTCGCGCTTGACATGGTCTGGGCCGAGATCGCCGTGGCGGCCCTGGCCGGGTCCGCCTTCTACGGCGCGGTGGCGGCGTGCGAACGCGCCGTCACCTTCTGGCACCCGTCGCAGCGGGGCCTTTGACAACAAGCAAGGGGCGAATGACCCCACAGGAGGTAAGGATGGACGTGAAACTGACGGGGGCGCTGGCCGCGCTTCTTCTGGGGACCGGGGCGGCGCAAGCGGCCGACGAGGTCACGCTGCAGCTCAAATGGGTGACCCAGGCCCAGTTCGCGGGATATTACGTGGCGCTCGACAAGGGCCTTTACGACGAGGAAGACCTCGAGGTGACCATCAAGCCCGGCGGACCCGACATCGCGCCGAGCCAGGTCATCGCGGGCGGCGGCGCCGATGTGATGATCGACTGGATGCCCTCGGCGCTGGCCGCGCGCGAAAAGGGGCTGCCCATCGTCAACATCGCCCAGCCCTACAAGTCCTCGGGCATGATGCTGACCTGCCTGAAGGAAACCGGCGTCGCCAGCCCCGAGGATTTCCCGGGCCGCACGCTGGGCGTCTGGTTCTTCGGCAATGAATATCCGTTCCTCAGCTGGATGGCGCATCTGGGCATTCCGACCGACGGGACCGACGGCGGCGTGACGGTGCTGAAACAGGGCTTCAACGTCGATCCGCTGTTGCAAAAGCAGGCCGACTGCATCTCGACCATGACCTATAACGAATACTGGCAGGTGATCGACGCAGGCATCGCGCCCGAGGAACTGATCACCTTCAAATACGAGGATCAGGGCGTGGCCACGCTGGAAGACGGGTTGTACGTTCTGGAAGAAAAGCTGGCCGATCCGGCCGAGGTCGACAAGCTGGTGCGCTTCGTGCGGGCCTCGATGAAAGGCTGGAAATGGGCCGAGGCCAATCCCGAAGAGGCCGCGATGATCGTGCTCGACCATGACGAGACCGGGGCCCAGACCGAAAAGCACCAGATCCGCATGATGGGCGAGGTCGCCAAGCTGACCGCGGGCTCTAATGGCGCGCTCGATCCCGAGGATTACCGGCGCACGGTCGATACGCTGCTGGCAGGCGGGTCGGACCCGGTCATCACAAGGGAACCCGAGGGCGCCTGGACCCATGTCGTCACCGATGCCGCGCTGAACTAGACGGCGCGGCCATATGCAGGCCGGGCGGGTCCCGGCGCGCCGCGATGACGCGGTGGCCGGGCCTCCGCCTGTCTTGATCGGAATCAAGGATGTGTTTTACTGAACGGTGTAGTTCAGTTTCGGCGGGTCGGGACACCCGCCGAGGAAGGGAGAGAGCAATGCGGAACATCACGAAGGTCAAGGGACTGCTGCTTGGGATCGGTCTGGTGGCGGTGCTTGCGGGCTGTGCCAAGGAGCCCGAGGAATGCGAACCGGGTGTGAGCACCATCAGCGACATGGCGACGGTCACGGCGCCCGGGTGCTGAAACGCCTTCCCGGCCGGAGGCCGGGGCGTCATTCGAAAGGAAAAGGGCCGGTGGATGACCACCGGCCCTTTTCTTTCAGAACCTTCGGGGCGCGGATCAGTCCGTGTTCATCCTGTTATTGATGAGCTCGTCGACGACCGAAGGGTCGGCGAGCGTCGAGATGTCTCCGAGGGAGCCGAAATCGTTCTCGGCGATCTTGC
>NZ_SOEB01000049.1 GCF_004365965.1 Rhodovulum visakhapatnamense
GACATAAGATCTCGTGCCAAGCTGGTCTCCATCGCAGATGCCAGCTTGAATCATACCCTACGCACGAGCGGAATCCCTTTTGTCAACACGACCTAGCCGCAAACTGCCAGTCTGGATCCGGCCCCGAAGCGGCCGTTCATTAACTCTGCGGCGAATGACCGGATTTCCGCCCACCGTAACGTATGCAGGAAGCTGCGCGGCCATTTTGAATAGGTGCAGCGCTCACGCGCTGCCCTCCGCGAGCCGGTAGACCGGGATGCCCATCTTGCGGGCCTTGTCGGCGAGGTTTTCCTGAATGCCGGTTCCGGGGAAGACGATGACCCCGATCGGCATCGTGTCGAGCATCCGGCCGTTGCGCTTGAAGGGCGCGGCCTTGGCGTGTCTCGTCCAGTCCGGCTTGAAGGCGACCTGCGCGACCTTGCGGTTGTCGGCCCAAGTGGCCGCGATGCGTTCCGCCCCTTTCGGCGAACCTCCGTGCAGGAGCACCATGTCGGGGTGTTTGGCATGGACCTGATCGAGCCTGTCCCAGATCAGCCGGTGATCGGTGGTATCTCCGCCCGAGAAAGCGATCTTCGGCCCTGCGGGTAAGAGCACCTCATTGTCGGCCCGTTGCTTGGCGGCGAGAAAATCTCGGCTATCGATCATGGCCGAGGTCATCTGGCGATGGTTGACCCGTGATCCGGAGCGCGGCGACCAGGGCGCGCCTGTGGTGCGCAGGAAGAGGTCGGCGGCAGTGTCGCGGAAGGTCTCCATGCTGTCGCGGCGCTCGATCAGGTTTTGTCCGATGCCGATCAGGGTCTCCAGCTGGACAGATTTCACCTCGCTTCCGTCCTGTTCGCGCTGAAGGCGCTTCTGGGCCTGCTCGTTATCGTCGAGTTTGCGTTCGATCCGCTCGACGGCGCGGTGGAAGGTATTGACGGTGGACCACATGATCTCGTCGAGGTCGAAATCGAGGCTGGTGTCGGCCATGGTGGAGATCAGGGCATCGAAGATGTCGGCAACCGCGCCCTGGATGGCGGTATCCTCGGGCGTGATTCGAGGATCGGCCTCGCCCTCGGCGGGATGGTAGCCATAGAGTTCGAGCGCTTCGATGACATGGCCGGTGGGAGACGTGCTGTGATCGGGTTCGAATTCGTCATGGGCATGCATGGGATGTGTCCTTCGGCTGGACCGCGACCGTCGCGGCCTTCATGGCGACGACAAGCCCACGGGCGCTCCGGCCTGGCAGTCCGAGCCCTTTGGCTCAGGACCTTGATGGCAAAGCCCGGCTGATTTGCTTCGCGCTGTAAAGGCGGGGGAGACGGGGTCCCCACGCGACCTGTCGCGTGGGGTGGCGGGCCGCCGACGGAAATCAGTCGGGCGCCGCCATTGCCGGGCCGGAGCGTTTGTGGGCCGCTCGCCCTCTCAAGAAGGCCAAGGCGCGGTCCCCTTGCCGAGGTGCCGCAACCCCTTGCCCATGGCGGGATCGGTTATCCCCGATCACGGCCCTCTCTGGCTATGTCGCAAGCGCCATAAAGCGGCTGACGTCCTCGGGGGCAATCTGCACCCGGATCTGCGCCCGAAACGCCTCCAGGCCGAAGCTGACGAGATCGTCGTTGAAATCTCCCAGCATGGGCGAAAGCGTAATGGCCTCGACCCCGGCACCAATGGCCCGGTCCACCAGGTTGTCCCGCGCGGCGTTACCTGCCGGATCGTTGTCGCGGACAATATAGAGCCTGCGCAGATGCGGCGAGAACTGGATGGCGGAGAGATGCCCGGCTGAAAGTGCGGAGGCCATCGGCAGGAACGGCAATGCCTGCCGCAGCGAGAGGATGGTCTCGATCCCCTCGCCTGCCGCCATGACATCCTGCGCCTTGCCAAACCGGACGGCGTTTCCGAGCAGGTCTCCCATTGCCTTTCTCGGCGGATCGAGCGGCGCCTTGCCGGAGCCGTCGCGGATGAGCCAAGTGCGATGCGCGCCGGTGATCCTGCCATCGAGGTCGGTCACCGCGGCAATCATGGCGGGCCATGCCTCTGTCGGCCCATCCCCCTCGGGTCGCCAGTAGCAGCTCGGATGGAAGTGCAGATTTGCGGTTCCGCGTAAATCCGTAATGCCGCGTCCGCGTAAATACGTCTCCGCGAGGCTGTCGATCAATGGCCGGGTCATGTGCCAGAGGCGGCGTGCCGCTTCGGACGATCCGGATGGTACCGGCGGTGTTCGGAACTTGCGGGACTGTGGCTCCGGTTCGGGATGCGGCAGGCTGAGGAAGCGGCGGGCTTCCTCGGCAACGTCAGCAAAATCGATAAGGCCGAGGCTTTCGCCGATCACGTCGAGCAGATCGCCATGTTCCCCGCTCTGCGCATCGGTCCATTTGCCGGCCGCGCCCTTGCCCGATTCCGGCCCGGTCAGACGGACGAACATGGAGCGGCCGGGACTGTTCTGCACATCGCCGACCTGCCAGTAATTGCCCTGTTTGCGCCCGTTCGAGAGATAGTGGCGGCAAACAGCCTCGGCCTCTCGGCCGAGACGCTGCGCCAGCTCGGAAGCGTTGAGACGTGCCATCATGCAGCCTCCCGCTCGGAGATGCGCTCGACCGGGAAATGGTCGAGCAGTCTGCCGATGATCTCCGGCCCGGCTTCCCCGACCGGCACAAAGAAGCGAAGTTTCCAGGAAATGATCTCGCTGAAGAGCCCATAGGCGCGCAGCCGATCGCGCATGGTATCGGCGAAGCCGGTGAGCTCGATCCGGTTCGCGCCCATGACACGGGACCGGCGTAGTTGTAGTCCCTCGGCCAAATCGAAGATCGTCCGGCCCTCGATGAGTGCCGTGTAGGCCTCGTCCGGCGTGATGGTGGTTGCGACGCCGCTGGTAGCGGCATTTGCTGCCCATGCGGGCGAGACACGGCGACCAATGATGCGCTCGCCCTCGTCGGTCTGGAGCCGATAGACCCGGGAGGTCTCCTGTGGCAGCCGCTTCCAGATCGGCAGCAGAAGCCCGGTCACCATGTACAGGATGCTGTCGGTGAACTCCGGCACTTCCTCCAGCTCCGAGTTCCAGGCCGTGGCGAAGTCGGCATGGTCGGCCTCGATCCAGTGGGTTTCGCCCATCGCCCGTACCGGAATGTTCATCGCCTCCATGGGCCGGATCAGCCGGACGCGGCGCTCGATCTCGCCATCATCCAGCATCACGCTGGTGGTCGGGATCTGCACGGCGGCACGACCGGACCGCTCGTTGATGAGCAATCTTGCGCGGGGATCATCCTGTTCCGCCAAGGCCGCATCCAGCGTGATGGGCTGATTTCGCTTGCGCTCGGTGAGCGTCAGGAGCCGGGTTTCCGCACCGGTGTCCGGATGGGTGTGGATCAGCTGCCGGTCGGCAACGACGAAGCTCTCCGCGCGCAGCGTCTCCAGCCCCATGTCATAGGTGCCGGATGCAATGGCCCCGTCGATCCGCGCCTGCAGAAGCTGCTCGAAGGCCGAGAACAGGATGCCCTGCAACTCGATGGTCAGCGCCAGCAGTCGGTTGAGGAAAGTGGTGATCGGCGGCAGATCGTCCTTGATGCCGTTCGCGTCCATCAGCTTCAGGCCGGTGGCGGATTCAAACCTTTCAAGCGAGCAGCCCTCGACCTTGCCGCGCACGATCAGCAGATAGAGCTGGCGCAACGCATCGCGGGCATAGGCGGATTCCAGATTGTCCTCGGGCCGGAACAGGCCTTGGCCGCCGGTCTGGCGCTGCCCGCGCGTGATCGCACCCAGCGTGTCGAGACGACGGGCGATCGTGCTGAGGAACCGTTTCTCGGCCTTCACATCCGTGGCGATGGGTCGGAACAGCGGCGGCTGCGCCTGATTGGTGCGGTTGGTGCGCCCGAGCCCCTGAATGGCTGCATCGGCCTTCCAGCCCGGCTCCAGCAGGTAGTGCACCCGCAGGCGCTGGTTCCGCGCCAAAAGGTCCGCATGATAGCTGCGCCCGGTGCCCCCCGCATCCGAGAAGACCAGAATGCGCTTCTGGTCATCCATGAAGGCCGAAGTCTCGGCAAGGTTGGCGGAGGGCGCGCGGTTCTCGACGACCAGGCGGGCCGATGCGCCTTCGCCCTTGCACACGATGCGCCGGGATCGCCCCGTGACCTCCGCCACCACATCCGTGCCGAAGCGCTGGACGATCTGGTCGAGCGCGCCTGGAACCGGCGGCAACGAGCCGAGCTGTTCGAGCATCTCGTCGCGCCGGGCCACGGCTTCGCGACTCTCGACCGGCTGACCATCCCGGAACACCGGCCGTGACGAAAGATTGCCCTCGCTGTCGGTGAAGGGCTCATAGAGCTGCACCGGGAAGGAATGCTGCAAATACGAGCCGACATATTCCCGAGGCGTGACGTCGACGGAGATGTCGTTCCATTCGTCGGTGGGGATCTCGGCCAGTCGCCGTTCCATCAGTGCCTCGCCGGTCGAGACAATCTGGATGACGACCGCATGGCCGGCCGCCAGATCGGCATCGATCGAGCGGATCAGCGTCGGGGTTTTCATCGAGGTCAGCAGATGGCCGAAGAAGCGCTGCTTGGTGCTCTCGAAGGCCGAGCGCGCTGCGGATTTGGCCTGCCGATTCAGCGTCGACCCACCAGATTCTGGGCTGCCGGTGACATTGGCCGCTTCCATCGCCGCGTCCAGGTTCCCATGGATCACGGCGAACGCCGCAGCGTAAGCGTCATAGATGCGGCGCTGCTCGTCGGTGAGCTTGTGCTCGACCAGCTCGTATTCGACGCCGTCATAAGAAAGCGAGCGCGCGGTATAGAGGCCGAGAGAGCGCAGGTCGCGGGCCAGAACCTCCATCGCCGCCACACCGCCGGCCTCGATCGCCTCGACAAATTCAGCGCGGGTCTGGAAAGGAAAATGCTCACCGCCCCAGAGACCGAGCCGCTGCGCGTAGGCTAGATTGTGGACCGTGGTGGCGCCGGTTGCGGAGACATAGACCACGCGGGCATCGGGCAGCGCGTGCTGAAGCCGCAGGCCCGCGCGTCCCTGCTGCGAAGCGGCGATATCGCCGCGGTCTCCCTTGCCGCCACCGGCATTCTGCATCGCATGGCTCTCGTCGAAGATGATGACCCCATCGAAGTCGGATCCCAACCATTCGACGATCTGCTTGACGCGCGAAACCTTCTCGCCGCGCTCATCGGAGCGTAGCGTGGCATAGGTGGTGAACAGGATGCCTTCCGACAGCGTGATCGGCTTGCCCTGCGGGAAGCGCGACAGCGGCATGACCAGCAGTCGTTCCATGCCGAGCGCCGACCAGTCGCGCTGCGCATCCTCGATCAACTTGTCGGACTTGCTGATCCAGACCGCCTTGCGCCGTCCGCGCAGCCAGTTGTCGAGGATGATCCCGGCCGACTGACGGCCCTTGCCGGCGCCGGTGCCGTCACCGAGCATGAAGCCCCGGCGAAAGCGAACTGCGTCGGCGGCGCCTTCGGCAGCGGCGCTCACGTTGTTGAAATGCTCGTCCACGGTCCATGCACTGGCGAGATGATCGGCATGGGCTTCCCCGGCATAGATCACCGTTTCGAGCTGGGCGTCCGACAGACGCGCGCAGATGTCGGCGGGCAGCATGGGCCGGTAGGAAGGCTTCGGCGGTGCGACCGAGGCCATGGCTGCGGATTGCACCAGCTTGGTCGGATGCGGCTGCGCGCCAGCAATGCGCAGCGATTGCAGCGCATATTCCTCATAGATGGCATCGGACAGGCGAGCGCCTTCCGGTGGCGTCCAGTCCACGGTCTCATAGGCGAGTTCGACGCCCTCGGGATCGTTGGCGGGAGCAGCAGCAGGCCGAGCAGCTGCCGCCCGGGCCAGATAGCCGCGCACGGTTTTCGGCGCGGCGGTCGAAGCAGGCATCGCGATCTTCGGCAAGGAGACAGGCGAACGCTGAGGAACATGCGCCTCGATCCATCCGATGAGCGTGGCAACATCAGGTGCGATCCCCGGTGATGCCGGAAAACTCGCCGGATCGTCGGCGGGCAATTTATCGATCACGGTCAGCCGCGTGTCGATCGTGGTGCCGTGCTTTGCATAGACCGCACCACCGACGGCGGCGGTGAACTCCACACGGCCACGCGCCTGCAAGCGGATGAATGCGTCCCGCCATGCCGGAGCTTCGGGGCCAAAGCCTGCACCGGTGATCGTCACCAGCCGACCGCCGGGAGCAAGGCGGGCCAGTGCCGAGGCAACATGGCGGTAGGCCGCATCAGCGACGCGCCCGCTGACATTGGCCATGACCGAGAATGGCGGGTTCATCAACGCCACGGAAGGCACCGCATCCTTGACCAGATGATCGTCGATCTGGGCGGCGTCGAACCGGGTGACGGCAAAGGCCGGAAAGAGCTGACCGAGAAGATCGGCGCGGGTATCGGCGAGTTCGTTGAGGATCAGCGAGCCGCCAGCAGCTTGCGCCAGGATCGCCATCAGGCCGGTGCCGGCCGAGGGCTCCAGCACCACATCGTCCGGCGTGATCGCGGCCGCCGCCAGCGCGGCAAGGCCGAGAGGCAGAGGCGTGCTGAACTGCTGGAAGCTCTGGCTTTCTTCGGAGCGGCGGGTCTGCGTCGGCAACAACCCCGCGATCTTCGCCAGCAGATTGAGCCGCGAAACCGGAGATGCGGCTTTGCGGAAAAGTGTCTTTCCGTATTTGCGCAGGAACAGAACCGTGGCGACCTCGCAAGCCTCGTAGGCCAGTTTCCAGTCCCAGACGCCGGTGACGTCGGACGCACCGAAGGCGGTTTCCATCGCACCGCGCAGGATCGCAGCATCGACGCGCTGACCGCGTTCGAGATGGGGAAGGATGAGATTGGCGGCAGCCAGAATCGCGGGCGCGGCCGCCAGCGGCGTGACCGGATCGGTCACGGGGGACGAGATGTTCATGTCGGAGATCCTCGGAGAGCGGGAGGGACAAGCCCGGACGGCGCTCTCTCAACCGCCGGGACTCAACCCGTCCCGGCCCCTCTCTGACTCGGCACCTCATGCCCCATCACCTCGCAGACCCGAGGACGACAGCGCTCCGCCATCAACTTTCGCGAGGGCTCATTGATTGCAATCGATATTCATGAGATACACAAATTTGAAACCAATCATCAGGGCCGAGATCTGAATTTCATGGAGCAGGCGCAAAGGAATCCGTTTTCAGGCGCCGTAACCGTTTTTCACGAGCGCTGGCTCCCCGAGGAGGCCACTCCTGCGGGCTATGCTGCGCTGATCGATGCCTATGCGCTCGCAACGCCCCTGCCCCGGACACTTTCCGCCATTGGCCCACGTCACAAGGTCTACGAGGCCGACGGCTGGCGCCTCTACACGCCCCGCCATGAACCCGAGGCGAGCCTCATCGGTCACCTGACCTTCGCGCTGCGCTATGAGGGGCTGGATCTGGCAGTTCTCAAGCAACTGTTCAAGGCAACCGGACCGGGGCAGATCCAGGCCATTGTCGAGGCTGCCCCGACGGGCAGCTACGCGCGCAGGATCTGGTTCCTCTATGAGTGGCTCCTCGGCGAGGAATTGGATCTGCCCGACGCCACGCGCGGCAATTATGCGCCCGTGGTCGATGCCAAGCTCCAATGGGACGCAGAGGGCGCCCCCTCGCCGCGCCACCGGGTCCGCAACAACCTGCCCGGCACCCCGGAATTCTGCCCGATGATCTTCCGCACTCCGGCAATCGAGGCCTTCATCGCCCGCGATCTGGCAGCCGAGGCCCGCGCGGTGCTGGCCGAGGTGCCCGCCGATCTGCTGGCGCGCACGGCGGCCTTCCTGCTGCTCAAGGATTCACGGTCGAGTTTCCAGATCGAAGGCGAGAACCCGCCCCAGGATCGCATCCGGCGCTGGGGCCAGATCATCGGTGACGCCGGGCGGCATCTAATCGACCGGGCAGAACTCGAGCGCCTGCAACGCATCGTCATCGGCGATGCCCGCTTCGTCCATCTGGGCCTGCGGCAGGAGGGCGGCTTCATTGGCGAGCACGACCGCGCAACCGGCGCCCCCCTGCCCGATCACGTCAGCGCCCGGCATGAAGACCTGCCCGCGCTGATCGCCGGGCTCGAAGCGTTCGACCGCACTATCGCCCCGGGGCTCGACCCTGTTCTGGCGGCTGCCGGCCTCGCCTTCGGCTTCGTCTATATCCACCCGTTCGAGGACGGTAACGGGCGCCTCCATCGCTACCTGATCCACCACGTGCTTGCTGCACGCGGCTTCAATCCGCCTGGGCTGGTCTTCCCGGTGTCGGCGGTGATCCTCGAACGGATCGAGGCTTACCGGCAGGTGCTCGAGAGCTATTCGCGTCGACTGCTGCCCCATGTCAGCTGGCGCCCAACCGATCGCGGGAACGTCGAGGTTCTGAACGACACCGGCGATTTCTATCGCTTCTTCGATGCCACGCCCCATGCCGAATTCCTCTTCGCCTGCGTGGCCCAGACAATCGACCATGACCTGCCAGCAGAGACCCGGTTCCTGCGTGCCTATGACGGGTTCAAGTCCCGCGTCTCGGGCCTGATCGACATGCCGGACCGCGTGCTCGACCTGCTGTTTCGCTTCCTGCACCAGAACGGTGGCAGGCTTTCCGGACGCGCCAGAGCGAAGGAATTCGCCTCTCTGACCGACGCGGAGGCCGACCGGATCGAAGCTATCTATGCGGAGTTGCGGGAGGAGTTCTGAGGCCGAACCTCCTCACTCAAACCGTTGGCCGGCTTCGGTGAAGATGTAACCGTTGGTGATGATAGTCTCATCGACGACGTCATCCGACGACAGATAGTCAAACTCGCGCTCGAGCTGGCGGTAGAGCCAGCGAGCCAGATCGCGCAACGCCTCGATAACCACCTCCTCGGCGTCGGCGGTCATGTCCTGCCAGCTCGGGCTGTCACGCTCGACCGAGATCGCCATGCAATACTCATGGTAATAATGGCCGCGATGGGCGGCCTCGGCGCGTAGCTGATAGAAATTACGCCGCTGAACCGCCTGCAGGGCATCGGCGATGCGGTGCAGCTCGGTGTCCTGCGGCGCATACTCCCGGATCAGGCGCGGCGCGCCCTTGCGGTAGGCATAGAAAGTTTCGAAGCACGCGCCATCGCCCTGGCTCCAGAAGCCCCGGAACCAGATGCAGGGGTCTTGCCGTGTGCCGCCGCCCATCAACCGGACGGTTCGGGTCTTGAGGTTCAGCCCTAGGTCGTGTTGACAAAAGGGATTCCGCTCGTGCGTAGGGCATGATTCAAGGTGGCATCTGCGATGGAGACCAGCTTGGCACGAGATCTTA
>NZ_SOEB01000050.1 GCF_004365965.1 Rhodovulum visakhapatnamense
ACGCCAGGCGTGTCGCGACCCGCTACGACAAGACCGCTGAGAGCTTCCTCGGCTTCATTGACATCACGTCGATCCGTCTCTGGGTCCGCCATTTGCCAACATGACCTAGATTGGTGGACATGAACTATTGCGGGAATAATTCCAAGGCTAAGACTGCATTGCCAACTCAAGGTAGGATTTCGAAATCCCGTCAAGCGCAACTTCCAGAGAAGTTGGCCTTCCCACGAGGAACCCCTGAATGTAATCGCACCCAATTTGGTTTAGCTTAATGAAGTCCTCGACTCTTTCCACACCTTCCGCCACCACCTCCACTCCGAGTGCATGAGACAGCGAAACTATCCCTTCGATAAGAGCCTCGTTTTCTCCGCCACCTATTCCGCCAATGGCGAAGGATTTGTCAATTTTTAATGTTGAAAACGGAATCTTTCGAATATAGCCCACCGAAGAATATCCGGTTCCGAAGTCATCCAGCGCTACGGAAAAGCCAGCGGCAACCAGTCGGCGAACCTGATCAACGACAACCTCTGTATCCTGAAGTGCAACCGTCTCGGTGATTTCGAGTTCAATCCGCTCGGGTTCCACGCCTGAGCGAAAAACGCGCGTAGTAAGAGAAGACGCGAAACTTGGTGACATTAGCTGAATCGCAGACACGTTCACACTGGCAGAGATTCCGGGGTTTCTTGCGAGATCAAGGCAGACAATATCCAGAATCCTCCATCCAAGCGGAACGATCAAGTTGCTGACTTCCGCAATTCCGATGAATTCACTAGGAGAAACGATGTCGCCCGAGTCATCCCGCCATCGAGCCAACGCCTCCACTCTGATAAGCTTGCTGGGGTCTGAGGCGGAAACAATGGGCTGATACTCCACGAAAAAGTGGCCGTCAGTCGTCAGAGATTCGCGCAAGGATCGCTCAATTTTCCTATTCGAATGATCTGTGCGCTCCATCTCGTCGTCGAAAATCACTAGCCTCTGAAGCCCTTGGGTCTTTGCGTGATACATTGCGCGGTCGGCGCGACGCAGGACCTCTTGCGCACTTAGCTGCCCATTATGAGTGATCGCAAGACCTTTCGATACTGAGATATCAAACTCGAACCCGAGGCAGGATATTGGCCTGGAGCAAACGGATTGCAACCAACTTGCGCGCTTCTTTATCGCTTCAAGCAGTCCGCTCTCTCCCCAGAAGACAATGACGAACTCATCGCCACCGGTACGCGCGCAGAACGAATTTCTAAATGGAAATCCGTTCAGGCGTGATGCGAATGACTTTAGAAGGGCATCTCCACCGGCATGGCCGACAACGTCATTCACCTGCTTAAATCGATTTAGATCGAGCACGAGCGCAACAACTTCGTGTCCAGGCATCTGTAAAAGGGCTTCCATGCGCTCCAGCAGGTAGAGGCGGTTGGCGAGTCCGGTCAGGTTGTCTGTGCGCGCGAGATCAGCAGCCTCGCATTCCTTTCTAACGAGCTTGCGAATGTTGATGTTTACCACGGCAGCAGCGAGGATTGTGACTGCCGCAAGAGCTGCAGTAGCTGCTGCGAGAATCTTCCACATCTTTGCAAAGAGATTTGTCCCGGGCTCAGGAGCATTCCAGGAAAGTGATGCAATCGGCGCCTCATCCGGCCCCAATAGGCTGATTGAGGGCAGCGCTTCCGTTGAATATTCTGTTGTGAAGTGAATGTCTCGAACCGAAAGTTCGTCGGCCACGCGCAACAGCGCCTCCTGTGTGAGAACCTTTCCAACCATCGCGATTGCGTGTTTTTCACCATGGTTTGATTTTTCGAACTCTCCAAATTCTGGCAAGAGGTATGACGCGCTAAAGATTACTATTTTCCCGCGGATGTTCATGAAGAATTCATAGGTTTCGCGCGTATTCTGGTTCAAATCCGCTACGTGCCGGCGCAGTGCGTTCTGCACTTCTTCATCAAATAGCGAAGGTCCTGGTTGCAGCGTGCCTCCAGAGAACCATGCAATGGGTTCGGCAAACGGGCCATCGAACATTTCGGCATATTGAAAGACATCGCCTCGTACGGCGGTAATCCCATAGTTTGTAGAAAGCTTTTTTAGGTCCAGGTTCTCTGCCGCGAGGTAGACGTCTGTCCAATTATTGTAGTCGCTTGCGATTAAGGCGAGTTGCTCCTGATAGGCGCCGATGCGTCCCGACATCAAGACTTTGGATTGCTTTGCGGCATCTCTGTTTGTTGTATCTACTATGGAGATGAAAGATGCCCAAAGTACTCCTGAAAAGGTCGCAATGAATAGGATCGAGGCGGCCATTATTTTCGGGGGAAGGGCTTCCGATCTCAAGGCGTACGCTCCTTAAGTTGAGCCTTTGGTGGAGGCGAGAAGTCCAATACTACTACATTTCTGTAGTCGCAGGTCAGTTCGTCGCCGACCTTCAAATCCCACGCCGCAACCATCTCATCGCCAAGATCTATCAAACTTGGGTTGTCGCTATGATTCATGAAAATGTCGCCGTCGTTTCCTAGGCGGAAAACGCGTCTTGATCCGAAATATTCTGCATTTGTGCGAACCGTTTCGGCGTAGGGGTCTAGCAGGAATTCAAGCAGGCGTTCGGGAATTTCTACATCGAAAGTTGGTTCGAAACGCCAGATCACGTCGCCCTTTTTTGCTTGCTCGCGAGTGAAGACACCGAGCCCGTGGATTGGGCTGGGCGCAACGTAGTGACGAACGAGGATCATGGTGCTAGCTCGCCTCGAACTCTACGAGGATTACAGCAGTTAATGCGAGGACGATGCCTGTCCATTGGCGGAGCGACACATGCTCGCCGAAGGCGACTACGCCAATGAAGGAGAGTGCAACAATCGTGGCTGCGCTGTACAGAACGGCAATTTGCGGTAATGAGTGCGACTGCATAAGCGCGATCCATCCGACTGCTGTGACAGCATAGAGCAGCGTTCCTTTGACGAACCAAAAAGACGTGAGGGGAGACGGTCGAACCGCGGCCATCTTCAACGCATAGTCTCCGGCCGCCGTAACAATCACGATGCCTGCCAGGATGGCGTAAGTCTTTACCATTTCAGCGTTTTGCCCGTTCATGGGGAAGAATTTTTTCGGTCGCGTGAGCCTCGCACAACGAGGTAAACGAAACCTTATTCTGGACCGGAGGAATGGGCTTCTTCCCGCAGAGCAACGTGGCGCTTGCCCCCGGCATGATCATCTGCTGCCCTGCCGCGCCGCTGAGAGGACTGCCCGACACGCTCGAGGCGGTGACGGCGATCCCCCGACCTGACTTCCGAGATCCAGCCGACTCGGCGTCGAGGCGCCGCGAGGGTCTGCTTTGGAAAAGCTCGGCCGATGCCTCGGAACGGAGCCGAACGTCGGCTCCTCGCCGATACTGTTGAAAAACTCGGTTGCGGGGCCGCAGAGCACCAACCCATAGAACATGGTTCCGCCTTTTTGCGACCTTCCTTGGCAAACAGGCCGTTTCTTCCCCCGCGGAGAATAACATTCTAAACTCAGACGGCCTCTTGGCCTCGGTCGGAGTTTTTCAAGACAATCTGCCCCAAGCGGCAGAGGCTGTGTGAAAACTCAGATTTCCGGAGTCCGCGGGGAGTAACTTCCTCAGGAAGCGCTCGCGGCGGCCCGTCAGAAGACAGAAATCTCGTATGTGCTTGGTCGGGAGAACTTTGTTCCGGCACCGGACGTGCTTGACTGAGTTGTCACACAGCCTCGGCCCTGAGCGCTCGTGCCGAGAGCGGCCGTTCGACGCTCCCTGCCGTCGCCCGTTGACAAATCGTAGAAGCGGACATCCGCTTGGCCCACGGATCAGCCCTCAAACAGCGGCGCAGACGGCCCAGAGCCGACCTTCGTGCCTGGCGCGGCAGACGGCCGGTCCCAGCGCAAAGCTGCCGGTCGCAATCGGGGCGGCATGGCGCCAACCTCCAACACGATGGGCAGGGAACGGACGTTCGGCCCCGCTCCCAGACATCGGCCGAGCTTCCCCGAACCGGACCTTCACCCCGTCTCAACGCTGATTCGGCTGGATCTCGAAGGTTTGGGCGGATTGCGGACGTTTGCGACCGTTCCGAGGCATCGGCCGAGCTTCCCCGAAGCGGCCCCTCACCGCGCCGCAGAGCTTCAGGGCCTGAGAATCGGAAGTCAGGGCGGATACTGTTGAAAAACACCCGCTGTGCCCGATAGGCAGTCTTAGGTGGCGTTGTCGCAGAACGTCGGCCTGAGGTGTGAGTGGCCCTTTCCCGTCGGTGCTCAAGCCACGCGGACAACCTCGGCGGTGCCGAGTGCATTGAAGCGATTGATAAGGGCGACCCGGATGTGGATTTCGGCGGTTTGGCGATCGGGATCCCGCGCGGCGATGCGCTCACCGAAAGCCTTCAGGCATCGCATCTTGGCTTCCACGCGGCTGCGAGCGTGATATCCGGTCCGCCGCTTCCAGAATGCCCGACCGTAATAACGCGTGGCGCGCAGAGTTTCGTTGCGCGCCTTTGCAGCCGGGCAGTCCTCTTTCCAAGCCCGACCGTTCCTGCGGATCGGTATGATTGCCGTGCCGCCGCGCGCGATGACGGCGCTGTGGCAGCGGCGGGTATCGCAGGCACCATCTGCGGTCACGGGGCCAATGTCCTCGCCCTCAGGGATCTGGCCAAGCAGGTCCGGCAGGACGGGGCTGTCACCTTCCCGGCTCGGGGTGAACTCAACCGCGCGGATGTCAGATGTGGCAGTGTCCATGTCCATCGCCAGATGCACCTTGCGCCATTGGCGACGACCCTGAACGCCATGCTTGCGGGCCTGCCATTCGCCGTCGCCAAGAAACTTGATGCCGGTGCTGTCCACCAGCAGGTTCAGCGGTCCGCCAGCACGGCGATAAGGGATCTGCACCTTCAGGGTCTTCTGCCTGCGGCACAGCGTCGAGTAGTCCGGAACAGGCCAATCCAGCCCAGAAAGGCGCAGGAGGCTCGCGACCATCCCGGCTGTCTGCCTGAGCGGCAGCTTGAACAGAATCTTGATCGACAGGCAGAACTGGATCGCGGCATTCGAAAATACCGGCGGGCGCCCCGGGCGTCCCTCATGCGGCGCGTGCCAGGTCATCTCCTTGTCCAGCCAGATCAGCAGTGACCCGCGCTTCCTGAGCGCATCGTTGTAGGTGGACCAGTTCGTAGTGCGGTAGCGGGCGGGCTTGGGCTTGCTCATGCCGCTCGTCTAACCGCATGGATTTCCGATGTGAATCCTTCACCGGCCAAGTTCTGCAACAACACCCGCTGCGGGAGCCAAGACCGCCGACGAATGACCGCTCTGGGCCGAGGCTGTGTGAAAACTCAGATTTCCAGAGTCCGCGGGGAGTAACTTCCTCGGGAAGAGCTCGCGGCGGCCCCTCAGCAGAAAGAAATCTCGCAGGTGCTTCGTCGGGAGAACTTTGTTCCGGCACCGGACGTGCTTGACCGAGTTTTCACACAGCCTCGGCCGTTCCCTACCGCTTGAACGGGATGACGTTTGAACCACCGTTGGCGAAGGCAACTGCACCTTCACTGCGAATGGTCTTGGTTGCCTCCTCGAATGCGGCTCGGTCGTCTTCAAAGAGATCATCCCAAACAATGGATGTCCCGTCTTCAGTCACGACTTCCAGCGACCAACCGTCCCCGCCTTCGAGTTTGTAAATGTCCACCTTGAATGGCACGCCATCCTCAACAATGCGCCGTGAGGCGCTGGAAATCACAAGGTTGGGTTCGCGTTCCATCTGAATGCCTCCTGGATCTATAGCTCATGATAGAAGCACTGATCACAGAAGCCAATGTCCGCAAAGCGGGATGCGGTTGCTGCATTTGGAGCAATCGAAGGAAGGCCGCTTTGGGCCGTCAACGCTCCGTGGCTACCGTGTTGGACAGAACCGTATCGTCGAAAATCCCGTAGAGAGCCTGGAACTCGGCGGATCCTGCGTCGAGTTCGGCGGCGAGCGCGATACGCGTCTGCAGTTCGACGGAAGACAGGACAGCGTAGGCAAGTTCCGCATCCCCCTTCGGGATCTGCCGGGCGATGTCACGGGCATCCAGGCCCTGCGCCGTCACGTTCTCGACAAAAGCGAACCGCCGCGCCCGGTCAAGCAGCGCCTGAGGAACAGCCTCGGCACGCAAATCGAAATCCCGATAGTAATCGAAATCCCGATAGTAGGGGTCGAAAAGTAGGCTCACGACCTGCCTCGGGCCAATCCCTTCCAGAATTTCTGCCAGTTCGCGATAGCCCGATCCCTGGACCAGGGCGTCAAGGGCTTCTGCGTCTCCAGCGATCGCCGCTCCAAGGTTGAACAGCCTGATCGTCAGTGCCTCGGCGGCGGCGTTCTTGGAGTCGCCGCCGAAATCCGATATCCGCAGAAGTTCGTCCAGAGTCTGCCGCTCGCCCTCGGCCCCAAGGATGAAGGCGGCTTTTCCGGCACTGTCCCAGCCGCCGATTCTGTACGACCGGTCCGCCTCTTGCGCGATGGCTGCCTTTGCTCGCGCGGCGTTTCCATATGCGGCGCTGAGCCAAAGAGAGCGTGTCCTGCGGGGATTGGATTTGTACTGCGCAGCGGCGATCACCTCGTAGATGCGCCACAGTACATCCGGCTCGAAACGGGAAGGATCGTCGAGCTCCTCGATCTCTCCGAATTCGAAAAAGTTTTCCAGATAGGTATCTGCGTCCTCGGATCGCAGGACGATATCAAGGATCCTGTCCAGGCTGACGTCCGGCTGGAATCCCTTCTCTTCGAGTTTCGGAAAAAGCTCTTCCATGCGGGAGCCGAATTCCGCAAAGTCCATGCCCTCTCCAAAATCACACTCACGTACTCGGACGAAACGGACCCCGTGCGCGCCGCATCCTCTGCCGCCACGCGCTGAACCCGGTCCCTCAGGGCATCGCTGATGTCGTCCCGGAACAGCCGTTTTGTGCCTTCCTCGACAAGGGCCGCCGCCAGCGCCGACACGTCGCTTCCCTCCGGCACATCGAAAAACGGGGACTGATCCGCAATCGCCCTGATGACCGCCGCAGCACGCGCATGATCGCCAGTCGCAAATCCCGTCAGCCCGGCATCGACAAGGAACCCCGTCGGCCCGGCATCGACAAGGAACGCCGCGTGATCCTTGGTCAGGCGATTGTCGATGTCGAAGCTATCCCCGAAAAGCGCCGCGTAAAGCCCTGCAAGAAGCTCCTCGTAGCCACCTTTCATTGCGAATTCCGCGAGAAGCGCTGTTCTCCCCATGGGAGAGTTTTCGATCATCGCGCTCAGGCAGGGTTGCGTCGGCCGGATCGGGCATTCCTCGGCAAGCGCATCCTGCTCCAGATCGAGGGTGATGGCCGCAATCTCGCGGTCGAGTTCCGACGGCGTATAGGTGCCAAGCTTTTCGTCCAGCACGATCCTGACAGCCACATCGGAAGCCGGATAGTCTTCGACGATTGTCGTGAATGCCGATTTAATGTCATTCAACCGAGCCAGGCGCTCGGCAGGGTCTTCGGGCAGGTCGGCATAAAGACGAATGGCCTGAACAAAAAGCGCATTGGCGGCGGATTCCTCGGCCGACGCGCCGGGCGACGTCATCCCGATAGTCATTATGATAATCAAGGCGTAATGAAAAATCCGCATGCGTGCCCCCAAAATCCGAGTCCACGACCGCATAATCGTTTCTCGGCCTGTTCCAAATTCTCTCGTGCACGGACGCCCCTGGTTCCACGTCCACCGAATCCGATTGCAGGATTGTCAGGTTCCGTCCGACGGTCAAGTCTTGCGCGCACCTGGGCGCACACCGGTTACGTACGCAATCGTTCCACCGACGATGAATTCGGCTGATCTGGCGTTCCGCCTGCCGATGAGCGAGGAAGGCTGAACGTAAAGAAAGCCCGGCGCACCTGCACCAGATCGTCTTTCTCGCACGCGCGGCGAATGACCGGTTCGATGACGCTGCACCGTGGTGCCAATTCGGTCGACGAATGTCGGGAAAGGGCCGAGGCTGTGTGAAAACTCGGTCAGGCATCGTCGATCCCGAAACGACGTTTTCCAAAAGGAACAACGGCAGTATTTCGTTCTGGCTCCGGCCGCCGCATACAGGCCGCTGAGGAAACTGTTCCCGCCAGATTCTCGAAATTGGCGTTTTCACACAGCCTCGGCCGTCTGCGTCGCTGTTTGAGGGCTGATCCATGGGCCAAGCGGATGTCCGCTTCTGCGATTCGTCAACCGTCGACGGCAGGGGGTGTCGAACGGCCGCAATCGGCAGCGAGCGTTCGCGCTGCGGTCGAGGGTGTTCGGAGTTCGGCTTTATCTTGAAGAGGAGTGCGTCGGCCGTTTTCCATCGGCGGCGGCAAGCGGTTGATGTTCAATGGGCCGTTTCGCAGGTGTTTTCCACCACACATCATTGATCAGGATGGAGAATTTTCGTTCTCCCCAGCGCGCCACTTCCAAAATAACCAACTGAGAACTCACGACTTTTTCGGAAATGTTGCAACTGGCGCGGCGGGCGTTGCAACGTTCTGTTCTTGTTCTTCCCCCATGACAGCCCGTCGCCGACTCGCCTGGCGGGTATAGTGTTCGGCTTCCTTGAGGGTCTGATGGCCCAGCCAGGACATGATCTGGTGCGCCGACGCGCCCGCCTCGGCGAGGGCAACGCCGCGGGTCTTGCGAAGCCCGTGGGCGTGCTGTGTTCCCTGAAAACTGGACCGTTTGAAGCTGGAGTTTTCGGCTAATCTTTCCTGGCTGGGAGAGGAGCGGAAACGCATGAAGGCATCGAAGTTCA
>NZ_SOEB01000051.1 GCF_004365965.1 Rhodovulum visakhapatnamense
ATAAGATCTCGTGCCAAGCTGGTCTCCATCGCAGATGCCAGCTTGAATCATGCCCTACGCACGAGCGGAATCCCTTTTGTCAACACGACCTAGGCTCGACCTGCCGTAGCGGAAGGTGCGGCGGGGGACTTTCAGAAGGAAAGAGTATTTTCATGCTGCAGGAATTTCGCGATTTCATCGCCAAGGGCAATGTCATGGACATGGCCGTGGGTATCATCGTCGGCGCGGCCTTTACCGCCATCGTGACCTCGCTGGTCAACGATCTCATCAATCCGGTCATCGGGCTTTTCGTCGGCGGCATCGACTTTTCGGGTCTCGCCTTCCGCATCGGGGAGGGCGAGAATGCCGGGGTCTTCGCCTATGGCAATTTCCTCACCACGCTGATCAATTTCCTGATCATCGCCTGGGTGGTGTTCCTGCTGGTCAAGGGCGTGAACCGGATCAAGGACGCCGCCAGCCGCAAGGAGCGGCCGGTGCCCGGCGCGCCCGCGGGCCCGACCCAGGAACAGCTTCTGACCGAGATCCGGGACCTTCTGAAGGCGCGCTGAGCGCGGCCTTCCGCTCAGGCCTTCAACGCCAGGTGCGGCGACAGAACGTCGATGCCCTGCGCCAAGCCGACAGCGTAGCAGGTCAGATGGCCCGCATGCACGTTGAGCCCGGCCCGCAGATGCGGGTCGTCGGCGCAGGCTTGGCGCCAGCCCTTGTCGGCCAGCGCCAGCAGGAACGGCATGGTGGCGTTCCCAAGCGCCAAGGTCGCGCTGCGCGGCACCGCGCCCGGCATGTTGGCCACGCAATAATGCTGGATGCCGTCGACCGAAAAGACCGGGTCCTCATGGGTGGTCGGGTGCGAGGTCTCGAAGCAGCCGCCCTGGTCGATGGCCACATCGACCAGCACAGCGCCGGGCTTCATCCGCGCCAGATCGGCGCGCCGCACCAGCTTGGGGGCGGTCGCCCCGGGTATCAGCACGGCGCCGACAACCATGTCGGCCCGCTCGAGCAACTCGGCCAGCGTGCCCTCGGACGAATAGCGGGTCGAGAAGGCCGCGCCGAACGTTTCGTCAAGCTGGCGCAGCCGGAGCAGCGAGCGGTCCAGAACGGTGACATGGGCGCCCATGCCGGCCGCGATCCGGGCAGCATGGGTTCCGACCACCCCGCCGCCGATCACCAGCACCTCGGCCGGGCCGACGCCGGGCACGCCCCCCATCAGCACGCCGCGCCCGCCATTGGCTTTTTGCAGCGCCCAGGCCCCCAACTGCGGCGCCAGCCGCCCCGCGACTTCGGACATCGGCGCCAGCAGCGGCAGCCCGCCGCGGTCGTCGGTTACGGTCTCGTAGGCGATGGCGGTCACGCCGCTGTCGATCAACTCGCAGGTCTGGTCCGGGTCGGGGGCCAGATTCAGATAGGTGAACAGCACCTGTCCCTCGCGCAGGCGCCGCCGTTCCTGGGCCAGCGGCTCCTTGACCTTCACCACCAGTTCGGCCTCGGCAAAGATCTCGTCGGCCGAGGCGGCGATCCTGGCGCCCGCCGCGATGTAGGCGTCGTCGTCAAAGCCCGCGCCCAACCCGGCGCCGGTCTCGACCAGCACGGCATGGCCGTGGGCGACGGCCTCGCGGGCGGCATTTGGCGTCAGGCCGACGCGGAATTCCTGGGGCTTGATCTCTCTGGGGCATCCGATCTGCATTGGGGTCTCCTTCTCCTGGCGGCAGAATGCCGCAGATCGGGCCGAAGATGGTGGATTTTCTCGGGGGGGAGCTCTGGGCCTCGGCCGAAGATCCATGCATGATGCCGCCAGACTGTCGAAGGATCATGCGGGAAATGACGCTGGACGAAACCGATCTTCGCCTTTTGCGGGTGTTGCAGAAACAGGGGCGCATCTCGAACGCGGATCTGAGCGAACGGGTGAACCTGTCGGCCTCGGCCTGCCACCGGCGGGTCCAGCGGCTGGAAGAGGCGGGGTTCATCCGCGACTATGTCGCGCTTCTCGATGCCCGCAAGATGGGCCGCCAGACCACGGTCTTTGTCGAGATCACGCTGTCGGGCCAGGCTGACGAAACGCTTGCCGCCTTCGAGAAGGCAGTGGCGCGGGTGCCGGACGTTCTGGAATGCCATCTGATGGCGGGCAGCGCCGACTATCTTCTGAAAGTGGTGGCCGAGGACAGCGAGGATTTCGCCCGCATCCACCGGCAATATCTGACCCGGCTGCCGGGGGTGGCGCGGATGCAATCCTCCTTTGCGCTGCGAACGGTGTTCAAGACCACCGCGCTGCCGCTATAGGGCAGGGGCAACACCGGAGGGAGCGAGATGATCCAGGAGACGGACAAGCGCGCAGCGATCGTGGCGGCCTGCCGCAGCATGAATGCGGTCGGTCTGAACCAGGGCTCGTCGGGCAATATCAGCGTCCGGCACGGGGCGGGGATCCTGATCACGCCAAGCTCGATTGCCTATGACGTGCTGGCGCCGGAAGACATCGTCTTCATGGAGATGGACGGCACCGCTCATGGCGCGCGCAAGCCTTCGTCCGAATGGCGCTTCCATCTCGACATCCTGCGGGCCCGGCCCGATCTGAACGCGGTGGTTCACGCCCATGCGCCCTATTGCACGATGCTGGCGATCCTGCACAGGCCGATCCCGGCAGTGCATTACATGGTGGCCGCGGCCGGCGGCGGCGATATTCGTTGCGCCCCCTACGAAACCTTCGGGACCCAGGCGCTGTCGGACAGGGTGCTGGAGGCACTGGAGGGGCGCAAGGCCTGCCTGATGGCGCATCACGGCATGATCGCGGCCGAAGTCAGCCTCGAGAAAGCGATGTGGCTGGCCGTCGAGGTCGAGACCCTGGCCCGGCAGTATCATGGCGCGCTGACCCTCGGCGAGCCGCCGCTCTTGACCGAGGCCCAGCTGGCCGAGGCTGTGGCCCAGTTTTCCCAAGGCTACGGACAAGCCGAGCGCGGCTGAGGCAGGTAGCCCCCGGTTCTTCTGCGGCGGCATTCGTCTCGGGGCAGTTCATGCGGCGCGTCCGACCTGATCCGCGCGCTGGTCGGGGCCAAGATTGAAGTCGGCCACGATCCGAGCCAGAGCCTGAGCGCTGGCTGCCAGGTCGTTCGAGGCGTCGCGGGTGCTGTCGACGACATGGCCATTACGTTCGGTCAGGGCGCGCAGGCTGGTCATCGATTCGTTGACTTCCTGCAATTCGCGGGTTTGGCCATCGGCCTGGGCGCTGACCTGCGCCAGCGTCTCGTAAACCCGAGTCACTTGCGAGACGATTTCGTCGAGCGATTCGCCCGCCTCACCGACCAGACGCACCCCGCCTGAGACCTCTTCCACGCTTTCGCCGATCAGTTTCTTGATCTGCATGGCCGACTCGGCCGATTTGCGGGCCAGTTCGCGAACCTCGGTGGCAACAACGGCAAAGCCCTTGCCGCTTTCCCCGGCGCGGGCGGCCTCGACCCCGGCATTCAGCGCCAGCAGATTGGTCTGGAAGGCGATGTCTTCGATGATCGCGGTGATCTGCGCGATCTTGCTGGACGATTCGGAGATCCGTTCCATGGCGAAAACGGCATCGCGGACAATCTCGCCCGAAAGGTCGGCGCGCTGCTTGGCGTCGCCCGCCAGCGAGCGGGCGTCGTGGATCGAGCCATTGGTGTCCTTCAGTCCGCTGGCCAGGCGGTCGACAGAGGCGGCCGTTCCCTGGATCGTGCTGCTCTGGCTGGCGGTCTGCTGTGCCAGGTCGCCGGCGGTGCGCAGCATGTCCTCGGACCGTCCCTCGAGATCGCTGACCGTCGAGGCGATGGTCGACAGAACCTCGCGCAGTCGAACCACGGTCGCGTTGAAATCGGTCCGGATCGTGTCGTAGTCGCCGTGCAGCGGATCATCGAAATGCCGCGACAGGTCGGAGCGGGACAGCGCCTTGAGCCCTTCGGTCACCAGATCCACGACTTGCTGATGACGCTCGTTCAGGGTGGCCTCGTCCTCTTCCTTCTGGCGCATCGCGGCCCGCGTCAGCTGCTTGAAGCGGTAGATGGCATTGGCCATCTGGCCGATTTCGCCCTTCTTCTCGATGAAGGGTACCCAGGCCTCGAAATTGCCTTCCATGAACTGATGCATGATCCCTGTCAGCTTGCGCAGCCTGCGCGTGATGCCGTCGGCGATGGCAGCGGCGATCAGGACGCCCAACAACACGCCGATTCCGGTTGCAATCGACCCCACCACCATGGCCCGTTCGGCCTGTGCGCGGTTGCGTTCGGCCAGAAGGCCGATTTCCTCGCCCAGATCGGATTCGACGGTTCGCAGGCGGTCGATCCAGGCGGTGGAGGCGGCGAACCATTGCGGAGCGGTCAGATCGCCGCGCGCGCCGCCATAGGGCAGGGCCGCAATCGTTTCGCGCATCGGGGCAATCGTCCGGGCGGGTTTGCTGGCCTCGATCGTCGAGACGAAATCCGGCCGCCCGAGCACCGTCTGTGCCCGCGCCAGCAGCGCGCTTTGACGTGCCCCCAGCGCCAGGAAACGGAGGTGAACCTCGTCGGGAAAGGTCTCGGTCCCAAGCCCGGTCGCGCCCATTGCGCGTTCCAGCCCGGCGCTTTCCTTGGCAAGCGCCACCAGTTCCTGCGCCTCCATCAGGATCGCCGTGGAACTTGCGACCTTGCCGTCGCGGATTCGGGTGGCCGCTGTCAGGAGCGACTCGACGATGCCGGTGTAATAGCCCGCCAGTTGCGGCACCGTCAGGTCCAGCGCGTCGATCTTGCCGCGCTGGGTCTGCAGCGCCTGCAGGGCGCGCAGCGCGCTGTCAGTGGCCTCGGGCGCCATCGTCCTGACCACCGACAGCTTGTCCCGGAAAACCGACAGGGCGGTATCGGTCTCGGTCCGCTGTGTGCGAAGCTCCGCAGAGAAGTTCCGCCCCTTGGAGGCGGTAAACCCGGCCGATAGACCCCTTTCCTTTTGCAGTTCGTGGACCAGATCGCCGATCCGGTCGGTTTCTTCGGCCACGGTCGCCATGTCGCCCCCGAACCGGGCGGCGGAACTGAAGCCTCGCAGGTCGTTGCCGGCCAGCACGAGGATCAGCAGCACAAGCGGCACAAGGGCGAGGAGAAGGATGAATCTCAGGGACATGCGGTATGTTCCATGCAGGTCGGTCAAACCCCCAAGCTAAACGCCTTTCCCTAAGGGAAATCTAATCCCGCAAGACCCGCCCTTCGCGCCCCGTCCACGGTTCGAAGCGGGCCAATTCCGTCGAGCCGAACCGGTGCAGGTCCGGTTGTTGCAAGGCCGGTTGGGCGCGTGTTCCGACGCGTAGATACTGACTAAATCGGCTGACAGCCGGGCCTTCCCTTTCCCCGGGCAGACTTACCATAAGGTCGCGGCCGTGAATCGAGGCTCTGGAAGGCCCGGTCTTGGGGGCTGTGCAGGAGAAATCTCTACCTCTCCACATCCTGCTGGAAGCAAGACGATCGCCACCGACGAGATCCTGACCGCAAAGATGGCCCGGTGTGTCGGAACAGGGGCTGGACGTCTCCTCAGGGGGGGGGCGGTTACGCCGCGGCCAAGTCGGACCGCAGCGGGTTGAAGGACGCTTGATCGGGCGTTCTGCCGTCAAGCGGTGAATGGGGTCGGCGGCCGTTCTGGAAGCCAATATATCGGCCAATCCAGGCTTGTGCCTCGGACAGGATGGCATCGGGGCCCGCAGATCAGCTTTCGCGGTCCGGGTCGAAGCGCAGAAGCCATAATGCGTTCAACGTTACCAGAACGGTGGCCCCGGTGTCTGCGAGGATCGCCAGCCACAACCCGGTGATCCCCAGAACCGACGTCACCAGGAAAACCGCCTTGAGCCCCAATGCGATTGCAACGTTGTGGCGGATGTTGCGCATCGTCGCCCGCGCCAACCGGATCAGCGCCGGGACGTCGACCACCCGGTCTCGCAGGATAGCCGCATCGGCGGTTTCCAGCGCCACGTCGGTCCCCGACCCCATTGCCACTCCGACACTGGCCTGCTTAAGCGCCGGGGCGTCGTTGATGCCATCGCCAATCATCATCACACCGCCATCGGCGCCCATCTCGCGGATGACCGACAGCTTGTCCTCGGGCATCATCTCGGCGCGGTAGTCCATTCCCAGCTGCCCGGCGATCGCCTGCGCGGTGCGGGGATTGTCGCCGGTCAGGATTACCGGCGCGATGCCCATCGCCGTCAGTTGCCGCATGGCGTCGGCGGCATCCTCGCGCGGTTCGTCGCGCAAGGCGACCAGCCCAAGCGGCTCGCCCTCGCGGAACACCGCCACCACGGTCTTGCCCTCGGCTTCAAGCGTCCGCGCCTGCTCGCCTTGCCAGGCGCTCAGGCCGCCCGCTTCCAGGGCGTGGCGCGGCGCGCCGACCCAGGCCCTGGCCCCGTCCACCAGAGCCTCGACCCCTTTGCCCACGATCGCGCGGGCGTCGCTTGCGCCAAGCGGCGTGATCCCGGCGTCTTCGGCGGCGCGCAGGATTGCCTGCGCCAGCGGGTGACTTGAACCGGATTCGACCGCAGCGGCGACCGCCAGCAGATCGGTTTCGCTGACCCCCTCGGCGGGACGGATGTCGGTGACGCGCGGGCGGCCGTGGGTCAGCGTGCCGGTCTTGTCGAAGGCGATGCGCTCGACCCGGGCGGCGGCCTCGATCACCGCACCGCCCTTCATCAGCAGCCCCCGGCGCGCGCCCGAGGACAGTGCCGAGGCGATCGAGGCGGGCACCGAAATCACCAGCGCACAGGGGCAGCCGATCAGCAGGAGCGCCAGCCCGCGATAGATCCAGGTGTTCCAGTCCAGTCCGAAGCCGAGCGGAGGCACCAGCACCACCAGCGCCGAAACGGCGACGATCGCGGGCATGTACCAGCGTGAGAAGCGGTCGATGAACCGCTCGGTCGGTGCGCGGGCGTCTTCGGCCTCTTCGACGAGCCGGACGATGCGGGCGATGGTATTGTCCGAGGCCTCCTTGGCGACAACGACGCGCAGGGCGGCCTCGGTGTTGATAGAGCCGGCGAACACCGTATCGCCCGGCCCCCGGGTTACCGGATGGCTTTCGCCCGTCACCGGGCTTTCATCGACCCCGCTGACCCCTTCGACGATCTCGCCATCGGCAGGCACGCGGTCGCCGGGACGCACCAGCACGCGCTGACCGATCATCAGCTGATCGGCGGGACTTTCGCGGGTGCGGCCGTCCTCTTCGATCAGTGCGGTCTTCGGCACCAGATTGGCCAGCGCGCGGATCCCGTCGCGCGCCTTGCCGGTGGCCACCCCCTCCAGCACTTCGCCCACGGCGAACAGGAAAACGACCAGCGCCGCTTCCTCGGCCGCACCGATGAACAGCGCGCCGGTCGCGGCAATCGTCATGAGACTTTCTATGGTGAACGGCTGCCCGAGCCGCAGCGCCTCGAAGGCGCGGCGGGCCACCGGCGCGACCCCGATCACGCAGGCAAGCATGAAGGCCCAGTCGCCGTATTCGGCATTCGTCAGCAGCTCGAAGGCCCAGGCCAGCGCCAGCAGGACCCCGGTGAACAGCACAAGGCGGCCCTTGCCCGTCCTGTACCAGGCCGTGCTGCGATCCGCCGGATCGTCATGGACATGGCCCGGCGCACCATGGCCCGCATTGCGGGCAGACGGCGCGCCGACCGCACTCTCCTGGCCGGAAGGCTGGTGCGCCGAATGGTCATGATCGTGATGGTGCCCCTGGCAGGACGGGCGCGGCCTCGCGGCAGCGGCGTTGCCCCGGTCCGAAGAGGCAGGCGCGATGCCGAAGCCGAGGCGGCGCACGACGGTCTCGATCTGCTCGGGCGCGGTTGCTCCGGGCGCCAGGGTCAGGGACAGTTTCTCGCTCATCAGCGCCACCGACACTTCGCTGACGCCCGGCAATTTCTCGACGGCCTTCGTCACCTTCGCGGTACAGGCGGCGCAATCCATGCCGCTCACCGACCATTGCCGCCTTATGCTATCACTCATCATCCGTCTCCTGCCCGGCGCTGCGCCACGGCCCTTGTTCCTATCGAGTCGAAGGCTTACTTGCTCTAGCAACTGGAGCTTCAAGAGGTTTCTCATGCTGTCGATCGGAAAACTGGGCGCGAGGACCGGGGTGAAGGTGCCCACGATCCGCTATTACGAGCAGATCGGCCTTTTGGCCGAGGCCGATCGGAGCGCAGGAAACCAGCGGCTGTATGACGAAAAGGCGGTTGAACGACTGACCTTCATCCGCCATGCGCGGGAGCTTGGTTTTCCGCTCGATGCAATTCGCGAGCTGTTGAGCCTGTCGGATCAACCCGACATCCCGTGCGGCGCCGCGGATATGATCGCCCGGCGTCAGCTGGACGCCGTTCGGGAACGGATGCTGCGCCTCAAGGCGCTCCAGACAGAGCTGGAACGCATGGTGGCGCAATGTGCGCATGGCACGATTTCCGATTGCCGGGTCATCGAAGTGCTTGGAAATCACGACCTGTGCCTGCATCCCGACCACGGCCATTAAGCCATCCTCGATGTAGGCGTTCCCTCAAGGCTCATATTGCTGAGATACAGGCGTTCTTCCAATCGCCAGGTCGTGTTGACAAAAGGGATTCCGCTCGTGCGCAGGGCATGATTCAAGCTGGCATCTGCGATGGAGACCAGCTTGGCACGAGATCTTATGTCGGACGAGGAATGGGCGTTCTTCGAGGGTTTCATACT
>NZ_SOEB01000052.1 GCF_004365965.1 Rhodovulum visakhapatnamense
GCGGAGACCTCCTGGAACTCGCCCACGGTGGCGGGCGGCGCGTAGGATTTGAGCCAGCCCTCGAAGAGCCAGACCGTGCCGCCCGGGAAGGTGACCCGGATCTGGCGCACCGCGCCCGAGGCCTTCAGCCCGATCAGCAGCCGGTCGGTGGCCGAGCCCTCGATCCAGTTCATGCCGACCGTGCATTCGCCGGGATCGAGCAGCCCCGGGCGGGATTCCTTGGTCCGGTTCGGCGACTTCATATGGGTCGCGTCATGTTCGTCGCGCTGCTGGTCGGGCAATGCCACCGACTTGACCTCGGCCAGGTCGAGGAAGGTCGTGGCGGCGGCATCCTCGGCCACCTCCACGCCATAGCCCCAGGCGATATCCGCCTCGCTCATCTCTCGTTCTCCTTGTTGTGAAGCCTGTGATGGACGATCAGGTCGGCCAGGATCCGGTGGATCCCGCTGCCGTCCCGGTCGGTGTCGAGCCCGTCGCGGAGCGCCTCGACGAAGATCCCGCGGACATCCGTCCCGCCATGGGGGCCGCGGATCCCGTCGAGCCGGGCGGTCAGCGCCGCCTCGACCTCGCCCGCCTCGGCCAGCGTGGTGGCGAGGATCTCGGCCTGGATCCGGGTCCGGCGCAGCGTGGTGACGCCCTTCATGTGATAGTCGCGCGTCGCGCCGACCCGCGTCAGCACCAGCGCGGGCAGGCCCTCGCCCGGCGCGCGGCGGCCCCAGGTGATGCGGGCGCCGACCAGATCCGCGAGGGCCGGATCGCGCAGCAGCAGGTCGGTCAGGTCGGCCTTGAGGCTCATCGGCCCGCTTTCCTCGCCAGCCGCTTCGCGCGGCGGGCGACGGTCGCGGCGATCTCGCGCCCGAGCCCGTCGGCAATATCGTCCAGCACCGCGTCGCGGGTCGCGTCCCAGGCCGGGCGCATGAAGGGCTGGGCGGGCATGGTGCCGGTCGAGCCGCCGCTTGCGAGATGCCGCTCGACGGTGCCGAACTCGACCAGATGGGCATGCGGGAGCGCCGCGGCGCCGCCGAAGAGCTCGACGGCGGCCTTGTCGTCGCTGACCAGCTTGCGGTGATCGCGGCGCTGTCTGGGGTCAAGCCGGGTCGAGACCGCGAGGCTTTCGGCCAGATCGCCGCTGGCGCGCGGCGCCAGATCCCGCGCCCGCTCGACGAAGATCTTCAGCGCCGCCGTGCCGACCCGGCGCAGAACGCCCCGGCCGGTCGATTTGGGCAGGTGTTCCACCATCATCTTTTCCAGGTCGGCCAAGCCCTCGACCGAGACGGGTTGCCTGCTCATGCCTCCTCCTTCCGGCCGGTGCTGACGGCCGAGACGTCGATCCAGGGGCCGCGTTCGGTGACGCCGGTGATGTTCCAGATCAGGCCCTCGGCCCGCAGCCGGTCGGCAGGCCCGAGGGTCCGGGTCAGGCCCTCGGCCAGGGCGGTGCGGCGCAGGGTGAAGCGGGCCGCGCGCACCGCGCCGATCTGGCCCGCCGCGGCGCGTTCGGTCTCGGTCAGATCCGTGCGCGCGGCCCAGAGCGTGGCAATCCCCGCCCAGGCGCCCGTGGGTTCGTTCAGCGCATTGCGCCCCGCGCCCTGGCGTTCGAAGGTGACGCGCCGGTCGAGCAGCGGGCTCATCGGCGGCACCGGGTCATCGGCGGCACCATATCCCGGGGCGCCGGTAGCGGGCCTGCCGGATCAGCGCCCGCGCCCCGAAGGCGATGCGGGGGCTTTCGACCGTCTCGATGGCGATTCCCGCCTCCAGCCAGTCCCGCGCGATCAGGATCACCGCCTGGGCCAGCGTCGGCGGCACGGTGTCCGGCCCCACGGAAAGCGTGATCGCCAGGGGAGATCCCGGCGGCACGCCCGCCAGCGCCCCGTCCGAGAACAGGATCTGCGGCTCGCTGTCGGCAAAGAGGAGCCAGGCGGCCCCGGCATCGAGATCGCCGGACGTGCCATCGGGGGCAGTCCAGCGGATTTCCGCGATCTCCCGCACCGGGGCGACGGGCACCCACCAGCGGCGGCCCTGTCCGGCCGCGGTCTCGAAGCGGACCCGGCGCGGGGTCAGCGGACGGCGCGTGGCGGTCTCGACCGCCGATTGCGCCGCCGCGAGACAGGCCTCGATCCGGGAATTGTCCGCATCGCCCTCCCAATGCGAGGCGCGTTTATACGCCTCGACACTGACGCCCAGAGGCGGGGTCTCGGCCAGGATCATGCCCCGGCCGATTCCCTGGCGGGGTCCTTGTCGGGAGCTTTGTCGGGCGCTTTCCCCTGCTTCGGCGGCGCGCCCGCCCGGGCCTTCGCCTCGGCCTGGGCCAGGGCGGCCTCGCGCGCGGCCAGCGCCGCCTCGCGCGCGGCCAGGTCGGCGGCGCGGGCCTCGATCTCGCCCGGATCGGCCGCCGCCGCCAGTTGCGCCTCGGCCGCCCGGTCGAAGACCGTCGCGACCGGGTCCTCGCCCCGGGTCAGCCTCGCGGCCAGCGCAGGCGCGAAGCCTGCCACCTCGCCGCGGTTGTAGCGCCCGTGGGCGCGGCGGAACTTCAGAATGACCTTGGTCATGTCGGATACCTCTCGGAATTGGGGAACGGTGGCGGGGCTCAGAGCGACCAGCCGGTGGCGGTGAAGCCCGCGATGGCCTCGTCATGGCTGGGGGCGAGATCGTGTTCGGAGACCGCGCGCATCAGCGTCAGATCCCGCTGGAAGGCCGAGATCGTCTCGCCATTGGCATCGACGAAGGCGGCCTCGGTCGAGGCGGCGATGGCGATCTGCATCGCGTCCCCGATCACCACCTCGTCGAAATCGGCGAAGGTGATCTCGGTCCCGTCGCCGCCCGCGCCCAGATTGTCGGGCACCTGCGAGGTGGTGCGGATCGGGTAGCCCTTCAGCGTCCCGCTGGCCTCGATCGAGGGAAAGACCGGGGTGCCGCGGTCATCGCGCAAGCTCGCGAGCCAGTTCTTGGCCGAGGCGCGCATGATCCAGCCGGGGCGCACCATGCCGACATTGGCGTCCTCGACCGTCGAGACCGCCCAGCGGACCGCCGCCTCGGCCGCCGCCGCCGTGCCCGCGATGCCGTCGCGCCAGTTCGCGGCCAGCGCCCAGCTGCGCAGGCCCTTCGGCGTGTCATTCGACCCGTCGCCGCGCAGGAAGGCCAGATCCTCGCGCAGCGCCATCGCCTTCAGCAGATCGTCGCGGGCATGCTGGGCCATGGCGACCGAGGAATGCCGCAGGAGGCTGTTCGACAGCGGCACCAGCGCGCGCAAGAGCTTGAAGGACTTGTCGACCGCATCGAAGCTCATCTCGCTTTCGGCGATGGCCGAGGTCTCGGCACCGTAACCGGCGGTCGCGCCCGCGCTCTGGCGCGCGGTGCGCAGCGCGCCCGCGGGCATCGGCACGGTACGCGCGCCCGAGGCGCGGACGGTCACGCGCGGGGTCAGCAGCGCGATCAGTTCCTCGGATTGCGCGGCGGGAATGGTGATGCCGCCCGCGGCCTCGGAGGCGCCCGACATGATCGCGGCGATGCCGGAATGGCCATCGGTCTCAAGCCGCGCCACCGCGCGCTCGCGGTCGCCCCGGCTGGCCGCCAGCGCATGCAGCATGAAGCCCACCTCGACGCCCCGATGCGCGGGATCGCGGGGGGTCGCGGCCTGTTGGGGCCGGGCCGTGCCGGTGGGGGCAGCCCCCCCCGTTCCCGGCGCGGGATCGTCGCCGCCCGTGGCGGCAGCGGCGCGGGCGGCCTCGGCGGCCTCGGCCCGGCCGACCTGGGCATTCAGCGTCTCGAAGCCCGCCTGGGCCTCGGCAAAGGCGGTCTCGGCCGCGGCGATGGCCTCGGTATCGGGCGTGTCCGCGCCTTCGAGGGCGGCCAGCGCATCGGCGCGGTCCTGCATCCGCTCGGCCGCCGCGCGGCGCTCCCGGCGCAGGTCGTTCAGGTCACGGGGTTTGGGCATGTCGGTCTCCTGATTGGCAAAAGCAGAAGCCCCGCCCGGAGCGATCCGGACGGGGCGGCAAGTTCCCGAGGTCGGGAAGTTCAGAGCGTGGCGCGGGCCTGCGCGGCGGCGGCTTGCGCCAGATGGCCCCGGCCCGAGCTCCGCCGGGCGGCGGGCCTGGGCGCGTGGGCGGCAAAGATCCGGTCATAGAAGGCCGCGCGGGTCTCGGCGCGGTCGGCGAGACCGCGGGCGATGGCCGCTTCCGGCCCGAAGGTCGCCCCGCCATCGACCGGATCGTCGGTCACCGACAGCCGCGCGGCCAGATCCTCGGGGGCGATGCCCCGGCCGCGGGCCACATCGGCATGGAAGGCCGCCTCGTGCGCATCGAGATCGCGCCGGATCTCGGCCCGGCCCGCCTCGGTCTCGGGGTTCGGCAGCTTGGCGCGCGCATGGGTCGAGGTGAAGATCTGCCACTGGTTGCCCCCGCCATCGGGGCCGACCGGCCAGCCCGCCTGGCGCATGACGCCAATCGAACCCGCGAGGCTGCCCGGCGTCATCGCAATGTCCGAGCACTGGCTCGCCAGGTGATAGCCCATCGAGGCCGCCAGCGGATTGACCAGCGCATGGACCGGCTTGACCGCCGCCAGCGCCGCGATGGCCCCCGCCGCCGCCGCGCCCCCCAGCACCAGCCCGCCCGGCGTGTCGAACTCGATCACCACCGCCGCGACGTCCTCGGCCGAGGCCAGCGCCCCGCAGGAGGCCTCGATCCCCGCGAAGGTCGCCCAGCCGAGGAAGCGTTCGAGGATCTCGGCATTCGGCGTCAGCACCCCCCGCACCGGCATCACCGCCACGCCCCGCGCGACCGCGAACCGCTCGCCCCGCGCGACCTCGACCGGCCCGGAAAGCGCAGGCCCGGCGGCAGGCGCGGCGGGCAGCGGCAGCCCCAGGAGCCCCGCGCCGAAGCTGCGGTCGAGCGCCAAGGGGGCGGCGCCCAGAAGGCTGCCAATCGTCGTTTCCATCAGTCCTTGTCCTCTTCGGTCTCGGCCCCGGCATCCTCTTTGCGCGTCATGTTCGCGGCCGGGTTCAGCCGGTCGCCGCCGTCGACGGGCGCGCGGCCGTCCTCGGCGCGGGCCTCGTTCGCGGTCAGGAACGGGCCGCCCACCGCCGCCTTCAGCGCGTCGTACCGCTCCTTCGTCGTCGCCTGCATCAGCGCGTCGTAATCGTGCCGGAAGAACAGCCCGGCGCGCCGCTCGGCCTCGGTCAGCACGCCGAGCGCCAGCTGCGCCTCGACGAAGCCGCCCCAGTGCAACAGGCAGTCGGTCTTGTAATCGATGGCCTGCTGCTGGCCGTTGGCCTTCACCCCGTGTTCCAGCATCTGCAGTTTCGAGGGCGGCACCCGGTAGATCGCCGCGATCTGTTCGCGGTCGAACTTGCGGCTTTCCAGCAGCTGCTGATCGGCGGCCGAGAGATCCAGCGACTTGATGTCGTCGGTCGCGCCGATGATCGGGATCCCGTTCGCTTCGGGGTCGATCAGGGCATTGCGGACCCGGCGGGCATTGCGGTGCCAGGCCTCGTCGTCCTCGTAGACATCCTCCATCTTCAGGACCGCGCGCATCTGCACGCCCGAGGCGGCGCGGGCCGCGGCCTCCTGGCCCGCGAGCGCCAGGCCGACCGACTCGGCCGCGACCTGCAAGGGGCTGCGGCCGGTCCAGCCGTCCTCGGCCATGTAGCGCAGATGCACCATGGCGCGGGACGGCGCCCGGCGCTGGATCCCGGCCCCGTCCTCGAAGGCATAAAAGCGCGCCCGGCCGTCGCGAAGCTCGCCGCAGAGATCGGGGCGGATCACATCCAGAAGCGTCAGCTCGCCCGCGCCGTCGCGCGGCGCATAGGCATAGGCCCGGCCGCGCAGCGCGAAGGCATAGACGAGGGCAAAGCGCGCGACCCTCGCGGCCACGCCCGGCGCGGATTCCGTATTCAGCAGATAGGTCGCGGCATGCTCGACCACCGGCTCGGCCCGGCTGGGCCCCATCCGCTGGTAGAGGCGCAGCGGCACCTTGGCGAGATCGCCCGCGATCACGTTGCAGCAGGCAAAGACCGTGGCATGGCGTTGGGCCACCAGCGGCGTCACCACCGGCAGCGAGCGCACGCGGGATTGCCCGCCCGCCCAGAGATCGCCGAACCACGGCGAAGGATCGCGCGTGCCCGAGGGATCGACAGGCCCGGCCGAGGCCATAGCCGAGGCCATGCCGGCCGTGACCGGCGGTTCGCGCCGCTGATCCTGCCGGAGTTCGGGCCGCGACCGGCCGCGGGTGAGGAAAGGAAGTCCGATCATACCGTTGCCACGTCCCGTGCCTTGCGTTTGCCCGCCTCGGCCTCGGCGCGGCCGAGCGCCATGATCGCGGCCACCGCCGGATCGATCCGCCCCTTCGAGCGCGCCTTGTTGGGCTTGATGTTCTCGGCCGCATCCTCGTCGCGATGCACATTGCCCACCGCCCAGGCCAGCACCGGATTGCCACCATGCCGGATCCGCCCCTGCGCCACCGCCCGCTCGAACCGCTTCATCGGCGAGGACATCGAGGCATAGCCCTGGCCGTGCTCGACCAGCGGGAACCGCCGCTTGACCAGCTCCTTCGCCACATACTTCATCCCCCAGCGGTCATAGGAGAGCTCGCGCAGATCGAAACGCGCCCGGATCCACTCCAGCCGCTCGATCACCCGGTCCTCGTCGATCACGCCGCCGCCATGCACCTCCAGCCAGCCCTGATCGCGCCAGGCGACATAGTCCCGCTTTTCCGATTGCGCCCGGGCGATGAAGCCCTTCGGCCCCGAGGGCAGAAAGGAATAGCTGATCAGGTACACCTGCCCGTCCTTCGGGATCGCGACGCAGATCGAGGTGAGGTCGGTCGTCTTCGACAGGTCCAGCCCCACCCAGGCGGGGCGGCCGTAGAGCGCCTCGGGCGCGAAGGGCTCGGCGCCCTTGTCCCAGATCTCGCGCTCGATCCAGGACTGCGCGCCCTCGGTCCAGAGGTTCATGTGCAGCCGCCGGAAGTTCGGCATCTTGCCCGAGATCACCGTCGCCTCGCGGTAAAGTTCCGCGAACCGATCCTCGCTGAAGGCTACGCCCAGATTGGGATTGGCCATCTTCCAGGCCACCGGATCGCCCACATCGCAATCGGCAGGCGGCTCAGCCACATAGGCAAAGAAGCTGTCATCGGCCACGTCGCCGCGCAGCACGGTCGCGGAATACTCCCTCAGTTCGCCGCAGATCGAGGCCATGTCGGCGCCTGCCGTGGTGATCGCCCAGTCGATGGGCTGGGCGCGGGCGATCATCGAGTTGACCACCACCTCGGCCAGTTCGCGGTCGGTCCAGCGGTGCACCTCGTCGCGGGCCACGAAACTGGGGTTGATGCCATCGGCGGAATTGCCGTCGCGGCTCAGCGTCCGGATCGTGCCATTGGTGATCGCGGTCGAGATCAGGTGCTTGTTGCCCGTGTCCATGAAGGCCGAGAGCGCGGGCGCGGCCTTGATCATCCGCCGCAGCTCGCGGAAGAGAAGCCCCGCCTGGTCCCGCGTCGTCGCGGTGCAGAAGCCCTGCGGCGCCGCCTCGCCGTCGAAGAGCTGGGTGTAGAGCATCGGCACCGCCGTGTCGGTGGTCTTGCCGTTCTTCTTCGCGACCTGATGATAGGTGGTGCGGAACCGGCGCAGCCCGTCATCCTGCTTCCAGCCGAAGACGGAGCCATGCCGGAAGACCTGCCAGGGGGTCAGATCCAGCGGGCGGCCCGCCGCCGGACCCGTCGTGTGCTGGATCAGCCGCGCGAAGTTCAGGACGCGCGAGGCCGCCTTGCAATCGAACCAGAGCCCGCGGTCGGCGCCGGTTTCCAGATCCATCAGATGGCGTTCGCAGGCCAGCCGCACCAGCGCGCCCGCCACCTCGCGCCCCTCGATCACGTCGAGCGCATAGCGCGACACGGGATGGTCAATCGGTTCCATCGAGGGTCCTCAGGATCTCGCCGAAGAGATCGCCCTGGCCGCCCGCGCTCATCCGCGCCTCGTCGACCGGCGTCATGCCGAACCGCGCGGCGAGCTGGTTCATGGTGGCAATGGCGTCCTGGCGCTGGCCCCAGACCGCGCGCTTCTTCTGCTGCCGCCCGTTCCGGGTC
>NZ_SOEB01000053.1 GCF_004365965.1 Rhodovulum visakhapatnamense
CTGCCGCCCGTTCCGGGTCGCGACCTCGTACCAGCTGCCGAAGGCCGCGATATCGCCGGTGAAGCGGATGACATCGGCCACCGCCTCGCAATAGACGGCGAAGGGGTCGTGATAGGCCGGATCGAGCCGCCGCCTGGCCGCCAGCACCGGGGCGAGCCGGTCCCAGACATCGCGGCCCTCGGCGCTCATCCACCCGGGCGCCTCGGGCACGGGCGCCGTCTGGTCGGCCTTCATCGGCACGACATTGTCGAGCTTCGGCTTCTGACCGCGCATCGGACCTCCCTTATGGGCTTATCTTCGTGGGCTTTTTTTGCCAATTCGGCCCGCGCAACAGGAAAGCTCCCATGCGCGGTTCCCGAGGGGGGCCGTCGATTTTTGGACACCCCCCGGTGTCAGCTGCGCCCCAGCACCTCGCGGGCGGTCTTGCGGCTGTGGCAGGGTTTGCAAAGCGCCTGCCAGTTCGAGCGGTCCCAGAACCGGGCGCGGTCGCCCTCGTGGCGGGCGATGTGATCGACCTCGGTCGCCGGGGTCACCAGCCCCAGCCCCGCGCAATCGGCGCAGAGCGGATGGGCCTCAAGAAACGCGGCGCGCGCTTTCTTCCAGGCGGGGCTCGCGTAGAGCTTCGCGCGGCGCCGGATCTCTTCGGCCGTCTTGATCTTCGCCCGGCGAGCGCGGCCCCGGTCGATCCGTTCCGCCTCATGCTCTTCGCAGAGCGCACCGCCAGGCACAGCGAGGTCGTCACAGCCCGAGGCCGCGCAGAGCTTGCGGATCGTCATGGGTGAGGCCTCCCGGAACGCAGAACGCCCGCAGCGGGGGATCCGCTCCGGGCGCAGCTTGGGTGACCGCACTATGTCAACCGGGCTGGAATCTCGTCAAGAAAAAAGTTTCTTGACCCATGTCAAAGCGACTTTCGCCATCACGGGGCGCACTTGAGACCGTCAAAATACCGCTTGAAGGTAGGTGTTCCGAATGCTGCAATTTCCGATCCACATTCCCAGACAGAGCTATCGCGGCCAAAGCAAGAGCCTGGCTCGACTGATCGAACGCTGGAACTTCGACGCAGCCGCTTTGGAGGCCCATGGGAACACCCTGGCCCTTGAACAGATCGACGACGAGGTCCGCTACAGCTTTGAGCAAATAGCGAAGGAAACCGGCTACGATCTTCGGCGCGTACGCGAGCTCTACCTCGCGGCTGGATGTGCCGGACACGCGCTCTCTATCGCCAGGCCTAAACCAGAAGATGCGCAGGAGTATCTGGAAGAGCTGACGGCCGAGGCGCAAGGCGGAAGCGGGCTGACACTTGAGGCAATGATCGCCCACCACGCGGAGCGCCCTCTTCGAAAAGGTGATCGGGTGGCGCATCCGTCTTACGGTGAAGGCACCGTCGCCCTGCTCCTTGCAGAGGCGACCGTTGCCTGTGTGGACTGGGATGACATGACCGTTGCCGAGCTCAGGATGTTCACAAGCCAGTTAAAGAGGGTCGAGACGGGCCCTATCCCCACGGCCGCATCGGCGGCATGTCCCGGGTGACCTCGATCCGCGTCAGGTCCGCGCCGGTCAGCGCCGCCTGCACCGCCAGCAGATAGCCCCACCAGTCGAGATAGGCCCGGCGTGCGGCCGCGATCTGCGAGGGCGTCGGATCCCAGTGGCAGGGCGTGAAGCGCACCGCGTCGTGGACGATCACGCCCTTGCGGTTGCGGCGCGGGATCGGCTGCCAGCCCTCGATCCCGAGCATCGCCGCATTCGCCGTCTTCGCGTGGCGGCCCCAGCGGTTCACCGTCCAGTCCTCCGGCTTCAGCCGCGGGCGGGCGTCGGGCATCCAGTCGGGCGTGCGGCCCGCACGGGCGAGATCGGCAACCAGCGTCGCGGCGTACCAGGGCAGCGTGTTCCGGACGACGGTCGCGATCAGTTCGGCATCGTCATGCGGGCGGGACCGGCCGCGGCTCGTGTCGACCCGGGTGCCGAGCTGCGCGCGTTCGAGGGCGACATATTCCATGCCATAGGACCGCCAGCCGGTGCCGCCGACCGCCCCGATCTCGTCATGGTCGAGCCGGGCGCATTCGGTGCCGAAGGCCCATTCCAGCGCCGCCCGCACCGGCATCGCGCGCCGGGTCCGGGGCGCGGGCGACACCCTGACCCGGGCCGCCGCCGTCATGCCGCGACCCCGGCCTTGCGCAACGCCCGCGGCCCCACCGCCACCCGGATCCGGTCGAGCTCGACCTTCAGAACCGACAGCTCGGCCAGCTTCTTCTCGGCCGCCGCCCGCTGCCGCGCCGCCTCGTCGGCCACCGCCCGCATCTCGCGTTCCAGCGCCTCCATCCGGCCGAGCGCCGCCGCGATATCCTCGTTGCCGCCATCGGGTCCGAAGAACGCATCCCGGATCTCGGCCACCCAGCCCGGCATCACCCCCAACACCTCGGCCACCGTCGCGTCGGTGTCGCCCTGCCGGTAGCGTTCCGCCGCAGTGTCATAGACCTCTTCCAGCAGATCCATGATCTCGCGCTTCTGCGCCCGGGTCGGCTGCCGCAGCGCCTCGTCGGGTTTCGGGTCCGGCGCCCGGGCCGGGGCCGGTTTCGTCGTCGTCTTCGTCATGCCTGTCGCCTTTCGTTTCGCCTCGCAGCCCGGGCAGTGCAGCTTGCCTTTCACCTCGGCCCAGCCCCGCCCGATCATCTTCCGCCTCGTCTGCCCCTCGTCCGGCGCCCAGGCCTGACCCGGCCGCCGCAGGTAATTGCAGGTCACCACCTCCTCGCGCCCGCAGCCATCGCAGATCACGCGCGCGCGGTTCACGCCCTTGCCCTGGATCGCCCGGATGCTCATGCCGCCGCCCCCGCCAGATCGGCGATGCGGCGGCAGCGGGCCAGCTGGGCCTCGCGGTCCCGCAGCCAGGCCGCCTCGGCCGGATCGAGGACGGCCGGGTCCGTTCCCGCCAGATGCGCGTGGCGGCGCAGCGCCTCGCCCGCGGCTTGGCGGATCTGACCCAGCGCATAGCCGCCCGGCCAGCGCCGGGTGCGGCGCAGATCGTCCAGCAGCTCCGGCGCCCAGCCCTCGGCCAGCGCCTCCCGCCCCACCGCATGGGCAAAGACCGCCCGGATCAGCGGCGAGGCATCGTCGGCGGGCGGCTGGATCTGCGCCGCCGCCTTCAGGATCGCATTGGCGATGGGGAAGCGGTCGCGGTCCTTGCCGCCGGGCGCGGCCGCCGCCATCTCTTCCAGCGCGGCCAGGTTCGGCGGGGTCATGTAGGCCAGCCGCTTGGCCAGATCCGCCAGCATCTCCTCGAACTGCGCCTTCGTCATCGCGCCCGGCTTCACCAGCCCGCGCCGCAGCAGCGGCTCTATCAGCAGCCCCCGCACCCGCTTTTCGCCCTCGGCCTGTTCCTTCGCGTCCATCGCCGCTTTCCTCTTCTCAGCCTCGCCCCGCCTGGCCCTCCGCGCCCCCGTCCGGGGCGGCGCGACCAGTTTTCTCTTCTCGTTTCTTCTCGTTTCCTCTCCTTTCAGCGGTGACGGAAACGGCGCAAAAAAAGGGGATCGCCCGGTGGAAACACGGAAAATTCCGTGACTTTTCCGTCCGGTTCCGTGATTTTCCGTGATTGTTCCGGAATATTCTGTGACGGTAACAGAATGTCACAGATCGAACCTGACCGGATCATCGGGCCATCTCCGCGGTGAACTCGTCCAGCGCCTGGCGGATGAAGCCTTCGCGGCGCTGGGTTTCGGGGTAGCGCTCGGCCAGCCAGTCGTCGAAACGGTCGAGGAATTGCGGCCCGCGCAGAAGCTGCCCGGCCCCGATCCGTTTCTCGATCATCTCGCGCAGATCCTTCAGCCGCTTGTTGCGGCGGCGCTGTTCGGCCTCGGCGCGGTTGCGGCGGCTGCTGGCCAGCGCCTCGACCGCGACCTCGGTCACCACCGGATGCGCCAGCCGGATCTCGCCATTGTCGCAGCGCACCCGCGACCAGCCATGCAGCGGCGTCATCTCCCGCTCGCAAAGTTGGTGCCAGCGGTCGACCGTGATCCCCAGCGCTTTGGCCAGCAGCCGCTCGTCGGTCGGCAGCGTGCCCACCGGGGTTTCGTCATGGGCCTCGCAGATCAGCAGGAAGCCGTACCAGCCGACCTCGGGCTCGGCCAGCTGGCGGAACTCGCTCTTGCGCCAGCGCTTGAGGTTCCATTGCACGAAGAAATGGGAATCGAGCCGATCCTCGCTGGAAATCGGGTAATCCGGCAGCCCGCCGGTCTCGACCGGGGCCAGATGGCGACGCGCGGCCATCACGCGGGCGCCCCGTCCGGGCGCGTCAGATTTGGGCTATCCATGGGGGAACTCCTCCATCTGGTCCGGGCGCGCGGGCCCGGTCGGTGACGATGTGCGGGATGCGCTGGCCTGCCGGGCGCAGAGCGCCATGGCGGCGGCCAGAATGCGTTCGCGGGCGGCGCGGCCGCCCCGGGTCAGGGCATGGGAGAGATAGTCGTCAGAGAACCCCAGCGCGCGGCTGGCCTTGCGCTGCGAGGCAAAGTGCAGGCCCCCGATCTCGACGGGGTGCGGGTCGCGGCCGGGGCGGCGCTGGGGCCGTCCGATCCGGTCGGGATCGCCATCGGCCAGCGCCTTCCAGACCGCCTGCGGCGTCACGCCGAAGCGGGCGGCGGCGGCATGGGCATCGGCAAAAAGCTCGCCCCGGATCCTGACCGGCATCGGCTCGGCCCCCTTGCGGCCCGCGCCGACCCGGTCGAGCCGCCCCTTGCGCGCGGCCGAGCGCACCGCCTCGGGGGTCACCCCCAGAGCCCGGGCGGCGGTCGCCGCATCGGGATAGGTCGTGCCGCGGATGGTGAGGTCGGTGTAAATCCGCGTGGCCATCACATCCCCAGGGCCTCGCGATAGAGCTGCAGGACCGCCTCTTCCTCGGCGATGTCGTCCGCGTGCCGCTTGCGCAGCGCGATGATCCGGCGCAGGGCCTTGGTGTCGTAGCCACGCGCCTTGGCGGCGGCCATCACCTCTTTCTGCTGATCGCCGAGGGCGGCCTTCTCTTCGGCCAGCGCCTCGAACCGTTCGATGAAGCCCCGCAACTCGTCGGCCGCGACGCGGTACGTCCGGTCGCGCACCGCCTCATCCTCGGCGGCCTCCTTCATCGGGGGCCGCAGCCCGGCGGTAAAGCTGTCGAGCGGGATCGGGCCGGTCGTCGCCCCGGTCGGGCCGGTGAGCGAGACGGTCGGGCCGGTCACGCCCGGCCCCCCTTGAACCGCGCCAAAAACTTTTCCGCCCGCGCCTCGAAAAGCCGGGCTGCGGCGCGGGCTCTGCCCGCGCGCACCTGATTGAAGCGTCCGGCGACGCGCCAGTAGATCCGAATTGCCAGTGTCATGCCGTTTGCTCCGGGTCGAAGAGTTCGAAGACGGTCTCGGCGCCCGCGAGCGCCAGCACCGCCAGGACGTAATGCAGCCCCGGCGCGTTCTCGGATCGCAGCCAGTTCCGCACCGTGCGCGGGTTCACCGGCCGCTGCGCCGTGGTCAGCGCCTCGGCCACCAGATCGGCCAGCTCGGCCTCGCTCGTCGCTTCGGGGAAAGACCGCCACAGAAGCGAGGCGAACCATTTCCGCTCCCGCTCCTGCGGGTCGCGCAAATTCTGGAAGGACTTTTGCATAGCGACATCCCTATGGTGGCTTCGTGCAAAATGACTCGGGGTCGAAATCGATGGAGAGGACGCCGCCGGTGTGCTGCGCCCAGAATGAAAGCATGGCGCGGCGCTCAACATCCTGCCCCCCTCTCAAAGTCCGCTGCCCCCTCCTCTTGTGGTTTGAACGGCGAGTACGCGGGCCAGCTGTAGAAGGGCACGACGCCTTGCGTTGCGCGGGCGATCCTTACGGCAAGTTCAGGGCTTGGCTGGGACAGGCCTCTGACCAGTTTCGAAACAAGCGGCTGCTTGACGCCGATGGTCCGCGCAAACTGCGTCTGGGTCAGTGATCGCGCTTGAAGATACGAGGCGAGAGCGTTCATGCCCACAGGATATACCCATCAGGTATATACCCTGCAAGCATAATTATACCGGTGACGAATTTGTTCGGCCGTCACGGGCCTGTAGGATGCTGCCATGAGAGTTGCCGAAATAAGACGATCCAAAGGGCTATCCCAAGCCGATCTCGCGGAGCTCGCCGGGGTTGAGCAACCGACGATCTCAAGGATCGAGCGCGGGAATGATGCGGTTACGCTCCGCGTCCTCAGGCAAGTCGCAGCAGCTCTCGGCGTAAGTCTCAGCGATCTGTTTTCAGACGACCGGTCCGCCGCAGAAACTGCACTTCTGGAAGCATTTCGAAGTCTTCCGAAGGACCGGCAACAAGGCTGGCTTGATCTGGCGCAGACCTTGCTGGCATCCCAGGCCCAGCCAAATCAATGAACGCGAACAGCGTCTGACGGTCCATCTGCGCCAGCAGGTCTTCGAACTCTTTCGCTGAATCTGCCACTCTAACCTCCAGGAAACTGCCCCCGCAGGAGCCCTCCGCCATGAGACGCGGAGAGTTCAAGCGGACATTGTGACCGAAGGCAATACCTGTCGGGAATATTTTATTCTTGACCGGTATATACCTGACAGGTATTTGATGGCCTCCATCGAAGCAACTCGAAGGAGATCACCCATGAAGACCATCCTGACCACCACCGCCGCGCTGGCCCTGCTGGCCGCGCCTGCGCTCGCCGCCGTCAATGCCACCGAGGATCTGTCGGCCATCCGCCAGCCCTCGGCCGATGGGGCAGGCTGCTTTGCCGCCATCGCGGGCACCAACGCCTTCGAGCGCACCCACGCCCCGGGCTGCATCTATTACCGCGCCCCCACCGGCACCGATCCGAAGGAGGTCGAGGCCGCCGATCCCGAGTCCGCCGATCCCGGCGAGGCCGAGGGCGACGACAGCGAAAACGCCGGTCTCTGAGCATCGGTGCCCCGCCCCCGAGCGGGCGGGCATCCCATGCCCAGACCCCGTTCGCTCTCCGGAGGACCCCATGCCCCGCATGCCCAGAATCCCCGACCTTCCCGCAAATTACGGCTTCGGGACCTGGCGCGATGCGCTGCTGGGCGCCCTGATCGGCGCGCTCTTCGTCGGCTCGGCCTGGGGCGGCATCACGCTGGCCGGAATCGCCCACGGAAGCCTCTGATGGACACGACCCTCGCCGCCGCCCCGGAACTGGCCGACTTCGTCGCCGAATGGCGATCCGCCGCACCCGAGGTGCAGCTGGCCGCGATCCGCGGCGCGCTGCGCCGCCAGGGCATCGCCCAGCCCGCGCCCGAAGATCCCGCACGGGCCGGATACGAGATCCAGCTTTTCGGTCTTGCCGCCCTCGGCCGCGACGGGGCCGACGCCGCCCGCACCTGGATGGAGGCAGCCGCCCGCCGCTGCCCCTTCGCCTGAAACCGGAAGGAACACCTCATGTCCGACGACATTACCGCCGACGACAGGCTGCAAGACACGGCCCCGGACGCCGAACCGGACTGGATCCTGAAATTCACCCTGAGAGGAGGCAGTACCGTCGAATGGATCGGGTCGAAATCGGCCGTCTTCGGCGCGCTGGAAGAGCTTAAGACGCACGACCGCGCAACCGGCCCGTTGAACTGGTTCTTCCTCCCCATGGGGGCGATCAACATGGGCGAGGTTCGGGTCGTCACGATCCGCCCCTGCCCGCCCGAGACCAAGCCCG
>NZ_SOEB01000054.1 GCF_004365965.1 Rhodovulum visakhapatnamense
GTCACCTTCCCGGGCGGCACGGTCTGGCTCTTCGAGGGCTGGCTCAAATCCTACGCGCCGCCCGCCACCGTGGGCGAGTTCCAGGAGGTCTCCGCAGCCTTCCGGGTCACCGGCAGCCTCGCGATCACCTTGCCGGAGGAGGGCTGATCCATGGCCAATCCGATGAAGGGCGAGGTCGATATCGAGGCCTGCGGCGAGCGGCTTCGGCTGATCCTCAGCTTCAATGCCATTGCCGAGCTGGAAGACGAGGCGGGCCGGACGCTGGCCGAGATCATGACCTCGCTCAAGGCGGGATCGGTGCGGACCATGCGGCTGATCCTGTGGGCCGCGATGCGCGATCACCGCCCCGCGACCACGCTGCGCCAGGCGGGCGCGGTCGCCGAAGAGCTGGGCCCGGAACTGGGTCCGGTGCTGGGAAAGGTGATCGCCGCCTGCGGCTTCCTGGCGGCGGAGGATCCCGCGCCGGGAAAGCCGGATCCGGCAAAGCGGTCGGCCGGGACGGGCGCGGCGAGCGGGTCGGACATGGCCTGAGCCCGGCGGGCTGGCTCGATCTGCTGAAGGACTATTGCGCGGCCGGGTTCGATCCGGCCGCCTTCTGGTCCCTGACCCCGGGGCTCTACCGCGCCCAGATGGCGGGCGCGGCGGCCCGGGCCAGGGTCGGCCAGCACCGCGACCGCTGGCTCGCCTGGCATGTCGCGGCCCTGACCCGGACGCCCGACTTCCCCCGGGCCGATGACTTCATCCTGCCGCCCGACCCCAGGCGCGCGGCGGCGGCGATGATTATGCGCGCGCGGGTCCTTCACGCGCGCTTCGAGGCGCAAAACCAGAAAAAAAACCAGAAAAAGAGGTGATCCATGGCGCTGAAGGCGGTGATCGGCGCGTTGCGCGTCAATCTGGGGCTCGACTCGGCCGAGTTCCGCAACGGGCTCAAATCGGCCGATGACCGCTCCAAACGCTTTGCGCGGACCGTGACGGTCGGGCTCGCGGGCGCGGTCACCGCCGCGACCGGCGCGCTTGGCCTGATGACGAAGCAGGCCATGGGCGCGGTCGATGCCCAGGCGAAGCTGGCGCAATCGCTGGGCACCACGGTCAAATCGGTCCAGGTGCTGAGCCGGGCGGGCGATCTTTCGGGCGTCGCCATGGGCACGGTCGAGCAGGCGACAAAGGACCTGACCCGCCGCCTCAGCCAGGCCGCGACCGGCACCGGCCCCGCGGTCGACGCGCTGAAGCGGCTGAACCTCACGGCCGGGGATCTGCTGGCGATGCCGCTCGATGCCCGCGTCGAGGCCATCAATGCCGCGATCCTCGACTTCGTGCCCGCGGCGCAGCAGGCGGCGGTGGCGGGCCAGCTCTTCGGCGAGGAAGGCTCCATCGCCATGAGCCGGATGGATCCGGCCACCCTGCGCCAGGCCGCGCGCGATGTCGAGGACTTCGGCGTCGTGGTCTCCGAGATCGATGCCGACAATATAGAGAGCGCCAATGACGCGGTCTCGCGGCTGGGGCTGGTGGCGACCGGGCTTGGCAACACGCTGGCCGCAGCCGCAGCCCCTGGCATCGAGCGGCTGGCGACCGGCTTTGCCGATCTCTGGCGCAAGGGCGCGCCGCTGGCCTCGGCCCTCGATCTGGTGCTGTCCAATCTCGACCGGGTCGCGGCCTATGCCGGGGCGGCCGCCACGCTGATCGCGGGGCGGTTTGCGGCCAGCTTCGCGGCGGCGACGGTGGCGGCGGCGGCGCTGAACGCCAAACTCCTGCTGACCCGGGCCGCGCTGATGCGCACGGGGATCGGCGCGCTGGTGGTCGGCGCGGGCGAGCTGGTGCTGTGGTTCGGGCGGCTGGTGACGGCGGCGGGGGGCTTCGGGGCAGCGCTGGATCTGATGAAGGATGTCGCGGCCGAGGTCTGGGACCGGATCGTGATGGGGCCGGAGCTGATGCGGCTCAGGATGGAGGAGCTCGGCGCCCGGATGAAAGCCATCTGGGGCGATGTCATGGTCTATCTGCAAGAGAAGTGGTCGGGGTTCCTCGCCCGCTTCGCCGATCTGCCGGACATCCTGCCCGGCGCGGCGGCGCTGAAAGAGGCGGCCGAGGGCGCGGCCGAGGGGCTGGCGGCGGCGAAAGAGGCCGCAGCGGCGGCGGGCGACGAGGCCGAACGGCTGAAGCGCGAGGCCAATGGCGTGGCCGATGCGATGATCCGCACGCCGCTGGCCTCGATGGCGGCGCTGAAGGAGACGCTGGCCGGGGTCTCGGACGAGGCGGGCAATACCGCCACCAGCCTCGCGCGGATCGGCGATGCGGCCGATGACGGCGGCGGGGTCGAGAAGCTGAAGACCAAGACGAAGGATCTGGCCGATACCGCGAAGGAGAGCGGCGACAGCTTCAAGACCTTCTTCAAGGATCTGGCGAAGGGGTCGGCGGATGCAGGCGACGCGATCTCGGCCTTGGCCGACCGGATGCTCGACGATCTTCTGGACCGGGCGCTGTCGCCGGTTTCCAGCGCGATGGGCGGCTTCTTCGACAGCTTCTTCTCGGGGATATTCGGGGGCGCGGGCGCCGGTGCGGGCGGGGGCGTGAAGGTCAACGCCCTTGGCAATGTCTTCGACGGCGGCCGGGTTCGGGCCTTTGCCGCGGGCGGCGTGGTCGACCGGCCGACCTTCTTTCCGATGCGCGGCGCCGCGACCGGGCTGATGGGCGAGGCAGGCCCCGAGGCGATCCTGCCGCTGACCCGGCTGGGCAATGGCAAGCTCGGCGTCGCGAGCCTCGGCGGCGGCGGCGGGGTGCGCATGGGCGATGTGCATGTCTCGGTCGCGGGCAGTTCGGCGAGCCCCGAAGAGATCGCGGAGGCGGTGCGGCGGGTGACGCGCGACGAGGCGCAGCGGGTCTATGCGCGGCAGCGCCGGGAGGGGCGCTGATGGCCTTCCCGCCCGAGGCGGTGCGCATCGCGGGCTTCACGCTCCGCCAGGTGACCTCCTCGATCCGCACCCAAAGCCCCTACAGCTTCGCGCAGACGGCCTATGACTTCATGGGCGGGACCTGGGCGGCCGATCTGACGCTGGCGGCGGTCGATGCGCGCGAGAGTGCGGCGATCTCGGCCTGGCTTGCCAGCCTCAATGGCCCGGCGGGCCGCTTCGAGCTCGACATGGAAGCGATGGACTATGACGGCCCGCAGGGGACGATCACCGCCGATCCCGTGGTGACCGTCGCGGCCCAGGCCCGGGCGCAGACGCTGGTGCTGCAACTGGCCGCGGCGGGCGACACCATAAGTGTCGGCGACTATCTCACCCTCGACGGCCATCTGCACATCGTGACCGGGGCCGAGGCCCCCACGGCCGCCTTCCGGCAGACCCTCACCCTCTGGCCCCGCCTGCGCGCGCCCGTCGCCCCGGGCGATCCGGTGGCGCTGCGCGCGCCCTATGGCAGCTGGGCGCTGGCCGGATCCGAGACCGCGCTCGCCGTCAGCCAGGCCCGCGTCCGGACCCGCACCGTGCAACTGGTGGAGGCGCTGTGATGGACGCAAGCGGCGACCGGATCCTCGGCCTGCTGGTGCAATGCCGGTTCGACAGCGGCGAGCTGAACATGTTCACGGGCCATGGTTCGGTCGCATGGGAGGGCGTGACCTATCTCGGCGCGGCCGGGCAGATGCTCCGGATCGGTGAGGCGCAGGAGACCTCGGGCGGCGAGATGCCGGGGCTGACGCTGACGCTGGCGGGGCTCGACCCGGAGGTGGTGGCGCTGGCCGAGCTCGAGGAGTTCCAGCGCCGCCGGGTGACGCTGCGCCTCGCGCTCTTCGACCCCGAGGGCCGGATCGAGGCGGCCGATGTGCTCTGGGACGGGCTCGCCGACACGCTCGACAGCGATGACGGGCCCGACACCGCGACCGCCACGCTCGCCTGCGAGGAACGCGCCATGGATCTGGGCCGCAAGCGCCCGTTCTACTACCTGCCCGAGGATCAGCAGCGCCGCTTTCCCGACGACCGTTTCTTCGACCTCGTCCAGGCCATCCAGAACCGGGAGGACACATGGGGGAGATGAACGGGGGGACGATGATCGGAGGGACGATGACCGGGGGGCAGATCACCCGCCGCGAGGGCTGGGAATTGCGGCTCTCGGCCGAGATCCGGGACTGGGAGGGCCGGGCCTTCGTCTGGGGCTCGGCCGATTGCCTGGGGTTCTGCCGGGCGACCGCGCGGGCGATGACCGGCCGCGATCCGATCCCGGATCTGCCGGACTATGTCAGCGAGATGCAGGCGGCGAAGGGGCTGGTGCGGCTTGGCTTTACCTCCATCGCCGAGCTGATCGACGCGCATCTGCCGCGGGTGCCGGTCGCGCGGGCGCGGCGGGGCGACTGGGTGATGGGCGATGCCGCGGGCGCGCTGCCCGGCGCCATGGGCGTCGTCACCGGCCGCCATGCGGTGCATCTGGCCGAGCGCGGCCCGGTCCGCCGCCCGGTCCTCGACGCGGAGGCGGCATGGCGCATCGGGTGATTTGCCTCGCGGGGGCTCTCTTTATTATCACGGCGGCCCCGGCCCTGGCGATGCCGCCGGTCGGCGCGGCGCTGGCGGCGGCCGCGGGGGGCTGGGCGGCCGGGCTGACGGCCACCGCCATCATGGGCCAGGCCGCCATGGCCTTCGTGTTGTCGGGCGTGCAGATGGCGCTGGCGAAGAAGCCGAAAGCGAAGACCCGCGACGAGATCACGCTGAACAAGATCCAGCCGGTGACCGCGGGCCTCATCCTCTATGGCGAACGCACCCTCGGCGGCACCATCGTCGCCCGCTCGACCACCGAGGCCGGGGGCAAGCCGCATCGGCGCTATCATTCCGTCATGCCGCTCGCCTGCCACGAGATCGACGGCGCGGTCGAGATCTGGCTCGGCGAGACCAAGGTCTGGACCGAGGCGCAATACCGGCAGGACGCCGCCCGGGGCACCGGCGATCCCTACCACTGGGGCCAGATCGACAGCGACTTCAGGGGCCGCATCCGGCTGAAGGTGCATACCGGCGCCGAGGATCAGGCGGCCGAGCCGCGCTATGTCGCGGCCGCCTCGGAATGGACGGCCGATCACCGCGGCCGCGGCGTCGCCTATGTCTATTTCGAGGCCGATTACGACCGCGACCTCTTCCCGACCGGCGCGCCGCAGATCCGCGTCCGCGCCCGCGGCAAGCGCGTTTACGACCCGCGCGACGGCCAGACCCGCTACAGCACCAACCCCGCGCTGTGCCTGCGCGACTACGCCCTGACGCCCGAGCTCTTCGGCGGCATCGGCTGGCGGGAAGAGGATCTCGACGACGCGGCCCTTCTGGCGCTGGCCAATCTGGCCGAGGAGCCGGTGCCGCTGGCCACGGGCGGGACCGAGGATCGCTATGCCTTCAACGGCGTGCTCGATACCGAGGCCGCCCCGCGCGAGAATCTGGACAATCTCTCGACCGCCTGGGGCGGCTGGTGGGCCTGCGAGCGCGGGCGGCTGACGGTCGGGGGCGGCGCCTGGGAAGAGCCCGAGCTGACGATCACCGAGGACATGCTGGTGGCCGGGATCCGGGTGATCGCGCGGCGGCCCTTCGAGGAACAGTTCAATGTCGTGAAGGCGCAGTTCGCCGATGCCACTGCCGAGCATGTGGTGACCGACCTGCCGGTCCTGGCCTCCGAGACCTACCGCGCCGCCGATCATGGCGAGCGGCTGGTGCGCGATCTGGGCGAGCTGCCGGGCGAGACCGGGCATGCGCGCGGCCAGCGGCTGATGAAGCTGGCGCTCCTGAAGGGCCGCCGCCAGCGCCAGGTGATCCTGCCCTGCAGCCTCGCGGCCTGGGGCGTGCGGCTCGGCGACACCGTCCGCGTGACGCTGCCGCGAAGAGGCTGGCAGGCCAAGACCTTCGAGGTCACCGGCCGCGCGGTGACGGTCGGCCCCGGCGGCGTCCAGGTGCGGCTGACCTGTATCGAGACCGGCCCCGCGATCTTCGACTGGCGCACCTCGGAAGAGACCCCGAAGCCTGCGGGCGGCATCCCCACGCTGCCATCCCCGACCGCCAAGCCGCAGGTCTCGGCGCCGACCATGACCGAGGAGCTTTACGAGACCCGGGGCGGCGGCGGGGTCAAGACCCGGGTGCGGCTCGCGGCCACGACCGACAATCCCTTCATCGACGCCTGGCAGTTCTCCTGGCGGCCGATCTCGGCGGCAGAGGCGACGGTGCGGGGCCTCACCGACACGCCGGAGGACCTGATCGACGACATGGCGCCCGGCACCTATGTCTTCGGCGCGCGCGGGCGCAACACCCGCGGCATGTGGTCGGACTGGGTCTATGCCGGCGCCGCCGCCGTGCAGGGCGAGAACGCCCCGCCGGTCGCGATCACCAACCTGGCCGGGCAGTCGGCCGGGGGGGCGGTCGCGATGCTGCGCTGGGACCGGCACCCCTCGCTCGACGTGCGCCAGGGCGGCTGGATCGAGTTCCGGCACGCGGGCGTCCTGACCGGCGCCACCTGGCGCAGTTCGGTCGTCATCGGCAAGGCGGTCTCGGGCGGCGTCACCGAGGCCACGCTGCCGCTGAAGACCGGCACCTATCTCGCGCGCCCCCATGACGCAAAGGGCAATCCCGGCCCGGTCAGCGCGGTCGCGCTCCGCGCCGCCTCGCTGGTGCCGATGGCCGAGGTCGCCCGGCTCGACGAGGCCCCGGGCTTTGCCGGGACCAAGGCCGGTTGCTCGGCCGCGGGGGGCGTGCTCTCGACCGACGAGGGCGCGACCTACGCGCTTTATGTCTTCACGGGCGTCATGGATCTCGGCGTCGCCGGGCCGGTGCGGCTGGTCAGCGATGTCGAGATCCTGATCGAGGAACGGCGGGATCTGATGTTCGGCCCCGGCACGGCCGCCTTCTGGACCCCGCCGGACGGGCTCTTCTGGCAGGGCAACACCGATGCCTATGGCGATCTCGACACCCAGGTCCGGGTCTATGATCCCGCGACCGCCACCTGGGGCCCCTGGCAGAGCTTCGACGCGGCCGAGTTCGACGGGCGCTTCTTCCAGGTCCGCGCGGCGCTATCCGTCGAGAGCGAGGCCTATGCGCTGCGCGTCACCCGCCTCTCGGTCGCCGCCTTCCGCGCGACCTGATCCCCAACCCAGAGGAGCCCATGACCCAAAGCACCTATCTCCCGAACGTCACCCACACCAAGGCCCAGGCCTTCGCCTTCTTCCAGGGCGCCCTGGCCGCCGCCGCCTCGACCAATGCCGGACCGACCCCGCCC
>NZ_SOEB01000055.1:0-2500 GCF_004365965.1 Rhodovulum visakhapatnamense
TGTTTACGCGGCGAAGGTTTCGGATCTGGCGGCTGCGCTGAACGATCCGGCAAGCCGGCCGGAGGCGGTGGAGATCCTGCGCGGTCTGATCGAGAAGATCGTGCTGAGCCCCGACGCGGATGCCGCGAACGGGCATGTGATTGAGCTGTATGGGGAGCTTGGGTCGATTTTGTCGTTGTGCGGCAATGGGATGTGTCAAAATGCCAACGCCCGCGGTGTTAGCGCGGGCGTTAGGCAAGTAAAGATGGTTGCGGGGGTAGGATTTGAACCTACGACCTTCAGGTTATGAGCCTGACGAGCTACCGGGCTGCTCCACCCCGCGCCAATTATGCGCTTGGCAAGTGCCATGCGCGGCCGTCCCATGTCTTTTTGATATAGGGACGGAACATCGAACAGAGAGTTATATGGCTCTTTCTAGGTTTGGCGGCGACCTACTCTCCCACGTCTTGAGACGCAGTACCATCGGCGCGACGGCACTTAACGGCCGGGTTCGGAATGGAGCCGGGTGTTTTGCTCGTGCTATGACCACCAAACCGAGGAAGAGCCATTCTCCAAGTCGCGTACACTGGGATGTGTTGCTGCTGACCAGCATAGCTTGGCTATTACTGGATCAAATCAAGCCTATCGGACAATTAGTACCGGTCAACTGAACGCATTGCTGCGCTTACATCTCCGGCCTATCGACGTGGTGGTCTACCACGGTCCTCAAGGGATACCTTGTTTTGAGGGGGGCTTCCCGCTTAGATGCCTTCAGCGGTTATCCTGTCCGATCATAGCTACCCTGCACTGCCGTTGGCACGACAACAGGTCCACCAGTGGATCGTTCACCCCGGTCCTCTCGTACTAGGGGCAACTCCTCTCAAGTATCCTACACCCACGGAAGATAGGGACCGAACTGTCTCACGACGTTCTAAACCCAGCTCACGTACCTCTTTAAACGGCGAACAGCCGTACCCTTGGGACCTGCTCCAGCCCCAGGATGAGATGAGCCGACATCGAGGTGCCAAACACTGCCGTCGATATGGACTCTTGGGCAGTATCAGCCTGTTATCCCCGGCGTACCTTTTATCCGTTGAGCGATGGCCCTTCCACTCGGGACCACCGGATCACTATGGCCGACTTTCGTCTCTGCTCGACTTGTCAGTCTTGCAGTCAGGCTGGCTTTTGCCATTGCACTCAACGAGCGATTTCCGACCGCTCTGAGCCAACCTTCGCGCGCCTCCGTTACTATTTGGGAGGCGACCGCCCCAGTCAAACTACCCGCCACACAGGGTCCCGGATCCGGATAACGGACCGCGGTTAGACATCAAGCAGGAGAAGGGTGGTATCTCAAGGGAGGCTCCACCAGAACTGGCGTCCTGGTTTCAAAGCCTACCACCTATCCTGCACATCGCATGCCTGATGCCAGTGTGAAGCTGTAGTGAAGGTGCACGGGGTCTTTCCGTCTAACCGCGGGAAGCCTGCATCTTGACAGGCAATTCAATTTCGCTGAGTCGATGTTGGAGACAGCGGGGAAGTCGTTACGCCATTCGTGCAGGTCGGAACTTACCCGACAAGGAATTTCGCTACCTTAGGACCGTTATAGTTACGGCCGCCGTTTACCGGGGCTTCAATTCGGAGCTTGCACCCCTCCTTTTAACCTTCCGGCACCGGGCAGGCGTCAGACCCTATACGTCGTCTTGCGACTTCGCAGAGCCCTGTGTTTTTAGTAAACAGTCGCCACCCCCTAGTTTGTGCCCCCGGCCCATGGTTGCCCACGAACCGGGCCTCCTTCTCGCGAACTTACGGAGGCATTTTGCCGAGTTCCTTCAACATCGTTCTCTCAAGCGCCTTGGTATGCTCTACCAGTCCACCTGTGTCGGTTTAGGGTACGGTCTGATGGAGGGCTATTTCCAGGAACCGCTCAGCAGCAAGACCAATCCGATAAGGCCTCACTACACCTGCGATCCGTCACATCCTCCTGGCCCACGAATATTAACGTGGTTCCCATCGGCTACGCTTTTCAGCCTCGCCTTAGGGGCCGGCTTACCCTGCTCAGATTAGCTTTAAGCAGGAACCCTTGGACTTTCGGCGGGAGGGTCTCTCACCCTCCTTGTCGCTACTCATGTCATCATTCTCGCTAGTGATCGCTCCACCGGTGCCTCACAGCCCGGCTTCACAGCAAACACCTTATCCTGCGCTATCGCGTCTCTACTTGGCACCAGAGGCGCCCGTTCAGCGATGCGATAGAAGAGGACAGGTGTTTTTTCACACTACGCTCCGCTACCACTGCATATGCAGTCCTAAGCTTCGGCTCGTGGCTTGAGCCCCGTTACATCTTCGCCGCAGGACAACTTATTTAGACCAGTGAGCTGTTACGCTATCTTTAAAGGATGGCTGCTTCTAAGCCAACCTCCTGGTTGTTTTGGTCGTCCCACCTGCTTTCCCACTTAGCCACGAATTGGGGGCCTTAGCTGTAGGTCAGGGTTGTTTCCCTCTCCACGACGGACGTTAGCACCCG
>NZ_SOEB01000056.1 GCF_004365965.1 Rhodovulum visakhapatnamense
CAGAAAAGGTTGCTCATCATCACCCCCGTCAGTCCGGGAGTTTGAATCACGCAGGCCGGGCAGCCTCAAGCAAATCAATGGGTCCTGAGCCTAGGGCCTCTCCTCTCCCCTGGGAGCAGGGCGAATCGCCGATCCTCAAATGGCGACTGTCGTGAGCACGGTGTCGGCCTCAGGCTGCGAACCGGCGGCCCTCCTCCTCCTCGACATTGCGATTTTAGTGCTTTGAGGCTACATGGCTTCCAAGGCATGAGGGCCGTATGCCGTGGACTGTTTTGTTTTCCGAGGAATTCGAGCCGGAGTTCGACGATTTCCCGCAGGCGGTTCAAGATGCGATCCTCGCCCAAGTACTCCTTCTGGAACGCGAAAGACCCTCGCTCGGCAGACCGCACGCGGACACCCTGACCGGGTCGAAGCATGTGAACATGAAGGAGCTGCGCTGCAACGCCGCTGGCGGCGTCTGGCGCATCGCTTTCGCATTCGATCCTGGACGACAGGCGATTGATTCTGCTTGTCGGCGGGGACAAGTCAGGTGGCAGCGAAAAGCGCTTCTATAAGCGGCTGATCGTTCGGGCCGACGGGCGGTTCGACCGTCATCTGGCTGAACTGAAAGGGTGAAGGCTATGGCACGGACCCTGAACGACAAGCTGGCAGCACTTGATCCCGCTCGCCGCGCGGGCATCGAAGCCGAGGCTGATCGGCTCCAGGCCGAATACCTGACGCTGCGGGAGCTTCGGAAGGCTAGGGAGCTGACACAGGTCCAGCTGGCCGAAACCCTTGGCATCCAACAGGCGACGGTTGCGAGATACGAACGTCAGAGCGATCTGCTGCTGTCGACGCTGTCGACGCTGTCGAGCTACGTGCGGGCCATGGGCGGTAGCCTCAAGCTGATGGTGGAGTTTCCCGGCCGGGCACCAGTGGCTCTCGACGGGCTGGGCGAGACCGAGAAGCCGCACCGCTGCGGCCGCGCCAAGACTTCCAAACGGTGACTTTGAGAGTCGCGTTCAGCTTATGGTTGATTTTACTTCGGTTTTCTCGGACCCTGCCCCTTGCTCATGCCAGCCCCTCCACGGGCTGTCATACAGGAGGCAGAAATTGAATAGCTATGGCTTTCGCGAAGCTCTTCTGGCGGACGTCGCCAATCGACCTGAAACGCTACGGTGGAAAAAACGCAAGATCTTGGCCGCCCTCCGAGACCTCTTCGGAATGGAGGTTGCGTTCATCTCTCGCTTTACGCCGACATCGCGAGAATTCGACCTAGTCGAAAGCCACGACCCCGGATTTGCGGCCGACGTTCTGAGCGCTGCAGCCACGCCGCTGGATCAGAGTTATTGTTTCCGCATTGCGATCGGACATGCCCCGAACTTGATGCCAAATGCACAAGAGGAACCCGCAGTCGCGGATATTTCCGAGACCTTGTCGCTTCCGGTGGGTGCGCATCTCAGCGTTCCAATCGTGCTGTCGTCGGGCCGGACCTACGGCATGCTTTGCGCCTTCAGCCGCAAGCCCAATTCCGAGCTGGCCGATCGCGACGTGGCTCTGTTCACGCTTTGCGCCGATCTGTTATCGCGTGACATCGAGGCGGTCATCCTGGATGATCTCCCCAAATCCACGGCGGCAGACGAGTTTTCGAAGACTCTGGCCGAGACGTCGTTTGATTTTTTTCTGCAACCGATAACAAGCATGCCGGGACGGGTCCCTGTCGGTTTCGAGCTGCTGACTCGCTTCGCTCCAGAACTGGGAAGCGTCGAACAGATATTTGACCGCGCCCGGCACCTCGATATGGTCATGACACTGGAAGAAAAGGTAGCGCGCACGGCCTCCAGAGTTTTGGCCCGGCTCGACCGTAGTGTTTGGCTTGCCATCAATTTCTCAGTTTCCTCGATCGAGAGCTGTGATTTCGAAGCGATCTTTCCTCCGGATTATCGCGACCGCCTTGTTCTTGAAATCACCGAGCACGAACGGGTTGTCGACTATGCCTCCTTCCTAGCGCGGATCAAGGCCCTCCGAGGCTTCGGTTTTCGCATCGCCGTGGATGACGTCGGGGCCGGGTATTCGAGCCTGCGACACGTGCTCCAACTTCGTCCGGAGATCCTTAAGATCGACAGATCGTTTGTCGCTGGGATTGACCAAAGCCCCGATCAGCAGACTTTCGTGCGGGCAATTCGGGAGTATGCTGCGTCATACGGCGGAATGGTTATTGCCGAGGGGGTCGAAACCGCGAGCGAGGAGGCCGAGCTTGTTCGCCTCGGAGCGTATCTCGCGCAAGGCTATCACATTGCGAAGCCCCGCCGCTGGACCGAAGTCCTGCCACCGTGCTAAATCCGCTTCGGATCACCCGAGACCAGGATAGTGTCCCCGCTCGGGTGACCATGAAAAGGCGCCGAACGCGACGAACGCCCGCTCCCGCCTCACCGCCCATATCCAATTCACCCGGCCCTGCTCTGCATCAAAGGTCCGCTCGTAAGCTGAAGCGGCCACGCGCCGACGCAATGGCACCTGCGGCCGTCGCTCGGACGCTCGCTGCCGATAGCCGTCGTTCGGTCCCCCAAGCCCGATCCGGCAGCGGATCAAGGAAGCGGCCGTTCACCCCCGCTGCGGCATGCCCTGGAGCGCCAAGGTCCGGAGAGCGGGACGAAGCGGGCTTTCGTTGCGGCTGCTCTAGGCTCCAGACTCATTAATCCTCAAAGCCAGAAGATGACGGTTGCGGCGAGGGCGATAGCGGAGAGGAAGGTCTTCGCGCAGAGCCTAACAAACGCGACCATGCTCCACGTTCCAAGCATGCTCCGCCCCCCATTAGGCGCTTCATCTTGGGGGGTATTCGTGCGAGATGACGTAAGCCTCGCGAGCTTGGAGGAGCAAGAACTGAAATGCCCAAGGACTTAAGAACGCTTAAGGTGCGGTACCCATCGGCCAGAACCTTCAAGTTTGGCGATGATCCCGCTTTATCCAGCGCACTGCTGTCGTTGGTGCGAAATGGAAAGAAAGTCGCAACATGCAGCGCCCTGTACGAGTTCCAAAATGGCGAGCCTTCCCCGGAGATCGGTCGGCGCGATATCTGTCTCGATTGGGACGGCACTCCAGCCGTTGTGATTGAGACCGTTGAGTTGATCCAATGCAGGTTTGATGAAGTTACCGAAGAAATGGCTCTTGCCGAAGGCGAGGATGAAAATCTGGAGGGTTGGCGCGCAGGGCATCGTGGCTATTTCGAACGGAACGGCGGGTTTTCACCGGACATGCAGATTATTTGGGAAAGGTTCGTTCTTATCGAGGACTTGGCGACAGAATGATAAGTCGCCTAATGGCAACCCATTTCTGAGCTGCCGGTGGATTAATCGACTCGACTGTATTGACCGCGTGATGTGACGGTCCGGAAGCGACGTGACCGCTCTGTCCCGCCCTCCGGACCTTGGCGGCCTGAGTGCATGCTGCAGCTGGGATGAACGGCCGCTTCCATGATCTGCGGGCAGCGCGCCCTTGGGGCATCAAACGTCCGCAATCGGCAGGGAGGGGGCATGGTAAACGGAAGACTGGTGGCGTACATAACCTCCGCGAGCCAACCTATGGAAGGCGCTATGCCGCCTTCTCTCAGCGGCGATCTCTCAGCGGCGATGCGAACGGCTGCAGTTCGCCCCGAGCGACCGCTTCCTTCTAGACGGCGCGGCGATTTGCTGAAGGTCCGCTCTGGAAGCTCGGCCGACGCTCCGGAACGGTCCCGAACGGCAGTTCCCCGCCCAGACTGCCGAAATCCAGCCGACTCGGCGTCGAAGCGCGGTCGAAGAGGCCCTTGCCGTAATCGTCCTCGCCGCCCCAATAGGGCGGATCGAGATAGAACAGCGCCTGCGGGCCATCATAACGCGCCAGCACCTCCTGCCAGGGCAGGTTCTCGAAGACCACGCCATCGAGCCGGCTATGGGCGGAATCGAACAGCGGGCCGACTTTGGCTAGGCTGAAGCGCGACCCGCACCCAGGCTGCACGCCGAAGACATCGCTCGGACGTCCTCCGAAGGCCAAGCGTTGCAGATAGAGGAACCGCGCGGCGTGTTCCAGATCGGTCAGGGTGGCCGGATCGCAGGCGCGGAGCCGCTCGAACTCGCGGCGCGAGGTGATCTGGAAACGCATGACCTCCATCAGCTGCGGATAGGCAATGGGTCGACCCCCACTGGGTCAGGCCTAGCAGGGGTCTAATGTTTTGATTTCAGTTCTTTGATAAGTTTAGTGGACCCTTCCCTGGCCAGTTCTGTTGATAGGAACAAACCGCTAAAAATTGGTTGAGCAAATACCCCCACGCTCGCCTTTTAGCTGTATTTTTTTGTTAACGCCGCCTTCCTCTGACCGCCTCGCCGATCCTTCGCCCGATCTCGGCTGGCGAGGGGGCGATCCATCCAATCAGGGCGACCAGCACGATCCAGGCGGGGAGTTCGTTGACGACGACGGTTTCCACGCGGTCGGCACGGAGGCGGTTTTCCGATTGCTCCTGTCGGATATCGCGGGCGCGGGGTCTGACGATGCTGGGCGCGTTTTCGACCTTCACGCCCTGGACGTTCTCGGCCCCGGCCTGGACATTCGCGGCGAGGTTGGGGCCAAGGGGCACCGGCAGGCCGCCGCAGCCTGCCAGCAGCAGGGCCGCGAGGATCAGTCGAGGCCGGACAGGCATAGCGCGCGTTCCGCGGTGCGGCGGTTGACGAGGCCGGGCACGGTGCGACCGCCCGCCTTCACCCACAGCATGAGGGCATCGCAGGCGCCGGGCAGATCGCCCGCGAGCGCCCGGCGGGACATGCTTGACCGGCAGAAAGCGCCGGACCCGATATTGTAGGCGGCCGAGACGAAGGCGGCGCGGGTCTCGACCGGCAGCGTGGCGGGCAGACAGGGGCGGATCTCGGCCTCGAACTGCGCGGCGCGGGTCGCGAGGCGGCTGCGGCACTCTTCCGGCGCCACGGTCTGGCCCGGCCCGACGCCCCGGGTTTCGCCGTAGCAGATCGTCCAGACTCCGACGATATCCTGATAGGAGGCGGTGCGGAGGCCCTCCCAGGGGGCGATCAGCGCGACGGCCGCGGCGATCACCGCGGCGGCGGCCCCGCCCTTCGCGGCGGTGCGACGGCGGATCATCGGTCTGCCCCCTGAAGGCCGGTCTGCGCAATCAGGCGGGCCAGCACGGCGGCGGCGGACAGCACCCCCACGACGGCGGCATAGACATCCGGCGGCAGGCCCAGCATGTCGGCCGAGAGCAGCGAGGCGGCCGCCTCAAGGCCGGAGAGGATGACCATGGCGGCCAGAATCCACACCGACCACGCACGGCGCAGCACCGCGCGCCAGTTGGGCACGAGTTTCATTTGGGATCTCCTGTGGCTGGGAACGGCCCGGTGTCAGGGCCAGACGATCAGCGCCAGCCAGATGGCGGCGGTGAGGGTGAGATAGAGGGGCAGACTCATTTCCCGCCCCGCCAGAGGCGCAGCATCTCGGCCAGATGGGCCGGGTCGCGCTTCAGCCAGAGGAGCGCCGCGGCGGCGGTTTCCAGCGCCAGCGGGCCGAGGACCGTCACGCCGACGATGGTCAGCTGCTCGGGCGTTCCCAGCCAGAGGGCGATCTCGGGGCCCGCGACATAGCCGATGGCGCCCGAGGCGATCACGATGCCCATGCGCGCGACCAGCGCCATGCCATCGGTGCGGAGCCAGACCAGCACCAGCGCGCCGAGGATCGCCAGCAGGGTGCGGAGCGCGCTGTCGGTCGCCTCGATCATGGCTCAGTCCGCGATATAGTCGCGGCGACGGTAGAGACACGCCCGCCCGCCGCCGAAGGTGCCGACATTGCTGCCGCCAGAGATCAGGACCAGCCGGATCCGCGATGTCCGGCGCGCGGGCCCCCCGAGCGCGATGGTCGCGCTGAGCCCCACCGACCCGATCTGGTCGTAGATGTAGTCGGGGCGGGCAATACCGATGGGCCGCGGGCGCAGCGGGTCGGGGATCCGGATCCGGCCGCCAAGCGGAACCCGGGCC
>NZ_SOEB01000057.1 GCF_004365965.1 Rhodovulum visakhapatnamense
CAGAAAAGGTTGCTCATCATCACCCACCGTCAGTCCGAGAGCTTGAATCATTCAGCCGTAGCGGTTTCAAGCAGATCAATGGGTCCTGAGCCTAGCTTTAGGAAAGCGGATAAAAAGTGCTGAAGCCCAGCGACACGTGGCGCAATCTTCTATTAACCGGCCGCCGCCATCACTGAACCACCCTGTCGTGTCAATGAGGAAACTCCCATGATCGGCCCCGTAACGGCGACCAGCGTGATGCCGGTTCGCAAGGAACAAACAGAACAGCAGACAGCCACTCAGCCCAAGTTCAGGCCCGAGCTCGCGAACTTTCGACCGGGAACTGGGGAAGAGGCCGGTTTCAAGCCATACAAAGCCCCAGCCGAATTCATGGCCATGATGGCGAAATCCGACGCGGAGGCGGCGTGGATGGACTCCGCCGAGGGCAAGGCCTGGCAAGCGGAGCAACGTGCAAAACAGGATGCGCAGCCTGTCGAGCTTGCCGTCTATAAAGGCGGCCAGATGGTCGGGTTCATGGCCGGTGGGTTTACGGCCGAGAGTTCAATCGCGGGCTTCCTGCCCAGAAACTGGGACAGCATGTCGATCAAAGATCTGAGCCAGGTTTTTAGAAGCCATGGCTTCAAGGTCGTCACCGCCAAGGAAGGCCTGTCGATGAACCACGGCCAGGCCGCTGATATTATGAACCTTCTCTAGGAGTAAGAAAGAAGCCTAAAGGCGCTGAGGCGCGCCTTTCCACGGCCGCATCGGCGGCATGTCCCGGGTGACCTCGATCCGTGTCAGGTCCGCGCCCGTCAAAGCCGCCTGCACCGCCAGCAGGTAGCCCCACCAGTCGAGGTAAGCCCGGCGCGCCGCGGCGATCTGCGCGGGCGTCGGATCCCAGTGGCAGGGCGTGAAGCGTACCGCGTCGTGGACGATCACACCCTTGCGGTTGCGACGCGGGATCGGCTGCCAGCCCTCGACCCCGAGCATCGCCGCATCCGCCGTCTTCGCGTGGCGGCCCCAGCGGTTCACCGTCCAGTCGTCCGGCTTCAGCCGCGGGCGGGCGTCGGGCATCCAGTCGGGCGTGCGGCCCGCGCGGGCGAGGTCGGCGACCATCGTGGCCGCGTACCAGGGCAGCGTGTTGCGGACCACGGTCGCGATCAGCTCGGCATCGTCATGCGGGCGGGACCGGCCCCGGCTCGTGTCGACCCGGGTGCCCAGCTGGGCGCGTTCGAGGGCGACATATTCCATGCCATAGGACCGCCAGCCAGTGCCGCCGACCGCCTCGATCTCGTCATGGTCGAGCCGCGCGCATTCGGTGCCGAAGGCCCATTCCAGCGCCGCGCGCACCGGCATCGCGCGCCGGGTCCGGGAGGCAGTCTGCGCCGGGGGGCGGATCGCGGCGGTCATGCCGCCGCCCCCGCCAGATCGGCGATGCGGCGGCAGCGGGCCAGCTGGGCCTCGCGGTCGCGCAGCCACGCCGCCTCGGCCGGATCGAGGAAGGCCGGATCGGCCCCCGCCAGATGCGCGTGGCGGCGCAGCGCCTCGCCCGCGGCTTGGCGGATCTGCCCCAACGCATAGCCACCCGGCCAGCGACGGGTCCGGCGCAGATCGTCCAGCAGCTCCGGCGCCCAGCCCTCGGCCAGCGCCTGCCGCCCGACCGCATGGGCAAAGACCGCCCGGATCAGCGGCGAGGCATCGTCGGCGGGCGGCTGGATCTGCGCCGCCGCCTTCAGGATCGCATTGGCGATGGGGAAGCGGTCGCGGTCCTTGCCGCCGGGCTGGGCCGCCGCCATCTCTTCCAGCGCGGCGAGGTTCGGCGGGGTCATGTAGGCCAGCCGCTTCGCGAGATCCGCCAGCATCTCGTCGAACTGCGCCTTGGTCATCGCGCCCGGCTTCACCAGCCCGCGCCGCAGCAGCGGCTCGATCAGCAGCCCCCGCACCCGCTTTTCGCCCTCGGCCTGTTCCCTCGCGTCCATCCTCGGCTCCTTTCTCTCTGCCTTGCCAACCGTTTCAGGACTGTCCTGCAACTGTCCGGCGGACATTTGCGGGACACTTGCGGACAGTTCGGGACAGTCGGGACAGTCCTGCCCCTTTCTCTGCCCTTGCGGGGTTATCCACAGGCCCTGCCCTGTCAGACCGACGCGAACCGTCCATGTTCCTGTCCTTTTCTCTGTCTTTGTCCCTGTCGTGCAGGACAGTCTGAAACTGTCCGAGACTGTCCCTGAACTGTCCTCGGGACAGTTGCGGACAGTCTCGGGACAGTCTGGGAATTACTCGCGGGGGCGCGCGGCCCGGGTCATGTCGAACATGTGGTTGGACCAGGCCGTGATCGCCCGCTCGACCCAGGCCGAGCCGCGATAGCCGCAGCCCTGCTCGACCAGCCAGTCATCCATCCAGAGGACGGCCGCGTCGTTCTGCGCCAGGTCGGGGTGGATCCCGGCCACGGCCGAGCGCAGCCGCTGGCGCCGCTTGGCGGCGTTCGCCGCCTCGTTCCGCGCCCGGTTGTCATGCTTGCGCGAGAGCGCTTCCAGCACCATGGCGGTCACCCGGCCGTGCATCAGCCGGATCTGATCGCCGCAGCGGCAGGGCTGCCAATGGTGAAGCGGCCCGTATTCCATCTCGCTCAGCCGCCGCAGCCGCGCCACGTCGACCGCCAGCAGCTTGGCCAGCTGCTCGGGATCGTCGGGCAGCGTGCCGACCGGCTTCTGGTCCTGCGACAGGCAGATCAGGTCGAAATACAGCGCCCGGCATTCCTCGGTGCCCTTCAGCCGCATCTCGCTGTTGAGCCATTCGCGGTGATACCAGGTCATGAAGTAATGGCCGTTCAGGTCGTCCTCGGGGCCGAGCGGATAGTCGGGCAGATCGGCGGCATCGACCGGGCGAAGACGGGAGGCGGCAAGTGTCATGGCGTTACCCCTTTCGCCGCCAGCGCCATCGCCGCGGCCAGAATGCGTTCCCGGGCGGCGCGGCCGCCCCGGGTCAGGGCATGGGAGAGATAGTCGTCCGAGAAACCCAGCGCCCGGCTGGCCTTGCGCTGCGAGGCAAAGCGCAGGCCCCCGATCTCGACGGGGTGCGGGTCCCGGCCGGGGCGGCGCTGGGGTCGGCCGATCCGGTCGGGATCGCCATCCGAGAGCGCCTTCCAGACCGCCTGCGGCGTCACCCCGAAGCGCGCGGCGACGGCATGGGCATCCGTGAAGACCTCGCCCCGGATCCTGACCGGCATCGGCTCGACCCCCTTGCGCCCTACCCCGACCCGGTCGAGCCGCCCCTTGCGCGCGGCAGACCGCACCGCCTCGGGCGTCACCCCCAGCGCGCGGGCGGCGCTGGCCGCATCGGGATAGGTCGTGCCGCGGATGGTGAGGTCGGTGTAAATCCGCGTGGCCATCACATCCCCAGGGCCTCGCGATAGAGCTGCAGGACCGCCTCTTCCTCGGCGATGTCGTCCGCGTGCCGCTTGCGGAGCGCGATGATCCGGCGCAGGGCCTTGGTGTCGTAGCCGCGGGCCTTGGCAGCGGCCATCACCTCTTTCTGCTGATCGCCGAGGGCGGCCTTGTCCTCGGCCAGGGCCTCGAAGCGCTCGATGAAGCCCCGCAGCTCGTCGGCCGCGACCCGGTAGGTTTTCTCGCGCACCGCCTCGTCCTCGGCGGTCTCCTTCATCGGGGGCCGCGGCCCGGCGGTGAAGGTATCGAGCGGGATCGGGCCGGTCACGCCCGCCCCCCCTTGAACCGCGCCAAAAACTTTTCCGCCCGCGCCTCGAAAAGCCGGGCTGCGGCGCGGGCCCGGCCCGCGCGCAGCTGGTTGAAGCGTCCGGCGACGCGCCAGTAGATCCGAATTGCCAGTGTCATGCCGTATGCTCCGGGTCGAAGAGTTCGAAGACGGTCTCGGCGCCCGCGAGCGCCAGCACCGCCAGGACGTAATGCAGCCCCGGCGCGTTCTCGGACCGCAGCCAGTTCCGCACCGTGCGCGGGTTCACCGGCCGCTGCGCCGTCGTCAGCGCCTCGGCCACCAGATCGGCCAGCTCGGCCTCGCTCGTCGCTTCGGGGAAAGACCGCCACAGAAGCGAGGCGAACCACTTCCGCTCCCGCTCCTGCGGGTCGCGCAAATTCTGGAAGGACTTTTGCATATGACTTCCTCCAATATGACCGCATGGGCCGGTCGCCGCTGAAAAGAGGACGGGAGAAGGTGTAGAGCGCATCAGGTTGAACCCTTCGTATCAGTGGCTGAACCGACGCTTCGCGACTGGATGGACGCGCAATGGGTTGCATGGCTGGCGGCCATGAAGGACCTGATCTTCCGTTCCGTTTCCGGCCAGACACGCCCCCCGCACCTGAGCCGGGAAACAAGCTCGGAGTTCCCGACAGCCCGTTTCCCAAAGTAACTCGCGCCCATGCCTGTGTGTTCAAGGAACGCGTCGATGTCGGACAGTAGCGCTGAGTGCTTAATCATGCCGCCAATATATCCGCTAAAGCGGACGCGTAAAGTGTCCCCGATAAAAGACGTGCGCTGTGCTCCCCTCCAGAGGATATTTGGCGAATGGTAGACATGAGTTGGCGCGAGAGGCTTCGCGTCGCAATCCAGGACGCCGGAAAGTCGATGCGGGCTGTTTCCTTGGCCTCCGGGAACGGCCCTGGCTATGTTCATTCGATCCTATCGGATGGCAAGGAACCGACCATGGACAATCTGGCGGCGGTTTGCGACGCAATCCCTGTCAGTCTTATTTATATTCTGTATGGCCTTGATGTGTCTGAGGAGGACTTCGAGATCCTCCGTGCGCTTCGCGAGCACCCCGAGATAAGACAGGGCATCTACCAGATCATTCGCGCAAAATCATCCTCCTGATCTCCGCCAAGATTTCGAGCTTCTTCGCCCGGGTCAGCCCCTCCAGGCGCCTGAGGTAGTCGTCAACAAGCATCGTCTATCTCCGATAGGGACCGCGCGCCCACTAAGTCGGTTGCGCGTGACAGATTCGAGCTGCGCCCGCATCCCACAAGTATCCTCTAATGCGGACATCATGTGTTGACTATCCTCTTTGGCGGATGCAGTCTCCCCTGACTGCAACCGAAAAAGGGGAGACCCATGAAGACCACCCTGACCGCGACCGCCCTGGCCCTGCTGGCCGCGCCTGCGCTTGCCGCCGTCAATGCCACCGAGGATCTGTCGGCCATCCGCCAGCCCTCGGCCGATGGCGCGGGCTGCTTTGCCGCCATCGCGGGCACCAACGCCTTCGAACGCACCCACGCCCCGGGCTGCATCTATTACCGCGCTCCCACCGGCACCGACCCGAAGGAGGTCGAGGCCGCCGATCCCGAGCCCGGCGATCCGGGCGAGGCCGAGGGCGACGACAGCGAGAACGCCGGTCTCTGAGCATCGGTGCGGGCCGCGCGTCGGCCCTCATCCCATGCCCAGACCCCGTTCGCTCTCCGGAGGACCCCATGCCCCGCATGCCCAGAATCCCCGACCTTCCCGCAAATTACGGCTTCGGGACCTGGCGCGATGCGCTGCTGGGCGCCCTGATCGGCGCGCTCTTCGTCGGCTCGGCCTGGGGCGGCATCACGCTGGCCGGAATCGCCCACGGAAG
>NZ_SOEB01000058.1 GCF_004365965.1 Rhodovulum visakhapatnamense
ATGAGGCCCGCGGTCACCGGCTGGATCTTGTTCAGCGTGATCTCGTCGCGGGTCTTCGCTTTCGGCTTCTTCGCCAGCGCCATCTGCACGCCCGAGAGCACGAAGGCCATGGCGGCCTGGCCCATGATGGCGGTCGCGGTCAGCCCGGCGGCCCAGCCCCCGGCGGCCGCCGCCAGCGCCGCCCCGACCGGCGGCATCGCGGCGGCGGGGGCAACCGATAGAAGAAAGAGAGCCGCCGCGAGGCCAATCACCCGATGCGCCATGCCGCCTCCGCGTCGAGGACCGGGCGGCGGACGGGTCCGCGCTCGGCCAGATGCACCGCATGGCGGCCAGTGACGACGCCCATGGCGCCGGGCAGCGCGCCCGCGGCATCGCCCATCACCCAGTCGCCGCGCCGCGCCAGCGCGACCGGCACCCGCGGCAGATGCGCGTCGATCAGATCGGCAATTGATCCGAAGCCAAGCCGCACCAGCCCCTTCGCGGCCTGCCTCTCGCTGGCATAATCCGGCAGGTCCGGGATCGGATCGGTGCCTGTCATCGCCCGCGCGGTCGCCCGGCAGAAGCCCAGGCAATCGGCCGCGCCCCAGACGAAGGCCCGGCCCTCCCAGTCCCGGATCTCGGCCGCCAGCCGCAATTCCCAGCCCTCGCGGCGGGTGATCACCGTCCCCATGTGTCCTCCCGGTTCTGGATGGCTTGCACGAGGTCGAAGAAGCGGTCGCCGGGAAAGCGGCGCTGCTGATCCTCGGGCAGGTAGTAGAACGGGCGCTTGCGGCCCAGATCCATGGCGCGTTCCTCGCAGGCGAGCGTCGCGGTCGCGGCCTCGGGCCCGTCATCGCTGTCGAGCGTGTCCGCGAGCCCGTCCCAGAGCACATCGGCCGCCTCGATCCGGCCCTCGGGGTCGAAGAGCGCGAGGCGCAGCGTCACCCGGCGGCGCTGGAATTCCTCCAGCTCGGCCAGCGCCACCACCTCCGGATCGAGCCCCGCCAGCGTCAGCGTCAGCCCCGGCATCTCGCCGCCCGAGGTCTCCTGCGCCTCGCCGATCCGCAGCATCTGCCCGGCGGCGCCGAGATAGGTCACGCCTTCCCATTCGACGCTGCCCAGCCCCGTGAACATGTTCAGTTCGCCGTTGTCGAACCGGCACTGCACCAGCAGGCCGAGGATCCGGTCGCCGCTGGTGTCCATCAGAGCGCCTCCATGCGCATATATCTGCACCCGATCCTTGCACTCGCGCAGCGCAGGGCGTATTTATATGCGCACAACCACACAGGGGCGCCGAGGGTGGAAACCAACAGCCGGAAGATCATCAAGCGCCTCGAACAGGACGGCTTCGTGCTGGTGAAGGTCACCGGCTCGCACCACAAGTTCCGCAAGGGCGACCGGACGGTGACGATTCCGCACCCGAAGAAGGACCTGCCGCTGGGCACGGTGCGCAACATCCACAAGCAGGCCGGTTGGCTGTGACCGAAGGGAGAGACCCCATGCGCCATTACATCGGCGTCGTGCATCAGGAGGGCGACAGCGCCTTCGGCATCCATTTCCCCGACGTGCCCGGCTGCTTCTCGGCCGCCGATTCGCTCGACGATCTTCTGCCCAATGCCAGCGAGGCGCTTGCGCTTCATCTGGAAGACGAGCCCCTGCCCGAGGCGCGCAGCCTCGATGCGGTCCGCACCGATGCGGAGGTCGCCCGCGATCTTGAGGCCGGGGCCTTCCTTCTGGCGGTGCCGTTCTTCCGGCTGAGCGGGCGGACCGCCAAGGCCAATATCACCATGGATGCGGGGCTGCTGGCGGCCATCGACCAGACCGCGAAGGAGCGCGGGCTGACCCGTTCGGCCTTCCTTGCCGATCTGGCGCGGCGCGAGATCACCGGCTGAGCCTGCCATCAGAGCGCCTCCACCAGTTGCACGGTGCGGGTGCGGACCCGGGCCTGGCTGACGGCGAGCGCGGTCTCGGGACCGGCCAGCGCCCAGGTGCCGTAAGGCGCGCGCAGCGCCACCGGATCGCCCGGGGCGACGGGCGCGCGCAGGCGGGGCCAGAGGGTGAGGGTCTGCCGGAAGGCGGCCGTGGGGGCCTCGGCCCCGGTCACGATGTGCAGATGGCCGTCGAGCGTGAGATAGTCGCCGACAGTTATGGTGTCGGCTGCAGTGGCGAGTTGCAGCACCAGCGTCTGCGCCCGGGCATTGGCGGCCACCGCCACCACCGGATCGGCGGTGATCGTGCCCTGGGGGCCCTCATACTCCATCGCGGCCATGTCGAGCTCGAAGCGTCCGGCCGGGCCATTGAGGCTCGCGAGCCAGGCCGAGATCGCCGCACTCTCGCGGGCGTCAAACGCCGCCAGGGTCAGCTCGGCCGCCCAGGTCCCGCCCATGAAGTCATAGGCGGTTTGCGCAAAGCTGTAGGGCGATTGGGTGCGGATCGAGGAGGTCACCTGGCGCAGCGTGAAGCCCGCGATGCGGACGGCCTCGGGCGGGAAGGCCATCAGAGCCCCTCCCGGCGCTGGCGGGCATAGACCCGCTGCGCCTCGTCGCGCGTCACCCGCCGCACCGCCTCCGCGATCTCTTCGGGGCTCGCCGAACTGCCCGCGACCGAGACATGCACATCGCCCATGCGCACCCCGCCGCCGCCGAGGCTCGCGACCCCGAGCTTGCCATTGCCCAGCCGGGTCAGCGGCAGGATCGCCTCGGGGCCTGCCTCGCCCATGAGCCCGGTCGCGCCGCCCCGCATCGGAAAGAAGGTCGGCCGGTCGACCACGCCGCCCGCGGCAAAGGCCCGGACCCGGCCGCCGTCGAAGACATTGCCAAGGGCGCTGGCCGTCACGCCCCCGCCCGCACCGGCACCGCCGAACATCCCCGAGAGGAAGCTGTCGAAGAAGCCGCCCATCGCGGTCGAGACCGGCGAGAGCGCCCGGTCCAGCAGATCGTCGAGCATCCGGTCGGCCAAGGCCGAGATCGCGTCGCCCGCATCCGCCGACCCCTTGGCCAGATCCTTGAAGAAGGTCTTGAAGCTGTCGCCGGTCTCCTTCGCGGCGTCGGCCAGATCCTCGGTTGCCTGCGTCACGGCACCGGTGCCGCCATCCCCCGCGCCGCCCGCCGCATCGCCGATCCGCGCGAGGCTGGTCGCGGTATTGCCCGCCTCGTCCGAGACCCCGGCCAGCGTCTCCTTCAGCGCCGCCATCGAGGCCAGCGGCGTGCGGATCATCGCATCGGCCACGCCATTGGCCTCACGCTTCAGCCGTTTGGCCTCGTCGCCCGCTGCCGCGGCGGCCTCTTTCGCCGCCGCCAGCCCCTCGGCCGCGCCGTCCGCTGCCTCCTTCAGCGCCGCCGCGCCGGGCAGGATGTCCGGCAGATCGGCGAAGCGCGCCAGGAACCCCGACCACTTCTCCTGCAGATAGACCATCACCTCGCCCCAGATGGCTTTCATCCGGGCGCCGAGCTCTTCCATCCTGAGCCGCATCAGCTCGGGCCCCATGACGATCCGGTCCCAGACCTCGGCCGCGACATCCTTCATCAGATCGAGCGCCGCGCCAAAGCCCCCCGCCGCCGTCACCAGCCGCCCGAACCACAGCACCAGCTCGCCCGCGACCACCACCAGCGCGCCGATCCCCGTGCGCATCAGCGCGGCCCGGGTCAGCAGGAGTTTGGCGTTCAGCGCCGCCGCCGCCACCGTCGCCGCCGCGAAGCTGGCCGCAAACCGCCCCGCGATCAGCGTGGCGGCCGCCCCGGCATAGGCCGCGACCCGGTCGAGATTGGACAGCACCAGATCGAGGGCCGAGGCCAGCGGCGCGCCCTTGCGCCAGAGATCGGCAAAGCCGGTCGCGAGCCGCTCGATCCCCGGGGCTGCGGCCGCCGCCAGCGTGTTGCCAAGCCCGGTCGCCACCAGCCCCAGCCGCGAGACCGCGTCATTCGCACTCTCTATATTGTCGGCGTCCAGTTCCGACACCACGACGCCGAAGTCTTCGACGTCGCGGGCGGCCTGGCGCAGGGTCGCGGGATCCATCCGGCTCATGGCGATGGAGCCTTCCTCGCCGAAGAGCTGGCCCGCCACCGCCGCCTGCTGGGCCGCAGGCACGAAGTCGAGGATCGCGGCATTGATGGCCTCGACCCGGGCATCGAGCGGCATCTTCAGCAGATCCCCGGCCGTGAGGTTCAGCCGCTTCAGCGCATCGACCGCAGGCCCGGTGCCGGTCGCGGCCTGGCTGAGGCGGCGGGTCAGGTCCTTCGTGGCCTGCTCGACCGTGCCCATGGCGACGCCCGAAAGATCGCCCGCCCGGCTCAGCACCTGCACCGACTTCACCGTGGTCCCGAGCGATTGCGCGAGCTTGGCCTGGGCATCGACCGCGCCCATGGCCTGTTTGGTCATGAGGCTCAGCGCCCCGGTCGCGGCGGTGACCGCGCCCGCGAGCCCGACCGTCACGGTCCGCGCAAAGCGTTTGGACCGGTCGTCGGCCGATTTGAGCCCGTTGCGGAACTCGGCCGAGTCGAGCCCCAGATTGACGCGCAGCGCGCCGATCACCGCCTTGAGCGCCATGGATCACCTCTTTCCATGTTGAGTCTGTTGCTGCTGGAAGCGCGCATGCATCACGCGGGCGCGCAGGATCATCACCGCCGCCTCGCGCTTCGGGTCGGGCGGCAGGATGAAGTCTTCGGCCCGGGGGAAGTCGGGCGTCCGGGTGAGGGCCGCGACATGCCAGGCGAGCCAGCGGTCGCGGTGCTGGCCGACCTTCGCCCGGGCCGCGGCGCCCGCCATCTGGGCGCGGTAGAGGCCCGGGGTCAGGGACCAGAAGGCGGCCGGATCGAACCCGGCCGCGCAATAGTCCTTCAGCAGATCGAGCCAGCCCGCAGGGCTCAGCCCATGTCCGACCCCTCGGGCTTTCCCGGCGCGGGGGCCTCCCCGGCCAGATCGGACAGATCGGCCAGGAAGCCGCAGGTCGAGATCACCCGGCCGAGCACCGGACCCAGTTCCGGGCCGAGCTCTTCGGCGACCGCGCCCGCCTGGCGCAGCGTGGTCGCGGGGCGGTGATCGCGCATCGCGGCCCACAGGATCAGCCGCATGGTGCGCACCGATCCCGCCTTCAACGAGGTCATCACTTCGGCCAGCGTCTGGCCCGCCTCGTCTTCCAGCTCGGCAATGGCATTGAAGCTGAGGATCAGCCGCAGCCGCTCGCCGCAGGCCTCGATATCGACCTCGCCCTTCATCGGATTGGCCATGGATCAGCCCTCCTCGGGCAGGGTGATGGACAGGCTGCCGGTGACCCGGAAACTCGCGGAGACCTCCTGGAACTCGCCCACGGTGGCGGGCGGCGCGTAGGATTTGAGCCAGCCCTCGAAGAGCCAGACCGTGCCGCCCGGGAAGGTGAC
>NZ_SOEB01000059.1 GCF_004365965.1 Rhodovulum visakhapatnamense
GTTCCTTCGGACCAGTCTTGCGGTCCGCGACCGTCTCGCGCTTACGCCACTTCGCGACCGTCTTCGGATTGATCCCGAGTTCCCGGCTTAGCGCCGCGGTCGAAGCTTGCGATCGCTGTATTGCAGCTCGGATAGCGTGCGTGGTCGTGGCGCTGCCGTGACGAACTTGTCCCATAGGGCTTCCTTCCATTCCTTCGAAAGGATCACACCATCAAACCGTGGGATCAAACACCTAGCACGGGCTCCCCCCTGCCCTTCAGGATATCTTCACCAGGAACGCAACGAAATTATTGACCTGTTAACCAATTCCAGCGACGATCTAGGGGAGTGTGCGACGTGCCGTCCGTCTCGGTTCTTTCTTGGGAGAATTTCATGAAAAACTATGGCTTTACTGCATTTTTCAGCGGCCTCGCCCTTCTGGGCCTCTCCTCGCTGGAAACACAGGCGGCAACCGTCATCACCACGCTGGATCCCCCTCTGGTGGCCTCGAACGGGTCTTTCCCCGGCCTTGACGTCGATGGGGACGGCTGGAACGATTTCTACTTCTATGGAGGCGGAGAGGACGGCGACTACGGCGCTGTCTTCGCGGCAGAAGGAAGCCCGTTCTCCGAAAGCCTGGGCTACTTCTCCTACGCTTGGCTGCTGGGCGTCGAAGATTCCCCCGGCAATGCCGCGACCGCCTTCTTCGAGCCCGGATCCGAGGTTGGCCTGACCTCTCCCCAAGAGCTTGGTATCTTGCCCTATGCCGAACTTTATGTAGCCGGCGAAGCGGGGGAACTGGGCGAAATCGGCGACACCGCGATTATCGGCTTCGTGCTGGAAACCTACAGACCTTGCGTGGATGAAACCACCCAGGCCTGCGAGGAGGGCGATGGCGACGATGGCCTGGTCGAATTCCTGGGCTACCGCTTCGGCTGGTTCGACCTCGAACGCGGCAGCACCATCGTGAACCGCTACGGCCTGGCCGATCTGGGCGACCCGGCCGCCATCATTCCACCCGTTCCGCTTCCGGCCGGCCTGCCGCTGCTTCTCGCTGGGCTTGGCGCCTTCGGCCTGGCGGCACGCAGGCGCCAAGCCTGAGCAGCCGGTCCTGAGACCGTGGCGGGGATTCAGGTGCGGGTCCATCCGGGCGCCGTCTCCTAGGCAAGCTGTTCTTTGGGCGCGCCACGCTTCCGAGCATGAAGCCCGAAGGGAATGGAACACGCGGACCGCCTCCTCGATGCCGGGGCAACCGGCATCGAGGAGGCGTTTACGCTTGTCCTGCAGCACCCAAAGGCTGCAAGCCCGGGGCAAGTTAACAAGGATCCCGGCGCCGCGCTCTATTCGTGCGGGGCCATAGCACTTGCGGAAACTCATATCCCAGCCATAGCGGAACATTGCCGGAATGCCTTCTCAGCAGTTGCAAAGCCAGATCCCTGAAGAACCGCATTTGCAAGAACTGGATGGCTTCCGCGCTTTCAGCATCCTGGCGGTTCTGGCTTGTCACATGCTCCCCTTGGGGCCTGCCCCTTGGCAACTGAACGTGACGGCCGGCTACATGGGCATGAGCGTCTTCTTCGCGCTTTCAGGTTTCCTGATCTCGCGGTTCCTCTGGGACCGTCCGGACGTGAAGGTGTTCCTGATCCGCCGCACCGCACGGATCATGCCGCTCGTCCTACTGGTCTCGTTCATCTACACAGTGCTGCTACAGCACCGGCTGGACAGCTTTGCCGCCGCCAATCTCTACGTCCTGAACTACTGGCATTCAGCGATCATCCCCTATATCAGCCCGCTCTGGTCCCTCGGGGTCGAGATGCATTTCTATCTCGGGATCGCCCTTGCGGTGTTGTTCTTCGGCCGCCGCGGCTTCGTACTTGTCCCGGTTGCCGCCGCCGTGGTGATGGCTCTGCGGGTGGAGCACAATGTCTTCGGTGCCATCGGCACCCATTTCCGAATTGACGAGATTCTTTCCGGCTCGATGCTGGCACTTGCTTTCATCCACCGACGGAACAGATATCTGACAAGATTTTGGACCGTGCTTCCGGCCCTGTTCTGGCCGCTCGTCCTGCTCTGGTTACTTTCATGCTGGCCGCCGAGCGGGGCACTTGGATATATGCGGCCCTATCTTGCGGCCGGCATGATCGGATCGGTCCTTGCGATGCGGAAGGGCAGCTGGCAGGCAGGGCTGCTAAGCCACCGGATCCTAGCCTATATCGCGACGATCTCCTTCGCGCTCTATGTCTGGCACTCGCCCTTCAGGCATGACTGGTTCGCCAGCGGCGGAGAGTGGGATATCTACCTGGTGAAACGGCCGCTGGGCATTCTGGCCGCCTTCGCGCTGGCCCATCTCTCAACGTTCTATTTCGAGCGACCCATCACGCAATGGGCCAAAAGATACACCTCGCGACCGCGTCTTGCCACAGCATAGAAACCGCAGGGAACGGCGCGCACCCCGCCATACGGCGGGCTTCCCTTATGCAAACGGATCCCGGTAGAGCCCCAGCTTCTGCTTGAGCACCGCCCAGAGGAAGGGCGGCTCGTGGATGACGTAGCGGTGGAAACGGGCGCGCGGCTCCTTCAGCAGGCGATAAAGCCATTCTAGCCCGCCTTCGGTCACCCAGGAGGGTGGCCGCTCGAAGGTCCCGCTTTCATAGTCGATCGTGCCGCCCAGAGGCAGCCAGAGCCTTACCCCAGGCATCCGGTCCCGGTGGCGCATGATGAACTTTTCCTGCCGGCCGCCGCCCAGCCCCACCACGCAGACCGTGGCTCCGCTGGCATTGACCGCCTCGATCATCCGGTCCGTCTCGCCCGCCCGGGTCTCGAAATCGAAGGCGGGGGAACAGCAGCCCACGATCATCTCGCGCCCGACCTTGGCGTTGACATTGGCCGCGGCCTTCTCGGCGATCCCCGGCTTGCCGCCCATCAGGAAGACGGTGATATCGGGATTGTCCTTGTGATGCATGTAGAAGCGCGGGAAATAGTCCGAGCCCGAGACCCGCTCCTGCACCGGCGTGCCGAGGAATTTCGTCGCGAAGTACATGATCTGGCTGTCGCAGGTGATCACGTCGAACTTGCCCACGATGTCGTGAAACGCGCGGTCCTGCTGCAGCTTCATCGCCATGTCGACATGCAGCGTCAGCAGCGCGCCCTCGGTGAACCCCGCCACCAGGTCGTCCATCGAGATGTCATGGACATAGGCGTTCAGCATGGGAACGCGGGAGGCCGTGGCCAGCCGGGCCGCCGCGGCCTCCTTCACGGTCGTGCCGTCCGCCATCACGCGGCCTCCTTCATGTACTTGTCGACCAGCGCCCGCGTGCTGCGGATGTTGCCCGCCGAGGAGGCGCCGAAGACGATCGCCTCGACCCCCGGCAGTTCCGAGATCCAGTGGATCGCCTCGTCGGCCGGGATCGCGCCCGAGGCATAGACCGACATCGCCACCGCACGCACCCGGCCCGATTTCAGCGCGTCGAGATAGGCGTCGAACCCGCCCGACATGCGAAACCCGATCTTGTTGATGTTGGAACAGATGATCGGCCGCTCGATCCCCTCCTTCTCGAGGGCCTCCAGCAGCATCGGCATGTTCATCGTGATATAGGCGGGCTCGGCACCGTATTTCTCGACGATATGGTCATGGAAGATCCGGAAGGCCCGGGTGAAGCCCATGCCCAGCAGAAGGTCGGTGAAGACGTTCTGCACGAAGATCACCGGGGTCTTCGTACCCGCGAACATCTTCATCTCCATGTCGATCAGCACCCGGGCCATGCCGTCGATCTCGCGCGTGGCCAGCGCCTTGCCGCCCGCCAGCGCCGTGGCGAGAAGCCCGTCCTCGGGCATGAAATGCCGCAACGCGCCGACCATGCCATATTCGGTCACCGCATTGGCGTACTTGTGGGCATAGGGCATGCAGGGATAAAACTGGAAATCCGCATAGCGGACGGGATCGGCGCGCACCCGGTCCACGATCCCGGCGATCCGGTCATGGGTGGTGCACATGAAGGTGCGGATGCCCGCGTCATAGGCGGTGTCGAGCACCTCCATGATCGCATCGGTCTTCTGAAAGCGCATGGCCTGGGCGCGGGCCTTTTCCTCGGACATGTGGTTGATGCCGAAGAACTGGTTGTCGCCGAACAGCAGGCGGTCCATGGGCGTCTCCTTTCTGCTCTCAGCGGCGGAACCAGCCGCGTTTGCGCGCGGGCTCGGGCCTGGATGCGGTGGGGGCCTCGCCGACGGGCAGGCCGGTCTCGGCATTGCCGATGATCATGGCCATGGTCCGGTCCGTCTCGGCGGCCGAACGGAAGCTGTTTTCGCGGGCCGTCTTGTGGCCCTCGGCGACGGCCGTGATGAAATCGTCGAGCTGGGCGGAATATTCCTCACCGCGCAGGTAGAACCAGGTCTCGTCCGTCAGCTCGGTGGTATACTTGACCGTCCAGCCCGCCTCATAGCCCGGTAGCGCCTCGACCGGGTCGCGCAGGTAAAGCTGGCATTCCTGCCGGTCGGCATAGAGCCGCCCGTTGGTGCCGATCATCGCGATCTTGGCCGACATCTTGCGATGGCTTTCGTCGCTCCAGTTCACCGAGAGCTGGGCGGTGGGGCCGTTCTCCCAGCGCAGGGTCGACATCACCTGATCGTCGGTGCCCTCCGAGAAGACCTGGTCCAACACCGAGCCCGTGACCTGGGCGGGCGCGCCGAAGAACCAGTTCAGCAGGTTCAGCGGATGCGCGGCATAGTCGTAAAGACAGCCGCCGCCCTCGGCCTTGTCGGTGCGCCAGGTGGTCCGCTTGGGGCGCAGCACCACCGGGCCGTAGGCCTCGGCCAGAACATGGGTGACGCGTCCCAGCGCGCCGCTGTCGAGGATGCGCTTCATCTCGCGAAAAGCGCCCACATAGCGGTAGTGATGGGTCTTTGCCCGGATCATGGTCGGCCTGGCCGCAGAGAGTGCCGAGCATAAGACCATCATGATCGACGCGACCTATCTCAAGGCGCACCGCACG
>NZ_SOEB01000060.1 GCF_004365965.1 Rhodovulum visakhapatnamense
TCCGCCCCTGCCATTTGGGGGTCGGTCGGAATGATGCGCGGAGCCAGCTCGGACCGGAGACCTCCGAATATCGGAGGGCCGGGATGGCGGCGGTGATCACGTAGACCCATGCTTGAAAATGGATAATTACTATACCATATTTACGCATGGATTTTGAGTATGACCCCGCTAAAAGTGCCTCGAATCTGTCGAAGCATGGCATCGACTTCGATCAGGCACAGGCCCTTTGGGATGACCCGTGGATGCTCGAAGCGCCCGCCAAGACCGAGGATGAACCGCGGTTCATCTCGATTGGGAAGATCGAGGGCAAGCACTGGGCAGCCGTCTGGACGCCGCGAGGTGATGCGGTGCGGATCATTTCGGTGCGCCGCGCCCGAAAGGAGGAGATCAGCTACTATGAAGGCAACTGAGTTCGACAAGAAATTCGACGCCGGTGAGGACGTGAGCGATGCAATCGACTGGTCTCAGGCGCGGCGTCGGAACGATCAGCCCAAGCGCGTGAACGTGGATTTTCCGGCGTGGGTCGTGGAGGGCCTGGACAAGCAGGCTCGGCACCTCGGCGTGACGCGGCAATCGCTAATCAAGCTCTGGATTGCTGAGAGGCTTCAGTAGGGAGGGGTGACATGGATCGCCGAAAATTCAAAATTCAAAGGGTTGCCAACATAACGGCCCCCGATTGAACTCAGCCGGTCTTCTATGAAATATGGGACGTTGTCACGGTGGAGGGAGAAGAACGATTGCATCGAAATTCGGACCTCGCGTTCCGCACGGAAGAAGAAGCAAAAGAGTGGGTTGAGAAGAACTCAGGCCATTGTCAGTGAAGCGAATTTAGAAAGAACGTAGGTCCAAACTATGTGGATTGTCCTCGTCATCGTCGCAGCGGGTTTCTGGCTTTGGCGAAGCAACCAGAAAAGAGCCAAGAGATTTGTGCGGGCCGTGCATTTTCTGAATGCCCTAGACAGTGGCGCAACACCAGATGAAGCAAACGGTATCGTTGCTAAGCTCTTCACAAAGCATTCGAATGCTGATGCTGACAATCAGGCTATCCGCTTTGCTCAAGACCGCGCGCAAAGGTGGACCCAAGGCAAGCAGCTTCCTTGGATACACGAAGCCAGGACTAAAGGGTTTGCGATAGACAGCGGTAGCACAAAGCGCGATTTTGCCCACCTAAGTGTGCAGGCATCGGACGAAGAAAGGCGCGAGGATCTGTACGTTGCTGCCGGTATCGCGCATGTCAGCTTTCTGAATGCGATGAAGCGCGACGTGGATGATGAAGAGTTCTCCGCTGCTGCTTTGGGGGCATTTGACGGTACTGTCCAAGCTCTTGGGGTTAAGCTAACCCATGTTGAAATGTTCAGCATGGGGGCTGCGTTTGTCGTCCGTCAGCTTAAGGACTTGGGGCGTTTGAACGAAGTGGACCCCGAAAGGATTGCGGATCTGACAGCCGAGGCGATGAACTCTAGTGCTTTAGAGGAAATCAGGGGGCAGGCCGGACAAGTGGCTTACAGCGTCACTATGACGATGCGTTCGGCGAGTCCTATCGGTTGAACAAGCGGTATAGGAGACCGGGCTTTGGCCTGTTGTCGGCCAGAAGCGCCGTCACGCGGGTTTCGGAGCTGTCCAGGCGCTTCCGTAGATCGTTGATCGTATCTGCCATCTGATCCTTCTGGGCTTCCAGACCGTTGGCTCTCTCACGGGCGACGGCCAATTCTTTTTCCAGATCAACAACACGGTCTATGTGACTGCTTTCGGGGGCAAATTTTGCCTGTTGCGTGTCGTTGCTTTGCATGTGTTGCGCAACGGTAGGCGGAAAAACCCGGTGCAACTCTGATGGATCAATCTCGTATGAGCCGCCATTGCCCTTACTGGCTGATATCTTTCCGCTTTTGATTGCCCTCTGAATTGTTGTCTTGTTCTTACCGGTGGCCTTTGCGGCCTCTGAGAGTGAATATTTCATGCCGTTGCGCCTCGTTGCTTTTGCCTGTTGCGCAACAGGGTATCGCGTTGCGTTGTGCAACGCCAAGGAAACCTGATCGAGACAGAGCGAGGCCGGGCTAACGCAAGCTGTCCTGCTTCCCGCAGTAGGCGACAAAGGCAGCGCCCGCGTTCTTCGGTGGGTTGCCCTTGGCCGCTTCGCTCTTGGCGAATGCCAGCCAGTCCGAACGCAGGGCGTAGTAGTCCCGGCCCTTCTTTCGTGCCATGGCACGGGCCTTTTCTTCGGCCCAGGCAGGCAGAGAGATGGAGGGGTCAACCTGGGCTTTGGGTTGGCGAGGTCGAGCAGTCACCAAGTCGTTGTCGTCCAGCTCGAAGCGATAGAAGGGCGTCACATCAGCCTTGATGATCTCGCGCAGGTTATGCCGGAACCGTTTTATGGGAGCGTTGCTGCCTGTCTTGTTCTGGAGCGTCGTCAGGCTGATTTGCCACTTCGACTTGCTGCCGCAGTGTTTCCGCGCAATCTCGTAAAGGCGGCGTTCCAGCGGGCGGCGCAGCCGGAAATAGTCATTCGAGATGGTCACAACCTGGTCGGACTCGATGGCCCGCATGAGCCAGCGCGACAGCTTCACCTCGCAGTAATCCAGCCGGAACCGCTCATCGTCCGTGCGGACGAAGCCGCCTTCATCGATCAGCGAGAAAATCCGTGTCTCGATCTTCCCGCCTGTCCGGACGTTGGTTACGAACTGCGTCCCTTGGAGACGAGCAAAAGCGTTCTCAAGGCGCTTGTAGTGATCGCCCCCGATCTGCCGGTTGGTCGCCACGCACAACTCGCGGGCCGAGAAGCGCACAGTTTCCCCGATAGCTTCGCCCCGGTTCTTCCGGTGCATGAGCTGGCTGATAACGAAAATCAGAATGTCCTTGTCGAAGATGGTTGGCAGCCCAAGGCCAGACGGTCTGATCTTCAGGACGTTATCGCCGCTCCGATATTCGAGGTGCCGCATGTCCGGTTTCGTTGCCAGAGAGAAAAGCGGATGTTCCATCGTCGCCATATCATCCTTCGGCACGGCGTCCGCGATATCCAGGACGAAGAAGTCGAGGTTTGGGTGGCGATCGGGGAGCAAACTCATGAGTGAATCTTTGGCCTATCGGGAACTTTCAAATTTGGCCTATCAGGAACCGATTGGGCGGGGCAAGGCGTTTGGCCCTTTCGGAACCAGAATTTGGCCCTTTCGGAACCAGAATTTGGCCCTTTCGGAACCCTGTGGATAGTTTCATGCTTAACTATCAACAGGTTAGGGGTTATTTTTGGCCCCGTAACACTACTCCGTAGGTAACACTATTAACACTAGGGTCAGAGACCGTGACTGGACCCTCGATCCCGTTCCCGGCTTGCACGGTCGGTAACATCGCTTTCCCGTTCTGGTCCGGTTTCTTCCCGAACCGCGGGAGCTGTCAGGCCAAGATTCGTCTCATGGCGTTCAACCTCTGCCGGTGCTTCCTGCGGCCAGCAGGTTGTCACGTCGAGCTGAGGAACATCGGTGCGCAGCATGTTCTTTACCGCAGCTTCCATCCTCGCCATGAATGCCCCGCACTTGGCCACCACCGCCGCCAGGTGCATCCGGTCGGACAGGCTGGGGAAGAGATCGCGCCCAGCCTCATACCGATCCCCCATATTTTCCCGAAGTCCCACACCGAACCGATGGGCCGTGTCATAGATCCGTTCTGCTCCGGATCTGATCGCCTCGATGAAGGGCCAGGGATCGGTGCTGGTATCTCCACCGACCCTATCCAGCGTCAGAGCGCCCCTGGGAGGCTCGTAGGAGCTTCCTTCGGCCCTGTGGCGGGCAATCTCCCCTTTAAGCGCCAGGAGGCCGCTCAGGGCCTCTGTCTGGCGTTCTGAGAGGTCTGCATCCCTGATGGCATCCCACAGGCCCTCAGAGGGCGCTCTGACGCTCTCACGGGCCTTGTCCATGACCGCCCCATAGGTTTCCGGCGACAGGTGCTGGCGCTGCGTGATTTCCTTGCGGGTGCCGCGGACGATTTCGGCGTCCAGATTTTCGCGGCACCAATCGGCCCAGGAGGTCTGCAAGGCGGAGTATTCGTTTCGCTCGCCCGTGGCCTCCTTCAGCTCACGCAGTGCCTTGTTGGTCGAGATCACCGGCTTTCCCCGGCTTTCCCGGACGGGAGAGACCAGAACATCGACCACGGCCCCGCCCTTCTCGTCGAGATCGAGGCGGGTGGCGATCACCGATCCCTCGCCGCCCCAGCTTTCGGCCCATGCCTTCGCCTGGTCGAAGAGCTGGCGGTTATGCGGGTTGTCGGGGTCGTGCAGGTTGCCGGCCTTTTCCACCCATTCCGGCGACACCACGCAGATGGCCTGCAAGCAGAGCGGCGAGCCTTTCCGTTCACCGGCCCCCAGCTCGGACTTGTGGGCCTTGAAGGCGGCGAGATAGTCACGGTCGTTCTCGGCCTTCGACCAGGCGAGACCGAAGCCGGGTTCCGCATCGTCCCGGACCCGCGCCTTGCCGGTCTCGTCGTGACGCTGCGCATGGAGGGATGCCCCGCGAAGCTGGGCGATGCTGGTGAACTTGTTGACGCGGATCGCTGCCTTGAACATGGGACGGTGATAGCGGAGAGCGACAGAATTGTCATTTCAAATGACAACCCACTAGGCAATTCTCTTCGAGCCGCTCCGCTAATTGCCGTTGGGCCGGAGGCGCTGCGCCCTCCTGGACCTCCCGCCGGAAGCCGCCCAGAGGGCGGCTGCGCACCATTCCGCCCCTGCCATTTGGGGGTCGGTCGGAATGATGCGCGGAGCCAGCTCGGACCGGAGACCTCCGAATATCGGAGGGCCGGGATGGCGGCGGTG
>NZ_SOEB01000061.1 GCF_004365965.1 Rhodovulum visakhapatnamense
CGACCCGCTACGACAAGACCGCTGAGAGCTTCCTCGGCTTCATTGACATCACGTCGATCCGTCTCTGGGTCCGCCATTTGTCAACATGACCTAGTTTCACGCGATTCTAGAAACTGATGCGCGTCGAAAGGCTCGCAAGCCAAAAGCTGGTTCGTGACCTCTTTCAATGCCATAGTTTGGCCCAGGCGATTGGCGATACTCATTATCGCGATCCTTGCGGGATCTCGTTGATACTCTCACTTCCGGGAGGTTTTCTAGATAGATGATTTCGAAGTCGCTCGCCACTAGTTGGAGTTGATCTGATTGCATTTATGCGCTCTCTCAGCTGATATGAATTAAATTCGAGAATTGCCGTTTTGACCTTAATTTTATCCGTTCGAATATTCAGCAAATTTGGCATTGGTTCTTTTTCCGCCATCGCTTCTGGTCTCTAATGTGCTGCGGCATTCCTCGCCGAGCGCGGCCCGATATTACATCAATTCCATAGTCAACCGTCAACTCTGCGCACTCCGAGTTGCATTGTCTCGCATCGAGTTTCGCATATTTATAATGCGCAAGTAACCCCCCTTGCGCTCAACACTAAGCTCGCAGCTTGCGCGGTTGCTGCGTCGGACGGACGATTAGGGGCAGGACTTCGGTAACGTGGCCGCTTCAGTCAAGCTGTTTTGCGCACGCGCAGGCGCCCGCGGAAACGGTTTTCCCCTCTCGTTCTCGGTAACCGTTCTTTCCGGCCCCTTCGTCTGAGATCACCCCGGGAACATGCTTCGGTCCGTGGTCGGCGCGATTGCCGCCAACATGATGCTGGTTCGATGCAATTCCGATATGCCCATCTCATTGGCGTGCTCGACGGCGTCGGCATCAGTCCGGACCGCGGCTTCACCGGAACCACGTCCCTGGTGGGAACCTCGACGGGCAACAGGTTGACGGGATCGAGGGCGAAGCGGGCGCGCTTCTCGGCCGACCAGCTGGCGGCACCATGGCCCCACGCATAGCGCAGCGGCACTATGTGATCGATGTCGAGATCCCCGGCCTCGGTCACCACCTGGCCGGTGTAGGGCGCGATCCAGCGGCCGTGGCGCACCGAGCATCCGGAAGGCGCCAGGGTCACCGGCACGGTGGAGATTTCCGCCAGCAGCTCGGCCCGGGTGTCGAGGCAATCGCCATCCGGATCGGCCCAGCCCGCGCCGAAGGCCGCGCGGGTATAGGGCGCGGCCGGGCTCGCCAGCTCCGGGGCCTGCGCAACCGGGGCGCAGGCCAGGAGCGTCAGGCTCAGGATCAGCAGGGGCAGAAAACGGCGCATGAGGCAGACCTTTGACCGTGCGTCCCCAAGATCCGGTTAAACGCCGACCGGGCCGGGGGACCTCATACCAGCCCCGTCATGACCTCGCGATTGGCGATGATCAACTCCCGCGCCGCGGTCGCGCCCCTCTTCGAGACCGAGTAATTCAGCCGCACCTCTTCGATCCGGAAGGCGCCGAAGAGATCGCGGATCTCGGGCCGGTCGTTGATCGACAGCACGAAAGCGCCCTCGATCCTGCCCAGGCGCCCGGCCAGCTCGGCGAACTGGTCGCGGTCGAAGAGCCCCTTGCCGTAATCGTCCTCGCCGCCCCAATAGGGCGGATCGAGATAGAACAGCGCCTGCGGCCCGTCATAGCGCGCCAGCACTTCCTGCCAGGGCAGATTCTCGAAGACCACGCCATCGAGCCGGGCATGGGCGGCATCGAGCAGCGGGCCGATCCGGGCCAGGCTGAACCGGGCGCTCTGGTCGGGCGCCACGCCGAAGACCCCGCCGAGCTGGCCGCCGAAGGCGAGCCGCTGCAGATAGAGGAACCGGGCGGCGCGTTCCAGATCGGTCAGGGTGGCCGGATCGCAGGCCCGGAGCCGCTCGAACTCGCGGCGCGAGGTGATCTGGAAGCGCATGACCTCCATCAGCTGCGGATAATGGCGCTGCAACACCCGGAATAAATTGGTGATCTCGCCGTTCAGATCGTTGGCCACTTCAAGCCGCGGGCACCATGTCCGGCGCAGGAAGACCCCGCCCATGCCGAGGAAGGGCTCGACATAGGTCCGGTGCGGGATCGCCTCGATCTTTTCGATGATCCGCCGGTGCAGAGCCTTCTTGCCGCCCATCCAGGGGGCGACGGGGGAGGCAGGGACGGTTTTTCGCATTTCGTTCATGTCAGGAACCTGTTCTAGGTCCGCCCGCTCTCGCGAGAGTCGGGCGGCAGATTCCCACTGGGGTGTCGGCGCAGCACTTGTTGACGCAGGCTGCGTGGTGAGGCGGTGTTGACGCACCGCCTTGCCCCCGCCCGAAGGCGGGGGAAGCTCTCAGGCCCGGCGGCGCCTGACCGCCTGGCCGATCCTTCGCCCGATCTCGCCTGGCGAGGGGGCGATCCACCCGATCAGGGCGACCAGGACGATCCAGGCGGGGATTTCGTTGACGATCACCGTTTCCACCCGGTCGGCGCGGAGGCGGTTCTCGGATTGCTCCTGTCGAATCTCGCGGGCGCGGGGGCGCACGATGCTGGGGGCATTCTCGACCTTCACACCTTGCACGTTCTCGGCCCCGGCCTGGACATTGGCGGCGACGTTCGGGCCGAGCGGCAGCCCGCCGCAGCCTGCCAGCAGCAGGGCGGCGAGGATCAGTCGAGGCCGGAGCGGCATAGGTCGCGTTCCGCGGTGCGGCGGTTGACGAGGCCGGGCACGGTCTGGCCGCCCGCGTTCACCCACAGCATGAGGGCATCGCAGGCGCCGGGCAGATCGCCCGCCAGCGCGCGGCGGGACATGCTCGACCGGCAGAAGGCGCCGGAGCCGATATTGTAGGCGGCCGAGACGAAGGCCGCCCGGGTCTCGATGGGCAGCGCGGCGGGCAGACAGGGGCGGATCTCGGCCTCGAACTGCGCGGTGCGGCGGGCGAGCTGGTCCCGGCACTCTTCCGGCGTCGCGGTCTGGCCGGGGCTGACGCCCCGGGTTTCGCCGTAGCAGATCGTCCAGACGCCCACGATGTCCTGATAGGACGCGGTGCGCAGGCCCTCCCAGGGGGCGATCAACGCGACGGCGGCGGCGATCACCGCGGCGGCGCCACCGGCGGCGGTGCGACGGCGGATCATTCGTCTGCCCCCGCAAGCCCGGTCTGGGCGATCACCCTGGCCAGCATCGCGGCGGCGGACAGAAGCCCCACGGCGGCGGCGTAGATATCGGGCGGCAGGCCGAGCATGTCCGCGGACAGCAGCGAGGCGGCGGCCTCGAGGCCGGACAAAATGACCATGGCAGCCAGAATCCACACCGACCACGCACGGCTGAGCACCGCGCGCCAGTTGGGCACGAGTTTCATTCGGGATCTCCTGCAGTTGGGAACGGCCCCGGTCTCAGGGCCAGACGATCAGCGCCAGCCAGATGGCGGCGGTGAGGGTGAGATAGAGGGTCCGGCTCATTTGCCGCCCCGCCAGAGGCGCAGCATTTCCGCCAGATGGGCCGGGTCGCGCTTCAGCCAGAGGAGCGCCGCGGCGGCGGTTTCCAGCGCCAGCGGGCCGAGGACGGTCACGCCGACGATGGTCAGCCGCTCGGGCGTGCCCAGCCAGAGGGCGATCTCGGGGCCTGCGACATAGCCGATGGCGCCCGAGGCGATCACGATGCCCATGCGGGCGATCAGCGCCATGCCATCGGTCCTGAGCCAGACCAGCACCAGCCCGCCGAGGATCGCCAGCAGGGTCCGGATCGCGTTGTCGGTCGCGTCAAGCATGGCTCAGTCCGCGGTATAGTCGCGGCGGCGGTAGAGAGACGCCCGCCCGCCGCCGAAGGTGCCGTAATTGCTGCCGCCAGAGATAAAGACCAGCCGGATCCGCGATGTCCGGCGCGCGGGCCCCCCGAGCGCGATGGTCGCGCTGAGCCCCACCGACCCGGTCTGGTCGTAGATGTAGTCGGGGCGGGCAATACCGATGGGCCGCGGGCGCAGCGGGTCGGGGATCCGGATCCGGCCGCCAAGCGGAACCCGGGCC
>NZ_SOEB01000062.1 GCF_004365965.1 Rhodovulum visakhapatnamense
GCTACGACAGATGCGCGAAGACCTTCCTCTCCGCTATCGCCCTCGCCGCAACCGTCATCTTCTGGCTTTGAGGATTAATGAGTCGGGAGCCTAGAGTCAGGACTCACAACCAATAGATGGCGGTCTGTCCACTTAACCTTCTTTCCATGCTATTTTGGGAAAGGAGGACCCGGCCATGGATGGAACACCGAAAGCGACGAAACCCAAGGGGCGTGACGCGAAGACCAAGATCGCGCAAACCCGCATGAGCGTTCCGGAACTGGCGAAAGAACTCGGCAACGTGGCCGAGGCCTGTCGCCAGCGCGGCATGGACCGCACCAGCTTCTACGAGTGGAAACGTCGGTTTCAGACCCACGGCTTCGAGGGACTGAAGGACCTGCCGCCGATCCACAAGACCCACCCTCAAACGACCCCGCCGGAGACGGTCGAGCGCATCAAGGCGCTGGCGCTCGAACATCCGGCCTATGGCTGCAACCGCTTCGAGGCGATGCTGGCGCTCGAGGGCGTGCGGGTCTCCTCGATCACCATCCAGAAGATCCTGAACGGTCGCCAGCGTGGCGCCACCGGTTCGAGCCCGCTGGCGTCGGCCTGGGCACGCGCTACGACCGCTGGCTGGCGCTCGAGGAAACCCATGCGGGCCAGACCATCGAGATCACCGCCGAGCAGGCCGCCTTCCTCGAGAAGCAGAACCCATGCTTCCGGGAAAGGCATGTTGAATCAGGCGCTCCCGGCGAGCTGCTCTCGGCCGACACCTTCTTCGTCGGCTCGTTGAAGGAGATCGGCAAGGTCTATCTGCACGCGGTCGTCGACACCTTCGGCAGCTACGCCTTCGGCTTCCTGCATGTCTCCAAGCAGCCCGAGGCGGCGGTGGCGGTCCTGCACAACGACGTGCTGCCCTTCTACCGCACCCTGGACCTGCCGGTGAAAGCGGTGCTGACCGATAACGGCCGCGAATTCTGCGGCACCGAAAAGCACCCCTACGAGCTCTATCTCGAGCTCAACGCCATCGAGCACCGCCGCACCAGAGTCCGCACGCCGAAAACCAACGGCTTCGTCGAGCGGTTCAACGGCACGGTTCTGGAGGAGTTCTTCCGCGTAAAAATGCGCGAGACCTTCTACGAGACCGTCGAGGCCCTCCAGGCCGATCTCGACGCCTGGCTCGTCCACTATAACACCGAGCGCCCGCATCTGGGCTACCGCAACATGGGGAGACGGCCCATCGAAACCGTCATGTCATTCGTTAGCCAAGAAGGTTAAGTAGACACCTATAGGTTTTCCGGGGATCTCCTGTTGATCAAACAATCCTTGACTTGTATGGTCGCGCAAATTTCGGCAACGTGAGGTCACTTATCGGCTAAAATGACATAGGGATACGCTATATGACGCGCTTGCCAGAAAGTTCAAGTGAAGAGGCAATTAGATCCAAGCCTAATGGGCTACCCATGAATCTTAAGGCGCTCTCATCGCGAAAACGCCGAAGGCTGCGCACATCATGCATATCATTGTTGCGCGGGTTGGAGAATACGATGCAGTGATTGTCGGCTAAAGGCTCCCAATGAAGCTTGCACACACCGCACGGTGCGGAGTGCATTGGCGATACGGGCTGCAGAGATCATCCGCTGGATCACGTTCCGCCGCGACACCCGCCAATTTCAAATTGGCGCGTGACCCTGCATAGCCGTCTTTCAACCACAGCTTAAAACGCGATCTGATAGTGGGATATCCTGTAGCAAAACACGCTGATCGCCGGGCATGAACTAAATTCATTCAAGAAAACGGCACGAAGAATATTAATGAGGTATCGTCCCGATATTGACGGCTTGCGTGCCCTAGCGGTACTACCTGTGATTCTTTATCACGCTGACATACCACTATTTGGCGGTGGCTTCGTCGGTGTCGATGTGTTTTTCGTTGTGTCAGGATTTTTAATCACCGGCATCCTGATATCCGAACTCGACGAGGGCCGCTTCTCCATATTACGTTTCTACGAACGGCGTTCGCGGCGCATCCTGCCCGCATTGTTCGCAATGATGATCGTCTCTCTCCCCTTTGCCTTGGCGCTGATGCTGCCGTCACAATTGAAACTTTTTGGGCAGAGTTTTTTTGCGATCGTGGTGTTCGCATCGAATATTCTGTTTTGGAAAAAGGTCGATTATTTTGCTGCCCCTGCTGAGGAAAGCCCGCTGCTGCACACGTGGAGCCTGGCGGTGGAAGAGCAGTTCTACGTCATTTTCCCGATCCTTCTGTGGCTTTTATGGAAACTTGGGCGGAGATATCTGATTGGTCTGATCATCGTATTGTCCATAATAAGTCTTGGCCTTGCGGAATGGGCGTCGTCCCGTTTTCCGGGGCCGAACTTCTATCTACTGCCAACGCGAGCTTGGGAATTGGGCGTGGGCGCGATGGCCGCTTTTTGGATTCGTCGCCCAAGTCATCTTGCTCGACCCGGCTTGTCGCTTTTTGGGGTCGCGATGATCTTGGCGGCAATTTTTCTATATAGTGACGAAACGCCTTTTCCATCGTTTTACACTTTGCTACCGGTTTTGGGTGCGGCGCTGGTCGTTTTATATGGCGCAAATTCTGTTGAGAACCCGCCTACCAAGGGGGAAACCCGTCATGACAACCTAGCAGCGCACATCCTTTGCAACCAGCCGATGGTATTTGTCGGACTTATCAGCTATTCGGCATATCTTTGGCACCAGCCGATCTTTGCCTTCGCGCGACTGTCGCGTTTGACTCCACCACCGATGGGGATGATGGCGGGATTGGCCCTATTGTCTCTGCTCATCGCCTGGCTGAGTTGGCGTTTTGTTGAACAGCCCTTCCGTCGTCCTGAACGCCGCTGGTTGTCAGGCAGGCAGAGTATCTTTGCAGGATCCGCAATAGGAATGGCAGCCTTTGCTGCGATCGGCTATGTATTCGTCTCGTTTAATGGATTTGAGGCACGGTGGCGTGCCAACCATCAGGATCAACCGGCTCTCCTAGCGGGTCTAGACTACCATAACTCGCGAAACATGTATGATCAATTCGTGTCTGGAGGTTGCTTCTTTTCAGGCGGTAGCGCGTCGGTGCCAAAGTCTTTTGAACACTGTTTCAACCTCGATCCCGAGCGGATTAATTATGTTCTGATCGGCGACAGTTTTGCCGCGCAATACGCGAAGGCCCTCGAGGAACATTATTCATCGGCGCATCTCGTACAGCTCACTATTTCAGGATGCCGGCCAATCTGGAACGGCCAAGGTCTGGGCATGTGTACTGATTTGTACAAAACCCGGATCAAGCGCTTCATCGAGGACAATGCGGAGCAGCTTGGCGGTATCATTATAGCGGCCCATTGGCGATCAATCGAGTTGCACGACCTCGAGCATACGATCAACTGGCTTCACGGGCTTGGCCTGAAGACAGCTATAGTAGGACCCGGTCCAGATTATGGCAGTGCTCTTCCAGAAATCCTGATCAAAGCTTCCGATCATGAATCACTTTCGAGTACAAATCGATTTTCAGCACCCGAACGGTGGCGCGTGCAGGAAGAATATCGTGGCATGGCTGAAAGGACAGGAGCCAGATTCCTACCGATCATGGATTATCTATGCACCCCCGATGGCGCATGCCAGAATTTTACTTCGGACGGAGATCTGATAATTTTCGACTATGGCCACTTGACGCTGTCTGGGACGCGGGATTTGATCAAAGCGCACTTCCCTGCGACTTTGGTAGATATGTTCTCCTCGGCAAGCAGATAGAATATGCGCCCACTATCCGCCAAAAGGTTCGCCATCGACCGCAGCACTTGGTAATCCTCCCTGTTTTGGCCCAACAGGCCCGAGCGTGCATATATGGACATTTTAGAGAATATAACATGAACGAACTGTCTGTTGACCGGACAGCTTGAAGACGGGAGGC
>NZ_SOEB01000063.1 GCF_004365965.1 Rhodovulum visakhapatnamense
CGGAAAAATCCAACTTCCCGCGGTCCAAGGTTGGGGAGCAGGGCACAACCCCAAGGACTCTCGTTATGAACGAGGGACGACCGGGGGGCAGGTCACAACCATGCGCTGGACCGGGAAGCCGATCCTGGCCCATTTCGGCGCGCATCGCCCCGACCGGATTTCGACCCAGAGATGCCGCGCCTACACCGCAGCGCGCCGTGCGGCCGGGATCGGCGACGGCTCATCCTGGACAGAACCGGGACACCTGCGCACGGCGCTCAACGGGGCGGCAAGGATGCGCATGATCGAGTTCTCGCCATGCATTGAAAGGCCGCCGAAGCCCTCTCCGCGTGATCGCCACCTGACGCATGTGGAAATCGGCCGGCTGCTGGCCGCCGACTGCGAACCGCATATCGCGCCTGCGATCACCCTGATGCTCTCCACCGCAGCGCGCGTGACGGCAGTCCTGGAACTTGCCTGGGATCGTGTGGACATGAGACGAGGTCAGATCGATCTGCGCCGGGATACCACGGGTCCGAGAAAGGGTCGTGCCGTGGTCCCGATGAAGTCCGGCGCGCGGGCCGCGCTGACCGCCGCGAAAGAGGCGCCCTGAGCGATCAGGTCATCGAATGGAACGGGGGGGTCCGGTGAAATCGATCCGCAAGGGGTTCCAGCGGGCGGTCGCCTCGGCAGGCCTCAAGGACGTGTCCCCGCAGGTGCTCCGGCACACCGCAGCTGTCCATATGGCCGAGGCGGGCGTTCCGACGAGCGAGATCACCCAGTATCTGGGGCATTCCAACGTCTCAGTCACCGGGCGCGTTTACGCCAGATCCTCTCCGACCCACCTGCGCCGCGCGGCCGACGTTCTGGACGTCACGAAGCTCCAAAAGGTTCACGGACCCCGGGGCACTTCGCAAAAACGCCATAAGCCATTGAGAATATGGTGGGTGATAAGAGATTCGAACTCCTGACATCTTCGATGTGAACGAAGCGCTCTACCGCTGAGCTAATCACCCGTGGCGCGCTTGTTATCCGCCCGTGCCGCGCTTTGCAAGAGGGTCGGGGCGAATTGGCTTCGGCTTTTTTCGGGCGCCCGCGCTGCCCCCGGCCCAAAGGCCGGAAACGAAAAGACGCGCCCTCCCGGGCGCGCCCCTTGTCATGGACGGTGCCGGACGTTGCCGCGTCAGTGCGCGACCTGCCCCGCAGTTTCGCCGCCCGAGGCCTTGGCGGCGGCGGCCGCTGCGGCCTCCTCGGCGGCTTCGTCCCATTCGATGGGCTCGGGTTCGCGCACCAAGGCCTGTTTCAGAACCTCGCGCACATGGGCGACCGGAATGATCGTCAGCCCCTCCTTCACGTTGTCGGGGATCTCGCGCAGGTCCTTCTCGTTCTCTTCGGGAATGAGCACCGTCTTGATCCCGCCTCGGAGTGCCGCCAGCAGTTTCTCCTTGAGCCCGCCGATGGCCAGCACATTGCCGCGCAGCGTCACCTCGCCGGTCATCGCGATATCCTTGCGAACCGGGATCTGGGTCAGCACCGACACGATCGAGGTCACCATCGCCACCCCGGCCGACGGCCCGTCCTTGGGCGTGGCACCCTCGGGCACGTGGACGTGGATGTCGATCTTGTCGAAGCGCGGCGGCTTGAAGCCGATATCGGGCGCGATGGAACGGACATAGCTCGACGCGGCATCGATCGATTCCTTCATCACGTCGCCGAGCTTGCCGGTGGTCTTCATCCGGCCCTTGCCCGGCAGCTTGAGCGCCTCGATCGACAGAAGATCCCCCCCGACCGAGGTCCAGGCCAGCCCCGTCACGACGCCGATCTGGTCTTCCTTCTCGGCCAGACCGTAGCGGTACTTCTTGACGCCCAGATAGTCCTCGAGGACATCCGGCCCGATGGTGACCTTGTCGGTCTCCTTCTTGATCAGCTTGGTCACCGCCTTCCGGCCCAGCTTGGCGATCTCGCGTTCGAGGTTCCGCACCCCCGCCTCGCGGGTATAGCGGCGGATGATCTCGGTCAGCGCCTCGGGCGTCAGCTCGAATTCCTTCGCCTTCAGCCCGTGGTTCTTCATCTGCTTGGGCACCAGGTGACGTTCGGCGATCTCGCGCTTCTCGTCCTCGGTGTAGCCCGCGAGGCTGATGATCTCCATCCGGTCCAGAAGCGGCCCCGGCATGTTGTAGCTGTTGGCCGTGGTCAGGAACATCACGTTCGAGAGGTCATATTCGACCTCGAGATAGTGATCGACGAAGGTCGCGTTCTGTTCGGGGTCCAGCACCTCCAGCATGGCCGAGGCCGGGTCGCCGCGGAAATCCTGCCCCATCTTGTCGATCTCGTCGAGCAGGATCAGCGGGTTGGTGGTCTTGGCCTTCTTCATCGCCTGGATGATCTTGCCCGGCATCGAACCGATATAGGTCCGCCGGTGGCCGCGGATCTCGGATTCGTCGCGCACGCCGCCCAGGCTGATGCGGATGAATTCGCGTCCCGTCGCCCGCGCCACCGACTTGCCAAGCGAGGTCTTGCCGACACCGGGCGGGCCGACGAGGCAGAGGATCGGGCCTTTCAGCTTCTGGCTGCGCTGTTGCACCGCCAGATATTCGACGATCCGTTCCTTGACCTTCTCAAGCCCGTAATGGTCGTTGTCCAGAACCTTCTCGGCCGCCGTCAGGTCCTTCTTGACCCGCGATTTCACGCCCCAGGGCAGCGACAGGATCCAGTCGAGATAGTTGCGCACGACCGTCGCCTCGGCCGACATCGGCGACATCGACTTCAGCTTCTTGACCTCGGCCGCGACCTTCTCGGAGGCTTCCTTCGACAGCTTGATGCCGGCGATCCGTTCTTCCAGCTCGGCGATCTCGTTCTGGCCGTCATCGCCATCGCCCAGCTCGCGCTGGATCGCCTTCATCTGCTCGTTCAGATAATATTCGCGCTGGGTCCGCTCCATCTGCGACTTGACGCGGGTCTTGATCTTCTTCTCGACCTGCAGGACCGACATCTCGCCCTGCATCAGGCCATAGACCTTCTCCAGCCGCGCGGCGACGGTCAGCGTTTCCAGAAGCTCCTGCTTCTGCGCGACCTCGACGCCAAGATGGCCCGCGACCAAATCGGCCAGCTTGGCCGGTTCGCGGGTATCGGCGACCGCCGACAGCGCCTCTTCGGGGATGTTCTTCTTGACCTTGGCATAGCGCTCGAACTCGGCGCCGACCGAGCGCAGCAGCGCCTCGACAACCTCCTCGTCGCCCAGTTCCTCGGACAGCGGCTCGCAACTCGCCTCGAAGAAGGACGGATTGTCGAGATAGCCGGTGGTGCGCACCCGCGTCTTGCCCTCGACCAGCACCTTGACGGTGCCGTCGGGCAGCTTGAGCAGTTGCAGCACATTGGCCAGCACGCCGGTCCGGTAGATGCCCTCGGTCGTGGGTTCGTCCACCGCCGGGTCGATCTGCGCCGACAGAAGGATCTGTTTGTCGTCCTGCATCACCTCTTCGAGCGCACGGACGGATTTCTCGCGGCCGACGAAGAGCGGCACGATCATGTGGGGGAAGACCACGATATCGCGCAGCGGAAGGACGGGATAGGAAGAGCTGATATGCTCGGGCATGAGGTATCCTTAGGTTCGCTGGACGGCTACCGGCCCCGATCATCGGCAGCGCATGGCCGTCCCCGGTCTGCTGTCATTATCTGGGGCAATTGGTCGCCAATTCAACATGCCCGCCATGTTCCAGGGTCCAGAATGCCCGCCCGGCGCCCCCGGCGCAAGCGCCGAGACGGCCCCCGTCCGGGCAAAGCCCCGCCAGGGTAAACCCGCCATCAACGGCGCCCCCGCCTAGGTCATGTTGACAAATGGCGGACCCAGAGACGGATCGACGTGATGTCAATGAAGCCGAGGAAGCTCTCAGCGGTCTTGTCGTAGCGGGT
>NZ_SOEB01000064.1 GCF_004365965.1 Rhodovulum visakhapatnamense
GCCGCCCCCCTGCTGGGGGGCGGCGGGCTGCAAACGAGTGACGCCGCAGAGCCGCTGTGAGGGGGGCAGGAGGCGCATGGCGACTCTCTGCGACCCCCACCAACGGCCAAAAGCCCGGATGGCCCGCCAGCGGCCCGCTCTGGCGCTCCTTGCGGTTCCGGGGTGCGTCGTGCAGCAATGCAGCAGGGCAGCAATGCAGCAATGCAGGATTACAGCAGGGCAGCAAAACCCCGCGGTGATGTCGGTGCAGCGCTAGATCCCGATCGCGGTTCGGAACTCCCTTCTGATGGCAAAGTCACCGTGCTCCATCTCGGCTCAGGCCTGCTTGCGCGGCCTGCCGCCCTTGCGGCCATTCGCGCGAGCTGCCGCCGCTTTCGCGGCGGAGGTCGCCTGCCCGGCGAGCCGGGCCATGTAGGCTTTCGTGCCGAACAGCCCTGCCATCAGGCCGGGAACGGACAAGTCCACGTCCAGAGCCTCCCAGTGCAGGCCGTAGCCCGCGCCCAGGATCTCGACGGCCTCCAGCTCGTCTTCGCTGGCCGTTTCCAGACCTTGGGCAAGGCTGGGCGGGAACGCGAAGGTGCAACCGTTGGTCAGGTCCACAATGATCCGGCTGTTGCGCCGGTCGTAGCGGACGGCCTCCGCGCGGGGTTCGATCTCTTGCGCCATGCGGCCACGTTCGAGAGCGGCATCAATCTCGGCGTCTGTCAGTTCAGCCATGGATTTCCCTCCACTTGGCAAGAAACAGGTCCTGCTGATCGCGAACAACCTGGACCGCCCGGCGAACCTCGTTGCCCTTCATGCCCTGTGCCCAAACCAGAACCGGCGAGCCTGCGGGGCCGATCAGATTGATCTTGGCCTGGCCATCGCCAAACACATGCACATGGGCTGGTTCGTGATCGTCGGTGAAGATGATGATGCGCAGCCCGTGCGCGCGGTAGATGGTGACCATAGCGCAAAATAACCCATCATGTTGGGTTTTTCAAGAGGACCTAACTTGTAATGCTAAACCAAGTTTACACACGATAATTTTCCCCTAATACAAAGGGGCCGAGAGTTTCTGAGCGGCTTTGACGAGGATTTCGATGGAATTTATCACCCAGTTTTTTCAAGCATTGAAGTCGCCGAAAACGGCTTTTGTTCTTTTTTTGTTTAGTGGCGCTTTATTGTTTGCGCCAATTGACCGCTTGGGTCTGGAGCAGCCAGAATTTACTGATGCGTATCAGACCCAAATACTGCTAGTTTTTCTTCTTGCATCGGCAATTCTCGTCTTGGAAATCGTGATTTGGGTGATCGCAGCAATCCTTAAGCCCTTCCGAAGGCGTGCGCGCGAAAAGGCTTACAAAGAAAGCATCGAGAAAACCTTCTATTCTCTTAATTTAGAGGAGCTTTGTGTCCTTTGGGCGATGACCCAAAGCGGTACGAAGTCGATAAAGGCTTCCTACGATAACCTTGTGATGGTCTCCCTGAGGCAGAAGAATGCCTTAGGTATTATTCCTGGCGTTCAGAGCCTACACGAGGCGCACCACTACATGCCTGACGCACTATATGACCTTGTGGCGGAGCGTGGGTACCAGAGGATGCCTGAAGACTTTAGGAACTCAGTACGGTTCGAAGACGATATTCGAGCGATTGTGCATCGCTCCACGGATTGGCGTTCATGGAGCTGAGCCTATCTCCCTTCCTTCGGCCTAGCGCCCCAAGAGGCGTTTGAGAAACCCCTTGGGTCGCTTGTCCTCTAGGAGGGCCGCCGCCTGTTGCCGCCACTTTTCCCGGTCCTCGCGCAAGTCGGCGATCAAAGCGTCTCTGTCGGCCAGCCGCTCCCTCAGCTGGGCGTTTTCAGCGCGGGCGGCGGCAAGTTCCGATGTAAGATCAGGGTGGGCAGAGGTGAGCATTTCGGGTGGGCGCTGCCCAGTGGGCGCCCACTGGGCAGATGCCCACCTGTCGGCATCCTCCGGGGCGACCTTCCAGTGGTTCCTGTTGTCTCGAATTGCCTTTAAGTCAAGGCTTTCTATGGCGCGCATGACGCTGCGCCGACTGACTGAGCAACGCTGGGCAACCTGGGCAGGAGAGAGCGTTTCTTGGGTGGGCGTGCTCACTGGGCAGCCTGCCCACCTTGCCCACTTGCGGCGAAGGCTATCTCTCGGATGATCCGCTCCGGTCGTGGCTGCATGACGCCGCCGATTTCGGCTTCCCTGCCCACTTGGTCCGCCCAGGAAACGCGCTCCTCTTCGGAGAGGTCTTCCCACCAGAGGCGTGCGGCCTCCTTGGGGTCCTCGATCATCGGCGGGGCGTCGTCGGTGGCCTGCTGCTTGCGGCGCGTCGAGCTGTGCCGGTCGTTTTCGGTCACAGTTTCAGCCGCGTTGTGGGGGTCCTTCCAGCGCCAGTCGAAGCGAACCGCATGAACGGACCTTCCACGCTTCTCGGGCGTCATGCGCACGGTGACGGTGCCGTAATCGTTGATGGCATCTATCGCAGGATCGAGGACGCGCTGACGGAACGTGTTGAAGCGGTCGTAGGACTTTTGCTTGGTTACGCCCATGAGGGTGCGCAACTCGCCCAGCTCGAAAGTCCAGTAAGGCCGCCCCAGTCGCTTCTTGTCGGCTAGCAGGGCGTAAAGGCGTCGACCGTGGCCCGTTAGCTGGTGCGCTGCGGCAGCTTCGATCTTCGTGAAATTCGAAGGGCTGCGCAGGGCATGAACGCCTGCTGGCGGGATAAGCAGCCGGGCAACGCTGCCGCCTTGCAAGATGTGCCACTCGGCCAGCACGACAGCGCCCCAAGGGTCGCCTCTATGCTCCCCGGAAATCTTGATGCCGATGAGCCGGTCCAGGCACTTTCGGAGCCAGATGTTATCGGCCCGTCCGCCTTCGCCTCGGAGGCGCAAAGTCGGAACTTCCAACCAGACCGAATTGGGCACCTGAGAGGGCACTCTTTGCTCGTCCAGGGCCGCAGCAATTTCCCAGACTGCCGATACCATCGCGGGCGTCAGGGGCTGTTCTGATTCGAGTGCGAGGGCACTGGATGGCACGGTAATTTTCCTCATTCGACAACATTACACGACAACTAATGTTGTCGTCAAATATGTGTCGCACCCCTCCCGGATGTTGTCGCTACCCCTCCCGGATGTTGTCGCTACCCCTCCCGGATGTTGTCGCTACCCCTCCCGGATGTTGTCGCTACCCCTCCCGGATGTTGTCGCGAAGCCCCCTAGTGTCAGTGTCGGGTGTCGAGGGGAGCGAAGCGACACGCGACACTCGACACCCGACACTCAAGATCGACACGGCGGCTGACGCCGCCCGCCCCTCAGCTTGCCGCTGGATGGGAGCGCTGCGCAGAGGGACGACAAACGGATAGGGCAGCGCACGATCCCGAAGGTCGAACCTGTGGCAGTCGTGGAATTTGCTGAGAATGGGTTACCGGCTCAGGCTGCGAGCTCTGCCACCACGGCTACGGGAAGGCTGCTCAACATTCTGTTCCTGGCTTAGGCGCACTTCGGGAGCGGGCAGACTGGATTTCGCTCGTGGCTCTCACCGGCCTGTCCAGCGAGCTCAAGCCAGCGGTGATCCATCGCATCAGGGTGCGGATGAGAACAGCCAGAACAGGGTGTCGGGAGAAAAAGTTCTACTTTTGTATATATCCTGCCTCGCAAAAAACCCAACCCTCTCTCTCCAACCCTCCGATGCCTCGCTCGCCCCTTGCGGGCGAGCGACCAGAAAAGCCGCCCCCCTGCTGGGGGGCGGCGGGCTGCAAACGAGTGACGCCGCAGAGCCGCTGTGAGGGGGGCAGGAGGCGCATGGCGACTCTCTGCGACC
>NZ_SOEB01000065.1 GCF_004365965.1 Rhodovulum visakhapatnamense
CGAGCGCGGTCTCGTCGAGATCGCGATGTGCGAGCAGGTGATCGGCGAGCCGCTCGAGCAGATCGCGGTGGGGGGCGAGGAGCGCGCGGGCCCGGTGTTCGAACTGCTCCAGCTTCACCCGCAGCCGGGTGCAGTCATCGTCCGAGAGCCGCTGCATATCCGGCTCTCCAAGCCACGCATTGCCGTTGGTACCAAGGCCGAATTCCCGATCGAACTGCAACTGCAACGCAGAGGCCTGCGCAAGATCACTGTCCGCGCTGCCCCCCGCACCGGCACTGATCGAGCCGAGGATGAGGCGTTCGGCGGCGGGGCCCGCCAATAGGATCGTCAGCTCATTCTCGAACTCGGGCACAGTGCCTTCATGAATGGCCGAGGCTCGGGAGGTGGAGCCCCCATCCCGGGAAAGCTGCATCCGGCGCACCGGCACCGCCCCGAGCAAACTGGCCACAATAGCGTGGCCGCATTCATGGACCGCGATGCGGCGGCCAGGGGCAGCCCGCCCGGGCTCTGCGGCCGGCAGCGTGGTCCTCAGCGCCCGGGCCGTGAGCTGGCCTCCGGCCCGGCGCGCGGCGGCCTTGGCCGCGCGCAGCCGCGCATCGATTGCCGCCGGGGTCTGTCCAGACAAGGCAAGGGCCAGCGCCGCGAGATCGTCGGCGCGCTCCTCGGGCAGCGCGCGCTGCAGCATGTGGCGGATCTGCGCCTGCGTCGGCAGCGGCAGCGACAGATGCAGATCAAACCGGCCCGGGCGCAGAATGGCCGGGTCAAGCGCCTCTGGATGGTTGGTGGCGGCGATCAGGATCACGCCCTCGGCGCGGGTGAGTTGATCGATCTCGGTGAGCAGCGCGTCGATGACATTGGCGCGGTAGTTTGCGTTATGCCGGTCCTCGCCCTGGCGCGAGCCGGCCGCATCGATCTCGTCGATGAACAGCACCGAGGGCTTCTGGCGGACCGCTTGGGCAAAGGAGCGGCGCATCTCGCGCAGCATGTCGCCAAGATGCCCCGCGCTCTGCCAGTTGCCCAGCGTGGCCTCGATGAGGGGCACGCCCGCCGTTACCGCGATGGCGCGCGCGAGAACGGACTTGCCGGTGCCGGGCGCGCCGGTGAGCAAGACCGAATGGGGCAGGTCGCTCCAGCGCGCGGCGCCGCGCTTCCACGCGGCCAGGTCGGACACGATGTCGGCCGCGGCCCGATGGGCCGGGCTGTCGCCGCCGATCTCTTCAAGCGTCATGTCGGAAGATGCATTGGCCATGGGCGCCAGAAGCGCCGCCAGCTTGCGCGCCGCAGCGGGCGCGTTCGGTTCGCGCAAGGCGGACATCAGGCTCGGCATATCCATGGTCGCGAGGGCGTCGTTCTCCGGCAAAAGCGGGGTGATCAGCGTGCGATCAACCTTACCTGTGGCGGAATGCGTTTGCCCGAGCAGCCGGAGCATGATCTCCCGGTCAATGGGCGGCAACTGCAGGGCAGGCGGCAGTACGCGCCGGAGATTGGCCGGAAGCGATGCCGTATCAGGAAGCAGGATCATCAGCGGATGCGGCCGTGCCAAGGCTGCGAGGATCTCGTGTTCGAGCTTCGCGATCGCGGGCTCAGTGATCTTGTTGCTGCCGGTCTGCATCGGGCGCAGCAGCTGGAGCACAGTTGTTTCCCCGGTGCGCGGGGCGCGCGTTTGCGATGTCCAGCCGTCCGGCAGGAAAAGGCGGCCGATCGCGGTGGCCGCGCCGGAGATCTGGATGGGCTCGAAACCCGTGATGACAGTGCAGGCGCGTTGATCGAGCGCGGCGCCGAACCGCTTTTGGCTGCCAAAAGTCGCCGCCAGACGCAACGCCATCAGGATTTGGTCCGGAGCGATGACAACCTTTGGCCGATCCGAGCCGCGATCATCCATGGCATAACCATCGATACCGGCGGCCCGCAGGTCTTCAATGTCGCGCGAGTCCTGGTGCTGGCTGTGTTCCAGCGCATCCAGCAGCTCGACGGCGGAAGGCGTCCTTCTGCTCCGTGGCGCGATCGTGTCGCCATCCATGTCGATGTCCGGATCGAAAGTGCTGTCATCTTCCGCTTCGCGCAGGCGGCGCAGGATGGTGCGTGCATAGGGGCCCCAAGGGGCGGCTGTGGTCTTCGGCATGTCGCGTTGCTCCATGACAAGAGGAAAGGGTCGGCTGACGCCGGTTCATTCCGGGAAAAGGGGGGGAGGATCAGTCCGGATCGGAGCAGCCGGTGTCGAGCTCGTCCAGCAGCTTCAGGATCACGGGCTGCAGCCCTGCCGCGTAGATCTCCGACTTCACGCGCAGCCAGGGGCGGTACTGGTCTGGTGGAATGACGCTGTCCCGATGGTCGCGCCTGAGCGCGGCATGCATCTTCTTCTCCAGGGATTGTGCGGTGTGGCCGTTGCGGATCGGGACGCTGCGCAGGATCTGTCCGGAAAGATCGGGGCTTCGCTTCAGCTGCCAGTGCAGCCGGCTGTCCGGGTTCCGGGAAAACCCGAGCTTCACCAGCGGCGCCAGTCCCGGAAGCGTGAAGCGCATGCAGTAGATGAAGCTCGGCGCCGTGGACCAGCCTTCGCCGCAGTTGGCGCAGTTGAAGCGACCGGACTGCATGTTGGCGCGCGCGATCGTCTGCTCGTGGCCGCAGGCGTGACGATAGCGCCGGTAACCCGGTCCCTTCGTCGGGGCGGGGCCGATCAGCGACCAGCCCCGGGCTCTCGCCTCGGCCTCTTCCTTCTCGTGCTGGCACGCTTCGCAGCGATGCTCGCACTCTCCCGCGGCGATCCGTTTGACCAGTTCGAACTGACGCCGGAGCTTGTGCCCGCAGGGGGCCTGGTAAAAGCCGTAATGCCGGTCATCCGGATCGCGCCCGAGCCAGATGAGGCCTGCCGCTTCCGCGTCTTTGCGCCAGCGCGCGTCCATGCAATGCGGGCAGAGCGGCTGGCTCGTCATCAGGACATGGAGCTTGCTGCGGTGCGCGCCGCCGCAGCTGTTGCACCTCAGCATCAGATGATAGCGGTCATCGACGCGGGCCGTGATCTCGAAGCCTTTGGCCTCGGCGGTTGCCTGCCAGTGCTCATGGATCGGCAAGCCGACCGGAACGGGGTGGTCGTGAGTGCTGTCGGGGAAGAAGTGCAGATCTGTGTTCATATCGGAGACCTCCGGGAAAAGCAGGGGCTTGCCGCTGCCATCAAGACGGTGGGCATTGGGCGGCTGAAAAGATGATCGGGCAAGCAGCCACGGCCTCGCGCTGGAAAGCGAGAGGGCATGGTTACGTCAGGAAGGCGGGATCAATGCGCGCAGGTCGCGATCAGCGCATCCGGCTCGGCGTCGCTGCGCACAGCCCACGAAATCTCGGCAGGATCGCGGAACTCGCCGAGTTCGGCCATAGCGTCTAGCAACTCGTGGCACCGGTTCAGCATGTGTCGGGCGCGAGCCAGAGTAGGCGTAGTTCCGGGGCAGGAAAACAGGTCCGCATGGAGGTCGAGCGCGCGGTGGAGCGTCGTGAACCTCTCGGATGTCTCGCTTTCGATCAGCGCTCGTGTCAGCAGGGCCAAACGTTGGAGAGGTCGGTCTTCGGGGCGACAGATCGCGGCGCGAATGATGTCGCCGCAAAGCAAGAGCGTCTTGCGCCGGGCCGCTTCCGCGTCGCGTGCCCAGTTCATGAAGGCGGGGTCGAAACAGTCTACATGTTCAAGATCGCGCTCGCACTCGATGTAGGTCGTGTTGACAAAAGGGATTCCGCTCGTGCGTAGGGCATGATTCAAGCTGGCATCTGCGATGGAGACCAGCTTGGCACGAGATCTTATGTC
>NZ_SOEB01000066.1 GCF_004365965.1 Rhodovulum visakhapatnamense
GGGGTCTGATGCCGGAGGGGGCAGAATAGTACGCTAAGGGCTGATTTTGGCTCCTGTGCGGTGCAAAGTTCTGTAGATCGTTGGCCTTGAGACCGCAAAGACCTCTGCCAGGTCACTGATGGAATAGTCACCGGTGGCATGCATGCGTGCGAGTTCTTTTTGTTGCTTTTCAGAGAGTTTCGGCTGTTTCCCCCGGAGTTTGCCCTTTGCCTGTGCGATAGCCATGCCCTCCTTGGTCCGCAACCGGATGAGGTCGGCTTCAAACTCAGCAAATGTGGCCAGAATGTTGAAGAACATTTTACCCATTGGGTCCGTTGGGTCGTAGATGGAAATCCCCAACGCGAGCTTGACGCCTTTTTTCTCTAACTGATCTGCGATCGCACGTGCATCGGGGACGGACCGGGCAAGGCGATCCAATTTTGGCACGACCAGCACGTCACCTTCCCGGACGGCAGCTAGTGCTTGGTCGAGACCGGGGCGGGCGCGGTTGGTGCCCGTCAGCCCGTGGTCAGTATAAATGAGATCCTCTGATACGCCCAAGGCGCATAGGGCCTGCCGTTGTGCGGTCAGGTCCTGTTTGTCAGTCGAGCAGCGGGCATAGCCAATTTTGGTCACAGTCATAGCTTTAAAGTACGATTAAGGGGCGGCATATGCGAATCAAATCGTACCACCTATACGAGATATTCTGAGGTGTGGTTTCTCTGACCCTGCCAACCTTTGCAATACATGTCCGGTGAAGGAACCTCTTACGGACAGCCGCTTTGATCTTGGAAGGAACCACATGCCCCGCAGGAAAATGCTCACTGACCGCCAGCGGGAAGCGCTGCTTGATCTGCCGACCGACGAAACGGCGATGCTGCGTCACTACACGCTGGCAGATGATGATTTGGAAATCATTCGCGCCCGTCGTCGTCCCCATAATCGTTTCGGCTTCGCCCTTCAGCTTTGCGCATTGCGATACCCTGGTCGGTTGCTCGCGCCAGGCGAGGTTATTTCTGCGGCCTTGTCACGATTTTTGGCTGCGCAACTCGGACTGAAGCCTGATGATCTGGTGGAATATGCGACACGGGACGAAACGCGCCGCGAACACTTGGCCACTCTGCGTGAGATTTACGGATACAAGATGTTCACTGGCCGAGGATCGCGCGATCTGAAGGCCTGGCTTGAGAACGAAGCCGAAACCGCTCGGTCGAACGAGGATTTGGCACGGCGTTTTGTAGAGCAATGTCGGGCAACCCAGACCATTCTGCCTGGGATTACGGTTATTGAACGCCTCTGCGCGGACGCACTCGTTGCTGCCGAGCGACGGCTTGACACGCGGGTTGCTGACCGACTGGATGATGAGACACAAAGCCGACTTGATGCCCTGTTGACGGAAACCGTAGACAGCTCCGTCACCCGCTTCGTCTGGCTGCGCCAGTTTGAGGTGGGGCAGAACTCAGCCGACATGAACCGCCTACTTGATCGGCTGGAATTCTTGCAGGGCATGCCCGTGGAAAGATCTATCCTTGCCGGTGTGCCACCCCACCGTATCGCGCGCCTCCGACGGCAAGGGGAACGATATTTCGCCGGTGATCTACGGGATATTTCAGGTGATCGTCGCCTTGCCATCCTCGCGGTCTGTGCTTTGGAATGGCACAGCGCCATTGCCGATGCAGTGGTCGAGACCCATGACCGTATTGTTGGAAGGACGTGGCGTGAGGCGAAACGCGCATGCGATGCCCGTGCAGATGATGCCAAGGCCGCGTTGAAAGACACCTTGCAGGGCTTCTCTAATTATGGATCAGCGCTGCTGGAGGCACATGAAGATCAGGCCTCCCTCATCGATGCCGTTCAAAACGCAGGCGGCTGGTTGTCGCTCAGGGGGCTTGTCGCCACCGCTGCCCAACTCACCGACACATTGGCTGCCGATCCGCTGGCACATGTTGTTCACGGGTATCATCGCTTCCGACGTTATGCGCCGCGCATGCTGCGGGCGCTTGATATTCAGGCCGCTCAGGTTGCCGAACCGTTGTTGGAAGCTGCCAGCATCGTCGCGGGAACGGAAACCACAGGCGACCGCCCGCTGACCTTTCTGCGCCGGACCTCGAAATGGCATCGACACCTCAATAAAGATGATGGGCACCGCCTCTGGGAGGTGGCGGTCCTGTGCCACTTGCGCGATGCATTCAGAGCCGGCGACATCTGGCTTGCCCATTCCCGCAGGTATGGCGACCTCAAGGACACGCTGGTTCCGGCCGAAGTTGCCAGGGTAACGCCAAGAATGGCCATGCCATATGAGCCGGAAATATGGCTGGCAGATCGTAAATCTCGTTTGGCTGACGGCTTACAGCGATTGGCCCGCGCCGCCAGGGCCGGTGCCATTCCGGGAGGCTCCATCGAAGATGGCGTGCTCAAGATCGATCGCTTGACTGCCGATGTTCCCGAAGAGGCCGACGCCTTGGTGCTCGACCTTTACAAACGCCTGCCAGAGATCAGGATCACCGACCTGCTGCTCGAAGTGGATGACGAGATCGGCTTTACCGAGGCCTTCACCCATCTGCGCACTGGCGTCCCATGCAAGGACAGGGTCGGCATGCTGAATGTATTGCTGGCTGAAGGGCTTAACCTTGGCCTCTCCAAAATGGCCGGGGCCACGCACACCCACGACTATTTCCAACTGTCGCGCTTGTCGCGGTGGCATGTTGAAAGCGAGGCGATGGCGCGCGCACTGGCCATGGTGATCGAAGGCCAATCCGCCTTGCCAATGGCCCAGTTCTGGGGCGGTGGCACCAGCGCGTCCAGTGATGGGCAGTTCTTCCCCACCACGCGCCAGGGCGAAGCGATCAACCTGATCAACGCCAAATACGGCCATGAACCCGGTTTGAAAGCCTATACCCATGTCTCCGACCAGTTCGGCCCCTTCGCCACCCAGACCATCCCGGCCACGGTGAACGAGGCCCCTTACATCCTGGACGGCCTGTTAATGACAGACGCAGGCCAGAAAATCCGCGAACAGTATGCCGACACGGGCGGCTTCACCGACCACGTCTTTGCCGTCACCGCCCTTTTGGGCTTTCAGTTCATCCCCCGTATCCGGGACCTGCCATCCAAACGCCTCTACCTCTTCGATCCAGCATCCTGCCCGAAAGAATTGAAGGGGTTGATCGGCGGCAAGGTTAGGGAACCCGTTATCAGCTCAAATTGGTCAGATATCCTGCGCAGCACGGCCACAATGGTGGCGGGCGCGATGTCCCCAAGCCAACTCTTAAGGAAATTCGCTGCATATCCCCGGCAGCATGAGTTGGCCGTCGCGCTACGTGAAATCGGACGGGTTGAACGGACACTGTTTATCATCGACTGGCTGCTGGACGTCGACATGCAACGTCGCGCGCAAATAGGTCTGAACAAGGGCGAAGCACATCACGCCCTCAAGAACGCCCTACGCATTGGCCGCCAAGGTGAAATTCGCGATAGAACAACCGAGGGACAACACTTCCGAATGGCCGGGCTGAATCTGCTCGCCGCGATCATCATTTACTGGAACACCAAGCACCTCGGGCAGGCAGTCAATGGCCGCCGCCGCGATGGATTGTATTGCACACCAGACCTTCTGGCGCATATCTCACCCCTCGGATGGGCCCACATCCTGCTCACTGGCGAATACAGATGGCCCAAAAGATGATCAAACCGCCTTAGCGTACTATTCTGCCCCCTCCGGCAACAGACCCC
>NZ_SOEB01000067.1 GCF_004365965.1 Rhodovulum visakhapatnamense
GCGACCCGCTACGACAAGACCGCTGAGAGCTTCCTCGGCTTCATTGACATCACGTCGATCCGTCTCTGGGTCCGCCATTTGTCAACATGACCTAATGATGACTTCGTCAGAAATTGGATCGCCGACCTGCATAGCTATTCCCCCACATCTTGGCCGGGGAAGTATGCATAAAGCATAGGTCTCGGCGCGTGAGGAATTCTCAGTCTCAACTGAATGTTAGGCGCCGGAGCAGAGCTTTGTGCTGCCCTGGGCTGCCTACGATTGGCGATTCAGGGTCGCCAAGAGTTCCATTGCCGTCACCGCTATAGGCTCTGGCACGAAGGGCGGAAGGCGGACGTTCGCCGCGCTTGTCACGAATGACTGCAGTGCGTCAAGAGAACCAGAATTTATTTAGTACATGTTGAGAATATGTTGTGTGAGGACCGCGCTTGAGGGCCTTAGGTTACTTGCCTACTGCCTTGGGGTGGTGGGGTTTAGTCTTTCGGTTATTCTATAACCTCCGCATCCTCTTCAGCGGCTTTCTTGGATCGTTTTGCTTTCGCCTTTGCGCCAGACTTCGGCTTCTCGATCCAGGCGAAAGCCCATTTGTAGCCGAGCGCGTGCAATTCGCGCGCAGCCTGGCGGAACGACACCAAGCTGAAGAAGGGGAGTTTCGGCTTATCAGATGCAGCAATGACGCTGTAGACGACGGTGAAATCACCACGGGTGAAGTCATTCCCGGAATTCGGAATGATGTCCTGGTAGCCGGTCTGTCCGGTTTCAGCCTGGACTGCGATCACTTCGTTCCGAACGCTGTCGCGCGACGGTGGGTCGGTCGCGAGGACACGTGCGGAGACGGTCCCTTGGCTGAAAAGGTGACTGAGTCGAGACGAGGACGTCTTGTCCTTAACGTGGATCAGTTGACGCTCACGGCCGAGAAAGTCGCAAGCTTCGATCTTGCTCGCCGCACCTGTTGGCTTGATGAGCCGACGGTCTAAGCAGATCATGTCCGCATCCAGACCGGCGACACGCTTGTTGTAGGTCTCTTCTGTCTCGTCAGCCTCAGCGGCAGGCATGTCGACCTTGCTTGTCGTGTCGAAAAACTCCTGTACCTCTTTGGCGAGGTTCTGGTCAATCTGGTACCAGCGGCCTCCAGAGAAGACGTAGGTCGTGCCATCGAGTTCTGTTTCGAACACGATGCATTCCCGCAACTTCCACTTCCCACCACAGTCGTGGCCATCATCATCGACTTCGTGGACGGTGTGATTGCGGAGGTCCTCGTCCGAATAGCCGGCTTTCTCGCGCTCCTTCAATGCGTCGAGGTAACCGGGCAAGTCGAGGTCGGCATAAAGCTGCCAGCTGCGAAAACCCTTGTAGCGGATGAGGCTTGATTTCTCAGGGTCGTAAATGACCGGAAACGCGAGGTGAATACCGTCGGTCTCGCCTTCGTCAACCGCCTTCGCCAAAGCTTCAACCAGCCTGGCGTCCAGCTTGTCGATCAATTCTTGCTCGCGGATGTGGCGAATCTGGTCGATCCATCCGAAGTCGGTCTTGTAGTCGGTCTTCTGGTAGATTGCATACGTGTCCGCGCAAGCCTTGGCGAGTTCCGCAATCTCAAGCTTTCGGTTGAGCGTCAGGCCGTCGGTCCCCGCCACATAGGAGCCGAAGCCTGCATCCTTGGGCGTCCCCGCCAGACCACGGACAAGGTCACGCTCGATGTCGATGGCGAAGGCAGTCTGATCGGAGCCCCGGCTGGTCTGCGTACGTCGGGAAAGGGTATTCTCATCCGGTGTCCGAACGTCCGCGCTTTTTAACTGCTTCGGGTCAACCGAGTTGAGAACGACCCGAAGCCCAAAATCCTGCTCGAACGCCGCAGGATCAAGCTTGACGTGACCCATGCCAAAAGACACGGCGAACCAGCGCCCTGACGCCTGGACGAACACGAGTCCGAAGGCTGTGTGGTTGAAAACCTTCTTCTTCTCGTCTTCTGACAGTTCGAGAAATCCCGCCCATTTCGGCGCACCGCCGCCGAGCGTTGCCAATGAAATGAGTGCGCCTTCCAGCTTGTCCCATGGTGTTAGGTCTACACCGTCGCGCACTGCGTCAGCGGGGGCGAGGCGATCTCGAAGTAGGCGAATTGAAAGCTTCTGAGTATTGCTCATTCAGCGGCCTCCATTTCGGACGCGTGAGGAGGCGAGGTGTGCTTGATGGCGATCGTGACGGTCTTCCCTGTTTCCAGCACCTGCCGGACAATCTCGCTGAGTACAGCGGATTGCTCTATCGACGTGCCTACCCACGATCCAGCTACGAGCCCGACAAACTCCGAATTGTTGATTCGACGACCGACGTTCTTGAAGGTCAGAACCTTGCCGCCGCGCGGTCCCTTGAACAGACCAGCGGCATCCGCTCGTTTCCATAAATCGAGAGGCAGATAGATACCCTTGAAGAGTCCCTTGTCGTCGGGGTTGAAGACGACGCGCGGACAGAACTTTAGGAAAAACGGATTGTCCGAGAAGCGGAACCCATCAGGGTGCTCACCGCTTGGGAGCTTCCTGAGCTCGGCCAGTAGGGTTTCCATCCGCTGAACTTCGTCGCAGAACTGATCCTTCGCCCGCCAACGAAATTCCACCTCGTCTTCGCGCTTCTCCATCGCCTTGTATTGGACCATCACGAAGCTGCGGTAGGCTTCGTTGAAGTAGATGAGGTCGGCGCCAGTCTGTTGTTCGAGGGGAAGACGGTTGGCCATGATCACCGTCAACCGCTTCGACGAATCCTCTTCGCTCGCGAACACCTTCGAGCCGTAGTGGGTGGTCTCGCCCATAGCTTCAAAGCCCGGCACGGTCGAGAAGTCGGACAAAAGCATAGCATCTTCCCGAACCTGTGCGCCCGGCAGTCCATCAAGGAAGGATTGCTGTGAAGCGTCCGTCGGGGTCCACGCCAAAAGGTCATCTCGCGACATGCCAGCAATCTCGAGTGCGAGGCCGAGCGTTTCCTTCTGGTAGGCGAGGTTTTCGCGGGCACGGGGCTCGAGCCGCCGCAGCGCTTGGGCGCGGCGCTCGGAATAGCGCGCAAGGCGTGGGCTGACGGTCTCATCGAGTTGCGTGATACGATCAACAAATGCGCCGAGCGACTTTGGTGGGAGCAGGCCGCCTGTTTCCAAGCGTTGCTTGACGTGCCGGGCAACGCGTATGTCGATACCAGCAAGGATCTCATCGAAGCTCACGGGCCGCTTCAGCGGTTGGAGTTCTTCGAGATTCAGCCGGACGAGGCCTGTGCCCGCTGACTGTCCTTTTCGTCCGCCGGCGATGTGAGTGATGAAGCCATCCTCGAAGGACGCGAAGACGGCAAGCGGCGCGCGACGGCTGTGGTCGAAGCGCGGAACAGGTTCCGAGACAAAGGGTTTCGGCGAATAAAACGAACCGCCATGTTCGGCTTCGTTGAGCAGCAACTCTCTCCTTTGCTTCGGGACCCGAAGAATGTAGCCACCAGCCGCCACCATCGTTTTATGTCCTTCTTCGTAGAGCGGGCGCCAAAGCAAAAAACTCCAAAGCATTAAGGCTTACGGCTAGCCGGAAAAGACTCGAGATAATAATCCAATAAGCTTGACTTGTATGTAAGCGCTGTCTGCGCCCCACGCGGGATCAGCTTGACGGGTTGAAGTTCCAGGGCAGGAGCTCGTCGATCCTGCTGGCCGGGTGACCGGCGGCG
>NZ_SOEB01000068.1 GCF_004365965.1 Rhodovulum visakhapatnamense
ACCGGCGCCACCTGGCAAAGCTCGGTGGTGATCGGCAAGGCGGTGCCGGGCGGGGCGACGGACGCCTCGCTGCCGCTCAAGACCGGCAGCTATCTCGCGCGGCCCTATGACGCCAGGGGCAATCCCGGCCCGGTCAGCGCGGTCGCGCTGCGCGCCGCCTCGCTGGTGCCGATGACAGAGGTCGCCCGCCTCGACGAGGCCCCGGGCTTTGCGGGCACCAAGGCGGATTGCTCGGCCGCGGGCGGCGTCTTGTCGACCGACGAGGGCGCGACCGAGGCGCTTTATGTCTTCTCGGCGCTCATCAACCTCGGCACGGCCGGGCCGGTGCGGCTGGTCAGCGATGTCGGGATCCTGATCGAGGAACGGCGGGACCGGATCTTCGGCCCCGAAACGGGCGCCTTCTGGACCCCGCCCGACGGGCTCTTCTGGCAGGGCGGGGCCGATGCCTATGGCGATCTCGACACCCAGGTTCGGGTCCGTGACGACGCGACCGCCACCTGGGGCCCCTGGCAAAGCTTCGACGCGGCCGAGTTCGACGGCCGCCTGTTCCAGATCCGCGCGGCCCTCTCTGTCGAAAGCGCGGCCTATGCGCTGCGCGTCACCCGCCTGTCCGTCGCGGCCTTCCGCGCGACCTGAGGCCGGTTCCAGCCCCCAATCCCCCCAAAAGACCCAGAGGACCCCATGACCCAGGCCACCTATATTCCGAACGTCACCCATACCAAGGCCCAGGCCTTCGCCTTCTTCCAGGGCGCTCTGGCCGCCGCCGCCTCGACCAATGCCGGGCCGACCCCGCCGCCCGAGACCTGGCCCGGCATGCTCTGGGTCGATACCGCCGCGAAGGCGCTCAGGATGCGCAACGAGGCCAACAGCGGCTGGATCGCGCTTGGCGGCTATGCGTCTGACAGCTTCGTTCCGGCCGGGCTGCGGGAACTGACCGAGGCGCAGGCGCTCGACAGCAGCGGCACGGCCTATGGCATGCTGACCGGGAAGATCCTCGCCGCGCTTCTGGACAAATACGACAGCACCAATACCAGGGCCGCCTGCCACCAGTTCCATTCGGACGGGTCCTCCGAGCCCGGGATCGTCGCGATTGGCGATTTTGCGATGGCGCATGTCGCGTATTATTCGGCGCAGAGGGGCTCGGATGGCTGGCGCATGGCGTTCTCGTCCGATGGCGGCATGAGCTGGGGGCCATGGATCGCGCTGCCCGGCGACTATGCCAACGAGACCGGCGGGGCCGGGACCTTTCCCCTGACCGAGGGCGCGTTCCTCTGTCCGTTCCAGTCTTATGCCAGGCGGGCGGTCACGCTGCCGGGCGGATCGGGCACCGAGCTCTTCCCCGCGCTCACGACAGAGACCGTCCGGGTGCCCGCCCTGGCCACGCATGTGCGGTTTGCCGTTGTGAGGAGCCGCGCGGGCGATGCGGTCCTGACCGTAACCCTCTCTCCCGCGGGCGCGCGGACCGAGCTCTGATCCCCCGAGACCCATCCCGAAGGAGACCGGCCATGGCCGACGATACCGACATTCCCCGCGACCGTCCCGGGGCGGGCCGGACCCTCTGGGCGCGCCGCCATGCTTGAGGCGACCGACAGCGCGCTCCGCACCCTGCTGGCGCTTCTCGGCGCGCTGGTCCTCGTCTGGCTCAGGACCGATGGCATGGCGCTTCTGGCCCGCATGGGCATCGTGCTGGCCTCGGGCGCCATCGGCTATGTCGCGGGCCCCGAGATCGCGCTCTGGCTCGACATGCCCGAGCGCCTGACCATCGTCGGCGTGACCGTCCTCGGCCCGCTGGCGCTGGAAACCGCCGCCGCGGCCCTCCTCTGGCTGAAGCGCGACCCCGCCCATCTGGCCGAGATGCTGCGCCTCTGGCGGGGCGGCAAATGAGCCTGCCCCTCTATCTCACCCTCACCGCCGCCATCTGGCTGGCGCTGATCGTCTGGCCCTGAGACCGGGGCCAGAGACCGGTCCGGAGGCCGACCGTTAATCAGGCGCTGCTTGAATATGGCCCCCGGCACTGCGCCGACACCAACCATCCTCAAATAGCCCAAGGAGGGCGAAATGCTGAACTTCATCCTGAAGTCTCTTCCTGCGTTGATTCCGAACTGGCGGGCGGTTCTGTGGCGGTCGCACTCGATGCGCGCGCTGATCCTCGGCGTGATCTGGACGGGCGTCGTCTCGATCATCGCCATGCTGCCCTGGCTGCCGATCCCGCCCATGCTGGTCGCCTGGGTCTATCTCGGGCTGCTGGCCTATGGCGCGGTCGGTCGGCTTCTGGCGCAGGGGATCGGCGATGAATAAGATCCTGCTTGCCGTCGCCGGTCTGGTGCTGATCGCCGTCTTCGCCTTCCCTCAACCGCAGCCCGATATCGGAATTCCGACCTCGGCCCCGGAAAGCGCCCAGACGCAGGAGGCCCGCGCGCTGGCGCTGGCCGTGCCGCTGATCGCAAAATGGGAAGGCAAGCGCAACGCGGCCTACCGGGACATCGTGGGCGTCTGGACGATCTGCTACGGCCACACGCGGACCGCGCGGCCGGGCATGGTCCTGTCGGATGCGGACTGCGAGGCCCTGCTGCGCGCCGAGGTCCGCGACTATCGTGCCCGGTTGCTGACCTTCTTCTCGGCCGAGACGCGCGCCCGGCGCCTGCCGCCGCCCCGCGATGCCGCCTTCACCAGCCTCGCCATCAACGTCGGGGTGGCTGGCGTGGGCCGATCCACCGCGACCCGGCGCCTGAACGCGGGCGACGTGCCGGGCGCCTGCGAGGCCCTGACCTGGTGGAACAAGGCGGGCGGGCGCGTCGTCGCGGGGCTCAGGAACCGCCGGACCGAGGAATACGGCTACTGCATGCGCGAGGCGTCGTGATGGGCTGGCTGATGCAGATCCTCGGCGGCGGGCTGGCGGGCCAGCTGCGCGAGGCCTACGAGGCGCGGCTGCGCGCCTCCAATGATGCCGACCGGATCGCGGCCGAGATCCGCATCGCCGAACTGCAGGAGCGTCAGGCCAACCGGGCGCTCGGCGGGCGCCTGACCGCGTGGGTGCAAGCCGCCTGGGCGGCGCCGTTCATCCTCTACAACGCCAAGCTGCTGATCTGGGACAAGGTGCTTTCGCTGGGCGCAACAGAAGCGCTCTCCGGAGACCTTCTGGACCTGCAACTGCGGATCGTGACGTTCTATTTCGGCGGGGCTGCGGCCATCGGAGTGGTCCGGGCGCTCAGGCGGTAGGGGCGATCCTGGCGGCCCGGACGAGCGGGATCCGGTGGCGCTGGCCAGGCGGGTGTGCGGGGCGTGAAAGGGCGGAGACCAGACGTTCAACGCCGTCGCTGTTACGTGTCTCATAATCCGCAGAGAGGACCTTCGACGGAGGATCGAATCAGGTGAACTAAATATCGCCAGTCGGTCCTTTCCGGGCCTTGGAGACATACTCAAATGCTGCGTCGCAATTTCCCCAGAGCGGACGCTCCTAGGTCATGTTGACAAATGGCGGACCCAGAGACGGATCGACGTGATGTCAATGAAGCCGAGGAAGCTCTCAGCGGTCTTGTCGTAGCGGGTC
>NZ_SOEB01000069.1 GCF_004365965.1 Rhodovulum visakhapatnamense
TGAAACGCGCCCCTCGCAGCCGTCAACGCCATGATTTATATGCGAAATATCACGATTACGACAGCGAAATCAGCGACTTACTTGGAGAATGTGGGGTTAAAGGTAGGCATGCATAAGCTCTCCGGAATGCGATATTGCCTATAACTCATTCTAGGAAATATTATTTCTCAGATTTGCTGTGGCCGTGGTCTGCGCTCAGAGATGTAGGAGCCGAAACAGGATTCGCTTGACTCCAATAATAAGGTGGCACTTGTGCTCGGAGGCCTCACTACCTGGCCTAGCAGGTCGCTGAAAAAGTCTGCAGTGAGGAAGGGTTTCCCTTGAGCAGGAGCTCGATGCAGCCTGGTTTGCGAACCGGCAGTCCGAGTAGCCGCTTGCCGGCTCAGTTAGCCAGCAGTTTCGGCAGCCTCGCGAGGTTGCAGGCCGCCATCGCCAAGGTGAAGCGGGCCCGTACGCGCTCGATGCCGCGGTACAGGGTCTGCGCCATGCCGCCGACGGTTTTGGCCCAGCCGAAAGGTTCCTCGATCTTCTTCCGGCGCCGCTGTGACTTGGCGTAGCCGGGGTGCCGGGTGGTTCTGCCGTCGATGGCGGAGTGCCGGGACTTCTGGGCGACATGCGGCGTGACCACCATTTGGCGCGGCTCGGCGACGAAGTCGGCGCTGTCGGAACCGCGGTCCGCTGCCAGGGTCAGGCGCCGGGTCGATCCCGGCGAGTGGCGGTGAAGCATATCGATGGCAGCACGCCGCTCGGCGTGGCCGTCCGCCCGCGTCAGGTCGGCCTGCACGATTAGACCGGAGCGGTTCTCCATCATGCTGTGCCCCATGAAGCACAGCATGGCGCCGGCGCGGCGGGATTTCTTGAACAGCCGGGCCTCCGGATCGGTCATCGAAGCATGGGTCGCGTTCGACCGTCGTTCGCCACGGAAGTCGACTCGGCGTTACGGTTGCGGCGTGTGGGGCGGGTCATCGGGTCGGGCTCGGCGGTGGACTGGTCAGAGGAAGATGTGCGCGGCGCGCTGCCATCTGGCGGATCGCCGGGACCCTCGTCCCCGCCCAACGTCGCTCTTTCCTTCGGCTGGAAACTCTTCATTGACGCCCAGGCCTTCACAAGGGTGCCGTCGACCGAGAAATGGTCGTCCGACAGCAGCGGTGCCACCTCGCGATGCGCCAGAATGGCGGCCATGATCTTGCGCGACATGTCCGTGGTCAGCAGCCGGTCGCGGTTCTTCGTGAACACGGTCGGGACCCAGACAGCGTCATCGATCCCAAGGCCCACGAACCAGCGGAACAGTAATTTGTAGTCCATCTGCTCCATGAGCTGCCGCTCGGACCGGATCGAGTAGAGGATTTGCAGCAGGCTGGCCCGGATCAATCGTTCCGGCACGATCGAGGGGCGGCCCTCACCCGCGTAAAGGCGGTCGAACTCTGCATTCAGGAAGCGCAGTGCGTCGTTGACAACGGCCCTGATCTTGCGCAGCGGGTGTCGCACCGGAATGCGCACCTCGAGATCGACGTAGCTGAACAGCGAGCCCGTCACCTGATCTGATCCACGCATCCCACACTCCGTCGTCATCTTAGTGGCGACGGTGAATCATGTTCCACGTCAGACGTCGAGGCGGGAGTTTTTCAGCGGCCTGCTAGTGGATCACAACTATCTTGTCGGCACGGTCAAGGCCCGTCAGGTGGAATTCTGCCTGACCATATTACCCCAGGAGGTGCGTCGACGAGCAAACAACAAGTTTCCTGGAGCCTCGAGTCATCGCGACGTAGAGGTTCTTCCTGTTTTTCAGGGCATTGCGGTCGAAGTCGCTGGCATCCAAGATGACCGCTACATCGCCCTCGAGCCCCTTGAGCAGGAGCGGACTGCCCACTGCTTTCTTCGGGAGGAGCCGCCCGAGGATGCGTTGCTGTTCACGGATGCGTTTGGCGGCGTCCAGAAAGCCCACATCGGGACCGGACGATCGGAGAGCCTTGATGCAAGTGCGCAGGATCTCCGGCCGGAAAGTTCGAGTACCCTGCGTGGCCTCTAGTGCATCGAATAGGGCGATAAGGGATTCTGCATCCCCAACTTCCCGGTATTTGATGGCCGCAAGTTCGTGCGCCTCGGGTGGCGTCCGGTTTCGATCAGCGGCAATCGTTGTGGCTCGGAGAGCAATGCTCTGCCGGTCGATCCCCGTCATGACCGCGAAAGCGAAGTCGAGTGCGGCTTCGAGGTTCCCTGGGGCGACGAGATCGATCTCGCTCGCGAAGTCCGTAACGTCTGTGAGATCAACAGCCTCGACGGTTACAGCGCCAGGTGTTTGCTTTGCTAGCCTCCGCTGCAGACCTTTTTGTGTCCCTCCCGTCATAATTAAGACCTCCCCTCCGGCTTGCGGAGACCGAGTGAGGCAGGCAAGGCGCTGCTTTTCTTGATCGTTCGTACCGTCCAGATGGACCCAGTCGACATCGTCGGGCGCAGTTAGCAGGTCGATCCGATCACCAGCCTTCAACGTGCGACGCGCCTCGAGCAGCCAGGTCCCGAGCTCATGGGCGCCAGCATTTTCCCATCGCCATGGCCGCGTCAGTTCCGCGACCAATGGAAAAGTGCCGAGAACGTCGGCATCCCAATTTGGGTGGTGGCCCCGCCAGTTGAAAATTTCCTGCATCGGATCGCCGAGGATGACGGTAGGCAGAATGGTTGCGAGATGACAGACCACGGAATGCTGATCGGGGTCACAGTCCTGATACTCGTCGACGATGACCCGGCTGTAGCTTGCGGAAAGCACTTCGTCGATATGCCGACCGGAGAGAAAATGCGCGATTGCCGTCTTAATCACCGGGTAATCTCGTCTGGCATCCTCGAGGTCGAGGTGAGCGGGAGCGATCCCGGATCGCGCAGGAAAGGTCTTCAGAATGCGAAGGGCCCAGCCATCGATCGTCGATAGCCGGTATCGATCTTGCTGCACCCGATGTCTCGACAACCGATGCCGGAGCGCAGCGACCCCCGCGTTCGTGTGTGTTAGGCTCAGGACTCGTTCTTGATCAAAGCCAGAACAAGACCGTTGCAGCGAGCATGATCGCGGAGAAGAAGGTTTCCGGGCACCGGTCGTACCTGGTGGCGACGCGCCGCCAGTCCTTGAGCCTGCCGAACATGATCTCGATGCGGTTGCGCCGTTTGTAGCGCCGCTTGTCATATTTGACGGTCTTTTTGCGGGACTTCCGGCCGGGGATGCAGACCTTTATCCCCTTGTCTTTCAATGCTTCTCTGAACCAATCAGCGTCATATCCCCGATCTGCCAACAGCCAGCCCGCTTTCGGCAGGCTGCCCAGCAGTGCCGCCGCGCCGGTGTAATCGCTGACCTGACCAGCAGACACGAAGAACCAGATCGGTCGCCCCTTGGCATCGGCAACGGCGTGCAGCTTGGTGTTCATCCCGCCCTTCGTCCGCCCGATCTGAC
>NZ_SOEB01000070.1 GCF_004365965.1 Rhodovulum visakhapatnamense
GCGTGGTCGTGGCGCTGCCGTGACGAACTTGTCCCATAGGGCTTCCTTCCATTCCTTCGAAAGGATCACACCATCAAACCGTGGGATCAAACACCGAGGGTCAGGACTTCGGTAACGTGGCCGCCTCAGTCAAGCTGTTTTCCGCACGCGCCGGCGCCCGCGGAAACGGTTTTTTCCTCTTGTTCTCGATAGCCGTTCTTTCTCGGTAGCTGTTCTTTCCGGCCCGTTCATCTGAGATCACCCCGGGCACATGCTTCGGTCCGTGGTCGGTGCGATCGCCGCCAACATGATGCTGGTTCCATGCAATTCCGATGTGCGCATCTCATTGGCGTGCTCGACGGCGTCGGCATCAGTCCGGACCACGGCATCACCGGAACCGCGTCCGGTGGGGACCTCGGGGGCCTGCAATCAGGCCGACGACAGTTTGGAGCGCGGGGCTTCAGGCCGCATCGGGCACCTGAGTGTCGGTTCGGAAGTCGGTCTCATCGACACACATCCGGTGCAGGATCCCCTCCCGCATCGGTCGCAAGGTTCCGATCCCGCACGACGCGGACCTTTACCGCCTGCGCCACAGGATCGAGACCATGTTCGCTCGCCTTAAGGACTGGCGGCGCATCGCCACCCGCTGCGACCGCTGCCCGATCCTATTCCTCTCGGCCCGCGCTCTGGCCGCGACAGTCATCTATTGGTTGTGAGTCCTGACTCTAAACCACCACCTGGGACGCTGCCGGTTGAGTTCCGCCACGGCCGACGCCTGATCCGCCATCACCAGTTTTCGGCGATATCTCTCCGGGAAATTACATCACCTTGACCGACATGACCGGAAGGGGCGGCCGACGCAGTACCGGCGCGTCGGACTTGCGCCCGGGGACCCGGCCATTACAGATGTTCCTGCGCATAACTGAAACTGCATGATGCTCAAAGAGGGTCCCATGCCCGATCTTCATCCGGTCATTCTGTGCGGCGGTTCCGGCACCCGGCTCTGGCCCGCCTCCAGGAAAGCCTATCCCAAGCAGTTCGCACCGCTTCTGGGCCAGGACAGTCTTTATCAGACGACCCTGCGCCGCTTCTCGGCCGAGGGCTTCACGGCTCCGCTGGTGATGACCGGGGATGAATTCCGCTTCATGGCAACCGATCAGGCCGCGGCGATCGGGCTGGCGGATGCGCGGGTGGTGGTCGAGCCCTGCCCGCGCGATTCCGCCCCGGCGATCCTCGCCGCCGCGCTGCTGCTGGAGGGCACGCCGGACGATCTGATGCTGGTGGCGCCCTCCGATCACGTCATCACCGACGCCCCTGCGTTCCTGGACGCGGTGAGGGCGGGAACCGCCGCCGCGCTTGAAGGGGCGCTCGTCACGTTCGGGGTGACCCCGGACCGGCCGGAAACGGGCTACGGCTATCTGGAACTTGCCGCCCCGCCCGGCAAGGACCCCGTCCCCGTGGTGCAGTTCCGCGAGAAACCGGACCAGGCCACCGCCGAGGCCTTCCTGGCCGCAGGCACCTATCTGTGGAATGGCGGGATCTTCCTCGGCCGGGTTCGCGACGTCATCGCCGCCTTCGAGACCCATGCCCCGCAGATGGTCCCGCCGTGCCGCGCGGCCATTGCCGGGGGAGCCGAGGATCTGGGCTTCTTCCGTCTCGCGGAAACACCTTTTGCCGGAATAGAGCCGATTTCCTTCGACTACGCGGTGATGGAAAAGGCCGCGAAGGTGGCCGCGGTACCGATCGATTGCGGCTGGTCCGATCTCGGCGCCTGGGATGCCTTGTGGAAGATCGCGGGGCATGACGAGAACGGCGTGGCGCTGGTCGGCGATGCCGTCGCGGTGGCGTGTGAAGACAGCTATCTGCGGTCCGAGGAAGAGGGCGTCGTGCTGGTCGGGCTGGGCCTGAAGGATGTGGTCGCCGTGGCGATGCGCGATGCGGTTCTGGTCGCCGACAAGTCCCGTGCCCAGGATGTCAAGAAGGTGGTCGAGACGCTGCGCCGCGCCAAGGCCGTGCAGGCCGACCACTATCCGCGCTATCACCGCCCCTGGGGCTGGTACGAGACGCTGTGTCTTGGGGCGCGATTCCAGGTGAAGCGGATCATGGTCAAGCCGGACGGCGTGCTCAGCCTGCAATCGCACCATCATCGCTCAGAGCACTGGATCGTCGTAGCGGGAACCGCCGAGGTGACCATCGGCGAAGAAAAGAAGCTCGTGACCGAGAACCAGTCGGTCTACATCCCGCTGGGCACCGTCCACCGGATGGCCAATCCTGGCAAGCTGCCGATGTATCTGATCGAGGTGCAGACCGGGGCCTATCTGGGCGAGGACGACATCGTCCGCTACGAGGACATCTACAACCGGAGTTGACCCGGCCCGCCCGAAGAGACGAGGCTCAGGGCAACTAGATCATGGCCAGAAGGCCGCGGTGGTTCGAGCCCAGATCGGCCCCGAACGGTTCGGTAATCCTCCCCGTGGTTAGGGGGATGCGAACGTAGAATTTTCTCGGCAGGATGGACGAGGAGATTCCGATGAAGAAGAGCCGTTTCACCGAAGCCCAGATCATGGGCGTGCTGCGCCAGGCGGAGGGCGGGATGCCCGTGCCCGAGCTGTGCCGTGAGCACGGGGTCAGCAGCGCGACGTTCTACAACTGGCGGGCCAAAGTTCGGGTCTCAGGTCACGTGGACTGGGCCATGAAGGCGAAGAGCTACTCGCAGCGGCGAGCCTGTGCGCTGGCCGGGCTCACCCCGTGGGAGTATCATCAAAGGTCGAAAGAGGACCAAACCCTGAACAGAGCTAACCTATAAACGCGGACTCCGAGGGGAGCAGGTCACGTTGCGTGAAACCGCGAGGGTAAGGGGAGACCTCCTCTTGTCACGCAAGAGCGCAACAACACCCCAGCAGACGAAAGATCGTAGTTTCCGTCACTGTCCGATTTGTATGCCTTCGGTGAGGGCCGTCTGCTCTGATTGAACAAATGGTCGTAAGGCATTGCCTTATGGCATGTGCTTCAGTTGTTTCACCAATCGAGATTTTCGCCGCCGATGAGGTTGGCCGTCGCCGGCACTGGTCAGACGAGGACAAGGTCCGGATCGTCGAAGAGAGCCTGCGCGGCTACCGGCAGGGCTCGGCAACGGCTCGTCGGTATGGGATTTCGCGGTCGCTGCTTTCGATCTGGCGGCGCGAGTATCGCGGCGGGACGCTGGGTGCGCCGGAGGCTGGTGGCTTCATGCCGTTGGTGATGGAAGGGCCTCCGCCCGCGTCAGCGGAGCGGCCCTCTGAACTGGCCCCCATTTCGACCGGACACTTGGGCATGACCATGGAGGCTTGGGCATATGCCTGAGCACGTGCTTATGTCTGAGATAGAGATCATC
>NZ_SOEB01000071.1 GCF_004365965.1 Rhodovulum visakhapatnamense
CATAAGATCTCGTGCCAAGCTGGTCTCCATCGCAGATGCCAGCTTGAATCATGCCCTACGCACGAGCGGAATCCCTTTTGTCAACACGACCTAGGACGGTTCCCATCTTCGCAAGCGAACGCAACGCGGCTCAGCTTCTCGACATGAAGCAGGCCGAGTTTCGCGCGCTGGTGGAGGCGGGGCACCTGCCGCGCGGCCGTGAGATCGCTCCTGGCCTGATCCGCTGGCCGGTCGAAGACCTCCGCCGCATTGCCAGCGGGGAAGCGGCCGAGGGCATGGGGGACGTGAGTTGGTGAGCAAGCGCTATCTCTGGCGGCATCCGAGCGGACGCATCTACGTGCGCCTCAGGGGGCGCCTGTGCAGGATCATGGCCCCGGAGGGCACCGCGGAATTCGACCGGGAGTATTGGGAGATCCTGACCGGGAAGCGGATGCAGGCCAAGACCTCCTGGAACGCCCTTATGGACGACTACCGGAGCTCCGACCGCTGGCTGGGGCTGAAACCCCGCACCCGCCAAGACTATGACAAGGTGATGGCCTACCTCCGGGAGAAGATCGGCACCCGCGACGTGAAGGCGCTGACGCGGGCGGACGTGATCGCCGCGCAGAAGGCGAACGCGCATCGCACCCGCTTCGCGAACTACATCCCGCAGATGCTGGTGATCCTCTGCGAACACGCTATCGACCTGGGCTGGCTGGCGAACAACCCAGCGAAGGGCGTGCGAGCCCTTAAGACGCCCGAGAAACGCCGGAAGCAGCATCTTCCCTGGCCGGATTGGGCGGTGGAGAAATTCCGCTCGGAAGCCGAGGAGCTGCCCCGCCTGATCTTCGAAATCGGCGTCGGCAGCGTTCAACGGCCGGGGGATTGGGTGGGCTTCCGTTGGGGAGACTATAACGGCGAGTCCCTGACCCTTCGCCAGAACAAGACCGACAAGTCCCTGGTGCTTCCGTGCACGCCCCAGCTCAAGGCGGCTCTGGATCGTGCAAAGGACGCGCTGGGTGCCGTGCCCATCGCTGGACGGCCGATCCTGATGAAGCGCGACGGCAACCCCGTGAGCTATCGCTACATGGCGCAGATCATGTTGAAGGAGCGGCGCCGCCTCGGGCTCGAAGCCTACGACCTGCACGCGCTGCGGTATCGCGGGGTCCGGGAACTTGCCCTGGATGGTTGTTCCGACGACGAAATCGCGGCCTACAGCGGACACGCCACGAAAGCGATGATCGAGAAATACGCGGGCGAGGCCCGGCAGATCATGCGGGCACGTCAGGCAGCCGAAAAGAGACGCTGAACAGAACGAGACCAGAACAAGAAACTGATACCCGAGGTGATACCCCAATGAGCAAGCAAGGCACTAACCCATTGAAAGTATTGGAGGCGAGTAGGAGAATCGAACTCCTGTACACGGATTTGCAATCCGCCTGAACGATCTGAAAGAAAAGGGAAATTCGTTTCAGCAACGGCGGTACATAGCGGGAACGATGCGCGAATGTTGAAGGCCAGCCTCGCCAAAGCAGAATGTCACGATCCGCTTCTTATCGGGTGGATGCCCAGGATCGGGTCGCAGGCGTAGATTTCCACGCCGCAATTAAACACATCTGTTGACTTAAGCAGATGTGTTGACTATGTTATATCCATGAACAGCAAAGAACTCGAAAAGCTCCTGCGCTCCAAAGGCTGCACCTTCGAAACCCACAAAGGGGGCAGCGGCCACAAGACTGTTCGATTGGGCGACAGGAAAAGCCAGATCCCGATGCACGGGGCCCGCAAGGAACTCGGTACGGGGCTGGTGAACAAGATACTCAAGGATCTCGGCCTCAAGTGAGGCCGGGATCTCCCGAAGGAGGCGATCCCCTGATGCTGGCCTATCCCGTAGACCTGACCCCTGACGACAACGGTACCTTTTTGGTGACCTGCCCGGATCTGCCGGAGGTGACCAGCTTCGGCGAAACCGAAGCCGAAGCCCTGAGCATGGCCAAAGGAGCGATCTCCGAAGCGCTGGCATCACGCCTATCGGGTTTCGAGGACATCCCGCAGCCGAGCGAAGGCCCGCGCCTCGTGGCGGTTCCGCTGCAGCTCCAGATCAAGGTCCTGTTGTTCTGGGCCCTGTCAGATGCGGACAAGACCCGCGCCGATCTGGTCCGGGATCTCGGCTGGCATCGGCCCCAGGTTGACCGGCTGTTCGATCCGAACCACGCCACCCGGTTGGAGCAATACGATGCGGCGTTCGCTGCGTTGGGACGGGCTCCCGGGTTCGCGTTGGAGGCTGCAGCCTGAGGTCCGGATAGTGATGGCGCAACGACGCTGGGCACGGTCCACTGCGCCGCTAGGGTATCATCTCCCGCCTCAGCGCGCACACCGCGCAGCTGGCCGCCGTCTGGTTGGCATCTGCCGTTAGCGGCCGTTGAGCGCCTCGGCCTCTGCGACCTGCGGAGTCACGAAAAGCGGCCGTTAGTCGCGGTTACAGCACGCGCTGAAGCCGCCAAGGTCCGGAGAGCGAACGGAGCGGTCATCCGATGAATGACGGCTCTCAGCGACGGATACAAACGGTGGTTTTCGCCGAGGCCACAAACCTCAGGCACAACCATCGCCCAAGGGCCTACAGACTGCTTTGGGTCAGCATATGTGACCTAAAGGTATTCGATCTAGGCTCAGGACCCATTGATCTGCTTGAAACCGCTACGGCTGAATGATTCAAGCTCTCGGACTGACGGTGGGTGATGATGAGCAACCTTTTCTG
>NZ_SOEB01000072.1 GCF_004365965.1 Rhodovulum visakhapatnamense
GAAAACGATCCGGGGGATCGTTTTCCCGAGAACGGGCGGGCTGAACTCCACACTGCACGTCCTGGCCGATGCGAAGGGTCGCCCGATCCTGTTCCTCTCGGCGGGCCGGACCTCGGACGCCATCGGGGCGCGGGCGCTGCCGTCTTCCATCCCGCAGGCCGGGACGCTGCGCGGTGACCCGGGCTAAGATGCCGACTGGGTCCGCAACGCTCTGACCGACATGGGCATTTTGCTGTGTATCGCCTCCCGCATCGGTCGCAAGGTTCCGATCCCGCACGACGCAAGCCTCTGCCGCCTGCGTCACGGGATCGAGACCATGTTCGCTCGCCTGAAGGACTGGCGGCGCATCGCCACCCGCTGCGACTGCTGGCCGATCCTGTTCCTCTCGGCCTGCGCCCTGGCCGCGACCGCCATCTATCGGGTGTGAGACCTGACTCTGGCGGCTGCGACCGATCCCGGCCGCAAGCAGCAGGCCCCGCATCGCCGATTGCCAGCCAGATGCCGTTCGTCTAAACCTGCACGGGCATTGCCCTCGTAGCTCAGTTGGCCAGAGCAGCGCTCTTGTAAAGCGAAGGTCCGCGGTTCGAATCCGTGCGGGGGCACCAGACACAGACGCACACGGAATCAAGGCAGCGCAAAGCCCCGCAAAATAAGGGCGTATGGAACTTCGATGCGCGCCTGCGCTTGCCTCTGCCCCCCTGAATCGCGCATCCATTTACGCACGAATTACGCACGTGCGTAAATGGATGCGGGTGTATGGCAAGCTTCACGAAGCACAAGACGGGATGGCGGGCGCACGTGGTCAGGCGGGGCACTCGCAAGACCAAGGTTTTCCCGACCAAACGCGAGGCGCAAGACTGGGCGGCCAGGCAGGAATACCTGATCATGGAGGCCGATCGCGCGGTCAGCACGGTCCCCTTTTCAGAGGTGCTTCTGCGCTACGCCCGCGAGGTCAGCCCTACCCACCGCGGCGAAAGATGGGAGGGGATGCGGCTGCGGAAGTTTGCGGAGGACAAGATCGGTGCCGTCAAAATGCGCGATCTCTCGGCGGCGGATTTCGCAGACCGGCGGGACCGGCGGTTGCGCGAGGTGGCCCCGGCCAGCGTGCGAAGGGAGATGAACCTTCTCGGGTCCGTGCTGACGCAGGCGCGCAAGGAATGGGGGCTGCTCTCCGGAAACCCCATGGCCGACGTGCGCAAGCCGAAGGCGCCTCCGCCGCGTGACAGGCTCCCGACGCAGGATGAACTGGATCGGCTGGCGCATGTGGCTGGCGACGATCTGTCAACGGCACAGGCCCGGGCCTTTCACGCGTTTCGGTTCGAATGCGAGACTGCAATGCGGGCCGGGGAAATCATCGGGCTGGAATGGTCAAGGATCGACCTTGAGGCGCGCGTCGCCCGCCTGCCGATGACCAAGAACGGGCATCCCCCGCCGCAACCGCAAGGGCGTGATCGTCCACGACCGCGCCCGCTACACCCCTTGCGTCTGGGTGCCGACCCTCGCCCAGATCGCGGCGGCACGTCGGGCCTATCTCGACTGGTGGGGCTATCTGCTGGAGCTGCAGGCGGCGCTCGGGTCCGCCGATCTCGCGCGGATCCGCGTCACCGGGGATATGCCCCCGATGACGCCCTGGCGATGAAATTCAGAGATTTTTGCCCTGCTGACGAGGGGCCCGGCTTTCGGAAAGCGCGAAGCTCAAACGCCAACGCGTTACTGAGATGTGTCGGAAATGGAGCCTGTTTTCCAGTTGCAACCATCCGGAGGCGGGATAGCAGCAACGTCCGACCAGCCCTCCGGCGAGATGTTTGACCAATTACGAGAATCCATGCCGGAAGCCTCAAGCCAGCCCCGCCAACGACCGAAAAACTCTTCGTCGCTCAACACATCCGCGTGCCACTGGCAGGGATCGCCCATTTGCTTTCGGAAGCCGTCGGTTATCTGCACACTTCCGTCAAGAAAGGCGTTTCTGAAATCAGTCTCTTCATTGAAGTTGACGCTCCTCAAATCGGCGAACCTGAGAGCGCCGCCACCATTTGTGACCGCTCTCAGGTTCGCCGATTGGATTATTAAGGGTTCGAACCGCACACCTGTCAAGAAACTCATACTGAGGTCCGCCCCCTCCATCTGGACCCAGCTGAGGTCCGCCCCCTCCATCTGTGCACCGATGAGGTTCGCCCCTGCCAAAAACGTGTCAGTCAACTGCGCTCCTCTGAAATCCGGTTTCTGATGACCGGGTTGGTGCCACTGAGGTTTGCGTAGTTCCGAAATCGCGGCCTCTCTCCTCCGTCGAAACTCTCTCTCAAACAGGGCTTGCTGATACTCCGAAAGTTCCTTCCGGGTGCAGTCATTAGCTTCGCGCTTGCACCAATCCCCAAAAAAATCAGACTTTGCGATGTCACTAGGTCGTGTTGACAAAAGGGATTCCGCTCGTGCGCAGGGCATGATTCAAGCTGGCATCTGCGATGGAGACCAGCTTGGCACGAGATCTTATGTCG
>NZ_SOEB01000073.1 GCF_004365965.1 Rhodovulum visakhapatnamense
GTAAGCGCTGTCTGCGCCCCACGCGGGATCAGCTTGACGGGTTGAAGTTCCAGGGCAGGAGCTCGTCGATCCTGCTGGCCGGGTGACCGGCGGCGATGGCCTCGAGGGTCGCCTTCAGGTAGGCGAAAGGCTCGACGCCGTTGATCTTTGCGGTGGCGATCAGGGAGGCGGCGCGAGCCCATGTGCGGCCGCCCTCATCGTGGCCGGCGAAGAGGGCATTCTTTCTCGTCAACGCGATCGGTCGGATCAGGTTCTCGACGGCGTTGGAGTCGATCTCGACGCGGCCATCGTGGAGGAAGGTCTGCAGGCCGGGCCAGTGGCGATGGATGTAGGTCAGCTTCTCGCCGAGCCGGGATTTTGCGGAGACGCGAAGACGTTGCGCCTGCAGCCAATCGCCGAACGCGGCCACGAGGGGCGCGCTGCGGGCCTGTCGGGCAGACAGACGCTGGCCGGGGCCCATACCGCGGATCTCGGCTTCGATGCGATAGAACTCGGCAATCCGGCGCAGTCCCTCGGCCGCAATCTCGGAGCCGTCGCGGTCGAAGACTTCCTTCAGCTTGCGGCGAGCGTGTGCCCAGCAGTGGGCAACCGTGATCGGCGCGCCGCCCTTGCGGGAGGGGCGCGTCAACCGATCGTAACCGGTATAGCCATCAAGCTGCAGGATTCCGTCGAAGCCCTGCAGGATCTGCTCTGCATGCGCCCCTGCGCGGCTGGGATGGTAGGTGAAGACCACGCCGGGCGGGTCCTCTCCGCCCCATCCGCGGTCATCCCGGGCAAGCGCCCAGAGGTAGCCGGTCTTGGTTCGGCCACGGCCTGGGTCGAGGACCGGGGCGGTGGTCTCGTCCATGAACAGCTTGCCGGACGACTTGAGATGCTCGGTCAGCCTGTCGACCACGGGGCCGAGATGGAAGGCTGCTGTGCCGGCCCAGTCCGCCAGGGTGCTGCGGTCGAGCTGGCTGCCGGAGCGCGCCAGGATCTGGCTTTGGCGGTAGAACGGCAGGTGGTCCGCGAACTTGGACATCAGGACATGCGCGATGGCGCCCTCGGTCGGTAGCCCACCTTCGATCAGCCAAGGTGCTGCTGGCGCCTGGGTGACCCCGTCCGAACAGACACGGCAGGCATACTTCGGCCGGATGTCGACCAGGACCCGGAGTTGCGCCGGGATGATGTCGAGGCGCTCGGTGCGGTCCTCGCCGATCCGGTGCATCCGGCCGCAGCCACATGGGCAATCGAGGCTTGCGGGTTCCAGGACACGCTCGATGCGCGGCAACTCGGCAGGCAGATGGCCCAGGTTGCGACGCCGTGCCGGGCGCGGCGTGGCCGTCGACGGCGCAACCTGCTCCTTGCGGGTCTCGACCTCGGCGACGGCGGTTTCCAGGTCCTCGAAGGCCAGCTGTCGGTCATCATCGCTCAGCTTCTCGGACCGCTTGCCATGCACGACATGGTTCAGCTCGGCCACGAGATGCTCGAGCCGCCGGTTCGCGTCCTTCAGCGCGTCACGCTCCTGCAGCACCGCCAGCACGGCGGCGCGCTGGCTTTCGGGGATCGCGGACAGATCGATGGGTGGGGCGCTGGACATGCGCAGATCATACCGCGCCAAATGCGCCGATGCCCCGTCATTCGTCGGGGCGAGTCACTCTGCCACAGCCGGCCGACGCACCTCCAGTGACCGCACCCGGCGCCAGTCCAGGCCGGCAAACAGGGCCTCGAATTGCGCGCGGTTCAGGGTCATGGCCCCGTCGCGGATCGCCGGCCAGGTGAAGGCGCTTTCTTCCAGCCGCTTGTAGGCCATCACGAGCCCACTGCCGTCCCAGAACAGGATCTTCAACCGGTCGGCCCGCTTCGAGCGGAAGACGAAGACGGTGCCGGTAAATGGGTCCTCGGCCAGCGTCGACTGGACCAGCGCTGCGAGACCGTCATGGCCTTTCCGGAAGTCCACCGGCTGTGTCGCCACCAGGATCCGCACGCCCTGCGAGGGCATCAACATGGATGCGCCTCCAGCGCGTGGATTATCTCGGCAATCCGGGCCGCGGGCGCATCCTGTGCGAGCTCGATGATGACCGAACCCCGGACAACCCTAACTGGCGCCTCGGCGCGGTGCCGCTCGGGCTCGGGGGCCGTCGTGGTCTCATCCCGGACGACCAGAGGTGCGAAAACCGGCTCATCGATCTCGACCGCAGGCAGCACGAGCTTGCCATCCTTGGCCAGCCGCCGCCACGCCGTCAGCTGGCTCGGCATGATCTCGTAGCGCGCGGCGACACCTGACACCGTCGCCCCAGGCTCCAGGGTCTCGGCCACCGCCTGCGCCTTCACATGATCCGGCCAGCGCCTCTGCCCCGAGGCGAAGACTTCAACACCAAGCGCCGTGAGGAACGAACTCTTTGCGAACATTGCGAAACGCACTCCTTTTCTTTGGATGCGTATCAACTCGCAATGGCTGATCCCGTCGGCAATGTGGGGTGGCGACACCGTTTAC
>NZ_SOEB01000074.1 GCF_004365965.1 Rhodovulum visakhapatnamense
TGCCGAACCGCGCGGCGAGCTGGTTCATGGTGGCAATGGCGTCCTGGCGCTGGCCCCAGACCGCGCGCTTCTTCTGCTGCCGCCCGTTCCGGGTCTCGACCTCGTACCAGCTGCCGAAGGCCGCGATGTCGCCGGTGAAGCGGATGACATCGGCCACGGATTCGCAATACATCGCAAACGGATCCTCATAGGCCGGGTCGAGCCGCCGCTTCGCCGCCAGTACCGGGGCGAGCCGGTCCCAGACATCGCGCCCCTCGGCGCTCATCCACCCGGGCGCCGCGGGCACGGGCGCCGTCTGGTCGGCCTTCATCGGCACGACATTGTCGAGCTTCGGCTTCTGACCGCGCATCGGACCTCCCTCAGTTTTTGTCTCGGGGGCTTATGTTCGTGGGCTTTTTTTGCCAATTCGGCCCGCGCAACAGGAAAGCTCCCATGCGCGGTTCCCGAGGGGGGCCGTCGATTTTTGGACACCCCCCGGTAGGTCTAGCACCCGAGAACCTCGCGGGCGGTCTTGCGGCTGTGGCAGCTCTTGCAGAGCGCCTGCCAGTTCGAGCGGTCCCAGAACCGGGCGCGGTCGCCCTCGTGGCGGGCGATGTGATCGACCTCGGTCGCCGGGGTCACCAGTCCCAGCCCCGCGCAATCGGCGCAGAGCGGATGGACCTCAAGGAAGGCCGCCCGCGCGGTCTTCCAGGCCGGGCTGGCATAGAGCTTCGCGCGGCGCCGGATCTCTTCGGCCGTCTTCACCTTCGCCCGCCGCGCGCGGTTCCGCTCGATCCGTTCGGCCTCGTGCTCTTCGCAAAGCGCCGCACCGGGCACAGCGAGGTCGTCGCAGCCAGAGGCCGCGCAGAGCTTGCGGATCGTCATGGGTGAGGCCTCCCGGAACGCAGAACGCCCGCAGCGGGGGATCCGCTCCGGGCGCAGCTTGGGTGACGGCACTATGTCAACCGGGCTGGAATCCCGTCAAGAAAAATGTTTCCGGGGCCGCGTCTCACGTCGCAATAGCCGCGCCGTTTCCGAGGGAATTACAAGAAAACCGCAACGCCGATCTCGCCCCGCATTGCAGGTTTCAATCCCATCGAACTGAAGAACGCAACGTTGCGACGAAATCGCACCGCACAATAGTGGATGGCGCAATCTTCCATTAACCGGCCGCCGTCATGACTGGACCACCCTGTCGTGTCAATGAGGAGACTCTCATGATCGGCCCCGTAACGGCGACCAGCGTGATGCCGGTTCGCAAGGAACAAACGGAACAGCAGACTGCCACTCAGGCCGATTTCAGGCTCAAGCTCGCGAACGCTCGACCGGTAACCCCGGAAGAGCTGGGCATCGAGCTCACCAAGGGCTCCGATGAGTTCACGGCCATCCTGGCGGAATCCAATGCACGTTTGGAGTGGATGGAATCCGCCGAGGGCAAGGCCTGGCAGGCGGAGCAACTGGCAAAGCAGAATGCCCAGCCTGTTGAGCTTGCCGTCTACAAAGGCGGCCAGATGGTCGGGTTCATGGCGGGCGGGTTTTCAGGCCTGGGTTCCATGGGAGCCATCCTGCCCGACAATTGGGGCAGCATGCGCACCGAAGACCTGAAGAAGGTGTTTCAAAGCCATGGTTTCAAGGTCGTCACCGCAAAGGATGGCCTGTCGATGAACCACGGCCAGGCCGCCAATATCTTGAACCGTTCCTAGCTTTCGGAAAGCGGACAAAAAGCGCTGAAGCCCAGCGACACGTGGCGCAATCTTCTATTAACCGGCCGCCGTCATGACTGGACCATCTTATCGTGTCAATGAGGAGTATCCCATGATCGGTCCCGTAACTTCACCCAGTCTTGCGCAGTTTTTCAAGCAACACGCAGAGCAGCACGAGGCCGCTCGGGCCACCTTGTGCGAGAATATCAAGAAATTTGGAGGGGGAAGCGCGGAAGAGCTGGGCCTCACGCCCGTCCAGGCCCCCCCCGAATTCATGGCCATGATGGCGAAATCCGACGCGGAGGCGGCGTGGATGGACTCCGCCGAGGGCAAGGCCTGGCAGGCGGAGCAACGGGCAAAACAGGATGCGCAGCCTGTCGAGCTTGCCGTCTATAAAGGCGGCCAGATGGTCGGGTTCATGGCCGGTGGGTTTTCAGGCCTGGGTTCCATGGGAGCCATCCTGCCCGACAATTGGGGCAGCATGCGCACCGAAGACCTGAAGAAGGTGTTTCAAAGCCATGGTTTCAAGGTCGTCACCGCAAAGGATGGCCTGTCGATGAACCACGGCCAGGCCGCCAATATCTTGAACCGTTCCTAGGCTCCAGACTCATTGATCGTCAAAGCCAGAAGATGACGGTTGCGGCGAGGGCTATGGCGGAGAGGAAGGTCTTTGCGCATCTGTCATAGC
>NZ_SOEB01000075.1 GCF_004365965.1 Rhodovulum visakhapatnamense
CGCATCGAGATCATGTTCGGGCGCCTCAAGGACTGGCGGCGCGTCGCCACGCGATACGACCGGTGCCCGGAAACGTTCTTCTCCGCGATCATGCTCGCCGCAACCGTTCTGTTCTGGCTGTGAAACTCAATGAGTCTGGAGCCTAGACAAAAAAAGCTGGATAGTTCGAAACTGTTTTCTCTACCAAAACGGACCTGATGACATGTTGAATGCCTTAGATGATTTGATGAACACGCGCTTCGGGTGGTATGTGACCGCAATAGTGGGGGGGGTATCGTAATTAAATATCATCAGTCTTCGTGGCAAGAGGTATTGGCGGATGCACTGATAATTTTTGGCTCCCTAGCCGTAATCATTTCTATTTTGCTATTCGCTTGTAATTCGATAGAGCAAAAAATTGATGATATTCGGAGTGAGCTAACAAAAAAATAGATGCTTCTTGTCAAGCATTGGGATCGGTTAACCTCGCGCAGCTTATACGAATGTCAGGCAGGGCGATGCTAACATGATCAGACAGCAGACTACCGCATCCTGCCCGACATTCCCCAAGTGGCCTGCCGCTTGACTTCAAGATCGCCTGATTTTGCTCGCTGGGCAAGCGTTTTTCGCCCCGAGCGGTGTCTGTCGTCGCGCAAACGGCCGAACTCGGGTGGATCAAGCCTCGAACCCGCAGCATTCTGGCCCGGCAGAGCCGCTTTTCCGCGCGGCAGACGGACCTGTCCTGCCGCTTTCGTTCAGCTTGGGCATGGATCGTGGTCATGCGCATGACGGAGGCGTTCGAAGACGGCGGATGGCGACAAGGACGGCCCGCACCATCGGGCCGGTGACGGCGACCTCGGCCAACTGGAAGGTAATGGCGCGGGCGTGGCGGACGACGCGGGCGCCGATCTTGATCAGCTTGAGTTGCAGGCTGGTCAACGACCAGTCCGCCATGGCCTCGGGCAGTTCGATGCAGCGCAGGAAGGTTGCCAGGTTGTAGGCCAGCGCGTGCAGTTGCAGCCGCACCTCGTTGTGCCGGAACTTCCGGCATGACAGCCGCGTCCAGCGAAAGGCATATTTGCCTTCCTTGATGTGCTGCTCTGCGGTGCCGCGCTGGTTGTAGAACCTCACCACCCAGTCTGGCTCCATCGGCAGGTTGGTGACGATGAAGCCGACTTTGGGGAACAGCTCGCCCGGATGCCATTCGATCTTGGCGATGACGCGGCGCGGCTTGTCCCAGGACGCCGCCTGATACTCGAAGTCCTCGAAGAACCGTTTGACCTTGGTCAGCGAAGGCCGTCCCACGGGCCGTGTCAGCCGATGCGCGATCTTCTCGCGCAAGACGGCGTTGGCGGGCAGACGGATGGCGTAGAAGAACCTGGCTTCTTCCAGCCGCATATAGATCGCGGGGATCGCGTAGGCAGCGTCGGCCCGGAAGAAGCGTCCACCAAGGTCGCGGCCAGCATATCGGGCAATGACGGGATCAAGGACATCCCGCCAGCCATCGGCGCTGTGGACATTGCCGTTACGCAGGGCGCAGCGCTCCAGCATGCCAAACTGGTTGAACAAGAAGATGGGGTGATAGCAGGTGCAGTCGAAATGCCCGTTCCAGGCAGCACCTTCCTGATCGCCGTGGGTGGGGCTGACCGAGCTGTCCATGTCCAGCACGATGTATTTCAACCCGTTGCGGTCATGAAACCGGTCGATCCATTGGCCGTTCAGATCGGCCAGCGCCGCCCGGTTCGCGGCCAGAGCCAGCGTCTCGGTCTCGAACCGTCCCATCTGCGATGCCGAAGCAGCTTGCGCCCCAACGGCCCTGCCGCCAACGACCTGACGCATCACGGGATCGAGGGCCAAGCGGTCGGCATCGTTCACATCCTCGTATCCGGCCAGTCGTCCGAACACCGATTGCCGGAACAATCCGTCAAGCCGATGGAGCGTGTTCTTCCCGGTGCGGCTGTCTCGCAGCGCCTCCGACGCCAGATTGGACAGGCCGAGCACGTCATCAAGCTCGCGCATCACCAGCAGGCCACCGTCTGAACTGATCTGCGCACCACGGAACTCCAGACGCACACGGCGGTCGAAATCAACCCGATCTCCCCGCGCCAAGCCCGCACCCTCCAGGTGATCCATGAAACGCGCCCCTCGCAGCCGTCAACGCCATGATTTATATGCGAAATATCACGATTACGACAGCGAAATCAGCGACTTACTTGGAGAATGTGGG
>NZ_SOEB01000076.1 GCF_004365965.1 Rhodovulum visakhapatnamense
TCTCGATCAGACCGCGCAGGATCTCCACCGCCTCCGGCCGGCTTGCCGGATCGTTCAGCGCAGCCGCCAGATCCGAAACCTTCGCCGCGTAAACATCCGCCAGCCCCGGGTGCAGGACCACCGGGCTCCGCGCGGGCAGGGCGGTCAGTTTTGCTTCAAACGCCGCCTTCTGCGCCTCCAGCGCATCCATCTTTGCCTTCATGCTCGGATGAAACATGCCTTCCGTGATCGCAGTAACGATGTTGTCGATCTCCTTCGTCACTTTCGACAGAGCCCGTTCCGCCTCGACCCGTCCGGCCTCGGCCTCGAGCCGATCCTTCTCCATCTCCCGGTGAAACTCCGCGATGAACTCCGCCACCAGGTCAGGATGCATCAGCTGTGTCTTCAGCCCGTCAAGTACACGCGCTTCCACATCGAGCCGCTTGATGGTCTTGCGATTGGTGCAGGTCCCGGAGTTCCGGGCCGCGGCACAGCCCAGGCGGCTGTCACTGATCATGATATAGCCCGAGCCGCAGCAGCCGCAGGTCAGAAGCCCCGACAGCAGATAGCGCGGGCGATGGCCACGCTCGATTTGGGGGGCGTCGGGATCGGCGGCCCGTTCGCTCAGGATATCTTCGCGGATTGCGCCCTGACGCTGTTTGACCCGAGACCAGAGGTCGTCTGCGATGATGCGCAAGGCCGGGGTGTCTTCGGTGATCCAGGCCTCGGGCGGGTTCGGCCGTGCCTGACGTTTGCCGGTATCGGGGTCTTTGACGAAGCGCTGCCGGTTCCACACCAGCTTGCCGATGTAGAGTTCGTTGTTGAGAATGCCCGTGCCGCGCTTCCAGTTCCCGGAGATCGTCGAAAAGGACCAGGTGCCCTTGCCCTTGCCGCCCGAACGCGGGGCCGGAATGCCATCCCGGTTCAGGCCCGTCGCGATGGTTCGCGCGCTGCGCCCCCGATCATATTCCATGAAAATCCGCCGAATGATCACGGCCTCCGCCGCGTCGATCACCCGGTCTCCGGTCGTGAACGACCCGTCCGGCAGCGGCTGGCGGTCCAGACGGTAGCCATAGCTGATCCCGCCCGCCGATTTGCCCGCCCTGACGCGGCCCTCAAGGCCCCGATGCGTCTTCTCGGCCAGGTTGCGCAGGAACAGCGCCGACATCGTGCCGCCAAGCCCGATATGCATCTCGCTGATCTCGCCCTCGGCTTTGGTGACGATCTCCACGCCGAGATAGCGCATCCGCTTGTGCAGCCCTGCGATATGCTCCTGGTCTCGGCTCAGCCGGTCGAGCGCCTCGGCGACGATCACGTCAAAGCTGCCGCGCATCGCCGCCTGCTGCATGCGTTGAAAATCGGGGCGCAGCTGCGAGGCCCCGCTCATCGCCTTGTCCGCGAAAACTTCGGCTACTGTCCAGCCGCGCTCCTCGCAAAGCCGTCGGCACAGCCGCACCTGATCCGGGATCGAGGCCGCCGACTGAAGATCCGTCGAATAGCGCGCGTAGATCGCCGCGCGCGGCGCCGCCGTCCGAGTCGTCATGCTCACCTCCGTCAGCTTGCGTCAGTATGGCACGCGCGCGCCTCGCGCGCAGCTTGTCTCGCCAGAAGCCGCGCCAGCGCGATCAGCGCGGGGGCCGGCGGCGGGACAGGCAGCTGTTCTGCCCTGTCCTGCCCGCCGTCTGTCCGCTTGCCCGCCATGACATGCCTTTCCCGGTCCCGCACGCGAAGGTC
>NZ_SOEB01000077.1 GCF_004365965.1 Rhodovulum visakhapatnamense
TGGCCGCGCGCATGCCCGGTCTCGCCCGGCAGCTCGCCCAGATCGCGCACCAGCCGCTCGCCATGATCGGCGGCGCGGTAGGTCTCGGAGGCCAGCACCGGCAGGTCGGTCACCACATGCTCGGCCGTCGCATCGGCGAACTGCGCCTTGACGGTGTTGAACTGCTCCTCGAAGGGGCGGCGCGCGATCACCCGGATCCCCGCGACCAGCATGTCCTCGGTGATGGTCAGCTCGGGCTCTTCCCAGACTGCGCCGCCCAGCGTCAGCCGCCCGCGTTCGCAGGCCCACCAGCCGCCCCAGGCGGAGGAGAGCGCATCGAGGTTCTCGCGCGGAGCCGCCTCGGTGTCGAGCACGCCGTTGAAGGCGTAGCGCGGCTGGCTGCCGCCCGTGGCCAGCGGCACCGGTTCCTCGGCGGCATTGGCCAGCGCCACGAGGGCGGCCTCGTCGAGATCAGCCTCGGTCCTGCCGATGCCGCCAAAGAGCTAGGGCGTCAGGGCGTAGTCGCGCAGGCACAGCGCCGGGTTCGTCGAATAACGCCGCCCGCGGAACCAGAGCGCGACCGCGCCCGCCGCGATGTCGATCTCGACATAGATCGTGCCGCGCCGCCCGGCGAGCTCCGCGACCGGCAGGCTCGCCCGGGCCAGGTCCTCGCCCGCGACCTCGCCCGATCCGGCGCGAAAGACGAGATCGCCGCCGGTCACCCCCAGATAGGCGCCATAGCCCGAGCCGCCCTGTTCCCAGATCACGCCCTCGGGGTCGGCCGGAAAGGCGACATCGAAGGCCGCGAAGAGATCCGCGTCGAGCGCCATCCTCGTGTAATCGAGCGTGTCGCCGTCCTGCGCGGTCAGATCCGGGCTCAGCCCGGCCTCGGGGGTGAGCCCGCCGGGATAGCGGTGCCCGAAGTGGAACCGCGCGGCGATGGGGCCGCCGGTCCAGGCGGCGTCGGATTCGCCCTGCGGATAGCTCGCCCCCGAGGTCCGGCCGATGGCGCCGCCGTCATAACCCGCCCAGAGCGAAATCGGGCGGAGGGCCCTGGCCGAGGCGAGCGGGGTCGAGGTCCACTCGCGCGGATCGTAAACGCGCTTGCCGCGGGCACGAACCCGGACCTGCGGCGCCCCGCTGGGGAAGAGGTCGCGGTCGTAGTTCGCCGCAAAATAGACCCACGCAACGCCACGGCCCCGGTGATCGGCCGTCCACTCCGAGGCCGCAGCAACGTATTCCGCGTCCGCGACCTGATCGTCGGACCCATTGTAGACCTTGAGATAGAAGCGCCCTTTGTAGTCGCTGTCGATCTGGCCCCAATAGTACGGGTTTCCCGTGCCTGCGGCTGCGTCTGCGGTGTATTGCGCCTCGGTCCAGACCTTCGTCTCGCCCAGCCAGACCTCAACCGCGCCGTCGATCTCGTGGCAGGCGAGCGGCATCACGGAATGATAGCGCCGATGCGGCTTGCCCCCGGCCTCGGTGGTCGAGCGGGCGACGATGGTGCCGCCGAGGGTGCGTTCGCCATAGAGGATGAG
>NZ_SOEB01000078.1 GCF_004365965.1 Rhodovulum visakhapatnamense
TGAACTGGCCCCCATTTCGACCGGACACTTGGGCATGACCATGGAGGCTTGGGCATATGCCTGAGCACGTGCTTATGTCTGAGATAGAGATCATCACGGATGGTGGCCGTCGCCGCCGCTGGACTGCTTCCGAGAAGCTTCGGATCGTGGAGGAGACGCTGGACGACCGTGCCAGCATCTCGGTCGTGGCGCGTCGGAATGGCGTCGCGCCCAACCTGCTGTATCGTTGGCGACGGCTCATGCTTGAAGGGGGGAGCGTCGCGGTGTCCGAGGATGATGACGTCACCAGCAACAAGGTCGTCCGGCAGCTGGAGGAGCGTATCCGCGAGCTTGAACGTCAGCTTGGTCGCAAGACGCTGGAAGCCGAGATCCTGCGTGAGGCGCTGGACAAGTCACGGACAAAAAAACCGACCTTGCTCGCACGGTCGCCGTTGAAGGACGATTTCCGGTGAAGGTCGTGGCTCAAACCCTGGGGGTGGCCCGCTCGCACCTGATCGACCGGCTGAACGGGAGAACGAAGCCGCGGCGGCGCTATCATAAAGCGCAAGACGCGGCGCTGGTGCCATTGATCACGACGCTGGTGGCGGCGCGCCCGACCTATGGCTATCGACGGATCACGGCGATCCTGAACCGCCAGTTGCGCTCTGAGGGCCTGGCGCCAGTCAATCACAAGCGGGTCTACCGGATCATGCAGGCCCATAACCTGCTGCTGGCGCGGGAATACTCCGAGCGTCCCGAGCATGTTCACGACGGCAAGGTGATTGTCATGCGCTCGAACCTGCGCTGGTGCTCGGACGGGTTCGAGTTCAACTGCTGGAACGGGGACGTCGTCCGCGGCGCGTTCATTATCGATGCCCATGATCGCGAAATCATCGCCTGGCGCGCCGTGGTAAATGCCGGGATCAGCGGCTCCGACATCCGTGACATCATGCTCGAGGCCGTGGAGCGCCGCTTTGGCAGTTACCCTGCGCCGTCGGTCATCGAGATGCTATCCGACAACGGCTCGCCCTACATCGCGAAGGACACACAGATCTTCGCACGCCAACTCGGCCTGAAGTCCTGCTTCACACCGGTTCAGAGCCCGCAAAGCAATGGCATCTCGGAAGCTTTCGTGAAGACGCTGAAGCGCGACTACGTCCAGGTAACACCGTTGCCGGATGCTCAGGCCGTTCTCGGATTGATCGGGGGCTGGATCGAGGACTACAACGAAAACCACCCGCACTCAGGGCTGAAAATGCGCTCGCCCCGCGAG
>NZ_SOEB01000079.1 GCF_004365965.1 Rhodovulum visakhapatnamense
AGAAGTATCCGTTATGTTCAAGCACGAGCTTCAGCCCAGATGCGGTCGTCGCGCACAAGCGCGTTGGCAAGGATGACGAGCTTGCGCATCACCGCGGTTATCGAGACCTTCCAAGGCTTTCCGGCGCCGATGAGGGCTTCGTGGATCTGGCGCAACGGCGCATTGAACCTGGTCGCGATCAGCGCAGGCATGAACAGCATCGTGCGGATTGTTTGACGACCACCGCTGATCCGGGCCTTGCCTTTCCACATTCCGGACTGCCGGGTGATCGGGGCTAGTCCCGCAAGGCTGGCGACCTCCTTGGCGTTCATGCTGCCAAGTTCAGGCATCTCGACGATCAGCGCGATGGCTGCGACCTGGCCGATCCCGGGAATGGAAAGAAGGATCTCGTAACGGCGCGCAAGCTCTGGATCGGCTTTGACGTAGCGCACCAGTTCTGCATCGATCTGGGCGATCTGTGCCTTGATCTGGCGGTAGCGCGCGTTCAGCTGCGAGATGATCACCTTGCATCGAGCCGTGCCTAACCGGTTCCGGCACGCTGTCCGATCCTTGATCAGGCCGACACGTGCAACGTGCAGCTCCTTGATTTCCATGAGGGTCTCCGACCGGGCCGGGCTTGCTTCGAGGTTCAGCACTGCACCCATCCGCGCGAGGAGCTCGGCATCAACCCTATCGGTTTTGGCGGTTTGGCCGGTCGCCTGCGCAAACCGACGTGCCCGCGTGGGGTTCACTTTCACCAGGCCATGGCTTGTGGATGCCAAGGCTTGTTCAAGGTCCCGATGGTAGGGACCAGTCGGCTCGTAAATCACCCGGACAGGTGTTTTTCCAAGCCACTTCTTCAGCTTCTTGAGACCGGCGGCATCGTTGTAAAACTGCTCTCGCCGCCCGTCCGACACACGGAATGCGTCGAGTGTTGCCTTCGAAATGTCGATCCCTACCGTATCGTTCAACTTCGTCTTCCTTATCTTGTTATGCGGGGCAAGGTGCGGTGACCTTCCCCAGGTATCCGTTCAGGACGTGCGAAACTGCAGGGGTGATCCCACTTCTGATCGGCCCAATTCGACCATCTCCAGATCGATCCGTCCCCCGCTGCCGACCGGGTTGATCTGCCCGGCCGGCAACCCCCGCAAACTGTGTGAGAGCTGGGGTCATTCTAAAACAAG
>NZ_SOEB01000080.1 GCF_004365965.1 Rhodovulum visakhapatnamense
ACATAAGATCTCGTGCCAAGCTGGTCTCCATCGCAGATGCCACCTTGAATCATGCCCTACGCACGAGCGGAATCCCTTTTGTCAACACGACCTAGAATGCGCTTGAGCCTCCATGATTTTAGGCGAACTGGTGAGATCGAAAGGCGGCGCCGGTTCAATGGGGCGACCCCCGCCGGGGTTGGTCCCTGCGGAGGTCTAATGTGCGAGTTCTAGTTCTTTGATGAGTTTAGTGGACCCTTCCCAAGTCATGCACTTTGATAAAGTCGAGACCCTAATTTGAAGTTGTTCTTGGTACGTCTATTCGCTTTTTTGGTTACAGTTTTCGTGAATACCCTACCCTCCTGATCGCCTCTCCGATCCTTCGCCCGATCTCTTGGGGCGAAGGGGCGATCCATCCGATCAGGGCGACGAGGACGATCCAGGCGGGGATTTCGTTGACGATGACGGTCTCGACGCGATCCGCCCTGACCCTGTTCTCGGATTGCTCCTGGCGGATTTCCCGCGCTCTCGGCCGCACGATGCTGGGGGCGTTCTCGACCTTCAGGCCCTGGACGTTCTCGGCCCCGGCCTGGACATTGGCAGCGACGTTCGGGCCAAGGGGCACCGGTAAGCCGCCACACCCGGCCAGCAGGAGCGCCGCCGCGAGGATCAGTCGAGGCCGGAGAGGCATAGCGCGCGTTCCGCAGTGCGGCGGTTGACGAGGCCCGGCACGGTTCGGCCGCCCGCCTTGACCCACATTGTCAGCGCATCGCAGGCGCCGGGCAGATCGCCCGCGAGCGCGCGACGCGACATGCTCGACCGGCAGAAGGCGCCGGAGCCGATATTGTAGGCGGCCGAAACGAAGGCGGCGCGGGTCTCGACCGGCAGGACCTCGGGCAGACAGGGGCGGATCGTGGCCTCGAACTGCGCGGCTCGACGGGCGAGCTGCCCCCGGCACTCTTCCGGCGTGGCGGTCTGGCCGGGCCCGACGCCCAGGGTCTCGCCGTAGCAGATCGTCCAGACGCCCACGATGTCCTGATAGGACGCGGTGCGCAGGCCCTCCCAGGGGGCGATCAACGCGACGGCGGCGGCGAT